>CALATA010000001.1:0-706367 GCA_937888905.1 uncultured Sphingobacteriales bacterium
AAAAGCTTTTTTCTTTTGTTTTCAAAAATTGCACTTATCTATTGAACTCAGCAATCTTCAAATTTTCAAATCATCAAATTGATCTCTTCAGCTCCGCTTCTGCATACTGAAACACTTTCTTCTGCTTATTCTCATACCACCATTTGGGAACGGTTTTTTTCATGAGCGTGTCGATGCTGCGCATACCAAAGAGGTTCCATGCACCGCGGAGTTTGCCTGCGAGTGAGGGTTGTAAAGCGCGAAGGCTCATGGCAAATCCACTGTCGATATACTCCATGTGATGCCAATAGCCTGCCGGCATAAACAAAGTGTCGCCGTGTTCCAATATTGTTTCAAATCCATTGGCGAGTTTTAGCGCAGGAAATTTCTCGTAGTCGGGAGTGCCGTTACCTTTATAATAATGGGAAAAATCAGCGAGGCTTAATACCTCGAAAGGTTTGCGGTAAAGCTTGTGTTGTTCTTCGTAAGGAAAAAGCAAAACACGTTTTCTACCGGCAAACTGTGTATGGAGAATATGCGACATGTCGATGTCGAAATGCATATGGGTAATGCTGGTCGCTCCTCCTGTGAACAGCATCGGGTATTTTTTTACAAAACCCTTCATCAGGTGTTCCGGCCAGGTGAAATCTTTTGTGAGTTGCGGTGCGTGATCAAAAATGTTGAAGAGAAAAATCCGCCATCCCGCCGGCCCCTGCCTGATCATGTCGATATACTCACCGAATGTTTTATAATCGTCGGCTGTGTTGATAGGCGTGTAGGCATCGCTTTTCACGTTATTGTATAGCGGAACGCGCTGGTCGCCTACCAGCGCTTTGAAATAATCCCAGTTCCATTTTGTATAGGCAGGCCAATCGTGTGATAAATTCTTTATGATCAGAGGTTGTCCACTATTATAAAAATCCTTTTTAAAGACGGCCTGCGAAATGGAATCAACTGTTGTAACCGGCTTCAATTGCATGACAGTGATTTAAAATAATTCAAAAGTCAAAGGCAAAATTCAAAATTAAAAGCTTGCAGTGATGATAAATGAGCTGGTGATTCCGGGATTGTTTTTGACTTTTTACTTTTGAATTTTGACTTTTCCCGTACGTACAAAGATAGGAAAGCCTTATTGATCTGTTTTTTTAAGAAAAATTTTTACAAAATCGGTTGTAATTTCAAGCTATGTTATTATCTGTTCATCCCGATAATCCGCAACCCCGCCTGATCAGCCGAATAGTGGAAACACTGGAGCAGGGCGGCATCATTATTTATCCTACTGACACGATTTATGGACTTGGCTGTGATATCCTGCAACATAAAGCGGTGGAAAAGATCTGCCGTATCAAACAGGTAGATCCGAAAAAGGCGCAATTATCGTTTATCTGCAACGATCTCAGTCACCTGAGTGAATATGCAAAGCAGATGCCGACTTCTACTTTCCGTTTGTTAAAGGAATATCTTCCCGGGCCGTATACATTTATCCTGCCTGCCAGTAAGATGGTGCCGAAAATTTTACAGAGCAAAAAAGATACGATTGGCCTGCGTATTCCCGACAACCGCATTGCATTGGCCATTACGGCGGCCCTGGGCCGGCCTATTCTCAGCGCCTCACTGCCGGGTGATATGGTCGAAGATTATACTGACCCCGAGATCATGCAGGAAAATTTCGGCAATGAAGTAGACATCGTTGTGGATGGAGGCATTGGTGGAATTACCCCGTCAACGATCATTGATTGCACCGGTCCGTCGTATGAATTGATAAGACAGGGAGCGGGCGAATGGAATGAGTGAGGCAATAGGTAATAAGTAAATAAGTAATAAGTTTTAAGTTATATGTGAGGTGTCGATTTTCACCTTTCCGCACCCCGCCGGAGGCGGGCACATTTCCACATCAAAAAGCACCGCCCAAGGGCGGTGCTTTCTTTTAACGGTGGCGGCGATTATGTTTGAACCGGTACACTTCACGGCTGTGATGTTTTTTCATCTTGCGGATTTTATGTCTTTCATACGGTGTTACGTGTCCGTCGCGGCGCGCCATTCTTTCGGTGCGGTTGATGTGTTGTTGCTGGCGGACGAGATGATGCGTTTCTCCGCGGGTCAACGCTCCGCTGCGATGCCCCTGCACAACACGATCACGATTAACACGATCACGCGGACCTTGCGCAGATACAGAAGCGGTAATTAATACCAGCGAAAGCGACAGGAATAAAATCTTTTTCATAGCTACTTTTTTAGGTGAATCAAATCGGTTTGCAGTAGTATGACAGCGGGTTTTTATCGACGTTTAGCTGATAAGGAAACTTTAACATCGTGAATCGTCAATGGTGAATCGTGAATTGAGTCCACTGGTTCGTGTATATCCGACATCACGCCACCGTTGGTCTCCAGACCAACGGGCCTGCTCATCGTTGAGTTATGCAGGAAGTTGGCCTTAACCTATCAAAGCAACCGGACTCTTGCTTGTTGGTCGGGAGACCAACAAGGGCGCTACCTTCTACCTCACGCCGCCATTACGTTTAAGAATGAAATTATGGCGTATACACGAACCAGGGAGTTGGAAGCGTCTGATGCCGGATGTTTTACTTATAACTTAATACTTACAACGGCTGTTTGGCTTCCGCCTCCCTGAACAGCTCCATCTGCTTAGGAAGAATATTAAAACTTTTGCGGTGATACTGGCAAATGCCATGCGTTTCAATAGCGCGTCGATGTGCGAGCGTGCCGTAGCCTTTATTGCTGTTCCATTGATAGTGTGGAAACTCTTCGTGCAGTTGTAACATATAGGCATCGCGGTAAGTCTTGGCAAGAATACTCGCCGCCGCAATGCTGGTATATAATCCATCGCCCTGGATGATGCAATGATGGGGAATGTCCTGGTAAGGTGTAAAACGATTGCCATCGATCAGCAATGACTGCGGACGTATCGACAATTGATCGAGTGCGAGATGCATGGCTTTGAACGAGGCTTTCAGAATATTGATGGTATCGATTTCTTCGCTGTCGATACGGGCAACAGCGTAACACACCGCTTTTTTTTCGATGACCACACGAAGCATTTCGCGGTCTTCGGGAGCTACCTGTTTGGAGTCGTTCAGCAAAGGGTGACGAAAATCAGGTGGCAACATGACCGCCGCCGCAAACACCGGACCTGCATAACAACCCCTTCCGGCTTCGTCGCAACCCGCTTCCAGCAAGTGTTTCGTATGAAAACGTTTCAACATTCAACGGCAAGTTCCGCATTTTTTTCCGTTCAAAAGAATTTGTGGAAATATTACAGGCGGGTTTAACTTTGCACCTGCTTATGAATGGCAATCGCAGTTATACCCGCTACACCTGGTTTGTGTTGATAATGATTTTCCTGGTCATCCTGGCCGGCGGTGTGGTCCGCACCACGCAAAGCGGAATGGGTTGTCCCGACTGGCCTACCTGTTTTGGTCGCTGGATACCTCCCACCAGCGTGAAAGATCTTCCCGCGGATTATGAAAAATACCTGCGCAAACAGGACATCGATCATACGTTCAATGCGCTTCATACCTGGATCGAATCGGTGAACCGCTACCTCGGTGCGCTGCTCGGCATTTTCTGCATCATCCATCTCGTATGGAGTTTCCGCCGTTTCTTCCGCACACGCCCCGCCATTTTCTGGTGGTCGCTTTTTATGCTGCTGGCCACAGGCTTCCAGGGCTGGTTAGGTAAACGGGTAGTCGATGCCAACCTTGCCGTCGTCAAGATCACCACCCACATGCTCGTGGCGCTGGTCATTGCAGCCGTACCCGTCATCATTCTCACCTTACTCAAAGGTCAACGCGCTATCGCTTCACCCGTTTTGAAAAAAGGTGCTATCGCTGTATTGCTGCTGGTGATCGTGCAGATCGTGCTCGGTACGGATGTACGTGAACAGATTGACGAAGTTTCCAAACCGCTCGGCTACGAACACCGCGAGCTCTGGCTCAATAATCTTGATATTATGTTTCTAGTGCATAGAAGCCTTTCATGGCTCGTTGTGCTGAGCATCGGCTGGTTGTGGTGGAAGTCGCGCAGTTATGCTTTACTCGCAGGGCACAGGGCATTGATGCTGGCCGTTACCGTTATCGTACTGGGTGCAGGACTCGTGATGTATTTTTTTCATATGCCTGCTGCCATGCAGCCTGTGCATCTGCTTTCCGCATCAATTCTTTCGATCACGCTTTTTTCTTTTCGTTTGCAATTGAAATAAGTACTTTTATTGCTTACTGAAGCAATATTATGAAGGCCTGGCTGCGGGGTTTTATCTACTCATTTCCCATACAATTATTGTTTCTGCATTTCAGAAAATACCAGGTACTGCTCCTGTTCTGGTTTATTCTGTTCAGCACGATCAACGGAGGTTTCATGAAAACCTTCGGTGCGGACTCATTATACCTGGCACCGGAGTACCTGGGAAATGTGAACTCCATCAGTTTTGCGCTAGTGGGTATTGCCGTGGGCATGTTTATCATGAGCTGGAATATCAGCACCTTCATTCTTTTCAGCCGCAACTTCCGTTTTCTCGCTGCCACCACTAATCCTTTTCTTAAATATTGCATCAATAATTCCATCCTGCCGCTGGCATTCCTGATTTTCTACGGTATAAGGGCCTATCAATTTACCCACCACCTGGAACTGATCAGTAATGCAGAATTATTGGTAATGGCCGGCGGATTTCTCAGTGGATTGTTATTTATTCTCGTAGCCTCTTTCTTTTATTTTTTTCGTGCCGACCGTAATATTCTGCGGCAAATGACGCCGCTGATCAATAAGCCCGGCGAATACATCACACACCTGCGGCCGGAGAAAGAAGTAGTGGTAGATTATAGTCTCATCCGTACCGAATGGTATTTTGAATCGCCGTGGAAGCTGCGTCCCTGTCGAAACGTGAGTCACTATACACGTGATTTTGTCGATTCGCTTTTCAAACGGCATCACTTTGCGGCCATTCTTTCCGTGTTTGCGGCGTTCCTGTTTTTGATCGGCATCGGCTTTTTTCTTGATTCCCCTTTTTTCCAGATACCGGCCGCGGCGAGCATCACGATTTTCTTTTCCATCCTGATCGGTGTGGCCGGCGCATTTTCTTATTTCCTGCAAAGCTGGAGCATTCCTTACCTGGCGGCACTTATCCTGTTGCTTAATTTTCTTTATAAAATAGATTGGATCGATCCGCGTAACAAGGCATACGGATTGAATTACCACCAGGAAAGCACAGAACGTCCTTCGTATTCGCGTGAAGGACTGCTGGCGATCTGCACGCCGGATAAAGTAGAAGCTGACCGCCGCAACATGCTGCGCATTCTTGAATCCTGGAAAAAGAAACAACAGGAAAAAAAGCCGTTGATGATCGTAATCGTTACGAGTGGCGGAGGACACCGCGCCGCGGCATTTACGATGAGCGTACTGCAACAACTCGACAGCCTGAGTCAAGGCCAGTTGATGCGGCAGACATTTCTGATCACCGGCGCATCGGGCGGTATGATCGGCGCCACGTATTTCCGGGAATTGTACAGGCGTAAACGCGCCGGAGAAAATGTCAATCTCCAGGACCGCCGCTATGTTGAAAATATTTCAGGTGATTTGCTGAATGCTATTTTCTCTTCATTTGTTGCAAGGGATCTTATTGCGCCGGCGCAAAAGTTCCGCATAGGCCCTTATAATTATGTAAAAGACCGCGGCTACGCATTCGAACAAAAACTGAATGCCAATACATATGGCTTACTCGACCGGCAATTGAAAGATTATTTCCAGGATGAACGTGAGGCCAACATCCCACTGATGTTTTACAACTCTGTTGTCACACGCGACAGCCGCAAAATGCTGATCAGCACACAGCCGGTAAGTTTCATGATGAAAGGCTGGCAGGACAGCACGCGCATGCCGCAGATGGACCCGGATGTAATCGACTTTACCGCATTTTTCAAAAACCAGGATCCCTACAACCTGCGTATGCTCACGGCGCTGCGGATGAATGCAACATTTCCCATTGTATTACCCAATGTGTGGCTGCCCTGCGAACCGGTGATCGATGTAATGGACGCCGGGCTGCGCGATAACTACGGCCAGGAAACATCTTTACGGTTTCTGGCACAATTTGATGACTGGATAAGAGAGAATACGCGCGGTGTATTGCTGATGCAGATCCGCGACCGCAATCCCGGCGGTTGGGATGCCCCTTATCTTTCCGACGATATCAGCGATCATGCTACCAAACCATTTTTACTGCTGCAGCACAATTGGTTTAAAATGATGGAATATTCACAAAACGACCTGTTGAGTTATTACAGCGACAATGCGCGCAGGCAATTACGTAAAGTGTTGTTTCAGTATTCCGCAAGTAAAGAAGAAAACAAAGCGGCGCTTAACTTTCACCTCAGCCAGCGCGAACGCAACGATATCATCAATTCAATTTATACGCCGCGTAACCAGGATGCTTTTGCGGAAGTGATGAAAGCGATGAGGGAGAGATAATGTGTAAGTGTGCCCGGCGAAGCCGGGTCCATGTGGAAATGTGAGAAATTAATCCTTACATACAGCCAGCTCGACTCAGATATGAATACGCAAACCATTTTCACATTTACACATGGCCCCTTCGGCACGAAGGGCACATTTACACATTATGCCTTCGGTTTCAACAACCTGAAAACCTGCTTCTTCACCTTCACTTCTATGGTATCGGGTGTTTCTGCGGGATCGCCATCTATGTGAAGCGGTGCCTGTGAAAGATTTTCGATGCTGATTTTTTCTGTCTGGAAATAAATGACCCCTTTTTTGGGATTGATCTGCGAAGGGTCTTTCAGTGGCGTAAAGCCGCCTACCTGTTGCATGGTTTGCCAGAGAACAGCAAGTTTGTGCGGACTCGCCATGATCACGATATCGAGCAGGCCGTCAGAAAGACTGGCTTTGGGAGCAATGGTAAAATGATTGCCGAATTGATTGGCATTGGCAATGCTGATGAAATATGCTTCAATGTCGAGCTGCTTTTTTTCCGACGTAATACGGAAGCGATAACTTTTCGCATGGAAGAAATTGCGGAAGACCTGTTTAATGTAGGTACTTAGTCCGCGTTTGGGTTGCTTCGCAAAATCATGTGCCACTTTTGCATCGAAACCCAGTCCCGACAACATGCAGGCAAATTGTCCATTCAGTACGAAGCCGTCGGTAGGTTCGCTGTGGCCGGCGAAGATAACATCGAGCGCTTTATCTGCTTTTTTGGAAATACCGGCGGCGAGCGCCAGCCCGTTACCGGAACCGCAGGGAATAATGCCGAAGTTGACGCCTGTTTTATGCAGGCTGCCGACCACCTGGCTTACGGTGCCATCACCACCAGCGATCACAATGTCGGTGACCTGTTCTTCTTCAATAATTTTTTTCAGGAAACCATAATCACCACTTTCAACCGAAGGAAATATCTGGAAAGAAATACCTGCTTCGTTGCTGCGACGTTCGACAATTTTATGAAGATTGCGGCGGCCACCAGTACCCGATATCGGGTTGATGATGTAAATTATTTTGCGTTCCATTTTTTAACGGAGCACAAAAGTACACAAATGTCGCGGTCTGAGGCGAACTCTTGCCGCGAGCTCCGGATCGCTGGGCATGCCGAAGGTTTGTATTTCAAGCGTGGTATTGTTTTGCCAGAGCGCGGCAAATTCTTTTGCGGAGATCGTTAACTGCGTAACGCTTTCTTTGCGGAAAACCGTATTGCCTTCCGCATTCGTGATCATGATGGAGCGGATATACAAGGAAGGATCTTCGTCGTAATAAGCTATGGTCAGACTTTGCTGCAACTTATCTTTTGTCAGCACAACCTGGTTGCTTTCTTTGTTTTCTTCGCGGGATTTAAGAACGGTTTGTTTTCCCAGGCTTATCTCCCAATAAGGTTTGGCTAATGTATCCATGGTTGCGCGTTTTTCTTCCTGCGATGCAGCAGTGCTTCGGCTTTGCGCACAGGAAAAAAGTGCGGCAATCAGGATAAGGGGCAGAAAGCGGTGCTTTTTCATATTGTTTAGAAGATAGTTGTCCGCAACAGGTTGCATTTACCACCGGAGAAGGGCGCTGCCCCAGGTAAATCCACTGCCAAATGCGGCCAGGCATACCAGGTCTCCTTCTTTTACTTTCCCCAATTCCCATGCCTCACACAATGCGATAGGCACCGAAGCCGCAGTGGTATTGCCATAACGCTGGATATTGTTATGTACCTGTTCTGCCGATAATCCCAATTCCTGCTGCACAAATTGTGCAATACGGAGATTGGCCTGGTGCGGTATCAGCAAGGAAATATCTTTTGCGGTCAATTGGTTTTTTGTCAGCGCTTCGCGGATTACTTCGGGAAATTTCACCACTGCTTTCTTAAATACCGCCGGACCATCCATGTACGGATACAGATCATCTTTGTCCAGCAGATCCTGCGTGATGAACATACCTCCATAGGGCTGATCGGGCTGCGCAGGTTTTACTTTATCCCAAAGTTTTCCTCCATGAAACCCCGGATTCGGCATGCTCAGCGATTCGGCATCATTGCCATCACTGTGCAAATGCGTACTCAGGATTCCCTGGTTGGGATTATCGGTTGGTTGCAGTACAACGGCACCTGCACCGTCTCCGAAAATAACCGATACATTCCGTCCCCTGGTGCTGAAATCGAGCGCATAGGAATGCGTTTCAGAACCGATGAGCAGGATATTTTTATACATGCCGGTTTTGATAAACTGATCGGCGATGCTTAAACCGTATATAAATCCGCTGCACTGGTTGCGGATATCCAGCGCACCAATTTCTCCCATGCCGAGCTGGCGTTGTACCAGCACACCGCAACCGGGGAAATAATAATCAGGGCTAAGGGTGGCGAAAATGATAAAATCGATATCGGCGGCCGTAACACCGGCCCGCTCCATGGCGCGGCGGGCAGCCTCGGCGCCCATCGTGGCTGTGGTGTCTTCAAACCTTGTGGCGAAACGCCGCTCCCGGATGCCGGTCCGTTCCTGGATCCAGGCATCCGAAGTATCCATTACTTTAGTGAGATCATCGTTGGTTACCACATTTTCGGGTACATACATGCCGATCCCGGCTATTTTTGTACGCATCATGCAAACAAGCGTTTAGGGGGAGAAAGATAGCAAATGTGGAGGAAAAGCAACTATTTCATAGCGAACTAATTACCGGCTCGTGGATTTCCGGCCTCATTGCCTGATTATGACCGGATAGAAGCAGTGTAGCACGGTTTTTTCTATTATTTTGAGTTAACATTTTACGGACAGAATTTTCTGTCCCGCGGCGCCCTAAAACTTGAGTAGGACTTACTGAATGGAGCAACCAAAAAAGAAGAGGAATTTCTGGCAGAAACTGCTAAGGGTGGTCTGGAAGACGCTCCTTTTCCTGTTTCTTTTCATTGTCCTGCTGATCATCCTGATCCAGACTCCGCCCGTTCAGAATTTTATCCGCAAACAAGCCGTTAATTACCTCGAAAAGAAACTGGATACCAAAGTCGGCATCGGCAGGCTGTACATTAATTTCACCAAAAAAGTAGTACTGGAAAATGTGTATGTGGAAGACAGGCAACAGGACACCCTGCTGTACGGTGGAAAAATAAAAGTAGACGTGAGCATTGTGGACCTGATTTTCGGTGATCTCATGATCAACCAGGTGCAGCTCGAAGACCTCACCGCAAAAGTAAAACGCCAATTACCCGACACTACCTTCAACTTTCAGTTCATCATCGACGCCTTCGTTACCCCCAGCGATAAACCCAAAGAAAAAACCGACACCAGTTCTTCGTCGCCGGTTCCCATCAAAAAAGTGGTGCTGGATAATATCCGGCTGGTGTACAAAGATGTTGTTACCGGCAACGATGTGGAAGCATGGCTAGCGCATTTCGATACGCGCATCGAGGAACTTGATCCGGGGCTGAATATTTACCGCATTCCCAAAGTAAATCTCAACGGACTCACCGCTCGTGTGTACCAGACCAAACCGATGGCCACACCCGATCCGCCGGCAAAAGATATGGCCGAAGCGCAGGAGCCGGCACCACCTATGCAGATATTGGTGGATGAGATAGCACTCGACAAAATCAAGGTTGATTTTAGAAATGATGTTTCCGCCTTCTATGCAAACCTCGACCTCGGTAAATTATTGCTGCGTCCCGACAAAATAGACATGGTGCGCAAAGAAGTGGTGGTAGATGAACTTACACTTGCGCAAACAACAGCGGCCATCCGTCTTGGAAAAACGCAAGCTGCAAAAGTGGTGGAGAACGAAGTAGAGCAGGAAGCTGAAAGCCAGAAAGAAGCCGGCTGGGTGATCCGCGCGAAAAAGATCCGTCTCGATGAAAACAATATCGCTTTCGACAACGACAATAATACCCGCGCCACCAGCGGAATGGACTATGCACACCTGCACGTTAACCCGCTTACGCTGCACGCGGATAATTTTGTTTTCAGTGATGACAGCATCGCCGGTAAGATTTTAAAAGCACAACTAAAAGAACAGGAGGGTTTCGAACTCCAGGAACTGAAAACAACATTTGCCTATACATCCACAGGCGCATTCCTTTCCGATCTCTATCTGCAAACACCCGGCACTGTACTTCGCCGCGATGCGAAGATCAGTTATCCTTCGCTGGATGCATTGAAAGAAGATATCGGGCAAATGAACCTCGACCTCAACCTGGAAAACAGCAAGATTTGGGTGAAGGATGTATTGACTTTTGTCCCCGACCTGCGCAAGCAACCTGCGTTTGCCGACCCGAATGCCACCTGGCTGGTCAATAGCCGCCTCAAAGGAAAAATCTCCGATCTGCGGATCGATGCATTGCAATTGCAGGGCGCTTCCGATACAAAACTGGATGTGCGTGGTGTGGTAAAAGGATTGCCGGATATGGATAAAATGTCGGCGGATCTTGTGATCAATACATTGAGCAGCTCCCGCCGCGATCTGAACAGGTTGTTACCCAAAGGCACATTGCCTGCATCGATCACTGTTCCGGGTAGTTTCAATCTTACCGGTAATGTTAAAGGTTCGATGCAGCAGGTACAAACCAATCTCAACCTCCGCACCGATCTCGGCAATGCGCACGTGAGTGGTACCGCTTCTTCATTGACCGACAAAGCCCGCGCCCGTTATGATCTGCTGGTAAAAACAGAAAGGCTCGACCTCGGTACGTTATTACAGGATAAAGAAACGCTTGGACCCGTTACGGCAGACTTCCGTATTAAAGGAACCGGCTACGATCAGCAGACGGCGAATGCAACCATCGATGGTCAGTTGCACCAGGCCGTATTCAAGAAGTACAATTATAAAAATCTCAAACTGACCGGCAGCATCGCCAATCAGCAGGTCGATATCCAGGCTGGCATACAGGATCCGAATATTCATCTCGCATTGCAGGCCAAAGCCGATCTGTCGAAAGAATATCCCTCGGTGCAACTCGAGACGATGATTGACAGCATCAAAGCGCAGGAACTGCACCTGACCAGCGACAAACTTATTTACCGGGGAAAAATCACGGCCGATTTTCCTTCGACAAATCCCGACAGTCTCGAAGGTCAATTGCTGATGACGGAAGCACTATTAGTACAGAAAGAAGAACGGATCCAGCTCGATACACTTAGTCTAAATGCGGGAAGCAACGACAGCGGACGTTACGTACGCCTCAATGCCGGCGCGATACAGGCACGGCTCGAAGGAAATTATAAGCTTACGCAAATGGGCGATATCATCAGCCAGGCGATCGAACCTTATTTCTCTGTTAAAGACAGCACCAAAGCCGCAACGGATTCTTCACTGGTTTATAATTTCAGATTGGAAGCAGACATCGTGGATGCGCCGCTGATCCGGGCATTTGTGCCGGATCTGAAAAGATTGGATTCAGTACAATTGCGCAGCCGTTTTTCCAATAACGAAGGATGGGAAGCAAAACTTACCGCGCCCGTTATCGAACTTGGTACCAATTCTATCAGTGGTTTGCAAGTAACAGCGGCCGCGGGTGATACCGCCATCAATATCGACGCGAATGTATCCGGCTTCCGCAGCGGAAACACCATCCAGTTGTTTGCCACAAAAGTGAATGCGCGCCTTTCAAATAACGAGGCAGACTTTACCTTGAATTTAAAAGACAGCGAATCCAAAGACCGCTACAATCTTTCTGCACTGCTGCGCCAGCCGGAAAACGGAACCTATGAAATAACGCTTCGTCCGGATGATCTGTTGCTGAATTATGATAAATGGTCGGTGCCAGCGGATAATAGGTTGCGCTATGGCAATGATGGAATACTCGCACAAAATTTCCGCCTGTCACGCAACGGACAGGAATTGCTGATTAACAGTGCCACACCTGATCCGGGCGCTCCGCTGGATGTGAGCTTTAAAAATTTCCATCTTTCCACGCTTACCGGTTTTGTGGAAACGGATTCATCCCTGGTTGATGGATTGCTGAATGGCACAGCACAGGTAAAAGATATCATGACCGAACCGCTGTTCACGGCCGACCTGCAGATAGCCGATCTCAAACTCAAAGGTGATACGGTTGGCAATGTAGCAGCGAAAGTTTCCAATAAATCAGCATCAGTCTACGAGGCGGATATAACGATCACCGGTCGCGGAAACGATGTACAGCTTTCCGGTGAATATAATGTAAGCACCAGCTCCGCAGATATGTTGCTGGACATAAGAAAACTTCCAGTGGCCACGGCGCAGGCTTTGTCGGATGGTGCGATCCGCGAAGCAAGCGGTGATGTGAGCGGCCAGTTCCGCGTTACGGGAAATATCAGCCAACCTGCGATACGGGGTGATCTTAATTTTAATAAGGTCGGTTTCAACCTGTCAATGTTGAACAACTATTTCCGTATCGACCAGGAAAAATTGCAGGTAAACGAACAAGGTATCCGCTTCAACCGCTTCCAGGTTCGCGATTCACTGAACAATCAACTCGTGATCGACGGGCTTGCCGCCACCAGCGACTTTACCACTTACAAACTGGATCTGAACATCAACGCCAAAAACTTCCGTGCACTCAACAGCACGAAAAAGGATAATAAACTTTTCTATGGCCAACTGTATTTCGACGCTGATCTCGATGTAAAAGGAACGGCTACCGCACCACAGGTGGATGGCCGTTTTAAAGTAAATGAAAAAACAAAAATGACCGTGGTGCTGCCGCAATCCGAGCCCGGCGTAGTTGACCGCGAAGGTGTGGTGGAATTTGTAGACATGGATGCGCCGCTGACCGATTCACTCTTCCTCGCGGCCTATGATTCCATGAACACAACCAGTCTTCGTGGAATGGAAGCTTCTATTAATATAGAAATCGACAAAGCCGCCGACCTTACACTGATCGTGGATGAAGGCAATGGTGACTTCCTCAATGTGAAAGGTGAAGCTTCCCTGAATACGACCATCGATCCCGGTGGTGACATTACATTGGCGGGTAGCTACGAACTGGAAGACGGTGCGTATGAACTTTCGTTCAACGGTATCAGGCGCAAGTTCAATATTCAGAAAGGCAGCAAACTGATCTGGGGTGGAGAACCTACGGATGCCACCGTGGACATCACCGCGGTATATATAGCCAACACCGCACCGCTGGACCTTGTGAAAGGTCAACTGGGCGATGACGTGGGTTCAAACGAACGGAATACCTACCTGCAGAAATTACCGTTCGATGTAAAACTGATGATGACGGGCAAACTGCTGAAACCCACTATCAAATTTGACATTGTATTACCGGACAACAAAAGCTATGTGGTGTCCAACGATATCATTTCCACCGTACGAAATAAGCTTGATCAGTTGCGCCAGGATGAAGCGGAAATGAATAAACAGGTATTCGCCCTGCTGCTGCTGAATCGTTTCATTGCCGAAAATCCGTTTAACACCAGCAACTCGATCAATGCCGGTACACTTGCGCGTCAGAGTGTAAGTAAACTGATGACGGAGCAATTGAACCGCCTGGCTTCCGACCTGGTACAAGGTGTGGATCTGAACTTTGACGTACAATCATCGGATGACTATACCACTGGTCAGCGTGCCGACCGTACGGATCTGAATGTGGGCTTGTCAAAACGATTGCTCAATGACAGGCTGACGGTAAGCGTGGGCAGCAACTTCGAACTGGAAGGACCCGCCAACTCCAACCAGCAGTCGAGCAATATCGCCGGCAATATTGCCGTGGATTACAGGTTGAGTAAAGATGGTCGTTACCGCCTGCGTGCTTACCGCAAAAATGAATACCAGGGTGTGATCGAAGGATATATAATAGAAACAGGTGTTGGTTTCATCATCACACTTGACTACAACCGCTTCCGTGATATATTCCGGCAGAAAAAAATTCAGAAACGCCGCGAAGAAGCCCGCAAGAAGCGGGAAGCGGAAGAGGAAAAGAAAAGCAACGAACAACCGGCCACACCAACGAAAAAAGAACCATGAACAGGCACTTAATATATATACTGCTGGTGATAGCTGCAGCAGTTGCCGTTACCGGGTGCAACATCACGAAGAGTGTGCCTGACGGAGATGCTTTGTATACCGGCGCCACCGTGAAAATAGAAGACAGCGTGCTGAGCTCAAAGAAAAAGAAGAGCATGCGAAGCGACCTCGCATCGCTGATCCGTCCCAAGCCCAATAAAAAAATATTAGGTGTCCGGTTCAAGCTGGCGATGTATAACCTGGCCGGTAATCCGAAAAAAGAAGGTGGTTTTCGCGGCTGGCTGAAAAATAAAGTAGGCGAACCTCCCGTATTGCTGAGCGATGTCAATCACCTGCGCACGGCGGAAATATTGCAAAGCAGTCTGGAGAATACCGGTTATTTCCATGCAAAAGTTACTGGTGACACTACCGTAAAAGGGAAAAAAGCAACGGCCACTTATGTAGCCAAACCCGGCCCGCAATACAAGATCCGCGAAGTAGTATTTAATAAAGACAGCAGCATCCTTACCAAAACGATTGATTCGGCTGCAAAAAATTCATTACTCAAACCCGGCGATCCGTTTGACCTCGGCGTAATCAAATCAGAACGTGACCGCATCGATGCTTACCTGAAAGAGCGCGGCTTTTATTATTTCGACGGAGACTACCTCATCATCCGCACTGACAGTACCATCGGCAATCATGAAGTGAATCTTTATGTACATGTAAAACCACAGACGCCGAAAGAAGCGAGACTGGTATACCGCATCAATAATATCTATATTTTCCCGAGCTTCCGGTTGAATTCAGCAACCAACGACACGTTAAAAGCAAATGCTTCTTATTACAAAGGATATTATGTAGCCGACCGGCGCAAGTTGTACAAGCCGCGGATGTTTGAACAATCAATGCAGTTCAAACCCGGCGATGTATACAACCGTACGGATCACAACCTTTCACTCAACAGGCTGGTAAATCTGAACGTATTCAAATTTGTAAAAAACCGGTTTGAAGTGGTGCCCGGCGGTGCAGACACCCCCCGGCTTAACACCTATTACTACCTGACGCCGATGCCAAAAAAATCATTGCGGTCGGAGATCAATGCCAGTACCAAATCGAATAACCTTACCGGTTCTTCACTGACCGTCGGCTGGCGCAACCGTAATACTTTCCGTGGTGGTGAACTATTTGCCGTAGATGCAACGGGTGGTTTTGAAGTACAGTTTAGCGGCAACTTCAAAGGATACAATACCTATCGCGGAGGGCTTGAGACCTCGCTCACCTTCCCGCGGTTCCTCGTGCCGTTTATTCAAATAAATACGCGGGGTGGTTTTGTGCCCACAACCAAACTACTGCTCGGATACGATCTGTTGAACAAACAGAAACTGTATACGATGAATTCGTTCCGCGCCGGATTCAGTTATATATGGAAGGAGAATATTTACAAGGAGCATCAGCTAAGCCCGATCTCGGTCAGTTATGTGCAGCCATTGAAAATAACGCAGGAATATCTTGACAGTGCCGCGAAAAACCTCACGCTGCAGAAAGCGATCGAGAAACAATTCATCCTGGGTTCCAGTTACAACTTCAACTACAATGAACTGGCGGCAGGAGGCAACGGAACAGGATTATATTTCAATGGCAACCTGGATCTGTCTGGAAACATTGCCGGTCTTGTAACAGGTGCCAATGCGAAGGACAGCAATATTAAATATATCGCGGGTGCGCAGTTTTCGCAATATGTGAAGCTGGAAGGCGATGTGCGTCATTATACGAAAGTAAGCAGCGGTATTATTTGGGCCAACCGGTTGATCGTTGGACTGGGATATCCGTATGGCAACTCTACGGCGCTGCCTTTCATCAAACAATTCTTTGTGGGTGGCACCAACAGTATCAGGGCGTTCCGCAGCCGTGCTTTGGGTCCGGGTACTTACAAAGACACGACGAGTCTGACCTTCCTTCCCGATCAGTCGGGTGATATCAAACTCGAATTGAATACGGAGTTGCGGGCAAAACTGTTCAGCATCGTGCATGGCGCCATTTTCGTGGATGCGGGTAATATCTGGTTGTACAATGCCGATTCATTGCGGCCGGGTGCGGAGTTCAGGGCCAGCCGGTTCATGAAGGAAATTGCGGTAGGTGCCGGTGTGGGTTTGCGGTTTGATATTTCTTTCCTCGTGTTGCGTCTCGATCTGGCCATGCCGTTGCGCAAGCCGTTTCTGCCGGATGGGGAGCGGTGGGTGATCGATAAAATCAATTTTGGCGATCCGGCATGGCGCAAGGAAAACCTGATCTTCAACCTTGGTATCGGCTATCCGTTCTAAGTTTTAGGTAATAGCTTATAGGTAAATAGACGGCCGATACTTCGGCCTCTCGAAGGGGGGGCAAAAAAAAATCCCGCCAGCGGCGGGATTAATATTTTTTAGAATCTTTTCTTCTTGAAGTTGCCTCCACCACCACCGCGGTTATCACGGTTGTCATTCCGGCGGTTGTTGTTATTGTTTCCTCCGCCTCCGTTGTTGCGCTGCTGGAATTTGTTGCGTGGTTTGCCGTATCCGCCACCGCCCGAACGGTTGTCGCGTGCTTCCTGCTGACGGTAAGCTTTTACATAAGGCGTGTTGGTGAACGTCAGTTGACCGTTGGTAATATTGGTCAGTTCGCTCTGGATAGCATCGTCGTGTACGATTTCCTTATGCCAGTTGTTGTACGCCAGCTTCATATAATAGGCAATGGCATTGGCAAAGCCCTGACGTTTTTCCTGTTCTTCTTCGTTCAGCGCTTTGTCGATTACGGTCTCCAGGTTTTTGCCCAGGTGTGAGAAACGCGGATGACGTTTGGGATAAGGCAGCGGGTTAGGTCTGGCCTTGAGCGTTTCGCGGGTGGGTATGGGGTAAGGAGATTTTACTTCGAGTGTAAAGTCGCTGATCAGGAACAGGTGATCCCACAGTTTATGGCGGAAATCTTCAACGTTCTTCAGGTGCGGGTTGAGGAAGCCCATCAATTCGATCACGGCATAAGCGTTACGCTGGCGTCTCTCGGGGTCTTCGATCTTCATGATATGCTCGATCATGCGTTGAACATGGCGGCCATATTCGCGCATGATGAGATGATTTCTCGTTGTGTTGTATTCCATTCTGAATTGTTGCGTAACGGCAAATGTAAGGAAGTTTTTCTGCCAAATGAATACCGGGAAGGGGTTCCGGTCCTGGGGCAGACTTGAGGGCATAAAAGAAGGGGCCCCGAACCAAGGCCCCTTTTACAAGCCACCATCCTCTTCCACCTAAGAGGTCATTTAATTAAAAGTTGTTGAACACCGGACTGCAGGCTGTTTACATCTGTCACTTTAATCCAATACACACCTTTCGCCTGTAAAGAACCGAGCTGCACTCTATCCAAATTCTCTGCCAAAATCTCCTTTGCAACCAGTGTTTGCCCGAGGGCATTAAGGATCGTTATTTTATAACGTCCGCTGACAAAGTTAGCAAATTTAATACCAACAATACCATCTGAAGGGTTCGGAAATAAACTAAATTTTGGAAATCCCGAACTTTCCAGATTTATGTACCGCATTTCGCTGAACCGCACGTAACCATTGGCGTATACCTGGCGGATCCGGAAATAATGCGTACCGGTACGGCTGGCTGTATAGGTTAATTTATAATTACCTGATCCTGCATTGTTTTTCTGAACCGAACCGATTGAAACAAAGCTCCGTCCGTCCAGACTCACCTCTCCCTGGTAATAATAATCAGAATTAGCCTCGTCAAAGCCGTTCCAGTTAAGATCTACTTTTGAGCCTGTAATTTTCGTCAAAAAGAAATTACGCAGGTTCATCGGCAGTACCGAAGCCGGGCAGGTACAATACTCAAACCGCAGACGAACAAACCCGGAAGTAGAAATACCAATGGACGCATTCGCACTGCTCGTAATATTCACACCACCCGTAATCATATAATTATAAGATACGCTGTCATTAGGCGGACCATAAAACTCAGTCAGCGAGGACTGCGTTGTTACCGTATGACAAACCGTCGTCCCCAGGATCGTATCATTGATCACTTTTCCGAAGTCCGGACCGGAACCCTGGATGCCGTCCGAAGCAGAAAGCGAAAAATTGTAAGGCTTGCTGATCGTGCTGATCATGGCACCGCTCAAACCGGGCCCCGTAATAAAATCCGTACGTCCGTAAGTGGCGGCAAAATCATGTGGATTGCTGATATCGGTATTTTCAAACGACAGGCTATCCACCACGCCACCCACCGTAATACAAAGCCGCATACAGGTGACCATACCATTCTCCGGATTGAATTTCGGAAACTTCACCGTCATCGAGGTTACACCCGATGGAAATGAAATGGTCTGGTCAAACGCGGTTTGCCCGCTTGGATTACCATTCGGACATTGCGCCTGTGCAGACACACACAACACCATTATCGCCAGCGCGACAAAGGCTGTCTTTTTCAAGGGGTAGGACAGATATTTCATAGGTACACATTGGATTTGGGAACAAGGCTAAAGGTAATATGATGTACCCTTCCCGGCAATTGTAGTATTGCTGTTTTTCTGTAGTAGTAATAAGTGTAGCAGTATCGGAAAAGCACCTGTTAACTAACGACCTGCCTGTACGGATTTTAACGCGCCGGTATATTGTAACAATTCAGGACATCTACGGGGATACTATTCGCCTAACTTTGCAAAAGTTTATGGTAATTGTAATCGACAACCGTTTTCCTTCAGCAAAACCCGGAGGTTTTGAACTGTACACAGAAATGTTGTTGTGCGAACTTGCGGCACAGCATCCGGCATACCACTTTGTGGTATTAACGGCAGATGAAAATGCGGCGGGCAACACCGTGGAAAATATTGCACGAATTGTTACCGGCGTGTTTCCATCCGGACTGAAGCGCTGGTGGTGGCAGCGGGTTGGTTTGCCCAAATTGCTCCGTCAGCAGAAAGCATCATTATATATTACGTGCAACGAGTTGCCTCTGGAGAAAAACGAACTGCCGCAATTACTGCTGTCTTCAGGTCCGGGTTGGTTTGATGACGGAAAGAAATACCATCACCGCATAAACATTCCGGCCGATCGCTGGATGACAGTTACTGAATTTGGCCGTACGCAGTGGCTGGAACAATCACGCTTTTTGAAGGGAGGAAAAATTGCCGGCATCGCCGTAAGGCCATTTTTTAAACCATTGGAATGGGAGGAAAAAAGCCTGGTGAAAGAACAATACACACAAGGCACAGAGTATTTTCTTTGTACCGGTGCCTTTCTGCCACGGAAAAATCTGATTAACCTGCTGAAAGCTTTTTCGCTTTTTAAAAAAAGACAACAGAGTAACCTGAAACTGGTGATCGCCGGCGAGGCGGAAGAAAAGTATACGGCTTTTGAAAAAGCACTCGGTACATATAAATACCGTTCGGATGTAGTGTTGACGGGCTATCTCAACGGGCCGGAGTTGGCGCGGGTAACCGCAGCAGCCTATGCTGTGGTATATCCGTCGCTGTACGAAGAAGTAGCAACACCCGTGGCGGAAGCGCTGCAGGCCGGCGTGCCGGTAGTGGCGGCAACGGGCACGGCAGCAACAGAAATTGCGGGAGAGGCGGCGCTTCATGCTGATCCCGAAACGCCCGCCTCTATTGCCGATCAGTTGATGCGCCTGTATAAAGATGAACGCCTGCGCACGCAGATGATCAGGGCGGGACTGGAGAAAGCCGCGGGCTTCAGCATTGCCGAAGCGGCCCGCCGGCTGGCGGCGATGATTGAGGCGTTACCCCGAAATTAGCCTACCTTTGCCGGTCAATATAATAAAGCAGAAATGAAGCAGTCTTCTATCTCCATCGAAGTACATACCGACGAAAACCGCGTACCCGACGCGATCTATTGGAATGCGACCGATACCACACAGCCCGATACCCAACAGGCCAAAGCCATGATGCTGGCATTCTGGGATGGTGCCGAAAAAGCGGCGCTGCGCATCGATCTGTGGACAAAAGCCATGATGGTGGACGAAATGGCCGACTTTTTTTACCAGACCATGATGACAATGGCCGATACCTATGGTCGCGCTACCAATCACCAGGACATGGTACAAGACATGAAAAATTTTGCCCGCGACTTTTACCAGAAATTCCGCGACAAGCAAATGAAGGAAAGCAAAGCCTGATAACTCTCTCTTTTCCCTAAAAAATAAGACTATGAGCCTGGAACAGCAAATCATGGTGGAACTCAAAGCTGCCATGCTGGCGAAAAACGAAGTGGCGTTGCGCAGCCTCCGTGCCATCAAAGCCGCGATCCTGCTGGCCAAAACGGCCGAAGGCGCCAAAGGAGAATTGACAGCCGACGATGAAATCAAACTGTTGCAAAAACAGGTAAAACAACGCCGCGACTCACTGGAGATCTTCCAGCAGCAGAACCGTCCGGATCTCGCGGAGATCGAGCAACAGGAAATTGCGGTGATCGAAAAATTTCTGCCGGCACAATTATCTGCCGAAGAATTACGTGCCCGTATTGCTGCGATCATTGCGGAAACCGGAGCGGCCTCACCTGCCGATCTTGGCAAAGTGATGGGCGCCGCTACCAAACAGCTCTCCGGCCAGGCCGACGGTAAGGCAATATCTGCTATCGCAAAAGAGTTATTGACCCGTCCATAAGCCGGATCAACCACGCATGCTGATAGACATTATCCTGCTCATATTGCTGACAGGCGCCGTTATCCGCGGTCTCCGCCAGGGATTGCTGGTCGGCGTATTTTCTTTTATTGCCCTGATCGTGGGTCTGGCAGCGGCAGTGAAACTTTCGGCGGTGGTGGCGCGTCATGCCGGTGAGGTTGTGACAGTGTCGGAGCGATGGCTGCCCGTATTATCCTTTTTAGTGGTGTTTATTGTGGTGGTGCTGGCCGTGCGCTGGGGTGCCCGTTTGCTGCAAACGGCAGTGGAAGGAGTGGCGCTGGGCTGGGTCAACAAGCTGGGCGGCGTGTTATTCTTTGCCGCTATTTATGTTCTTGTCTTCAGTATTCTTTTGTTCTACGCGGAGCAGTTGCATATACTGCAGCCCGCTGCAATGGAAAAGTCCGTGAGTTATCCTTTTCTCCGGGCATTCGGCCCCGGCGCTATCGAAATAGTCGGCGCGCTTATTCCCTTCTTCCGGGATATGTTTATTCAGTTGCAGGCATTTTTTGAGAGATAGCATGCAATGTGTAAATGTGCCCACCTGCGGCGGGACCATGTGTAAATGTGATAAATGTAACATCCCTGCCTTTCAATTTTCACATTTTCATATTTCCACATTTTCACATTTCTTGCTTACTTTCGTATAGTCTACCATTGCGATAGACTAAGCTGTTCATGCCATGTCAGGGCCTGTTGAAAAACAGGTTCAGTTATTCTTTTACCCAATTGTATTCGATGAAACTGAATTATCTGGCATTAGCGGTTCCGTTTTTCCTGTTCTTTATCGGCTGGGAATACCTCTACGCAAAACGGAAAGGGAAAAACTTTTATCAGTATGCAGAATCTGTGGCCAATCTCAATACGGGGATTGCCGAACGGTTGCTGGATACATTTACCACGGGATTGTTTTTCTTCTTCTTCCAGTATATCTATGAGCATTGGGCCATCTTTCACATCAGGCCCACCGTACTTACCTGGTGCTTACTGTTCCTGGCTACCGATCTTGTTTGGTACTGGTATCACCGGCTTGCACATGAGATCAACAGTTTCTGGGCGGTGCATGTGGTGCATCACCAGAGTGAGGATTTTAACTATACGGTATCGGCAAGGATCACCGTGTTTCAGGCGGTGGTAAGAAGTATGTTCTGGTCGGTATTGCCACTGATCGGTTTTTCGCCGGTGATGGTTACTTCGTTGCTGCTGGTGCATGGACTATATCCATTTTTCATTCATACGCGTGCGCTGGGCAGGTGGGGCATTTTCGAAAAAGTATTGGTGACGCCTACGCATCATTCCCTGCATCACGCATCCAACCCGGAATATTTAGATAAAAACTATGGTGATGTGCTGATCATCTGGGATAAATTATTCGGCACGTTTGTAAAAGAAAAGCCGGGCGTGGAAATTTCCTACGGCCTCACTTCGCCGCTGAAGAGTCATAGTTTTTTGTGGCAGCATTTTCATTTTGTGCTGGAGATGTACATGAATTTCCGCAGGGCCAAAGGGTTTAAAGCGCGCTGGAAGGTATTGTTTGGAAAGCCGGATGATCTCGATCCGCGTTTTCGTGAGGTACTGGAGCGGCGTTTATTGCACAACAGGCAAGCGCCGGAGCCGCCTACGCCCGCCATCCGGCAATATGTAACGGCGCAGACAGCGATTTCTCTCGTATTATTATTTATTTTATTGTTATTTGAACATTATCTTACCGTCTGGCAGCTCTTTTTGTTTTCAGCATTTTTGATTGTAAGCCTGATCAACAGTGGAGCGATACTGGATCAGCGTCGCTGGATTTTTTACCTGGAATTTACCAGGGCAATTCTGATACTGCTGGGTCTTGCAGCATTTTACCCCAATGGATATACGTATACGGCTATCCTGCTGGCAGGCGGCATATTGCTTTGGTATTTCCGGCCGATACAGCGATATTATCTGGGCTTATTATATTATCGCTAAAAAACACATGGATTCCGGAGAAAATCCGGCATTCAAATTGGATTTCAATCTTTTAAATTTGCCGGAAACGATAGATTGTTTAAATTGAAACTGGGGTTTCCCCTAAAACATTTACTTTAGCAAAAATTAATGTGGCTTAGAGATACTAATGAAGTACGAAATTAAACAGCAGGATAAGTTCAGGTACATTGAAGAAGGCGAAGGAGAGCCGCTGGTGCTGCTTCATGGCCTGTTTGGAGCATTGAGTAATTTCGAACCACTTATTGAATATTTCAAACAATACAATAAGGTGGTGGTGCCGATGCTGCCGTTGCTGGAGATGGACATCCTGCATACGAGCGTGGGCGGACTTGCCAAATTTGTCAATAAATTCATCGAAACCCGCGGTTATACCGGTGTGCATCTGCTGGGCAACTCGCTCGGCGGCCATGTGGGGCTGGTGTATGTAATAAAGAACAATCCTTCGCAGATCAAATCGATCATTCTTACCGGAAGCTCTGGTTTGTTCGAGAACGGCATGGGTGATTCTTATCCCAAGCGCGGTGATTATGAATATATCCGTAAAAAAACGGAATATACCTTCTATGATCCTACCATGGCTACCAAAGAACTGGTAGACGAAGTGTTTGAGATCACCAATAACCGCCTGAAGGTGATTAAAATTATTGCCCTGGCGAAGAGCGCCATCCGCAATAACCTCGGCGAAGAACTGAGCCAGATCAAGCAACCGACGCTGCTGATCTGGGGAAATAATGATAATATAACGCCTCCTTT
This sequence comes from uncultured Sphingobacteriales bacterium, assembly GCA_937888905.1. Classification (GTDB taxonomy): domain Bacteria; phylum Bacteroidota; class Bacteroidia; order Chitinophagales; family Chitinophagaceae; genus Terrimonas. The sequence continues at coordinate 23,791 of CALATA010000001.1, forward strand.
CGTAGCGAAGGAGTTCAATAAGCTCATCCCTAACAGTGAACTGCATTTCATCGATAAATGCGGCCATGCCCCAATGATGGAAGTACCTGCTGAATTCAATGCGATACTTCATAAATTTTTGAAAAAACTGAACGAGCCTGCAACAGTTGCCTGAACGTTGCGGTCTTAGGTTCAAATAAAGCCGCTACCATGTTAACAGGTGATCTCCCTTTTCAGGCCCTGCCGTCCCTTCATCTGACAGATAAGGTATACCAGGCCCTTCAACTCATGAATGATAACCAGGTGACACACCTCCCGGTAGTAGAGGGAGAACGTTATGCCGGTATCATTAGTGAAGATGACCTGTTGCGCGCCGACGATGAAAACGAACCGCTTGAAACACTTCGCCAATTCTTCGGAAATATCTCTGTAAAAAATGATGAATTTTTTCTACGCGCGATCAGCGTAGCGGGCGACAATAACCTCAGCGTGGTGCCCGTAACCGATGCCGAAGAAAATCTTCTCGGTGTGGTTACTGCCGGCGATCTGCTTAAATATGCCTCCCAATTTCTCAGCCTTCATGAACCCGGCGGCCTGATTGTAGTGGAAATGGAAAGCAATCAATACGCCTTCAGTGAGATCAGCAAACTGGTGGAAACCAACGATGCACAGATCACACAACTGAATACCACCAATAACCCGGAGACGGGCATGATGTTGGTAACTCTTCGGATCAACAAAGCAGAGGTTTCTGATATTATAGCCACCTTTCAGCGATATGAGTACAACGTTAAGTACTATTTTGGCGAAGAATTATACGCCAACGAGCTGCGAAGTAACTACGACAACCTGATGAATTATCTGAGGATATGACTGGTTTTTCCTGCTGCCTTGGTTGACAGGGATATTTTTCCCTTAATTTAGAAGCCCGCGTTCCGGAGTGATGTGATGCTACAGGAAAAGAAATACATGGTTTGGTTACTTGCAGCCGTGCTTACCACCGTAATTACGGTGCTGCCTGCCCGCGCGCAGACCTTACCCGAACCGGCCATCGACTCTGTAAAGCTGACTGACATCGCCGCACCGCCCACACCAATGTCCTCCCCCGACGACAGCCTTTTTCATATCAAACGCATATTCGTTACCGGCAACAGAAAAACAAAAGAACCCGTCATCCTGCGGGAACTTCCGTTCCGTGTCGGCGACAACTATCGCCTGCAGGACCTGGTGCAAAATTTTGAGAAAGCCCGCAAACAACTCATGAACACCACACTCTTTCACGAAGTAGTGGTTGCCCTCAAGAGTTTCAATGGATACGATGTGGAGGTGCTGGTACAAGTAAAAGAACGCTGGTACATTTTTCCGCTTCCTTATTTCAAACCTGTTGACCGCAACCTCAACCAATGGCTGGTGGAACAAAAAGCCAGTCTCTCCCGTGTCAATTATGGCGTGAAGTTGCTGTACAACAACGTTACAGGTTTCAACGATAAACTGCGTCTCTACGCCATTACCGGTTACACACAACAGTTTTCTCTTGGCTATGACCGCATGTACATCGACCGCGCCATGAAATGGGGCATGAACGTCAACGTGGCACTGGGCAAAAACAGGGAGATCAATTACAAAACGATCGACGATAAGCAGGCCTTCCTCAAAGATGAGAATGATTATCTCCGCAACTTCTTCAATTCATCGCTCGAACTTACTTACCGCCGGGCCATCAAAACAAGGCACCGCTTCGGTATTGCCTATGTATCCGAGCGTGTGAGCGATTCAGTAGCCATCAGCAATCCTTCTTATTTCAAATTCGGACGTACACAGGTGCGCTACCCGGAAATATATTACGGCATGAACTACTTTGATGTGGATTACATTCCGTATCCCACCAAAGGCTATGTGGCCGATTTTACCGTAGGCAAGCGGGGGCTGAACAATACCATGAACATGTGGTATATCAATGCCAAAGGCATGGGTAGCTGGCACACCGGTAAAAATTCATTCTTCAGCCTTGCGCTGGCCGGCAGTCTGAAAGCACCTTTCCGCCGCCAGCCTTATTTCAATAAAAGGATATTGGGATACGGAGACGTGTTCATGCAGGGCTATGAATATTATGTAGTGGACGGTGTGGCCGGAGGTTATGCCAAAGCCACTTTCGCCAAGAAGATCGTAAGCTTCAAGATCCGCATACCAGGCACCAGGAAGCTGGCGCCGCAACAGATACCAATCAATATCTATGGCAAAACATTCGGTAATCTCGGTTATGTGTATGATCCTGAACCGGGCAATAACATACTCAGCAACCGCGTATTGGTGTCCGGAGGTTTTGGCATCGACGTCTTTACCATCTATGACTGGACGGTCAAGTTCGAGTGGTCATTCAACCAGTTAGGGCAAAACGGTCTATATTTACACCGTAAGACCATTTTTTAACACGCACATGAAGGCAGCCATCTATAGCCGCGGCATTGAAGAAGAATTAAGGAGCGACTTAAAGACTTTCTTTGAAGAGTTAGCCAGGTATCAGATCGAGCCTGTTATCTACCGTCCTTTTTTTGAACAAATCTCCGGCTTTTTATCTCTTGAACCGGGTACGCACACGTTCAATACAGCAGAAGAGCTCGACAGCGAAGTCGAATTCATGATCAGCCTCGGCGGCGACGGCACCCTGCTGGATACCATCACCCTTGTGCGCGACAAGCCCATTTCTATTATGGGAATCAATTTCGGCCGCCTTGGTTTTCTGGCAGGCATTGGCCGGGAGAATATGGCCGCTGCGGTAAAATCTTTGGCGCGCCGCACATTTGTGGTAGACAAACGCACGCTGATCCATCTCGACGCCGATATGCCGTTGTTTGGTAATGTGCCTTACGGCCTCAATGAGTTTGCGATTCATAAACGGGATACCGCCGCGATGATCAAGATCCATACCTACCTCAACGGTGAATTTCTGAATACCTACTGGGCGGATGGGCTGATTGTGGCCACGCCTACCGGATCCACCGGGTATTCGCTGAGCTGTGGCGGCCCGATCGTTTTCCCGGATTCCGGCAGTTTTGTGATCACGCCGGTGGCGCCGCATCACCTGAACGTCCGGCCACTGGTAGTGCCCGACGACACGGTTATTTCCTTTGAAATAGAAAGCCGCGCGGACCAACTGATCTGTGCCATGGATTCCCGCCGAGAAATCGTAGGAAAAAATGTGTCGCTGGCAGTGAGGAAGGAATCTTTCCGGGTTAAATTACTACGGCTTGGAGAGAACAATTTCCTGCAAACATTGCACAACAAACTCACCTGGGGCTTCGACAAAAGAAATTGATGGCTTCCAACGAAAGAAACTCCGTGTTTTTACGTTTTAAGTACCGTCTAAATACTATTTTGCACACATGAAGCGATCCTTTTTTCCATCACTACTGCTCATAACCCTGCTTTCTATCATTTCAGGTTCAACGCTTTATGCTCAGAACTCAATTGTCCAGGAAGGAGAAGTTGGTATAAGTTTCGGAGGAGCTCATTATTTCGGAGATATTAATACCCGTGCCCGCGTGAACCGGCTCAAACCCGCCGCATCCGTTTTTTTCCGTAAGAATTTCAGCAACTATGTAGCTGCCCGCGCCTCACTGACCTATGCGCAGGTTGGCTATTCGGACCGCTATAACGCCCACAACGAGTACATGTTTCGCCGCAACCTGAGCTTCAACAGCAATATCTGGGAAGTGGCCATACAGGGTGACTTCAACTTTTTCCGTTTCCTTCCCGGCGAACCAGGTCTTCATTTCACTCCCTATATTACCCTGGGTGTAGGCGCCTTCAGCTACGATCCTTATGCGTACCTGAATGGCGAAAAATTCTTCCTTCGTCCCCTCGGTACCGAAGGACAGGGCAGCACCCTTTATCCTGAGCGCAAGCCTTACGGTAGCTGGGCGATCAGCATACCATTCGGCGTAGGCTTCAAATATGCGCTGAGCGAGCGTTTTAACGTGGGCGTGGAGATCCTTCACCGCTTTACCACCACCGATTACCTGGACGATGTGAGCACCACTTATGTGGACCCCGCCGCCTTCCCGGCCAACGGCGACGGTACTCCTTCCGTAGCTTTCCTGATGAGCGACCGGTCTTACGAACTCGGCGAGCCCATCGGTATCAAAGACCGCCAGCGTGGCAACAGCCGCCAGAAGGATCAGTTCCTCACCGCACAGATATTTTTCACCATCAACCTGCAATCTTACAAGTGCCCCACGGCCTACTAATTTCCTGCAAACATTTCCGGCTCTACTTTCCCGCTGTTGTTTACCTTTGTGCGCTTTCTGAATACGGCAACAGATGTCACAGCTACTGGAAAAAATAGACAAAGGTCATTTGCCCCGGCATATCGCCATTATCATGGACGGTAACGGACGCTGGGCAAAAGAGCATGGTCAGGACCGGCTCTATGGGCATTTTCATGGGGTGGAAAGTGTGCGCAACATTGTAGAAGGCTGCGCAGAACTGGGCATTGGCTACCTGACTTTGTACGCATTTTCCACCGAAAACTGGGACCGTCCGCAATACGAAGTGGTGGGCCTGATGGAACTGCTAGTCAATACCATCCGCAAGGAAGCTGAGGTGTTGCACCGTAATAATATAAGGCTGCACGTGATCGGCGATTTGAATATGCTCCCCGATTATGCGCGCCAGGAACTGAAAGAAGCACTGGATATGACGGCGGGCAATACCGGCCTCAACCTGATCATGGCACTCAGCTACAGCGGACGCTGGGAGCTGCTGAATGCCGTTAAGAACATTGCTTACGAAGTAAAAAGCGGTAAACTGGCCGTAGAAGCTATCGATCAGCATACACTGCAACGCTTCCTCTGTACCAGCGATTTTCCCGATCCGGAGCTGATGATCCGCACGAGCGGCGAATTCCGGATCAGCAATTTCCTGTTGTATCAACTGGCGTATGCAGAACTGTACTTTACCAATGTACGCTGGCCGGACTTCCGTAAGGAAAACCTTTACGAAGCGATACTGGACTATCAAAGCCGGGAAAGGCGTTTCGGAAAAACGAGTGAACAAATTGTCACATAGTAGATAAGAGGCTGATTATAATTGGTTTAGGCTAAAAAGGAAAGGAGAAGGACCGGGCTGAAAAGCTGGCCGGTAGCGGAGTTGTTTTAACAAACACTTTCGATATTTACCGTTAATTTGCCGCCGCAAGAAGTCTGAAGTAGCTTATGAATAACAAACTAATTGCTGAAAGGTTTGCCCTTTAAAGAATAACTGACTGAACACACACACATGCAATTTTTTTTAAAAAGGATTAGTGCTTTATTGATCGTGCTGGCTGCATTTTCCGTACAGAAGGCAACCGCCCAGGAAGACACCATTCCCACCACCTCTGTTGACCCACGCGTGCTCGAGTGGGAAGATCCGCGTCAACCGCGTGAATACACCATCGCGGCCGTAGACGTAGTTGGTCTGCAACACCTCGATTCCTCCATCGTACTTTCGATCAGCGGCATCCAGGTTGGCGATAAATTCACGCACCCCGGCGGCGACCTTTTTGCCAAAGCCATCAACAACCTCTGGCGCCAGAAACTTTTTTCCGATATCGAGATCTATGTTACCAAGATCGAAGGCGATAAAGTAACTATCGAGATACACGTTTCCGAACGTCCGAAAGTTGGTACCATCAAATGGTACGGTGTGAAAAAATCCGACCAGGATGAACTGCAGGGAAAAATTGCAATCGCAAAACAGATCATCATCACCGAGAACATGCGCCGCAACATCTCGGAAGTCACTACTAAATTCTACCGGGACAAAGGATACCAGAATGTAAAAGTGCGCATCGAGGAAAAACCTGATCCTTCCTTTGTCAATTCCAACTCCATTACTATTTATGTCGACAAAGGCAGAAAAGTAAAAATTGACGGCATCAGCTTTGCCGGCAACGAAACGGTTGATGAGCTGAAGCTGAAAAAACAAATGAAAGGAACAAAAGAAGGTACACGTATCTCCTTATTCCCTTCACGTCATACAAATCCCTATGGTGAAAGCGAGCGCGTTACTTTCCGTGACTATGTAAAAGATTATGGCTTCCTTTCTTTTACCAAAACACGCCGTCTCCTCGATCCTTATTTCCGCGTGAAACTGAGCAACGCCAAATTCAACCCTGCCAAATATGACGAAGACAAAGAGAAGGTCCTGAGATATTACAACTCACAGGGTTTCCGCGACGCGCAGATCCTTGCCGATACGGTAATAGCTGAAGACGGCAATCTTTATGTCGATGTCAAAGTAGATGAAGGACGTAAATATTATTTCGGCAACATTACCTGGAAAGGCAACGCCAAGTATACAGACTCCGTGCTGAACCTGGTGCTCAACATCCGCAAGGGTGATACCTATAATCTTGAGGTACTGAACAAGCGCCTTGGTAAGGAAATGTCTGCCGACGGAAGCGCCGATGTGCAGGGCCTTTATATGGACGACGGTTACCTGTTCTTCCAGGCCGATGCGGTAGAAACAGCCGTTTACAACGACACTATCGATCACGAAATCCGTTTACGTGAAGGTCCGCAGGCCCGTATCAAAAACGTGACCGTTGCCGGTAACGACCGCACCAAAGATCACGTAATCATCCGTGAACTCCGCACGCTGCCCGGCGAACTCTTCAGCCGCTCCGACATGATCCGTTCCGTGCGTGAACTGGCGAACCTCAACTATTTCAACCAGGAAAAAATTGAACCACGTCCGGTACCCAATGCCGACGATGGTACGGTAGATATCAACTGGACCGTAGAAGAAAAATCATCTGACCAGCTCGAGCTGTCTGCCGGTTGGGGTGGTGGTATCGGTCTTACCGGTACACTCGGCGTAACCTTCAACAACTTCTCTATTAAAAATATCTGGAAGAAATCTTCCTGGGATCCGCTGCCAACAGGTGATGGACAAAAGCTGAGCGTACGTGTGCAATCCAACGGACGAGCCTTCCGCTCTTATAACTTCTCTTTCACCGAGCCATGGCTGGGTGGCAAGAAACGTAACTCGCTGACCTTTGCTTACAACAACAGTAAGTATACAAACGGCTTTGACCCTGTGACTGGTCTCTTTGACCGTAAGCGTTCCGATACTGCTTACCTGAAAGTAAACGGTGTGTCACTGTCATTGGGCAAGCAACTGAAATGGCCGGATGACTATTTCAGCCTGGTATATACGGTCGCATTCCAGCAGTACAAAATGCGCAACTATCCGATCTTTCAGGGTATCAACGACGGTGTGTCCAATAACCTGAGCTTTAAGATCGCGCTGGCACGCTCATCTGTGTTCGATCCCATCTTCCCCAGAAGCGGTTCCAACATCATGGCGAGCGTACAGTTTACGCCACCATACTCCCTGTTCAATCCGGATCTGGTCAATTCTGCCAACCCGTATAAAAATCCTGAATACCATAAATGGCGTTTCAATGCTGAATGGTATGTGCCGATCGGCCGTGCGATGGGAGCGGAGAAAAACCGTCAGTTTGTGTTGAAAATGGCGGCGAAATATGGTTTCATGGGCCGTTACAACAGCAAACTGGAATACTCTCCGTTTGAAAGATTCCAGGTGGGTGATGCGGGTCTGACCAACAACTTCGGTTTACTGGGTTACGATATCGTGGCACACCGCGGATATCCGGTGTATGAATCATCTGATCCGACGGTTAACCCCGATCGCCAGAATGCGAGCCAGTTCTTTACTATCTTTAATAAGTATCAGTTGGAACTCCGTTACCCGCTGGTGACCAACCCCGGTAGCACCATTTATGGTCTTACATTCTTCGAAGCGGCTAACGGCTGGTATGATTATAAGAGCTACAACCCGTTCCGCCTGCGTCGCAGCGTGGGTGTGGGTATGCGCTTCTTCCTGCCAATGTTTGGTCTGCTCGGATTTGACTATGGTATAGGACTTGACAGGATACAGCCTGGCCAGGGTCTGAAAAATGCTTCACGCTTTACCTTTATGCTTGGATTTGAGCCTGAATAATCAGATGGCCGGAAATGTTTAATAACCTAAAAGCATTTACTATGAAAAAGATCTTATTTGTTGCCTTTGCACTGTTTTTTGCCGCCGCCGGCGCTGTAGCCCAGCGGTATGCAATCATCGATACGCGTTATATCCTGGATAAAATGCCTGAATATGCTGCGGCCCAGAAACAATTAGATGGCGTAGCGGCCGGCTGGCAGAAAGAGATCGATACCAAGCAATCTGCCTTAGACAAAATGTACAAAGACTATGAAGCAGAACAGGTGATGCTGAGCGAGGATTTGCGCAAAAAACGCGAAGACCAGTTGTTCATGAAAGAAAAAGAACTCCGCGATCTTCAGCGTCAACGCTTTGGTTTTGAAGGCGATCTGTTCAAAAAAAGACAAGAACTGGTAAAGCCCGTGCAGGACAAGGTTTACAACGCCGTACAAAAGCTTGCAACGCAGCGTGGGTACGACTTTGTGCTCGACAAAAGTGAAGGAATTACCATTATATTTGCCGACCCCAAGCTGGACAAGAGCGATGATGTGCTGAAGGAGCTGGGTGTAAAATAAATTTTGTTAAAACGACGTGACTGATCAACGGTTTCCTATCAGGATTCATCTTTGACAGTAGATTTTAAACCATAAAAGAGGGGGAAGCCCTCAACGTAAAACTTAACTGATGAAACATTTGAAAGTTGCCGCGCTGGCACTTGTTTTCCTGATGGTCGCCGGAAGCCGTGTGAATGCGCAGACCAAGATCGGCTATATTGATGCCGAAACCTTGCTGTACCTGATGCCAGAAGTAGCCAAGGTAGATTCTCAACTCCGCCAGTATCAGCTCGATACGCTGGGTCGCGAGTACCAACGCCTGCTGACCGATTATCAGTGGAAAGACAGCATGCTGAAAGCAGAGAAGCCTGAAAAACCTTTGCCTCCCAGCATCAAAGAACAATATCAGAAAGATCTGCAGGAGCTGACACAGACGCTCACCAACTGGCAGTCAATTGCCGGCGAACTGAACCAGCAAAAACAGCAGATCCTCATCGCGCCTGCCATGCGTAAACTCTCCGACGCTATCAACACTGTAGCGAAAGAAAAAGGATATACACATGTACTGTCACGCGAAGTATTCATCGTAGCTCCGGATGCCGACAACCTGATCGTAGCCGTAGCCGCGAAGCTGAAAGTAACCCTGCCTCCCGAGCTGATCCCTGGTGGTAAGCCCGCAGGAGCTCCCGCAGGCACTAAGCCCGCCGGTCGCTAAGAATGTAATGGTTCTACTATAACAAGGCCCCCGCACTAATTGCGGGGGCCTTTATTTTTACCCTGCTCAGGGTATTTCAACAGGCGATTCTTACTGGTATTTTTCCCGAAAATTTTAACGGATGAAAACCTTAGCCTGCTTCTTAAGCCTGCTCCTCTCCCTCACAGCCCTGGCCGACCCCATCGTTGAGGGCAACAAATGTTGGGATGAAAAGAAATACCAATGCGTAGTGGACAACTACCGCCAGGCCTTATCCACCCGCCAATACAAAGAACAGGATTATTCCACCATTCAATACCGTATCGGGCACAGCCTCGGCAAACTCGGGCGTTACAACGAAGGTCTCTCCACACTCAGAGAAGCAATCAGGGCCAGACCCGGCTATCCCTCTGCTACATGGGAAATGGCATGGATCTTTTATAGTATGGCAAAATATGACAGCGCCACGATCTATTATACCAAAGCAATCCCTCTCTACAACGAATCCAAGGATCTGTTTCGCCTGCAATACTGGAAAGGCAAGAGTCTGGCAGGCGAAAAGAAATACAAGGACGCGATAACCTGTTACAAAGCGGCATTAAATATAGATTCGACAGATGTGTATGCCACAGCCGGTATCGGCGATGCAGCAATCAACAGTTACGATTACACACTCGCCAATCAATATTATACACGTGCAATGGCCATTGCACCAAAAGACGATGTTAAACTGCTCACCTCACTCACCTATTGGAGAGGCAAATCAAACTATTACCTGCGAAAATATACCGACGCTCTTGCGGATTTTCGCAAAGCCCTCTCTTATAATCCTCAGTATCGTGTTGCCATATGGGATATCGGAGCCGTATATTATGATCAGAAAAAATGGGCAGATGCAGAAACGTGGTATGGAAAAGCGATCGCCCTCTACGGTGATGATAAAACAAGCAGAAGAAACCTTCACTTCTACCGTGGCTTCACCCGCGAACAGCAAAACAACCTTGCCGGTGCCATGGCTGATTATGATATGACCCTGCAGTTAGACCCGGCCTATGTGTCTGCTATATGGCAAAAGGCGGAAATATTGCAAAAGCAGCGCAAAACCAAAGACATCATCGCACTGTATACCACAGCCATTGGCGATGATTCATTGAAATTCAGCCGGGCCTTGCTTTATTATAAACGTGGTGATATTTACCTTAAACAAAAAGATACAGCATCTGCTTATAAAGATTTCGGACTGTCAACCAAAGAAGACATGTACCTCGGTGAACCCAACCTGGCGCTCGGCCATATAGAATTCGCGCAGGGGAAATATGCCAAAGCAACGGATTATTATGATGCGGCACTCGACGACTTTACTTTCTTTCCTGATTCAACAGAGATGGGCCTGCTGTACTATCGCAAAGGTGTTGGTAACTGGATGCAGGGATTAGTTGCGGAGGCAGAAAAGGATTTTCTGTCGGCTGCGGGTTATTCACCGGGGTATGGCGGCAACAGACGTTATCTCGGAGAGATATATTACAGCCGTAAAGAATACACAAAGGCATCGGCAGAGTTTACCAAAGCCATTGGCCTTTATAAAAACACGCCCGACAGCCTGCATAAGATGTACTACTACCGCGGACTTACCAATATCGAGCTGAGTAAAAACAGCCATGCAATGGCAGACTTCAATGAAGCGCTTAAACTGAAACCAAACGAAACTCCCTATCTCTTCCGCGTTGGTCAATTGCAATTTGAACTGAAAGATTATACGAAAGCGAAAGATAGTTTCACCAAACTCACGGGTTTACTTAAACAGGATAATAAGAACGACCTGGCATTGGTCTATTATTGCCGTGGCCGCTGCTGGATGGAACTGAATGATAAGGAAAAAGCCAGGGCCGATTTCTCCAAAGCGCTCGGCTACGTACCCAACTATGACGAATGCAAGCAGTGGCTGGCGAAGGCACAATAAGCAAGCTTATTCGGCTACCTTTGCTGCATGAGCGGACCAATCGGAGTATTTGATTCAGGCTATGGAGGACTGACCGTTTTGCGGGAACTGGTCAACCGGCTGCCCGGTTATGATTATCTCTACCTGGGCGACAATGCACGTGCGCCTTACGGCAACCGTTCTTTCGAAACCGTGTATGAATATACTTTGCAATGTGTGCGCTGGTTTTTTGACCAGGGATGCCCGCTGGTGATACTGGCCTGCAATACAGCATCGGCGAAAGCATTGCGCACCATTCAGCAGAAGGACCTGCCGCAACTGGCACCGGACCGCAGGGTGCTGGGCGTGATCAGACCCACAACGGAACTGATCGGTAAATTTTCGCACACAGGCAGTGTGGGCATATTGGCCACGAATGGTACGGTGGCGTCCGGTTCCTATCCCGTTGAGATCAATCGTTTTTTTCCCGACCTGAAAGTATACCAGGAAGCCTGTCCCATGTGGGTGCCGCTGGTGGAGAATGGCGAATACAAAAGCGCCGGGGCCGATTTTTTTATCCGTAAAAACCTCGACAATCTTTTCAGCAAGGGCAGCGATATCGATACGGTGTTGCTGGCCTGCACGCATTATCCATTGCTGCGCGAAAAAATACAGGCGGCTTTGCCGGAGGGTATTCAACTGCTTTCACAGGGGCAAATTGTGGCGGAGAGCCTGGCTGATTACCTGCAGCGGCATCCGGAAATTGAAGAGCGCTGCCGCCGCGGCAATGACCGCGAATTTTATACCACCGACAGCCCGGAGGATTTCGACAACCATGCTACGGCGTTTTTTGGGGAAGCGGTGAGGTCGGAGCGGTGTCAATTGTGAATGGTGGGCGTCAATCGTCAATCGGGAATCGTCAATAAACAGCCTGCTTACTTAAAACTTACTACTTAATACTTATAACTACCTGTTTATCAGTTAAAAAATATATTCCTGCTAATTTTCTCTCAAAAAAAGCCTTCTTTTGTCCGGTCATTTGCCTACCTTTGCCGTCCTTTCACAAGCAGCGGGTGTGGTGACCTGTTGTGAGAAAATTGAAACCGGCATGTTCTCCCGTGCTATATTCAAGAACGTGAAAAAAGCTTAAATAAAATGAAACGTACATTCCAGCCCCATCGTCGTCGTCGTAAAACCGTTCACGGTTTCCGTAAGCGTATGCAAACTGCAAATGGTCGCAAAGTTCTGGCCAGCCGTCGTGCTAAAGGCCGTAAGAAACTGACTGTTTCCGACGAGCGTAAACTGAAGTAATATCAGCGCTGACCAACATATTTTATAGCTCCTCCAGAAGGAGCTATTTTTGTTTTGTTTAATTCAACGTAATAAAGGTGTCTGTGCGGCATACGCTTAATAAAACACAGCGGCTCAAAAGCCGCAAGCTGATCGGGCGGCTTTTTGACAAAGGCCGTTCTTTTTCGTTTCCGCCTTTTCGTGCCTACTACCTGTTGGATGAGGACCAGACACATGCCGGTGAAAGCCTGCTGTTCGGCACAGGCGCTTCTTCCCGCCACTTCAAACGTGCGGTGGATCGCAACCGCATCAAACGGCTGATCCGGGAAGCCTATCGCCTTCAATGCGGTGAACTCCGGTTGCAAATGAAAACAGTACCTTTAAAACTGACCGTCTTCGTTCTTTATACAGGTCGTGATATGCCCGTGTATGCGGATATCGCGGCAAGAATGGATTTACTTTTAAAAAAGCTGAGTGGTGTCGTGGAGCAACAAAGTGGGGCAGCTTCTTAGCCTGCCCTTCATCTTATTGATAAGATTTTACCAAAAGGTAATATCGCCCTGGTTCGGCCCGAAATGCCGGTATACACCCACCTGTTCGCATTATGCCGTGGAAGCATTGAAGAAACACGGCCCTTTGAAAGGGTTGTGGCTGGCCATCAAGAGGATCGCGCGTTGTCACCCCTGGGGGGGAAGCGGTTACGATCCTGTGCCCTGATGTAATTTCATATAAAAACACTATTTTGGCTCCTCAATTTAAAATTTCAAAACCAAGACTAAAATGAAAAAAGCAACATTTGCCTTTGCTGCGGGTCTCGTTCTGTTCTCTTTTGCTTCCTGCTCTTCTTCTTCTTCTTTCGAAAGTGATGTGAAAAAAATGGCTGGCTTCATGTGCCGCGCGCAGAAAGTTTCTGCAAAAGCTGCTACTGATGAAGCCGCTCAGAAAGAACTGGAGTCTATCGAAAAAGAAGCCCAGGCTTTCAGCGAGAAAATGAAAGAGAAATACAAAGGAATGGAAAGCGATAAAGCAAAGAATGAGCAAGCAGAGAAGATCATCAATGAAGAAATGGCTAAATGCAAGTAAGCGGTAAGTTTTAAGTTATAAGTAATAAGTTTGCGAAGCCCCTTCGGGATGTCTGAACTTATTACTTACAACTTATCACTCAATACATTGATAAAAGACAAACCCCGCACTCGCGGGGTTTGTCTTTTATCAAAGGGCTGCTTCATAATGTTCTGCAACCTTGCTCCAGTTGATCACGTTCCAGATCGCCTTGAGGTAATCAGGCCGCTTGTTCTGGTATTTCAGGTAATAAGCGTGTTCCCACACGTCGATGCCAAGGATAGGCGTGCCTTTTACTTCAGCCACATCCATCAGCGGATTGTCCTGGTTAGGCGTGGAAGATACTTCCAGCTTGCCATCTTTTACAATAACCCAGGCCCAGCCGCTGCCGAAACGTGTAGCACCCGCCGTGCTCACTTTTTCCTGCAAGGCTTCCAGTGAACCGAATGTACTGTTGATGGCTTCGGCTAATTTGCCGGAAGGCTGACCACCATTGGCAGATAACAGTTCCCAGAAAAAACTGTGATTCCAGTGACCACCACCATTGTTACGTACTGCAGGAGAAATAGAACCGGCATTCTTTACCAGTTCCTCGAGCGATTTATTTTCATGCTCAGTGCCGGCAATTGCTTTATTCAAGTTATCAACATATGCCTGATGATGTTTGCCATGGTGAATTTCCATGGTCTGCTTGTCAATGTGCGGTTCCAGAGCTTCGGGTGCATAAGGAAGCGCGGGTAATGTGAATGCCATAACTAATGGTATTTTAAGGATGATAATTAGATAGTAATGTATAAGGACAAACAAATTTATTGCCTGATTGTTGATTCAGCCGCATTTTCCCGCAGATTATTTCCTGGTAACCGTTGCGGTATTATGCGGTCAACATAATGCCTTTGATTGTTGACAGACATGTATTCATGCGCAACAATAAAATCTTTTGCGGCTTAATTTTTGTAAATTCATAGCAAACCAAACAAACTGCTATGAAAAGAAACCTTGCACCATGGGGGATGGTCATGCTCTTCTTCCTCCTGCCTTTTTATGCCTTCTCTCAGTCCCGTCAACTAACAGGTTCTGTCAAAAACAACAAAGGTGAACCTGTCCCCGCCGCCACCATTCAGCAAAAAAATACCACGCATTCAACAGTTGCCGGAGCCGATGGCCGCTTCGCGCTGGAGGTTACAGGTGGCGATGTAGTGCTCGTGGTCAGCTCCGCAGGCTACACTCCTTCGGAAGTAACAGTCGGCACGGCCAACAGTTATGATATCATTCTTACCGAATCCGGCACCATGAGCGAAGTAGTGGTTACCGCAGCATTTGGGGTGAAACAACGAAAGAAAACATTGGGCTATACCGTGCAGGAAGTTTCGAGCTCCGAACTTTCCAAAGGACGGGAGAATAGTTTCATCAATGCACTGCAAGGCAAAGTAAGCGGCGTCAACATCACGAACACCGGTGGTGCTCCCGGCGCTGGTTCCGACATTTTGATCCGCGGTATTTCTTCGCTCAGCCCCAACGCCAACAACCAACCGCTGATCGTGATCGACGGGATGCCCGTGAACAATACCACGGTTGTCGGCAGCGTATTGCCCAGCAGTGGCACCAACCTGTTGCAGGCCGGGAGCAACGACCAGTTTGCTTTTGCCAACCGCGGCCTCGATATCAACCCCGACGACATCGAATCCGTGTCGGTTCTCAAAGGCGCGGGTGCTACTGCGCTCTACGGTTTGCAGGCCGCCAACGGCGTGCTTATCATTACCACCAAAAGAGGCAATGCCGGCCGCATGAGTATTAACGCAAGCAGCTCCGTAAGCTTCGACTTCCTGACCAAGTATCCCGAAATACAAACGAAATACCGCGAAGGCTCCAACGGCCGCGTAAACGTTGCTTTCGACGGCACACCCGGAAGCAAGTTTCAGACCTTTGGTCCGCCACGCACAGCTGATGATCCGGCCTATAATAATTTCAAACGCGCTTTCACTACCGGCAACCGTTTTAATAATTCGGTTTCCTTACAAGGGGGAAATGCGAAAGCTACTTATTACAGTTCTTTCTCCGCATTGAACCAAAGCGGTATCCTGGATTACACCGACTTCAACCGTTATACGTTTAAACTTGCAGGCACCTACCAGGTGTCGGAAAAATTCAGTGTCAATGGTTCGGCTACCGTCACTTCCTCCGACAACACCGCACCTGCTGCCGGTGATAAAGGGGTAATGACTTCTTTGGCCTATCATACGCCCACTTATGATGTAAGAGATTATATGAATCCCGATGGTAGCCAGAAAGTATACGCACCCGGCACTATCGACAATCCGCTGTATGTAGCACGCTTCAGCCAGATGAAGAGCAACCTGTTCCGTACAGTCGGCAACATGGGTTTTACCTATAACATCATTCCGCGCCTCAAATTGGATTACAAGATCGGCGGCGATTTCTATGGAGACAGCCGCACGCGTATTGTTCCCGGTCCACGTTTCGCCGGTGATCCTACCACACTCGACCTTGCCATCGCCAATGGCGGTTTTATGGTGGAGGAAAGAGTTACTTACCGCGATGTAAACAGCAATGCTTTTCTTACCTGGCAGGATAAATTCAACAACAGCGATTTCGATTATACGCTGATGGCCGGTAACAACATCCAGGTGACTTATACCGATATCATGAACACACGTGGTGAGCGTTTTGCTTTGCCCGGCTTTTATGACCTGAGCAATACGGCCAACCTGTATACCAACCGCGCTACCACGCGCAGAAGATATGCCGGTGTGTTTGGAAGTGCTAAACTTGGTTTCCGCAATGCGCTGTTCCTTGAACTGACCGGCCGCAACGACTGGAGTTCTACTTTGCCAAGCGGAAATAATTCTTTCTTCTATCCTTCTGCGAGTTTGAGTTATGTGTTCACCGATCTGCATCATATCTCCAACAACATTCTCAATTTCGGTAAGCTGCGCCTTTCTTATGCGCAGGTTGGTAAAGATGCACCGCCTTACAGCAACGGGCCTTATTATGTAGTGGCACCGGGCTTTCCATTCGTGAGCGGTACTACATCGGTACCCGGCTTTTTGCGCAGCTCTGTATTTGCTGACCCTGCACTCAAACCTGAGATGCAGAAGTCGTTTGAGATCGGAACCGAATTACATTTCCTCCGTGACCGGTTGAATGTTGATTTGTCGTGGTACCAAAGCACCAACGAAGATCAGATCATTCCCGTGCCTATTTCCTATACCGGCGGTTACACTACTTATATCACCAATGCGGGAAGTATCCGCAACCGCGGCATAGAAGTAGAACTCAATGTAACGCCTGTACGTCAGCGCGATTTCCAATGGAATTTTGTGGTAAACTGGTTCCAGAACAGAAGCAAAGTGCTTTCGATCAAAGAAGGCATTTCTGAAATTGCTTTTTATGACGAAGGCCGTATCCTCAACAAACTCACCGTGGGTGGTTCGGCAGGTGATCTTTACGGAACCGCTTACCGCCGCAATGACCAGGGACAATTGCTGATCAATGCGCAGGGCTTTCCCGATTTTACACCGCAGTTTGTAAAGGCCGGTAACTCCATGCCCGACTGGATCGGCAGTATCAATAATACAATTACATGGAAAGGCATTTCGCTTTCCGCTTTATTTGAATACCGCAAAGGTGGCGATGTATTTGACGTAACAATGCGGAATGCCATCCGTAATGGCGTACTGAAAATAACCGAGAATCGTTATCAGCAGGTGATCTTTGACGGCGTTAAAATCTCCGATGGCCGTCCGAATGATATACCGGTTATTCTCGATCATAACTTCTACCGCAACACAAATGCCTTCAATAACATCACCGATGTGATCCTGCAGGACGCGAGCTGGTTCCGGCTCCGCAATGTGAACCTGAGCTATGAAGTGCCGAAAAAATGGATGGAACGTACTAAAGTAGTGAAAGGTGCTTCTGTTGGCGTAACGGCCAGCAACTTCATTCTCTGGACTCCATACTCCGGTTACGATCCGGGAAGTACCGCATTCAATGCAGGCTACAACGTATATGGCTTTACCGGAAGTAATATTCCGAACTATAGTTCCGTGATCTTTAACCTCAACCTTACCTTTTAATTAAACTGTCATGAAAAAAAATACAATACTGCTACTGGCCGTTGCAATGACAGGGATACTACCGGGTTGTAAAAAATTCGTGGAAAAGGGAGATGTGAATACCAATCCTAACCGACCTCCTTTTGTAACCCTTAATACCCTTCTGCCTGCTGTGGAAACAGCCACGGCTGCCAATCATACCAATGTGGCTTATATCACGTCGATGTTCAGCCAGCAGATGGCGGCCTATACCAGCGGCCCCATCAACGATGATCAGCACCGCGATGTAAGGATATCTGCCGCTTATGCAGGTATCTATCAGAATGGCCTTACCAATGCCAAAATATTGCTGGACCTCGCGCGCGAACAAGGCTCACCGCACTACCGCGCCATTGCGCGTATTCTGTTTGTTACCAACCTTGCGCTGGCAACAGATACCTGGGGCGAAATACCGTTGACCGAAGCATTCAATGCACCGGCTCAACTGTATCCCGCTTATGAAAGCCAACAGTCGATCTATGATTTCATGCACAAATACCTCGACTCTGCGATTACCGAGATAGGACAAACCAATCCTGCTACGGTAAGACCAGGCGTGGATGACCTCATTTACGGTGGCACCATGGCCAGTTGGACGCAAACGGCCTGGTTCCTGAAAGCAAGGTTGTACATGCACACGACCAAAAAAGGAGTTGCCGCCGCTACCAGTAATGCGCTCGCGGCGTTGGGCAATGCTTTCACTTCGTCATCCAAACCTTACCAGGTCGTTTACAGCGACCGCAATAACAATCCGTGGTTCATTCAGGTATCAGGACGTATATCGGGCAGCCAGGTGTTTACCATCGGGCCATCCAAGCGCTTTGTGGATGCACTCACCGGCATTACCTATCCCGGGTTATTTGATCCGCGTATTGATACGTTGATATTTAAAAGCGGAACAGGCGTATATACCGGCATTCCCAATGGTGCAGGCAATGTAAGTAACAATGTAAACCTGACCGACGTAACGTTCTACGGACGGCGCGTTGCTCCTTTACTGATGGGGTCGTATTTCGAACAGAAGCTGATGGAAGCGGAAGCGCTTTTTCTTGCCAATGGCGGCACGCAAACATCAACAGGATCTACACCGGCAGCCTATGCGGCTTATATGGAAGGCATTGTTGCCAATCTCCGTTATCTCGGTTACGATACACTGCTCACCACACCCAATGGCATTAAAGGGAAGACGTACGTTAATCTTCCGCAGGTACGTTCGAGCGCGGCCGCGTTGCGCCTGGAGCTGATCATGCGCGAAAAACATGTGGCACTTTTCCTGAATCCGGAAGCATGGACCGATATGCGCCGCTACGACTACAGCACTACTTTGTATCCGGGTGTGGCGCTTCCACTGAATCAGGATGCAGGTATGGGTGGTCAGTTTATCCGCCGTGCGCTTTATCCATTAGATGAGATTAATAGAAATCCGAATGCACAGGCGGCGTTGAAAACGCTGACGACAAAAGTGTGGTGGGATGAGTAACTAATTCAAAATTTAAAAGTCAAAAAAGTATTAAGTTATAAGCTTAGAGTAATAAGTAGTTGAGATGCGTGATATAAGATTGCTTTTTGACTTTGATTTTTTACTTTTTAATTAAATATTTTTTATGAAAAAATATTTCCCTTTCCTTATCGCGATATTGGCACTTGCTGCCTGCGACAAGAGTCATGATTTTATCAGAGATAACGCTTCACCGACCGGCCTGGGCTATGCCCCGGTTAGTAACAATACTTTGCAGAATGTAGTACCTACTCCTCCGGTAAACCTGGGTACAAGTGCGGCCACAGCTACCGCTTTTGCGGCAGGGGCAACTTTCCGGACAGAACTGCAATACTTTTCACAAAGCCCGGTAAAAGAGATCCAGTTTTATAATACGATCGGAGCGGGTACGCGCACGCAGGTGGCGGTTTATCCGTATGCATCAGCATTTTCACAATCCAAGCGATTGGATACTTTGCTGATACCGTATACCATTCCCACCGCTGCCAGCGGCACGGTTATTAAACTCGAGATCGATATTTTAAATGAAAATGGTCTGCGATTGCCCGCGCCGAAAGTGGCTTATGTGAAGGTGCAGTAATGAATGGTGAATGGTCAATCGTCAATAAAAACAGCCTTGTATTGGTCCCTGAGGCTCTCGAAGGGCCATACAAGACTGTTTTACTTAAAACTTATTACTTATAACTCCAAGCCTTCTATCTCTTGCCTTTAAAAAAAGCTTTCATCAACGCCGCACACTCATGGCGGAGAATGCCATTGGACAATTCGGTTTTGGGGTGGAAGGGGGACACAGGTGCGTGTAATCGCTGGAAGCCATTTTTTTCATCATCGGCACCCCAGACCACACGACCGATCTTGCTCCAATAGAGCGCGCCGGCACACATCACACAGGGCTCCACTGTGACGTACAACGTAGCGTCAGGAACATACTTGCCGCCGAGATGGCTGAAGGCAGAAGTAAGTGCAATGATCTCGGCATGCGCAGTTGGATCATTGAGCTTTTCGGTCATGTTATAACCGCGCGCGATCACTTTGTTTTGTAATACAACGATGGCACCCACGGGTATCTCATCTTCCTCAAAAGCCCGCTCCGCTTCCCGGAGCGCAAGATTCATATAGTATTCGTCTGTCATGCCGTGATGGTTTGCCGTATAAACGGTAATTTGGGATAAAATTACCTGAAAATGGCCAGTATCGCTTCGCTTCAGCAACTGCGTGATTATTTCAATGCAGGCCACACGCGCTCTTATGCATTTCGCCGCCAGCAATTGCAGGCGTTGAAAAAAGCTGTGCAAACACACGAGGACGCGTTGCAGGCGGCGTTATACCAGGATCTGCACAAAAGCCCCGAAGAAGCATGGGTAACAGAGACCGGTTTTTTACTCAACGAAATCAATTATGCCATCCGCCATCTGCGTGAGTGGATGGAGCCAAAGAAAGTGGGCACCAACCTCCTCAATCTTCCCTCGGGCAGCAGCATTCATGCGGAACCCTTGGGCGTTGTATTGATTGTGGCTCCATGGAATTATCCGTTGCAGTTATTGCTCACGCCTTTGGTGGGTGCCATCGCTGCGGGCAATTGCGTAGTACTGAAGGCAAGCGAGTTTGCGCCTGCCACTGCTGCGGTCATAAAAAAAATGATCGCGGATTTTTTCGATCCTTCTTATATTCTTTATACTGAAGGCAATGGTGCTGAAGTAGTGCCGGCCATGATGAATAATTTTCGCTTCGATCATGTATTCTACACTGGCAGCACGACCGTTGGCAAGCTGGTGTATAAAATGGCGGCTGAAAAACTGGTGCCGGTTACTTTGGAACTCGGCGGCAAAAGCCCCTGCGTGATCGAAGCGGATGCAGATTTAAAAGTGGCGGCGCGCCGTATCGCCATGACCAAATTTTCCAACGCCGGTCAGATGTGCATCGCCGTCGATTATGTATTGATCCACGAATCGGTAAAAGATAAATGGGTGGAGGAGATGAAGAAAGCGTTGAAAATATTTTTCTCGGGTAACCCCGAACAAAGCCACGAGTACGGACGCATCATCAATCATCGTCAGTACGATCGCATCAGTGGTTATCTGCAACAGGGAAAACTGTTGCATGGCGGTAAACAAAACCGCGATACACTTTATATAGAACCAACACTGCTGACGGATATTTCAACAGGTGCTTCCGTAATGGAAGAAGAAATATTTGGTCCCGTACTACCGGTAATCGGATTTAACGATAAGAAAGAAGCGCTCGATATCATTGCGAAACATCCCGATCCGCTTGCGTTCTATGTTTATACATCGGACAAAAAGAAAGCAGCGCAGTGGTTGCAGGATGTGCCTTCGGGTAATGCATGTATCAATAACAGCAGCCTGCATGCCACCAATCATCATCTGCCTTTTGGTGGAAGAGGCAACAGCGGCATCGGCGCTTATCATGGTCATCACAGCTTTAATATATTCAGCCACCGGAAAGGTGTGTTGCGTACGCCCACCTGGTTTGATCCGGCAATGAAGTATCCTCCGTTCAAAGGGAAACTGAAATTGTTGAAATGGTTAGTAGGGTAACCATATTCTAATTTTATTTTAATGTAAAATAACCGTGCATGCGTAAACTAAAAAGGATTTTCGTTGTAGTATTAGTGCTGACGCTTGTTTTCGCTGCATATGTTATGATCGTAAACAGACATTCAACAGGTATGACAACAAGACAAAAGATCATGAAGGCCATCTATCCGGCGCTGATGTTCTTTACTAAAAACAAAAAGAAAATGCACACATCAGAACATGCCCAACAGGCAGCGGTATCATTTTACTCATTGAAGTTTACCGGCAACGATCAGCAGGAATTTGATTTCAGCACCCTGAAAGGGAAAAAAGTATTGCTGGTCAACACGGCATCGGATTGTGGTTACACACCGCAATACGCCGATTTGCAGAAACTGTATGAAGAACAAAAAGACAAGCTGGTGATCATCGGGTTTCCGGCCAATGATTTTAAAGAGCAGGAGAAAGGATCTGATGAAGATATCGCGCAGTTCTGCCAGCGCAATTTTGGTGTTACGTTTCCGCTGATGAAGAAGAGCGTGGTTGTTCCCGGCCAATCGCAGAACCCGGTATTTAAGTGGCTCACAGATCCGAAGCAAAACGGATGGAACAACACGGCACCCGAGTGGAATTTTTCCAAGTACCTGGTAGACGAAAAAGGAGAACTGTTGTATTATTTCCCTCCCGGTATTTCGCCAACGGGGCCGGAGATACGAAAGGCATTGGCAGAGTAGTCCGGGCCTGATTATTGTGTTACTATATTGCCGGTAAGGCGAAAGGAAAGATGAAAATCGGTTTCTTCCGTCTTCCGGCTATTTTTTTATCATTAAAACATAGCGTATGAGTTGGATTTTACTGATTATCGCAGGAATATTTGAAGTGGGATTTGCCACCTGTCTCGGTAAGGCACGTGAAGCAGATACCAATACAACTTTATGGATGACCGGCTTTTTCATTTGCCTGGGTCTGAGTATGTATTTACTTTACAAAGCTTCCCTGGAGATTCCGTTAGGTACAGCTTATGCAGTATGGACAGGCATTGGTGCCGTAGGCACCGTATTGATCGGCATTTTTGTATTCAAGGAGCCGTATAGTTTTCTGCGGATCCTTTTTCTCTGCACACTCGTCGGATCGATTGTCGGTCTGAAGATGGTGTCTTCTCACTGATCCCCTTCTATTACACCCATTTTTTTCATAAGAAACGACGCACTGAGTTTCGTACACACGCCTTGCTTGAGGCGATAGTCGAATAACAGTTCGTCGTTTTTTATTTCCGCTTCGAAACAATTATTCGCTATATATTCCGGGTACTCGCGGATCAGCTCCGCCACAATCACATCGTGAGTGGCAATGATGCCGAATGCACGCATACCCGCCAGTTTGCGGATAAGACCGATCGTGCCATTCCGCTTGTCATTGCTGTTGGTGCCGCGCAATATCTCATCCAGCAAAATAAAAGTTGGTTGCCCCAGCTCAAGATGCTGGATGATCGTTTGCAGCCTTTTCAATTCTGCATAGAAAAACGATTCGCTGTCTTGCAATGAATCCGTGATGCGCATGCTCACATATACATCAAACGGATAAAAAACAAAATTGCGGGCACACACCATACTGCCCGTACGCGCCAGCACCAGGTTGATGCCGACTGTGCGCAGGAAAGTGCTTTTCCCCGACATATTAGAGCCGGTGAGGATCACGAACTGCTGGCCATCAAAGGAAATGCTGTTGTTGACGCGTTTCTCTTCGCGGATCAGCGGATGTCCGAGATCGTCGGCAATCAGTGTTGGCGTTTTACTCAATTCCGGTTTACAGAAAGAAGGATTGTTATAAGCAAGATTTGCAAGACTGTTCAGCGCTTCCATTTCTCCCAGTAACTTCAACCAGTCTTCTACCTGCGCACCCTGTTTGCGCTTCCATTTTTCCAGGTTATACAATACATGCACATGAAACTGAAACAGTCCATTAAGCAGGATACTTACCAGCAGGTTCACCACCGTTTCCAGATAATTGAACAATGAGGCCAGTCGTGCGATGGACTGCGAAGCCGTGCGGCCTTCGGTCGTGATGCGCTGCTGCATCTGTTGCAGCAGCGGTGCATTGAACTGCTGTGTCTCGATCTGCTGCAACTGACCGGCGTATTGCTGCAATAATTTATTGACCGAAGTAGAAACGGAAAGATGTGCAGCAATGCGCCTGCCAAATCCGAAAGAGATCAGCAGGTTCACAATAAAGAGCACATACATTACATCGAATGCTTTGTCGCTGCCGGTGATAACACCATAAACCATGCTACTCAGTAGCGCCAGCGGAAAGATCATCAGCAGGTAGTACGCGATTTTATTACGGAAGCCATCCGGCGATTTCAACCAGGCTTTGAGCTCGCGCAGTTCTTTTTCTTTTGTTTCGTGAATGCTTCCGTAGGCCTGCAGGTGCTGGCGGAACTCAAGCTTTTGTGCTAACTCCTGAATGGCTTCCTGCCGTCCGGGAATGTTGGAGGTATCGGGGTGTAATAATAATTGCGCAAGCGCATCGCGGCCGAAGGCCGTACTGCAACGGTTGAGGTAGGCATATAATCCGCGTTCGCCAAACAGATCGAGATCGTAGGAATAAGAATGTTGCGGATCGGTGTAAGATGCGCCGCTGTCGTAAACGGATGGTGCGCCTTCCAGGAATTCTTTTTCATTTTTATTCAACCGCACCAATGCTTTATAAAAAGATGTGCGCATGTCGAGCTTGTCGTATATTCTTACAAGAATAAGAAAGGCCAGGATCGATGCAACGGTACCGATGATGAAGGCGGTATCGCCGGTGCGCATGGATTTATAGCCAAGAAAAATAAAAAGACAGAAAAGGAAAAAGCGCAGGAAGCTCAGCAGGCGCAGCCGAGCATTCAGTTTGTTACCAATGGCTTCGTATTGTTGCAGCAGTGCAGCATACACGGCCGTACCGGACAGCGTGGATTGATTCATGGTAAAAATTAAAGCGCAGGGTGCCCGGGTTTATACCGGACATTTTTCATGATAATTGATCAGTTCGATCGGTGTTTTTTCGATCTCGTACCCTTCATATTTCACGGCTATTTCATCAAGTACCGCATTGATCTCTTCTTCCGTTTTCAGGGTCACGAGGCGGTTGCGGTATTCTTTTATATTGGGCAGGCCTTTGAGATAGTTGGCGTAGTGACGGCGCATTTCGTTGATGCCCACCACAGGATTTTTCCATTCAACGCTTTTCTTCAGATGTTTGCGTACAACGCTGATGCGTTCGGTGATGGTGGGCGGCGTGTGGTGTTGTCCGGTTTTCATGAAATGATGGATCTCGCGGAAGATCCACGGATAACCGATTGCGGCGCGGCCGATCATGATGCCGTCGACGCCATAACGGTTTTTGTATTCAACGGCTTTTTCAGGGCTGTCGATATCTCCGTTACCAAAAATGGGAATATGAATGCGCGGGTTGTTCTTTACTTTACCGATAAGTGACCAGTCGGCTTCACCTTTGTACATCTGCGTGCGGGTGCGGCCGTGAATGGCGAGGGCTTTGATGCCCACATCCTGCAGGCGCTCTGCCACTTCTTCAATGTTGCGGGTATTATCGTCCCAGCCAAGGCGGGTCTTTACGGTTACGGGCAGGTTGGTAGACTTTACCACGGCATCGGTAAGGCGTACCATGAGGTCGATGTCTTTGAGCACACCGGCGCCGGCTCCGCGGAGGGCTACTTTTTTTACGGGGCAGCCGAAATTGATATCGAGCAGGTCCGGGTTGGTCACTTCCACGATCTTGGCGGCCAGCGACAGGCTTTCCTCGTCGCCACCGAAAATCTGAATGCCCACGGGGCGCTCATAATCAAAGATATCGAGCTTGCGACGGCTCTTGATGGCGTCGCGGATGAGCCCTTCACTGCTGATGAATTCCGTGTACATGAGGTCTGCTCCGTTGTCTTTGCAGACAGCACGGAAAGGCGGGTCGCTCACATCTTCCATGGGCGCCAGCAGCAGGGGAAACTCGTTGAATGTAATGTTACCAATCTTTACCATAATCCTACGCGGGCGCTTTACTTTGGACATCTGCCCGCACTCCTCTATTTTCGTGCCTGCAAATTTACACACTTATCACCGAAGTTTATGGATCAGGATGCAAAAGGTATTTCGTGGCTGGCTGGCTTTTTAATGTTGATCTGCTTTGCGATCGCCGGGGCGGCTTTTGCCGCCACACTCGGCAATCTGGCGTGGCAAGCCCTTGTGCCTGAAGTGGATATCATCAAAGGCATGAAAGATCCTGCGCATAGCACCGCCTCCAAAATGGTGCAGGCACTTTATGCCGTGATGGGGTTTTTGCTGCCCGCCATTGCCACCGCCTGGTTTTTACACCGCAAACCGCTGAAATTGCTGGGCTTCCGCGGTCCAATCATGCCGCAGCAGGCCGCGCTTGTTGTCCTGATTATGCTGGCCGGCCTCGCCGCTTCGTCCGGATTGGGTTTTGTAGGGCATGAACTGCCTTACCCGGCTTCCTGGCGGGAATATTTCGTGAAACTGGAAAACAGCTATAACGACCAGGTAGCCGCGATCATGGGATTGAACAGCCCCGGCGACTTTATTTTCTCCCTGGTGGTCATGGGTTTCCTGCCTGCCTTGTGCGAAGAAGCGCTGTTCCGCGCAGGTCTGCAACAATTCCTGACACGTTCCACCGGCAAGCCCTGGGTGGCCATCATCGTGGTGAGCATTTTATTCAGCCTCGTGCATTTGTCGGGTTTCGGATTTTTCTCCCGTCTCTTCCTCGGTATCGTGCTGGGCCTGATCTTTCAATACACCGGACGGCTCTGGCTTTGTGTGCTGGCGCATTTTGTAAACAATGCCATCGCCATCAGCGTGGTGTACTATATGAAAACGCAGGGTAAACCGATGGAAGTGATCATGCAGGACAACGGTGGCAGCTATTGGGGACTGCTGGCGATTCCGGTAGTAGTGATATTGCTGATGCGTTTACGCAATAAAACACCTCAACCGGCATCAACGGCCGGAGAGCTGCCCGCTTAAAACAACTACATGGCATTCAACTGGCAAACATTTACAACCCGCGCCATTTCAGGACTCAGCTTCGCCGGCATCATGATCGCCGGTCTGCTGTGGAATGCATGGAGTTTTCTATTCTTATTTACCATCATACATTTTGGTTGCTGGCACGAATACCTGCGCCTGGTGGAACGGATAAGACAGGTACAATTTCATCCTTACACCAAACTCGGCTTCATGCTGCTGGGTTTTGGCGGTATGTTGTTGTTTGCCGGACATCCATACGATATAGCCGGTTACAGTATCAGGGGCAATGCATCTCTGCCGCTGACCATCGCCGGATTTGTATTGCTGGTGATTGGCATATTCAGGGAAAAAAGATTGCAGGTCAATGCATTTGGTATGGCCGCACTGGGTTGGTTATATATATCCCTGAGTTGGGGCCTGATGCTGGATCTGTATGAAGACTGGGGCGCGATGCCTTATTTGATTCCGGTAGTACTGATCTTATCTATTTGGGTAAATGACACCATGGCTTATATCGTGGGATCGTTTATAGGACGCACTCCGCTCACTTCCATTTCACCGAAAAAAACCTGGGAAGGCACAATCGGCGGTATGTTGCTGGCAATTATCGCCATCAGCGTACTGTTTCCGTTATTATTTATCAAAGGCCGGATGCAGGTTTTTGACACAGGTCTTGTCGTGATCTCCGCACTGGCGGCCATATCTGGCACATTTGGCGATCTGCTGGAATCCTTGTTGAAACGGAAAGCCGGCGTGAAAGACAGCGGCAACATGATGCCCGGCCATGGAGGGTTTCTCGATCGTTTCGATTCATTGCTGCTCGCCACGCCTTGCTGCTGGCTGATCTATATGCTATTCAGGCACTGATCCGGCCATACAATATGGAAAAACACATTCCACTATCTTTGCACCTCAATTTTAAAACAATGACGATTCACAAAGAAGGTTCAGCCACAATCGCCATCACGGCCATCGTGTTTGCTGTTATCAACCTGCTTTCCTTTTACCTGCTCAGCTTCCAGGCGCCCGTGATCAGCGCGCTGATCTTTATCGCCACACTGGGCTTGCTGATTTTCATTATTTCGTTTTTCCGCATTCCCAAACGCACCTACACCGTTGGCGAAAACTACATCGTAGCACCCTGCGACGGTAAGGTGGTTGTGATCGAGGAAGTGCAGGCCGATGAATATTTCAATGACCGCCGCATACAGGTTTCTATTTTCATGAGCCCATTGAATGTACACGTTAACCGCAACCCCGTGACCGGTGAAGTAGTGTACAGCGAATACCACAAAGGCAAGTACCTCGTAGCCTGGCATCCCAAATCATCGACGGAGAATGAACGCCACACGGTCGTTTACCGCAAAGGAAATAAAGAAGTACTCACCAAGCAGATCGCCGGAGCACTCGCCAAACGTATTGTCAATTACGTGCAGCCTGGCCAGCAGGTGCGCCAGAATGATGAAATGGGATTCATCAAATTCGGTTCACGCGTAGATATCCTGCTTCCGCTAAATGCGAAAATCGTAACCAAACTGGGCGATAAACCCAAAGGCGGCGTAACCGTGATCGCAGAATGGTAATTGCTTCCCAAAAGCTTTTTTAAATGTCCGGCTAAACCCGGACATTTTTTTTGAGTCTTATATGAAATAAGTCTTTTATGAAAGCAAGATACTTAATAGCGCTGTGCTTTTCCCTGGCGGCAATGCCGGTTATGGCACAGACCGATTCAACCGGGTTGCCCGGAGACAACTTCAGTCTTGAGGCGGCGCTCGATCTCTTCAAAAACTCCGCTTCACCCGAAGCATTTGAAAAAGCCCTCAATACCGAAGGCAACAACGTTAACAACCTCGACCTCAACGGCGACGGCGATATCGATTATATCCGCGTGATCGATCACCGCGACGGCGATGTGCATACGATTGTACTACAGGCTACGATCTCAGCCACGGAAAGCCAGGACGTGGCCGTGATAGAGCTGGAGAAGACGGGCGAGAACACCGCCGTCATCCAGATCGTTGGTGACGAGGATCTTTATGGTGAAGAAAAGATCGTGGAGCCCGAAGACGATGGCAAATCAACATCCTTCCTCTCAGGCGGTACGCGCTATGCGCACGGACCTTCGGTGAGTGAAGAAGGTGCAGGCATTATCGTAAATGTTTGGTTCTGGCCGTCGGTGAGATTTGTGTATGCACCTGCTTATGTGATCTGGACCTCACCCTGGACATGGCGTGCACGCCCAACCTGGTGGCGTCCCTGGAGACCGGTGCGTCATTCGGTATTCTATGTGCGTTATGCACCCTATCGCCCGCGATATGTGGTAGTGCGCACACACCGCATTGTACGGGCGCCACGTATTTACAGACCAGTGCGCGTAACATCGGTAACCGTTTACAATCGTCATCAGGCTTCTGTCACGCATTATCGCAGCACACGCCGTATCACACCCGTCAATAATGGCCGTTCACAAGGACGGGTAACGCAACGTACAACGACTACCACAAGACAAGGTGTTGGTCCGCGCAAAGTAAAAACAACAAAGACAACAACCGTGCGTAAACCACGGCGATAGCTACAGAGGCGATGATCCGTTCACTACGATTCCCTCCCCTTGCGTTTTGGGGAGGGATTTTATTTTACATTAAAAAGAGTAACTCACATACACCATGCATCGGTCGAGAGCGCGCACTTTCCCCTCACCTAATTGCTGACTGAGCGGATGCTGATAATTGGCGCCTATGCCTATGTTGCCAACCGCCAACTCTGTCCCCACCGTTCCCATCAATGAATAACCGCCGGTTGCGAATACTTCCAGTTCCCGCGTGTTGTGGTCCTTCTGCGATGTTTCATACAACAGACCCGTATTCGGTGATACAACCAGCTTCGATGTTTTCACCGCCTGGTAATAAAACAAACTGTTCAGGGTGAATTTGTTTCCATACCGGTAATCAGCCTGGTTATAGTTGTTGATCTTATAAGACGAGTTCACATTTAATCCGGCTTTACCGAGTTTGATGTCATACATCAGGTGAGCGGAAAAATCCGCGCTGCCCGTGCCGAGTTGAAACGTGTTCTGTCCGGCCTGTTCGATATTCTTTTCTTCTTTATTGTATTGACCCGTCGGTAATTTGAAGCCCGCACCGATCCAGAGATTTTGCTCCAGCAATTTAGTACCAACAGCTTGCTGGTGATTGAGCAACCGGTAATAACCTGACACGCTCACATCTCCGATGCCGTTGCGGGAAGTGGTGCCTTCCTGGTTTTTTCTTTCAATAAAGTTATACGGCACGAATGCGGCCACACGGAATCGTTGTCCAAAGTTTATGGCACCCCATACCTCAGCCACGCGATAAGTTTCTTTGGTAGTTAAGTAAGTGATACTGCCACCGGGACCCAGATGGTCGCGCAGGCCATTTTGCTGAAAGCGCAACCCGATGAATCTTTTTTTGAACGAAGGCCACAGGCCCATGTATGATCCGCCACCGCCACTGCCACTGCCGCAGATATCGCAGGCATAAGACGACAGGGAAACAAACAACAGCAAAAATGCTGTTCCCACAGATTTTATCATTTCGTAGCAATTGAAGTGAAAGGAATATGAATATGTTTTTTCTCCCAGAGAAAAGTAATAGCGCCGGACTGATCATCCACGCCGTCTACGGCGTAGGTAAGTCGCGGCGTCTCTTCGTGGTCTTCGGGCGTTACGTTGAAGCGTAACACATCCTCTTTGGGATTGTATTCATCCGTTAAATGTTGTTCATACCGGCTGTTGAATATAGCGGTCCATTGATCGCGGCCGGGTATGATGAAGAAAGCATAAGTGCCTGCGGGTAATTCTTGTTCATTTATTTTCACAGGGCCGTTCAGTTGAATAGTTGTGGCCTGGTGTGCGCCGGCCACCCAAATCTGGTCATAGGGAACCAGTCCGCCCCAGATCACGCGGCCACGCACACCGGGAGAATGATAAACGATGTGTACGTGCACGCCGCCGACAGTTGCCATGGCCGTGCGTTGCGGGCTTCCTTTGAGCGTATCTTCTTTGATCAATCTGTTGTTAATGCTATCGCAATAACCGGAGGAGGAGTGCTTCAACATGTTATGTTTTGCGTGATCCGGTTGGGCTGGTTCATTGCCGCAAGCGCATAACAAGCACAACAGTATGGCGGGTAATAATATATTTTTCATAATCTATTGCTCCGACAGGAGCCGGTTGGTGATAAAATCTTTATCGTCTAATGTTTTGAGAAATGCGATCAGCTTTGTTTTCTCGTCATCGCTGATGGCAATGCCTCGCCCGGGTTGCAATGAGGGATCGAGGTTGGGTGTGTTCTGCACCCGGCTGCGGTAATGATCGATCACGGCATCCAGCGTATAAAACCTGCCGTCGTGCATATAAGGAGCCGTGTACGACAGGTTACGGAGGCTTGGTACTTTAAACTTGTATTTATCGGCCGGATTCAGCGTCACGAGATAACGTCCTTCGTCATTGTTGGTACCGATGGCGATGCCGTTGTTGCGGAAGGAGAAATCCGTGAACAACGGTTCAGCGTGACAATTGCTGCATTTTTGCTGAAAAATGGTGTAGCCGGCTTGTTCATCTGCCGTGAAGGTTTCTTTTCCCTGCTTTACGCGATCATACTTTGCATTGGCGCTTACACAAAGGATCATGAATTGTGAAAGTGCTTTCATCATTTTTGCTGTTGTGATTTCTTCGGAGCCAAATGCTTTTTTGAAAAGCTTCGGATAATCGGGGTGTGCTTTCAGTTTCTGAAGAACATTGGCTACGCTTTCATCCATTTCTTCATGCGCCGTGATGGGCGCAATGGGTTGGAGGTCGAGATCGAATACACCACCATCCCACATGAAGGTCGGGCTCCAGGCCAGGTTCATGATGGGAGGCGAGTTTCTTTTCCCTAACCTGTCTTCGATGCCATGACTCACATCATGGCCATGTTGTGTGAAGGCAGATGACTGAATATGACAACTTCCGCAGGAGATCGAGTTGTCGCGTGATAATCTTGGCTCGTAGAATATTTTTCGTCCCAATTCAAATCCAGCTTCTGTTACCGGATTATTTTCGATAGCATAAGTGGGTTCGGGAAAATGTGCGGGCTTTTGGAAGCCCGCAAAATTCCCCACAATATCCTTGCTGCAAGATATCAGCAATACAAAGCCTGCGCCGAATAACCAGAATCGTTTATTCATAAACTACAGTTTTGATTTTGATAAATGCCGGATTAGTTTTCGGTATGATCATGATAGAACATAGCAGCATAGTTGCTGGCGATGCTGCTGCTGTAAGTACCGAACATCACGGTTGGATTCGAGGCGATACTTATGGTTGTACTGCCGTTGAATAACTTCATGATGTCTGTCATCAAATGAATATTAGCGTTGCGTCCTTTACGTGGCCGGGCAATGCCGGATGCAGAAAGATCGATCGTGATTTTTTTGATGTTGTTGATAGTGGGAGCAGAATAACCTCCGAATCCACCGATATGATAGCGGAACTTGCGCTGGCCCGATGGATCAACAGGTGCAACCGAAGAAGTGCCTTCCATCTTCAGGAAAATATAACCACTGTTCCATCCCCAGTACATGCCGTCTTCCATACCGCCTGAAGGGTCGAGCACGCCGGTACGTTTGGTGATATCCATGGTGCTTCGAAGACTATCGACCCCCAATACGAAACTGAGTTGTTTGTAATCGCCTTCGGGCACTTTGATCCTGGCGAAACGCGTAGCGGCATCACTTTCACGAATGAGAAAATAACTGCTGTCCTGGTTCACTACATACTCGGAGCCGTCGGAGCGACGAAGGCTTATGTTGCTGATAAAATATTGCAGCATGCTGATATTGAAATCTTCTCCGGCAGCATTAGTATAGGTGACGGTGTTGAGAAAAAGATTTTGTCCTCCAACGATATTATCAAATTCAACGGAAAGCGGAACCATTTCACTTTCGCCGGAATCATCGTTTACATCTTTCTTACAGGACACGAGGGTGAGCATGGCCATGCTGGCCATGAAAACATATTTTTTCATGGAAAAATTAATTAGTGTTCAGAGATAAATACACGTCTGCATAGCCGGTCGGAAAACCGGATGCACATGGATGATAATGAACACTAAGCAGCGGGAGGATGAAAGAAAGAAGAAGGCTGATCAACAGTAGCCGCTACCTGGAATACAGCGTATTCACCAGTAGTGTTGTTGGTTGTTTTCAATTCGCCGGTGTGATAAAAGGAGCGGGAGGAAAGTACAAGTAAAGGAACTTTGAGTTCTGCTTTTTTCTCCTGGTTTTCCTGCTCTTTCTTCTCTTGCGCTTTGATCTTTTGCATCAACTGACATTTACCGTCGCAATGAAGCTGCGGTCTGGCCTTGTTGACGCAATCTTTGGCGTAAGCCATGCGGTTGGTATAATAGTCAAGGAAGTAAACGCCCCGCATGAAAGTCTGGGCTGTTAATGAAAGGAGTAATATAATAGCAACTATCCTGTACAAAGCGGCACAAAGATACAAGGAAATAATCCGATGAATAATGATATTGGCAGAAAATGTTTAACACGGAATGTCCAGTGACAATATCTGCAAGTCGCCTGCGCGGCCGAGCTTTTTCACTTTGCCTTTTACCAATTCCACGCGTGTGATAATATCGTCTTGCAACATAAGCAGTTCCGTATCATGTTCGGAATGGTCTATGCCATCATCGCTTACGCTAATGTGCAGCAGTTGTCCTTTGCTGATGATGATCGATACTTTTTGAGCCTGCCGCCTGGCTGCCGATTTCAATTGGTTTTCGAGGATGCGGAAAAGATGAAAACCTGTTGCCGGATCGGCGGAACTGACATCGGGATCAAAGTCGTAACGGATCTTCATGCCAGCCTGCCCGGTATAGTTTTCAACCAGGTCGCCGATGAGGCTGAAATAGTCTTCGTTGATCAGTGTGGTAGGAGCAATGGTTTGTGTGAGTGCCTGTATCTGCTGTGTAAGTGTCTCGATGTTCTCAAGGCTTTTTTGTAAAAATGTTTGCCTGTCCTGGTTGCCATCCATCGATAACTCGATGAACATGCGTGTGGCGGCTAAGGTTTGCGCAAAGTTCTCATGCAGTTCATGCGCGATAAAACTATAAGCCTGATCTTGAATGGCGAGACGGAGTTGTGCGAGTTTTTTCTCGTCGGTGATATCATTGATCTGCGATACAAAGTGCAGTGGTTGTCCTTCGGCGCTGCGGATGAGTGATACGGAAAGCAGCGCCCATACGGTATGTCCCTGTTTGTGGATGTACCGCTTTTCCATACGGTAGTAATCGCGTTTGCCTGCGAGCAGTTCTTCCAGCAGGTCAAGATCACCATCGAGGTCTTCGGGATGTGTGATGTCCTGGAAGCGGATCTGTAACAATTCTTCCGCGCTGTAGCCGATGAATTTGCAAAGGCTGTTATTGACCTTCAGCCAGTCGCCGCGGAGACCAACAAGTGCCATACCGGTGGTGGAGTTCTCAAAGGCGCCGCGCAGTTGTGCTTCGTTGATACGCAATTGTTGTTGTACCTGTTTGCGTTCGGTAATATCGGCCGTATACATCAGGATGCCGCCGATTTCGCCGTCGCGGATATACCAGGGCCGCACTTCCCATGCGATCCATTGAACGGCGCCGTTCTGCCGTACGAATCTGGCTTCGTCGCATTTGTCGATGGCCCCCATCATGCAAAGCTGGTGGATCTTTTTCCAGCTTTCTCCTATTTCGGGGAATATTTCATAATGCGAACGGCCGATGATTGACTGGCCTTTCAGGTTGTAATCCTTCAGCCATTGTTGTGATGCGGCAATGTAGTGCATGTTGCGGTCAAACATGGCCAGGGCATTCGGTGCCTGTTCCACGAAGATCCGGTTCCGCTCGTCGCTTTCCCTCAGCCGCACTTGTATCATTTTACTTTCGTTAATGTCCTGGAACGTTCCATACAGCCATGCACATCTGCCTTCAGACATTTCTGCAACGCCGATCGCTCTTACCCATTTTTCTTTGCCGGTATAAGTGGTAATCTTTAATTCCAGATCGTAAGGAGTTCCGGTTTCAATTGCTTTGGCAAAAGCGGTTGTGATGGCTTCCTTGCTTTTGGGATCTGTATAAAAGCCGAGTGCGGAGTTGAGCTCCGGAACAAATTCGTCCGGCACTTCATGTATTTCGCGGGTCACCTGGTTCCAGGTGAGGCTGAGACTTACGGGATCAATTTCCCAGGTGCCGATGCGCGCAGCCTGATTGGTTTGTTCCTGTCGGTTGCGAAGTGTGATGAGTGCAAGTTCGGCGGTCTTGCGGACGGTAATATCCTGCAAAGTGCCGGATACGCGGGAAGATCGTCCGTTCGCATCGCGTTGTGATACGCGGCCGCGTTCGACCACCCAGATCCACTCATCTATCGGGCTTTTAATGCGGTACTCGCATTCATAGGCTGCCGATACGGAAAGGTATTTGCGGCGGGTGTCTTTGCTGTTTGCGCGGTCATCGGGGTGTATATAGGCGAGCCAGTCGTTTCCTGAAAACGTATCGCTTGTTTCAATTCCTGCAATGATCTTCCATTGTGTATTGACGGTAAGCCGGTCGGTGGATACATCCCATTCCCAGGTCCCGGCGTTGCTGCCGGCGAGAATATCGTTGAGCCGTTTGTTTTGCTGGTAAAGTTCGCCGAGTGCGTCAGGGCCGGTCTGTAATAATCTTACAAGCCCGAGTACTTTGACTACGCGGCCATCTGCATCCGCCACAGGTAATAAAGTAGTTTGCATCGGCAGGCGGAAACCTGTCTGATGACGGTAATGAAGGATGCGGGTGAAACTTTTTGTGGTGGATGAGGCGCGCAGGTCGTTGTCCAGCGCATTGGTTTCTTCGGGATCACTGAGTTGAGTCCACTCAGGTATGTCGGGTAATGAAGTGGCATAACCCAATAATTTCAACAGGCCTGGATTAGCCCAACACTCCTGACTGTTTTCGAGAGTCCTGTACCAGCAACCATCGGGTCCTGAATCCTGGAAAAAATCGAAAAGTGTAAAGTCAGTCCTTAACCTTTGATATAGTTCGTCTTTAAGTGGATGCATGCGGTTAGCAGCTTCTTCATTAAGCCTTAGGTGTCTTTCAATGAAATAAAGGTATAATGTAAAGTGAGAAGAAAGAATACCGCTCCCCTTTTTTAGCTATTTTATGACAAGTGTCAACGATCTCCTTACCGCTTGCTCAATCTTTTCTATTATTGGCTAACTGGTACCTCAAAAAGCTGATAAGGGTTTTGTCCTATGTCGGTTCCGTTCTATTTTTTTCCGGCCATATCGGCGAGGTTTGTATTTCCGGCGGAAACCGGACCGGTTTTCCGGCGTCTCCTCCGTTTTTCTGTAACTTTAAAACCACCAGATGATAACGCCCCTGCCAGATCATGAATTATATGTGCCGGAACCGGCACTGCGGCCGTATGTAAAATACATCCGTGTGCTGCGTTGTGGCGGGGAAGGTCAGTCGTTCCGCTTCTTTGCCGATGGATGTCCCGGTGTCATCTTTCACCGTTCCGGCAAGCCGCTGGAAGCCGGGGAAAGCCGCGAAGTAACGGCTCCGTTCTTCCTTTACGGGCAAACAGTAAGGCCGATCGACCTGGTGACGGAGGGGTCATCAACGCTGCTCGTTTTTTATTTTTATCCGCATGTGTTGCGTGGTGTTTTCGGTTTCAACGCACAGGAGATTACGGATGCTTGTGTTGATCTTTCGTTACTGCCGGTAGCGCCGGGTATGCGTATGGCCGAGCGTTTGCAGGAGTCGGATTCGATGCGTCATGACATCGGTCTGATATCCGGTTACCTGTTGCAACTGATCTCGCTGCAGAAAAAAGAAGTCGACGGTGTGTTGCAATATGCGGTTACCCATTTGCTGCGCTCCAAAGGTGAAACGTCGCTCCGTTCCCTGCATAAAGAACTTTGCATGACGGAAAGAACCTTCGAGCGGCGGTTTAGCCAGTACATTGGTGTGTCGCCGAGGATGTTCTCAAAAATATGCCGCTTCCAGGCATCATTGAATCAATTGAAAGAAAGCCGCTACGATAAGCTCTCCGATGTTGCGTTTGAAAACGGTTATACCGACCAATCTCATTTTATCAGAACCTTCCGTGAGTTCACCGGTTTTTCCCCGCTTGAATTTACCAAACAACCTTCTCTGCAATTCCGCGAGCATACATTGATGCCCTGATCATTTTGTCGGAATCTTACTATTTATCCCCTTGTTGCCACGGTAGTTTTGACTTATTAACTCACAGTAAAAAATAAGTTTTATGGAACTACTGATCATAGGTGCAACAGGCACTACAGGCCGCGAAGTGGTTAAGCAGGCGCTTTCGCTCGGGCATCGTGTAACGGCATTCTCCCGCAATCCCGAACCTCTCCGGCAAATACGTCATCACAATCTTCAATTGATGAGTGGCGATGTGATGGATGCCATTTCGGTAGAGAAAGCCGTAAGAGGCAAAGATGCGGTGCTGTCGACATTGGGCGCTGGCCGCAAAGGAACGATACGCTCTGAGGGTACGCGTCATGTTATCGAAGCAATGCAGAAAAATAAAGTCCGCCGGTTTATCTGCCAGACAACATTGGGCGCCGGAGATAGTCGTGTTCACCTGAATTTTTTCTGGAAACATATAATGTTTGGCCTGATGCTGCGCGAAGCCTACCGCGATCATGAGGTACAGGAGCGTTATATCATGAACAGTAACCTGGATTGGACCATTGTACGTCCTGCTGCATTGACTGATGGACCCGCAACGGGGCAATACCGTCACGGATTTGGTGAAGAGGAACGCGGACTCAAGCTTAAAGTGTCCCGGCAGGATGTAGCATTGTTCATGTTGATGCAATTGTCGTCGGAACAGTACGTGCATCAGGCTCCGGGTCTTTCTTATTAAAAATGTCTTAAAAAAAGAATATGTCAGTTCAGCAAATCATTGTCTTCATCACTGCATTTTTTCTTGCGCTGATGGCCGGTGTATTTTACGCATACAGTTGCTCGGTGAATCCCGGTCTTAACAAGTTGCAGGCGAGTGACTACTTACGTACGATGCAGGTCATCAATCGTGCGATTCTGAATCCATTTTTCCTCCTGCCGTTTGTAACAACGGTGGTGCTGCTGCCACTCAGCGCGTGGCTGGCTTACCATGGAGGTATGAGTGTGCAGTTTTATTTGTTCCTGGCGGCTGCGTTGGTCTATGCCATTGGTGCATTTGGTGTAACGATCATGGGAAATGTGCCGTTGAATAAAATGTTGGATAAAGCGGATCTGACGAGCGTGGATGTGGAGCAACTGCGTGTAAGCTTTGAAATTCCGTGGAACAAACTTCACACGATACGTACGGTGAGTATTGTGGTGTCGCTTGGGCTGGTGTTGGTGGGGCTGGTGAAGCGTGAATCGTGAATTGTCATCCCGAAGCCTCGGGAGTGAATAAGTCAATAAGTGAATTGTGCCCCCTGAGGCCGATTCTTCGGCCTCTCGAAGGGAAGGGCAACTTATTAAAAGATCAGGAACGCTTGTTCAGCCAGATACCGATCCCTATATCTGCAATGAGTGTAAACCGGCCCTCGGTGCGACGAACGAAATTATAGTTAATGTCTTCCGTTAAAACGGACGCAAACTGGTAGCCGGCGCCGAGGTTGATATCAAGACTGAAACGTTTGGCATAGTTACGTTGCATTCCCCAAATGGCGCCGATAGTTGTAACCGGGCGACGTTTGGATTCTTCGAGATGGTCGCTGTCGAGCCTTACTTTTGACAGATAAGTCTGAACGGTTGCGCCAAAATAGTTGCCGCTGTTGAGTCGTGTAAACTTGTCTTTACCGGCTCTTTTTTCCAGGTTGTAATAATAGCGGTATTGAACCAGGGCTGCCGGGTCGAGGTAAAAGTCAAACTCGCTGCCGAGATTGCTCGAATAAAAATACTGTATGGTCGGACTGGCATATACTTGTCCGTAAAGGGTATGTTTTTTACCAATCGATTTTTCGTAGCTGATGCCGGGACTGAGGATGGTTGCTTTAAGAACGTCAGTTGTTACCGGCGTGGAGTCCTGGGCATTGACAGATAAGGTGGCACCCGCGAAGGCGAGAGCGAGGATAAGCTTGTGCATGATTGTTGGTTTTGAGCGAAGATAAAAGGCCTGTTATCAGGGAAAAGTTAAAGTCGACGAAGAATTCAAAAGTCAAAATTCAAAAGTCAAAACGAGGGAGTCATTAAAGGCAGCTTCGGTTTCACGCAAAGCCGCATAAGGAGCAGCGGCGCAAAGGCATTACCTCTAACGGCTGTTTTCCTTCTGCCTTCTACCTTCAACCTTCTATCTCCAGCTCATACTTATCCAGTAACAGCAATGCTCCCCCGGCGCTGAACCTCGCTTTCTTCATTTTATTGATCTCGGGATTGATGGAGAACAGCGTAGCAGTGCGGAAATCGGTTTTTTCCAATACCGTATTCTCAAAGCGGGCACCGGACAAAGTGGTTTGTAAAAAAATGGCAGCAGTGAGGTCCGTACCCGTAAAATCAACTTCCTGCAATGTGCAGTTGCGCCAGGAAGTCTTTTTCATTTTTCTGTTACTGAACGAGGAGAAATTGAGTGTGCAATGCTCAAAGTCAACCTCGAATAAAAACTCGCTGCAGGTATCAAACAACAAGCCCACTAGCTTGCAATCTTTGAATTTTATGTTCTTGAATGCGGTTTGCAGCAGTTTGGCATTGCTCAGGTTGCAGTGGTCGAACCGGCAATCCGCGAAATGAATTTCCGACATATCGGTATTGTCGAACTGACAATGCACAAAGTGGCAATTGTCGTACTCCGCCTTGGGGAGCGGCTTCTGACGGAAATCCTGTTTTTCGAACACCTGGTCTTCTACATAAGAACGATCCATAACACTTATTCTTTGGCGTAAATCTACAGACTTACTTCAAAAAATCAGGAATGGGCTTGTTTAACAGGTAACGGTAATAAAAACGGGCCGTTTCATTTTTGTTGTGCAGCCATTTGTCTCCCCGGAAACCATGACCCTGACCGGGATAAAGCGACAGTTCAAAGTGTTTTCCCAGGTTTTGCAAGGTATCGGCAACCTGCAGTACATGTCGCGGATGAACGTTGTCGTCGGCCGTACCGTGTACGATACGCAGGAAGCCTTTGTAGCGATGCGCATAATGTTCTACCGCAGTGATCTTGTATCCTTCGGGATTTTCCTCCGGCGAATCCATGTAACGTTCGGTGTAATGGGTGTCGTAAAGCTTCCAGTTCGTATTGGGCCAGTGTGAAAGTCCGTAGTTGAATACATCGGCGCCATAGGTCAATGCCATACAGGTCATGTAACCTCCAAAGCTATAACCCATGATGGCCAGTTTTGATGTATCGGCCCAGGGTTGTTGTTTAAGCCATCGCCCTGCTGCCATGAAATCTTCGATTTCCATGATGCCGGTCCGGCGATGAATTTCATCCATCCCTTTTTTCCCAAAATGGCCACTGCTGCGGTTGTCGGCCGTTACCTGTATCATGCCTTCCTGCGCCCACCAGATATCGGCGAGCGGTGTATTCCATTCGTCATATACTTTGCCGGCATTGGGACCACCATAGACATACAACATCATCGGATATTTTTTAGTGCTGTCAAACCCGATCGGGTAGGTGATCACAACAGGCAAATCATATTTACCATCCGTAGTTTTAACGCGGTTGAAAGTTTTCTTCGGCAACGCGTAGTTGTCGAAATCGGCACCTTTGGCATTGCCAAGTTCCCGTACGGTGTTTCCCTGGAAATCCAGCACTACCAACTGATCGGGTGTATGAATATTGGAACGTTTTACAACGATGTATTTATTGGAAGGAGAAAAATACACATCCTGTAAATTGTAGTCACCTTTTGTTACGCGACGGAGATTTTTTCCATCAGATTTCATCTCATAAATATCGGTGCGGGCCGAGTTTTCTTTACGGGCGGTAAACCACAACAGGTTCTTCTTCGGGTCTGTTTTGATGACAAATCCGCAACTGTATTCTCCACTGGTCAGTTGCCTGATCTCACGACCGTTCATTTCATGTAAATAAAAATGAGGCCATCCCGATCGATAGGAACGTAATATGAAATGTTTGCCGTCTTCCAGGAAGCGAACGTTGACGCCTTCGCCGATGGCCACCCATGTGGGGTGCTTTTCATCATATACTTCGCGTTTACTACCGCTCAGCGGGTTTACGGAGTATAGTTTTAAATTGTTCTGCGCGCGGTTAAGCCATCTTACCCACAACTGATTATCGGGGGCAAAAAACGGGATGCCGAAATACTGATCATGGTTCTCCTTGAAATCAGCCCAGGTTATTTTGGATGTGGCAACTTCCACAATGCCGATGCGAACGCGCGGATTGTGATCGCCGGGCTGGGGAAAACGTTGTTTTTGCCAGTTACCGGTTTTACCTGGTGATTGATAGAGCATGAAGACCGGAACATTTGATTCATCAAAACGCATGAACGCGAGATAACGCCCGTCCCTGCTCCACCATATACAGGCGGTCTTTTTACCCGTGATCTCTTCTTCATAAACCCATGAGGCAACGCCATTCAGCAATGAATCATTGCCATCCCGCGTAATGCGTTGTTCAGCGCCCGTCTGCTGATTGCGGATATACAGGTCATTTTTTCTTACAACCGCTGCCCGGTCGCCCGATGGCGACGGCACATAGTATTGTGCGTCTTTAGGAGCGCTGACAGAGGATTGGGTAGCCGGCTCATTGTATGCGCTGCGGTTGCCCGAAGCAACGTGCACGATAAACTGTTTGCCTTTTTCTTTGATCAGCATACTATCATCGCCCAACCATTTTACAAAAGAGGGAACCTCTTTGTATATGGCATTCGGCTGACTTTTGAAAGTCTGCTCATACGAGAGTCGTTTTGATTGTCCGTATGAAGACAAAATTCCGATAGCCATCAGTGTGAGCGCACACCGGCGGAGTTGTTTTCCTTTCATAAATAAAAGCGAAGTGATGTTTGTCTGAAGATCAGGATCAAAGATAGACTGCAAAGCGAAGCAGTGGTTTACAAAAGGCTTAACGACCATTTATTCCGTCATATTGCCCGGGCAATAAAATTGACAGAGCTGCGTACTGTCAGCCGCATGCTTTTATTTTCTTTTCGAGGAAGCACTGATCGACGGGGGACTGGGCCAGCGATTTAGCCAGCAGATAAGCGTTTGCAGCGTCGGCGTATAAACCCGCGCGCTGAAGGAGGTGGCCTCTGGCGGCTTCCAGGAGGAAGCCGGGAATTTGATGGAGAGATGCTGTGCCGTTCAATTCGTGCAGACAATCCAGCGGATCCGAATAATAACTTCCGGCAATGATGCGGTTAAGGGTAAGTGAAGCATCTTCCGGATGCAATTGTTCCAATTGACGGTAAAGCATTACGATGGATGGCCAATCGGTATCTCCGAACATCTTTGCGCAGCAATGAATGGAGGAAATGAGCGCTTCGAAGTGATAGCGGCTGATTTGCTTGCCCTGCGTGGCTTTGCGCAAATAGAAGAAGCCTTCGGTGATCATACGCTGATCCCATAAGTCGCGGTTTTGTTCTTCGAGTGATAACCATTCTCCCGCATCTGTAAGTCTTGCGGGAAACCTGGACAATGTTAGAAACTGTAATGCCAGCAAGGCGGCAGTTTGTTCACGGTTGATGGTCACGGTGTCAAATACAATGCGCGTCAACCGTATCGCCTCGTAACAAAGATCCGGATCGATGCCTTTTGCTTTTCTCGTAGTCTTGTAACCTTCGTTGAAGAGTAAATAAAGAATGGTGAGGACAAGCGGTAAACGGTCGCCGTCGATTGGGGAGGCCTGTGTGAGTTGTTGCAGTGGTTGTTGCCGGAGCAAAGCCTTGCTGCGTGTCAGGCTTTTTTTTACCGTCTCCTGTTGCATGCGCAATGCGTTAGCTATTTCGGGTAGCCCGAATCCGCAGAGAATATGCAGGGTGAGGATAATCTGATTTTTCTCCGATATCACGGGCTGGCAGCAGGCGAGTAACAAACGAAGCTGGCTGTCGAGTATATGCTGCTCGTCGATAACGAAGTCAGGTTGTGTTGTGGTTTCCTGCGTAGTGATCGTTTCTTCCAGGTTCATCCGCGCATTTCTTTTCAATGCATTGATGAGTTTATTACGGCTCACGGTCATCAGCCAGGCTGCGGGATTATCGGGTACGTTACCGTAGCGCCAACGGGTGAGTGCCGCTTCGAATGTATCCTGAATACAATCGAGAATCGTATCGAGTTGTTCCAGGCCGAAGCGGCGGCTAAGCACAGCCGCCATCTTTCCCGCATTTTCCCGGAAAAGATGGGCGGTCAGCTTTTCCAGTTGGTTATCCTTCTGCTGCATGTGTTTCGATCACTTCACGGATTTCCACCATGCCTCCATTGTTCAACGCGGGACAGCCGGATGCAATGGTTGTCGCTTCTTCGAGCGAAGAGGCGAGCAGAAAATAAAACCCGCTTATGCATTCTTTACTTTCCACGTAAGGGCCATCGGTAACCAGGCGGTTCGTGCCCCTGATGTGGCGGCCTTCGGTATCCAGCGGATTGCCAGCCTTGAAGTGTCCCTTTTGCACGAGTTCTTCCATCCATTGAAGATGCGCCTGCATATCAGCCTGCATTTCCTCCGGCGTCATTTGTGTCAGATCTGTGCTTTCACGTAGTAACAGCAGAAATTCTTTCATGAGTTTATTTTTATAACGAAGTGACAACTTAATAAAGCATAAGGGGACAAAAAAAGATATTTTTTTTAAATCATTTTGAAGGGGGGATCGCCATGTGCAAAAAAGAACAACCTGATGCGGCAATAAGATTATTTTTGTGGTTACCCTCTAAACCAATTACATGAAAAAACTTTTACCTGCTCTTTTATTCCTTCCCTTTTTCTCGTTGCAACTCCGGGCTCAGGTCTGGTCAACTTTTACGCCGCAACCAGGCGTCAATACGCTTTTTGATGTTTACGCACCCGATGCCAATACGGCTTATGCAGCCGGTAACAACGGTTTTGTGCAAGTCTGGAATGGCAGTACCTGGACGCAGATGACCACTGCGGTGTCTGCGCAGCGGTTTGCCGTATGGGCCGCAAATGGTTCTAACATCTGGGCCGGTGGAGCAAGTACAGGCAACCAGCTTACTTATTACAATGGCACCTCCTGGTCCAACGTCACTGCTGCTACCGGCTGGGCCGGCGGTTCAATCCGCGGCATCTGGGGCACAGCGGCCAACAACGTGTGGTTTTCCGGATCCGCTGCCAGTTCGCCTACACGTGCACAACTCGTACATTACAATGGAGTTGCTTATACATCACGCACGGCAGGCCTGCCCGCAGACTTTGCGGGATTAAAAATCTGGGGAACCGATGCCAACAACGTTTGGGTGGTAGGCACCTCGGGGCTGAATGGTGTGATTGCAAAATGGAATGTGGGCGCTTCTTCCTGGGACCAACAGGTAACATCGGGTTATACAGGCATGAGAGGTATCTGGGGTTCTGCTTCCAACAATGTTTGGGTAGTTGGCGGCAGCGGCAGCGCCGGTAACACGGGCTTTATACTTCACTGGAATGGCGTAAGCTGGACCGACCGTACTCCTGCCGGTGGTGTTGTTACACTCAACCAGAT
This sequence comes from uncultured Sphingobacteriales bacterium, assembly GCA_937888905.1. GTDB lineage: Bacteria > Bacteroidota > Bacteroidia > Chitinophagales > Chitinophagaceae > Terrimonas. Next base: position 68,128 of record CALATA010000001.1, read on the forward strand.
ATCCGGCAGCAATGCTAACAATATGTGGGCCGTAGGTAATGCCGGTACGATATTAAAATGGGACGGTACAAGCTGGAGTTCCCAGCCATCCGGTACCACACAAGCCCTCAATGGTGTTGCCGTTGGTAAAACCGGCACCGCCAACCGCTTGTGGGCGGTAGCTTTCGGAGACGGTACTACCAGTCCGATGTTCACGGCTACTATTTCCATTACACTTCCTGTTAACTGGCTGTCGTTTACGTATAAATGGCAGGGTTCCGATATCGAACTGAACTGGGCCACCGCTTCAGAAACCAACAACGACTATTTTGTTGTCGAACATCAGTTGCAAAATGGTGATTGGGAGGCGTTAGGAAGAAAAGAGGCCAGCGGTAATGAATTAGTACAACAGCAATACCAGTTTATTCATCGCGCGCCGGGCAATGGCCGTCATCAATACCGCATCAAACAGGTGGATAACGATGGACGTTTTACCTACAGCAATGTTATTTCAGTAAGTGCCGGCGCCGGATCTGCCCTGATCCTGAATAATCCGGTACGTAATAAAAATCTTTCCCTTCGCCTCTATAATACACAACAGATCAAGGTCAGCGATGTGTCTGGCCGCGTGTGGTTCGATCAACGGAAAAATGCAGGATTGATTTCGATACCTTTATCATCCTGTCCTGCGGGGATTTATTTCCTGTCAACAGAAAATGGTGTGCAGCGGTTTATTCTTGAATAATAAAATTAAATGCAGGGCAGCAGTGCCCTGTTTTTTACTATGAATCTCATCAAGCTTGCCCGGCATGACCGGCCGCGATTATCCGGCCTGATAAAGCTATATGAACGGGTTTTTGAAATGGAGCCTTTTGCTGTTCCGCCGGCAGAATACCTCGATACTTTATTGACAAACCCGGGCATAATTTTTATTGTTGCGGAAGAAGAGGAGAAGATTGTGGGCGGATTGACCGCCCATGTTCTGCACTCGGTCTATTTTACTTCAGCGGAAGTGTATGTATACGACCTGGCTGTATCCGAAGAGCAGCAACGAAAGGGTATTGGTACGCAGTTAATGAAGGCCCTGCAGGAGTACTGCCGTCAACAGGGCTACCGGGAAGTCTTCGTACAGGCAGACCGTCCTGATCAGCATGCGCTGAATTTTTATCAGAAAACAGGCGGCTTACCCGAGGACGTTATTCATTTTACTTATCCGCTAAACTCAACGTCGACGACATAAACGAGCTGTATGGAAATAACATCTGTTGCGTCTTTTCTGCCTTATTACGAGAAAATACGGTTACGTACACGTAAATTAGTATCAATTATACCTGCCGACAGGCTCGAATGGGCCTATGCATCCGGAAAATTCACATTAGGCGACCAGGTCCGTCACATCGCCGCGATCTCAAGATATTTATTTGCTGAAGTAGCAGCAGGGCGTTCCAATGCCTATAAGGGTTGCGGGCCCGAACTGGCCGGTGATCTGCCGGCACTGCTGCAATACTTTGATGAAATGCACCGGCAGACAAAAGAAGTGATCGCGGGAATTGAAGGGGAAGCACTGACAAAAATGTGCGTGGGGCCTGGTGGGCATGCCTTGCCGTCCTGGAAATGGCTCCGCCTGATGACAGAACACGAAGTGCATCACCGCGGACAACTGTACGTGTATTTAGGATTGTTGGGTATACAAACACCCGCAGTATTGGGAATGACGGCAGAGCAGGTGCAACAGGATGGAACACAGAACTAGACGAATTACTTTCCGGCAGGCTTAGTTTTTAATGAATGGCTTAATTGACAAACAATCGCGTAACATCCGTTTTTGCCGGAGCAATCCGATGGCACAGCCGTATGAAAAGGCTTTGCTTGTTACTTTTATTTTTTCTCCCCTCGCTGTCTTTCGCACAAAACAAAGATCGCCGCATCATTCATTTTAATACAGAAAACGGCCTTCCGCAAAACAGTGTAAGCAATATCAATTTTGATAAACAGGGTTATTGCTGGTTGAGTACGGAGATGGGACTCGTCCGTTTCGACGGTAAAAATTTAAAAACATTCGATGCGCGTAATATACCCGGCCTCACAACCGAACGTATGCGCAATGCCGTTACCGATAGCCAGCAGCGTGTTTTTATTGTTACCGGTGTCGGTCAATTGCTTTCGATAAAAGCCGATGACCATACCCGGGCATCCATACCTCAGGTAGTTGCGGATCTGCCTCCGGAAGCAAATGCCAGACCACGGCAGAAAAATCAGCATTCCACATTGTCCTATTCGCTGGCATTTTCTGGTTTGTCCGGGCAATCGTATACGGTGATCGAAAGGAATCTTTATTACGGGCATGATGGGAACGGAGAATTGATTTATACTGAACCCGAATTCTGGAACAACCGCTGGCTTATGTTTGGCGAATATTTTATTTCGCTTAAGAATCCCCGTCAATGGAAACTGTGGTACGGCGGAAAAGTGGTACAAAAAAAAATCAGGCTGGAAGGTCCGCTGGCGGCGGATAAAAATTTTATACGGGGAAAATTTATCTGTACCAGCAAAAATCAACAGCATTATGTATATGCCGGAACTACTTTATATGCTGTGCGGCTTGAAAACGAGACCATCATCAGCACTATCGCCTTGCAGAAACTGGCGATTCCTTCCATCAATACCGTTTATTATCATTCCCGGCATCGAAAATATTACATCGGTTCGCTTATATCGGGTCTTTATATTATTCCGGCTCAGGAGTTTCAATATCTGCAAATGGCGGACAATGCAAGGGACGAAGGTTTCTTCGCACAGGCCGTTACACGCAAGGACGAAGTGATCTGTGAACGCTATCTGTATAATAAGGAGAGCGGAAGCTATAGCCGGTTACATCTGGCGCATCGTCCGGGCGCTTCGGTATGTCTGCTGAATGACCGGTTTCTTTATTATGGGGAAAATGCTGTGCTGCGACATTATGATATCCAGACAGGCAAAGACACAAAGGTTTCCGATCTGGATACGCGGGCTTCCTCTATTTATGCAGATAAATATGACGCAACAACGCTGCTGGTAACAACCGGTGGCGTGTTGCTGAAAATCCGGGAAGATGAAATAGTTGACAGCCGGAACATACCACGGCCAGCTAATATTATGTCTTCGGTGCAGCATGGGCGGGATACTTTTCTGCTGGCTACGCAATATGGATTGAAATGGTATGACTACACCCGGAACAAAATTTTCCGGACCATATTGGACTCGTTTACTATAAGAGCTGTCGTGCCCGGGCCTGAAGGCGAAATATGGATCTCCACTTACGGAGCTGGTTTTTATTTATATGAAAAAGGAAAGGTGCAACCAGTGCCGGTTCCGCGATTCACAGGCATGCGGACGGTGCATGCTTTCATTGAGGACGGCAAAGGATTTTTCTGGATGCCGACCAATAACGGGCTTTTCAAAGTGGAAAGAAAGGCACTGCTTGATTATGCACGTGGAAAAAAAGAAGACCCTTATTTCTATTTGTATAGTGTTGCTGACGGTCTGCGTACGAATGAATTCAATGGCGGATCAACGCCTTCCTATGTTTGGCTTAACAACGGATGGCTATCGCTTCCATCGATAGAAGGATTGGTACAATTTGATCCTTTGACATTGCCGGCAGACATTCCCTCCAATAAAATTTACATAGATGAAATAAGGCTCGAGGATTCAGTTATAGATTTTGCGGGTGATCACAAGCCGGAACTGTCTTCAGGTTATCGCCGTTTTTCGTTACGGGTGAGCAGCCCTTATTTTGGCAACCGGGAAAACCTTCGCATTGTGTATCGTGTGAAAGACATTGACAATGCGTGGCTGCCATTACCCGATGACGGACAGGTCCAATTAAACCTGCTGCCTGCCGGTGACTACGAGGTGCAGATAAAGAAAATGACGGGAGCGAAAGCAGTAGATATGTTGATGTTTCGTTTTTCTGTTAAGCGTTCTTTCTTTCAGACCTGGTCGTTTTACCTGCTTGTACTGGCATTGCTGATCTTGTTGGTGCTTCTTGTGATAAGGATAAGAATACGATTATTGATACGGCGCAACAAACGGCTGGAAGAAGTGATCCGGCAGCAGACCCAAAACCTGGCGGATACGGTTTCGCGCCTGCAGTTTTCAGAAGCAGAGCTGTTGCAGAGTAATCGCACAAAAGACATGGTGAATACTTTGCTGTTGCATGATCTGCGGTCGCCGATACGCTTCATGCATACGATGCTGAGTACAATGGCGCGCCGTCATGCGGAAATGCCAAAAGAAGAAATGGCACAATACCTTTCACTGCTGGAAGTAAGCACGGCTTCATTGAATGATTTTACTCAACGGTTTTTTACGTGGGCGGGTAGTCAGCACAAAGATTTTAGAATAACGGTATCGGAGTTTTCTATTCGCGAACTTTTCGAAGAGTCAAGCGAACTGTATGGGCCGATAGCTGAGTTGAGTGGCAATAAACTCGAAGTTGCGGACGCTGATTTTTCTGTAAGCACAGATAAAAATATTCTTTCCGCGGTTATCCGCAACCTGCTGGACAATGCCTGTAAGCATACGCGGAAAGGCACGATCAGGCTGTCAGCGGAAGAAACTGCTGAAGGTATTACCATTTGTGTATCGGATACAGGAACCGGGTTTTCCGCAGAAGCGATGAAAGCTTTTCATGATACCGAAAGGCTGCCGGGTGACAATGGCAATGGCAGTCTGATCATGCAGGACCTGTTAAACAAAATCGGAGCGGCCATAACGATCAGGTCCAATAATCCGGGAGCGGTTTGTATTGTTAAGCTGAATGTGCTACCAGGCCGTGACGGCGTGCCAGACCATCGAGCTCCAGCAACGATGTAATACGCAGTTTTTTAAAAATTCTTCCTTTGAATGTGCTGGCCGTAGAGGGGCTGATGGTCAGTGCGGCGGCAATTTCCAATGTGCCTTTTCCCTGTAATAGTAACATAGTCACATCGAGTTCGCGGGTAGACAATTGTTTCAGCATGTCGTTGCCGGCGGGCGTATTGTTGTCTTCTGTGTGCCTGATGTAACCGGGGAAATAGGGGTGGCCGCCCATGATCGAGAGGATCGCTTTTTTCAATTCTTCGTCGCCAGAATTTTTTGAAACGAATCCATAAGCGCCGAGTTGATGACACTTGGGTGCAAAATATTCTTGCGGGTTCACACTTAACACCAGGATCTTCAGCAGGGGTTGAAGCTTGATAGCTTTCTCCAATAGCGCGAGACCATTCAATCCGGGCATGTTCATATCCATGATAAACATGTCGAATTCCTGTTGTTGCAAAAACGAAAGGACGATATCACCTGAAGTGGCGTGTTCTATTTGTATGGAAACCTGTGAATTGTTGCGGATCAGCATTTCGAGACCAAGCCGGACTACAACATGGTCATCGGCAATGAGAATTTTAGGGTTCATCGGACGAGAGCAGTTTAGGAATTGGAATAAGATGCAAGGAAATCAATGCAATAATACTACATGCGGCGGAATGCTGATTAAAAAAACAAAGCAAGGGTAAACTTGTAGCTGCATTTCTACAAAAAGCCCCATCAAATATCGCGTACTTGCACACGGTCAGTATAGTGAATATCCGGCCTGATCGATCCCTGTGAAACTAACCGAAATTATTTATCCGTAATATCTTTTTATGAGCCAAAACCAATTGCTTTTTCTGCAAGCGTTCTCCTTGCGATTATACTCCGTTTCTCCTCCTTTGCTACATAAATAAGGACTTGCCTTATCAACCCGTCCATTGATCGGTGGCGTTAATCGTTACCGGTTTTTCCCTTTTATCCTGTATAAAGACAAAAATCCCTACTGATGAAAAAAAACTACACTCTCTGGAAACGACTGATCGTCGTCTTTCTCCTTCTGCTTGGCGGCTCCGGAGTCCTGACTGTTGCGGCACAAGGGTATGTGCACAATAGCCGGACCATTAACCTGGCCGGAGCGGACATTTCGAATGCGCTGGTGACCGATGAAGCAGGCAATAGCTATCAACTGATGGCTACCACGGCCAACAACTTCGCGGTTACTACCGGTGCAGCTCCCACAGGCACGGCACGTAAAGCACTGCTTATTAAGATGAACATCGATGGTGACATCGTATGGGCGCGTTATATGCCGCAAGGTGCGCCCAACACTACTTCGCTGGAATATCGTAAGATGGAATACCGCAATGGTATGTTATACCTGCTCGGTACTACTACGGCCACCAACATTGTGACGACCAACGGATCTGTTGGCGCCGGTGGTGGATCGGATGCGATCTATGCACGCGTGGATGCGTCGAATGGTGCGGTGGTTAATACTGCTTACCTCGGTGGCAGCGGCGTTGAAAATGCCGGGCTGGATATGAAAGTGTCCAATGGCAATGTGTACGTTACTTACACCACTACTTCTACCGATATAGAAACAACGAATGGCAGCAGTTTTACCGGATCAGGCTTTGATCAGGTGGTACAAAGATTAGATGCTTCAGGTGCCATAATATATACCAGCTATACAGGAAGATCTGCTACTGCTACAGAAGCAGTACTGGCTGCTGACAATAGCAATGCATACCTGGTAAGAGTAATAGCTGCTGATAACAATTTTGCGACCACAAACGGAAGTGCCGTAAAAGGAGCGAGTGATTATGGTGTTATAAAACTGGACAACTCCGGTAATCCTGTGTATCGTTTGCTATATGGTGGTGCTGCAGATGAGTCTATACCGGTAGTGGCCGCACGTAGCGGAGAATTATTTTTATATGGCGCCAGCACTTCTGCCGATTATCCGGTTACGGACGGAAGTTCTTTTGCCGGCTCGCCGATTTTGCATGTGCTGACAAAATTTGGTGCAAATGGCGAGGTGATCTATAGCAGTCATCAGGCAGGCGTAGCAGCAGGCACTGATAATCCTTGTATGGTGTATGACAACGGATCACTGTATATGATAACATCTGGTTTTTTGAGTGAACCCCGTGTGAATGTGACCGATGGAACAACCGGTGGTGCGTATCTTATAAAGATCGATGCTCACAATGGCAGCACACTGTTTGCTACAAGGTTTTTTACCGTCAGAAATTTTCTGAACTCATCAGGATCACAGCTCGCAGTGGACAACGACAAAGTGTATATCGCGATCCCGACACTTAACGTCGCGAATGGTGTAACAACAGACGGCTCCACCAGGCTTGCCAATTCCAGTTCTTATATAGCTGCGTTTACCACTACCGGACGTTTTGTGTTCGGTACTTACCGGTTTACCGGAGCCAGTACGCCCAATGGCGGAACGGCTAACCATTTAGCGGCAAGAAACAATGTGCTTTATGTTTCCGGGGCCCTTACTTCTGCCGGTGCTACGGTAACGATACCGCAAACCGTAGTGGGTAATACGAGTGCAAACTCCGCCGATGTTTCAATGATGCAGTTCCGTTTTTGTCCTCCGATGCCAACAGAAAATACGGTAGGGCCATTAACCCAAACGGTTTGTGCGGAAGGATTTACGCAATTATTAACCGGCAATAAAGTGGCTGCCTCTTCGGATCAGTTCCCTGTTCTTTACAGAAACGGCGCAGCTATTTACCAGATGGAAATTCCCGCCCGTTATCAGTGGCAGGTTAGTGATAACCCCACTGGTCCGTGGACGAACATTCCTGGTCTGGGAACGCAAAAAGATTACACGCCGTCTGCTGGTGCTGCAAGCCGTTATTATCGCCGTGTCGTGTTGCCTCCCCTGGGATGCGGCGACGATCCTGTGAGTACTTCTGATGTTGCCGCTGTTATCGTCAGCGCCGATCAGGCGCCGGCTATTGCCAGTGATGTTTACTCCACCTGTATCGGTACAGAAATTACCATTGCAGCCAACGTTACCGGTGGCGAAGCTCCTTATACTTACGATTGGCAAACCGGCCTCGGCACCACCTCTTCCATTAATGTTACTCCCACTGCAAGCAGTGTTTATTCTGTTGTCGTAACCGATAACAAAGGTTGTCAGCAAGTTGGCCAGGCCATCGTGAATGCTTATACAGCTGATGCAGGTCCTGCCACTACTGCCAGTTGCGGTGGTAAACCGGTGCGTATCGGTACATTGCCTCCTGCGGGTCTGGCTGGTGTTACGTATTCATGGAGTCCCGCAACCGGCCTCGACGATCCAACCGTTGCTCAACCACTGGCGTCTCCGACCGTAAACACGGTTTACACCCTGAGTATGACGGTTCCCGTTTCTGGCGGAGGCACCTGTACAACGACCGATCAGATAACCGTAAGCGTTGTCGATCCTCCGGTGGTGCCTGACTTTGCAGGAGCCGATCAGGCCGTTTGCAAAGGCGGAACACTTACACTGGGAAGTGCCAATGAAACAGGGTTCACTTTTACCTGGGCTCCGGGTAATTACCTGACCAATATTTCTGCAAGCACTACCACATTTAATGCCGGCAGTGAATTGCCAAATCCTAATTCTTTCACCTACCAGCTCACTGCTACAAAAGGTCAGTGTGCATTCGTGGATGAAGTAGTTGTGTCTGTACTCGCTGTTGACGCGGGTGAAAATTACTGCGGTCCGCGTACTGTTGGTACCCCCGATCTCATTCCCAATGTTACAGGTAAAATTTACCTGTGGGAAAAAGTTTCGGGTCCTGGTGCCATCACCGGTCCAACCAACCAGGCAATGACCACGGTATCGGCATCTGTTGGTGCACCTACTACTTATCGTCTGAGCGTTTCTTATCTCGGCGTTACCTGCAGTGATGAAGTAGTTGTAGGCGACTGTGGCGCAGAACCCGGTTGTCCGATCGTGCGTATCGATGTGGAAGCCGAACAAGGATGTCCTTCTACTGCATTCGGTGAAGTGACGCTTCGTGCAGTACCACGCGGTCTTCCGGCCAACCGCTGGACCTATGCCTGGTCTGCTTCACCCGCTGGTGGTATTTCTGCCACTACAGGCGAAACAATATCTCTTACTGATGGAATCGAAAGAGATATTACGTTAACCATTACAAATGTCGACAACCCGGCGATCTCCTGCTCCGAAGTCATTCATGTGAATGGTCCGGCCTGGTCACGTCCGATATTTAGTGCACAAGATTTTTCCGTTTGTGCGGCCACCCCAGTTTCTATTGGTGCAACAGCCGTAGCCGGTTACAGTTATCTGTGGAATGGTGCGGGAAGTGCACAACAGACGGTTTCCAATCCGACTGTAACACCAACACAAACTACCAGCTATTTTGTAACTGTAACAGATGATCTCAGCGGATGTACCACTAAAGACACTGCTACTGTTACGATCAAGCCGATCGTTAACAATCCTGGTAATGACTGGACTTCATGCTCCGCCGCAGTAATACAGTTGGGATCACCTGCACTTGCCGGCTATACTTATTCATGGACACCTGCCGCAGCAGCTTATCAAAACGGTACCTCTGCGGCCTCTGCTGAACCACAGGTGCTGGTGGCCGTGTCACAGGATTTCACACTGACTGTTACAGATACCGAAACAGGTTGTACGAAAGATTCAACTGTTCATATCATTATCGATGAGTCTCCGGTCTTACCAGCGATGACGGACAGAACGATCTGCCTCGGGTCAAGTACTGAAATTGGTCTGCCTGCATTGCCTGGTGTTACGTATAGCTGGTCTCCGGCTACCGGACTCAGCAGTACTGCCGTTGCGCAGCCTGAAGCAAACCCTGTCGCCACTACTACTTACACTGTAGTAGCTACGTATCATGGTGCGGGCGGTGCCGTAGCCTGTACAAAAACCGGTAGTGTGACGGTAATTGTTAATGCTCCGCAGATCACGATGTCAGATGATGTAGTGTGTCCTTCCGCCTCCCTTTACAATCTGGGAACCGGTGTTACCGTAATTGGCGCGACTACTTATGAGTGGTCACCAATAGCGCTCGTTACTACCCCAACATCACTGACATCAACCGTGCGCAGTAACCCGACTGTTCCGACAACCTATACACTGACTGCACGCGATGCCAATGGTTGTTCCGCTACTGCTTCGAAAACGCTTACTCCGACAATAGTGGCTCCGAAAGCCGGAAGCAACGCTGTGGTATGCGTAGGTAGTTCTATTATACTTGGTGATCCTTCCAATGCCGGAACTGTTACCTGGACTGTAGCGCCTGCGATCTCCGCCGGTTCCCTGTCCAGTACAACAGCGACACAGCCGGTCTTTACTCCTGCTGCTGCTGACGCAGCCAAGAGCTTCACGTTTACCATTTCTCAAACAATAGCCGGCTGTACCAGTACGTCTTCTGTTATCATCAATACCAGACAACTGACACTGCCGTCTATGGCTGTGCAAACAGTGTGTGCCAATGCAAGTGCAACCATCGGTGTAACGCCGGTACAGAACATCAGCTATTCCTGGTCGCCGGCAACTGGCCTGGCTAATCCTTTTGCCGCCACAACTACTATCAACCAGGTGACCGGTAACATGACTTATACCCTGACAGCTACGGATCTGAACGGTTGCTTTGCTACCAGTCAGGCAGTAGTAGGTGCATCTGCTACTCCGGCACCAGCGGTAAGTATTCCTTCGATCACTATCCCGATCGGTGCAACGCCGCCGGCATTCCAGCCACAGGTAAATCCGGGTGCAGGTAACTACACCTATAGCTGGACGCCATCCACAAGGGTAAACAATCCCTATATGGCGAATGCTACACCTTTGTCGTCGGGTATTGGCACCACTACCTATACGCTGACTGTTACCAATGACCAGGGATGTTACTCCACTGCTCAGGTCAATTTCACGGTGACGCCGGTCATTACATTGCCGATCACACTCGAGCGCTTCGATGCGCAGCAGGTGCCTTGTGCTGTTGACCTGGCCTGGGAAATTGCCCATGCGGAGAACTTCTCTCATTTCGACATCGAAAGAAGTGCTGACGGCATCACCTTTGAAAAGATAGGCCGCGCCGGATTCAACAGTTCTATGCGAACCTATCGCTTCCGCGATGATAAAGCAGGTGCCGGCAAATGGTTCTACCGATTGAAAATGACCGACCGTGATGATGCATACCGTTACAGCGACGTGGTATCACAGCAGGTTGCCTGCGATAGAACGACTCCGCTGAAAGTTTATCCGAATCCTGTACAGGGATTGGTTAACATCGTGAGTGCAACGCCCGTGGAAAGTGTGCGGGTTATTTCTCTTTCCGGCGCGATTGTGATACGCAAAGATTTCAAACAACAAACAGCTGCACCGATTCAGCTTACTTTCAATAGACCGCTTGTAAAAGGAATTTACCTTTTACAGGTGATCACAAAAGATGGAAAATCGGAGTCTGTACGGTTGCTCAAAGATTAGTAATCTGCAGATTGGTTTAGAGGCTGCTCCTTCAGAGGGGCAGCCTCTTTTTTTACGAGGCTGCCGCGAGCATGAATCGTCAATAGTGAATCGTGAATAAGTCACTCGTGAATAATCAATTTCCTGTGTTCTCTCAGGTTCCCGGAGAGCTTTACACCGAAAGAAAAATATCTACCTCTACTTGCTGCCAGTCGGCACTTCTTTCGTCATATTGTTCTAAGTCGAAACGATAGGCTCGTTGGAGATCGCTTTGCCAGATATTTTGCCAGGCAGCGCCCACGCAATCCGGCATCACGCCGCTGGCTGTCAGTTTCACAAATTCTCCTCCCGGAATTTCCAACCCATCTAGTCCTTCCGGCGCCACTGTACCCGGTGCAACAGCGCAGCCGATAAAGTAGCGGTAAGGTTGCGTATGATCACCGTCGTAATCATAATACACCGCGTATACATTGTTGTTTACCTTGCCGGGAATGCGGTTGAATACATTTTCTTTTTCAAACGCCATCCAATGATTTCCGCAATCAATAGCCGATTGTCCGTTTGCATTGAATGTTTTATGTGGTAATGCAATGCCGATCAATTGCATTCCGTCTCTGCTCATTTTTTCCATAAAGCAAATATAGCCTGCTTAACAGCCTGAAGTCAAGAGAAAAACACCATCATTCGTCGACTTTTTTCTGCATCAGTCGACGGGTGTAGTCCGACCAGTCCCGGGTGCCGGCCGGGATGCGATAATGTGGTGGTATGCCCACAAATTCGTATTTCCATTCTTCACGATATACCGTCGTTGTCCAGAGCAGTATACGTCCATGTGGTGTTTCCGTTTTCATCACATTGCCGTATCCCGTATAGCCACCGGAATTTTCACCAACCAGTATGGTCTTATTGCTATGCAGGGCTTCTATCAGCAGTGATTCGCAGGTACTCGCGCAACCTTTGTTATAAAGTATCGCCACCTTCAGCGGAAAACCTGTATTCTCCCGATATATATGTCGCTGTGCCTTACCATTGTCAAATGCCGTGAAGCTGTATGGCCGGGCCTTTTTCATCAAAGCGATAGGATATTTAAACACATCCTGTTCTGCATCGGGATTATTGCGTAGCGACGCATCATAAGCTTCATAAGCTTCGATATTGGCCGGCGTTGCATAGTATTCCATCACATCGCCGTCGTAGGGACCGGTATAGATAAGTTCCATCAAGGTTTTATATGATTGGTCAGAACCTCCGCCATTGTTACGAACATCCAGGATAAAATAAGGATGCGCTTTGATCTGCGGAATGTATTTTTTATAAGCATCTTCCAGTGACTTGCCAAATTTTGCACTAAAGCTACTGACGCTGAGCATGGTTGTCTGGCTATCGAGGACAGAAAACTCAACCAGTCCCACATCTTTTATTCCCGGAGCAGGTATGGTTGTTTTATACCATCCATTCAGCGCGGGAACTTTTTCGCTGGTAGCTATTTTCTCATACATCAACTGATGCGTTCGCATATACGCATATACTTCCCACAACGAATCGTTTTCCTTTTTCAGTTCGAATTTCACCTGACCGGGTTTCCATAGAGGAGTTTTAGAAGAAAGAATAACGCCTGCATAATCTCTTCGGGCGGCGGGGCTGCGGATGAGCCTCACCACATAGGAGCTGTCCGCTGTTGCGTAGTCGCCCTGCAAAGGATCCGACGGGTCTGCCCGGGGTAAATTGTTGATCCATTCCGTTTGCGTGTACAGGGAAGATTGGAAAAACGTTTTTAATGAAGCACTATCGCTTTCATTGACGACCACGGGTTTTTCATCGATACCGCTGTGGTGGTCCTGGAGATACAAGATGTACTTATTCAGAAAAGCCATACAATACCTGCCGCTGGTATCCTCCAGGATTTCTTTTTCCAGTTTTTTCACAAAGGCCTTGTATTCTTTGTTTTCCGGTGTTTTGATCCGCTTCTTAAAACCTCCATGGTTTTGTTCGATGTGTTGCCTGACAAATTTCAGTTCCTGCAGACAGGGGCAGTCCTGCGCTTTCAGCAGCGAACAGGAAAAAAGAAGGATGACGAGTGAGATTGTGCGCATGGGAAGTTTAACGTATGATGGACGAGAATGTTACAGGATTGCACCGGTAAAGGCAAACAATAAGGCGGTACGGGTGAATATCCTATATTTGCATCATTGTTGCAAATATAGGATGCGTCTAAGAAGATCATATCAGTTGTTACCTGTACTATTACTGTTGCTCGTATACGTAGCCGGTGGCTTACCGGGTTATGTATGGCATCGGCATGATGCCCCGGTGAAAGTTGATCATTCTTCCCAACACCAACAAATCGAACAAAGTACTTTGCATGTCATGTGCGGTATATGTCTTCATACGACAACAAGTGCCGCGACGCCGGAATTTATTTTTCTGCCCAAACTTATTTCTGCTGAAGAGGCTTATTTCTCTTCGCAGTTCTTTTCACTTTTTTATTCTCCCGTTCAGTTACCCGCCGGACGTGGTCCGCCTTTGTCTGCCTGATATTCCGTTATTCTTATTAATCTTTTTCTCAACTTATTTTTTTTATGCAATTGAAAAAATTGCCGGTAACCGTATTAAGCGGTTTTCTCGGCGCGGGTAAGACGACTCTTTTAAATCACGTGCTTCAAAACAGAGAGGGCCTGCGCGTGGCCGTTATCGTGAACGATATGAGTGAAGTAAACATCGACGCGCAACTGGTGAAAAACGGGAACAGCCTTAGTAAAACGGAAGAGCGATTGGTGGAAATGAGCAACGGTTGTATCTGCTGCACCTTGCGCGATGACCTGCTGAAAGAAGTGGAGCGCCTGGCTTTGGAAGACCGCTTTGATTACCTGTTGATAGAAAGCTCCGGTATTAGTGAACCGTTGCCTGTGGCACAGACCTTTACCTATAAGGACGAAAACAATAATATCGATCTCAGTGCAATTGCCGATCTGGATACGCTGGTAACGGTGGTTGACAGTTATAATTTCATCCGTGATTTTTCTTCTGTTGAAACGCTGCAGCAAAAAGGCGCAAGCGATATGGAGGGTGATAACCGGACATTGGTGAACCTGCTTACCGACCAACTTGAATTTGCCAATGTGATTGTGTTGAACAAAACGGATTTGGTGTCGGCAGAGCAGCTTGGGCTTTTACGGAGTATGATCCGGAAATTGAATGCCGATGCGCGCATCATCACGAGTGAAAAAGGCCGGGTGCCACTGACCGACATTCTACATACGCGTCTTTTTGATTTTGAAAAAACAAGTCAGGCTGCGGGCTGGATTGAAGAGTTGGGCAAACAACATACACCGGAGACGGAAGAATATGGCCTATCATCTTTTGTGTTCCGCAGCCGGCGGCCATTTCACCCGGAACGTTTCTGGGAATACATCCAGCATAACTGGCCCACCAATATCATTCGCAGCAAAGGATTATTCTGGCTGGCGAGCCGTCCGGACGAGGCACTTAACTGGAGTCAGGCAGGTGGAAGTCTGCGGGCAGACAAGGCGGGTGTCTGGTGGTGCAGCATGTCGTACAGTGAGCGTATACGTTATGCCTCTTTTTTAGAAAACCAGGAGGAGGTTGAAAAGCGATGGGATAAAAAATACGGTGACCGGTATAATGAATTGGTGATTATCGGTCAGGATATGGACAAGGCAGCGATCTATCAATCACTCGAAGCTTGTTTATGTAATGGAGCGGAAACGACTGCGATGTTTGATGGTGGGTTTTTCAGGGATCCGTTTTACTTTTTATAAAAGAGAAGCGGTCGACCATAGTGGCGACCGCTCTTATTGTTTCCGTCCCGAAAAAAATATTATTTGTAGCCGACCCACTTGCGCAGCTCCTGGTTGAATATCCAGTAGATACCGTTGGCATAGGAAAAGCCGAACATCATTTCAACCGGTGCATTCTCGGGAAAAGCGAGTTTTTTTACAAGGAAGCCGGTCTTGGCATCATAAAGCTCCACTTCTTTATTGGTGACGTTGAGGAAGCCGAGTTCCTGTCCTTTGATCCCGGTGAATACCATAGAAACGGCATTGTAATCTTCGGGTGTTTCGTAGATATCCTGGTAGTCGTCAATACCATCTTTTTTGCTGCGGTTCCAGCGGATGACCACAGAATCGGTGGGTTCGCCCTGGTTATCGTAGCGGTAAACAATGCTGCCGGAAAGGAAAAGTACTTTTTTGGCGCCGGGGTCGTACGTGCCTACGCACTGGTCATTGGGTTGATACATGCCTTCCAGCACATTGGTTACTTCGGTGATATTGCCTTTGTTATCGGTAGTGTATTTAAACCAGCCGGATTCGCTGTATCCATTTCCCCAGATTTCTTTGGTAGCGGGGTTGTACCAGAGTCCGCGGGTATCGGCTTGTGTAACGAGTTCGTCGTCGCTGATTCTTTTACCGGTGGCATCGAAAATACCCATGGGAAAGGCGACATTGCCGGCGAAAGAGGCGTAGTATTTTTTATAAACAGGGTGCCAAACCACGGCGGCTCCGCGTGTGCCGGGCATATCGTCGTCTGCAGTCTTCGGCATTTTGAGTTCGCTTACTTTCTTGAGATTCTGGGTTTGGGCATCCACGCCGGCTGCGAAAGCTAAAACAGCAAAAGCGAGGAACAGGAACTTTTTCATTGTGTAGAAATTTTGCTTAAAAATGCGGCAAATGATTGGAGTTTGCAATACCCTCTTAACGGTATTAGTATTTTAGTTGAAGAATAGCACCAGGCATCTGCGCTTCCCGGAGGCGCGCTGCGTGAATCGTCAATCGTGAATCGTGAATGGGTTGCCTTGATCCGCCCTTCGCCCCCTTGTTGGTTTTAGATCAACAAAAGCACTTGATACTCCTTCGACTTTTACCTTATCTTAGTAATATGGCCAAATCAGCGCGCACGCTCAGAACCTGCCCGGCGGGACATCGGTACTACAAAAGCAGCGACTGTCCTACTTGCCCGGTATGTGCCAATGAGGCGGCGGTACCGGATAATTTTCTGGGAAAACTGGGTAAGCCGGCACGTAACACCTTGCTACATTATGGAATCGATACCATTGAAAAACTGGCAGCACATACGGAAAAGGAAATTCTCGCGCTGCATGGTATGGGTAAAGCGTCGTTGCCGGTGTTAAAGGATGAGTTGAAAAAAGCGGGGTTGCAATTCAAAAACGATTAATACCAGCTTTTAAAGTTGCTCCTTTCCCCGTACAATTGCCAAAGTACATTTGTCATGAAAGCCCTCTTTCTTGCCCGGCTATTCATAAAGCCGGGATATACTTCCGCAATAAAGCGGTGAATCAGCATACATCTTTCACCAGAATTTAGCAGAAGAAAACGAAAGTTATAGCGTAAAAAAATACTGATAAGACAAATTTCAGATGTCGGCAGTGTCTATTTTGACTGGTTAGCGAAGATACGAGCCGGAAGTGTTGAAAAAAGCAGATGAGCTGTCAGCCTTTAGAGCGCTTCAGGGAGCGCCTGTAGGTGCCTCAGGAGCGTACCTTCCAGAACCGAAGGCAAGCGAACCGGTTCAAGAGCTGTTTACTTACTACTTAAAACTTACAACGGCTGTTTACCCTCACAACAGGCTCCTGATAATCTTCGTCATCAAGGCCATTTTTGTTTCACCCGGATTGATAAAACCGGGGTAGACTTCATTTAAAAAACCGGTAATTGCCATACTCGTGGTGGTGAAACTATAACCGTTGAGATCAACGGTCCAGGGCGAATAGGTGTTGGATCCTGTACTGTTTGTATACTGAATAGAGATCTTTTGTTTTGCCTGGTTGGTGATAATGATGCTTTTCCAGGTGGAATTGGTACTGTAAAAACCTTCGTCCGCCAACAATGCTTTCGCCAGTGCTTCGGGCGGCATGGTTTTGATCGAGTCTACGAGGAGTGAAACACGGTCGAAATCCTTTTCCTGGAATGGAAAAAAGAACGTCTGTGCCGCACGTTGTTTTTTGATTTCCTTTTTGTACGCGCGGTAATCGGCTTCTCTAAATCCGAGATCATTCAGGGCGATGTCGAAAGGATGTTGCATGATGCCATTCAGGCTTTCAACAAATTCCTGTACGACGGCCGGATCGATGGTGCTTTTCCAACCGGGCAGGCGCTGACGCCCGGTTTTTTGTATTTCCGGATTTCCCCATTGGCCATTTCGATATGTGTAAGAAAGTTCATTCTTTTCATGATGAAAACAACCCATTGTTCCGTCTTCAAAAGAGAGCTGCTGCAAGCCGGATTTCAGGAAATCCTGCAGTAGTTGGTTCTTGGCAAGTTGCTTTATTTTCTTTCCCGATAAATCGGTAAAATAAACGGTGTCTGCGACTATAAAAGACACGGATTTTTCGCTGGCAACTCTGGTTGTGCCGGAGTCGGGCGTAAACGGAAGTTCGAAGTACGACTGCCAGGCCGTTGCGTTTTCTTTGTAAATAAATACTTTGTTGTTTTTAACACCCAATACACTTTTGGCAATCATGCCGATTATCTGTGGTTCTTCGGGCAGGTTAAGTTGTGCATCAGCTATTCCGCTGATAAACAATAAACTTGATAACAGGACTGTACGCATACTTTCCAGATGCATAAATTAACGGAATTGCATAAATGCGAGCTGGCAATAGGTAAATATGTGAATGCCTGGCGCTCGCTGAGGCTTTCGAAGGGCGCGACAATCGTGAGTCGTCAATCGTCAATTCTTGATTCCTGTCTTCGCGAATCAGGAATTGTTGTTTAATCCCCACCTTCACCGTGCGCGTTACCATACTATTTTCCTGAGTTCGTTCGTTAATAGTAAAATCAAAACCACCCCCAAATGAGAAAGCTGCTTTTGCTGACGGCATTGCTGTTCGCTTTAACGCCTGTTTTTTCCCAACATATCGAGGACACTCTTTCCACAGTTTATTGGTGCCCGAATGATACCTTCAAAATAAGATTTAAGGATGAGCCTAAGTTGTCCATTTTCACGGCCAGTCGTAAAGACAAGATCAGCCCGGGTACGGATGCTTATCCCGGTGAGTATGTCGTTTTTTATTTTGGCAATGACAGTCTGAAAGTTAACTACCACAACAATTTACCGTACGCGCATAACATTTACCTGAATTTTGCTTCTCCGAAAGGAAAGACTACACTTCGCTTTCATTTCAATTACCGGACGGCACATTTTTCCAACGAATACATAATAAAACACAAAGACCGGGTGCGCTATGATATCCCCGAAGTGTATGAACTGGCTAACATTATCTGGACACTTTCTCCCTCAGGCCAACGCTCGGAGGACCCTTACAAGACAGGTGATTATTACCAGCGTGTTGTCAACTATTTTAAGCCTTGGATGAATCATCCGGTATTTAAACAGTTGAACTTTCCGGATAGTGTGGTGGCAATGGAATACTACAATTTCAGGGAAAACAGTTTCGCCTTTAATATAGATGGGAAGGCTGCGGCGAAAGGCAAAGTGAAATTATTATACAATGGTCCTTACTATTATGTGTTTGGCGATGAACTGGCCGATAGCAGTCTGTTTGGCAGGCTCAAACCACTGGTGGAAGATTTTGCCAATAAGTCCAATTTCAGAAAATTCTATCGCGAGAATAAATCCTTTTATGATCAGCAGGCAGCACGCGCTGAAAAGTTGTTGCCGATGCGCGCTATGTGGCAATGGCTGGAGAAAAATTTCCCTAATAATAAATACCAGTCATATCGCGTGGTGTTCTCGCCCCTGATCGGTGGCTCGCACAGCACGCAGCGTTATAGCACCTGGCAGGGCGACGTAAGGTTTGGTGAAAATGTAATGTTTGTTTGCGGTCCTGAGCGGTATGATTCCAGCAGAGTATTGAGTGAGAAGCAAAAGGAAGGACTTTATTCAGGCGTGGTTTTTACCGAGATAGATCATAATTATGTTAACCCGGCCACCAATAAATATGCGAAAAAAGTCGACAGTATTTTTTCACAGAGAGCGATCTGGACAATCCGGTCATCGAGCGCTGATTTTTATGGAAATGCCGTAAGCGTATTCAATGAATACATGACGCATGCTGCGTTCTGCGTATATGTGGAAGATGTATACGACGCTGCAACAGCGGCATTTGTCATCGGCAAAAGGGAGGATATGATGGTTGACCGGCGTGGATTTATCCGCTTCCGCGAATTCAACCAGGAGTTGCTAAAACTTTACCGGGAAAATAAAGATAAACCGCTTGCCTCCTTTTATCCGCAGCTATTAGAATGGTGCGCCCGTCAGCAGTGAGTTAATGCGCGTGACGGTTTTTGAATTGATAATGCTGCTCTTGCAAAAGCCGCTTCAGGTCCTCGAATTTACTGGTGAGCGAGTTGGCGGAAATGATTACCGGTGAGCCGTACATTTTAAAATTGGATTGGGCAGATTTACGTTTGAAAAAATTACCCTGCCGGTCGATGTATTCCTGCGGATTGTGTACCACTACTACAATGAATTGCTGGTTGAAAACCCTGGTGTCTCTTATTCCTCTTACATCCGTCCAGGGAACAAAGCCGGCAGCCGTGACACTTGAATGATCTTCTATGCCTTCAGCCGTAATGATCAACCCTTTCAGCGGCTTATTCAGACGGGAAAGCAGGATGATCGCCATCAGCCCAAAAAAGGCAACGCAGGTGGCACCGCTAACCAGCACAAACGTCGGGTTGCCGAAAATGATATTGTCTGTCAGGGGTTCAGCCACCAGCATCCAGGCACCGATGGCTACAAATACGATGGAGGCAATCAGCGCAAATACCAACTTCTTTCTGCTGGATTGGATTTCGATAGGTACAGTGAGGGTCATGGAGTTTGTTTTCTGAAGGAAGTAATTTACTGATTTTATCGCTACAGATTATCTTTGCTTTCTTAACCAGCGCTTATGCTTCCTCAATCCATCAACATTGCCGAGAAGTTTTCCCTGTTCGACAGCACGTGGACGCCACATATCATTGGAGAACTCAATGGTCAGTACGTCAAGCTTTGCAAACTGAAAGACGAGTTTGTGTGGCACAGCCACGAGCACGAGGATGAGTTATTCATGGTCTTCAGGGGAACGCTGATCATGGATTCTCGTAATGACCACACCGTGGAAGTAAAGGAAGGAGAAATTCTGATTGTACCCAAAGGAGTGGAGCACCGGCCACGTACGAACGGCGAGATTGTGTTTAATATGCTGTTTGAGCCGAAGCAGACACAACACACCGGTGAGGTAGAAAGCAAACTGACCGTGAAGGAGCAGCAGTGGATATAGCGTTTAATCGTATAGCTCTCTTACGTATTTGCTGATATAGGTGCTTAAGCCTTTCCCTTTTTCAGCCAGTGATTTCATGTTCTCCACATGGCTTTTACCTGCTTTGCGATAGCTGTAGGTATAAATTTCCGTGGAGCCGGCGAAGCGCACCTTTATATGATCTTCGCCTATGGAGTAGGCTTTGACACCTGAGTTCCGGGATATGTTTTTGTAACGGATCATTACGATTTGATCGTTAATAGGCGAATTTGAAGCGCCGGTAGCTTTTTGACCGTTTTATAATAAAGTATGATAAGTTATGCGCTAAATTTACTTTAAACGCTTAAAGTAGACTTAGCAGTTTTTAATTTTACTTTCATAAAAGTATAGATTAAGTTTTTAACAGGTCGGCGTATACCTTAATTCGGATTCCTCATCAAACATAACTTTCATCATGATGCGCAGATTGAACTATCTCTCACTTATTCTCATCGCCATTTTCTCCATTTCATTTATGTTACCCGACCGCAATATCCGCATTTGGCTCGCCGGCGATTCTACCCTATGCGAATATCCACGCTCACGTTACCCGCTCACCGGCTGGGGAATGCCGTTTGCAGATTTCTTTGATTCAACAGTGACCGTCGAAAACAAAGCGCGTGGTGGCCGCAGTACCCGCACTTTCATCAGTGAAGGCCGCTGGAAAGAAATAACCGATAACCTGCACGCGGGCGATTTCGTACTTATTCAGTTTGGCCACAACGATGAAGTCAAAGAAAAAACAGATCGCTATACACCTGTTGCCGATTATAAAACCAACCTCACCCGTTTTATCAACGACACTAAGAAGGCACAAGCCACACCGATCCTGATCACGCCGGTAACGAGAATGCGTTTCGATTCATTGAGTAATGTACCCGAAACGCACAAAGAATATTCCGCCGCCGTGCGCGAGGTTGCCAAACTTAACCACGTAGGCCTGATCGATCTCGACAGCCTGAGCCGCCAGCTACTGCAACGGTACGGCCCCGAACGATCCAAAGATCTTTACATGTACCTCGATAGTTTGCAACATCCCTTCTACCCGTCGGGACAAAAAGACGGCACGCACTTCAACGAGTTCGGTGCGCGCCGTATGGCAGAATTAGTATTGTCAGAAATCAGAAGGCAGCATCTGCCGCTTGAAAGCAGAATCACCACAAAGACGGCGAAATAAGTCCGGAAGGTTATTTTTTCTTTCCCAGGCTATAACGCATTCCCGCATAAAATTCTCTTCCCCTCGTCGGGCCCCATACAGACGATAAATCAAAGTAAGGCCCGAATGGATTATCCGCACTAATGATCGGCGAACGTTGCAGGTAGTTGCCGATGTTCTCACAGCCTGCATAGAATTCAAACGATTTTATCCGGAAAGTTCCCTGCATGTTCACTGTAATATAGGCTTCCGATTCAGCCGGTCGCCGGTATTGCTCCGGGTTGTTACGGGTATCGGGCAGCCGCATTTTATCAAACCAATGAGCGTTGATGTCGGCCTGCCAGCGGTTATTGACTGTGCGATACGATACGGCACTCATCACCCGGTTCCGCGGATTGAAAGGCAACAACAGTTTTTCTTTCCCTTCTTTGCGGTAAGCATAGAGATAATTATAAGCTGCCCTTACCTCTAGCTGACGGAACAGTACCAGCGAAGCATCTATCTGCATGGCGTTGGAACGTGATGCATTTTCCAGGTTGCGGATCACGATGCCGGCCGGGTCGGCATCATAGTCGGGAAAGATCTGCCGCTGAAATAACGTCTGGTAAAAGTCGGCACTGACCGTACCCGAAGAATTGGCTCCGAGATTAAAACGCCAGGTATGACTGATTCCCCAGTTGAACGCTTCTTCGGGCTTCAATGTTGCCGGTAAGATGATATTGCGCGAACTCGTCAGCATCACAGGTTGTTCGCTGAACAAATTAACCTGTCGCCATCCCGTACCTGCCGAAGCGCGGAAGGTATGCCGGTGATTGATCGCATATTTCAACATCGTGCGCGGTGTGAAATAATAGCCTTCGGTCTGGTGTTTGTCCAGTCGAGCGCCGGCGATCAGAATCATTTTGTCACCGGCCCAACGAAAGGTGTTTTCTGCAAACACACCCGGCACGCGCAGTTGCGTGATATATTTACCGATATAGGTTTTCGCAGGATCAGGCACCGAAAGACCTAAATCCTCCGTTGTGTTCAGGTAGCGATAACTGATTCCCGCTTTCAGGGAGTGCTGTTTCCACAATAGTTCATGTTGCAGGTTCAGGTATCCCAGGGTTTGACGCCCGCGATAGCTAAGGGTCCCAAACCATGAATCCTGTTGATGAAGCGAACCGGCCGTGGAAAACGATGTCAGGTGTTTTTCAGAAAAACGGAAACCCATCTTGCTGTACAGCTCCGGTTGATTGTATTGTACAAATTGGCCGTATATATTTCCGCTGCCTTTGTCATTGTCTTCGCGGTAGTTGTTTTGTCCGCCGATACGTTTTTCATTTACAAAACGTACGCCGAGTTGCCAATGAAAACCGGGTTCTTTTTCGCTTCCGTATTTCCATTTGTTATAGGCCATGTATCGCGTGAGCAGGGGAAGATCGAGAAACCCGTCGTGGTTGCGATCTGTTCTGGCAGCGCGTTGTACCGAATGTAAGGCCAACAGGCTGTGCCATTTTTTGTTTTTACCAACGGCTCCCGCAATGTTTGCATTGAAATGTTTTTCGCCAAAGCTATTGATGTAAGCATTGAAATGAAACTTATCGCTTTCATCAGGATGACGCGTGTCTACATTGATCTGACCGCTGATGCTTTCAAAACCCTGCAGCACCGACGTTGTGCCTTTTGCCACATAGATATTCTCGACAGCCGTGCCGGGATAAGTGCTGATACCATATGTATAGGTGAGGCCCTGCACGAGTGGCATGCCATCGACCAATACCTGGTTGTAAACACCGGACAATCCGAGTATGCGCAGTTCCTGCGAATTGGTAACCACATTGGTTGTCTGCGGCTGCACAGATGCCTGTGTACCAAAACAACCTGCCAGGTCGCAGCAGGCGGCTTTACTCAGTTCGCGCTGGTTGATCAGCTCCATTTGAACGACAGAAGTGTTTGGGAAAAGATTGCCGGACTTGCTGGTAACGGTTACGCCGCTCATTGCTACCGGCGCTCTTTTGAGCAGAATGCTGACATAACCCGCGCCGTCCCACTGTATCGTATCGGTAAGATAACCGTTGCAACGGGCGATGATGCGTTTGTCCGTTATTCCCGCTGCCGGTATTTGAAATACGCCGTTTTCATTTACGATCACGGGCGCGCCCTCCGTTATCCATTGCACGGTTGCTCCGGGAAGAATTTCTTTTCCCTGCTCACTTTCACCAAAGAGTTTTCCTTTGATGAGTTGCGCATGTAATGAACCGGTAAACAGCAAGAGGACAATTACGCATGTCCGCCTCATTGTTTTTCTGTTTTAGCCGGTTTCTCCTTTTTGACGCGGTAAGGCTTTGAACTTTTGTCGTCGCAGCCGGGTGTGTCTTCGATCGTTTTACGGATCTGTTCGATCGAGATCACCTGTCCATTATACAAAATAGTGAAATCGGATGCACCTCCAGTGCGTTTGGTGAAAGCGACAGATTCAACGCCGTCCTGGTTGAGCAATTGTTTTTTGATGGTGGGCATGTCGCCGTCGCAGGTAAGGTTGACGACTGAAACAACGGCTTTGGCAGCGGACGTATCGGACTGTGCGGAAACGGAGTTGGATATACACAACGAGGCAATAACGAACAGGAATGAAAATATACTTTTCATGTCGAAATAATTTTTGATAAAAAATGAGGAGAGAGGAGAATAATCAGATCATGAAAAGCGGGGAGGCTGCCAGAAATCAGGACGGTAGGCGTTGGATAGAATTTCCTGCGGATGTTGAAGGAAACTGATGGCGGGAGGATAGGACGCTGATTGAAAAGCAACCGGCTGCGACGGTATCAGTGCGTGTAAGCAACAGCCACAGGACTGAAAAGGATTGCCGCTGTTGCTGCAGTCCTGGTCTCCTTCGTCGTCACAGTCATCCGTCATTGTAACAGCGGTATGGCAGCAATCATCTTCTGCTGCTGTAAAAAATGCGTTGCCTGTGGAAATACACATGACAATAAGCATCAGCGTGGTGGCAATATATTTTGTGAGCCGTGACATTTGGAATTGCGGTCAAAGATACAGATTTAGGGTAATTGGGCCATGTTGTTGGCTGATCGTAGTTTTGAATGGAAAAGCATTGTGTTGACTATAAAGGGTTTGTCATGATAAAGCGCATCAAACGTAGCTATCGCATCAGCAAATACATTATCTATAAAGAAACGCTTGTTGATTACAAGGAGAAGTTCTGGTCTTTCCTGGGGTCATTTATTGGCATTGGTGTTATTGCCTTCATTCAATCATCCTATCTCACGGAAATGGAGAATGTATTCCTGATCGGATCGTTTGGTGCGAGCAGTGTACTTATATACGGTGCGATTCAAAGCCCCCTGGCCCAGCCGCGCAACCTGATCGGCGGACATCTCGTAAGCGCCGTGATTGGTGTAACAATCGCGCAGTTTCTGCCCGACATTCTCTGGATTACCGCGCCGCTGGCAGTATCGCTTTCTATTGTTGCGATGCAATACACCAAAACCCTGCATCCGCCTGGCGGCGCCACGGCATTGATCGCCGTAACAGGCGGTGTGAAAATAACAGCATTGGGTTATTGGTATGTATTGTCGCCGGTGTTGTCGGGTGTGCTGATCCTTTTATTTGTAGCGCTTGTTTTCAACAACATTACTTCGCAGCGCAAATACCCTACTGACGGAAGGTTCTCACGTACCATTAAATGGATGGTAAGTCCTGCCGCACAGCGCTTGAAAAATATCAGGAAGAAAAAATAAAAAGCCCAGGCAATTGCCTGGGCTAACGGGTTCTTGTCCTGCAGGATGAGCCAAACGTCCCGGTTCGTCATCCATCCACTCCCGTTAAAAAGATGGTTCGTGTATACACAGGAACCATGACGGTGTACTGGTTATTTCGCTTTCACAATTTTGGAACGTGTGCCATCGGCGAGTTCGAGCACATAAGTGCCTGCCGGTAAATGACCGATGTTCACCTGTTGTGTTTGTTCGGTAAGTGTAAATGTTATCAGTTGTGTACCATTGATACCAATGATGCGTGCCGTGGTATTCAGCAGCTTTCTGTCGGGAATACGCACGTACAATTCTTTTGATGCAGGGTTAGGGAAAATATCGACCGAGGTTGTGTAAAAATGATTCATCGTCACGATATTGCTGAAAGTGTAAGTTTCATCGATATCGATCATACGCAGGCGGTAATGCACTTTACCCACAGGCGGATTGCAATCGTCGAATTTGTATTGATGATTGCCGGAGCCGTTGGCACTTACCGTACCGATCTTCTGGAAGTTTTGCGCATCAGAACTGCGTTCGATTTCAAAACGGCGGGTATTGGTTTCGTTTTCCGTTTTCCACTGAAAAGTGTTACACTCAAATCGTTTGGTGCCGGTAAAGCTGATGAGGTTAAGCGGTAAGAGGATGGGTGATGTTTTTACAAAGAACCCGCTGAATCCTGTCACATCGAATGTTACTTCCCATCTTGAAGAACCTGCATTCCATACGATATCTGCATCAACGGGGTTGACATTTGATCTTCCTCCGGAATAGGTATTGGGCAAACCAGTGTTGTTGCTGCTTGTGCCTGCTTTTTTCTCAATGAGGAGATTGGCTTTTCCTGTTGCATCGCCGGAGTTTTGAGGCAGGCGCAGTGCGGGGGCGGGCACCTGGTTATTGAAGGCATCAAAGTCCGCTTGTGTGAAATAAAGTGTCACACGTCCTGTTGCATTGGCGGCATTGGTTGCGGGAGTTATTTCATAATGTCTTCTTACGTATCCAACAGGTTGTGAGCCTTGTATCCAGGTTTTTACGGTCAGGTTTCCGGACACCGTATAAGCTCCTCCGGATTGAAGTGAAGCAACAAGATTAGAACAGGTAGCAAGGTGATTGGTGCCTGCTGCCACTGGTACCTGTAAATTGGTGATGCTAGATGCGGGCAGTGAGCCGGTATTGGCATTGGTATAACCGCCTTTATAAGCGCCCAGGTCCAGGGGTGTCGTTCTGGTCAGTCCAAGGAAATCGGCAGCGGGTGTGCTGCCGGTGCCGCCGCCGATGGCGGAAGATCCACATTGCAGGCGCAATCCGTCATCACCCGTTCCCCATCTGTTGTCGGCGCCATCACCGTCTGCTGCATTGACAAATGAGGGACTGCCTGCAGTTACATTGGTGCAGGAAGTGTTGGTAACGGTTGAGCCTGCAGCGTCGCGGATGATGCAGTTGATGAATTTTGGCTGGAATTGTGTGCGGGTTTCCTGGCTGAATATTTCGTTTCTGTTGGCTACGCTGCTGGTGACAGGATTATTGTTGGAGAAAATACAGTTGGTAAAGGTGGCAAATGCAAAGCCAGTGAAAGCGGTGCCTGCAAAACTCGAGGTGTTATTGGCAAAGGTACAGTTGAAGAAAGTGGAGGTATTGTATTCGCCACCACCTGCTGAAATGGCGCCGCCGTTCATCGCCTGGTTATTGTAAAAGATACAGTTGGTGATAACGGCTGTACCATTGAGGTCCAGCGCACCGCCTCTCGATCCGTCGATGAAGCCGACACGGCCAAGATTATTGGCAAAAACACATCGCGTAAGTGTGTTGCTGCCTCCAACGATGATGAGACCTGCCCCGAATACACCAAAACTTCCGCCTCCGGCCACGAAGGAGTTGCTATCAAAAATGCAGTCTGTCAACACCGAGCTACCCAATTCAATCACCATCCCGGCGCCAAAAGAATCGTCATCGCCATTGGTACAATCTGCACTGTTGTTAAGGATGGTACAATTGGTAAAAGCGGTGGAGGAACCGGCATTGTAAACGCCGCCACCTTTATACCGGTCAATAGCCCGGGTATTGACGGTAATGCGTGATCCGCCCGCAGCCGTTGCATAACCGCCGGTGATGGTGACACCATCGAGCAGGGAGGCATTTGTCAGGTTGACGGTCATTACTACGTGGTATACGTTGTCTGTTACTGTTCCTACGGTTCCAAGATCACCGCTGAGCCTGGTCACATTGGTGATCCAGTTGCGTTGACTCAACTGGGTTTCGGTACCGGCAAA
Source organism: uncultured Sphingobacteriales bacterium (assembly GCA_937888905.1). Lineage (GTDB taxonomy): Bacteria > Bacteroidota > Bacteroidia > Chitinophagales > Chitinophagaceae > Terrimonas. The sequence continues at coordinate 95,867 of CALATA010000001.1, forward strand.
ACCGCCATAGATCTTTACGCCCTCTTTCAGCATAAAGGTTTTGTCCCGGTTATTGGCGGGAGTTGCGCTGCCGAATGGATCGTGTGTAGGCAGGTAAGTACCGGCTTTCACCCATATTTCATCACCGGCAGTGGCGGCGATGATAGCAGCCTGCAGATCACGCTTGGCGGTGGCCCAGCTCGTACCTGCGCCGGTGTTGTCGGCTCGTGCCGCATCCACATAATAAATGGCGGCTTGTACAGAGGTAAATAAAAGGATAGTGGTAAGAACGAGTATAGTTCGTTTCATGGCAGAATTTGGTTTACAGTGGGCATTTACGATCGACAAACGAAGGTAACACTGCAGGGAACCAGGGATCGGCAACCCTGGATAACTCACATGCTATAGCCCATATAAAGCATTTATCTACATATGAACGACAGTTTAAGATGTATATAAATTTGGATGAGGTGACTTTTGCGTAAAATCTAATCCCTGGTCTTCAGACGAACCAGGGAAAAAGGGAGAATCTTATTTCAAAGCGATCGCCGACCCTTCGGTCCTGTAACCTGTTTCACTCAGGGTAGTAACCTGTCCATTGTGCCAGTATCTTGTTCTCGGAATGTAGTCGGGGGTGTCTTCATTGAAGCCGACGAACAATTCTTTTCCTCTCAATGCAATACCGAAGGCATAACTGCCGCGGGCCAAGGGGTCGCTGATCGTTACTCCTTCTCCATTTTTCCAGTAACGGGCAACATTCGAGCTACCGATCTTTTCATAACCAGCGGCATACACAACACCGTTCTGCACAAAAATATCCATGATGCTGCCGTAAGCATTGTCAGCAGTCAATTTTACCTCGTTGCCATTTTTCCAATAGGCGGCTGTTACTGTCCCGGCACTTGTATAATTCCCACCAGCCACGTACACATCATTATTCTCCACGAATATTTTTCTGAGAATGATATTGGAACTGCCGATAACAAAAGGCGTTCCGTTCTTCCAGTATAATGCGCCTGCGGCATCCTTGCCCGCAATGTATATATCGTTGCCTACCACAATCATATCACTTGTCTCTGCATGCGTGCTGCCATCGGACAACACCACTTCCGTTCCGTTCTTCCAATATTTCGCCACGTAGAATCCGTTGCTATTACGTTCATAGCCGGTTACGTAAACGATATTGTCTTTTACAAATATGGCTGAGGCCGTGGCATAGAAGTTTCCATTGGTTAATTCGGTGGCCTGTCCGTTTTTCCAATATACAGCTTTGTCGCCGATGCCGCCGCAGGTATATATATCATTGCCACTGATAAAAACATCTACACCGAAGGACTCTCCGCCTGTTGCTTTTTGGGCCGGACCTGCACTGCGCCATAAAACGGCGTTGTAATCGCCACCAGACACCGGCCTCTCGGATCCGGCAATATATACTTCCGGAGGAGTGGCCGCTACGCGATCTTTTTTGGAACAGGATAGAACGGTCATCAAAACAAGTCCGGATAAACAGAGGTAAAAGCTTCTCATTTGTTTAGGTTTAATTGTTCAGGTTAACGGATAACAATGTGGATGTAAAAATGCCATTAAGCGGTAAGGCAGACAATCCTGTGAAAAAGGGGAAGCTGAAACAGCACAGAATCCCCCGAACAGGGGATAACGGAAGATGCAGGGGAAACGTTATTTGTAAAATGCCGGAAGCGGCTTAATTTAAGGCTTTAATTGACCGGTATATCAATTGCACATCATGAAGGACGAAGACAAAATAAAAGTACTGGTGGTGGATGATCACCCGATGGTGCTCGAAGGTATGCGCTCCATGCTGGCGCAAATCTCTTTTGCCAACCTGATTGGTGTGGCCAGCAACGCCTGGGAAGCGATTGAAAAGATTAAGGAACAATTACCGGATATTGTTCTTACCGATATCAATATGCCGGACGTATCGGGTATCGAACTTGCCGAGAAGATCAAGAAAGAATTTCCTTCGGTAAAAATTGTAGCCATGAGCACCTTCAAGGAACGCAGCTACATTTCCAAAATGGTATTGAACGGGGCAACCGGTTACCTGGTGAAAAGCGCGTCCAAAGAGGAAATAGAAGAAGCGCTGCTTTCTGTACATGAAGGTCGTTTGTATATGAGCTTCGACCTCGAGATGTCGGCATCCGAACAACGGGAAATGAAGAATGTACCCGTTCTCAGCACACGCGAGAAAGAAGTACTCAATCTCATTGCCGACGGACTCACCAACGCACAGATTGCCGGTGCGTTATTTATCAGCATGCACACTGTCGATAGCCACCGCAAAAATCTTCTCACCAAGTTTGGCGTGAAGAATACGGCGCTACTGATTCGCACGGCCACGCAATACGGACTTTTGTAATTAAAAAGTCAAAATTCAAAAGTCAAAAGAGTGAATCGGTGAATAACCTTCACGCAAAGGCACTTAAGGAGCAAAGCTGCAAAGATTTACTTAAAACCTATTACTTACAACTTAACACTTACTACTATTCCGCCCAGGGATCGAGTACTACTTTCACACAATTATCTTCCTTGTTTTTAAACATAGAATAACCATCCGCTATTTTTCTGAGCGGCAGGCGGTGCGTAATGATATCATCGAGGCGCACTTTTCCCTCCTTAACATAACCCAGCAGTTTATCGATATGCTTGTGAGCCGGTGCCTGCCCTCCCCTCATAATAATACCTTTATCGAAGAACTGGCCAAGGGGAAAATTATCGTAGGTAGTTGGGTATACGCCTAAAACAGATACGATACCTCCGCGGCGTACCGCACTCATGCAGGCTTCAATTACTTTAGGTGAACCTTTTTCCAAATTGATGACAGCCTTTGCCCGGTCGAGGAAACTGCGGTCCGGCTCGAAGCCTACCGCTTCTACGCAAACGTCCGCACCACGGCCCTCTGTTATTGCGCGGATCTGTTCTATTACGTCTTTCGGCCCGCTGCCTTCCCATAACAGCGTTTCAGCATTGGCCGCTTTTGCCGCCATATCCAGCCTGTATTGTTGCGTGTCCACAATGATTACCCTGCCTGCGCCCCGCAGCCAGGCAGATTTTGCCGCCATGATGCCAACGGGACCTGCACCAAAAATGGCTACCGTTTCAGCTCCCGAAACATTTCCCCAGTCAATGCCCGTATAACCAGTAGGAAAAATGTCTGTGAGAAATAAAACCTGTTCATCTGTAAGATTATCGGGTACTACGCGCGGGCCAACATCGCCGTAAGGCACGCGAACGTATTGCGCCTGCCCTCCGTCGTAGCCGCCATACAGATCTGTGTAACCAAATAAGGCACCGCCTTTTTCGGTTAACAATCCGCCTTCGGGACCATAATGATCCGGGTTGCTGTTTTCGCAATGACCAGGTAAATGATGCGAACAGAAAAAGCAATGACCGCATGCAATCGGAAACGGAACCACCACGCGATCACCAACCTTCAGATTTTTCACCTCTTTCCCTGTTTCCTCCACAATGCCCATAAACTCATGACCGAGTACCATCGGCCGGGGCTGGGGAATGCCCCCGGAGTAAATATGCAGATCCGAACCGCAGATAGCCGTAGCGGTCACTTTCAATATTATGTCTGTGGAATCTTTGAGTACCGGATCGTCTACCGTATCACAAGATATTTTGCCCGGGGCATGGATCACTGCTGCTTTCATCTTAGAAAATTTAAAGTGTAGAAAGTCTGAAGATGAAACTCAAATGACGTGCCTGCCATTTTCCCGGAATTGCCGCTTTTAATTCCCTCTGACCATTATAGGGCAAGGGAAGAATTTACTCAAAGGACGGCCGGTAACGCTACAAATGTCACCTTTAGAGGACTGGCATAGAATTTAGGCCTTTGCAGTTATGCCATCAATCGAATCAATCGTTGGAATCGCGGCAGGTGTACTGACCTCGGCTTCCCTGCTGCCACAACTGATCAAAACTTTCAGGGAAAAGAAAAGTGCGGATATTTCATTGATCTATCTCATCACCCTTTTTTGCGGGCTTGCCTGCTGGATCTGGTATGGATTGCTCAAGGAAGACTATCCTATTATCATTACCAATAGTTTTTCCCTGATCGTTAATTCAATACTGATCGTTCTCTCACGTGTTTATAAGGACAACAAATAACGATCACCATTGGGTCATTGTGATGCCGGCCAGGCTGCCTGTTCCTTTTACCGAACCGTGTCCGCTGATAATGCTCACACGGTCTTCCACTCCGATCTCTACTTTCTGCCCCGCCGCACCGGCAGATACTTCCCCACGTGTAACGAAGTTTGCATCATTGACACCATTGGGACCAAACTCTATTTCCACCGCACCCGATACAGAGGCTTCGGCTTTCACGGGACCGGCATTGCCGCCCACGCCGGCCGACACACCCACGCTCGTTACGGCGTTCCAATCCACGATACTGTTGTCTTTATCCAGTTCATATACATAGTCGGTTCCGGCAAATGCTTCAACAGCAACGGGACCTGCTTTGCCGCCAACTGAAACCTTGGGTGAATACTTCAATGTGCCGCCCACATACTCACTGCCTGTTTCTCTTGAAGTGAAACTGATTAGTTTGGCATCATAAGTAGTAGTGGTATGACTGCAATTGATTTCCTGTTTGATCACCCACATATTAATGGAGCTTTTGTATTGACAGGCGATGTCGTCGAATTCTGCCAGCTTGCCGGCTTTGCCCGATTCTTTTTCCACGCAATCTTTGTACGCACCTTTATAAGTACTCATTTCCAACGGTTGGTATTCGCGGTTCTTCTGCAGCCAAGTGAGCTCAAACTCTATTTTGATCAGCTTAAATGCATTTTCATCCACGCTGGTGTACTGCGACCAGAATACCATGTCGTTGCAATAATGGCGGAACACTTTCACCGCTTCATCATCAAATAATTTTTTCCGATCGTTCAGTTTCTTCAACAGATCGTTGATGCGATCGCGATGCGTGGAGCAGGGCGCATCTTCCGGTGCCGGTTTATGATTTTTACGGATGGCGTCAAGATCGGCGTTGAGTTTTACGAAAAGATCTGTCAGGTCTTTGAAACGCTGCTGGTAATAAGCTTTACGTTCTTCCAGTTGCAGCGAAGCTTTGCGCATGAACGGCGGTTCGATATTGCCACCTGTCGACATGAATTTCGCCGCCAGGGCTTGTGCAGATTTGGCGTAGGCGGCCGTTACCTCCTGCATTTCCTTTTGCAATTTCGCTGTGCGGGCTTCGATATCAGCGTTGAACTGGTTCCATTGCGGCAGCAGTGCATCGATCTGTGCGATAGTGGTCGGATAATCGGGGCGTTTCGTTTTTTCAAGGCCCAGCGGATCGGCCGAAGCTTTGATCGGCATGCTGATGTCCTTGCGCGTAAGCTTGTGGCCGAGTTTGGCCAGCTTCTCTTCTTTTTCTTTCGTATAAGCGTGACGTATGGATTTCTTCAGGCATTCAACCGCTTTGGTCTTGTTGCCTTTGTTTTCTTCGATGGCGGCTTTGGTAAGATTAGCCTGCGGATGATACGGGTAAATGGCAACCACGCTGTCGAGGTATTTCTCTGATTTAGCTACATCGCCGAGGCCGAACCAGGCCTGGCCAAGGTTGTTGAGAATGGTGGTGTTGCGACGGAATTTTGCATTAAGGTTTTCTAAAATGGGAATCGCCAGGTGCTGACCGCCATTCATGGAGAGCATGGCGGCATAGTTGCAGAGATTGTCGGTGTTAGTGGCATCTTCGGAACAAACACGCCCCATGAGATAAAGGCTTAACGAAGGTTTCCCGCTCATCCAGAAAGCGGCGGCCATGTTGCCCGCCTGTAATTTTGATTTGGCGGTCTTCTGAATTTCTGCATAAATGGTATTGCCGGCTTTGAGCGTATTGGCGTCCATTTTATCCATCATTTTTTTCTGAATACCGGTGATATAAGTGAGCATGCGTGCGTCCGTTAAACCTTTGGGAATAGCAGCGATACGCGCGGCATCTTTCTTCGGTACGATCCGGTTTTCATCTTCCCACGCATCTGCCAATTGTTTGTCGGACACGGCAGGTACTTTCATGTTTTTCGTTGACGGTATTTTGATGCCCATGCTGTCCATCATCTTTCTGTCCTCGGGGCTCATTTCCTTCATCATTTCATCCATCATGCCCTGGGCTTCCTTCATCATGTCCTGCATCTCATTTTGCGTGGGAGCTTTCTCTTTTGGTTTTTTTGTTTGGGAGAATGCGATCTGGCTGAAGAACAGGAATGCTAAAAGGGATAAAACAGGTTTCATGGCGAATGATTTACGCTGGTAAAAATGCCGGATATAGCAAGGGCAGGCAATCACCTGAAGCGGTCATTTCGGTAAAAAGGCTTATCCCCTGAAAAGGTGAGTGCGGTGTTGGATTTGTAGCGACCAATGCGGGCGATAATAAACGGGAAAGAAGTATTTAACGGCCGGGTCGGTTATTCAAAAGAATTTATGGCGGAAAGGTTTCTGCAGTTCTTTGACCGTCAGCAGGTGTGGGTGAATAAAATAACGGTGGCGGTGGAATGAGTGGTTCCGGCATCATTTTTTGAGTGTAGGTTTGTACCGTTTAAATGAACCAGTATGAGCCAGGCGTTTGTAAAGGAGGAAGACGGGCAATGGTTGCATGATCTGCCGCCCACATTAGCCGCGTTGATCAATTATCTTACCCGTGAGAATAATGGAGTGAGAGTGTATGCCTCCAAAACGACCATCCGTAAAGACGGGAAGGAGTTGCAGCACATGAGTAATGGGCTCAATTATTTTGTGAATGATAAGAGCCAGTGGGAGATTGAGTGGTAGGAAAGGTTTAAGGCATAGGGCTTAAGGTATAAGGTTTTGAGTATTGCGGTTTACCTTCCGTGGTGCTGGAACTGATCTGTTGAATTTCCGGATAACTTCAATTTATCAATGCTCAATAAAATCAATACAGACGAAAGTGCTGCCGCGATGAAATTCCAGCGGATAAAACTTGCAAGATTGCTGGTGTCGGAGGACGATGCAGGCACGATCTGCGGTTTTCCCAATTCCCATTGACCTACTCCGTATTCCACATTTAGCCTAAAGGAGATGATGAGCAAGCTAAGAAATACGAAAAGCAAGAGCATTTCTATGAAATAGATGGCGTTTAACCAGGCTTTGCGTCGGAAAAAAGAAGCTACCTTGCCTCGGGGTTGAAAGACAATTGCATTGACGGAAATACAAATGGCAAGGAAGGTTAGGATCAACAATGATATGAGTAGTCCCGTGCCGGTAAACAAATGACTTATTAGCTCCCGGAGCAGGTCTGAAAAAATCAGCAGATTAATCATGTTGATGGCGCAGTATATTTTCAACAGCCCGCCCGTCTTAAAAAGAAGTTTCATTATAAGGCTAAATATAGATCAAATCAGGTTGAGTCCTGCACTATAATGGGGTGCGTGGCAGCATATTTGCTGCTTCCAACAATTAAAACCTGCTGCTATGCGCTTACATATCCTGCTCTTGTGTTTACTCATCACCTGCGAGGCAGGCGCACAGACAACAGTGAACGGTTCCTTTGTTCACGGGGGTATTACCAGAACTTATTCCTTTTATGTACCGGCGTCTTATAATCCTTCACGTCCGGCTCCCATGGTGTTTAACCTGCATGGTTTGGGAAAGGACGGAGCCGATCAGGCCGAAAACCGCGACTTCCGGCCTATTGCGGATACCGCGGGTTTTATTGTCGTTCATCCCGATGGCAGCATACAGCCTTTATTGCAACAACGGTTCTGGAACTATGGAAGTGTTGCCGGGTCAACCGTTGATGATGTCGGATTCCTGGAGAGGATCATCGATACCATCTCTGCCCGTTATAATATTAATCAAAAACGTATCTACAGCGCGGGAATGTCTAACGGTGGATTCATGAGTTATTACCTCGCCTGCAAGAGCAACCGGTTTGCCGCGGTTGGTTCAGTTACAGGTTCCATGTCTACGGACATGTACGAGTCGTGCAACCCGTCACACCCTACGCCAACGATCCATATACATGGCACAAGTGATCCGCTCAATCCTTACAACGGTAATTCATCTTCCAAATCCATCCAGGCAGTAACACAGTTTTGGGTAAACCAGAACGGGTGTAATGCTACGCCTTTGGTTACGGCCGTCCCTAATAGCAATACAGCCGACAATGTGACGGCCGACCGGTTTGTATACAGTGGCGGCGTCAATGGACACACGGTGGAACATTGGCGGGTAAACGGTGGTGGTCATACCTGGCCGGGTATCAAAATCTTTACACTTTTAGGCAGAACATGTATGGACTTTAATGCGGGGCAGGAAATGTGGCGTTTCTTCCGTCAATATGAGCTCAGTTCAATTACGGTCCCCGTCAATCCCAACACAGCCAACCTGAACCTGTGGCCCAATCCTTCTTCCGGCGCCATCGCGTTGGAGGCGGGCGATCGCGTAGTAAACGACGTTATCATTACGGATGTGCATGGCCGCGTGCGCGAACGAAGAACCGGCAGTGCCATCCTGCGTCTCGACCTGACGCATCTGGGGCCGGGTGTATATATGGGAAGATTTTCGGGAGACGGATTTCTGGTAATGAAGAAAATCGTGATCCTTTAAGGTTTCTTATAACTGCTCCAGGCCTTAAGCAATTTAACACCCCCACTCGTTCTGAATTTCGTTTTCACAAACGAATCACTGTCGTAGGTCAGTTTTCTTTTGACGGAAAAATGAAGGTGTGGTTGAATGACCTGTCCCGTAGCTCCGCTCAGCGCTATTGTTTGGCCTTTTGTTACACGGCCTTTTTTTACCAGTACACCATTTTGCTGCAAGTGCCAATAGCAACCATAGCTGCCGTCGTCGTGCCGGATGATCAGGTAATTGGCTTTTCCTTTGTTGTCACCGGACATGCCGCCTTCATCCGACTTGTCTTTATAACTGTAAACAACGCCTTCTCTCGCTGCGCAAACCGTATTGCCTTCGGACATTTCAAAATCCAATGCGGCAATATGGGAATGAGAAAACAATCCTCCGTAACCCTGTACGATTCGATGTTGTTCGTTTTCGGGGAAAGGGAGTTCATAAATATAGTCATCAGTATTATCCGTTACGTTCGTCGAATAAAGCAGGAAGAACGCAAGTGCCGAAGCCGCGACGAAAAGAAGAAACAAAAAACATTTGAAAGATTTGCGCATGTAATTGGTCTGATGTATAAAAATACAACAATGACCATTACGGCAATTCAAGTGGATTGGTAAAGCGTGCGATGGCGTTTTTAGTATTTTCTACAATCCTGTCTGTCATTTCCTGCGAAACCTTGATTAAATCCTGCTCGTACATCAGGGCCGGGTTCTCTTTTAACTTATCAGCGTAAGCAGTGAATGCTTCTTTGGTGGGGAAATTCTGCATATACATGCCTTTCCATTTGGCCAGCGTGGCGACCCTTGGTTTTTTTTCAATGGAAGTGACGGTGAATTTGTGTTGTTGCCGGTTGTCGTAAATAGCAAGAATAAGACCTGGTAATCCATAAAATTTGTAAGGCCCGTCGGCGATGTCAATATCGGGCGTGTACCAGGCAATATAATCTCTGCCCGCAAAGGAGGTGGTTGCTTTTTTACATGCATAACCGGCAATCGAGTCCTCACCCTCTTCCAATTGCCAGTTGAATACGGGAAGGGTTTCATGGTAACTCGCGCGCTTGACACCGAAAGCCGTTGCATAGTGCATTTGCCTTTCCGGATGTTCTTTAAATATTTTGTACTGGATTTGTGGCCGTGGCATTCTTGGCATCATCGGCGGAGAGGGGCTCTTCTTCATCAATTCATCCATAGCATAGATGACCGAGTCACGTTGGAAAAGTTTGTAGCTGCAAAAGTTTGAGTACAACGGACCGGCCTCCAATATCATCCCTTCGGTAACGACAATAGTTGAATCTTGTTTGTCGGGTTGAAAAGTATAATCGTAGGTAATCCTGTAGTCGTATTGCACCAGTTGGTCTATCTGTGCGTGCAGCTTTGCGCAAATGAAAAGTGGTAGCAGGAAAAAGAATTTCATAAGCAAAGATTGTGGTGGCAATAAAACTATTGGTCTTTGCGCGTAAAGCAAGGTTAATTATGGTTAAAAAGGGGTAAGGTTTAAGGTGTAGGGAATAAGAAATTACTTCTCAACGATTTTGTTCCTTATATAGATTTGGGTGAATCTGCCTCTTTTTCAGGCAACTTCGAACAATCCATCTAACCAATTTGTATTTCTTACAAAGGCCCGGCTTTCAATCTTTTCTTTCAAAAATTTATTGGCATCATAAGTACAATGAGGCACGGCAATTGGTGTACTTTTCCTCTTCATCAGCCAATAAATTTTATGTCTTCATTTGTTTCAACGCTTGCACGGCTCGACAAAACTCAACTCGCTTTAGCCGGTGGTAAAGCGGCCAATCTGGGCGAACTCTCTGCCATCAAAGGAATTAAAGTACCCGAAGGGTTTTGCGTAACAACGGAAGCATATCGAAAAGTTATAGACACACCGCAAGTGCAACAATTACTGGATGAACTCAGGTCTGCCGACGATCATCAACAACTCAAAGGGATTAGTAAACAAATACGCGACACAGTCGAAGCGATCGTTATTCCGGATGAAATCGTCGCAGCGATTAACGAACAACTGACGGTGGGGAAAGCTTATGCCATCCGCTCAAGCGCCACGGCCGAGGACCTGCCCTCTGCCTCTTTTGCCGGACAACAGGATACTTATTTGAATATCATTGGTAAAGATGAGATCATCAGACATGTCAGCCGATGCTGGGCTTCGTTGTTTACGGAGCGGGCTGTCATCTACCGCAACCAAAACGGATTCGATCACCGTAAAGTGCAGCTGGCTGTCATCATTCAACAAATGGTAATGCCGCAGGTAGCAGGAACCATGTTTACGGCTGATCCGGTTACGGGTAACAGGAAGGTTTTGTCCATCGATGCCAGCTTCGGATTGGGAGAAGCACTGGTGTCCGGATTGGTAAACGCTGATAACTTTAAAGTCCGTGAAGGCAGGATCATCGATAAAAAGATTTCGAAGAAAACAATGGCTGTTAATCCATTGAAAGACGGCGGAACCGCAGCAAATCAAATCCCGACACTGCAACAAAATCTTCCGTCGCTTTCAGACGGACAGGTATTGCAACTTGAGCAGGCCGGCAGAACGATTGAAGCGCATTTTGGTAGTCCACAGGATATCGAATGGTGCATACAAGATGACCAACTTTATATTGTGCAAAGCCGCCCCATCACCACCCTGTTTCCCGTTCCAATAGTGAACGATGATCAAAAACATGTGTATATATCTGTTGGTCACCAGCAGATGATGACGGATGTGATGCTGCCATTGGGCATTTCCTTCCGGCAACTCATTACGCCCCGCCCGATGTATGCAGCGGGCGGAAGAATGTTCGTGGATATTGCGCAGGCACTGGCCATACCCGCTTTGCAGAAAACGATGATCAACACGATGGGGCAATTTGATTTGTTGATAAAAGATGCCCTGGTGACATTGCTGGACCGAAACGATTTTATTCAGGTAAAACAGGAAGATGCCGGAAAGGAGAAAGTCATTTCCACCGAAGGCTATCGCAATAAGCTAAAGAATGAGCCGGCCATTGCTGAGCAGTTGATTAAAAAATGTGAGGCAGAAGCCGTCGCATTGAAACAAAAACTAAAAGGCCAATCAGGAACCACACTGCTCGATGTCATCCGGGAAGACCTGCATCTGCTGGTAAAGACAACCGGTGATCCGCAAAGTATGACATTGATCCTGGCAGCGATGGATGCAAGTGTGTGGCTTAACGAAAAGATGAAGGAATGGCTGGGAGAAAAAAATGTCGCCGATATTCTTACACAATCCGCACCCAATAATATCACATCTGAGATGGGGCTTGAACTTTTACAGGTGGCAGACATGATACGTCCGTATGCCGCAGTAATCACTTATCTGCAGGAAACCAAAGACGACAATTTTTTAGCCGTACTGCCGGCTATCGAAGGAGGTGTGGCAGCGCGGGACGCAATAGAAGGTTACCTGGATAAATACGGCATGCGCTGCACCGGCGAGATCGACATCACGCGGACACGCTGGAGCGAGAAACCACTGACATTGGTGCCGCTGATCCTGAGTAATCTTCGCAACCTGCCGCCGGGAGAAGGTTACCGGAGGTTTGAGCAGGGACTGAAGCAGTCACTCAATAAAGAACGGGAGATACTCGCTCGATTGGCAAGGTTGCCGGATGCTGAACAGAAGATCGAAGAAACGAAACGTATGATCGGGCTGGTACGCACCTTTGCCGGATACCGCGAGTATCCCAAGTATCACCTGGTACACTGTTATTTCATTTACAAACAGGCTTTATTGCAGGAAGCGGACCGATTGGTAAAAGCCAATGTGTTGAAAAATAAACGGGATATCTATTACCTGAACTATGAAGAACTATACGAAGTAGTGCGCACGCAACAACTGAATTATCAACTCATCGATGAACGAAAGCAAGAGTATAAAAACTATGAAAAGCTCACGCCACCACGCATCATGACGTCGGAGGGTGAGGTGATCAATGGCCGGTATAACCGCGAGGGCGTTCCGCCGGATGCGTTGGCGGGACTGGCCGTTTCATCGGGTATTATCGAAGGAAGAGCGCGTGTGATCATAAACATGGAAGAAGCCGATCTGGAAGAAGGTGATATTCTTGTTACAGCCTTTACCGATCCGAGCTGGACGCCCTTGTTTGTATTGATAAAAGGACTGGTAACCGAAGTCGGTGGATTAATGACACACGGTTCGGTGATCGCTCGTGAATATGGATTGCCTGCTGTTGTGGGCGTGGAGCACGCAACGCAATTGATCAAAGATGGTCAGCGGATACGCGTGAACGGAACGGAAGGATGGGTGGAGTTGTTGTAAGTGTTAGTGGTCCTTCAACAACTCCTGCAATGCTTTCTTACTTTCACCATACTGTCTGCTCGCACCAAGAAGGATCAGTAAGCCGACACCTGTGCCCACACCGATTATCGGCCATCCCCAGGAATAATAGCTGATCGTGTTCCAGGCCTTACGTGCAATAAAAAAGCACAGTACTATCGGTATGACCATAAAGAAAAGGATACCGAACATTTCGCTGAAGGAGGCAACAGCTTTCAGCGATCCCCGTTCGCCGGTGGTATGATTAACGGCGGCTATCACGTTCCAGTTTTCATCTACGGCAATCGATACGACATGCTCCTCATAGATAAGATTTTTGAAATCGCCTATCGTGCATTCATAAGGCACCCCCGAAAATTTAGCAATGGTAACATAATGATTATTTCGTGTATGCGCAGGATCGGCAATTTCCTGCGGACGCCTCGTGCGGGCTTGTTTTTGTTGTTGTACGGAAATGACCTGAACGTTGCGGTAGATAGTATACATGATTGGATCTGAATGGGATGACTAAATTACGAAAAGGGACCACGAATACCTCGTGATGCCAGAGTTCATCAAAAAAGAAAACATCTTTCTGCAAAATCAAAATTTCAAATATATTTGCAACTGATATTTAGTTGCAGTTTATATTTTTTGGAACGGTATCTAAGCGAATGAGAGGGAATAAATACCGTTTTTAATGGCAAAAATTGATAAGCTAATAGCAAGACTATTGGTAAAACCTGCTGATTTTACCTTGGACGAATTGTTGAAAGTTTTAAATCATTTTGGGTATAAAGAAATGACAACAGGTAAAACCGGTGGTTCAAGGAGGAAGTTCGTCGATGAGATAACTTCATTATTAATATTCACAAACCCCATCCGGCAAATGTAGTTAAGCACTATGTGATAAATCAAATAATTCAACACTTAAAAGAAAAATGAAAATTAAAGATGAATGATGTACTTGAATATAAAGGGTACTTAGGTGAAATCCGGTTTAGCAATGAGGATGAGATTTTCTATGGTAAAATTGTTGGAATCAATGATCTCGTAAATTTTGAGGGCAATTCCGTTAAGCAGTTAAAAAAAGCATTTCGTGATGCTGTAGATGACTATCTGCAAACCTGTGAGGTTTTAGGAAAAGAACCCGACAAAACTTATAAGGGAAGTTTTAATGTCCGGATATCCTCTGAACTTCACCGTGAGGCGGCCCGGTACGCAATTTCGAATGGAATGTCCTTAAATGATTTTGTAAGATATGCCCTTGACTATACAGTAACGAGGCGGCTGGCACCGGGCGCCTCAAGCCGTTAAACAATAGTAAGTTGCTTACTCCTTCAAAGCCATCAGCAACAGTTCCGTCATGTCATACCGCGGAAAATCTCCGTGGTTACTCAGCAATACAATACATGTTTGTGTTTCCGGCACCATCACAAACATACTGTAGTAACCAACATCGGTTCCCGGATGATACCAGATTGAAAAGGTTTTGGAAGTGCTGAATGCTTTTTCATCTTTCATCCAGCCGTATCCGTACCAGGCATCCCAGTCGGTATAAGCAAACCGCGGCGCCAGCATGCTATCCGTAAGCGGCTTCGAAATCAATTGATGATTATAAACAGCCAATGCCCATTTTCCCATATCAGTAACAGTGGATGATATACCACCTGCACCGGCCATATTTTCCAACGGATATAAAACCTCGGGTGAACCCATCCAATAACCCCGCGAATTAATAGCCGTATCTGCAAATGCCGTTTCCTGCATTTCCACTGGTTTGAAAATGCGTTCTTCCAATGCCTGCTTCCAGCCCGTGCCGGTAATCTTTTCTGCGATAGCAGCCAGCAAAAGATAGCCTGTATTGCTATACCGGAAAGACGTTCCGGGTTCAAACTCCAATGAATCACTTCCAAATTTTTCAATCAGTTCCTGCAACGGATACCGTTTCTGCACCATGGCTGATAATGATTCAGTCGACCGGCTATAACTTGGTATGCCCGAACTATGACTGAGTAATTGCTCCAACGTCACCCGCCCGTGTACATATCCCGGCAGCCAGGTGCCGATGGTATCGGTGAGATGACATTTTTTTTCTTGCACCAACTGTATCAGCAATACGGCTGTGAATGTTTTTGACGCAGACCCGATTCTGAATTGCGTATGTATGTCATTGGGCTGGCCGCCAACGCTCGACAAACCATATCCTTTTTGTAAAATCGATCGTCCTTTGTGGTTGATGAGCACGCTGCCGTTGAACAATCCGTTACGGTGATAATAACTTAGTATGGAATCAATGCGTGGTGCGGCTTGCTTTGGCAACTTCTTCCATTTGGCGAGCAATTGATTTTTCAGACGGTTGTTCTCATTCTTCGCTTCGATAGTGGCGGCGATTTCTTCCGCATTGTAGTCTGCGAGCAGGATATTGTAATCTTTCCAGAAATCAGCACCGCTCGTTTGCTGCTGCGATTCGATGAAACGGTTATTACCCAACGTCTCTTTTGCAGCGAAGGAACTTACTCCCGCAGTGTCGATTCCCGTAATGATATAATCTACGCGAACATCAGCATTGAAATCATAGTTTCTTCCCTTGCTCCGGAAGCGGAGCGTATTATCGTTGCGCACGCGGGCCAGCATCCATTTGCCGGCGATGGACTGGTACTCGACAGACAGATCGTCCCTGTTGATATCGATATGCATGCCCATTACTTTCAGCAAGGCCCGCTCTGCAGCCGATCCGTATTTTGCATAAGCAATGCCTTTCGGGCTTCTGCCCAGCTTTATGCAAACGATGGCTTCCGTTTCCACATCTATATAAAGAATCCCTTTGAACAAGGATTCTTTCAATCCGTCTTTTTGATCAAAAGCTATCTGGTGAGCGGGTTGCCCATTTACGGTAGTCCTTTTCAGAAAGCGGAAGGCATGTTTCTTTAAACCTGCTTTGTCAAATAGATCGGATTGACCGAAGTCGCGGATGATATCATATTTATACAGGCCTTTGGGATTGAGACCCAAATCTATTCCATGCGAGCCTTTGTCGTCTTGTATCGAGCGCATCTGCGACAAACGGAACTGATTCGTTTTTGAAGAAGAATAACCGGGATTAAAAATATCAAATACGGCTTCGGACAGCATGAGGTGTTCATCACCTTTTTGTGTGTGCACGCGATAGAAGCCATGTGTGATGTGCGGGGCTTGCCAATAATTTTCCGGGATTTTATCAATGGCTCTTTTTACCAGATCGAGTGCGGTTATATTGGTGATGGTTACTGTTTCCAACGTAGCGGTAGCGGACGTCATCGGTATGCTAAAATTATCAAGGTTTTTTACGGCTATACGTTGCTCGGCATAGCCGATAAAAGAAACCACCAGCGAATCGTTGTTCGACCTTCCCGGCCATGTCAGGCGGAACAAACCTTTTTCATTGGTGAAAGTGCCGGTGCCATTTTTGTTGAGGCGAACAGATGCAAAAGCGAGGGGCTCACCTTTTTCATTGAATACTTTACCGGAAACAACTTCCTGTCCGAAGGCGAAGGACGGAAGAACCAGGAGGAGCATTAGTTTAAGGAATGGCACGCACCAAAGATATTGGTGCGGGTGTTAAAAGAGTGTCAAACAAAAAGCCGGATCACGATCCGGCTTTTTGTTTATAAAAAATAAGTTCTCAGAATCTTTCACTCTTTGCGGTCTGCAATGCGCGTGCATCACTGATGCCCTTAACAAGTGTTACCAGGATGGCAATCTTAACAATGATGCCACGAACCATATTGGTGATAAAGCCTTCTGCCCCCCAATCGAAATAGCCGATCAGACCGGAAATAATGATAAACAGGAGGAAAACGATCAGTCCTGTCACCACGGCAGTGTAAGGTTTTTTGCGTGTCCATAATCCTAATGCGACAAAGACGGCTGCTTCAAATAGGGCGATGCCGAATATCTGCGGATCAAAGCCATAACCGAGCCGGAACATGATCAGCATTTCCCCGACGAAGATCAGGCCGCCGGCCCAGAACAGGGCATTACGGGCTTTTTTTACACCTAATTCATAACCTTCTATCTCGATCTGCCGGATCTCGTTCATGTGATCGGCGAGAACGGTTTTTTCTTCGTTGGGATTGGTCTGTTCCTGATTCATTGGGGTTGGTTTTTTAGATAGGGAAGATACGGAATTTAGTTTTTCAGCCTTTGAGAAGGAAGGGTGATATAACGTCACTTCCCCAACCCCTCCAGCTTCGCCTCTGCCTCCTTCCGCTGATCTCCGCTCATCAGCGATATTGCTTTCTGATAATACAGTTTCGCTTTATCATTTTGCTTCCACACTGCATGAATATCACCGAGGTGGCCGTACCACGAACCGTCGCCGGGGTGTAATGCAGCGCCCCACAACAATACTTCGGTAGCCGCCTGCCGGTGATCCCGCTCGAACAACATACCGCCCAGTTCCAATATCGCGCGGCCACTCGTATCATAGCGCAACGGCCGCTCCGCTTTCATACCGGTATAAATCTTTTTAACTTTAGACAACCCTCCGGTCAATATATGCTTGCGTAATTCCAACTGCGCAGGTTTCAAAGGCATGACCGGCAGTTTTCCGGTAAATAGGGTCTGGAAGTACGTGAAGCCCGCTTCCGCACCGTCAAACAGATCATTGTTACCCATCAGCACCACCGCCACATTTTCCGAAGGACAAAACCCGACAAATGTTCTGTAGCCGATGTCTCCACCCGAATGGAAGTATACCTTTCTGCCTTCTATTGCTGTTTCAAACCAACTCAGGCATACTTTATAACGATCGGTTACTGTCCGCTGCGGCGTAAGCATTTTTGTCCATGTCTCCTTCTTTATAATAACAGTATCATTAAATGTTCCTTCCTGCAAAAACAGCCTGACCCAGCCAATCAGATCGGCCAGGTTTGAGTGCAACGTAGAACTCGGCGCATGTATGCGGTTATAAGGATATACTTTTCCCGGTGACATTAAGAGTTTTGTATCAACCTGATGCGGTTGGGTGAAATTATTCCGAGATATATCGCTCAACAGAAAACTGCTTTTTAACATGCCCACCGGCTGCAGGATGTTTTTCTTTACATAGTCTTCGAATGTTTGCCCGGTTACCTGGCGGACAACCGCAGCAAGTATATCATAGGCGGCGTTGCTGTAACGGAATTCCGTTCCCGGTTCAAAATCTAATCGACTTTCCTTAAAACCCGCCGCATAACGCGCCGCGCTCTGTTCATCGGTTTGCGGGCGTCCCCATTCATAATCCGTTACATCGGGGATCCCGGAACTGTGCGTGAGGATATGATAAAGGGTAATTTTTTTATAGTTCGGATCTTTCATCGAAAAGCCGGGCAGGCAGGATACCAGCGTACTATCCAAATGGACTTTCCCTTTGTCATATAATTGCAGTATGGCGGTAGCCGCAAATGGTTTGGATACCGAAGCCATGTGAAAGTCCGAGTAGCGGTTGACAGGCTTGCGCGTTTTGTTACTGACTACACCGATCGATTTTTCATAGATCACTTTTTCTTTTGAAACAATGGCCACGACATAACCAGGCACATCCGTTGCCCATTGCTGATGCCGGGCGATGGAGTCAAATTGACGAGTGAAGGGTTGAGAAACATTTGGTTGCGCAAAAAGCGGCTGGCTGATAAAACCAACGGCCATGGCGAGGAGCAGGGGATAAGGTTGCATAAAAGTATAGACGGATGAATGAGCCTCTTTGTTACAGACATACGGCGATGTTTTGGCATAAGCAATCACGAACCGGGTTGACATAAATCATTTACTCCCTGCCTTCTTTAGCTCCGCATTAAACCTCCTTGCATTTTCCGGGTCTGTTTTATACTTTAACATCATCCTGAATTCTTTCAGGATAAACTGTCCACCCACCATTTTCAACACCATCCACAAAGCTGCTTATGAAACAAGTCGCAGTTCTTACGTTAATCGCCGGCCTGATGATAGCCGGCTATGCCTGCACACGGCAGGACAATGCGGATTCTTCCAATGCTTATACTGCCATCCGGGCGAAATTCGGCACCCGCATAGATCCGGATAATTTACTCAACTATGCCAACCAGGCGATACCAGGCTACATCAATAAAGACAATACCCGTGGAAATGCGATTACTAACGCGAAAGCCACTTTGGGACGGGTTTTGTTTTACGACAAAAACCTGAGTATCGATAATAGCATTTCCTGCGGAAGTTGCCATAAACAAGCTTTTGCATTCGGTGATAACGCGTTGGTCAGCGCCGGTGTACAAAGCGGTATGTCAGCCCGGCATTCGATGCGGTTGGTCAACAGCCGCTTTTCGGATGAAGTACGTTTTTTCTGGGATGAAAGAGCGGCAACCCTCGAAGCCCAGACTACCCGGCCCATCCAGGATCACGCGGAAATGGGATTCAGCGGCCAAAACGGCCGCCCGGATATTAACGCACTTATTCAAAAGTTGAGCGCCATTGATTATTACAAAGAGTTGTTTCAGTTCGTTTACGGCAACGCCACCATCACCGAACAACGCATGCAGGAATGTCTCGCCGGTTTTATCAGAAGTATTCAATCATTCGACAGCAAGTATGATTTGGGTAAAGCCGTCGCGGGTAACGATAATAATCCTTTTCCCAATTTTACAGCGCAGGAAAACCAGGGAAAGCAACTTTTTTTACAGCCTCCTCAATTCGATGCCGGCGGTAGCAGGATAGCAGGAGGTGCGGGTTGCCAGGGCTGCCACCGGGCACCTGAATTCGACATTGATCCTAATACCAGGAACAATGGCATTACAGGCAAACTAAATAATGGGCCCGGAGCGCCGGAACTGACCAATACCAAATCGCCGACACTGCGCGACGCAGTAAGTGCGGCAGGCAATTCAAATGGCGCTTTCATGCATTCAGGTGTCTTTACCTCTTTGGAAAATGTAATTGGGCATTATAACAACATCGTGATAGCTGCCGGTAATACCAACCTCGATCCAAGGCTTACGCCCGGCGGCAACGGACAGCGCCTTAATCTCACCCCGGCGGAGATAAATGCGATTGCGGCTTTTATCAGAACACTTTCCGGGACCAATGTGTACCGCGATGTAAAATGGTCTGATCCCTTTTGATCGCCAGGCATTACTATAATTATAAATGCCTGCTATAATCAATGTCGTTCTGCAGGAATTTGTCCAGGCTGTTCAGCCAGTCCTTCTCCAATTCCTTCAATGACTTTCCGTAGATCTTTTTTATTTCTCCGAATCCTTTTGTCCATAACTCCCGGAGTTTTGGTTTGCCATAGCTCAACAACAGGAATCCCGTGAAACTCCCGATCTGCGGATAGGCGATCATGGCATTCAGGGAATGAAATTTTTTGGATAAAACTGAAAGCGGGTAAAGCTTTTTATTGTCTTTTAAATGTTTCGCCAGCGAGTCGATCTGGTAGCCGCTCCATTTTTTATCGTTATACACCGCTAATCCTTCACTGAACCAGTTGTCAGCCGGTCGTCCCCAGATATGAAAGGCATAATAATGCGTAAGTTCATGTTTAGTAGCCAGTGAATAGTCCTGACTGTACAAGAAAACAACAGTATTGTTTTCCGGAATGGCGAATCCCTGCGCCTCAAATCCGAGGATCTTTTTTATTTTTTCCCTTGTATCAACAATAATAATATGAGCGGTGTCGGTAAAGTTTTTATTTTCCAGAAAATCAATGATACCGCTTCTTTGGTTTTCCAGATCCTGTTTAACCAGGTCAATATGCTGATCCGCATATCGCCCCTCTTCTACATATAGATTAAAATGAATGACCGGGTATTGTTTCCAGGAAATAGTCAGTTGTTTTAAAAAGCGGTCTGTCTGACCAAAACCATTGGTAAAAAAGAACGTGCCTGCTAATAATAACAAAAGCCGCATGCTGTTATACATTTAAAAGTAAATATCCACTTTCGCCATGATCATTCTTCCTCTAAGCTGGTATTGATTGGAAATGAGCCGGTAACTATCGGCGTTGAAATAGGTATATGTTTTTACATTGAAAAGGTTGTAACCTTCAATGTTCAGGTCAAATTTTTTCTTCGAAAAAGTATACCTGATTTTGGCATCGGAGAAAAAGTATCCCTGCGTAAGAAAGTTGTTTTTCTGAATGGCATTCCGGATTACCCAATCAACCAACAACCTTTTATTAGGAATAAAAGAAGTTTTGAGGGTATGGTTCAGGTTCTGCACTTTCCGCGGCTGCATGGCCGAGAGTGCTTTAACCGCTGTATATCTGCCATTGTATTCCAATGAAAATATAGTTGAAAATCGTTTGGTAAGTTGTAACGAGCCCGACAGAATCCGGTTGTTGATAGTCGTCAGTTCATTGTTCAGTATCACATTGCTGGACGAAAACTGGTAACCGACTTTCACACTCATGTTAAGCTTCACCGGGAAAATGAATTGGCTCACTCCTGCATTAGCCGACCATCGTTCCTGCGTATTGTCTTCCTTTATCAATACTGTTTGCTCAATGCTGTCCGTGATGGCAGAGGTCATCAACGTATTGGCATTGACACGCGTATAGCTCAGGTCGGCATTGAAGAAAAACAGGCTGATCGATTTCTGAGAACCATAGTTGAGAGAGGTCGTATGTATTTTATTAAAAGGAAGTACTCCCTGGCTCGAGGAAAGATTGCGGTAGTTTTTGAGCACGCTTCCGATATAGGTATCCGTAAAGTCGCCGAAAATGGTAGTGTAACTATAATTCAACGAAGCTTGTTTTTCCAGGTCAAACTGATGACGTACTGATCCTTTGGGGTTGAACCGCACACGGCTGACGGAATTATTAAGCCCGTAATATTTTTGTATATCGCTGACCTGCTGCCAGATCACAGGCAGTTGTATCGTTCCGCTCCATTTTTTTTGTTTAAAATCCAAACCGGTGCTTACATAATACTGGTTGCTTCGCCAGTTTTGATGATTGCCTTCATCACCCGAATAAGAAGTAAGCGATCCGTTATCCGAAAACAACAACGAAGACCGCATTAAATGATCTTCCATCACCCAACCGGCATTTTGATAAACCGTTCCCCAGCGAAGTGATCTTTTGCCCGAAAGGTACAGATGCGATAAAGATACCGGGTCTCTTAACTGTTGGATGATGCTGTCGTGCAAACCTTCGTGTCCGCTGATACTGCTGATGTATCCATCATACAGGGTTAACTGTTTGTTGTTGCTGGTGGCGGTTTTCAGCAGCCATCTCAGTTCAAGGATGGTTTTTGATTTTAAGGCCGGCATCCAATGGAAGTCGTTGCTCCATTCGTATCGCCTGTTACGCAGTCCCTGCGAAAAGGCATTGTCGTTAAAGCGGACCTGTGAGGAATTGGTTTCTACCCAGGAGCGGTATTGCGTAACGTTGTTAAAGTAAAATTTCTCTTTATTGGCCGATAGCTGCACTGATCCGTTGAACGCCTTCGGACTGTTTTTAATGCGTTCATTGTCGTGGTAGACGATGGTGTCACCACCGGCGAAGTTTTGCGTGGTGCCGCTGTACGCAAAACGGTTTACATCGTTAAACACCTGCACATTGGCTTTTAATTGAAAACCGTTTCTCAGATTGTACAGGTTGTTAAGGTTGAAGATCCTGGATCTGTTATCGAAATAATACTGACGGGCGATATTTGGTAAGGCAGCAGATGATATCGACAAAGGCAGATCGGGAAGATCCTTGTCGATACTGCCGGCCATGTTGACGCTTCCCTGCGGCTTCAGTTGACTGCTGTAATCGCTGCCTGCATTGTTGATCGCTGCCAGGTTGATGGACTTTATTTTTTTATTCAGCAGGATAGTGTTGGCGCTGATATCGTAAAGGCTGGGAAGGCCTAACCCAATGCTGCCCGCAACGGAAATCTTGACCGAATTTTCATCTGCCAATACCAGGTTGATCGAGGCCTTATCGGAAAAAACTTTGTCTTTTAAAACCTTGATGGGCTGATGATTCTGGATAACATCCACGCTTCTGATCATTTCCTTCCGGATCACTTTCGTTGCGGTGCCATACTTCCCGCTCATCAGGTCATCACCTTGAATGTATAAATTATCGATTTGTTTGTCGTTGTAATAAATGGTGCCATCTTCCATTATTTTGATGCCTGGCATGCGGCGTAATACGTCGCCGATGCTGCGGTCTTCCTTTTGCGCAAAACTCGATACGATATACCGCAGCGTGTCGCCCAGTTGTTGAAGTTTCGGACGGTTGTTGACCGTTACCTCTTTCAGAAAAACAGATTCCCGCGTTAACGTGAAGGCGTAGCGTTGTTTTTCCGGATCAAATTTTATTCGTTCTTTTTTATAGCCCATACAGGTGGCCTCGATCCAGAGCGGTTGCTGCATCAGCGTTTTGGAGAGTGTCAGTTGGAAATTTCCCTGTTCATTGGTCAACGCAAAACTGACTAAAACGGATTCGGCATTGACAATAAATACATTTGCTGCAGGAATGGGATGTAGTGAATCCGAAACGGTGCCTGCATAGACTTTCTGCTCCTGCGCATGAAGCATTACAGGGGTACATAGAAGGAAAAAGCAGTATAGCAGGTTCTGGTATCGCATTCCGCTATTTTGTCTCCATCGGGTTGTATCTGGCTATTTTTTTGATCGTGGTGTTGCCCGGCGAATCCGGGTTGCGAATACTGACCGCCGCTCCCGGTATTTGCGCTTCGATGATAGCAGCAGGATCGCTGGCAAAACTTCTGGTGATTTTATGGTACTCTTTTGGTTTGACTTCTACGCTGCGGCCGAGGTTCATGTAAGACGTAACCAATTCTTCGGGATCTTCATTTTTTGTAATCTCCCGGGCAACAAAAGAAAGTTCGTTTTTCGTATCGTTGGCGGCAAGGATCAATCCGGGTAAGCCGTTCAACTTCCAGGGACCGAAAGCATAAGGCAGCTCAGAAGTAAACCAGGTCTCAAATGTTCTGCCGCCAAAATCACCCGTTGCTTTCTGGCAGTTGTAGCCGAGGACTACTTTTGTTTCATTGCTTAATTTCCAGTTGATGCCCGGAAGAGAAACGATGAAATGATAGTTTTTAAAACCGATCCTGCCGGCGGTCTGCAGTGTAGACTTTGATTTATTGATAAAAATTTCTTCATTGATCAACGTGCCGGCATTGCTGACAAGAAGCATAGGCCCGCCTACAGCAACAGCGGTGCTTCCGCCTCCTGAAGCATTTGCTTTTTCCTCCTGTTGTTTATTTTTTTTGATAGCCGCTGCGCTGTTGCGGTTGAAGAGATCGCGGGTGGTATACCGGCTGTTCAGTGTGCCGGTAGAGAGGACCATTTCAGCTTTGTAGGGATTTGCCGTGTCGGACAGGTCTCTTTTGTAGGAAAAATCGTAGACGATATTCAAAACCGTTTGTTCCTGCGCCTTCAGCTCCAGGCACTGAGATACAATCAAAAAAGCAAGGAAGTATTTTTTCATGTTGAGCAGTATTTGCCGTTAACACAATAATCTACGGTGTGTACGATAAGGTTAGGTGAGTGAGCGACGATCCTAAATATAAATAATTTAGGCAGCACATAAGACCGGTTCACCACTTTAATTCCGCAATACTAATGGCGTTAGTCCGCGGATTCAACGTGTAAATCGTCCTGTCGTCGGACGAAACCGTGAAATCGACAATGTCGTTTTTTAAGTTGATCTGTTTAACAGGATTGCCCTCCCAATCGAACACCAATATTTTATTGCCATAAAACCGGCGATCTGACTTAACAGGGCTGCCGGAAAATAACAGGTAGAAAAATTGTCCGGTGACATGTCCTTTCAAAAATCCGTACAGGGTTTCGTTATCAGGTGCAGCAACGGGGTTGCCGATATTGTCTTCGAAAGGAGAAAGTTGGGGTGCAAAACCAACGGGACCTTTAACCTTTTTATAGGATCGGTTGACCAGATCGATTAACTCGAACTGATCGGTATAACGGCCGGCCAGCAACAGTTTTTGTTTATCCGGCCGCAGCAGCATAAAACTCTCGTATGACATTTTATTGATCCTTGACGAACCGATCGCCGAGTCGTTGTGGTAAGACAGCAACGTTTTGTTGCGTGTACTATCTGAAAAATTTCTGTAAATGAGTTTTTCGTCGGTATCATAATTACCGCTGAGCAAAGCCTCATTACGGTTTAAGAGTAGCGCATCGTAATAAAAGATCTGCGGTTTCAGCCGATACTCCGCATAGTGCGCTAAACTGCCATCGCCTGTCAGTAAAGTGTTTATGTTGCCAGTGATAAAACCATTCTTTGCCACATCGAAAACCCAAACCAGGCTGTCGGAAATACCGAAGGACATGAAGGAGAGCGTGCCGCCTTTCTGCTGGCTTGCGGGCAGCAGGTTGTTGACGGCTTTTTTGCCGGCAATATCATAAACGCGGACGTGATGCGGGTTGCGGTTCATGTTGTTGACGACGAGCAGCAGGGAATCCTTGTAAATGGTCATCAGTTGCGGCATTGGCAGGCCGGTGTCGAGCAGTTTTGTTTCTGTACAGGTGCTGGTGGCGGGGAATTTATTAAAATCCGTCGTAGTCAGTTTTGTTGCGGAGCAGGCGCAAAGGGTCAGGCAGATCGCAATATAAAAATGATTGTATAGTTTAAGCATAGTAGTTATTAAAGAGGCTATTTTCCGGCAAGTTGTCAACGACCGTTATTCTTCTGAATATAATCAAATACCTGGTAAGCCATATCGCCCAGTTTGCCGGCCATTGAATCATCCGAAACATTCGCAAGAAGCACAATGCCACTATTAATTTCTGGATAGAACACCACATAACTGGTATAACCATACGTACCGCCATCTGTCCACAATTGATGGTTGCCATTCTCATGTTTATATTTCAACCAATTTAAACAAGCGCTATAATAACCTGCGTTAAAGGATTCCTTTTGACTCAGGATGATTGCCGGATCTTTGTGCTCAAGTTGCAGTCGGATGAACTTTAGAAGATCAGCGGTGGTCGAATACAGTCCACCGACATATTGCAGGTAAGCGGTATTAAAATAAGGTGCTTTAGTCCCCTTTTCGCCGTAGCCAGTTGTCAGTGAACGGCTTTTTGCTCCCGACGCCAGAAAAGACGTGCTGTTCATTTTATTGGGGACAAGTATGAATTTAGCGATCAGTTTATCCATAGATGTACCATATACTTTCTCCAGGATATAACCCAGCAATTGGGCACCGGCATTTGAATGTCTTCTTTTGAAACCGGGCACGGTATCTAATTCAACGGTATGTAAGGCAGCAAAAAAATCCTTTGGTGTAAAAGCGCCATAGATTTGTTCTCTGAAAAATGCTGTCGAATCAGCGGGTGCGTTTTTTAGTTTATCAGGCGTAGCGGGCAACCAATCGGGAAGGCCCGCCGTGGCATTAGCCAGTTGTTCTAAGGTAATGGGCGCCTGGTTGTATTGCAGATTCGGATAGTCGCCGTCGAGGTATTTACGGATATCATCGTTTAATTCCACCTTTTTTTCAACTACCGCTTTGGCCAATACCAGTGCAACAAATGTTTTGGTAACGGAGCCTGTTTCATACAGTGAATTTTCTGTGGGCGCTTGCGCCCGGCCTTTGGCCGTTGTACCGAAGTTGTAATAGTAGCTGTTGCCATTATGATACACACCGATTGAAAGACCTGCCGCTTTTGGATCTGCTATGAAAGTGTTGCCGAGCCGGTTGACAAGCGTATCGGGACGAACAGATTTATTTTGACCGACAGAAAAATGCGGAAGGACAAGGAGTATGGCAAATACCACGGTTTTAGTCATCGCATTTATTTTTGGATAAGGGCAATTGGTTTGAATACGACTAAAATACGAAATATTTCGTTATTTGGAAACGTTAATTATTGTTGCTGTACGGCGCAGACTGCTGACAGGAATACTTTTTATGCTGATTTTCGTCATAGTAACCGCGGTAGTTTTCTGCTAGGTTTGTGCTGCAACAAAAGAAGCTGATGAAGAAGCTATTGGAAAAAATCAAAAGCATTGAACACGGATTTACCCATATCGTGGCTGCAGGCGACACCATACTGGCGGACGAGGCTGTTGATCCCCTGTCCTTCGCCAATGCCTGCCTGAAAGATGACAGTTACCAGGTAAGAATGCTGGCTACTTATCTGCTGGGCCATTTATCAGTCGACCATCCCAAAGCGTTAAAAACACTGGAAACGAAAGTGGCGGCAGACGAAAACTGGCGTGTGCAGGAAATGCTGGCAAAAGCTTTCGACTATTACTGTCAATCCAACGATTATGAACAATCATTGCCCACCATTAAAAAATGGCTTTCGGATAAGAATCCCAACATCAGAAGAGCGGTGGTAGAAGGTCTCCGCATCTGGACGGGACGACCTTTCTTCAAAGACAATCCCGCTATAGCCATTCAGCTAATCGCATCATTGCGATTAAAGGCTGGTGAAAGCGAATACCTGCTGCGGTCCGTTGCCAATGCCTTACGCGATATCCGGAAAAAACACGCATCATTGGTTGACCAGGAAATATCCGGTTGGGACCTGACTAACAAAACAGCCTCATCGATTAAAAAAATAATAGAGAAATGAAAATAGCCGACTATGATAATTTCTTTCTGAGTACAGCCAACCTGGATAAAAGCAGAAAATTTTACCAGGATAAATTAGGACTGGCGTTAAAATTTGATTTCAGTGAAAAAGGAATGGTCGCTTTTAAAGTAGGTGACAATGAGCCCGCGATCATCTTAAAAGACCTCAATAAGTTTCCGGCGGCGAAGCCGGCTATTTGGTTTAAAGTTGAATCGGTGGCAAAATCTTATGAGGAAATGAAAGAAAAGGGTATTGCCTTTTCAACCGAACCTTATAAAATACAAACAGGCTGGGCCGTGGAGTTCACAGACCCTTCGGGAAATTTACTTGGATTAACAGATTACCTGGCTTAGCAGGCAGTTCAATTTTTCTTAGTTCTGAAATAATAATCGGCCAATGCCCGCGTGATCGCACCGGGATTTGCTTCATCCGTATTGGTGAGAATGATGATCGACAGCCCATCATTCACATAACGATCATAATTGGAGCGGAAGCCTGTGTTGGCACCTCCATGTGTAACGAGGTGATGGCCCTTGTATTCGTCGATGATCCAGCCAAAGCCGTAAAACTGTTTGCTTTCGGCTTTACCGGATGTTTTGATAAAAGGCGTCCACAATAACTCCCAGTTCTCTTTTCTCAGAATGATTTTTTTCTCCGTCAATACTTTGTCCCAAAGGATCATGTCGGTGCTGGTGGACAAAAAGCCGCCGCTGGGCCGCACGGCATACATGGCATCGGCATTTACCAGTGTATCGCCTTTGTGCATATAGCCGCTGGCGCGGTTGGGAATGATGGGATAAAAATCTGTCATGCCGCTGTTCTTCATGCCGGCAGGAAGGAAAAGATTTTCCCGGATATAATTTTGCCAGGGCATGTTGCTTACCTGTGATATGATCTCTGCGAGCATAAAATAAGCAAGGTTGCAATACTGGTATTTTTCCCCGGTCTTGAAATCAAGTGGCAATGAATAAGCTGATCTTATGATCACCAGATCTGGCTGGATGATATGGTTTTTATAAGCCGGTCCTTCTCTTTTCAATCCGGAGGTATGCGACATCAGGTGTTTGATCTGTATCGGGCGCCATGTCTCCGGTGCATCGGGAAAGAATTTGTGAACGGAATCTTCGATGCTCAGTTTTCCTTCTTCTGCCAGTTTGAGAATAGCGGTTGTAAAGAATTGTTTGCTGACTGAACCGAGGCGGATCACTGTTTCTGCGGTAACCGGAACGTTAAGCTCTACATTGGCGAGGCCATAACCTTTGTTGACAACGGCTTTGCCATTTTTCACCACCGCCAGCGAAAGACCGGTAATCCGCTGGTCTTTCATCATTTTTTGAACGATGATATCGGTGCTGTCTTTTTGCGCGTATGCGGTAACATTTACCAGGACAAGCAGGAGCAGCCAATGGATTTTCATAAATTGGTTTTAGTTGCGGCCAAAATACAACATCTATTGTTTGTTGGTGCGAATTATGGCTGCCATTTGCCTGCCAGATACCAAAGCCGCCTCCACGGTACCCGGGCTTTTGCCTTCGTACAAAGCTTCTCCGCAGAAATAGATCGTATGTTTCAAGGGAGTACGCAGCAATGCGCTGGCTGTTGGAGATTGAGGCGTTGGGTAGGTATAAGCGGACTCCCAGGTAGCAACATGACTGCCCAGCAATAACGAACGGATCATCTTTTCATCAGTATTAAAAATAGCCGCGAGTGACTGAATGCCCAGCTCTACGATTGATGCGGTGTCCGCGTTCATCCATTTCGCCGCAGGCGGCCCGCCGAGCCAGCCGGTCAGCATGGCTGCCTCATCTGGTCGTTGTGTCCACCAGGTTGGGATAGCTTCATCACTTATGATAAAACCGGTATCAGGCCGTTGCTCTTCCCAAAAAACCTGGCTGAAGGAAAGCTGCACTTTCATGACGGAACCCATGCCGATGTCTTGCGCCGCCGCAAGATGTTCGACAGGTTCGGGATCAAAATGAATGAATGCTTTTGAAGCGGGGTTGCCCAATAGGGCTACCGGTTGCGTAATAATTATCTTTTGTGCAGTAAATAGATTGTTTTCATTCGTAAACACATCAACCCTTCCTTCAGTCCATTCGACGCGCGATACCGTTTGGTGATACATAAAACGGCAACCCTTTTCCTGGCATTGCTGTTCCATATAACTAATCAGCCGGCCATAACCGCCGTTTACACGGAAATTTGTCTCTTGTTCGTTTTTCCACTCGTCATACAACGCTTTCGCACTTGCCAGATTTTCGTCGGCCAGGTCAAAACCATTGGCGTAGCGGATCACTTCTTTACGAAAGGAATGATATTTTTCCTCACCATAATATTTAGCGAGGAACTGCGACAAAGTCATATCGGCATTTGCACTTTTCATCCGGCTCAGCAGTTCATCCCATCCTTCGATCATCTCTTCTTCCTGTGTCCAGTGGCCATCGATCACCCGGTAGAAAGCTCCTTCTGCGGCTGTATAGTTTATGCCTGCTTTATGTAAAAGTTCCAGGGTTACCGGCAGCTCGCCATGCACAAACTCGGCGCCGTCTTCGACGGGTTGGGGAAAATATTTTTTATCAACAGTGCGTATGCGACCGCCAGGCTGATCATGCATTTCCAATACGGTGATGTCGTAATGATCGCTCAGTTCGAGTGCGGCCATCAGTCCCGCGGCACCGGCTCCAACGATCACAATAGAAGACTTCATATGGCTAATTTAAAATATTTAATGGCCGTATTTTATAAACAAGGCAGGGAAGAAAAAATAGAGAACTTTATATGCAAAAGTCGCATTTTCTTATCTTATGTATTCCGGCAATCTGGCCCGGTTTTTTGGCGTGCCAGTACATCTTTAAAAAATCAATGATGAAGACAATCAGCCTTCTGTTTTTAATAAGCTTGGTTTGTTCTGCCGCCGTTGCGCAGACCGGCACCTGGACGGCCTTCTACAATTCCGACTCCACGTTAACGGGCTACAAAGACCAAAGCGGAGTGGTGAAGATCGAGCCCAAATTTACCGGTCTGGGCAGCGCATACCGGTTCGACCAGATCATTGCCGTAGCCGAAGAAAACAACGGTAAATGGCAAAGTTACTATCTCACCAAAGCCGGAAAAATAGCGGGGCGCGACAGCCTTTTCATCTTTGACAACACGCCGGACTGCGAAAGCGAAGGATTCATCCGCTTTCACGATCGCAAAACCGACAGAATGGGTTTGTTTAACCGGAATGGAGACATTGTCATTCCCGCTGGGTATAATGCCATGACACGGGTGATGAACGGCATGTTGGTAGTGCTGAAGGACGCAGAAAAAAAATACTGGGATACAACCGGTCACTCGGATTGCAATCATTACAGTTGGGTGGGTGGAAAAGAAATGCTGCTGGATACCTTGGGTAATGTACTGGCAGAAGACTTCAGGCTGGCAGATAACCTGAATTTCTTTTCGGCAAAAAAAACAGCGCAGCCCGATGCCGATACCACAAGGACAAACTTCCGTGCAAAAGGCGGCGGCTATCTGTCGTTTACCAACTTTGAAAAAGAATTCAGGACATGGTTGAGCAGTGAGCTGTTTCCCGGTCTTACCGCTGAAAAATTGATCGCTGCATCCTGCGATTCCATCACCTGGTGGTCAACGGACGAGTGGGTGAAGACAAGCAAGACCGCGTTTATCAACAACAACTTTGAGTTATTAAAAAACGGTTTATTGGAAATACAACAGCCCGGCGCTGACTATTTCATCGGCAACGATGGATTGAACCAGTTTATGTACGAAGGCCGGGAGTTTGAAAACTACTACAATAACTGCGGTGAATCAAAGCAATGGATCTACCCGGTGATGAACATCGTCGTATCGCACAGTGATCAGACTCAAAATAATTTTAGTTTTCTGCGGACAGAGAAGGGGTATCGGTTGATCGAGGTGACTTTGAGGAGCGGCAGGTTGAGGTAGTGAACAGGTCAAAAACAATATATTTTGACACACGTCCGTGAATGTAAGTCAAAAAAGCCCCTTTTTGACTTATATGTCCGTACTCAGAAGACCTTCATGGCAATCATTTACCTCCCGGCGGGTTGTCGATCAGTGAGGCGGATTCACGAAACGCATAATTAAACTTATAGGGATCGGATGGCGCATTGAACTGACCGCCGTCTCTTACGGTTGCTTTGCCGGGCTTCAATGAAAGACTGTTGCCATAGTTGGGGTCTATAATGATCTCAAACGTATAGGTCACTTTCTCCAGCTTATGATGCTCGGATTTGGCAAAACTACCCCACTCGTTATTCTTTAAGCTTTTCGGTTTGTTCCAGAACTGGGTCTTGCCTTGTTTGGGTATAATGGTCAACTGGTTGCCGCTCACGGAATAAGTGCCTGACTCGCTCACAAAATATATCTGTGTTGAGTTGGACAAAAAGTTTTTCTTACGAAAGGTATAAGTGCCGTCTTTTTTAAATGCATACTCTTTTCGGAGGTAGCCGGTGGTATACTGCTGATAGGCATTTCTCTCTACGGTGTAATCTGCCCACAGACCGGTGATGCTGGCGGTATTTTTATTGGCGGGCGTTTGTTTGGTAACTTTTGAAAGTTCCAGTGAACCGATGAATGCAAGGAGATCGGGTTGATACTTGCCGGTATTGGTCATCAGGATCACTGCGGTGGTTTGTCCGCCACCCGAAGCAGCTAACAAGGTAGCGGTGCCGGTGTTGGCTTCCTCGGTGTAAGACGCGTGGCCTGAAACGATTTCCCATCCGTTGCTGGTAACGGCATCCTGCATGGCCGGCTCTCCGGATACCGCAACGGTAGCTTTTACAATATTATTCCAGTAGCTGTTGAAATTATCATTGGGCGAAGCATTGGAAACTGTCGATTTGATAAGCAAAACGGTGGCATATCCGCCTGTTTTGGCATCGGTGATGGTCAGTTGCCGGCCGCCTTCCGCGTCTTTTTGCTGCCAACCCTTCGGAAAAGTGAAGGTGAGCACATCGTAGGTTTGTTTTTGGGCAAATGTTGCAAACGAACCCAATAACATTGCAATTGAAAGTATTTTCCTCAGCATAGATTTTTTATTGACCGGATAAAACTACCCTGTTGATGTCGTGGCCGGCTCACCTGAAAGGGGGATTTGAGGGTACTTTCCGGACTGTTGATACATACCGGCCAACAACCTGGTCAATAACTAAGTCGGAATACAACAGGCAAAATGAAAGACATATTTGCCACGTGGCCGTCGATTATAGCGGGTTGCCATTTCGGCATTCCACTCACCAGCCTGATTGCTTCATTGTCAAGTAATGGATTCACTTTATTGGAAAGCTTTATGTCCGTTAAACTGCCATCTTTTGTAATGGTGAATTGAACATTCACGGTTCCCTCTATTTCGTCTAACCGGGCATCCGGGGGATACTTAAGATGTTGGGTGAGGTATTGCCGCAAACTATCGTTGCCACCGGGAAAACCGGCACTGATTTGATAAGCAAACCAGGTAGTATCGCCTCCATTAAAGCCGTAGCATTGGCCGTTGATGAAAGCCCCTTTTTCATATAAATCATTTCTTCTCAACCTGCCATTTTCCCAAAATGTTTTATGTGTGCCATGTAACTTGTTGTTTTGATAAATTCTTTCATCTGCTACATTTCCGTCTCTGTATTTTCTGAATACCCCATGAAGTGTTTTGGTGGAATAAGGGAAAAAATTAAGTTCTTCCAGCATGGTGCCGTCCTTCAGGTAGCGAACGATTTTCACCTCTTGTGTATCAGCTTTATTTCTGTAGGTAATATTGTAGCGCTCGGCTGAATCGCCTGAAGATACAACCGTTCCTTTTTTTGAGATCCAGGTGGTGTCCTGCGCAACTGCAATGAACGGCAGGACTAAAGCGATTACCAATAAATAGTTTTTCTTCATGTATCCTCAATGATTTCTTATCAAAATATGACCACGGCCGAGGCTTCGGTAAAACTTCCCGAACTATTGGCTGTAGCCACGGTTGAAGCCACCTGCGTTCCACCCTGCTTTACCTCTGCGGCAACCTGCTGGCCGGGACTGCCTCCATTGCCGGATATAGCCACGACAGCGGCAGTTACGTTTGCTGCGTAGGTAATTTCTTTGCTCCAGGGAAGATCTGTTACCGTTTCATTAGCGGTGCCACCTGATGCGGTGGTGTACGATGCAACTAATGATCCCGT
This sequence comes from uncultured Sphingobacteriales bacterium, assembly GCA_937888905.1. Classification (GTDB taxonomy): domain Bacteria; phylum Bacteroidota; class Bacteroidia; order Chitinophagales; family Chitinophagaceae; genus Terrimonas. Next base: position 129,508 of record CALATA010000001.1, read on the forward strand.
AAAGGTACCGGTCAGTTCATAACGAAGCGTTCTGGAGGATTGGTTCTCCTGGTCCGTTTTGTCGCAAGACACAAAGACGAGCAGGATAAAGAAGAATAACGACAGCCTTTTCATATTTTTTTTTGATAGTTACCCGGCGGTACCGGGAGGATGGTATTAACTGCCGCAATAATAAGCGGGTTTTAAAAAAAGCACTGTTCACTTAAGTTAATTAATTGACTTGCTGCGGCGCAGTGGGGATGAGAGTGCTGGTGCGGAGTTGTTCGGGAGTGGAGAAAAATAGCGTTTATCTTTTATTACAGTTCACCACTCATTATTTATTTGCCGGTCTTCGAAAGGTACGTGGCAGCGTTCCTGGTCTGAATTTGCTGATTACTATCTGCATGTATAGATTTCAAACATTGCGATACACTACAAAGCCAGCAAACCCGCCTTCCACAAAGTATTCACCGGCTTGTTATCCCAGAACAATTCAAAATCATCGAGGCCTGCCGCTTCATAACTGTCTTTCACTTCCTGCAGCGTATGCAATTGCGGGTTATCGACTGACACCTTCTTCAATGTCTCTGCCAGCCAATCGCCCTGCTCACGGCCCACGCTGATGCTGAACGGCGCGCGTTTGGTCTGAAAGGTGAAGGAAGTCATTTCCCAACTGCTGCCTTTTTTGCTCTTGGTAAAATGTTCTACGATGGGTGGCTGTCCGAGATAAACAATACGTGTGCTGGGTTTGGCTAAGGTGTAAATGTCCTGTTCCAGCATTTTCTCAATATAATCAGGCGCAACGCTTGTTTTGGGAACTTTGAAATCAAACCACTTCTGAAGCGGATCCTTAAATCCGATGCCGTGCATATAATTCAGCAATGATTTTTTTAACCCAAAGGCAAAGGTTTCGTGATCGGCGCCTGTTTCGTCGATATGCACCAGGTCATTATTCGCAAAGGCGCCGACGGGTGCGGCGGCTTTTTTTACGTTGAACTTTTCCGGCTGCATACCAACGGGACTGTGTGCCGTCATGGTAAACAAATGCCAGAATGCCGACTGTAAAATGCCGGCGGCAAACATTTGCCTTACCATCTCTAAAGAATCAATTGTTTCCTGTTCGGTCTGCGTGGGAAAACCGTACATCAGGTAAGCATGCACCATAATGCCGGCTTCGGTAAAATTTTTATTCACCTGCGCTACCTGTGCTACGGTGATGCCTTTGCGTATCAATGTGAGCAGCCGGTCGCTGGCCACTTCCAATCCGCCGGAAATAGCAATACAGCCCGAACGTTTCAGCAACACACAAAGATCGCGGGTGAAACTTTTTTCAAAACGGACATTGGCCCACCAGCTTACGGTGAGTTTGCGGCGGATGATCTCGAGTGCCACGGCGCGCATCAGGGCGGGCGGTGCTGCTTCGTCTACAAAATGAAAACCGTTTTGCTTCGTTTGACGGATCATCTCTTCCATCCGGTCTACGAGGAGCGAGGCGGCAACAGGTTCGTAGAGTTTAATATAATCGAGTGAAATATCACAGAAAGTACACTTGCCCCAATAACAACCATGCGCCATGGTGAGTTTATTCCACCGGCCGTCGCTCCACATCCGGTGCATGGAATTCACCACTTCGATGGCTGAAATATATTTATCCAGCAGCAGATCGCTGTAATCCGGTGTGCCGACCTGTGCCTGTTTATAATCGGAGCAATTGGCATTGTTGACATACTGCACGGCGCCATCTTGCAGTAAAAAGGTACGCTTTAGCTCTTCGGCAGATATATGGCCTTCTGCAAACTTTACGAGCTGTTCCAATGGTGCCTCGCCATCATCCAGCGTAATAAAATCATAGAACTCGAAAACACGCGGATCGGTCAGCGACCGCAACTCGGTATTGGCGAAGCCGCCACCCATGGCTACGGTGACATCGGGGTAATGTTGTTTGATCCACTGGCCGCAGCGCAGCGACATATACAAGTTGCCGGGAAAAGGAACGGAAATGGCCACCAGTTTGGGCTGCAGGCGTTGCATATGGGATTGCAGCAACTTGATGAGTAACTCATCGATAAAACTATAATCCTGTTGAAGCGAAGTATACAACTCGTCGAAACTATTGGCGGAGCGGCCGAGTTTTTCGGCGTAGCGGCTGAAACCGAAATGCACGTCCACGCACTCGGTGATCAGATCCGAGAGGTCCTCGAGGTACATGGTAGCGAAATGTTTGGCCATGTCCTGTGTGCCCATGGAACCAAAAGCCCAATCGAGGTCGGCCAGTTGCTCAAAGCGGCTGGCTTCGGGCAGGAAATCGCGCTTGCAGATACGATGGGCGAGTGTGGGGTTATGTCCTTGCAGGAAAAGAACTACCTCATCGACGGTATGAATATATTCATCTTGGAGGGCCACCATCCGGGCGGCATTGGGCGAGAGGGTAAGGCCGGACTGGTTGATCCGGTTAAAAAGGTCCTGCAGGCCTTGGCGACAGAACAATTCGATGGTGACTTCGATACCCAGGTCGCTTTGAAAGGAGGGAATGTTTTTGGTGTTCAGGAAACCTTTCAGGTAGGCGGTGGCCGGGTAGGGCGTATTAAGCTGTGTGAAAGGCGGCGTAATCAGGAACACGGGAACACTCAAGGGATGAAATTTGAGGCAAAATTAAGGCAAAGTGGCGGGTTGGAGGGAGGGTGACTTGCCTATACCTGATCGGGTATACTATTGCAACATTTATAAGTATTATACCCGATCAGGTATATTTTAATTGTCTTAGCTGTTTCTATACCTTAACGGGTATATTTTCGTAAATTTGTTTATATTTATACCCTAAAGGGTATATCATGGAACAACACAATCTGGCTGACCTGGTTAAATATATGCGGCAATCAAATAAACTGACGCAGGAAGAACTTGCGCAGAAAGCTGGTGTAGGGCTCCGTTTTGTCCGTGACCTGGAGCAGGGAAAACAAACCATTCGCATGGACAAACTCAACCAGTTGCTTGCGCTGTTTGGTTACAAAGTATCTGCAACATCGGCCCGTAAGCAAGACCAATGGGAGATTATCATGAACCACCTGAACCGGAACGTACGCGTTACTCTTAAAGATTGGACCGAACGGACGGGAATACTGAAAGGGTATGAAATGAAGAACCAGCAGGTACTTTCCTGGGAATTTATACCCAGCCATCATGCGTTGAAGTACCGGGACACAAAGGATGAAACGCTGGTGGAGAAGATCGATAATGATCATTTACTCAACGTCGAAAACCTGGATTAACCATGAGAAGCGGTCGAGTATATTTTAAAGGGATCAGGGCCGGGACGGTATGGCAGAACGAAGACGGCTATGGATTTCAATACAACCAGGAATACCTTGGTACTGCCGATGCGGAAGCTGTAAGCCTTACGCTGCCGCTGTCGGCAAAACCTTTCCTGAGCAAAACCATGATTCCCTTTTTTGATGGACTGATTCCGGAAGGCTGGCTGCTCGATATTGCCATTCAAAACTGGAAGCTCGACAACCGCGACCGGATGGGACTATTATTGGTGGCATGCAAAGATTGTATCGGTGCGGTGAGCATCGAAGCGGAATCTGAAATCGAAAACGAATAAAAATGCAAGCGCACAGGTGTCTATACTGTTATCAAATGCTGGAAGAGGTAGGTGCAGATTTCCACGAAAAATGCAGTCGCGATTTTTTTGGCACCACTAATCCGCCTGTATTGGAATACAAGAGCGAGGAGATGCTGGAGTTGGCGAAAGAAATTGTGGTGAGAAGCATTGCCGTAACGGGTGTACAACCTAAACTATCGCTGGACCTCCAAAAAGACACAAGGGATCCAAAGAAATCCAGGCTGACCATTGTTGGCCTCTGGGGTGGTTATATATTGAAGCCACCTACCGGCAGTTTTCCACACTTGCCGGAGAATGAAGACCTGACCATGCATCTGTCGAAACTGATGGATATCCCCACGGCGCAGCACAGCCTGATCCGGCTGAAGTCGGGCGAGCTGGCCTATATTACCAAACGCTTTGACCGGCGGGGGCAGGAAAAACTGGCGCAGGAAGATATGTGCCAGCTAACCGAAACACTGACCGAAGACAAATACCGCAGCTCGATGGAAAAGGTCGGTAAGCATATCTTAAAGTATTCCTCGCGGCCAGGTCTCGATGCTGTTACCTATTTTGAAATGGCCTTGCTTTGTTTTCTTACAGGTAATGCAGACATGCACCTGAAAAACTTCTCGCTGCTCACCACGAAAGACCAACAGGTGATCTTGTCACCGGCCTATGATCTGCTCAGTACCAAAGTGGCCATACCGGAAGACGAAGAGGAAATGGCGCTTACGATCAATGCCAAAAAAAGAAAGATCAGGCGGGCGGATTTTATGGCCCTGGCAAAGACGCTGGCGATGCCTGAAAGGTCGGCAGAGAACAGCTTGCGCAAACTGGCAAGATTGCTGCCGGAGATTTACAGGTGGATTGATATATCCTTCCTGCCGGAGGAGCAGAAAGAAAGCTATACCGGAATTGTGAAGGAGCGTGCGGGTAAGCTGGGGTTGTAGGTTCCTGAATCTAATGTATCGTGATGTAAAATTTGAAACAGATAATGGGATTTTTTCCCATTATCTGTTTGTAAAATGACATAACGTGTAAGCCGGGCAACCAATATCAGGTGCGAAGGCCAACTGCTAACGAATGGAATCCTGATGTACCTGCTGCAAGACGACTCGCGTCCACACCCCTGTATAGCTGATCACCCGGTCAGCAAAGTAGCAGCACTTTTACCACTCCGATACAAAAAATAATCCGCCAGGTAAAGGTGTAATTGGCCGGATGCTTACATAGAAATGCCTGATTCCGGCAACGATCTTCCGGCGGATTGATTACTGGTGACACTACCAGCAAACAAAGACAGATCATTAATGAAAAGAACTAGAACATCGGCGCCGGAACTTTTACCCCGTTATCCGGTTGTCTCCGCGAAGTCTGTTATAGCTTTGCTGCATGATCGTACTGATTTATGCTGTCCTTATGCTGATCTCGTGGGTCAGTGTAACCATTTTGCTTATCATCAATACCCGGAGAATCAGTTTTCTTAAAGACATGCCGGTAGCACTGGAAACAGCGCCGCTGGTTGCCGTGATCATTGCGGTAAAGGATGAAGAAGCCGACGTGGAGGAGGCGCTGCAAAGTGTGTGCAGGCTACAGTACCCGCATTTTCATATCATCGTTGTCAACGACCGTTCAACAGATAATACTGCAGCTATCCTGCAACGGATAGCCATCAATGAACCACGCATTACCATCATAACCATAGATGAACTGGCAGAAGGATGGTTGGGGAAAAATCATGCTTTGTATAAAGGATATATGGCCAGCACGGAAGAGTGGTTGCTGTTTACCGATGCGGATGTAAAATTCAGACCGCATGTTTTGCAGAAAGCGATGAACTATATCCGGCAAAAGCGGCTCGATCACCTGGTTGTATTGCCCGAGGTCACTTCAGGTTCTCATTTATTTCAAGCCATGATGAATGTATTTACCATCATGCTGGACATCAAGTTGCGGCCATGGACCGTATCCGATCCCGATTCTTCTTCTTCGATTGGGGTAGGGGCATTCAACTTTGTAAAAAGATCCGCTTATGAAAAAGCGGGTACGCATGCTGCGATCTCTTTACGCCCCGACGACGATCTGAAATTAGGAGAAAGGATCAAAAGTGCCGGCGGGCGGCAGGACCTGCTTTATGGCGACCAGGAGGTGAGCCTGGCCTGGTATAACAGCCTCTCTGAATTTGTAAACGGGTTGATGAAGAATACGTATTCGGTATTTAATTACCGGTTTGTCTTTGCCATGGCGGCAGCGCTGGCGGCGTTGCTGGTGTTTGTACTACCAGTTCCCTTATTGTTGCTGATGGGAGCACCTTACGCCTGGATTGCACTGGCTATCATTGGTTGCCATATTGTTTTATTGTACGGCAACAAAGGCATCCGCGCAAGATGGTGGCATTTTATTCTTGTGCCTTTTGCAGGTTTGGTAATGGCCTATATCGTTATAAGGGCATCGATCCTGACCGAGCGCCAGGGCGGCATTTACTGGAGAAAAAGTTTTTATTCGTTGAGTGAATTGCGTAAGCAGTTGTAAGAAAATTTATAAAGGTATTCATTCAACAGACCGCAACGCCATATAGAAGGAATTCCGGTTGCATTTATTCATTAACTGAAATACTATTTTTTGACCAGAAGATTGTAACCAGGTATAAATCTGTTGTTATCTGTACGTTAGTAATTTGTTCCGGACCAGATTAATGAATTCAGGTTTGTAGGTTTTGCTTATCGGAATGTGCTCTTTGCGGTCTTTGATCATTAAATAGTTTTTTTCAACCACCGATATTTTAGAAACCGGTATGATGAACGACTTGTGTACCCGTATAAAATTTGCCGGTGAAAGGGAGTTTTCAATGTCCTTCAGGGTTGAATAGACCATAATGGCCTGCGTTTTATTGTAAATGGCGACATAATTATTCTTAGCCTCGATATATTCTATTTCATCCAGGTTGATTTTTAGCATCTTGCCTTTAACGCCGGTTTTTACAAAAATATAGTCGTTGCTAAAATCTTCATTTCCGCTTTTCTCGGCGTTGCCGGGAAAATGGCGGATCTTTTTTACGGCTTTGATGAAGCGGTTAAACGAAATGGGTTTCATTAAATAATCCAGTGCGTTCAACTCATAACTTTCAACGGCAAATTCAGAAAACGCGGTACAGAAAATAACCTGCGTCTTGGGGCCAATCATGTTTATCACTTCAATACCGGTCATTTCGTCCATTTGTATATCCAGGAAAACGACGTCGGCATCAGCCTGTTTGATCAGTTCCACACCATTCTGCGCGTTGGTGCAGGTCCCTACCAGCTCAAGCTCGTTGACACGTTTAATATAATTTACGAGTACGTTAATTGCCGGCTGCTCGTCGTCGATTACTACGCATTTGATCATAAATTACTATTTAACGGTCAGTTCAAAAATATACAGTCCATTGCCACTTTTGGCATTCATCTCGTACCGGTTTTTAAACGCAACGTCCAGCCTTTTACTAAGATTAGTTATTCCGATGTTGGAAGATGAGAATTGCATATTATTTTTTTTAATTTTATTACAACAATAAAAATGTACTTCGCCCGGCTTCAGCCTTACTCTGATGGTAAGCGGTTGCAGAGGATCTTTGAGGTCGCCGTATTTAAAAGCATTTTCCACTATCGTTATAAAAGAAAGGGGCGGCACCATCTGTCCGTTAAGCAAACCCTCCACTTCATAGCTGATCAGTTTACTCTCACCGAAACGAAGGTTGTTGATGTCAATCAGGGTTTGCAAATGCTCTAATTCCTTTTGCACCGATACCTTTCCGCTATCAAACTCCAGGGCCTCCATTGAATAGCGCATGATCGAAGAAAGTTTCAAAATATTGTCAGCGAGTTCCGGCGAATAATTCAAAGCTTCGGAGAATAGCGTGTTTAATGTATTGTGTAAAAAATGAGGGTTGATCTGCGAACGTATGAATGCATATTCATACTGCAGCTTTTCCTGCTGGGCTTTCAGTTCCTGTTGTTTCAGTGCCGCATTTTCTCTTTCCTTTCTGAAGGTTTGCGTGACATAAAAATACAGGAGGGCGAAAGAGAAGAAGCGCACATAACCCCATAGCGCTTCCTGTAGAAAGGCGGAAAGGTTCGTGGAAGTATAAATGATCTTGCCCATTGCAGGCATGATAAGATAGATATACACATAGCCGAACGTAGCCATCACCAGGAAGACGATAAAAAATGAAGCGACGCTCCACCATATGCCTTTTTCTTTATACAGGTTGAGACAGTACAAACTGATATAAAACGTAATGGCAAAAGGAACGAAATAAAGAAGAGTCCCGAAAATCGTGACGTTGGGTCGCGTCATCCTGTTTGTGAAGTAGATAAAAACAATATAGACAAGCCAGATTATAACATGTAATAATGGTGTTCTAAACTTCCCGTTGAAAATGGACAAAGTTTGCTTCATGTATTAGGTCGTTATAATGGCACTGTGTTTATATAGTTCGGTTAGTAAATTTACATCAATATTGTTTTTCTCAATACGCGGATTTTGGAGCAATGCATACAGATGCTTATCGATCGGATAGGACATGTAGCTGGCCTTGTTAAAGAGATAATGTGCGGTTGATGTTTTGAACAAACCGAACAGCCGGTCATTAAAAACCAGGTTATCTGACTGGTACAGGTGTCTCATCTCGTGCGTTGTGTCCACCGGGTTGATGATATTAGCTACTTTGTGTAAGTAGAGCCAGGCCTCCCACTGTTCAGGATAAGCCCGGATGAACGGAGACGCAAAATCATATAACTGTTCCATCAACGTTTGGGCAAACGTGTTACGATCCATGTTCTGGTGCGGATAAATCATATCGTGGAACTTTAAAGCGATAGCTGTTACAGACTTACGATAGCAGATCACTGGCAATACAGGTGTGTTGGACGCATGGGCTAAAAAACCAATGCCCTTTCTCACTGATATCTGTTGATGAAGAAACGACAGCGGACAGCTGTTTTCTTTTTGCCTCGCAACGCTGCCCGAGCCGGTATTGCCATCGACGTAGACCACAAGACTTTTTCCTTTTTTAAGGCTTCTGAGCATTTGGATGGCTGCGGTCGGCTCCTCTGCATCGATCAGGCCAAAATCGCCGTCATTATTGCCGCCCGAAATTTGATTGTGTAGCGCCGCATAAGTGCCTCCCTGCGATTTTATCACGCTTTTGGCAATCACCAGTGAAAAGGGGAGGTTGTATTTAACTAATAATAAGTTTATCAACCGGTATGATCCCAGGTGATAAGTACATATTATCGCCGGATGTTGTTTTATTGCTGCCCACGTGCCGGCGGCCAGGTTTTCCATGCTCACATTTTCCAGGATAGCAGGACGGTCCTGCTCAAATACACTCAGTCGCTGATGTAATAAGAGAGACCTGTAAATACTCTCATGCCTGTTCACGTCTATATCAGGCAGGAAATTAAGCAGGCTTGCGCTTACTATGTTGTATTGCATGGCCAATTTATCATCTTTCCATATGTCTAGTGATGCATAATGCCTGCAAAAAAGATCGAGCTGCCTGATATAGTTCTTTGATAACATACCGTTTGATATAAATACAACCTCCTTAGGAAAAATAATTAATACACCGACCTGGTCTTTAGTTTCCGCCCAGGCACGAAGAGGCATCGTAGTCCCCGATCGATTCCAATTCCAACAGACTGATTGCAATTCCAAAGACTGTACTTAACGTTTCCATTGTGTTGATTTTTTGTTTGATAAAACCAGTTAATTCGATCAAACCTCTGAAGCGTAAAAGATTTAAAAAAACGTATTACGTGAACGCTCGGATGCTATATGTACAAATCTTTTTTACCTATGTAACCGGCATTGATGAAACCATACCGGGTGAGTCATCGTCTTTGTACGCTTTCGATGCTGGGGCCAACATTTCACATAGGGAATAATGTATTTCACATAATATTTTTTGCGACGATAAGTAATTCGATTAAGATTGAATAAGAATGTTGCTCAACGCATTTGTGTCAAAAAAAATGCTTACGTAGTAACTGCTTAACCCGATTAACTAAGCTGCGCCAGGACAGGATAGAGTATAGCTGATGTAGTTTATACAAGGCTGGTCTTACGGCAAAAAAAATAACGGGATGGGAAATCGAACGACAAGAGGAAAAAGTACAAAAAAGCTTATTGGCGTTATCGTATTAACCAGCCTCTCTTTTGTAACAGCTTTTAGTCAAACCTTCGTAAAAGGGGTTGTTAAAGATCAGACAGATAATAAAGCCGTTTTTGCTACCATTTTCATTAAGGACACCACTATTGAAAAAACAATGATTACCGATAGTACCGGCGGGTTCGTCATACCTTATGCGGCAATCGGAACAAAAAAAATAATCGTTTCAGCAAGTGGATATCTGACCGATACAGTCTACCTGCAAAGCGGAAGCGATAGCCTGATTACCATATTCCTGAAAAGATCCGAAAAGTCCCTGCAAGATGTTGTGGTCTCTTCACAGCTGCCAACCATTGAAAGGAAAATAGACCGGTTTGTTTTGGATGTTTCAAAAAGTCCGCTGGTGTTGGGTTCAAATGCCTATGAGGTATTGGGCAGAACTCCTTTGATTCATGTTTCCAACGAATCGGTTTCAATGATTGGCAAGGGACAGGTGCAGGTGATGATCAACGGCCGGCTGATCCGGCTTGCAGGGGCAGACCTGGTTAATTATTTAAGTTCAATATCAGCGTCCAACATTTTGCGTATTGAAATCATCACCATGCCGCCGTCCAGGTATGATGCCTCCGGTAATTCGGGATTGATCAATTTAGTGCTGAAGAAGCCCACCGGTTCCGGTCTGGGCGGCAGTATCTACGGCGTCTATCACCAGACATATTATCCTTCGGGTGAATGGGGCGCGAATATTACGTGGAATAAAAAAGGGCTTAGTATATGGGGTGCGCTCTATTACAAAAAAGGAAAAACACTACCCGTAGAGAACGCAATCACAGACTATGACCAGCAATCCTGGAGTCAGCAATTGTTCAGGAGGCAGTTGGAAGAACGAGGAACGGCGCAGGTGAATGTCGACTACGAAATCAACAAAAGAAACAATCTCTCTTTCTATTATGTTGGCCAGTTATCAGGACCCGCAGAATACGGAGCAGGGATGACGTCGATCATCAGCAAAACGGGCAACTCGATGGATTCCCTGTTCCGCACGAACAATGATATTTCGATGAACATCAATGCCCACAATTTCAGTTTGCAGTACAAACATGTTTTCGACACGCTGGGTCAAAAGAACCTGACCTTACAGGCCGACTATTATGATTATTCAAATGATAAAGCACAAAAATTAAGATCGGAGAATTTTTATGCAGACGGTGAATCCACGGGGATATCGATTAATGACAGGAGTCTGGCGCCGCAGGCCATTCATATTGCAACTGCCGGGGTCGATTATGAACAAGCTATAAAAAAGCTGAAACTGAATATCGGTTCGAAGTACACGGATATAAGCATTGACAATGATTTCAGGTATTTAATCAACGGAGTAACCAATGATCCCACGAAAAGCAATCATTTTAAATACCAGGAACGCGTTGCAGCGCCTTACCTGACCCTGAACTGGGAAGTGAAAAAGTTTTCGTTCCAGGCGGGCATCCGGGGTGAATATACAAGCACACTGGGGCGTTCGGTTACGTCGAACACAACGAATAAAAAATCCTATTTTAATCTGTTTCCGACGGCCTATGTGCTGTACAAAGGAAACAACCCTAAAAACTCCCTGGTTCTTTCTTATGGAAGAAGAATCGACAGGCCAAAGTATTCCGATCTGAATCCATTCAGGTATTATTTCAATATGTATCAATATGCTGAAGGCAATCCTTTCCTACTGCCGGCATTCACCAATAATTTCGAGCTTAATTATGTCTGCTTAGGGAAATATATTTTCAATTTCTATTACCAGCACACCAGCCGGGTGATCAGTCAGATGCCCTTTGTAGATGGCTACTCCGGTCTTATCTCCTATACAAGAGGGAATATCGGAATACAAAATGGTGCCGGGGTTAACATCATCGTCCCGGTAAAGATCACGGGTTGGTGGGAAGCAAGCAACACCGTCAGTACCTTCTTAAGAGATCAGAAGATCGACTTCCCGGGCAGTGAGTTGCAATTTTCAAAGTGGGCCTGGAGCGCTGTGAACAACAATATATTCAAAGTTCACCCGAAGAGAAACCTGACGGCCGAACTGAACATCGCCTATAATTCGCCGGCATGGAGTACTATATACAGATTTGACGGGTACTTCACTGTGAACGCCGGGCTGAGGATGACTGTAATTCAGAATAAGCTGATCGCTGCCGTGAACCTGTACGATGTTTTTTATTCCATGAACCCGGAGTTCAAAACCTTACCGAATTCTCTTCCTTATTCAATACACTATAACAATAGAAACGATACGAGAAAGTTGAGGTTGGTTGTTGTTTACAATTTTGGCAAAAGCCAGAATATGAAGAAAGCCAAAACGGCTAACGAAAAAGAAAGAAGCAGGTCTTAACATAATTAGAGAAAGGTGTTCATGATGCTAGCGATGAATATCAATCTTTAGTGGGTTGCTTGTACCCTTACGCAAGCCGCATTCCAACTGCGTGAAGTTGACTTTATTAAAAAAATAAATCGGAAAAAAATGAAGAACAAAAAGCTCGAAAATCTGCTCAGTAAGCTGAACGAGGAGCAAACTGTTGAAAATTCGTCTGAAGATTTTGAAAATCTTAGCGAGTCATTTGCTTCCAAGATCAGAGGTGGTACTGCGGACGCCGCAGACACGGGTAACAACGCTTCGTCTTGTAACGAGTCAGGCTGTAACAATTCCGGTTGTGGGCCCATCATCCCTACAACACCGGATGCACTTGTGTAACCCAGTCCTAAAAAATGGAGCGCTTCCGGCCAGGTAGCGCTCCATATTAAACTGTCAACATGAACTACAAACTATCTTACTATACAATAGCAACGGATGTGGTGGACGTGCCGAATGACAGAAAGATTCTGTACGCAACGAGGACAGGCACTCCCATTCTGATCAGGTCGAAGTTTCTGGAAGATATTAATGCCGGAAAATTCGATGACCTGCCCATTCCATTAATGGATCTCCTGATCAGATCCGAAGCGCTGGTGCCGGAAGATGATCAGGAGTTGAAAGAACTTGCGGAAAAAGCCAAAATTGCATCCGCTGCCGATAAGCCCTATTTAAATTTTACCATTCAAACAACGGCCAACTGCCAGTTGGGATGCCACTACTGCGGGCAGAGCCACAGCAAGCATAACATGTCCGACAGCATTATAGAGAACGTACTCAAACGGTTTGAACATAAAATGTCGGAAAAGAAGTATAACGAGGTAGACATTTCATGGTTTGGTGGGGAGCCGTTAATGTCGCTTTCCGTTATGCGCAAGCTGAATAAATCGCTTAAAGAAATAGCCGAGTCAAAAAATTGCCGTTATAAATCCCACCTGGTGTCCAACGGGCTGTCGTTGAAACAGAATGTATACGAAGAGCTTGCGCTCGATATGAACTGTACTTTTATCGACATCACCCTGGATGGTATTTCGGATTCCCACGACAAAAGACGAATGACCAAAAGCAACGAAAACACATTCGATATCATTTTTAATAATATCGTAAGTATCGTCAACCGGCCCGACTATCCGTTAAACGGATGCACGATCTCTGTGCGTTGCAATGTGGACAGTACCAATATCGACCAGGTAGAACCATTGATCAATTTACTGCTGGCCAATGAACTTCAAAACAAGATCAACTTTTATTTCGCTCCGATTTACAGCTGGGGCAACGATGCACATCTGGCCACCAACAAAGACGATATAGCTGTCAGGGAAATCGACTGGTTCATCAAGCTTTTCCAAAACGGCTTTAAACCGACACTTCTTCCCAAACCCAAGCAATTGGTGTGTTCGGCCGTTAACCCTGACTATGAACTGGTTGATCCCTGGGGTAAGGTTTATAATTGTACGGAAACGCCGCTGGTGCCATTTTATGGACCGGAACACGTTATTGGCAATGTCAACAACAGCACTACGGAAGTCAGGCCGTTTAAAGATCGTCCGTTCACTGATTGGTATGATAAAATTCAGGATCCTTCAAACGGATATTATTGCACCAGCTGCAAGATACTGCCCTTGTGTGGAGGGAGATGCCCGAAATCCTGGACGGAAGGAATTCCCGCCTGCCCGAGTATGAAGTTCAACATGGAAGACCGGCTGATTCTTTCCTACGTGTTTGCCAAATCCAATTTCGAACAACTAACTCAATAAATGCATGAAAACAATATCATTTGATACCCTGCTCGACACCGTCAGCCAGATAGAATCACCGGAAGTTCAACGTACCAGGAAAACCGACTTCGATTCCCTGTTCCTGGAGGCCGTGTACCAGAAGTTTGACAAGCATACGATTATGAGCATGCAATACTGTCTCAGCCAATTCAACAAGGGGTTTGAGGAAGCAAAAAAACTGAATTTTGAAATGGCGGATTACCTTTTCGGCAGGGGCGAAGAAGCCATTCAAAAAAACAATTTCAGTGAGGACATCGTAAAATATCTCACCATCTACATCACTCCCAAGTTATCTTATTATCATTATAAAAAAGGCAATTACGCCGAGGCTGAGCAGCTTACCTGGAAAGCGCTTTTTGAAACACAGAAAATTGAGCAGGAATTTCCCAACATGCACATGGGAAAAATTCAGCAGTTGCACAATGTGGTCCGTGTCTTAACCAGGCAGAAAGAATACCAGCATGCACACGGGATCGAGACAGGTATTTTGAGTTATTTACTATTCAAACATATTCCTGATATACCCGGCAACTGGACGGACGACCTGGTCAGTAAATGTGACAGGGAACTGTTATCCCTGATGACCTTACAGGTATTCTCCGAAAAGATCGTCAACCTGATCACTATTCCGGACAACGACCAGCGCCTGGCCGTGGAGTACTTCGCTTCCTGTACGGACCTGGATCGTGGGATTCCGGAAGATGAAATACTTGTTCAATTCTTTAAATGTATCCGGGCTTATAAAGAAGAGGACACGGACCAATTTCTATATGAAACGCAGCAGTTTCTGAAAAAAGCGCCATCGCGGTTCAATGCCTCAAAGCAATATTTGTTACTGCTTTGCATCTCCCTGCTTGATGCGGCTTCTGCAGAGGCCGACGCAGATCAGCTGTTGTCGCTGTTGCAGGAGAAGATCCGGGTAACCCCGTGGATGGCGAACAAATACAAAGCGTCTATTGGTACCATTGCTAATTGTATTTAAACAACCATGAAATTCTTTTCACAGCACGATCAGATGGATTGCGGGCCTGCCTGCCTGGCCATGATTACCAGTTATTATGGAAAACATTTTCCGTTGGGCTATTTGAGAGAACGGTGTTACCTGACGAGAGAAGGGGTTTCGCTGCTCTCCATTGCCGAGGCGGCAAAAAGCATCGGGTTGAAGGCCGCTGCCAAGAAACTCAGTTTGGCGAAATTGATAAACGAACCGGATCTGCTGCCATGCATATTACACTGGAACAAGAACCATTTTGTTGTGTTGAAAAAGATCCGGAAAAACTGGCTCACCGGAAAGCTGCGATTTGAAGTGGCCGACCCCGGTCATGGACTCGTATCGCTCAACCGGGAGAAATTTGAAAACTCCTGGGTGGCGGAAGATGAAAAAGGAATTGCTTTACTGCTTGCACCCACGGATGACTTCTACGACATACCGGTTCCAACGGAGGAGAAAGTAAACCTGAAATATCTCATAAGGTATCTGATGCCGTACAAAAGGCAAATGTCGTGGCTGTTCCTTCTCTTGTTTTTAGGCACCTTAACCACGCTGGCCTTCCCGATCCTGACGCAGATACTGATTGATGATGGTGTTGTCAAAAAAGACCTCGGGATCATTGCTTATATCTTGCTTGCCCAGCTTGCTTTTTTTGCAGGCAACATCGTTTTCGGGATCTTCCGCAACTGGATCAGCCTGACGGTGGGCACCAAAATAAATATCCAGATCATCTCGGAATTTCTAAAAAAAGCCTTATCCCTTCCTATACGTTTTTTTGATACGAAGATGCTGGGTGACTTTAGTCAGCGCATACAGGACCATGAGCGGATAGAAAATTTCCTGGCCTCTCAAAGTATCCTGTCGATCTTTTCAGTGATAACGTTCTCGGTTTTCTTTGGTGTATTGTGGTACTATGATTACCGGATATTGATCGTGTATTCGATCCTGACCGCAGGATCATTGATATGGTCAATCTACTGGTTGCGTAAGCGAAAAATATTCGACTATATCAAATTTCAGCAGCGGAGCGAAAACCAGCAATCGATCTACGAGATCATGAATGGCGTTCCGGAAATGAAGCTGAATCAATTTGAAGAATATAAACGCACCGAATGGGAACTGCTTCAGCAAAAACTTTTCAGGACCAATGTGCGCATACTGAAAAACGACCAGATCCAGCTTTCCGGCTTCGACTTCATCAACCAGTTAAAAAATATCGTGGTGACCTTTCTGGCGGCGGCTTACGTGGTGCAGGGGCACATGACGCTGGGGGCGCTGCTCAGCGTTTCTTATATCATCGGGCAGATGAACCTGCCGATCAACCAACTGATCGGATTCTTCCGATCGCTCCAGGATGCGCGGTTAAGTCTCTCAAGGCTGATCGATGTGCAGAATCACCAGGAGGAAGAAAAAGAAGACCAGGTGCGTATAACCGATGAAGGAAGGCAAAGGGTGTCAGCGGGTGAAAGAGGAATTTTTATCAACAATCTTTCGTTTCAATACGAGGGGCCCAAGTCGCCCTATGTGTTGAGGGACCTGAAGTTCTTTATACCGGAAGGAAAAGTAACGGCCATTGTCGGCGCGAGCGGCAGCGGTAAAACCACCCTGATGAAAATATTGCTGCGGTTTTACGATCCTACCGGCGGAAACGTGTTTTATAATGGCAAAGACATCACCTCTATATCGCCAAAAAGCCTGAGAGAAAATTGCGGCGTGGTATTGCAGGACGGATTTATATTTTCAGACACAATCGAACGCAACATAAAAATGGGTGACAGGGAGTCCGGCGATGTGCGGTTGAAGCATGCTACGCATCTGGCCAATCTTTCCGCATTTATAGATGAATTGCCACTGGGTTATGCTACGAAAGTGGGGGCTACCGGTAATGGCCTGTCTGGCGG
The DNA here is from genome assembly GCA_937888905.1 of uncultured Sphingobacteriales bacterium. Lineage (GTDB taxonomy): Bacteria > Bacteroidota > Bacteroidia > Chitinophagales > Chitinophagaceae > Terrimonas. Next base: position 146,319 of record CALATA010000001.1, read on the forward strand.
ACAAAAGCAGCGCATCCTGATTGCGCGGGCGATCTACAAAGATCCTTCATATTTGTTCCTGGACGAGGCCACGTCGGCCCTGGACGCGGAAAACGAAAAGATCATTCAACACAACCTTCAGCGGTTCTTCAAAGGGAAGACGGTATTGATCATTGCGCATCGGTTGTCCACGGTCAAAGGTGCGGACCAGATCATTGTGTTGAAGAACGGGCAAATTGTGGAGCAGGGGCAGCATGAAGATTTGGTGGCCTTAAAGGAGGAATATTTTAAGCTGGTGAAGAACCAGTTGGAATTGGGGGGGTGAGGAGTCTAATCCATGTTCTAAAAGGTATTGAAAAAAGTAAATGTTAAACGGTTATCAACCGGCTAGGGTTGTACACTACTGCTATTTTTGACCACAGATAAGTGGTCTATGAGTTTCAATCCTGAATTTGTTTATGAAAAAAAAGAATTTAGGTCGGCAGATGACCTGAAATTCTTTTTTGTGAGTGAGGGGCATGAAGATGTAATTAAAGCTATCCAATATGCCTTTGTCGAAGAGTTTGAAGGCCGGGAAATAATAAACCTTGGTTTCGGCGATTATGACATCGATAACGATACTGTAAGCGACAGTATTACTACCAATAACAATGACGGCCGGAAGGTATTTAATACCGTATTAAGCACTATCCCGGTGTTTTTTGAATACTTTCCTGACAAAATGATCATTGTGCAAGGAAGCGATAGCCATCCCGGATTTAAAGAACTGTGCAATCAAAGCTGTGCTAAAAATTGCGGCATAAATTGTAGAAAATTCAACCAGCGGATTCGTATTTACCGGAACTATGTTGAATTGCATTGGGACACGTTAAATAATGAGTACCAGTTTTTTGGCGGCTTTGAAGATGACAGCGGTAAAGCCATGAAAGAATTCTATGTCAAAGGCAGCGATTATACCTCTGTTTTGGTAATCAAAAGAAAATGGTAATTTTATAGTGTATGAAACCTGAAATAGCAGATCAAAAAGAAGGCAAAATACGGGTCGACAAAAATAGTCTGTTGTCGTTAGTCGCATCCAGACTCAGTGGGAGAAATCTGTTTCCTGCAAAAGTTAATAGTGCAAAGGAATATGTCAGGAAATTGAAGCAAGCTCGTTGATAAACATTGAATAGTATTGAAGGTGTCGTTCTGCGACACTTTTTTTATTCGATTAAGTTATTGCGTCTCGGTTCCTGCAACTACCCATTTTTAGTGATGGTTATAAGTCATCTAATGCCTGTTTTTTTACTTCGGCGCTGTTAATTTTATCAAAGTAGGCAAGCTTGACAAAGCAGCTTGAAACGCCTTTGTGGTCAATGGATAGCTGGATTTCTCCTTTATCGGTCTCCCAAATCGAATAGTATTTACAACGGTCAAACTGAACCTCATACATTTTAGCTGCATCATCTCTCGGTTCAGAATATCTATCAAACTTTTCCACTACGTCAGATGGAGCGCCGTATTTTTCTATCAACATCTGTTTGAGCTCGAAATAATTTCCTGAGAGTGTCGACCATGTATCCTTGTCCGGAAAGGCAACTCCGATTTTATGAACCAAATCCGTTTGAATACTAAAACCTGAAAACTCTGATTACGAATGGCCCGAATATAGGGGAAGCTTACACCGGAATTTGAATTTCATGATGACGGCAGTTTGGCTGTTGCTTCCTATAGGGGTATTAAATTTGTTGTCTAAACAGTGAGGTTTTTATTTTTATATTCTCTACGTCAATTTCCAGTTCCTTTGAACGTTGAGGCCAGACAAAGTGAGTGTCTTTGAATTTGGCTGCATCCCAAATAGTGTCTAAATATTTTTTGAATATCAGTGCTCTTTCCAACCGTTGAGTAATATTGAAAGTGTTTATAATTTCACCTCTTGTAGTCTCGTTGAAGATTGATACATCTGCTATAATCGCATCAATGTATGTAAAAGAATTAACTAGATATGATAAATGATAAATTCCACAACTGGTTGCTCTAACCATAAGAGTTTGATTATTTGTATTCAAATGATTTCCTTTTTGCGAGGTTTCAAAAAGAGCCTTTGAATACATGAAATTTAAAGCGCTATCTATTTGAGTGGGAATAAAGCCTTGGCTTTGCATGTAGGAATAAAGATCGTTGATTGAAATGAATCCTTGATTTCTATTGTTCGCGCTATAATCATTAAGCAAGCCTAATACTAATAATACTATAAAATGTTCTTTAGGGTCATAGGTTCTTACATCAAACAAGTTCACGATTTCTGAACTGTCGGGATTATAATAAATATTGTCACCAAAAATAACACTCCGAAGAAGTTCATGGACTGGCACAATGTATGTACCCTGTTCCTCTGTAATCCTGAGAATTTTTTCAGTGTCAACATGCCCACTGCCGAAATATTTTTTAATAAGTTCAATGGCCTTCCGTATATTTCCATTGGAGATGTTATCCAAGAATGAATATAAATCTTTGTTTCTTTCGAGTGAGTCTTTAAATGATTGGATAAGCTTGTGAAGCTTCGAGAAGCTCGTTTTTCCTTCAAGTTTACTTAATACAATATCTCCATTAGTGATTTTTTGGGCGAAGGAAAGTCTCCGTTGAATGACTTCGTCTATTCTGGGCGGAGCTATAGTAAATGCCTTTGTATGATATCCGCTTAAGGCACCATCAATTTTTTTTGTTCGGTGAAATGTTTCCGGCCTTAAACAAACAAACACAACCACGGGCCAGTCTGTCGCAAATTCTTGAGCTGCCAAAAATGCTGTTTCCTGATCTTGATCATTTCTCTGGTCACAATTATCTATAAATATTATAATCTGTTTCCTATGATTCTTTCCAATATATTCAAGAGATTTTTTAATATGGGAAATGTCATCATTCACAAGACCAGATAAAAACTCAATTTCCTTTTCGATTGCTTTTACTTTGTCGATTTCATACAATTTCTTTACTGCTACACTTTTTTTAAAATTTTCGAGCTCTATATAGTAGGCGTTTCTGACAAAATTATCCTCTGAAATATCAACTTTATAAACGTTTCTAAGTTGATCTTTTAGAAGGTTGATAATTGCCTTTCTTACATCAAGTGTAATAATTGCTTTAGAGCCAAGATCAATCTTGAATGTCAATGATTTTTCGAAGACTTTAGGAGCTTCAACCAATGATAAATTATCAATAAAGGTCGATTTTCCGACCCCAACGTCGCCTACCAGTAGAATTGGTCTTTTGCTTAGACTGTTTGCAAATAATTCAATCAAATCGCTGGATATACCTTTTTTGTTTGCAACCTGTTCTAGTGTGGCTTTTTTATCATTGGATTCAAATAGATAATCGTAACGGGTAGTAAGAATTTGTTTACTTAACACAGAATATTGGGATATTGAACCACTTTTGCAATAACAATCCTCAAGAAATTCTTTTTCTATACTTTTTTCCTTAATTACGTCTTCTAGGACCAAGTCGCTTATGATTTCTAATTCTGTTTGAAATGGATTGCGATTTTTTATGCCTGGGTAATCAGTAATTGTGGATGATAATTTGGCTGGAAGATGCTCTTCAGTACCACCCAATATTTTTTTCGTAAGGTATTCTTCTCTAAAGCCAGTTTTTGATAAGCAGTTCCAAACTTCTTTGTAATTTGATATAAATGAGTCCAGTGATGGGACTACCAAAGCGTCGCCTTCCAGCGGCCTAATTGAGTCGTTACGATTTGCTAGAAAAGCTACAAACTGCCATCCGTTCGAGACTACGCCAACTTGAATACCTCTTTCATGGCAATAACCGCTAACTTGAATCAATGCTTTTTTGAATTCCGGATTGTCCTTACATAGAGATTTTAATGGATAAATTATCTTGTGTGTACCTACGGGAAGCTCAAAATAATTTCCAGTCCTTTTTGCTTCCCAGACCGCAACAGGTCTAAAAAGATTCAATTTATAATCGGCATAATGTTCATCTACTACATCTTCGTTATGTATGTCTTTAGGTTCCCAAGCTAAACATTTTGTCAGAATAGTATCAATAAACCGAAAACGCGTATCAGCTTCATTAAATTTTTCTATTTCCAGTGATTTAAATTCCTCGTTAAGTTTTTCTAATATTTGTCTTCCTTCTTCGTATTGTTCGCTCATAAAACTAACGTTTGGTGTTAAATATTATAAATATAAAGTTTAGCTTTTAGTATAAAAAGCTAACACTATAAGGATTATAGTATGTCTACAGAAAAGTAAGATACTGAACATTTTGTAACAAAAATGTATCGCAGTAATAGGGGAGGCCATCAAAAAGAACACTGTTTTTCCAGTATTCCCGTCTGAAGACCGTGTATGGGAGCGAGAACCGGAACTTCTGAGGTTATACTCAAAAATTCCGGTTTGGTAGCCCCGACAGGAATCGAACCTGTATCTGGAGTTTAGGAAACTCTTATTCTATCCATTGAACTACGGGGCCATACCTTACCCGGCCATCAGCCCGGGCAGGGCCGCAAAAATAGCTTTTCCCGCCCGCATTTTTTTCCAATTTTTCTTTTTTCCTGCTGACATACTGCTGTCACTGCCCGGTTGCATTTTTACATTGTCATCCGATTCATACAGCTTTAAAACAATACGTTATGTCAACTTCCACAACCGCAAAACCCGCCACCACCAACGAGATCCTCAGCTCCGCCCAGCTCCTCGAAGATTGGCAGGGCCATCGCCGCCTCACCCGCCGCGTAATCGAGGCTTTCCCCGAAAAAGAGTTTTTTACTTATTCCATCGGCGGCATGCGCCCCTTCGCCGAGATGGTGCTCGAGTTTCAACGCATGGCCGAACCCGGCGTCCGCGGCATCGCTACCCGCGAGTGGCTTTCCGCAGATCAACTGCCTCATCTCGCTAACCAACAGCCCGCCACCACCAAGGCCGAAGTGCTCGCCCGCTGGGATGCCGCCACCGAAGCCATCAACGAAGTGTGGCCCACCATCCCCGAAGGACGCTGGCAGGAAGAAGACGTAGCCTTCGGCATGTACCCCGGCCATTTTTACGATTTCATCCTGTATTTTATCGATAACGAGATCCACCACCGCGGTCAGGCTTATGTGTACCTCCGCAGCCTCGGCATCGAGCCACCGGCGTTCTGGGAGAGATAGTAAGGTAAAAGGCTTAAGGCGTAGGGCGGTAAGTAATAGGTAATAAGTAGTAAGTAAACAGCCGTTCACTATTCACTTATTGACCGATTGACTTATTGCCCACCGCTTTTTGTCACGCAAAGCTGCATAAGAAGCAAAGCCGCAAAGAACAGCCATTCACGATTGCCGATTCACGATTGCCGAAGCGCCGTTATCTTCGCGCCACTTAAATCCCGAAAAGATGACCGGCATTGATGATGTGAAATTGCAACAGGTGATCGTGCACCAGGTAGGCAACCCCACCCGCGGTGAAGAATTGCGCCTCTCCGCCAACCCGCTCACCATTGACGACGAGATAGTAGGTAAACTCCTCACCAAGTATTTCCTTGGCTCCTTCAATGCCAACGAGCTTTTCCATTTCACCCACCTCAGCGATATCGCACTCAACGAGGTGTACACCTACGTCAGTCGCATTTTTGAGGATCGCTCTGCTTTCCAGGAACAGTCCAACCTGCTTGCTAATTTTCTTTATAATAAGAGCACGCACGTCAAGGTGAAACAAGGTGAGTTGTATATCGCTTTGATGGAAGAGGTGCCTTTTGATAACGATACTGTTTCCGCTATCGGCATTTTTAAGTCAGAGACCAAAGAGACCTTTCTCAAGATCGCACCGCAAGGCAACGACGATTGGAACCTCACACACGAAGAAGGCATCAATATCAATAAACTCGATAAAGGCTGTCTCATTTTCCGCACCGAAACCGCCGACGGATTCCGTTGCTGCGTACTCGATGCCACCAATAAACAAGGCGACGCACAGTATTGGGTGAATGATTTCTTACAGGTTCAACCTTTGGCCGACAGCTACCACCAGACCGACAAGTACCTCAGCCTTTGCAAGAATTTTATCACCAACGATTACGCGGATAAGTTTGAGGTGTCCAAAACCGATCAGGCTGAGATGCTCAACCGCTCCATCGAGTATTTTAAAACACACGAACAGTTCAGCCTGAAAGAGTTTACCGAAGAAGTGATTCATCACGAAGAAGTGGTGAATACTTTTATGGATTACAAGAAAAATTTCGAGGCATCACGCCAGTTCGAGATAGAAGATGAGTTTGATATTCACGGTGCGGCGGTTAAAAAACAACAGAAGGTGTTTAAGACGGTGCTGAAACTCGACCGCAATTTCCATATTTATATTCATGGCCGCCGCGACCTTATCGAAAGAGGCGTGGATGAAATGACCGGTCGCAAGTATTACAAGATTTTTTACGAGGAAGAAACCTGATCCGCCTCGGGCTCCATGCCTTTTTTCAGTTTGCCCGTCAGCACATCGAGGTCAAAAGGTTTTTCAATAAAGTCGTCGGCTCCCGCTTCTTTGCAGGATTCGCCGGCATCGGCATGGCCCGACATCATTACTATATACAGTCCGGCATTGGTTTCGTCTGCGCGCAGGCGGCGGCATACGTCACGGCCGTCCGTATTTCCCAGTAACATATCCAGTAATAACACGCGGGGTGCATAGTCCCGGAGGAGCTGGTCCAGCCCGGCAGGCGAGGTAGTGGTTTGCACGGTCATCCCGGCAAACTGCAGCACGGTTTCGGTCATGGTGCAGATATCCGGATCATCGTCCAGCAATACAATATCAATGGCTTGGCGGTTCATCTTCGGTAAAAAACAGGACGACGGGGCGTCAAGATACAGGTTTATCGTTTAGCCACCATCCGTACTGATACGGATTGGTAAACGCATTTGGCAGCAATGGCCGTGCCACAGTGTCAAATCCCGGTGTAAAAACCGCTCTCCGCAAGGCCGCAAACCTTATCTTTGCAGCCCTTAATACTTTGACATGAAATTTTATAATCAACTGATAAAATACCGCCTTTGGATCGGCATCGCTTTGCTGGTGCTGGGTGGTTATGTGAATTATATCGCCGGTTTCTGGCCCGCCTTCTTCCTTTACCTCGTAGGCGTGATCCTGATCCTCGGTCATTTTTTCTTCGGGCCCCTGCGCCTGATCCAGGAGTATATGGAAGCCGGTGATATGGACGGTGCGGAAAAAGTGCTCAATTCCATACAGTTTCCCAACCTGCTTTACAAACCCATCCGTTCCGTTTATTTCACCCTCAAGGGCAATATCGCCATGATGAAGCAGGACTTCGACGGCGCGGAAAAGATGATGAAGAAAGGCCTCGACCTGGGCATGCCCATGAAAGAAGCCGAAGGAGCCAGCCTATTGCAGATGGGCATGCTGTCCATGCAGAAAAACGATCTCCGCCAGGCAGAAAGTTATATCCGCTCTGCCATTCGCAAAGGCCTGCCCGACAAAGAAAACGAAGCAGCCGCTTACCTGCAGATGTGCAGCCTGATGATGAACAAACGCGAGTTCCGCGCGGCCAAGGATTTTTTCCGCAAAGCCAAAGCGCTGAAACCCACCACACCGCAGATCGTTGATCAGATCAAACAGATCGAGAAATACATTACCCGGATTCCGGGGTAACGTGAATGGTGAATCGTCAATCGTGAATGGGGCGCCTGTTAATAGTCAATGAACATTCTGGAAGGGAGTGGTTGCGCTGCCTGAAGGCTCCGCCGGCTGTTTCATTTTCACACTTCCACATTTACATATTTACACATTAAAAGCTGGCGGCACGCCAGCTTTTTTTATCTTGCCATTTATGAAATCAATCTTCTCTGCTGTTTTAGCGTGTTTCCTGGCTGTGCAGGTTTTTGCGCAGTCATCCGTATTGCCGGTTATTCCCGTGCCCGTTTCCTATACTTATGGAAATGGACAATACACGCTGCCCGCTTCCATCACCATCGTCACACCCGCTGATACGCTGATCGCCAAAACCGGCGAGCGGCTTGCCGCTCAGTTGCGGACTATTGCGGGCCGCAATGTAAAAGTGGTGGCAACCGATAAAAATGCTTCGGGAGATTTTGTTTTCGTAATCGATAAAAGAATTCCCAAAGAAGGTTACCGCCTGCAGATCGAACCACGTGGTGTGCGCATCACCGGCGGCGGCCCTGCCGGTATTTTCTATGGCGTGCAAACCATGCTGCAGTTGTTTCCCGCCAGCATCGTCAGCAAAACCGCTCCTGTAGCAGAACAATGGATGCTGCCTTCCGTTACCGTGGAAGATTATCCGCGCTTCGCCTGGCGCGGTATGATGCTCGACGTGGCAAGGCATTTTTTTACCAAACAACAGGTAAAAGAGTTCATCGACCAGATGGTACAGTTTAAGTTCAACACGCTGCACCTTCACCTGGTAGACGACCAGGGATGGCGCCTCGAAATAAAAAGTTTACCCAAACTCACCGAGGTAGGCGCCTGGCGCGCCAACCGCGTTGGCCGCTGGGGCGATTTTACCAAACCCACTCCCGACGAACCCAAAACTTACGGCGGTTATTATACACAGGACGATATCCGCGAGTTACTCGCGTATGCGCGTGAACGTTTTGTAACCATTATTCCTGAGATCGATATTCCCGGTCATAGTCTCGCGGCGGTTGCTTCTTATCCGGAACTCACCTGCACCACCGACAGCACTTACCAGGTAAATGCCGGCGAGCGGTTCATGATCTGGCCTGGCAACGGTACGTTCTACGGCACACTCGATAATACACTTTGCCCCGCCAATGAAAAAGTATACGAGTTCCTCGATAAAGTATTTACCGAAGTAGCGGCCTTGTTTCCTGCGGAATACATTCACATGGGAGGCGACGAATGCTACAAAGGTTTCTGGGAAAAGAGCAAGGCCGTGAGCGACCTGATGAAGCGCGAGAAATTGAAAGACATGCACGAAGTGCAAAGCTATTTTGTAAAACGCGTGGGCAAGATCATTGCTTCCAAAGGCAAAAAAATGATGGGCTGGGATGAGATCATGGAAGGCGGACTGGCACCCGGTGCGGCCGTCATGAGCTGGCGCGGCATGAAAGGCGGCACCGAAGCCGCCACGGCCAAACACCAGGTGGTGATGTCGCCCAACGAATTTGCCTACCACGATCTTTACCAAGGCGATCCTGTCGCCGAGCCGCCTACCTATTCAAAAGTATTGCTCCATAAGGCTTACCAATTTGATCCGGTGCCTCCCGGCGTGGACCCGCAATATATTTTAGGCGGACAGTGTAATCTCTGGAGCGAACGCCTCTGGACCGTTCGCCATATGCAATACATGCTGTGGCCGCGGGGTCTGGCAACTGCCGAGTCCGTATGGTCGCCCAAAGAAAAGAAAGACTGGACCGGTTTTATCGGTCGCGTGGAAAATCAAATGAAGCGCTTCGATGAAGCCGAAGTGAACTATTCGCGCAGCATGTACGATCCGGCTTTTATCGCCAAAAAAGATGCGAAAGGTGAACTCAGCATCGAGATGACGACGCAGATAGCCGGACTCACCATTCATTATAGTTTCGATGAATTTTTCCCGGATCGTTTTTATCCTGCTTATACAAAACCATTGAGCGTGCCGAAGGATGCCGCCAACCTGAAAGTGGTGACATACCGTGGTAAGGAACAAGTGGGCAAGATCATCAACATGCCTGTAGCCGAGCTGCGCAAACGCGCCGGCATTAAATAAATTCTTATGAATCGCATTGATCGTGTTACCGCCATACTGATCCAGTTGCAATCACGCAAAGTGGTGAAGGCACAGGATATTGCCGATCGCTTCGGCATCAGTCTGCGTACGGTTTACCGCGATATCAAAACATTGGAAGAAGCCGGTATTCCGTTATACGGAGAAGCGGGCATTGGCTATTCGATCATGGATGGCTACCGTTTGCCGCCGGTGATGTTTACCAAAGAAGAAGCCACCGCCTTTCTCACAGCCGAAAAGCTGATCGAGAAAATGACGGACGCTTCTACCGACGAGAGTTATAAATCCGCGATGTACAAAGTGCGCGCAGTGCTTCGCTCAACGGAAAAAGATTTCCTGGAAACGCTCGACAACCAGATACAGGTTTTTAAAAGAAGCCGTAAAAGTCTCGAGGATAAACCACCTGCCCTGCAAACGATCCTGAAAGGCATCGCCGGCAAACAGGTATTGCGGATCAATTATTTTGCGCAGCACAACCAGCAAAAAAGCGAACGTGAAGTGGAGCCGCTGGGTATTTTCTACCTGGAAAATTTCTGGCACCTCATCGGCTGGTGCCGCCTTCGCAAAGCCTACCGCGATTTTCGGGTAGACCGCATTTCTTCCATTCGCCTGAGCGAAGAGGTTTTTAAAAAAGATCATCCAAGCCTGGAAGAGTATATCGAAGAAAGAAAAAAAGATAAGCACGAACTTGTAAGCGTGGTGCTGATGGTTGAAAAAGATATTTGTCACTGGCTCGACGAACAGAAGTATTTCAGCGGCTTTATTTCGCAACACGAAACGCCGGAGGGCATGGAGATGCATTTCCTTACTTCCAGCATCGAAGGCTTCGCCTGTTGGTTCATGATGTTTGGAGAGCGTGCGCGCATCATCGAACCGGAAGCGTTGCGTGAGCGCGTGGCGGAAATGGCGGAGAGTGTACTTAAGAAGGTAGGGGCTAATACAGTGCTAAGTAATAAGTATTAAGTTATAAGTAATTCTTTGCTCCCTTATGGAGCGTCAGTTATCACGCAAAGGCGCTAAGTAATTAAGGCGCAATTGACGATTCACGATTGACTATTCACGACGGACCACGAACTTTTCAACTTTAGAAGAATGTCATTCCAAAAAGAACAAGCGGAGATTTTTTTTAACGAGCAATATCAACGGCTGAATGAACAGCAGCGCAAAGCCGTGGACACCATCGAAGGACCGGTGATGGTGATCGCTGGTCCGGGTACGGGCAAGACGCAGATTCTGGCAACGCGTATTGGGAAAATATTATTGCAAACAGATGCAGGTCCCGAAAATATTCTTTGCCTTACCTATACCGACGCCGGCGTGGTAGCCATGCGCAAACGCCTGCAGCAATTCATCGGCCCCGATGCTTACCGCGTCAACATTTATACCTTCCACGCTTTTTGCAACGATATCATCCAGGAAAATCTATCGCTTTTTGAAAAGACCTCACTCGATCCCATCTCCGATCTGGAAAAGATTCAGCTGTTCAAAGAACTGATCGATAGTTTCCCCAAAAATCATCCGCTCAAACGTTATCGCGGCGATGTATATTTTGAAGTAAACAACCTGCAATCACTCTTCAGCACCATGAAGCGCGAAGGCTGGACACCCGCTTATATCAGTCAGAAAATCGATGAGTATTTAACCGATCTTCCCACGCGCGATGCCTATATCGCCAAACGCAAAACCGGCAACTTTCAGAAAGGCGATGTACGCTGGGATAAAATAGAAGAAGAGAAGGAAAAGAAAGAAAAGCTGCGCGCTGCCGTCAATGAATTTGACCGCTTCCAGGAACTTATGCGCCGCCGCAACCGCTACGATTTCGACGACATGATCAATTGGGTGATCAAAGCCTTTGAAGAGAATAAAGGATTGTTATCTACCTACCAGGAAAAGTTTCAATACATTTTGGTGGACGAATACCAGGATACGAGCGGTACACAAAACCGGTTGGTAGAACTGCTGATCAGTTTCTGGGAAAAGCCCAACGTATTCGTAGTGGGCGATGACGACCAGAGCATCTACCGTTTCCAGGGCGCCAACGTGGAGAATATGCTCGACTTTGCGCATCAATACCGCAATGACCTGATGACGGTGATCCTCACCAACAACTACCGCTCCACACAACCCATTCTCGATATTTCAAAAGCGCTGATCGACCGCAACGAAGAACGGTTGGTTCGCAAGATCGAAGGACTGAGCAAGGAATTGCTTTCTTCCAACCCCGCACACGCCGGGCTCCTGAATCAGCCGGTACTCCGCGAATACGAAACACAACGCGCCGAAATGATCGGCATCACCACGCAGGTACAGCAATGGCTGGCTGAAGGCGTGGCTCCCGGACGTATCAGTATCATTTACCGGGAAAATAAATACGGCGAAGAACTCGCCACCTATTTCAAGCTGCTAGGCATGCCCGTGTACAGCAAGCGGCACGTAAATATTCTGCATCTGCCATTCGGACAAAAGATCGTATTGCTGTTGAAATATCTTGCGGCCGAACACGACACACCTTACGGCGGCGATGAGATGTTGTTTGAATTATTGCATTTCGACTGGTTCCATATTTCTCCGATAGAAATCGCCAAGCTGAGCATGGAAGTAGCGGAAAGACGTTTTGGGGAAAACCGTACGTCGATGCGGCAATTGCTGGCCGAGCGCGCCAACGCACCCGCCCGGGATTTGTTCAGCGCCGGCCCCCATGAAGCTTTCAGTAATGTGTCAAGGATTTTAGAGCAGCTCATTGCCGATGTGCCGAATGTGACCTTGCAGAATTTGTTTGAACGCATCATCCGCACAACCGGTTTGCTGCAACACGTGATGAACAGCGACGAAAAACATTGGCTGTTGCAGATACTGACGGCATTTTTTGATTTTGTAAAAGAAGAAACACGCCGCGCGCCCACACTCAACCTCGAGCAATTGGTGCAACTCATTTCCCTGATGGAAAAAGAAGGCATAGCCCTTTCGCTGGTGCAGGTTAGTGGCAATGATAAAGGCGTCAACCTGCTTACTTCACACGGTTCGAAAGGACTGGAATACGAGTACGTGATCATTGCCGGCTGTAATGCTGCCTTCTGGGAAAAGAAACGCAAGCCCGGCGGCGGTTACAGCCTGCCGGATACTATGTTCAGCTCTCAGCCGGTGTCCAGTGATGAGGAAGAATTGCGCCGTTTATTTTATGTGGCACTGACCCGCGCGGAGCGGCATTTATATATATCCTACAGCCGTTTCCGTACAGATGGCAAAGAACTCGAACCATCGATGTTTATTGCGGAAATACTGGACCGCCATTTATTGCCGGTAGAAAAAATAATCCTCGATACAGAAGTAGAAGATCGTTTTGCCGCCCTGCCTTTCGGCGAAACACTGCGGCCGGAGATTGCGCACATGGAAGAGGCATTCATCGAACGTTTGCTGGAAAAATTTGTGATGAACGTTACGGCATTGAGCAATTACCTCAAATGTCCGCTCGAGTTTTATTACCGCAACCTGGTACGTATTCCTTCACCTAAAAACGAAGCCACCGAATTTGGTTCGTCGGTACACCACGCACTGGAACAATTGTTCCGCAAAATGCTGGACGACGCCGACAAGCAATTTCCTTCCAAAGAGACCTTTATCGCTGACTTCGATTGGTACATGTACCGCCACCGCGAAAGTTTTACGCGCGAAGAATTTGAGCGGAGAATGGAATACGGCCATGAAGTGCTGGCCAATTATTACGATACCTATATCAACCGTTTCAACCGCATCGTGGCCATCGAACGGAATATCCGCAATGTGGTAGTGGAAGGTGTGCCGTTGAAAGGAAAACTGGATAAGCTGGAATTTGATGGCAAGTCGGTAAACGTGGTCGATTATAAAACCGGCGATCCGGAAAAAGCGCTGGCCAAACTCAAAGGTCCGTCGGACAAAGAGCCGCATGGCGGCGATTACTGGCGCCAGGCGGTGTTCTATAAATTGCTGGTGGATCATTATGAGAAAAAAGACTGGAAAGTGGTAAGCAGCGAGTTCGACTTCATTGAACCGGACAAGAAGAAAAACTACCGCAAGGAAAAAGTGATCATCACACCGGAGGACACGGCGGCCGTTTTATGGCAAATCCGCGAAACCTGGGATAAAATCCAGGCCAAAGACTTCTATACCGGCTGCGGAAAAGAGGATTGTCATTGGTGCAACTTTGTGAAGACCAACGAACTGGCGGTGGCCATGCATGAGCAGGAAGAGGAGGATAACCTGGAAAGCTGAGGATTATAGCGCCTCCGTTGGTCTCCCGACCAACGGCAATGCAAGGACTTCTGATTCGGGCACCCCTTGTTGGTCAGGAGACCAACAAGGGCAAGAGGGCTGTTGGCCGGGACGCCAGTGCAAGAATCTGAACACGCATTATCTCCCGGGCGATTAACAAAGAAATGTTAAACATTGCCGCTTCCGATTGCTTCTTCGCGCCAGGTTCTGTTTTATGACAAACCCTGCAAGCCATTTGCCGCAAACAAACTAAGTTTGCAAACTCATTATGCGTCTGGTCCGAATCATATCCCCGCTCACCATCTTACTGCTGCTACTGGCTGCTTTTGCCGGCAGCCCTGGCTGTGCCAATATCATTCCACCCGAAGGTGGTCCGCGTGATAGCCTCGCACCGAGGGCAATTGCTGTTCGCCCGGCGGACTCTACCCGCAACTTCAGTGAGCGCCGCATTACCTTCAACTTCGACGAATATGTAGAAGTGCAGAATGTCCAGCAGAACCTCGTGGTATCGCCTCTCCCCAAGAACATGCCGATCGTGGAGGCCAAGCTCAAAACGGTTACCGTCAGAATCCGTGATACGCTGGAGCCCAATACCACCTATGCTTTCAACTTCACCAAAGTGATCAAGGACGTGAATGAAGGCAACGAGGTAAAAGATTTCATTTATGTATTCAGTACAGGCCAAACCATCGATTCGCTTGAATTGACAGGCCTGGTAGTGCTCGCCGAAAATGAGAAGGCAGACAGCACGCTCACCGTTATGCTGCACACCAGTAATGTTGACTCGGCGGTGATCAAAGAACGTCCGCGTTATATTGCCCGCCTCGACGCTGAAGGGCATTTCCATTTCCGGTTCCTGGCGCCCGGCACTTACTATCTCTATGCAATGAAAGATGAAGGCGGTGCATACCGGTATATGAAGCGTTCGCAATTATTTGCCTTTGCGGATTCTGCTGTTAAACTGGACGGTACGCCTCACGCTCCGGTAAAACTTTATGCTTATTCGATTCCCGAGCCACCCAAGCCTGCCAGCAGCCAGACCAATACAAGAAAAGACAACAACGACCGCCGTTTGCGTTACCAGAACAATATCGGCCCCTCGCATGATCTGCTGAATGACGTGGTGTTTACCTTCGAAACACCCCTTAAAAGATTCGATTCCTCCAAAGTCCGCTTTACCACAGATACCTTGTTTACGCCTGTTACATCCGGTTATCGCTGGGAAATGGATAGCACGTCTACCAAACTCACGTTTAAATATCCCTGGCAGGAAAATACATCGTATGCTTTCCTGTTCGACAAAGATTTTGCCACAGATACATTGGGCAAAGAACTGCTGAAAGCGGATACTATCAGGTTTGTTACCAAAAGAAAGATCGATTATGGCGAACTGCGGCTGCGTTTCCGCAACCTGGATATGAGCAGCAATCCTTTGTTATTGTTTATTCAGAACAACGAAACGAAAAAGGCGGTGCCGCTTACGAGTGAGAACTTCCATGATCCCTTGTTCATTCCCGGTGAATACGATCTGCGCATTGTAAACGACCGTAATAAAAATGGCAAATGGGATCCGGGCGATTTCTTCAACGGGCGCCGTCAGCCGGAGAAAGTGATTCCGCTGAGTCGGATGATCAATGTAAAAGCCAATTGGGAAAACGAGGTGGAGATTGATGTCCGCCAGGCTTCACAACCCGGGCAGGGCCAAACGCCCGGAGGACGCAGACCTGCCGGTTCCACGCCGGGTGGTCAGCCGCGCCCCCAGCGAACCATAACCGACGCGCCGCTTCAGCGATAAGCCACGTGTCCGTATCTTTGCACCATGCAGTTTTCTTCTTCATTATTGGAAAATGCCGTGACTGAATTTGCCAAACTTCCGGGTATTGGTAAAAAGACCGCATTACGACTGGTATTGCATTTACTGCGCCAGGAGGTGGGTGAGGTGGAGCATTTCAGCGAAGTAGTGGCGCGGATGCGCAGGGAGATCAAATTTTGTAATCGTTGCTTCAATGTAGCCGATGGCGATATCTGCAGCATTTGTGCCAACAGCATGCGCCGCCAGGATCTCATCTGCGTAGTGGAAACCATCCGCGATGTGATCGCCATTGAGAGTACCCAGCAATACAACGGATTGTACCATGTACTCGGCGGCATCATTTCCCCGCTGGACGGCATCGGCCCAGATCAACTGACGATCGAGGCGCTGGTGAACCGCATCCAGAAAGAAGCGACATCCGAACTGATCTTCGCGCTCAATCCCAACATCCAGGGCGACACCACTATCTATTACATCCAGAAAAAGATCCAGTCCTTCCCGGTGCAGGTTACGACTATTGCCCGCGGCATCGCCTTCGGCGGCGAACTCGAATATGCCGACGAAATGACCCTCGCCCGCAGCCTGCAGAACCGCCTGCCGGTGGAGAGGTATGTAGCGGGGAGATGATTGGCTAATTTGAAGATTTGAAAATTTGGCAATTTAATTCAAGAAGTACCGGAATTGACAACGGGATAACGCACTTCCTCCCTCATCTTCAAATTATCAAATCTTCAAATTTTCAAATTGTATTCGATACCTTTGCCTCATACAGGCGGATTTGTTTATTGTTCGGCCTTTAAACGGAACTAATAAACGTAGTAAACTCCTCAAAAAGTTTCCAAGCGTTTACGGTTCTGTATGCAGGCCTTTCCCCCGGAAATGCTGATCCTCTGTGCAAACTAATTAAATCATAACGTCATGAATATCAGAGAAGAACTGGGTCGCAGGATCCTGGTGATCGACGGTGCAATGGGAACCATGATCCAGCGGTATAAACTCCAGGAAGCCGATTACCGCGGAGAACGTTTCAAAGACTGGCATTCGGATGTCAAAGGCAACAACGACCTCCTTTGCCTTACCCAGCCGCAGATCATCACCGAGATCCATCGTCAATACCTTGACGCAGGTGCTGATATTATCGAGACCAATACATTCTCCAGCACCTCCATTGCCATGGCCGATTACGACATGCAGTCGCTGGCCTATGAACTGAACGTGGCCGCTGCAAAATGCGCACGCGAAGCCGTTAAGCAATCAGGCAAACAAGCCTGGGTAGCCGGCGCTATCGGTCCGCTTAACAAAACACTTTCGCTTTCTCCCGATGTAAACAATCCCGGCTTCCGGGCCGTCACTTTCGATGAAGTAGTGGATGCATATTATGAGCAGGTGAAAGGACTGGTAGATGGCGGCGTCGACATTCTCCTTATCGAAACGATCTTCGATACGCTCAACGCCAAAGGAGCCATTTTTGCCATCAAAAAATATTTCCGCGATGTAGCTGCGGAGCCATTGCCCATCATGATCAGCGGTACCATCACCGATGCATCGGGCCGCACGCTCAGTGGCCAGACGCTGGAAGCTTTTTATACATCCATTGCGCATGCACGTCCGCTGAGTGTTGGACTCAATTGTGCGCTCGGGGCAAAAGAAATGCGTCCCCATATCGCCGAGTTGTCACAACTCGCTTCCTGTTTTGTATCGGCTTATCCCAATGCCGGTCTTCCCAACGCCATGGGCGAATACGATGAAGATCCGCAGGATACCGGTCATTACCTAGAAGACTGGGCACGCGAAGGTTATGTAAACATCGTGGGCGGCTGCTGCGGTACCACACCAGATCATATCAGGCACATTGCGGAACATGTAAAGCATGTTACTCCGCGACCACTGCCCGTTGTAGAAAAAGAACTTGTCTAACGTTTATGAGTGAAGTGAATAGCATTAAACCATATTTGCGGCTGTCCGGACTGGAACCGCTGATTGTACGTCCGGAAACGAACTTTGTCAATATCGGTGAACGTACCAACGTTACCGGTTCCAAGAAATTTGCGCGGCTGATCCGCGAAAACAAATACGAAGAAGCATTGAGCGTTGCCCGCCAGCAGGTGGAAAGCGGCGCACAGGTGATCGACGTCAATATGGACGATGCGCTGCTCGACGGCGTGCAGGCCATGACCACCTTCATCAACCTGCTGCAAAGCGAACCCGATATTTCACGTGTGCCATTGATGATCGACAGCTCCAAATTCGAGATCATCGAAGCGGGATTGAAATGCGTGCAGGGCAAGTGTATCGTCAACTCTATTTCACTCAAAGAAGGCGAACAGAAATTCATCGAACAGGCGATCATTTGCCAGAGCTATGGCGCGGCCGTTATTGTAATGGCCTTTGATGAAAAAGGACAGGCCGATACCGAAGACCGCAAAGTGGAAATCTGTCACCGCGCTTACAAAATCCTTACGGAGCAGGTTGGTTTCGATGGTCAGGATATCATTTTCGATCCTAACATATTTGCCGTAGCTACCGGTCTGGAAGAACACAACAACTACGGCGTTGATTTCATCCAGGCTACACGCCGCATCAAAGAACTGATGCCGCTGGCCGGTATCAGCGGTGGTGTGAGTAACCTCTCCTTCTCTTTCCGCGGCAACGAACCCGTGCGTGAAGCCATGCACTCCGTGTTTCTCTACTACGCCATCAAAGCGGGTATGAACATGGGGATCGTGAACGCAGGCCAATTGGTCGTATACGATGAAATAGAACCACAGCTCCGCCAGCTCTGCGAAGACGTGATCCTCAACCGCAACAATGAGAACAACGAGGCTACGGAAAAACTCATCGCGTTTGCAGAAACCGTAAAAGCGACCGATAAAACAGAAAAGAAAAACGATGCATGGCGCAGTACTTCCGTGGAAGAACGCCTCAAACATGCATTGGTAAATGGTATTACCGATTACATCGATGAAGATACCGAAGAAGCACGTCAGCAATATGCCAAACCACTCGAAGTGATTGAAGGTCCGCTGATGGCGGGCATGGGTGTGGTGGGTGATTTGTTTGGTGCGGGAAAAATGTTTTTACCCCAGGTGGTAAAGTCTGCGCGCGTGATGAAAAAGTCCGTGGCCTGGCTCACGCCTTTTATCGAAGAAGAAAAGAGGAACAATGCATCGTCCACTACCGGCAACGTAAAAAAGATCCTGCTGGCAACCGTGAAGGGCGATGTGCATGATATCGGCAAAAATATCGTAGGGGTGGTGTTGGGTTGTAATGGTTATGATATCATCGACCTCGGGGTAATGGTGCCTACGGATAAAATACTCGATACTGCCCAAAAGGAAAATGTGGACATCATCGGACTGAGCGGACTGATCACGCCCTCACTGGATGAGATGGTGAACGTGGCGCATGAAATGAAACGCCGCGGCATGGATCAGCCTTTGTTGATCGGTGGTGCTACAACTTCGCGCATGCATACCGCCGTTAAGATTGCGCCGCAGTATGAAAATGGCGTGGTGCATGTGCTTGATGCGAGCCGCAGTGTGACGGTAGCCGGTTCTTTGTTAGGTGAACAGCGCGGCAACTTCCTCAGCAAAGTACAGGAAGAATATGTTCGCCTGCAATACGATTTCGCCAATAAAAAAGTAGTAAAAGATTACCTGTCGTTTGCCGATGCACAAGCCAACAAGGTAAAAGTGGATTGGGCTTCGTATACACCGCCGGCACCATCGTTTACCGGAACAAAAGTATTTGTGAACTACGATCTCGCCGAGCTGCGTGAATACATCGACTGGAAACCCTTCTTCATTTCATGGGAGCTGCACGGAAGCTTTCCGCAGATTCTCGAAGATGCGAAAGTAGGTGTGGAAGCTACCAAGTTGTATAATGATGCCAATGCATTGCTGGATCAGATCGTGAAGGAGAAATGGCTGACTGCGCAAGGTGTGATCGGTTTCTGGCCTGCGAGCCGCGTGGCTGCGGATACGGTAAATGTTCGCCGCGATGGCAGTGAACTCGAACTGCAATTCCTGCGTCAGCAGATCAAGAAAGCAGCGGATCAACCCAACCTTTCGCTGGCAGACTTTATCGCTCCCGCGGAAGCCGGCAAAGAAGACTATATCGGTGCTTTCTCCGTAACCATCCAGGGAATCGAGCCACACATCAAACGCTTTGAAGCCGCGCTTGACGACTACAACAAAATCATGTTGCAGGCATTGGCCGATCGTTTTGCGGAGGCTTTTGCGGAATGTCTGCATGCACGTACGCGGAAAGAATTCTGGGCTTATGTAAAAGACGAGCAGCTCAGCAACGAAGAATTGATCAAAGAAAAATACCAGGGTATCCGTCCCGCACCCGGTTATCCTGCCTGTCCGGATCATACGGAGAAATATAAATTATTTGAATTGCTCGGAGGGGAAGACGCTACGGGTATTCATCTCACCGAATCGCTGGCGATGTATCCTGCTTCTTCTGTTTGCGGTTGGTACTTCAGTCATCCGCAAAGCCAGTATTTTGGCGTGGGAAAAATTCAGCAGGATCAATTCAACGATTATCTCCAGCGTAAGAAAATGCCGGAAGAGGAATTGCAGCGATGGCTGAGGCCGGTGCTTGAGTGAGGCAATAAGTCAATAAGTGAATGAGTGAATGTTTTTTCCCGTGGTTCGTGTATACACGAACCACGGGAAAAAACGTAGTGTCAGTTATTTCAACTTTTATTATCTCGCTTTGATCACACGGGTCTTCGTCCAACTGTCATGCCAGAGACCGTTGCCAGACCAGATGCTGAACTGTTCAAACGGAACCAATCTGCTCAGCGAACGGAGAAAAGCATCTTTGAAAGTAAGCTCTCCGCCATCGGCTCTGATGGCACGCGTACCGGAAAGGAGCTTGCCCAGCGTGTAACCCTTGAATACTTTTTCACAAATACTATAATACAGGAGGTAGCTGATAAGAACTATTTCATAACTGAACAAAGGAACGGTGATCTCGAGGCCCATAGCGTAAATTGTCACTGAGGTTCTTATGTATATCCCGCTTATTAGTCCGACAAAATAATTTATTAATTGGCTAAGCCCATAATGACTCAATGCGCCATCAAGAAGAAAGTTCATCAGACGCTGGCCCAGAGTAGCTTCTGTATACCGGTCAAAATCCTCAAGTTCGTCTGCCAGGGTGGTTGGTTGGTCTTGCATAAGCGCAAGATAGATCCATTAGGCAATAAGTGGATGGATCAATAGCATGGTTGTTAATACCAATAAGTAAAACAGCGCTTGTTGTCGATTTACTTCTCTCTACGCCCCTGGTTCGTGAGGACACGAACCAGGGGGTAAAATGAATACATCATTCACCATTGACCATTCACCTATTCACTTATTGCCCCATTGACCTGCTCACCTCCGTCACCACCTGTTGCAACGACACGCCCTTTTTGGTCCAATGATAACCCAGCCGCACAACGATCGATTCATTGACAGGATTCACATAAATATATTGACCTAAAATGCCCAGTGCATAATAGCCGCGGCCTGCATAAGAGACATAGAATTGTTTTAAACCGTTTTTGAGATAACTGTGCAGCGCGGGCTTTGCATATTTTCCACTCGATGCGGCTGTGACCGCCGATAACGAATCCGGGAATACCTCATAAGACCGGTTGCCCCAGAACTGGTTTTTATATCCTTCTTCCAACATCAGTTGCCCGGTCAGTGTACTGTCGACCCATGCTTTGGAAACAACCCGTTTCCCGTCCCAGTCACCCTCGCGCAGGTACAGACGCCCGAGCTTGGCGAAGTCACGCGCGGTGGCATTCAACCCGGCATAGGCAATTTCCAAATGCCGTTTGTCGGTGTTCCAGGTGGCGGCATATTCCATTTGCAAGGGCTTCCAGATTTTCTCCGACATGTATTCGGCTGCCGTTTTGCCGGTTGCTTTGCTGATGATCATAGCCAGCAATAAGGTATTGATGCTTTGGTATTCGGTCTGCACACCCGGCGCTTCCTTGATCTTTACTTTGTAAACGTGCGGCTTCATATTGGGACGGAACGCCAGCTTGATGGAAGCATCTTTCAAACCGTAGGAACCTTCATCCCATTGCAGGCCGCTGCGCATGTCCAGTAAATGCTGAATGGTTATCTGCGCAAAACGCGGGTCTTTCTTCAGGAATTTCGGCAGGTAATTCGTCATCGGCTCGTCGAAGGATTTGATCTTTCCTTCATCGTGGGCAATACCGGTTAAGGTTGCCACAAATGATTTAACCAGGGAGAAAGAAGGCAACAGCGAACTGCGGTCAAAGCCATCGAAATATTTTTCGTACAAAATGGAGTCGTGGCGGATCACGAGGAATGCGGCAGTGCTGCTACCTTCCAGCGTTTTGTCCAGTTCTTCTCTCCATGGACGGGATTGCCCGTGATCAGTGGCATCGGCAAAATGAAAAGCATTGTCGCCATTTTTAATAGCAACAGATGGCAGGTTTTCATGCGAACGCAAAGTGAGTTTACGGTTTTTATAAGCCCTTACCATATAGCAGGATGAGAATAAGGGGAGGAGGAGCAGCAGGCTGAGGTATCTCATTTTTTATAAATTAATGTTTGATGACTCAAATGTTCACCACAACCGGCACGGCGTCAACAGAAATCTGCATACTGCTGGTTTTTGTCTGCCAACCGGGCGCAGGTGCCGAACCAGGGTTGCAGAGGAAATAAGCCAGTTGGCAGATGGCGGGTTTGTCCGGGTCGTATGAAGCGCTATTTTCGTTGTATGGGCCGGAAACAGTTGATATTGGTTTATGCGATTTTTCTGTTTATGATGGTATGGGGATTTGATCTGCTTACCACCATTAAATATGGAGAGCCATACGATGTCACTGCATTCTGGAATATTTTCAACCTCTGCGCCTTGTTCTATGCGGGCAGCACATTGTTGCTTGTACGCGCTGCCGGCATAAAATTTTATCGCACCCGCCGCTATGGGTTATTATTACTGGGTTTGCTGGGTACGCTGATTTATTTTATGGCGGTGCGCTATCTTCTCGAGCAACTTGTTTTGCCAAAGTTCTTTGAAGCACAAAACTATCCCTCGAACATTTCATTAAAGTATTTTATACTCGACAATACGTATTACGCATCGATCTATGTAGTACTGGGGGTGCTTTTTTTCCTATTGGAAAACCAGGCCTACAACGAAAAGAAACAAGTTGCGCTGCAACAGCAGACCCGCGATGCCGAACTCCAATTTCTCCGTTCGCAGGTAAACCCGCATTTCTTATTCAACACCCTCAATAATATTTATTCGCTGGCTTATGAACGTTCAGAAAAAACGGCAGATGCCATTCTGCGCCTCTCCGACCTGATGCGGTACATGTTATATGAAAAAAAACACCAGGTAGCGATCCTGCGCGAATGGCAATATATCAGCAGCCTCGTGGAATTGCAACGGCTGCGGTTTGAACATGAACTGCCGGTAAAGATGGAATTGAACGGGAATGCAGATAACACCTCCATTCCTCCGTACTTCCTTATTCCTTTTATCGAAAATGCTTTCAAGCACGGCGATTTTACGGATAACCGCATTCCATTGCTCATCCGGTTGACGATTACAGACAACGGCTGGGAATTTGAAACACGTAACAAAATCAGCCACAAGAATAAAGATGCCATGGGCGGAGTGGGACTCGATAATATCCGCCGCCGGCTGGAGATTCTTTATCCCGGCCAATATAAAATGGATATCAATGATGGGGACGGGTTGTTCTCTTTACGCTTATCGCTAAACAACAAAGCAGATGATCAGATGCCTGGTAGTAGACGATGAGCCACTGGCTCAGAACCTGCTGAAAAATTATATAGGGAAAATTGCCAGCCTCGAGCTGGCCGGTGCCACCAGCGATGTGTTTGCCGCGCTCGATATGGCGCAGCAGCAAAAAGTGGATCTTATTTTCCTGGATGTGCAAATGCCCGAACTCACCGGTATTCAGTTCATGAAGATCCTCGCCGGCAAGTGCAAGGTGATTCTTACCACCGCTTACGAAGAATACGCGCTGCAGGCTTTCGATCTCGATGTGGTGGATTATTTGCTGAAGCCATTTTCTTTTGAACGTTTTGCGGCAGCCGTACAAAAAGCCCGCGAACGCCTGCAACCCTTGCTCCGCGAAAGCAATACGGCTGAGCACCTTTTTATCAAAACCGAATACAAGATCGTAAGAGTGGCCGTGAAAGATATCCGCTACATGGAAAGTATGCGCGATTATGTTTCGGTTTATACGGAAAATGAACGCATCCTCACCTTACAATCGTTGAGAGCTTTTGAAGAGCAACTTCGCCATACTTCGTTGATGCGGGTGCATAAGTCGTATATCGTCAACCTTGACCGGATTGACAAAGTTGAACGCAGACGGATAGTGATCGGTGACAAATACATTCCGATAGGCGAAACTTACCAGGACGAAGTAAAGAAAAGATTACAGCAGGGTAACAGCTCCCTCTAAAGAACGCCCAGCTCTTTCAACGATCGTTCCAATGCAGCCGGACTGGTGAAATGAATACTCCGGATACCCATCGCTTCCGCAGCTTTGATATTTCGCAGGTTATCATCGATGAACAAAGCTTCGGACGGACTAATGGTATACCGGTCCAGTAAACGCTCATAAAAGGCGGGCTCGGGCTTTCTCATTTTTTCTTCTCCACTCACCACGCGGCCGTCAAACCAATGAAGAAAGGCATAACGTACCAGCGCAATATCAAATAAGCCGGCCTGCCAATTGGTAAGGGCATAGATTTTATATTGACCACTTTCTTTCAACCGGCGGAAAATTTCAACGGTCTCCGCAATGGCGCCGCCAAGCATATCGGTCCAGCGGCCGTAATAGTCGCGGATGGAAGACTCCCATTCGGGATATTGTGCTACGAGTTCCTGTGTGGCTTCCACGATCGAGCGGCCTTCGTCCTGCCGCTCGTTCCAATCCATCGAGCAGATTTTTTCCAGGAAATGATCACGCTTTTCGATTGAATCGAAATAGGTGTCGTTGAACACATGGCGCGGGTCCCAATTGATCAGTACGTTGCCGAGATCAAATATGATAGCTTTAAAACGAGAGTTTTTCATCTTCCTTACCGGAATAACGGATTTTTAAAATGATCATGGTCAGTGACATCGACAGGATCACCGCATTGGTGAGGATGATGACCCAGTTGGATAGCAACGCGCCATAAACCACCCACATGGTCTGGTTTACCACGGCGATGATAAACATCATCATGGATACATCCCTGGCAGATTTTTCCTTTAATGTTTTGATCACCTGCGGGAGAAACGTCAGGGAGGTAATGGCGCCGGCTGTGTAGCCAAGTATTTCTATTCCGTTCATGTCAGTTAGTTATAGCAGTAAAGCTACAAATAACCGGTCATTTATATTTTTTGATGCCCTTGGTTTCGGCAGCGGTTGCAGGCAACAGGCTGATAGCGGTTCCTCCACCAGGAGCCAGCTTCAGTTTCAGTGCCATTTTAGCTGTTACCACAAATTTTTCTACCACATAGGCTTCCGGGTTGCTCTTCCAATCCGCATTATCGGCATCACGGTAAATGGTGGCGATATAGGTTTTGCCGGCATCAAGGAAATGCAATGACGTGGTGAACTGACGCGCGCTTTCATCCGTGATCGCGCCAATGAACCAGCTATCCTTGCCGCGTGCTTTGCGTGCCGTGATGATGTAATCACCCGGCTCTGCGTCGAGAATGCGCGTTTCTTCCCAATCTGCCGCCACATCTTTAATGAACTGGAATGCAGGAAGATTGGCTTCATAGTTTTCTGGTAAGTCTGCCGCCATTTGCAACGGGCTGTACATCGTTACATACAAAGCGAGTTGCTTGGTGAGCGTGGTATGTACCTGCTCTTTTTTTGTGGAGTCGTAGTAACTCATTTTTATTTTGAAAATACCGGGAGTATAATCCATCGGACCGCCCATCAGCCGCGTGAAAGGCAGAATGGTTTCATGTTCCGGAGGATTACCGGAACTCCAGGCATTGAATTCATTTCCTCTTGCTGCTTCACTGGCGATCCAGTTGGGGAAGGTGCGGTGTAAGCCGGTCAGACGAACAGACTCGTGCATGTTCACCATAATCTTATAGCCGGCCGTCTTGCGTGCCACGCGTTCGAAATGACGGACCATCCATTGACCATCGTGGTGCTCGCCGCGCGGAATGATGCGGCCGACATAACCTGTTTTTACCGCATCATAGTTATACCGTTTCATGAAACGGTAAGCCGTGTCCATCCAACGTTCGTAGTTGGTAACGGAGCCCGATGTTTCATGGTGCATGATGATTTTTACCTTCTTCGATTTAGCATAATCGGAGAGTTCCTGCACATTGAAATCGGGATAAGGCGTTACGAAGTCAAACACATCTTCCTTCCATTGACCAAACCAATCTTCCCACCCGGTATTCCATCCTTCCACCAATACGCCGTCAAAACCGTGGCGTGCGGCGAAATCGATATAACGTTTCACGTTAGCAGTATTGGCACCGTGCGGTACGCGCGTTGCCTGTTGCGATCCTACCTGGCTGCCGCTGTAATCCCAACTGCTTTTGCCCACATGCATTTCCCACCAGATGCCGACATATTTCTGCGGATGAATCCAACTGCTGTCGCCGATTACGGAAGGGTCGTTGAGGTTGAGGATAGTTCTGGATGAAAGAATATCAGGTGCTTTATCACTTACCAATACAGTACGCCAGGGTGTTTTGGCCGGTGTTTGCAGATAAGCTTTATTACCTACCGCATCGGGCACCAGTTGTGTATGGAATTTAAGGGTTGCTTTGTCCAGCACCAGGTTCATCGCCGGATAATTGAGCAGTGCTGCTTCGTGGATATTAAGGTACAGGCCATCGGCTGATTTCATCATCAGCGGCGTTTGCACGGCATTTTTATCAAAAAAGGTTTTGGCATGAATCTCCTGCGCGGAGCCGCCACCCGATGCGTCAATCTTTGACAGCGGGCTCGTATAATATGCGTACTCGTTGGTATCGTAGTCACCGGGAATCCAGAACGTCTTGTGATCGCCGGTCATGGCAAAGCCGGTGAGTTCGTCTGCAACCACAAAATGATGCAGGGCATCCTGCTGCGGAAATTCATACCGGAAGCCTACACCGTCATTGAATACACGGAACACGATCCGCAGTTTAACAGGCGTGCTGCTTTTGTTTTGTAACAGGTAGGCAATCTCGCGGTAATTATTGCGGATGCGGTGGTCTTCACCCCAAACAGTTTCCCATGTTTCGTCTTTGCTGGTGGAGTCGATGTTTACCACGCTGAAACGATTGAGTTCGATCGCCGGCGTGGAAAGACGCAGGCCCAGGGATGAAAGGCCGACCGCTTCTTTGTTTTTAAATAACAACCGGTATTGCAGTTCTCCGGTATTGTTGAGAACCGTTTCCAGTTGTATGTAACCCGACGGGGAAAATGTTTTGAGGGATTGCTGGGCATAAAGCACAGCACTGGCAGTAAGGGCCAGCAGCAAAGCAAGCAATGTTTTCAGGCGCATCGTCAATAATTTGCGTGAAGATAATTAATATGTATAAAATACACATTAAAAAACCGCAGATTGTTTATTGCCTGTTTGGAAGCTTGTCGCTCAGCGTTTTTCGAGGAAGATCCACTTACGTTTGCGGGGCTTCACTTTGTAGTTGGAGGTAATGTAATGGCGGATATGACTCATGGCCTCATCGTAGTCGTCGGTGATCAGCACCAGGTCCATGTCTTCTTTGGAAATGGTACCCTTCTCGGCCATGTCTTCGATGGCAACCAGCAAATCTTTATAATATTCTTTTCCGAATAACACGATGGGGAACTGCGTGATGGTCTTGGTTTGTACCAGGGTAAGTGTTTCGAAAAATTCATCCATGGTGCCGAATCCGCCGGGCATGATGATGAAAGCGTAGGAATATTTAATGAGCAATACTTTCCGGATAAAGAAATGTTCGAAGGTCACGGACTTGTGCAGGTAAGGGTTTTCGTGTTGCTCGAACGGCAATTGAATATTGCAGCCGATGGACTGCCCGCCATTTTCAAAAGCGCCGCGGTTGGCGGCTTCCATGATACCCGGACCGCCGCCCGTCATGGTAGTAAAGCCCAATTGTGCAATGCGTTTGCCAAATTCACGCGCCTGCACATAATAAGGATGATCTTCTTTGAACCGCGCAGAACCGAATACGGTAATACAGGGGCCTACAAAGTGCAGGGTCCTGAATCCTTTTATGAATTGTTTGAATACACGC
This sequence comes from uncultured Sphingobacteriales bacterium, assembly GCA_937888905.1. Taxonomy (GTDB): domain Bacteria; phylum Bacteroidota; class Bacteroidia; order Chitinophagales; family Chitinophagaceae; genus Terrimonas. Next base: position 174,352 of record CALATA010000001.1, read on the forward strand.
CAGGCAAAACCCAGCTCATAACCGCGGCTCTTGGGTCCGTCGAGAAACACATGTTCTTTGGCCGGTATGATACTTTCCTGATCATTCATGTACGGGTATTTTGAAATCGGTAAAACTAAGCAAAACTGTGCAGGGCAAAAAGCTAAATCGCAGGAATACGTGCACTTGAAAAGCAAATTATCCGGTACATTTGATGCCTAAATTCACGATCATGCGCATCATCAGTTATAATGTCAACGGTATCCGTGCGGCTATGAACAAAGGCCTTATGGACTGGCTGAAAACAGAACCCGCCGATATCATCTGTATACAGGAAACCAAAGCTCATCGTGACAATGTGAACTACCAGTTATTTACGGATCTTGGATACGATGACTACTGGTTCAGTGCGCAGAAGAAAGGCTACAGCGGCGTTGCCGTTTTTACCAAAATAAAACCTGATCATGTAGAGTATGGTACGGGTCATAAAGTAAGTGACGATGAAGGGCGCGTGATACAACTCGATTTTGGCGATATCCGCCTGATCAATGCTTATTTTCCCTCGGGCACGAGTGGTGACGAACGCCAGACATTCAAATACGGATGGCTCAGTGAATTTCAGACCTATGTAGATAATCTGCGTAAGCAAAAACCAAAACTCATCCTTTGCGGTGATTACAATATTGCACACAACGAAATTGATATTCATGATCCGAAGGGCAATAAAAAATCATCCGGTTTTCTTCCCGAGGAACGTGAGTGGATGACGAAATTCCTGGAGTCGGGATGGGTGGATACTTTCCGTACATTTCACCAGGAGCCGCATCGGTACAGTTGGTGGAGTCAGCGTTTTCCGACTGTGCGGCTTAATAACAAAGGCTGGCGTATCGATTATATTTCGGTAACGGAAGCCTTGCGCGCCAATCTCGTGGCTGCGGATATTTATCCCGATGTGAAACACAGTGACCACTGCCCCGTTTACCTGGAATTAAAACCCTGATCCTATGGCTACGCAGATAATTTATAATGTAACCTCACAGGTGAGTCATGCTATTGCCGATGCCTGGCTGCAATGGATGCGCAGTGAGCACATTCCCCGTATAGTGGCCACCGGTTGTTTTACGCATGCGGCCATTCTCCGGCTGACGGAAGTGGACGACACGGAGGGCATTACTTATGCGGTGCAATATCATTCGGAGAGCAGGGAGTTGTATAATCAATATGTGACTGAATTTGCCGTGGATCACCGGCAACTCGCAACAGATAAGTGGGGAGAAAGTTTTATCGCTTTCAATACGGTATTGCAGGTTGTGAATTGAGTGTGTAAAAGAATAAATCTTAATTTGGGTGAATGGAATTCGTTTGTATATTCCGCGGGAACCCTTGTCCAGTCTGCATTTGATCGAATTCCTCTGAAACCCGCTACCAGCAAGGCTTTCGTTGGTCGGCGTTAAATTGGTGTTACATAATCTTTAACACTTCATCGGCTGGAATGCTTGCGGGGAGCGGGTTGTAGCCAATTTTACCAAGATAAAAAAAAGATATTTTTTTTTGATGGGTTAAAAAACGGGCTAATTTTGTCGCCGTTACTAATCATCTCAAAAAAATAAAGATCATGAACAAAGCTGAATTAATCGCCAAAATCTCGGATGACGCCGGTGTAACAAAGACCCAGGCTAATGCTGCCCTGGACTCTTTCATCGAAGCGGTTACCAAAACCCTGAAAGGTGGTGGTAAAGTTACCCTGGTTGGTTTTGGCACTTTCTCTGTTTCAAAGAGAGCTGCCCGTAATGGCCGTAACCCCCAGACTGGCGCTGTGATCAAGATCAAAGCTCGTAAAGTGGCTAAGTTCAAGGCTGGTAAAGAACTGTCTGCTAAAATCTAACGGATCCTACATCGCATTAAAAGCTCCTGTGCCGCTGTACCGGAGCTTTTTTCATTAACTTCGCACTTTAAACAAAACTTTAAACAACACACAATGGGAAGAGGAGATAAAAAGACGGCAAAAGGAAAACGCTTCAAAGGTTCCTTTGGCAAAAGCCGCCCCGCCAATGCAACGAAGCCTGTAGCAGAGAAGAAAGCTGCAGAAAAGAAAAAAGACTAACCAATGATTTCCGCTTGATTAGTTGATAGGAAAATGCCTGTCAGCTAATCAACGGCGTGGTTCTATGGCTCCCGGCTGTCAGGGAGCAAGCCGGTGAAGATCCCATTCACCGTTTTCTTTTAGTGTATATTCCAACCGGTCATGCAGGCGCGAAGGGCGTCCCTGCCAGAACTCCATCACTACCGGTCGCACCAGGTATCCGCCCCAGTGTTCCGGGCGTTCGATATTTTTCGCGGATTTACTGACTTCTTTTTCCGCGGCAGCATATTTTTCTTCCAGCCATTCACGGCTGCTGATCACGTTGCTTTGCGGCGATACCGCAGCGCCCAGCCTGCTTCCTGCCGGCCTTGAGTGAAAATATTCCTCACTTTCTTCTTCACTTACTTTTTGCACCAATCCTGTTATGCGTACCTGCCGCTCCAGTTCTTTCCAGAAAAATACAAGACATGCTTTCGGATTTTCAGCAAGCTGTTTGCCTTTGAAGCTTTCATAGTTGGTAAAGAACACAAATCCTTTTGGCGAAAAGCCTTTCAGTAATACGATACGTGCCGAAGGCACGCCATCGGCCGATGCCGTGGCCAGTGTCATCGCATTCACCTCCAGCAATTCCGATTGCCTGGCTTCCTGCCACCACTGGCCAAATTGTTCAATAGGATCGGCTGCCACCTCGTTTTCGGAAAGCGAGCGGAGCGAATAGTTGATGCGGATATCTGCGATACGTTGATCCATGGCGGAGCATTTTTTGATACCGCAAAGTTAAAGGCTGTGATGGATTTGAGGCTGATCGTTATCAGCTCATCCGTTTCTTCTGATCAGTTGATCGCGCTGTTCGGATACCATGTTGAGCATGCTTTCCAGTTCGCCGATCCTGCGGAGTTGTGTTTCCAGTTTTTTATTGGCATCGGCTACCACCTGGAGGTCTTTATTGAGGTCTTCGAGGGAAGACACTTTTTTCTGTAATTGCTGACGTTGAAATTGTGCATCTTTCAGTTGCGCATCCATTTCCTGCAATTCTTCCTGCAGGTGCTGGTAATCGTTTTGCGCCACTCTCAATTTGGTGCGGTGTTCTTCCAGTTCCTGCTGCGAACGCCGGTAGGCTTCCTGCAAATCTTCGTGATCCACATGTGCGGCACGTGAGGCGGAGAGTTGCGCTTCGAGATGGCTGAGTTTTTCCTGCAGCAGGTTGAATTCGGAGTAAGCACTGTCGAGCATCGCCGTCATTTCCCTGGATAAATGTTCGCGTGTGCGGATGGAATTGATCTCGCTGTCTTTGTTGTCGAGTTCTGCCTTCAGTTCTTCCACTTCCATCGACAGGGCTTCGTTGCTGCGGAGTATTTCGCGTTGTTTCTCTTCCGTTTCCCGGATCACATCGATATTACCAAGTAGGCGGTTGATTTTTTCATTTTGTTCCAGCAGTCCTGCCTGCGCTTCCTGCAATTGTGAGAGATAATCGGGAGGAGCAGCGTTGGAAAGGCTGATCGGCGGCAAAGGATTTTTGCGCAGCAATTCCAGTTCGGTAGTCAGTTGCTGGTTTTGCATCCGCAGCAATTCCACCTGTTGCTGTGCCTGTTTTTTCATCGAAGATTGTTCTTCTGCTTCGATGGAATAGATGTTTACATTTTCTTCGGCTTCCGTTACCTGCTCGCGCAACCGTACCACTTCTTTTTCGCGAAGCGCCATATCATGCTCATAGCGATGTTTCCATTCTTCGACAAGATGGGTCAGTTCATCCGACTGTTGTTCCTCCTGCGACACTTTCAGGCGTGCAGAAAGGAAATGATAAACTGTGGCACCCAATACGATGGCGCCAAACAGCAAAACAGCAATTTCCAGTAAACTCAACGATAACGTGCCCATAAACACCAATTTGCTTGTTTCTGAAACTATTAAAAATTAAGATAAAAACAGGGTAATAGTTTTTCACAGAGGGGCCAAGGCGCAAGATAATCCCTATTTTTAGTTTCTAAAAACCCTTTCTATGGGTAAAAAACTGAGTCTTCTTGCCCTTTCGGGCCTTTTTTGTCTCTATGCCTGCTCTCAGCAATACATTCGCCTGGAAGGTACGATCGGCAAATATCCTATCGATATGCACCTGCATCAGCTTGCGAATGGTGAATATATCGGCTTTTACAACTATAAGTCTGCTGCCCAGCCGGTTTATTTGGCGGGTGCGGACAGTGTGAAGGGAGGGAATAAACAAATTCATCTTTATGGAATGATACCGGGTGATACGGCTGCCGAGCGATTTGTACTGAAGCGTAATGGCACAGATTACTCCGGCTCCTGGGAAAGCGGGCGCAAAGGCGTGGCAGGGTTGCCGGTAAAAACGTTGGTGCGGAAACAGGAAATGTTTGCTACGCAAATGATCCACACGGCGAAAGAAGAGCCTTTGCACAAAGGGAAAGAAAATTCTCCGCGGGCGTCTTATGAAGTATTTGCCATAAATCCCGTTGCAAAAACATTGCAACGGAAAGTATGTGCCTTGCTCGGCGACAGCACCACAAGCGATATTGCCGCACTCGCAAATAAACAACAGCAAACATTTTTCGCGGCCTACCAGGCCGAAAACCAGGGTGTGGCAGACAGCGAGTGGATGGATCATCCTTATGCGTATAACAATGATGAAGTAACACAGGTGCTTGTAGCCTATGACGACGGGCATGTGGTAAACATGGCCACGACCTATTACGCGTACATGGGTGGTGCGCACGGATTGTATTCAACGCGCTTTACGCCGGTGGATGTACATACCGGGAAAGAAATAAAACTGGACGAGGTATTGCTGCCGTCAGGGAAAGCAAAACTGAATAAGTTACTGGCGCGCCAGATAAGACTACAGGCGAAGCTGAAACCTAATGAACCTTTGACGGAAGCGGGTTTGTTTGAAGATAAAATAGAAGCGAACGATAATTTCTTCGTAACGGCAACAGGCATTGGGTTTAATTATACGCCTTACGAAATAGCGCCCTATGCTGCGGGAGAGTTGCAGTATTTTATTTCTTTTAAAGACCTGGAGAAAGATCTTCAACCCATTTTTTTAAAAAAATGGGTTGCATTCAAAAATAAAAAGTGAAAATTCAAAAAACATTCCGGCTCCCGGAACGCCTGTAAACAAGCATGGTTCGTGTATACACGAACCATGGGAAAAATTTATAACCTATGCCCGAAGTATCGGGCGGCTGTTAACCTTACGCCTTTTGCCTTTGAAATTTTCAAATCATCAAATTTTCAAATTATCTCACTAACGTTCCCACCTTCTCACCCGTTACCACACGGCGCAAATTGCCTTCCTTATTCATATTGAATACGATGATCGGCAGGTTGTTTTCCATGCAAAGGGTGAAAGCGGTCATGTCCATCACACGCAGGTTGTTAGTCAGGCATTCCTGGAAGGTGATGGTATTGAATTTTGTAGCGGTAGGATCTTTTTCAGGATCGGCAGAATAAATGCCGTCAACGCGGGTGCCTTTGAGGATCACATCGGCGCTGATTTCGATAGCGCGGAGAGAACCTGCCGTATCGGTGGTGAAATAAGGGTTGCCGGTGCCGGCACCAAAAATAACCACCCGTCCTTTTTCCACGTGACGGATAGCGCGGCGGCGGATATAAGGTTCAGCGATCTGTTCCATTTTAATGGCGCTCTGCAGGCGTGTGTAAACGCCTACTTTTTCCAGGCCGGCCTGCAATGCCATGCCATTGATCACGGTGGCCAGCATTCCCATATAGTCGCCATGCGCACGTTCGATACCTGTTTCGGCTTCGTTCATTCCACGGTAAATATTGCCGCCTCCGATCACGATGGCTACCTGTACACCCAACTCTGTAATGGATTTTACGTCGCGGGCATATTGGGCAATCACATCGGAATCAAGGCCAAAGCTCTTGTCGCCCATCAGGGATTCGCCGGATAATTTGAGAAGAATTCGCTTGTACTTTGGAAGCATACCGTGGATGATATTTAGGTTAACGAAATGAGGGCGAAGATAAGGTAAACAGCCGTTATAAGTTTTAAGTAATAAGTTTTAAGTTAAGTCAACAGCCCCCTGGAACTCAGGGGTGAATACGTCAAGATGTACCTCCGCCAGTTGAAGACGTGTTTTGAAAACTTACTACTTAAAACTTACTACTTATAACCGCTGTTTCTTTTCACCAGAATAAGTGAGGTTCATTTACTGGTCATTTTTGTACCTTTAGAACAATTAACCATTGATCCATTATGTCATTTAGCAGGTCCGGGCCTTTTGGCTGGTTATTTTTCTTGCTGTTTGCCTCGCTGCCTGCGGCGGCACAGAATCTGAATGGTCAACGCATAACCGTTGGCGCCGACGCTCCTGCCTTTCTTATTTTCAACGACGAAGTGGTCAACGCCGAATTCAGCACACCCGAAGGAACACGGCTCTATAGCTGCAAAGTGCGCAATAACAAGTCCATGTCGCTTACGTACAAGGGCGATGGAAAACAAGTGCCGGATAATATCGGCCTTACCGTGCAGGAAGGCAAACGCAACCACTATTTCATCATTTCCTTCAATAAAGACTACGATATCAACCGTGACCCCTCACTCTGGTACGATTACTCCAACCTGAAAGACTTAAAAAAGATCGTACAGAAGTTAAGCACTACCAATAAAGACGATCTCGCCAAAATCGAAGAGGAAGAAAAAGAACAGGCGAAGAAAGAAGAAGAGAAACGCCAGTCGGATGTCGCCAAAGCTCAGCAGACGCGCGAACAGGAAGCCGAACGCATACGCAAGGAACTGAAGGAAATGGAGAAAAAAGATTCCAGGGCGCAACAGGAACTGGAAACGAAACTGACCAAAGCCAAAGAAGACGAGCAGAAAAGAAACGAAGAAAAGAAAAAAGCGGCGGACGATGCCAAACAGAAAGAAGCCGAGCGTCTGCGAATCGAAGCATTGCTGAAACAGGAAACAGATCAGCATAAAAAAGACGACGAAACAGCCCGCAGGAAAGAAGAAGAAGACCGCAGGAAAGCCGACCTGAAAGCAGCCGAAGAGAAAAAAGCCGCAGAACTGGCCGCGAAGAAAAAAGCGGAAGAGGATAAAAAACGTTCAGAAGAAATTGCGCGACTCAAAGAGGCGGACAGAATAAAAGCGGAAGCCGAACAAAAACGCCGCCAGGAAGAGGAACGCAAAAAAGCCGACTTGCAGGCACAGGCCGATGCCAAACGCAAAGCGGAAGAAGAGAAGAAACAACAGGAGATCGCCCGCAAGAAACAGGAAGAAGATACGCGGCGCGCCCAGGCCGAAGCCAAACGCAAGGAAGAAGAACGCGTATTGCGGGAAGCCGCCGAGAAAGCAAAAGTGGAAGAAGAACGCCGCAAAAAAGAACACGAAGAAGCAGTGGCCCGCCTGAAAGCACTCGAAGAAGAAAAAGAACGCCAGCGCCAGGAGAAAGCCTACACACGCGGCGGTCTTTGGGAACGCTATGGCAGTAAAGGCATTAATATTTTCGATATACCTGACAAACAACCGCAATACGTCAATTCCGATTTTTACCTGACGGCGGATACGCTGCGCAATTATCAGTATTCCATGGAACTGCTGAAGGCGCCGGCCAACCTGGCCATCGCTTCGCAGGAAACCGTGAATGGCGGCGTATCGATGACACTGGAAAATATTGCCTTCAGCGGTCCCAATGCCTATTTCAAATTGAACATCAGCAACAAAAGCAAAGAAGACTTCCTGATGGGCGCCGCGTTGGTGCGCTGGTATAATGCCGATGAAACATACCGGAAACCTCTGCGTTGCAGCTACGTCACATTTATTCAAAGCTTCCCGATCGTCCGCCCCGGACAGGATACACGTATAGTGGTGGTGATCCGCGATGCCAATATACAGGACGGGGACATGCTCAATATCAATATCGGTGAGCGCCGCGCAGACCGTAAAAACATGGACATTGTATTCGACGGAAAAGTATACAACAAGGAACGGATGAAGATCGAGAAGAAACTGACACCCGATGATGCCGCTCCCGCAGCAACGGATTCCAAAGAAAAAAAAGGAAAGAAGAAGAAAAAGTGAGTTATGAAAAAACTGCGGCTGTCTTTTGTTTGCCTGTTGATCGCGCTTACACCGCTAACCGCCATGGCACAGGAGCACAGCGTTTATTTTTGCGGTGAACGCATTCCGGTAGAGCGGAGTTTTGTAGCAGACAAACTGATGAACATTATCCGCAAGCAGGTGCCGCTTGTAAACCTTCCCGCATTGCGCAAACGCGCACAGCTTTATTTTCCCATTGCAGAAAAATACCTCCGGTTATTCGGCATTCCGGAAGACCTGAAATATTTGCCGATCGTTGAGAGTGGTTTCATGGCCACCGTTCGTTCGGCGGCCGGGGCACATGGCTTCTGGCAGATCATGCCCGCCACCGCGCGTCAGTACGGCATGGTGATGAACGAAGTGATCGATGAACGCGAAGACATCAACAAAGCGAGTGAAGTCGGATGCAAGCTGCTGAAGTTTCATTATGATTTTTATAAGAAACGCTACGGCGTGGCTTCGTGGACATTGTCCGCTGCTGCCTACAACAACGGCATTGGCAATATCGACAAAGCCATCCGCAAGCAGGGCACCGATTATTTTTCCATGCAGCTCAACCCGGAAACGGCGGCATATGTTTATAAGATCATTGCTGTAAAAGAGTTGTTTGAATACCCGGAGATTTACATGAAGAGTTTTGGATACAATGTGTTCTCTACCACGGCTCCCAAGAAAATCAAAAAAGGTGGTGATGAAAATGATGAGGCGTTCAGGCAGATTGATCTGCAGGTGAGCAGTCAGGAAAATAAATCATTGGAGGAAAAGCCCAAGCCTCCGCGTTACGTGGTGGCGCATATTTCCGGTTCCCATAAAAAGTTCAAAGATGGTGATCTGATTAAGATCGTCGTGGATCAGGATATGACCACCAACCTCGGTTATTCCCGCAAAGGGTATACGTTCAGTGTTCCCGGCTGGATCATCGACGACCGTGTGTTCATGGACCTCGGCTACGGCCACAGCCTCACCTTATTCGACACCGATTTGAAGAAAGGCATAGCGCTCGAAGATCTGAAAAAGAAGAATGTGAATGTGATGCTCAAAAACACAGGGTATCAGGAGGAGGAGTAATTTGGTGATTTGAAAATTTGAAGATTAGGCAATGCTTATTGGTTCCCCATCAACCAATAAAAAAACAGGCCCCTCTGAACGAAAGACCTGTACGAAAGTTTAATTATCAAATTTTCAAATCATCAAATTAAAAAAGCCCCGCAATTGCGGGGCTTTTTTTAAGATTATTTCTGCTGATCATACTCTGTTTCCCACTGCGTGCCGTCATCGCCTTTCTGACCATCCATTTTGATCATAAAGTTTTTGGCCGGGAAGTAAGGTTTCATGTGTATGTCCAGGTGAATGCGGTCTTTCTGAACAGGATCCTGCTCGAAACGGCGGATTGTGAAGTCTTCGATGAGTTTGTCCGGACCGGTGATGCTGTCGAGGAAGCGAACGATCTGGCTCATGAGGTCTTTCCGTGTGTTGGCATTGAAGTTCTCAAATGCGCGGCGATTCAGGAAGTCCATCAATACTTTGGTTACGTAGTCGAATACGCGTACAACCGAATAGGTCTGCAGACCGAGGTTGTCGCCGTTGAAAAGTGTTTTGGCGGAGAAGGCCATTACTTTTCCGTATTCCTTTACCATTGGCACGAGTCCCATTTTTTCGAGGTTGGCGATCTCGCTCTTCTTGAGATCGAATTTAACGCCGTCCACTTCGTTCATGCTGCCGAATTTTTTACCGGCAGTTACCTGGCTCATGAGAGTCTTGTAAATTTTACCAGCCAATGCACCGGAAGGCGGAACATAGAGGTCTTCGTCTTCACCCAACTCTTCAAAGCGACCACGGCCCACGAGCCAGTTACAGGTCATCATCACGTTACTGCGGTATTTATCACCACCGGTGAGGTTGGCGATCTCGAACATTTCCATTACGTCATCGGGAGCGTCGAGGTGTTCGAAGTCGGTTACCAGCATTACTTTATTCTCATGCGCCATTTTAGCCCATTTCTCCACAACCTTGTTGGAGCCGAGATAACCGGGAACGATGAGAATGCTGTAGTTGCTGCGCAGATCCAGGCGGTCGTAGTTCTGTTTCAGCTCTGCGTTAATGAAATCGATGAAACGGGTATTGTCGAGATCCTTCAACTGATCGGGTTCACAGTTGATGAAGGAAACGTTTTTAAGTTTATCGCTTTCGGAGTTTTTGAAGAACAGCGCCACATTGCGGTAGGAACGCTCGAGTTCGCGTGTTTCTTCCACGGCTTTGGCGAGATTCTTCTCGAGTACTTTCTGGCATTGTTCGGCTTTCTCTTCGCTGAGGTTCACCATGTCAGAAATCTCGCTGTTGGACTCCAACACTTCTGCCCAGATGGAAAGGGCGCGTTTGAGTGCTTCGCGTTCGCTTTTCTTTTGATTTTCCGTCAGGAAGATATTCCGGCGTGCTTTACGGTCCGGGTTGAGGTTGGCGGCGCCCTCGATGGAAGATTCAATCAGGTCAAACCCGCCGAATTTGGCCAGTTTTTCTGTACCGCGCTTCAAGAGTTCCAGCGGATTTCCCACCGGCTGGCGTTCCTTTACCTGCTCTGGCAGGGGAGCCGACTGTTGTTGCAACTCTTCACTCATAGTATCGTGTTTTGTTTAATGTTGGGGATGGGGTTAGTTAGTCGGCAATAAAGCTGGCGATAGGCGCGTTGGCCGTCTCGGTGCTGCCGGATGATGATGATGATCCGGAACTTCCTCCTTTGCTGCCATTGGTATATACCGGTGTTTTAACTACATACTTGTCATTGATCTTTACACACATGGCTGATAACATGATCTTCAGCGTCATAGGTACTCCTTCGTTATCAGAATAATCAGTGTTGTATCCTATGCAGTAAGCATCTTCAAAAGCAATGGTTTTGCCGATGGCAGATGCATCACGCTTGAAGAAAGTAACCTGTCCGTTCTTTTTCATTTTCGGACTGGTTGCCCATTCTGATATCTCATCATCTTTGCCAGATGACTCGATCACAATGCTCAGTACATCGCAGCTTACACGATCTCTGGGTACACCATACTGATCGGTTTGCTGATGAATGTTCATACTAAAGGACAACACATTGTAAGAGTTGTTCCCAAGTACGAGTGTTGATTTAAATGACATGTCGCAGGTTTAATGATTAAGGGTCGGTTACTGGTGATTGTCCAGGTCGGCTACCATTCCGTTGATGGCATCGAGCAGGGCCTGCTTTGCTTCAGGATCGGCCAATGCGGTTTTCAGGATCTTGTTCGATTTCAATTGTTTGATGATCTTCAGGTATTCTTCTTTTTTGGCCGCATTGTCTTTCAGAAAAGCACTCTGCGCCGTAATACCTTTTGTACCGAAGTCGCCAAGCGTATTGAAAGAAAGTGATTCTTTCCTTGTCTGTCCGCTGGCATCTTCGAAGTCAACACCGATCTCAGGTTTGAAATGTTCGAATACCTGTTCAATGGTCTGGAGTCCATGCACCACTTCGGGTTTTACCGGAGCATCCTTGGTGAGTTTTTCTGCCATCAGTGTGCGGTTCTGCGGAATGTCCACAAACGCCTCACTGGCATCGGTTTTCACCTCGGTGCCGCCAATACCGTAGTTACTGTCCATCATGGTTGTTGCATTTAAGTTTTGATATTGAAAAATTACGATTTTTTCCCGGTAAGTTTCACTACTTCAAAATTCAGGCCTGCTTTATGTTTGCGGCCTTATTTTACGCTCCATATCAGTTCTTTATGGCCATTTTTTTCTTCTACGTCCACCGTTACCTCGCTGCCTTTACTGATTTCTGCATTGATGATCATGCGGCTGAGCGGTTTGCGCAGCCAGGTTCTGATCGCTCCTTTCAACGGACGCACACCGTATTTAGGGGTAAACCCTAGATTGGCCAGGTGTTCTTCCGCTTCCGGCGTTACATGAAGGGCTATTCCCTGTTGCTCCAGTTGTTTGACCAGCGGCTTCAGGTGAATATTGAAGATGCGCACCACATTCTCTTTGCTCACGGGCGCAAACGGAACGATCTCCGTCACCCGCGCCAGGAACTCCGGCCGGAAATAACGCGCCATGATCTCCAGCAATTCGTCCGACCGCGGGATCGTGCCTTCTCCGAATTGCTGAATGATGTGTTCCGCACCAATGTTGGAAGTAAAAAGAATAACCGCATTGGAGAAGTCACCTTCCTTGCCCAACCGGTCATGCATGCGGCCTTCGTCGAGTATTTGCAGGAAAATATCGAATACCGACGGGTGCGCTTTTTCAATTTCATCGAACAATACGATCGCATAAGGTTGCTGACGTATTTTATTTACCAGCATGCCGCCTTCTTCATAGCCCACATAACCCGGAGGGGCACCGTATAACAAAGCGGCAGAATGCTCTTCTTTAAATTCCGACATGTCAAACCGGATGATCGAGTTTTCATCCTGGAAAAGGAATTCAGCCAGCGACTTGGCCAGTTCTGTTTTACCGGTGCCTGTTGGTCCGAGGAAGAAGAAAGAAGCGATAGGCTGGCCCGCTTTGTTCAGTCCCGATCTTGATTCAAGAATGGCATCGGAAACCGTTTTCAACGCATGGTCCTGGCCGATCACGCGCTGCCGCAAATGATCTTCCATGCTTACGAGGCGCTGTTGTTCTTTCGTTTGTATTTTACCAATGGGAATACCGGTTACATTTGCTACCACCGCGCTGATGTCCATCGCGTCGATGCTTTTTTTCTCTTCCGCGGCTACGCCGGCAAGACTGGTAAACAGATCTTCGAGGTAGGCTTTCATTTCTGCCGGCTCGAGTATTTTCTTGAATTCTTTTTCTTCGTTATAACGTGCCAATAACACGGGACTCAATCCTGTTTGTGCTTCGTGGTACAACCAGCGCAGGTCTTCCTCTTTGGCATCTTCAAATTCGGTCAGGCGTTTTTGCAATTGCTCCACATCCGAACGCGACGTGTCGGTCATCATGCGGGTAACGGCAAGCGTACGATCCAGCAGATCGAGTGCTGAATCGGGCAGCTTGCGTTCCTTGATAAAACGCCGCGCAAGGCGAATGGCTTCTGCAAATACCGCATCTTCAATTTCGAGGCTATGGTGTGTGGCAAAATGAGGTGCCTGGTTGCGCAACATTTTTTCAGCAATGGTACTGTCCGGCTCCTGCACTTTCACTACTTCAAAACGGCGGCTGAATGTTTCATCTTTTTCAATGCTCTTGCGGTATTCATCAAGTGTGGTCGTGCCGATCACCGTCAGAAAACCTTTGGCAAGTTCTGCTTTTAAAATACTCGTGGCGCCACCGTTGGGATTGTTGCGGTCGATCAGGGTATGAATTTCATCGATGAACAAAACGGGTTTTTCGAGTGATGATAATTCACGGATGATTTTGCGCAGGCGGTCTTCTATTTCGCCCTTATAGGAGGCGCCTGCGAGCAGCGCGCCATTGTCCAGTTCATAAATAGAAATATTCCGGAGGTGAAGCGGTACGTGTCCGTTAGCAACGGCCAGTGCAAAACCATTAAGCAGCGCCGTTTTGCCCACGCCTGCTTCTCCCGTGATAATGACGTTTGATTTGCTTTTGCGGCTGATGATCTCGCAGATCTGGCGGATTTCTTTATCGCGTCCGATCACTTCGTGCAACGTGCCGCCTGCTGCTTCCGCCAGTTTATCGATACAATATTTGTCAATGGCATCTGTGCCGGCCTGCGGCATCGCCGGTGCATAACCGTTCGCGGGCTTGCCCTTACCGGCTGCTTTGGGTGCTTTGGCCGTGCTCTCAAACCACTGAAGCACCTGCGCCGAACTTATCGGGAAGGTTTTTAATTGTTCATAGGCAAAGGCAACACCGGGTGTGGCGAGTGCAATAAAAAGACATTGTGGTTCCAATGCCGCGTAGCCCAATTTCGTTTGCAAATGGTCTGCTTCGGTGAACATGGGCCCCATGTCTTCATCAGCATCGGGTTCGTCAGACACACGGGAAGAACGCGGGTATTCTTCGATGCGGATTTCGGCCCATTCCTCGATATAATACACATCCACGCCTTTTGATTCGAGGAACTTCAATAGCGGGAGGTCTTTGTGCAATAAGGCTTTCAGTAAATGTCCGGCCGCATAATGGTCGTGCATGTTTTCGCGTGCGATGCGTGCCGCGATATGCAGGGCCTGTTGCGCCTGTGCTGAGAAACTGTATTGAGTAAGCAGGGACATACGCTGGGTTTAGTTGATTATATAGTTCATCTTATCCGGTGCTTATGCAGCGGCCGGTTCTTTTTCTTCTATGGGTTGTACAGCTTTTACATTTTCTTTTTCCTGTGCTGTTTTGCGCACCCAGTTGTTGTTGGCAACGTCAAATTCGTAGCCGCGCCCCTGCATAAAAATATCCAGGCCGGTCTGCTGATCGATCAGTTGTCTTACGGTGGGGTGCATTTGTTTCAGCACCAGGTTATGGCTGTTATAGATAAAATATAAACTGTTCAGTGAATCGTCGATAGGAAACTGTTTGCTATCGAGGTATCCTTTTACTCTTGAAAAGGCTCCATCAAATCTTGTGATAGCTGTGCCCAATCCGATTTTTTCGGGATCGGGATCATCTGTTTTGTCGAAATCAAAACCCGCCCGCACATTGCTCACAAGCGATTTGAGCGGACCGGCAGCTTTTTCACCGGTGAGTGTTTCCAGAAATTTATTGGCGCCGGACAAGGGCAGATAACTCAGTAGTTTGGCGTACAGCGCTTTTTTGGTGGGCAGCATCGGCAGGGTCATGGCACCGATGGCACCGGCAAGTGCGGCTTTCGATTCGGCATCGAGCTGACCGATATCCTGTTGTTGTTTTTTGGTACCGGATTGAATTTGTTTGTGTGCATCACCTACCAGCACGGCGGCTTGTTCCGGCTTTTTCTCGGCGGCTTTCTGCTGAAGGATTTTTATATAATCTTCATCCACATCCAATGGTTGTACGGCCACACCGGCGGGCGCATATACTTTGGTAACGCCGGCTTTTTCCAACACCTGTTTGGACAGGGCTTCGGCTGCCGGTGTTTTTGGCTGGAACACATTCAGCGAATCGGTGAGCGCATTGAAAACAGGAACGATGCAATTGAAAAACTTTTCGATGGGAAGTTTGTCGGTACTGATGCCGAATCCGTCTCTCATTTTTTTCAAATCCTCTTTCACAAAACGGCTGATGCGGTCGGCTGCCTTACCGGGCACGGCATCATAACCTTTTACCACATTGGCAAACTCGGGGATATCGTCGAGGCTGACCATTCCCGGTGCTTCGTCGATCAGTTTTTTAACAAGGCCGAGCATTTCTTCGATCATCGAAGTGATCTCATTCTTGGCGCTGTCGAAGGCGTCCAGTACTTTTTTATTGTCTTCACCGGTGCCCATTTTGTGATCTCCTAATACAAAAGCGAGTGCTTTGATGAGGTGCAGCATAATGTTGCCGGTGAAATAAGAGAACAGATCGGAGTTGCTGGTCTCGATGTATTTGCGGAGTTTATCGGCCGGTTCAAAATATTGAATGGCTTGTTGCGTGAGGTCGTAACGGCTGCCGTAATTGACGCGTTTGGCGCCATCCGCCACAGCGGGATCGACAGTATGAATATCGCGGTACAAAGGTGTGCCGATATAGATGAGAGACTTCACGGTCCATTTCCCTTTTTTAAGATCGTCGGCATCTTTTAACAAGGAAGCGGCTTCGTTGGCAATATTGCCGCCTTGTCCGAGGCCCACAAAATGAAAAGCGGAGCTATAACCGCTCCATCCGGCAATTTCGGAGTTTATCTTATTGTAAAGTTTTTGTCCTTCGCTCTTACGCTTGTCGGCGGTGCTGTCGTCTTCATAATCCCAGATGAGGACTTTGTTTTCGTCGTTCATCAGCGCCATGTCTTTGTCCATGGCGTCGAGGATTTTGTCCCAGCCTTTTCCGTATTCTTTATAGTAGGTGTAATCTTTATCGGATTTTTTTTCGGCGCCTTTTTCTTCTTTGATGAAGCCGGGTACGTAGGAAGTAACGCTGTCAACGGCGGAAGAGACTGCGGAGGCAGCTCCGGCCACGCCGCCAAGCATGCTTTCGGCGCCGCCCATTCCGGCGGCATTGCCGGGTTTATAGCGCACGATCACCAGCAGTTGTCGCAGGTGAATATCCTGGAAGTCCTGGGAGGTATTTTTTTCGTTTCCTGCCATAGCCAGCGGCTTGCTTATTCATTAAAAAAGGTGGTGCTGCAATCGGCAACAGTGTACCCGGAAAGTTGCTCGGTCTTGCCGGAGCTGTCGGTCTTGCCGGAATGTACTTGTCCGTCACTGGTTCTTATCTCGTATTTCTGTCCGGCTTTCGCCTTTCCGGCTTCGTCTACCAGCGAAAACTGGGCCGTAAAATCTTTTTTATCAGTTCGTTCGGCGGTGTCGTCGCCGTTTTTGGCGGCATTTTTCAATGCCTCGCTGTTGCTGATGTCAGTTGCCTGCCCGGCGCCGGTGTTTTTGCCCATACCATTTCCTCCTGCTCCATTGGCTCCTCCGGATCCGCTGCCGCTTTCGCCGATGAGCACGGTGGCAGCGCCTTTCACAATGTTTCCTCCGTGTGCGGTCATGTCGCCCATGCGCGCTGCGGGCTGGCCGCCAATATAAACACCCGAGCTGCCCATCAGGATCGTATCGGGAGGGCCAACACATTGGCATACCGTTCCCATCACTGCAGCGGGTACTCCTTCGATCAGCACGGTACTAATGGCGCCCAATGGCATCACGGGTCCGCCCACGTGTGGCTTTACGCCATCCACCATGGGACATACATGAAGGTCACCAACTCGTGCTGCGGGCTTACCCATTGTTTTGTTTTATACTATGATCGCGCGTTCAGTCGAGAAAAAACCGGCGGCGCGGCGTTTTTGTTGTTTCTGTTTGTTCTTCCTGCGGTGGCGGTTCCGTTGCAGGCTGTTCGGGATGTTGGCCCGGTTGCCCGTCAAATAATTCGGTGGCGGTAATTGTTTTGTCTACTGTCCGGTGCTGTTTGTTGAGCGTCCGGCAGGTAAACGAAGTGTTGTTATCGCCGGCAGTACAAATGCTGGTCAGGCTGTCGCCAAAAAGGCGGAAAAGTTCGTCGCCTGAGGCGTTGCTCAGGTAGCGGTTCATTACCCGGGCATCCCATATCCGGAAAAAATGTTCTTTGCCGTCGATGGTTTTGTAAACGAATGCCTGCAGGTGAGCGGCCAGCAATTCGGGTGGGTCCGGCGACTCGAGAAACAGGCAATGACTCAATGAGATCAGCGGCTGCTGAAGACGTTGAAACGGGTTGTCGTTTATGACAAACAACCACGGTGCAGCGTCCCATAACTTTTCATCTTTTGTTCCTTCCAGTAAAAAACGATGTACGGGGTAGGCCTGCTGCAATTGCAGCAATGTGTACTCGTTATTAATGGCCGGATCAAAGCAGCAGTAGCGCATCCTGAAATTAATTTATTTTAACCAATCCGCCTTTTATTTCGGTGATGGCACCTGCTTCGAGACTGCCCTGCGCACCGGCCGTGAGTTTCAGGTTTTGCCCGGCGGTAACATTGGCGCTGCCACCTGCTGAAACATCCAGACCCGAACCTGCTGTAATGGACGTGCCTTCTCCGGATGTAACGGACAATTCTTTGGTAAATGTGAACGATCCGCTTTTCTGTGCCGTCATTTCGATATTATCTCTGGCCGTCATTTTGATATTCTGCGCGGTAACATTCAGATCGCCGTCTGCCTCCAGATTGATCGTTCCTTTCGACTGAATGGTGATCTTCTTGCCATCTTTTGCCAACTCAATGCTGGCGATATTTTCACCACCGCTGAACAGCGACATTTTGATCTGTTCGCCATGCGTCAGTTGCAGGTACGACCAGTTGTCGTCATCCTGGTTGGAGGACAGCGACAGGTGAGGTTCTGAATCGCCGCCGCCTGACAGGGCGATATCGTTGTGCGGATCTTTTGTCTGCTCGAAATTGAATTCATTTTTTTCAAAAACGTTGTCGACGATCAGCACCATTTTATTTTTATCATCGAAAATGATGCGCCGCCCGCTGCGGGTGCCGATAAACTTCACATCGTTGCCGCCTTCTGGCACACCGGATTTATTTTTCTCCGTATAAACGGCGCCCATGACGAAGGGACGTTCGGCATTATTGTCAATAAAATTTACCAGCACTTCATCATCCACTTCCGGAAGGAAGCGGAAGCCTTTGCCATTGCCGGCATGAGGCACCACCACATTGAGCCAGGGTGTGGAGTCGCCTTCTTTCTGCCAGGCCATTCTTACTTTGATGCGCGCCAGTCCGTCCTTGTCTTCATTGTCGGTAACCAGTGCGGGTTGTGGTTTGCTTACGGGAAAAAGATGTGGGTTGGTGTAAGGGGGAACGGCTGATTCTGCAGGTATGGCAACGAAATAGTTCTGGTAACTCACGGAATTGTCGCAATTGTGTTGTAACTCGGTAATAATATAATCACCGGCATTATTGCCTTTTTCGTCGATCACGCGGATGGTACCACCGAGTTTCAGACCGCTGAGATAAGTACGCCCACTTATATAAATGGAAGAAGAAGCGCCCGACTGCTGGCTCAGCACACTTGCCGATTCGAGCAGTTCTTTTTTAACGGCATGCGTGAAGTGGGCGTTCTCGTAACTGCTGCCATAATATTGTTTCGAAGCATCGACCGCTGCTGCGATCATGCCGCTGCCGCCGGGTTTATCGGCTTCTTTTGTGGACGCTATATGCTCGCCTTTGTACGTATCGAAACCGGCGATCTTGCTGGGCGATTGCTGGATGCGTGCGCTCAGGGCAAAATCATACACCTGTCCTTCTTCGAGTTTTAATTCGTAAGGCGTTTTATCCGGAGGGCCGAGCACCAGTTGTTCTCCGTCGTAATACAGCCATTCGCCGTGCCGGGCGGCCAGCATGCTGAGAAACGCAAACGTTGTCTGGTTATACTGTACGGTATAAAACAACTGTTCCGTATAAGCGGGGTTCAGTTTTGCCGCGAGGTCGCCTTTCAGGTCGCTGAAAATATCCTTGATCGTTTTTTTGATAAAGGACCGGCACTGTGGCACTTCGTCAAGCCGCATGAACAATCCTTTTCCGGTAACCTGGTATTCTACGTTGTGTGCAAACTGGTTGCAGCAGGTGATCAGTTGAATGATCCCTTTGAAAACCATGTTGTCGTTAACGGAAAAAGAGATTTCCTTACCGAGGTGTTTTTTGTAGAAGTCTACATGATCGGAAATGCTGACTTCTTCTTTTTCCACACGCCAGATAAAGGAAAAGGAATGCGTGTCGGCCAGGCGCTGATTGATGGTAAGTGCGGAGAACAGGACGGGGTCCTGCTCATCCTGCACCTGGATAGCCACTTCGGCCAACTCTGTTACTTCGGCCATATGTTACTGATTAAAGTTTGCGTCAATGGTCAATCGTGAATCGTGAATGGTCAATCGTGAATAAGGGGTTGTCAGGTGTTTGAGCTTTGGCTATAACGTTGCTTTACGTGAAAGTGATTTTCTTTTCCACGCAGAGGCGAAAAGTATTACTTAAAACTTATAACCTATTACTTATTACCTAAGCCCTACGCCTTCAGCCTTATACCTTACTACACCCACTCATTTTTATGGGTGCCATTGCCCATGCTGATTTCTTTTGCGGAAATGCCAAACGTGATGATCATCGGCTGATCGTTGTCGGCCGCAAAACGTTCTTCAAAATTTACCACATAACCCTCTTTGAAGTTAAGCTCTTTCATGCGGGCATCGCTGTCTCTTTTGAAAAAAGTAATAGTGCCGTCCTTGCGTTCGAAATTGTTACACATCCATTCAAACAATTCGGTGCCGCTGTTGCTTTCAACCGTAACTGATATTTTACCGCCGCGGGTGATGGAGGAAGGGCGGCCGGTGGAATCGACTTCCTGGTGGAGAGAATACTGACAATTAATTACTACGTAGTCCTTGCCGGCTACGGTGAGTTTCGCCTTGAAGCTCATGATTGTAGGTTTTTTGGTTTTAAAATGGTTGTGTCAAAGTTAATGAACCTGCGGTCAGACAACAATAACACGATTGTGGTACTTACAGGTTTTTTTCATTAATTAAAGTAACCAATAATTCACGGACTTAGAAATCACGCAATTGAGTGTTATTTTTAGTTGTTGAATTGTGTAAATTTGTTTTCCTTCGATTTCCGCGCTATTAACCATGAAACCCGGCACGGGAACATATAAACCTTCGCAGTACGCTTCCCTGCGTGCTGAAGCTTTTTGTGCAGCCTTGCTGGACAATGGTGGCTTTTTTGACGATATTACCGTAGAACACACCGGAGCTTTCCGCCGCAATTACCGCAACGATATAAACCAGGTTGATCAACTTAATAATGGCATAAATCTTCAGCTTAACCGCGACGGCCTCTATGATAAATTGCCGGAAGGCTTGTTTCATCAGTCGCTCGGATCGGGCCGTACGTCGGCGCTGCAGGACATGGTAAGCGAACACCGCCGCTACCGGGAGGAAGAAAAAGCCGCCCGACGGTTCTTTCAACCCGTGGAGCAGGAAATATTCCGCTATGCCGTGATGGCGGAGTCCGAAGAACGTGCCCTTTTGTTCAGTACGCTCAACGGTGAAGTGTCGCCCGCGTTCTTTGGTTTCTGGGATATTGCCGCGGATTTGCCCAAAGCTGCCGCTGAAATGATGATCCGGCTGATGCCGCTGCAACGCCGCATCAAAGGAAAACCGGAGGTTACCGCGCATGCGCTGGCGCTGTTACTCGACCGGCCGGTTACCATCCGGGTTTCACATCCGTCCGGTCAACAGGCAGAAGAAGCAGCTTTTCGCCCGGGAGCAGATTGCCTGCTGGGTATCGATACCATTACGGGCAGCCGGTTTGCAGAAACCGCGGTTTGCTGGACGGCGCTGATTGAAAATGTGTCCCCGTCCGAATTGATGCAATTCACGCCGGAAGAACCGTTCGGACGTTTTCTTACCCGCTTTGCGGAAATATTCATTCCGCTCGATGTGGAATGGAAAACGGAACTTGTCCGGGCGGAAGCAAAGAAAGAAGAAGAACAGACCTATATCATGGGGTATGGATTTTATATATAATATGAATGGAACTGTATGGCTCTAAAGACTTTTATACTTTATTTCGCCCCCTTCCTTGCCGGAGCTATCGCTTTGTTTGCGATGGTCAAGCAAATGGTCAGTGCCGTTGCCAACCAGGGCAAGCGCCCGTTTTGGTATGGATTGGTGACGTCTGTGGTTTCGTCAGGGGTAGCATTCCTGGCATCTTATATAGCCACTAATCTTTTTCAGCTTTTCTGGATACTCGCCGCACTTTACCTGTTATTCGGTATTGTGCATGTCTGGCTCACACATCGCCGTTATTTCAACCACCCCCGCGAGTCGCGCAACAAACAACTGGCGGCGGAATTTTTATTTGCCTTGTCCATTGTTGCCTTCAGCGTGGCCGCATTTGCTGCGCTGCAATATTTCCTGCGGGATAAAGATTTTCTTTATTATCCGCTGCTAATGAGTTTGCTTTTCTTCTTCGTACCGCTGCTGGTTTATCATACATTCAAAGCCGTTTATGCTATTCCTTTGCCTGTTTATACGGTATGGAATTATCCCACGCAGCAAATAGAACTACCGGATGAGAAAGAGAATGAACGCTTATATGTGATCGGTTTCGAACTCACCAAAAAAGGAACAGACAGGGAAATGACTTACTTCCGGGCAAAGGCTCCGGCAGAAATGGTACTCGGAGAGTTGTTCTATCATTTCATCAATGATTACAACGAAGTGCAGAGCGAAACGCCGATTGAGTTCCATTACAACCGCGAAGAACAGGATCAAACGCACGCTTGGTATTTCCGCACAAAACCAAAGTGGTACACTTTCTCGCGGATACTCGATCCGTTCCAGACAGTCGACAACAATAAGATCAAAGAAAACACAGTGATCATCTGCGAAAGAGCCGCGGTTTAACGATGGCCGCAGATCAGTAACTGTAAATTTTATACACCATGAGCAGGCTGCATTATTTCCCCGTCAACTGGGTTGACGGAATGAAAATAAACAAGGATCATTTTATAGCGCAGGACAAGGCTGCGGCGGATTTGCTGTACCAGTCAGTCCAGGGCAATCTTTCACCGCTTCGCTATGGCGTGCTGGCGGACGATGCGGCTGCCGATTCATTCCAGGTGTCACTGACCGCCGACAACCAGCACACACTCAAAGCAACGGTCCTGCAATGCAGGGCGCTTACACGCGGCGGTATTTATATTGAAATTCCTTCGCGCACCAGCGATACACTTTCTGCTACGTTCACCTTGTCGCCACAAACACGCACCTTGTTTTACGTAGTGCTCGTTGTCAATCCATTCGACCGCCAACCCGCGGGTGATGCCGACCCGGAAGAAACGCCCCCGCGTTATCCGTTTACCCAACCTTTGTACCAGATAGAACTTGCTGATGAGGCACGTTACCGTCAGTTTACCGGCAACCCTTTTGCACTGACCATCGGACGCGTACAGGCAGAAGCACACGGCATCACGGTGGATGAAGAATATATTCCACCCTGTATGAGCCTGCATGCACATGCCGATTTGCTGCAACTGCATAGCGAACTGGACCAGTTTCTTGGCGGGTTGGAATTGCGTTGTTCGCAAATCGTTCAGAAAATCTTCCGCAAGAGTCAGCAAAATGATTTGTCTGAACTCGCGCTTTTCCTTTGCGACCGCATCATGTTGCAGCTCGGACAGTCGCTCACCGAAATGCGCAGAACCATACTTTACGAATCACCCGCTGAGTTGTTTGTAACGATATCATCGCTGGCACGCGTGATGAAGAATACCATTGATCTGCGTATCGGTTCGGGTAAAGATGAATTGATGAACTACCTGAGCGAATGGTGTGAACTGAACCAGGGAGAACTCGAAACATTGCTCACCTCCGTGGCCAATCTTCCTTACGATCACAACAATATCAATGACAGCATTGCACCCGTAATCCGGTTTGCGCGTGTGATATCCAGACTGTTCGAAACCTTGAGCAATCTTGAATTCATCGGCAAGCGCAAAGAGAGCGGCATATTCGTAAAAGAAGAAATCAAACAAACCGCTGTGGACACAACACCTGCTAAAACAAAAAGAAGATTTTTCGGATAAAACATTCCCAATCAAATGACCATGAAACCTCAGAATAACGCAGAAAGAAAAAAAGCCTTTATCCGGTTTCTGTTACTGTATGTCGTAACAACCACTGTTGTCGTGCTGGCCTTGTTTTTCGGCTTGCAGGTTCCCTTCCGGGAAAATGACCAGCTCCAGGGCCAACTGAATGCAGTGCAAAAGGAGCGTGATTTCAATACGCGCTTCACCGACCTGGTAAAACAAACCAAACTACTCATCGATACGGTCAACAGTGCCGGACCTAATACGGATGTAGTGGATAAAGAGATCGCCGATAAGATTGTGGAGATGAAAAAGATATTGTCTGAGGACAGTACTTCGGCCAAGCAATTGTACACGCAGGTGGTATTGGCGCTCACCGATGCCAAGAATGATAAAAAGGCCATACGTGCGGGCGACAAAACCGGCGTACTCGCAGAGTACGAAAGGACCAAAGTCGATCTCGAGAAAAAGCTGACGGATTACGAAAGCCGCTACCGCGAGCTGAATATGTATTATCAGCAGTGTTGCGGAGCGAAATGAGGCAATGGAATGTGTAAATGTGAAAATATGCAAATGTGTAAATGAAACAGCCATTCACTATTGACCATTCACTATTCACCTTTTTGATTTTTTACTTTTGAATTTTGAATTAAAATGGCATCCTATTCATTCTATAGCAGAAGTTTCCTGGGCCTCGACAAACGCGTGTGGTTTGCGATGGGCGGCACTCTGCTCGCGGCTTTATTGCTGCTGGCGTTCAAAGTGGCTACGCACGTGCGGTGCACCGGTGTAAATCTTTCTGCGAAAGGAACGGTGCCACATAGCACCACGAATGTGTTTTATATCAATGAAAATGTAAAGTTCACCGCTTCGATGACGCATGCATCGGAGATCAACTGGAACTTCGGTGATCAGACGCCAGGCGCAATGGGGGCCACGGCAGAACATAAGTTTGCATCGGAGGGTACATTCCTGGTAACGGTTGAAGTAAATGGAAAATGCCGCGAGTCCATGCGCGTGCAGATCCGCAAGATGGCTGTAGAAACATCCGGCGAAACCGCCAACCCGATCAATGGCAATACCACCTTGTATGCCGGCACTCCCGAAGTGTTCAGTTCTGCTAAATCCGGGAAGGCCTATGTATGGTATATCGAAGAAGATGCATCGATGGGCCGCAAAACGGATAGTGCTGCCGCCTTTACATTTAACACAACAGGAGATTATACTTTAGTGCTGCAGTTAGACGGCGACTCGAGCAAAACATTCCGTAAAACAATAACGGTCTTACAGCCGGGTTCAGTGACGGCAAAAACAGATGTATCGAAGTTCGAATTGCCGGAATTGCCAACACCGCCTGTTCCGAAAAAACCACAACCCGATATGTCTTCCGGAAAAGACAATCCGCCGCCAACGCCGGGCCCCTCACCGGATCCGAAGCCAGCTCCACCATCTCCCGGAGGGAAAAAATATATCCGCGTGGGCGACGAAGCGCTCAAGATGATGCTCAATGAAGTGATCGACAAAAAACTGGATGCAAACGGATTTGATCAGATCCTTTGCAATGGCGCACAATCGCAGGTGATCGCCAATGGCAAGTTCACCACATTCACTGAATTGGTTAAATCATTACAGGTCCGCCGCGGATTACTGAAAAAAATAAAAGCGAAGATCCGCTCGGTTAAACAAGTACCGGATCCTGATAAAGAAAATAAATGCCTCCTGTCGATCAAGGTCGATTATGACTGGGATTAACTAAACAAGGTGTAATGCAGGACTATCTGAAATTGCCGCTTCGGTTCAGTGGTTTCTTTGAAAAAAAGAAAATGCCGGTCTGTACGATCCGGGATTCCATTGCGCGCAACCTGCATTTACTCATTACTACCGCCACCGACGAGAACAAGCTCGACGAAAGATATGGATCGCGCTTCTGGGAAAATGATTACGATATTCATTTATCCAACGACGGCCGCCGCGAATTGATCATCGACAGCCTGCAACAACAGATTACTTTATATGAAAAGCGGTTGATCAATGCCGTAGTAGAGGTAAATGTGAAACAGGCCACCCTCGGAGCAGGGCAAAATCCGCAGTTGAGAAGACGCATCGAGATCCGCATCAGCGGCAACATAGCGAGGAGCAACGAACCGTTTCAGTTTCAGACAGGATTTTTTATCGGCCCGATGGCGTTTGACTGAGAGGGGATAGAATGTGAAAATGTGCAAATATGTAAATGTGTAAATGAATCAGCCGGACGTGAGCCCAATAACTGTAGTCGCCGAGGCCGAAGTATCGGCCTTCGGAAGGAGGTCTCTGAGGCCGAAGTATCGGCCTCCCGAAGGGCCGGCCAAACTTCAGGCACCTAAGGCAGTCATTCACATTTTTGATTTTTTACTTTTGAATTTTGACTTATTAATGATTCAGGCATATAACAAAGAACAAATAAAAGACCGGATGGTCAAGACTGCCGCCCGCCTGTGGGGTATGGCAGAAAGTGACATCGAAACCAACTTCGATCCGCTGATCATGCTCCTGCTGGATGCCAGTGCCTCAGAACTCGAACGCACCAACCAACAGATCAACGCCACGCAGTACCGTTTGCTGGAACGGTTGTCTGAAGTATTGCTGCCCGATTCCGTCATGAGCGTACAGCCGGCTTCTGCTGTTATTCAGGCTACTCCTTCCGAATCTGCATTGGAAATAACGGCTACCACTTCGCTGTCACTCGTGCAAACGATCCATCCGACGGGCGGCAAACCTTATACTACCGATATCGCTTTTACGCCCACCGGCAGTTTTCGCCTGTTCAATGTATCGGCCGAATACCTCTGGTGCGGCAGTGAGTTGTCGAAGATCGGGGCCAACGGACAGCGCGAAAAATTTTACAGCGAGCCCGCGGTTAACAACAACCGTTTAGTCAATGAATGCTGGATCGCATTGAAAGCGGATAGCGGCGTGCAATCACTAAATGGCCTGCAATTGTTCTTCGATCTGCGCGGACATTCACATGCAGGTTTGTTTTATGATGGTTTGCGTACGATCAGTGGCTGGCTGAATGGACAGCCTGTTGCATTGCAACAAGGGTATGCCGGCGCTGAACAATTTGAAATAGGCCTCGCCGACAGTCTGGGTGAAGAAGGCAATAATTATTCGCGCAAGATTTGCCGGAAGGTTGCGGGTATTTATCAGCGGCAGTTTCTGCACATCGCCGAAGATGTTGCATTGAACGAATCCGGTCAGGTGCCTGCGGAATGGACAACTGCCTTGCCTGCCGATCTGCTGCAGAAAATGGAATTGGGAAAAATGCATTTTCTCCGGATCCGTTTTGGCCGGCCGATGGAGCAGCATGTACTGGATCGCCTGGTATGTGGTGTAAACGCGTTTCCCGCGATCAACAGAAAATTTCATTCGGTTCAATTGCGGGCCGACAGTCGTTTGAATATTATTCCGCTACCGGTGGAAGGAGAATTCTTCGACATCAGCTCCGTGTATGGTCCGGGTGGGCAATCGTATAAACTACGTCCTTCTGCACTCGCTACCGATACCGAAGAAGGTGAAGCGATCGTGCGGACTGGTGGCGTGGGAAAAATGAGTTCGAGCGAATTACGCGGCCTTATTACGGGTCTTATAGAAACTATCCGCGATGAGAGTGCCTACTTCAGCCGCATGAGCAATGAATTTGTGCTGACCCGCCTGAAAGAGATCAGCCGTATCCTGATCAGGCTGGAAGACCGCATGCAACTGGCGAAAGACAACAAAGAAACCCTGCATTATCTTCTGCTGAAGCCCAGACAACCCGAAGAAATTGTAACGGCAGAATACTGGACCATCAACAAACCGGAAGATATACAGACGATAAAAGCCGGAACGCGTTTCGCCGGTGCCAACCAGCCGGGGCTTGTTCCCTCGTCGGCCGTTACACTGACCAATGCGGTAGGCGCCAGGGCAGCATTGAATGAAAAAGAAAGACAATATTTATTAAAACGCGGCATCGCCTCCGGTGAACAGATCGTGAGCGCCGAAGATGTGCGGCTGCTGTGTTTTCAACTATTGGGCGACAAACTGAAACAGGTAACGGTCAAAAGAGTATCGCGTGCGGGAACTTCGCCCCGCGAAGGATTCTCCACCTGCCTGGAAGTAGGAGTGTCTCTTCATCCGGGAATTACCTCAGAGGAAACGGAGTTTATGCGCAGACAACTGGAATACCAACTGACGCAAAAAGCATCGCCGGTGTACCCGTTCGCCGTGGTTATCCGTTAACAGGCTTGCCCGCTTTAATACTATATACCAGCGGAATTTTTCCTTCCAGCCCTTCGATCTGCCATTTTCCTTTGCTTACTTCCACCACTTTATTAAAACAGGGATGAGGTGAGTACATCCATTCATTCAACGAGGTCAATTCCAACCCGGCTTCGATCAGGGCGTTGATCACTTCGCTGAGACTGTGATTCCACCCGTATTCCTTTCCGCTGATTGGCGCGTCGCGGTCAGCATAAGTACCGGACAATTCCGTTTCAATAACGCCCTGGTCATCGTATGCGTAAATGATCTTCTCAAAATTGTCGTCGAACATCCATACCACGGGATGAAATTCGGCGAGATAGAAAAAGCCGCCGGGTTTGACTTTCGCGGCCACCAGTTGTGCCCATTTTTTCAGATCGGGCAACCAGCCGACGACACCATAGGAACAAAACACGATATCAAATGATTCAGTGATATGCTGATTGAGATCGTACACATTGGCGCACACGAAACGCGCGTCCGGTGAAAGTTCGGCCGCCAGGTTATTAGCTATGGCAATGGCATTCTCCGAGAAATCGAGTCCGGTTACTTTGGCACCGCGGCGTGCCCAGTCGAGCGTATCCATTCCGAAATGGCACTGCAGGTGCAGCAAGGATTTGCCGGTTACATCACCCACTTCATCGAGTTCGATAGAATTGAGCGCGGGCTTGCCCGCGCGAAAACCTTCCAGGTCATAGAAGGCAGAGTCTTTGTGAACGGCCGTGCGTTTGTTCCAGCCGGTTTTGTTGGCGGCGAAGAAGTCAGAGTAGTTAGACATACAGGCAAAAGTAAAAATTCAAAATTCAAAAGTCAAAATGATGGCTGTTTCATTTGCACATTTTCCCATTCCTTACGCCCTAAGCCTTCTACCTTTTTCCTATCTTCGCGGCGCTCCCCAATCCCCTTCAATATGAATAAAAAAGTCCAAACTGCACTGATCTCCGTTTTTTACAAAGACGGTCTGGAACCCATTGTACGCCAATTACATAAGCTCGGAACCACCATTTATTCTACCGGTGGTACACAGACGTTCATCGAACAACTGGGCATACCCGTGGTGCCGGTGGAGCAACTGACCAGCTACCCTTCCATTCTCGGCGGCCGCGTGAAAACATTGCACCCGCTCGTGTTTGGCGGCATACTCGGTAAACGCGACGATGAAACCCATCTCCGGGAAATGAAAGAGTACGGCATTCCCGAACTCGATCTCGTGATTGTGGACCTTTATCCTTTTGAAGAGACCGTAGCCTCCACCAGTGATGAAAAACAAATCATCGAAAAAATAGATATCGGCGGCCCTTCCATGATCCGCGCCGCAGCAAAAAACTTCCGCGATGTATTGGTCGTGGCAGCAAAAAAAGAATACGCGGAAATCGAAAAACTGCTGACAGAACAAAACGGGGAAACTTCCATCGAACAACGCAAGGCATTCGCCGCAAAAGCCTTTGAAGTAGTAGCACATTATGATGTGGCTATCGCAAAATATTTCAACCCGTCAGCTGAAAATTATTTCCTCGATTCCGTTCCCGGTTCAAGAATCATGCGCTACGGTGAGAATCCGCACCAGACCGGCGTATTCTACGGCGACCTCGATCAATTATTTACGCAGCTGAACGGTAAGGAACTTTCTTATAACAACCTGGTAGACGTGGACGCTGCCGTGCAACTGATTAAAGAATTTTCCGAAACAACATTCGCGATCATTAAGCATACCAATGTATGCGGCGTAGCCGCGCGCAATACGGTGAAAGAAAGCTGGGACACTGCGCTCGCCGGTGATCCGGAAAGCGCCTTCGGCGGTGTACTGGTTACAAATGGCACCATCGACAAAGCAACGGCAGAAGCCATCAATGAAATATTCTTTGAAGTGCTCATCGCACCTGCATTTGATGAAGATGCACTGGAGATCCTGCGTTCTAAAAAGAACCGCATCCTGCTGCAACTGAAACAACAACCTGTCGCCCGCACACAGTACAAATCATTGTTGAATGGTGTACTGGCGCAGGGACAGGACGAAGGCAATTATGCAGAGTGGAAAGAAGCAGGCGGCCGCGAAACAACAGAAGCGCAGCGCGCCGATCTGGACTTTGCCAATCTTGTTTGCAAACACCTGAAGAGTAACGCCATCGCATTGGTGAAAAATAAACAACTGGTAGGCAAAGGTTGCGGACAAACCAGTCGCATCGATTCACTGCGCCAGGCTGTTGAAAAAGCAAAACAATTCAAGTTTGACCTGAACGGTGCGGTGCTGGCGAGTGATGCCTTCTTCCCGTTCAATGACTGTGTGCAACTGGGCCATGAAGCCGGTATTCAGGCCTTCATTCAACCCGGCGGCTCCATCCGCGATAAAGATTCAATTGAATACGCCGTGACACATCAATTGGCGATGGTGATCACCGGCATGCGTCATTTCCGTCATTGACGGTTAGCGACGGTCTCACGTATAAAAATTTCATAGACCTCTCTCCATCCTTTGTAGAGGGGATCTGTACCGAGAAAGGTGTTGTGCCAGATAATACTGCACACACCTTTTTCTTTTTTCGTAACAGCAAACAAACGCTGCATTTCATTCAGGGCTGTTGCATCGTCGTCGCGTTGTTCGTAAAAGGAATTAGCATCCATAAAGCAAAAAGGGAACAACATCAGCTCCGTACTTTCTTCGCGTGACAAATCATACCAATTATAAGGCGTGCAGACCGATGCGCGGAAACCATTAATGGTGCCATAGCCCATCGAGAAATCAAAGCGGATTCCGTTTTCTATCAACAGGCGGAAGGTCTCCGGCAATGAAAACCGGATATAATGTTGACGGGATGCCTGTACGGGCTGACCGGTTATATCATACAAACGCTGTATCTCTTTCCCCAATAAAAAAGTTGTGTCGCCGCTTTGCCAGGAAGGATGAATGCCTACGGGATAACGGATGGCATGATCCGCAACCAATGCTTTCAAGGCAGTATTATCCGGAGAAATATTCTTATCCAGCTTTCCCGTTTTTTCTGCTAAAAGAAAAAAATAATAAGGGCGTAAATGATGTGTTTCATGTAGTCCGTTGAGCCAGCCGTAACAAGCAAAGGGGTCTTGACTTTTTCCCCGTAAAACTGCCAGCCGCTCACTGATGCGGCCGAACTGGCCTTTAAGCAAATCGCGGATCAGTCCCCCGGTGTTTCTTTTCCATCCTTTGTGTTGATACGACCAGGCAATATCGATATCATAAGTCGGAAGAAAGGTAAACTGCCTGTTGTTGGTGACATTCAAACGTACACGCAATGCACTGAACCATTCATTGACAAGCGGACGATGGAGAAAATGTTGGTTGAAAGCCAGTGAAGCTTTGTGATCGAAGCGACCGTATACATCTTTGGGATGCGGTAAATATTCTTCGTAGCGGCTTACTAAATAAAACGAAGCTGCGAGTATGTCAAACGCATGATCGCCATCTGTCGGAAAAAAGAAAGGCAATTCACCGTCGACAAAATTTATTTCCTGTGGTTTGATATCCTGCTCCAGCAGCAACGCATGCGGACGGATCTGATAAATACCCGGAAAAAGTTCATCGCTGTAATTGATTCGAAGGCCTTGTGCAGCGGTCAGTTCCTGCTTATCCGTTGTGAGGCGGAAGGGCTGGCCGCACAATTCTTTCCCCGCAAAATCTGCCATGTATTGCAGCCGGGGTGTAATATGCGTGGAATAGATAAGCAAGCGGTAGATGCAGGAATTACACGGCTTACCCGTGCTTTTCCTTCCATTGCTGGTTGAATGATTTTTTGGGGAAATCGAGTTTACCACGATGACGTGTCCATGATTTGCCGATTGAATTGATCAGCCGGCCTTTCACGTTACCATTGGCCATGTTCATCATACCGCGGCGGAGCATGGCCACTTTCCAGAGTTTCCAGGCTACCTTTTCTGCGAACGGTGCATAACCATCTTCCTGCGCCTCGTGCCTGTTCTCCAACAACAATTCATGGAGATTGATCTTCACGGCGCAAACTTCGGTGCAGTTGCCGCAAAGCGAAGAAGCATGGCTAAGGTGTTTCCATTCTTCCAGGCCTTTGAGATGTGGTGTGATTACCGCACCGATCGGGCCACTGTAAGCAGAAGCATAAGTATGCCCGCCGATATTTTTATAAACGGGACAAGCGTTGAGACAAGCGCCGCAACGGATGCAATAAAGACTTTCCCGTGCTTTCTCGTTGGCCAGGATATTGGTGCGGCCGTTGTCGAGCAATATCACGTACATTTCATCAGGTCCATCCGTTTCACCTTCCTGTCGCGGACCGGTAACGATGGTATTATATGATGTAATGCGCTGACCGGTGCCGAAAGTAGCGAGCAGTGGCCAGAACAACGCCAGGTCCGTCATCGACGGAATAACTTTTTCGATACCTACCACAACGATATGTGTTTTCGGCATCGAGCAACTGAGGCGGCCATTGCCTTCATTTTCGGTAACGGCAATACCTCCGATATCCGGAATAATAAAATTGGCGCCGGTAACGCCTACTTCAGCTTCGGCATACTTGGCTCTTAAAATATCGCGGGCAACAAGCGTTAATTGTTCGGGCGTAAGCGAAGGATCGGTGCCGAGTTTGTCTGCAAACAAACGCGCGATGTCTTCCTTGCTTTTGTGCATCGCGGGCGTAACGATGTGATAGGGTGCTTCACCTGCCAGTTGTTGAATGTATTCACCGAGGTCGGTTTCGATGCTCTCGATACCTTTCTCTTCGAGATAGGCATTGAGGTGAATTTCCTCGGTCACCATGCTTTTGCTCTTCACGAGCGTCTTGCAATTTTTTTCAGCGCAGATATTGCCGATTTCGCGGAGTGCTTCGCTGGCATCTTCGGCCCAGATTACTTTGGCACCGCGGCGCGATATATTGCGTTCAAAATTCTCCAGTTGTGCATCGAGTGTTTCGATGGCTTTCCACTTGAGATTTTTGGCTCTTTCGCGGGCGAGGTGCAATTCGGCAAACTGCTGCTTTCCGAGCGGAACGGCAGCATTGTATTTGCCCATATTAAAATTAATAGTGCGTCTGTGACTTCTGTCGGCAGCTTTGATTGTGCTTTTGGCTATAAAATCGGCAGCTGTTTCGTGGGACATATCGTAGTGTTAGCTGAAATGTTTGGGTTAATTCGTACTAAGTTAGCATATACGGTGCAATTGGCATCCTGCGCTATGAGGCAGCTTCGTTGTCATCCGTATCGTGGTGTTGTCCGCGGGCGATGGTATCGAGCGCTTCATAAAATTCCTCACCGTACTTACGGGTAATGGGTTCTTTCAGAAATTTATAAACGGGCACTTTCAATTGTTCGCCGAGCGAGCAGGCGGCGCGGCAGAGATCTTCGCGAGGCTGGTAGTTAAGGCGGTCATAATTTCCTTTTTTTCCTTTGCGGGCGATGATGGGGAAAAGGTGACAGCTTATTGGTTTTTTCCAATCGATCTTACCGTCGTAATAAGCCTGTTCAAGAGCACATTTAATGAGGCCGTTGGGTTCGCGGTAGGCATAAACGCAGATCTCGTTGTCGCTGGGCAGCGTAGGGGTGACCCAGCCGAATTCAGTATCGTACTGGTAAAAACCTTTCTTTTCTATCTCGGCCACGGCGGCGGCGGGGAGATAGGGCTTGATGGTCTCGAAATGTTTGGTCACCATTTCGAGTTCGGAGGCATCGAGGGGCGCGCCGGCGTCGCCTTCTTCGCAGCAGCCGCCTTTGCAGCGGCTGAGGTCGCAAACGAAGCGGGCTTCGATGATCTCATCACTAACCAGCACATTATCAATTACTATCACAGTTTTTTCGTTGAATTGTTGCAAAGGTACACCTAATTAAAATTTGACAATTTGAAGATTTGATCCCGGAGTTCCGGCATTGGAAATAGGAGTAGTGAAAAAATAATGTAAAATTTTCATTGAAAATCATTCTGTTGCAAAGGTGCTTGTGAAAATAACTGTTTGAAAATGGCTGAATATTGTTGTTGGTCGCCTATCTTTGCAGCCCCAAAGCGGCTTTTGCCGTGCGGGTAGCAACGGGGGATAGCCTGTTGCGATCATTATTCATCTGTTGGCGGCGAATTAACATTGCCCGTTGTCAACTCAAAGTTTTTCTGAAAATGAGCAAATTACATTTCACTACTAAACATGCGAACGAGGCTACCGTGCAACGTACCTGGTATGTTGTAGATGGTACTAATCAAACCGTGGGTCGCATGTGTGCCAAGATCGCAGCAGTACTGCGTGGCAAGAACAAGGCCTACTACACTCCCCACGTAGACACAGGTGATTACGTAATCGTGATCAACTGCGACAAGGTTGTATTTACCGGCAACAAGCTGGAGCAGAAAATTTATGACCACTATACAGGATATCCTGGTGGCCGTAAAGAAGAAACTGCTGCCAACCTGCAGCGCCGTCGTCCTGAAGTGGTAATCGAGCGTGCCGTAAAAGGTATGCTGCCGAAAAACCGCCTGGGCCGCAAAATGTACAAGAAACTGTTTGTGTATGCCGGTGCCGAGCATCCTCATACCGCACAGCAACCCAAAGACCTCAAATTCTAAAATTTTCAAATTAATTATATAAATGGAAAAGCAAACTAATGGTGTTGGTCGTCGTAAGGAAGCTGTGACACGTGTATTCGTTTCCAAAGGAAGCGGCGCTATCACTGTAAACGACAAAGACTATAAAGACTACTTTCAACTGGTATACCTGCAAAACCAGGTTGAGCGTCCGCTCAAAACAGTTGATGCAGTAGGTAAGTTTGATATTAAAATCAATGCTTCCGGCGGTGGTGCCAAAGGTCAGGCTGAAGCAGCTATGCTGGGTATTTCCCGCGTACTGGTTGAGCTGAACCCCGAGTTCCGTCCCGCACTGAAAGCGGCTGGTCTGCTGAAACGCGACCCCCGTTCTGTGGAACGCAAGAAGTTTGGTCACAAAAAAGCACGCCGCAGCTACCAGTTCTCCAAACGTTAACAGGAGCAGGCATTTATTCATTTTTATATCATCATACTTCAAATACGATAAATGGAAAACAATACATCTTTACAACAGCAGCTTCTGGAAGCGGGTGTTCATTTCGGTCACCTGAAAAAGAAGTGGAATCCCAAGATGTTGCCTTACATCTTTGCTGAAAAGAAAGGTATTCACATCATCGACCTCAACAAAACTGTTGAGGCCCTGCAGGAAACTGCTGCTGCCATGAAGCAGATCGCCCGCAGCGGTAAGAAAATCCTGTTTGTTGGTACCAAAAAACAAGCAAAAGATATCATCAACGAATGCGCTCAGCGTGTGAACATGCCTTTCGTTACAGAACGTTGGCTGGGTGGTATGCTTACCAACTTCAACACTGTTCGTAAGAGCGTGAAGAAGATGCAGAGCATCGAGAAAATGCTCGGCGACGGTTCTTTCGACAGCATTACCAAGAAAGAACGTCTGACCCTGACCCGCGATAAAGACAAGATGGAGAAAGTACTCGGTGGTATCGCGCAACTGGGCCGTGTACCTGCTGCTTTGTTCATCGTGGACATCGGACACGAGCACATCGCACTGGCTGAAGCCAAGCGCCTGGGCATCACTACCTTCGGCGTAGTAGATACCAACTGTGATCCTAACAAAGTAGACTTCGCCGTTCCTGCGAACGATGATGCTACCAAGTCTATCGCTATCGTTGCCAACTACCTCACTGCGGCTATCGCAGAAGGTCTGGCAGAGCGTCAGGCTGCTAAAGATGAAGATGTAGAAGATACTGCAAACGACGATAACGAGAAGAGAGCTGCACGCCTGGAAGCTGAAGCACAAGCTGAAGCCGGCCGTGGTGGTCGCGGTGGCCGTGGCAACAGCACTGGCGGTGGCGGTAACACAGGCGCCGGCGGTGGTCAGCGTCGCCGTACTCCCGGTGGAGCAGGTGGCGGACAGCGTGGCGGTGGCCGCAGATAAGTAATTGAATCAGTCCCGGGATGGCAACATCCCGGACCCTGATCCAACACTAACTGCTAATTTTCAAATTATCAAATTTTCAAATTATCACTCATGAGCACCGTAACTATTAGTGCACAGGACATAAACAAACTTCGTCAGGCTACCGGCGCCGGTATGATGGACTGCCGCAAAGCCCTGACTGAAACGAACGGCGATTTCGAAGCTGCTATCGACTGGCTGCGTAAGCATGGTCAGAAAGTAGCCGCTAAAAGAAGCGACCGCGAAGCAAAAGAAGGTGTGGTAATCGCACAAACTACTCCGGACAATAAAACCGGTATCGTTGTATGTGTAAGCTGCGAAACAGACTTCGTTTCCAAAAACACCGACTTCGTTGCTTTCGTACAAAGCATCGCCGACGCTGCTATCAATAATAACGTAAACACCATAGACGAACTGAACGCAGTTGAAATCAACGGCGCCAAAGTAATCGACCTGGTCAACGATAAACTCGCTTCTATCGGCGAGAAGATCGGCATCACCAAATTCGAACGTGTAGATGCTCCTTATGTAGCTTCTTACATTCACGGTGCTTACCGCATCGGTGTACTGGTTGGCCTCGACAAAGAAGCTGCTGAAGCCGGTAAAGACGTAGCGATGCAAATTGCTGCCCTGAACCCTGTAGCGATCGATGAAAGCTCTGTACCTGCCGACGTTGTAGCCCGCGAAAAAGCGATCATCGTTGACGTAATGAAGCAGGATCCTAAAATGGCCGGCAAACCTGAGGAAATGATCGCCAAGATCGCAGAAGGTAAACTCGGTGCATTCTTCAAAGAACAAACCCTCACTGCTCAGGCTTTCGTAAAAGATGCCGGCAAGTCTGTTGCCGAGTACCTGAAGTCTGCAGGGGATGTGAAAGTGTTAGAATTCAAGCGCGTTGCCCTCGGCTAATGCGATTGGTCTATATAAAGTTTAAAAATGGCTCCTTTGGGAGCCATTTTTAGTAATAAGTCAATAGATAATTCCCCTTTGCGCCTTTGCTCCTTACGCCACTTTGCGTGAAACTGACGCTCTTTTCACGCCAAAGCGGCTGTTTATTGACGATTGACGATTCACCATTGACATAAAAAAAACCACCTGGTAAATTCTGCCGGTCATGCAGGTTTCACAGATGGTAAGTTTAAAGGTTAAGGGTTGCCCTTGGGCGCAACATGGTTTCTGATTGGTGCCCAGTCTGGTTAAGACGTTGTAAAACTATTACTACAACAGGCCGGCTGCTTTTCTTTTTTTCAATCATTTTAGGTTCATTACTACCCGTTTCTTCCGGAAAAATTGAGTCAAACTATTATATGTCAATAAATTAGATATTTTCTAATTCTCCGTTAATTTGGCCTATTGGTATGTATTAGCCGTATTTTTGAATTACGCCGGCTAACACCAAACAGTTCGTTTATGAAAAATTCCTCCCGTTCACTCTGGCAGTTCATCCAGGCGATGAGCAAAAATGAAAAGGTATTTTTCAAACGCAACTTCGTGGATGCCGGCAATGATGAACCACCCCTCTACCTGCAACTCTTCGATGCCATCGAACAACAAAAAGAATACGATGAAGACTCCATCATCGAAAAGCTGGCTCCGGCGCTTACACGTAAAAATCTCTCTTACCAGAAACACTATCTCTATCAGCAACTTTGCGAAGCACTGATCAGCTACGAAGGACGCGATCTGCCCGAGCAGGAAGTGTACGACCAGATACGGCTGATCCGTATACTGCGCAAGAAAGGATTGCTGGACGAGGCACACATTGTTTGGAAAAAGGCGGTAGTGAAAGCAAGGGAAGCAGAGGCATTCGCCCTGTTGGGTATTCTGAAAAAGGAATTTGAAAAAATGATCCTCTGGAGCAGTGTGCATACGCCCTATGATGAACTCCACACATTGGCACGCGGCAACATCATTAACTATGATGACTATGCCGAAATGATCACACTCCGCGATATTTACACAGAGATCTTACTGCTCAAACGAAAATGGCATTTTGATATCGACGACAACAGCATTCACGAACTTAAACTATTGCTGACACGCGTAACGCAAAGCAGTTTTTCCGATACAACCGCCTCCTTCTGGTTCCGGCATTACTATCGCATGTGCCGGGTAACGCTGCAATATTTACTGAATAAAAATATACCTGAAGCATTTTCACTCCTGCGCGAAACGGTAAGTGACTGGCAACAACATCCGGAACATATTCACACCGATACGGAGAACTTTATTGAGGTATTGAACATGGTCAACTACCTCGGTATACAGGCTGGTGAATTCCAATTTATCGAAGCCTGCTTTCAGCATCCGGTAAATGACCTCATCCGCGACGAAGCCTATCGCGCCAACTTCGAAGCCGTGAAGTATTTGTCGTTAAACAAAGTATATAACAAAACAGCACGCTACAATGAGGTGGAAAAGCTGGTGCGGCAGATGAAAGTGGAATACGGCAAATGGGAGCCATTCATCAATACCGAAACCAACCGCACCGTCAATCTTTCGCTGGGTATTGCGTGTTTTGTACTGGAAGAGTATGCAGATGCCCTGTATTTTTTCAGACGTGGCAGTTATGTAAAAGACGGCACACGGGAAGAACACATACGCATCGCACATATACTGCTGTTGCTGGCGGCCTATAATTTAAACAACGACCGCATTTTCGATGCACAATACCGCGCTACCTACCAATATTTTTATAAAAGAAAAAAACAACACCCCTTCGAATCGGAGCTCATCCGTTGCCTCAACCGCACTTTTTACATGAAGAGCTATCGTGATAAAGTGGCGGAATACGAAAAGACATTAGCCAAACTGGAAACGGATGATGAGGTGCAGCAAAAAGCCTTCGCCATTTTCAACTATCCCGGATGGTTGCGCAGCCGCATCGAGCGGATCAGCTACCGCGAATATGTAACGCGGCGGGTAAAGAACGCCGCGGCCTGAACTGGCCCCGGATTTGCGTGAAGAGAAGATAAATATCCACGCATGAATCAGCAGATACGCCAATACATCCAACGCCTGGAGCAAACGCTGCAAGGCGATCCCTGGTATGGGAAATCCATTTATACATTATTGGGAGAAGTGCCGGAGGAAATAGCTTTTGTGCAACCAGGCGGCCGCTCGCACAGCGCAGTGGAGATACTGTACCACATGCTGACCTGGGCAGAGTTCACCCTGAACCGCGTACAGAAAAAGCCGATCGACGACCTCGACGCCTTCGAAAAACTGGACTGGCGCGTGATAGAGCCTGCACAGCACGGTTGGGAGGAAGGCATGGCAGCACTGACGGCAACGCACCAGGAACTGATGGCTACCCTGGAAATGGCAGATGACAGCCTGCTGGATGAAAAAGTCGACTACCGCGATTATAATTTCCGGACATTATTAGATGGACTGCTGACGCACAATATCTACCATGTGGGACAGATTGCGGTGGTGCATAAATTACTTTCCTGAAAAAAAACGGCAAGGAGAATAAGGGTAAAATGAATTCCGCGTGTATTATATCTTTATGATGTACGAATAACGCGATTATCCGTTGATCTCCAAATACTCCGACAAGCTCCGGCAAACGGTCCGGCAGCCATTTGAACACTATTTCAATCTTCACTTCGAAGGATTGCACCGTTATGCCTATACCTTACTGAACGACAATGAAAAGGCGCGCGATGTGGTGCAGAATGTGTTTTTGAAACTCTGGGAAAAGCAGCAGGACCTCGACGAAGAACGTTCTGTGCGATCGTACCTGTACACCGCCGTTTACCATGATTGCCTCAATCTTATCCGGCACGAAAAAATAAAGCGACGGCATGCGGCCGAACCGCAGCAATTGAGCACATCCGGCGATCCCGTCATTCACCGGGAATTGCAACAACAAATACGCGAAACCGTAGAACAACTGCCACCACAATGCCGGTTGATTTTTCTGAAAAGCAGATCGGAACAAAAGAAGTATGCCGAGATAGCAGCGGAGTTGGACCTTTCTGTAAAGACCGTGGAAGCACAGATAGGTAAAGCGTTGAAGATATTGAAAGAAAAGCTGTCAGGATTAATCAGCCTGCTAATGTAAAACCTAACACCTTGTACCTATAACCTCTATATGAACGATGAACTAATTGGAAAATACCTGGCCGGTGAAGCAATGCCGGAAGAAGCGACAGCCCTCGAAGAATGGCTGGAGCAATCGCCTGATAACCGTGAATATTTTCAACGGTTGTCTGAACTGTGGTATACAGCCGCCGGAAGCAAGGGACATGTATTGCCGGATAAACAAAACGTATTCGGAGAAATAAGCCGGCAAACACTCGCCAGGCCTGGCACTGCTCCAAAGAAAAAGCAACCGCTCCCGCGAGGACTTATCATCGCCGCATCCGTGGTAGTAGTGACAGTCAGTCTTTTACTTGGTTTAAGAAAACACAGAACGGAGATGCCCGCTACTGTTATACCGGTGTCGTTTACTACCAATGAGGCTATTTACCGCGATACATTGGCAAATGGTGTCATCCTGATATTAAACAGTCATTCATCCGTTCGCTTAACAAACGACCATGAACGGGAACTGCTGGATGGACAACTATTTATTACCGCACCAGCCAAGGATTCATTTACGGTAAAAGCCGATGATGTTGTAATAAAAGCAATGGACGCGGCGTTCAGCGTAAGCAATTCAACAAAAAGCGGAGATATTATTATATGGGGACGCAAAGGCACGGTAACTGTGTACACGCCAAAAGGTCTGCAGACCGTAGCGGCTGGGTCAAGACTTCATTATCATTTTACCAGCGGCACATGGGATCGCGATACGATCTATGCCGCCAATGAGATTGCCTTCGCCACGCGCATATTTGATTTCCAGGATGAACGATTGGAAGATATCATGCAGCAAATAGGCAAAGCCTACGAGGTAAAGTGCCTCTTTCAGAACCCGCAACTGAAAGACTGCCGCATGAGTGGAAGTTTTGAAGACCAGTCGTTGAAATACGTAATGGATATCATTGCCGCTACGCTCAGCGTGGAATACAAAATACAGAGTGATACGGTAATCATAAACGGTAAAGCATGCGAGTGAGGATATTTTGCTGTTGTTTGTTTTTTATCCTTTCTGTAAATGCAGGAGCACAGCATACCGTGCAACTGTCCGGAGGCATGATGCGGTTAGATACTTTGCTCAATCGTGTCAGCCGTCAGACCCACCAGCATTTTTCCCTGAATACAAAAAAAGTAATGCCTGCCACAACGGTCAACTGGAAAGCGGGAAAATATACACTGGATCAATTTCTTCAGAAGCTATGTGCCACTTATGCGATAACCTACAGTCGCTCCGGACAGCACATTATCCTGCGGGAACTGCCCAAAAAGACAGCGGCGACCGTAGCGGCAAAAAAACCGGCAACGCCGAAGCCAGTTGCTAAAAAAACGGTCACTGTTAAACCAAAAGCGGCACCACCACCAGTGAGTAGTAATAAACCGGAAGAACCGGTAGCGGATATAAAGAAAGATACCGTCATCGCGGCCATACCCGATACATCTGCGGTAAAAGTTGAACCAGAAAAAACGGGCATCACTTTTTTGCCTGTAAAAAAAATCACTGACAGCGTAGCGCCGGTTACCGTTAAGAAAATAAAACCCGCAGCAGCCTGGGGATCGAAATGGTGGCATCCGTTTGTACAAACGGGAATAGCGGCAGACGACCTGTTTTATGTAGCGCCAACGTTAAAAGGCGGATTCAAATTTGCTTATGGCATTTTATCCTGGAACAGCAACTTCAAGATAGCGGGCTTCCGGTATGGAGGAGGAACCTCCTTGCGGATAAATGATAACATGCGGCTGCATGCCGATATCACCTTTGGCAAATTGGCCAGGGACTACGATACAGCCGGACAGGAAAGGACGGTAAAAACAAGACTCACGCGTGTGCAGGTCTTGTTGGAAAACAGGATAGCCGGAAAATTTTACCTGCAATATGGCACGGTGCTTAACTTGCTGAAAACGCAATACTACCTGGCTGGTATATCGCGGCCACTGTATAGGACGGAAGAAGAGGCAGACAGGAAATATCATTACCTCAAACCCATTTATACGCTGCGCAATACGTACGCGGACAATGCACCATCGAATCGCAAAACATGGATCGGTGCACAAATAGGAATATACTACCGGTTTAAATAAGGGTGAAAGCATGTTGGCGTGTATTAGCACTATTACAATCAACAGAATTTGTATATGCTGGCATTGCTCAGGACCGGAGAACGCACGTCGAGTGCGTATTATAGCAACAACTATGTATTTCAGCGGCACGTGTTTGCTTATCAATCGGTGATACAGCGAAGGCTGGCGACCGGCGATGTGCTGGAAATTGGCAGCGGCAGCGGTTATGGTATGCAGATGGTATCGCCCTATGTGCGTTCGTATACGGCGGTAGATAAAAAGAAACCGCGGGAGGAATACATTGAAAGCAATTGCCGCTTCCACTATGAGCAACTGCCGTACCTGCGGAACATAGAAGATGAAAGTGTGGACACGGTGATCTGTTTCCAGGTGATAGAGCATATTAAAGACGATCATGGCCTGATGAAAGAAATCCGCCGTGTACTGCGGCCGGGTGGTTGTGTGGTAATGACCACACCGAATAGGCAGACATCGTTAACCCGCAATCCTTTTCATGTGCGGGAGTATACGCCGCGCGAGATGCAGGCATTTGTACAGGGGCATTTCCCGGGAGCGGACGTGCAGGGGATTTATGGAAATGAAAAAGTGATGGCGTATTATGAGCAGAACAAGCGCAGCGTGGCAAGAATGACAAGATTGGATGTGCTGGATCTGCAACATCGCTTACCGGCGTGGATGCTGCGGATGCCCTATAGTGTGCTGAACAATTTGAACCGTTATCAATTGCTGCAGAAAATAAAAGACACAACGCTGGAGATCGATTATACGGATTTTTATACGGGTGAGCTGGGTGAAAGCTGCCTGGATTATTTTGTTGTAAGTAGTAAGTGATAAGTTTCTCCAAACACCCCGGTTCGTCTATTGACGAACCGGAATAAGGGCTACGGAATAAGGAGTGCAACTTCCCTGCACAAAAGAAGAAACTTCCGGACTTCCACTGATGTTTTTCCCATTGTTTCGCCTCTCTCTCAACTGATATTGCAGTATGTCTGCAATATTCATATTTACCGCACGGGTGCCTGCACTACGGATATTAATCCCGATGATATCGGGTATTATAGCCGGTGAGTATGTAAACATTTCGGATACTGGAGTATATATATCAATTGGTGTTTTACTCCTGCCGTTGGTTGTATTCAGGTTAGTACCTCTTTATGTAAGGTATCGTCTGCAACTTATTCGCGGTATACTGGTTTGGCTGCTTATCTTTTTCGCTGGTTGGATGTTAATACAAACTTCAAAAGTAACGGCTAAAGAAAATTGGTATGGGCATAAATATCAAGAAGGGCAAAGGCTACTGTTGCGTATGGAAGAACCCTTTGCCCGTCGGGCAAAAAGTATAAAGACGAAGGCGGCCGTCGTCGGCCGATGGCAGGATAAAAAATTTAAACGGGTAACGGGAAGCGTTTGGTTTTACAGCGCCCCCGGGGCGATACCGGAAAACTATCCCGTTGGAAATTATGTTATCACCAGCCAGCCCATACAACCAGTGAAAAACAGCGGCAATCCTGGAGGTTTTGACTACGCGGCTTATAGCCAGCGGCAAGGAGTAACGGGTCAATTAT
This sequence comes from uncultured Sphingobacteriales bacterium, assembly GCA_937888905.1. Classification (GTDB taxonomy): domain Bacteria; phylum Bacteroidota; class Bacteroidia; order Chitinophagales; family Chitinophagaceae; genus Terrimonas. The sequence goes on from CALATA010000001.1 coordinate 217,614, forward strand.
TTGTCCGGGACAGCACACAGGTGATCCTGGTACGCGATTCCTCCTTTTCGTTCAAAAGAGAAATAATCGCCTGGAGAGAAGCGATACTTTATCAACTGAAAAAATACATCCCCGGAAAAGAGGAAGCCGGATTGGCTGAAGCCTTGTTGGTCGGCTATAAAGAAGACCTCGATGAAGACTTGCTACGGTCTTACAGCAATACGGGTGTAGTTCATGTGATTGCAGTATCGGGTATGCACCTGGCATTGATCTACTGGCTCATTCAAAAATTACTGGCACCATTGGCTGCTGTTCCCCGGACTAAATGGATATCCTTTATCATAGTGGTCAGTTTGCTGTGGTTGTTTAGCCTGATCGCTGGCGGAGCGGCTTCCATTGTCCGGGCGGCGGTCATGTTTACCTGTTTGCTTCTCGGGCAGACACTCTCACGGCAAAGCAATATTTATAATACGCTTGCGGCCTCCGCTATGTTATTGTTGTGTTACGATCCGTATTGGCTGTGGGATGCAGGATTTCAATTGTCATACCTCGCTGTACTGAGTATTGTACTATTCTATAAACCGATTTATAACCTGATTTATTGCCGTTATCGTATAGTGGACTGGCTGTGGCAATTGTGTGCCGTAACCTGCGCGGCGCAGATACTTACCACACCTGTGAGCATTTATCTCTTTCATCAATTCCCGGTTTGTTTCCTGTTTACCAATCTGCCGGTAGTACCGCTTTCGAGTGTGATACTGATTGGAGAGATCGGCTTGCTTGCAGCAGGCTTCAGTGGTTGGTTAAGTGAATACGCCGGAATGATGCTTGGATGGATGATCCGCCTGATGAACAACATTATTTATGTCATAGAAAAATTACCCTTCGCTATCTGGGATAATCTCAACATCAGCATGGTACAGGTATTACTGCTCTACCTGGTGATCGGATTGACCGCTTTTGGCTTGATGGAAAAATCGGCAAAAGCCCTGGTCTTAAGTCTTGCTACCCTGAATATCGTTGCAGGAATAAGATATGTTGATTTCTCAAGAGCATCTGTTCAGAACAGGTTTATAGTATTCAATTTGCCAGAAGGAAGTAAGATGAGTATTGTTGATGGCAGGAAACAATGGCTACAGCAGAAAAGTCAACTGACTCCATCATCGTTACGTAACAATATACGGCCGTCACTTTGCGTGTACAGGACATCGTTTGCGGACACACTCGAAAGCTTGCATGCATCGGACAACCTTATCAGTTATTCCTGTTATCGTATTATGATTGCTGATTCTGCTCTTATGGTCAGGCGAATCCGGGAGCCTGCTGCAGCAGATATCTTATTTGTCCACGGCAGTGCGCGCGACTCGGCAGCAATATGGCTGAGAAAAATTCAGGTAAACCAACTGATCATCGATCGCCGTATGTCGACGAAAAAACGTGCAGACTGGAAAGCAGCGGCATTGAAAAAGGAAATTCCTGTTCATGATATGAACGAAAAAGGAACGTTTAATTCAAAATTAAAAACTCAAAAGTCAAAGGGTTAAACAGGTGAGTGGGAATAGTGAGTTGACAGGCTTCATAAACATCCCACAGTTGCGGGAATGGTTCGTGTCCTCACCACTGATCAGAAGATTTTAAAACCTGTCAATCCGACATCCCGCCACCGTTGGTCTCCAGACCAACGGGCCTGCTCATCCCTGAGTTATGTGCGAAGTTGACCTTAACCTATCAAGGCTACCTGACTCTTGCTTGTTGGTCAGGAGACCAACAAGGGGATAACTGGGAGACCAACAAGGGCGCCAACTTATACCTCACGCCGCTATACAGTTGTGGTGCTCACACCAAGCAAGGACGGTTACTCAAATAAAAGAAGGAATAGTAAACCAGTCGGCGTGCTCAACTTGTCGTTTCATTCAATCATTATGGCGAACCCCATAAACAACCATGGTTCGTGTACACACGAACCATGGGAGATACTTATTACTTATAACTTACTACTTACTCAGGTACATGCTTCTGTCTTTATAAAGCTGTCTGAAGTAAGGATCGCGCAGGTCTTTGATAAAACGGATGGCCTCACCGGTGCTTTTCATTTCAGGACCGAGCTCTTTGTTCACGCCGGGGAATTTATTAAAGCTGAACACAGGTTCCTTGATCGCAAAACCTTTCAGTTTCTTTTCAAATTTAAAATCCTTCAGCGTGTGTGTGCCCATCATGATCTTGGTGGCCACATTCAGGTACGGGATCTGGTATGCTTTCGCAATAAACGGTGTAGTACGTGATGCACGCGGGTTGGCTTCGATCACAAATACTTTTCCGTCCTTGATCGCAAACTGGATATTGATGAGTCCTTTAATATTGAGTTCGCGTGCGATCTTCTCTGCATATTCTTCCATCGTATGCACGATCAGCGGAGTGAGGTTGAAGGCGGGCAATACCGCATTACTGTCACCACTGTGGATACCGGCGGGCTCAATGTGTTCCATCACACCCATCACGTGGAAGTTTTCGCCGTCGAACAAGGCATCGATCTCGGCTTCCTGGCAACGGTCGAGGAAGTGGTCGATGAGGATTTTGTTGCCGGGGATATGTTTCAGCAGGCTTACTACTGCTTTTTCCACTTCTTCGTCGTTGATCACGATCCGCATGCGCTGGCCACCGAGTACATAAGACGGGCGCACCAGTACGGGATAACCTACTTTGTTGGCTACGGAAATGGCTTCGTCTACATCGTACGCCGTTCCGTAATCGGGATAAGGGATCTCGAGGTTCTTCAGCAGATCGCTGAAGCGGCCGCGGTCTTCCGCAATATCCATGCTGTCGTAAGAAGTACCGATGATGCGGATGCCTTTTTCATGCAGTTTCTCTGCCAGCTTCAAAGCGGTCTGACCTCCGAGCTGCACAATCACACCTTCCGGTTTCTCGTGCTCGATGATTTCCCAAAGATGTTCCCAATACACCGGCTCGAAGTAGAGTTTATCGGCCATGTCGAAATCGGTACTTACCGTCTCGGGGTTACAGTTCACCATGATAGCTTCGTAACCACTTTCTTTGATAGCGAGTAATCCGTGTACGCAACAGTAGTCGAATTCGATACCCTGGCCGATACGGTTGGGACCGCTGCCAAGTACGATGATCTTTTTGCGATCGGAGGCTTTTGATTCGTTGGAGTTGGCTCCTGCTGCCCCTTCGGGTACATTCTCGAAGGTGCTGTAGAAATAAGGAGTCTTGGCTTCAAACTCCGCACTGCAGGTATCCACCATTTTATATACACGCGTAATGCCGAGTTCTTTGCGTTTGATGTAAACATCCTCTTCATTACCGTGTTGCAGAATACGGCTGATCTGTTCGTCGCTGAAACCATTTACTTTGGCTTCGCGCAAAAGACCGGCAGGTATTGTATCGAGATCGTATTCGGCGAGTTTCTTTTCAATGTTGCAGATCTTTTGTATCTCGTAAAGGAACCAGCGGTCGATGCCATTGGTTGCTTTGGAAATACTGCTTACGGAAATGCCCGCCATCAGCGCATCCTTGATGCGGAAGATGCGATCCCATTTCGGCGTTTTGATGTATTCGAGCAGCTCTTCGGCGTGCATCAGGCTTTTGCCGTAATAACCGAGACCAACGGCGTTGTTCTCGAGGCTCTGACAAGCTTTCTGAATGGCTTCGGTAAAGCTGCGGCCAATGGCCATTACTTCACCTACGCTCTTCATTTGCAGACCGAGTGAATCATCGGCACCTTTGAATTTATCGAAGTTCCAGCGCGGCACTTTCACGATTACATAGTCAAGCGCAGGTTCGAAATAAGCAGAAGTGGTTTTGGTGATCTGGTTTTCCAGTTCATCGAGTGTATAACCGATAGCGAGTTTCGCGGCGATCTTGGCAATGGGATAACCGGTTGCTTTGCTCGCGAGTGCCGAAGAACGGCTTACACGCGGGTTGATCTCGATGGCAATGATTTCTTCCGTATCGGGATTCAGCGCAAACTGCACGTTACAGCCTCCGGAGAAGTTGCCGAGGTTGCGCATCATGTCGATGGCGGTGTTGCGCATCAATTGCATGGCGGTATCGCTGAGCGTCATGGCCGGCGCCACCGTGATCGAGTCACCGGTATGTACACCCATCGGATCGAAGTTCTCAACGGTACAGATGATACAAACGTTGTCAGCCGAATCGCGGAGCAGTTCGAGTTCAAATTCTTTCCATCCGAGTACGGCTTTTTCCACCAGCACTTCGTGAATAGGAGAAGCCTGCAGACCGCGGTTGAGCGCTTCGTCGAGGTCTTCTTTGTCGTGTACAAATCCACCGCCGGTACCGCCAAGGGTAAACGAAGGGCGGATTACGAGCGGAAAGCCGATCTCCTGTGCAAATTCTTTTCCTTCGAGGAAGGAGTTGGCCGTTTTGGCGGTGGCAACAGGAATGTTCATCTCGATCATCCACTGGCGGAATTTCTCGCGGTCTTCCGCTTTGTCGATGGCTTTGATGTCAACGCCGATGAGGCGCACATTGTATTGACTCCACAGACCAACGTCTTCAGCTTCTTTACAAAGATTGAGTGCGGTTTGTCCGCCCATGGTTGGCAGTACGGCGTCGATCTGATTTTCCTGGAGTATCTGTTCCAGGCTTTCCACGGTCAGTGGCAGCAGATAAACACGATCGGCCATCATCGGGTCGGTCATGATCGTGGCGGGGTTGCTGTTGATCAGGATCACCTTGATACCTTCTTCGCGTAAGCTGCGTGCTGCTTGTGTGCCGGAATAATCGAATTCGCAGGCCTGGCCGATCACGATCGGTCCGCTGCCTATAATCAGAACGGATTGAATGGAGGAGTCTTTTGGCATTTTTTCTTTTGGAATGTTTCCCGGAACCGGGCTGAAAAAACAAATTGCGCAAAATTAAGGGAAACAGAAGTCTTTGAAGGACCATTATCACAATTAATTTTTGCGAAGCAAAGAAAAAAACAACGATGACTGCATTTCAGCCCTTTGCACAGCGCGCAGCAAATCACTAACAGGTGATCGCTTTTTTCCGGGGTGGAATTGTTGGTAAAATAATTGCGACGGCTGTAAGGAGATAATAAAATTCATAATGGCCGGTTTCACATTCCTTTAGGGCTATGATCTTTATTTTTGGCGATATGAGGAAAGCTGTACAGGTAATAATAGCAATGTTATTGATAGCAGGAGCACTGAACGCACAGACTTACCGCAATCCGGCATATCCGCAGGGCTACTTCCGCTGGCCGCTGGATCTGAGTCCCGAAATCGTGGCCAACATGGGGGAATTGCGCCCCAATCACTGGCACATGGGGCTGGATATGCGCACGGCGCAGAAAGTGGACCAACGCGTTTACGCCGCTGCCGATGGATATGTTGCATTTGCCGGCGTGCGTCCGCTCAGCTTCGGACGTTTTCTCATTATCAACCATCCCAATGGCCTTTCCACTTTATACGCTCACCTGAATACCTTCAATCCCGAAATCGAAGCCTACGTTACATCTGAACAATACCGCCAGGAGTCCTGGGCGGTAGAACTGACTATCCCTGCCGGAAAATTTCCCGTGAAAAAAGGTGATTTCATTTCTTACAGCGGCACAACGGGCGGTTCGCAGGGACCGCATGTGCATTTTGAAATAATCGATACACGTTCTGGTAAACGTTTAAATCCATTGCTTTTCGGCATGCCGCTCGCAGACAATGTGCCGCCAATATTGACCAAGATGGCCATGTACGACCGGAGTAGAAGCGTTTATGAACAGGCACCTGTTTTTTTTAGCGTGAAAAAAACAGACAGCGGTTACGTACTGCCCCGCGATCCCGTTATCCGCACACCACTGAGCAGGGTCAGCTTTGCCATCGATGCATTCGACCGAATCAGCGGTTCACCCAACCGGGACGGTATTTATAAAGCCGCCCTGTATGTCGATAACATCTTGCAAACAGCTTTCGTGATCGACAGTATCGGTTATGAAGACACACGTTACATGAATGCGCAGATCGATTACCGCTACAAAGCAAATGGCGGCGGTTATTTGCAACATGTATCGAAAATGTCCGGTGACCGTTCCAGGGTCTATCATACTTACGGAGGTGATGGAACGGTATTGCTTGCCGATACCCTGCCGCACCAGGTGCGCATCGAAATTGCCGATGCAAAAGCCAATACCGTCAACCTTATTTTTGCGCTGCAACGCAGCAGCGAGGGACCAGTGGCACCCGCTCCAACAGGCAGTTTCATGCCGGAGATGGTCAACATCCTGGAGAAACCTGATTTTGAAGTATACATGCCGGAAGGTTGTCTCTACGATGTGTTCACGCCTACTTATTCACGCAGCAATTCTTCCGCATCGATGAGCATTACCGCCATTCATCAATTGCACAACGAAACAGTACCCGTACAGGAAGAATACACTGTCAGATTAAAAACAGATAAGATCATCGAAGACACGTGGAAAGACAGGCTGGTATTGAAAAGAACAGGAAAGGGCAGCAGTGTACAGAAAACGAGATTGCAGGGAAACTGGCTCACCGGTAAGTTCCGTGATTTCGGATCGTTCCAGGCTTTTGCGGATCTGCAACCGCCATTTGTCAATGAACTGGGCAAAGGTGATACGGTTAACCTGAGTGCTGCGCGCAGCATTGCTTTTACACCGTCGGATGATTTTGGTATAAAATCTTTCCGCGCCGAACTCAATGGCAAATGGCTGCGTTTTACCAATGACAAAGGCCGCACGTTTATTTATATTTTTGATGAACGTTGTCCGTTGGGCACACATCATCTCAAAGTAACCGTTGAAGACATCGCCGGAAACGTTACGACCAAAGAATGGTGGTTCAAACGTGAGGCGTATGTAGCACCCGTGAAGAAGACGCCGGCGAGAAAAGCACGGGCGAAGAAAACACCCGTCAGGAAGACGCCTGCAAAGAAAGGGAAGAGGTAAAACAGCCGTTATAAGTATTAAGTTTTACGTAGTAAGTAAAACAGCAAGAAAGCTCGATTGAAAAACTTATCACTTATTACTTAAAACTTAATACTCCCGCTCGTATTTTTGACTTTTTACTTTTGAATTACCATGTCCACACCTCTCACCGAAGGAACAAAAGCTCCGGCTTTCACCGGCATCGACCAGGATGGGAACAAACATTCCCTTTCCGATTATAAGGGCAAAAAACTCGTGCTCTATTTTTATCCGCAGGACAATACACCCGCCTGCACCACACAGGCCTGCAACCTGCGCGACAACTACGCAATATTGAAAAAAAATGGTTGGGAATTAATAGGAGTAAGCCCCGACACTGAAGAAGATCATACGCGTTTCCGGGAAAAATTCAACCTGCCTTTTCCCTTGCTCGCAGATCCCAAACACAAGATCATTGAGAAATTCGGGGTATGGGGCGAAAAGCAATTATACGGGCGTAAATACAGGGGACTTCACCGTACTACTTTTCTGATCGATGAAAAAGGCGTGATCCGGAAAATCTTTTTAAAGCCCCGCAACAAGCAGCATGCGGAAGAAATTTTACGATGGGAAAATGAAAAGAAAGGTTAATCGATGATCCATTCCACCTCGCCGTGTGCAAAGGTCTCTTCGATACCATGAAACACGGTCAAACGTCCATCTGCACCCACACCTCTGATCTCCGTTTCAAACACCCGGTTGTCTTTTTTCAACTTTACTTTTTCGTGCAGTTTATAAAGCCGTTGATTATAGAGGGCAAGGATGGCGGCTGTGCCATCTTTTTGCAAGGCATCATATTGCTTTAAAACGCAATGCCGCAGTTCGCGGGCAAGTGTTATGAGATCATAAGAACGCCCGGTGATCTGCCGGAGCGATACGGGACGACGGTTGAAGTCGCCGAAATTGGTCTGGTTGATATTGACGCCGATACCCGCAACCGCCCATTTCCAGGCACCGCCACCCTCTGTGCCGGTACTGATAATGTTTTCAACAAGAATACCGACTGCCTTTCTGTCCTGCCAATAAAGGTCATTCGGCCATTTGATGCTGGTATCATCGCCTGCGTAGAGGCTGAAAAAATCGTAGGTACCGAGTGCAACGGCCGCGTTGAGTGCAGGTTGATCCGCAATGGAAAGTCCTTCGGGCCTGAGCAACAGGCTCATGAGGATGTTTTCTCCCGCAGTGGCATGCCAGGTCTTCTGACGCTGGCCTTTTCCGGCGGTCTGTTCATGCGTGAAAACCGCCGTGCCATGTTGCGCCAAACCCGCATGAACCAGGTGCAGGGCATAATTATTGGTACTATCAACCGTTTCCAGTGAAACAAACGGAAAATCCTGGTAGATATCGTCGGGCTGGTCTGGCAATTAATTGCTATTTTTGAGCAAAATACGTTAAGTTTCCGATCAGTTCAGACCGGTTCGTTCCCAAGGGGCAAACCGCTACCGGAAAAACAAAAACTACAAACAAAATAATTTCTTCTATTGGAACAACTGGCATCTCTGTCCAAACGCAAAAGGACTACAGCGACCCGGCTGACAAAAAGTTCAAAGATCATCAAAACCATCATTGCGGCTATTCAGGAAAAAAAGGGAACGAATATCATCTCTCTCGACCTGCGCAAGATCGATGAGGCTGTGTCCGACTTTTTTATCGTGTGCGAAGCCGATAGTCAGCCGCAGGTAAGAGCCATCGCGGAAAACGTGGAAGAGCGCGTGCGCGAGAAGTGCGACGAAAAACCTTATCATCACGAAGGCTACCAGGCATTGCAGTGGGTACTGATCGACTATGTGAACGTAGTGGTACACGTTATGCAACCTGAAACCCGCAAATTCTACAAACTCGAAGAAATGTGGAGCGACGCGGCTGCCCAGGAGCATGAAGAATAATTGTTAAAATAGCGCTGCATCGAACTTTTCGCCCCATTTAACCATTTAAATAGCAATAACCCCGAATATGCCACAGGACCCTTTGTATAACAAGAACGACAGAAACGGACGCCCGCGAACGAATGAGGACGGAAGCCCGGCCCCTAAAAAAGGCCCGCGATTCAGCATATACTGGATTTATATCATTATCCTCGCCGTTATGCTCGGATTCCAGTTTCTCGATCCGTTCAAGGGAGGCACCAAGACCGTTTCACAGGAACGTTTCCTGGAAATTCTCAAGGTTGGCGATGTAAATGAATACACAGTTGTTTCCAACCGCAACGAAGTACGCGTAAGCCTGAAACCTTCAGCCGTAGAAAAATACCAGAAAGAACTCGGTGATGTAATCTCCCGCTCCCGCAGCGAAGGACCACATTTCACTTTTAAAATAGTTTCCGGTGATTCCTTCAAGGATGATATGCGGAAATTCTACGCCGATAATCCCGCTATTAAAGACATTGGTAAAGTAGATACCGAAAGCGACTGGCTTGGTAAGTCTGTTTCTTTCCTGCTCCCGATCCTTTTCTTCATCGCGCTCTGGGTACTCATGATGCGTAAGATGGGCGGCGCCGGGGGTGGTGCCGGTGGTCCGGGTGGTATCTTCAACATCGGCAAATCAAAAGCAACATTGTTCGACAAAGGAACCCGCGTTAATATCACTTTCGCCGATGTGGCCGGCCTCGATGAAGCCAAAGTGGAAGTAATGGAAATCGTGGACTTCCTGCGCAACCCGAAAAAGTATACAGCCCTCGGTGGCAAGATCCCCAAAGGCGCTCTACTGGTTGGTCCTCCCGGTACCGGTAAGACCCTGCTTGCAAAAGCAATGGCCGGTGAAGCACAGGTGCCTTTCTTCAGCCTCAGCGGTTCCGATTTCGTGGAAATGTTCGTAGGTGTGGGTGCAAGCCGTGTGCGCGACCTTTTCAAGCAGGCACGTGAAAAAGCTCCCTGTATCATCTTCATCGATGAGATCGACGCTATCGGCCGTGCACGTGGCAAGAATCAAATGATGAGCAACGACGAACGTGAAAGCACGCTCAACCAGCTCCTTGTTGAAATGGACGGTTTTGGTACCGACACCGGCATCATCGTACTCGCCGCTACCAACCGCCCCGATGTACTCGACACAGCATTGTTGCGCCCCGGTCGTTTCGACCGCCAGATCTCGATCGACAAACCCGATCTGAAAGGCCGCGAAGCCATCTTTAAAGTTCACCTGAAACCGATCAAGATTTCCGATACACTCGATATTCATAAACTCGCCGAACAAACACCCGGTTTCGCCGGCGCAGATATTGCCAACGTTTGTAACGAAGCCGCGCTCATCGCCGCACGTAAAGACAAGGCATCGGTGGATATGCAGGACTTCCAGGATGCGGTTGACCGCGTGATCGGAGGCCTCGAGAAAAAGAACAAGATCATTTCTCCCGAAGAGAAAAAGATCATTGCGTATCACGAAGCAGGTCACGCCATCTGCGGCTGGTACCTCGAACATGCTTACCCGCTGCTCAAGGTTACCATCGTTCCGCGCGGTACCGCTGCTCTCGGCTATGCACAGTACACACCGAAAGAACAATATCTCTACAATACCGATCAGCTCACCGATCAAATCTGTATGACGCTCGGCGGTCGCGCAAGTGAAGAAATTTTCTTCAACAAAATCTCTACCGGCGCACAGAACGACCTTCAGCAGATCACCCGCACCGCTTACGCCATGGTAAGTGTATACGGTATGAACGAGCTCGTTGGTAATGTAAGCTTCTACGATCCGCAGCAGGAAAATGGTTTCACCAAACCTTATTCCGAAGAAACATCCAAGCTGATCGACCAGGAAGTAAGAAAAATGATCGAAGATGCTTACGTGCGCACCAAGCAATTGCTCAGTGAAAAACGTGAGCAGGTTGCCAAACTCGCAGAAGCATTGCTGGAAAAAGAAGTACTCTTCCAAAGCGATGTGGAAGCCCTGATCGGCAAACGTCCTTTTGAAGAAAAGAAAGCGCTGACGGAAGAAGACACGAATATAAGCGGAGACCAGGGCGAAATATCGGCCGGTGTACCGCCTTACGACAGCGATGTAACGAATCAATCAATCTAAGCCCGGAAGGTCATGAATGTATCTCCTTCTAAAGAAAATATTTTAAAGAAAATCAGGAAGGCGTTGACCCAGTCAACGCCTGTTCCTTTTCCGCAAAGCGAAGGCAACAACTCCGTTTATCAGCCTGCCACACAGGATGCTGAAGTGGAATTTGCCGAGCAGTTCACCAAATTGCAGGGACGCTTCGTTTTCTGCATGGACAAGGAAGAGCTGCAGGCTCAGTTGACAGGGTTGATCCTGACACACGAATGGCAGAAAGTATACTGCCGCGAACCGCAATTGCTCGAGCTCGCGGGACCTGCCGTAGCCGCCAGAGCCAATATCAGCGATCTCGCCTCCTGCGATGTATCGATCACCGGTTGTGAATACCTGGTGGCCCGCACGGGCAGTATCGTGATGAGCGCCGGGCAACAAAGCGGACGCACCACAAGCGTGTACGCACCGGTTCATATCTGCATTGCCTATACGAATCAGCTTGTATATGATGTGCGTGAAGCCTTGCAGGGAATGAAAGAACGCTACGACAAAAACCTGCCATCACAGATCACTTTTGCAACCGGCCCCAGCCGCACCGCCGATATCGAAAAAACATTGGTGGTAGGCGTGCACGGTCCCAAAGAAGTATATGTGTTCCTGGTAGAACAGGATTGAGTATATACACTCCATTGAGCAACGATTGAAACCTTAATTATGCCAGTCACCCAACTGTTTGTCTACGGCTCGCTGTTAAGCGGCTTCCGTAGTCCTGCGTACGAGTACATCAGCCGTTATTTCTCTCTTGCCGGTCCTGGCCGGGTAAAGGGATTGCTTTATGATATGGGTACGTATCCCGCAGCTATTCCGTCTGAAGAAGACGTATACATCAAAGGCGAACTCTATACGATCCGTGAAGAAAATGAACTTTCCTGGGCCATGGCACAGCTCGACGACTATGAAGGAGTGAATCCCGAGCCTGGTGAGCCGGAGCTTTACCGCCGCGCGCAGGCAACGGTGCTGCTCGACAACGGCACGCAGGCCGAAGCCTGGATCTACTGGTATGATGGCGATGTGCAGGGCCGTCCCGTCATCGCATCCGGCAGCGTACTCGATTTTATTAACCGCAAATGATCCTCTGTCATTGACCACGGATAAAAACATATACTTTCTTTCGGATTTTCATCTTGGTGCGCCCGATGCGGCCTCCAGCCTGCTACGTGAAAAAGAAATCATCCGGTTCCTCAACGAAATCGCGCCGCGTGCCGCAGAGATCTTTATTGTAGGTGATATGTTCGACTTCTGGTACGAATACCGGAATGTAGTGCCCAAAGGATATGTGCGGTTGCTGGGCAAACTGGCCGAGCTCACGGATGCGGGTATCACCATCCGTTTTTTTGTGGGCAACCACGATATGTGGATGAAAGATTACTTTCAGAAAGAACTCAATATTCCCGTTTATTTTGAACCTGAGGTGTTTGAGTGGAATGGCAAACGTGTACTCGTGGGCCATGGCGATGGGTTAGGTCCGGGTGATCATGGATACAAACGGTTAAAAAAAATATTCCGCAATCCGGTGTGCCAGTGGCTGTTCGGTATACTGCCGCCCGCCGTGGGCATGGGACTGGCCAATTACTTTAGCCGAAAAAGCCGCGCGCAAACGGGTAGTTCGGAAGAAACATTTTTGGGTGCAGACCGCGAATGGCTGATCAGCTATTGCCGCGACCGGCTCAAAGCAGAACATTTTGACTACTTTGTATTCGGACACCGTCACCTGCCGATCGATTTCCGGCTCAACGATACCAGCCGTTACATCAACCTGGGCGACTGGATCCGCTATTTCACTTACGCCGTACTCGAAGGCACAGAAATGAGTCTGCATGCCTACAACGGACAGGAACAAAAAATCGTCAGGTTATAACCATGTACAGAATCGCCCTTTTATCTTCTTTATTCCTGCTGTCGCTCGCTTCTGCGAACGCGCAGAACGATACGCTTTTTAAACGCGTACGTTACATCAAAGGCGATATCAAGGCGTTTGGGGTGGACAATCTCGAAAACATCTACGTGCTCAGCAGTCTCGGCCAGCTCAAAAAACTCAATGAAAAAGGCGATTCCGTAGCCGTTTTCAACGATATCAAAAAATACGGGGAAGCTTCACAGATCGATGTATCCAATCCTTTAAAAGTTCTGCTGTACTACCGCGACTTTTCCACTATTGTGATACTCGACCGCCTGCTTAATGTGCGTACGGCCATCGATCTGCGAAGACAGAATATGTTCCAGGTAAAGTCGGTTGCGCTTTCCTACGACAGCAAAATCTGGGTTTATGATGAAATGGACAGCAAGCTGAAAAAGATCGATGATGATGGTCGCGTGCTGCTGGAAACACCTGACTTCCGGCAACTATTCGGCGATGCACCCATGCCGGTCCGGTTATTCGACCAGGATAAATATGTTTATCTCTACGATCCTGCACGCGCCGTATACGTATTCGATTATTATGGTGCGTTGAAAAATAAAATACTGATCACCGGCTGGAAAAATTTCCGCGTAGCGGGGAAATATTTTTTCGGTACTTCTGCCGATCAACTGTACCGCTATGATATTACCACCTTCCGCTATGATGAATGGAAAATGCCGGAAAACCTGCGCAATGCCAGGCAACTCGATTTCAGTGCAGGGAAGGTTTACGCATTGCAAGCCGACGGCATAGAAATATATAACCTGCAGTAACGGTGCATTTTCCTACGGATCAATAATTTTGCAGCATGAATGAATTTCTCGGACAGGTATGGCTGGGCAACACCGTGCAATCTTATCTGGTGGTGATTGCCATCATTCTTTTCATTTTGCTGGTGAAACGCTACATAGCGCGTTATGTGGCCGGACTGATCTACATCCTTGTACACCGTATCTGGAAAGACATAGATAAACCAACGTTCAAAACGCTGGTCGTAAAGCCGCTCGGGTTTTTCCTGGCTGTGCTCGTATCGCTTACAACCCTTTACAGGCTTCACTTTCCCGAAGATCTCAACATCGACATCTACCGGGTAACGGTGAAGCAACTGGTGCATTCTTTCGGCTCGCTGATCCTGATCATTTCCTTCTTCCGGCTATTGGTCCGCATGATTGATTTCATTGCCATGATCCTGCACATCAAAGCCAGCCGGACACACGATACCACGGATGATCAGTTGGTGGTTTTCTTCAAGGATTTTTTCAAAGTATTACTGGGCATAATCGGGTTGCTGATGGTCCTGAAATTCGCATTTGGTATCAATATTGGCAATGTGCTCACAGGACTGAGTATCGTGGGTGCGGCCGTGGCACTGTCCCTGCGCGAGAGCCTGGAGAACCTGATCGCTTCTTTCATCATTTTTTTCGACAGACCTTTCAGTACCGGTGATGTGGTGAAAGTAAATACCTTTACCGGTACGGTAGAAAAGATCGGGCTGCGCAGTACGCGTATCAGAACTGATCAAAAAACATATATTTCCGTTCCCAATAAACAAATGGTGGATACAATCATCGACAACCTGTCGATGCGCACGCAACGCCGCGCCGACCTGCGTCTTGAAGTGGGATTGAGCACCAGTTCGGCGGACCTCGACAAATTGCTCGAAGGGCTGCGTTCGATCGCCAGCCGCAAAGAGATTGAAAGCGCTACCGTATTGCTGAATGATATTACTTCATCGTCTTTCCTGGTGACGCTCGAATATTATACGGGACCGGTAACTATGGCCGAGTTCAATAAGGTGAAGCAGGAGGTCAATTTTTCCTCCTTACGGCTCCTCGAATCTTTGGGAATACAAATAGCCGGTGCGAGCACCGATATCAAGCTGGTGGGCCCGGAAAAAGCTCAACAGAATGCCGGCGGCTGAGGCCGATACTTCGGCCTCCCGAAGCCTAAGGCAATGCAGTGATCGCTGCGAGTTCTGCTTCGGCCACGCCTGTTTTTCCGTATTCAACCACACGGCCTTTCTCCTTACCGTTTTGCATCACCATGATCGTGGGCACATTGGTAATGCCAAAAGCCTGGGTCAGGTGACTGATGGTTGTTTTGGCGCGGTCTGTTCCGATCAGCGTAACACGGCTGGAAGGGAAACCCGCCGCATCAAGAAAGCTGAACAGGCGGGGAATGATATAATGTGAATCGCTGCACCAGGTGCCCATGAACACCACGAGCTCCACGTCTTTGCTATTGGCAGCAAATTTCTGTACGTGTTCATTATCCTTTGCATAGGCAACAAAGTTTTCTTTCCACCAGGTAAAGGTGCTGTCCTGCGCAAGTACGTCGCGGGAAATAATGCCTTTGAGAAGATGACCACCCGATACGGTGTCTTTCTGAATGTAGTACTGACTTTGTGCTTGTACCTGGGAATAACCGAGGAAGCAAAGGGCTGCTAAGCAGATAAGTTTACGCATAATCTTTCTTTGACCTTACAACAACCGGGAAGGTTGCACGGTTTACAATCAGAGCCCGGCTTTCAATTCCAGGAAAAATTGCCGCATTCTTTCAAGCGAACGGATCATTTCAAACCGCTCGTCGGCTTTTTTATTTTTCCGGAGGAAATCCTTGGCTCCTTCAATCGTGAATTTTCGGCGGCGAAGCAAATCGTAGATAAGTGCGAGGTTCTTGACATCCACCGGGCGGAAGAAGCGGTCGCCCTTCTTATTTTTTCTCGGCTGAAGGATGTCGAATTCTGTTTCCCAATAACGGATAAGCGATTGTTTTTCGCTGAACATACCGGCTACTTCTCCGATGGAATAGTATTGTTTGCGGAACAGTTCTTCGTCTTCGGGAATACTTAAATGTTCGGGTGGCAGTCCGGTATCCTTCAATGACCGGCGCCCTCTGTTGGAGAGCGGCTTGCGTTCTTTCACCGCAGTGGTTGACAACACAGACGGGTCAGCCTTGCTCACAAAGCTGATCGCTTCCTCTTCTTCCACCTCAATGATGTCAGATAAAACCTCATCTGTTGCGGCTTCAGTTTCGGAAACTACTTCCTTCTCCGGCTCCGGAACAGGATCCGGCGGAGCAGAAAAGTCGAAGGTGATCTGTGTTAAATGCTTACCCATTACAGTTGTAACAAAATTACAGCGGTAATGATGCCGGGAAGCCCTAAAGAAATCCTAATTATCCACATTTAAACCCCTCAATTGCGCCAGCGCAGCGTATTGATGAGATGTTTGAGATCTTGTTTGAGAAAATCATTCACAATACTGAGTGAGTCTTCATTGGGCGCAGCATCAAAATATAAGGCGCCTCGGAGAAAGTTTTTGGTGGAATCTGTAAGGAAGAATTGATTCGCGGTTGCCGTATTTCCTTTCAGGGAAAAATAAATGCCTTCCACTTTATTCGGCGTTACCATAAAACTGTCGTTGATGCCGGATGCAATGTCCGTATGTTTCAGGTAAGCCATCTTGTGTCCGTCATTTACCAGCGAATCAAAGTTGCGTGCATTGATGGGCTTATAACTGATATAGATGCGGCCGTTGAGGCTCGGAATGTCGATGTTGATCCACCAGTCACCGGCTTTGGTATCGAAGAAGGTAGTGTCTTTCAGAATTTTTGCATATACGGGATACTCGAACGTATAAGGATATCCCGGTTCGTCAAACTGTACATATTTTTTCTCCGGGAGATCGATATGGAAATAGCCTTTTTTCCTGGGTGTATAGGGGCTGTTGCATCCTGCCACAAGAAATGCGGTGATGAAAAAAAATGCGATAAGCGATAAAAGCGGGCGGAAAGAAACGGGCATAATAATTAGTCTTTCTGTTTGATGGCGACCTTTACTTTCACGATGCGGTTCTTGTCGGTTTCCACCACGGTGAAGTCAAAGTCATTAGCGGAAATAACGGTATCCGGCGTGGGAAATTCGCCGGCCAGTTCAAGGATCAGTCCGCCTACGGATTCGCTTTCTCCTTTTACTTTATCAAAGGTGTCCATAGGCAAATGCATGATCTTGCACATATCGTGGATCATGGTGCGGCCGTCGAACAGATAGGTATTGTCGTCGATCTTATTGCCCTGCGTTTCTTCTTCGTCGAATTCATCGCGTATTTCACCTATTACTTCTTCCATGATGTCTTCCATTGTCACGATGCCGCTTGTGCCGCCAAATTCATCCACTACTACGGAGAAATGAAGGTGACGTTTCTGCAGATCGATCAGCAGGTCTTCGATCAATCTTGTTTCCGGAACAAAATAAGGTTGACGGATCACGGTGCGCCAATCGAAGTCCGGTCCCTCTTTCAGGTAAGGGATGAGGTCTTTTGTATTCAGCACACCTGCGATGTTGTCGAGGTTGTTGTGATAAACGGGCAGGCGTGAGTAATGCAGTTCTTCCACCCGCTGGATCAGGTCGTTGAAGCGGGTGTTGTATTCGATACCGCTTACATCCACGCGGTTGGTCATGATCTGTTTAACGGCAATATTGCCAAACTTGACAATGCCTTTCATGATATTCTTCTCTTCGGGAGAAGCTTCGTCGTCGGTCTGGATATCGATGGCTTCATCGAGCTCCTGTATGCTGATGGCTTCCGAGCGGTTGGCGCCGAGACGTTTGCCCATACCATCGGCAACGGATACAAACCAGCGGCTGATCCTGCGCAGCACCAGGTGTACGGCTTCCACTACCGGCGAGCAGCCGTAGGCAAAGCGGAGATTATTCTGCGTAGCCCATACTTTGGGTAATATTTGTCCGAAGAAAACGAGTACGAAAGCGATCACCACTACTTTAATCAGCACTTCGAGCCAGCCGGGCAGTTCATTGAGCGGGGCAAATTCCGTGATGAGAAAGTTGGCGAGAATGATGATGCAGATGTTGCTGAATGTGCCGGCGATCAGCAGCGAGGCAAAGACCTCTTTTGGCTCTTCCAGTAAATTAACGATGCGTCGTGCGGCCGGATTTTGCCGTGTTTTGAGCACGTTCATATCCTTATTGTTCAGCGAGAACAAAGCCACCTGCGCTCCCGACATGATGAACACCAGCAGGAGTAAAACGATCAGCGTACAAACCAGGATGGTTGTGCCCTGGGTGTCGGCGGCCAGGAAAACATAGCACAGGCTGTCGAAAAGCGAAGACAAAACCACTGAAAAGTCCAAGTAAAGTTTTTTTGATTACTGAATCACACAGGGCAGGAGTAGCCTGCCCTGTAAATGCTATTGACAAAGTTAACTTCTTTCCTGTTCATCAGGGAATGTTGTGGATTTTTCCCTTGTTTTTAGGCGTTAAAACGGCAGACTTTCGGAGGGATCGCCCAACGGCATCTCGGGGCCGTGTTCTCCTTCGGGTGCCGCACCGCTGTTGCCGTCCATCCGTTTGTCCAGCATAATGAGGTTGTCGCCCACCACTTCCGTAGCAAACTTCCGGTGGCCGTCCTTGTCTTCCCAACTGCGCGTACGCAGGCGTCCTTCGATATAGACAAGGCTGGCTTTGTGAAGATACTTCTGTGCCAGCTCAGCGAGGCCGCGCCATAACACCACGGTGTGCCATTCGGTCTGCGATACCAACTTGCCGGATCTGTCCTTAAATGTTTCCGTCGTGGCAAGCGGGAACTTCGCTACCGCAATATTCCCTTCCAGTACCTGTACATCCGGGTCTTTGCCCAGGTTGCCGATCAACATTACTCTGTTTACACCTCTCATACTGGTTACTTTTCTGAATAAATAATCCTTCGTCGGTTTTCAAGGCTTTTCTAAAATTAAAGTCTTTTTACCGTAAAAAGAAAATTTAAGATGGGCTTTGGTAAAGCCTTCACGCAAGGTATTGATCCAGGTATTGACGCACCAGCCGCGGGAAAGGATATTGTGCCAGTTCTTCCCCGGAAACCCAGTCTCCGGTGGCTTTCAGCGAGGTTTTGCTTTTAATACGCAGGTGGATAAACCGCGCCGTTACCTGTTGATGCGAAAGCTGCTGGCTGTATTCTTCCGATACTTCCAGCAACTGTGTTCCGGCGGGAATCAATCCTTCCTTCTCTGCGGTGGCAATGATTTGTTCCTGCGGAATGTCTGTTTCGGTTTCTACAAGAGGAAAATCATAGAGCTGCTGCCAGATATCGCGGGCAGTGCGTTCTTTTATCAGCCATTGATCGCGGTAATGAAGCACGAGGTAGTTGAAGCGCCGTTTGCGTATGCGGATTTTTTTCTCCTTAACCGGAAGTGCTGTCACACGGTTTTCCCGGAAGGCTACACATTGTTCCCGGAAAACGCAGGTGCCGCATAATGGCTGTGCGGGTTTACAGATCACGGCACCGAAGTCCATGATCGCCTGGTTATACAGGGCGGGATGTTCTTTATCGAGAAGTTCCTGTGCGAGGGTGGCAAACTGTTTTTTACCGGTGCTGCTGTCGATGGGCGTATCGATACCGAAGATGCGGGAGATCACGCGGAACACGTTGCCATCGAGCACGGCATAGGGAAGATTGAATGCAAAGGAAGCGATGGCGGCTGCGGTGTAGGGACCGATGCCTTTAAGCGAGCGGATATCATCGTAAGTGCCGGGAAACTGTCCGTTGAAATCACTGGCTACGATACGTGCGGTGGCGATGAGGTTGCGGCATCGTGAATAATAGCCGAGGCCTTCCCAGAGTTTGAGCACAGCGGTGTCGGGGGCTGCGGCCAGGTCGGTGATCCGGGGATAGGTAGCGGTGAAGCGTTCGTAATAGGCAAGCCCTTGTTCCACCCTGGTTTGCTGGAGAATAATCTCGCTGAGCCAGATGCGGTAAGGATCTTTTTCCCCCTTCCACGGCATGCTGCGGGTGTTTTGTTCGCGGTGCCAGCGGAGCAGGGTAGCGGAAAATGGAGTTCCGGGTGTGTTTTTTCCCTTTTTTTTCATGTAGAAAGGCCGATCGGGGCCGAATATCTGCTATTTTTTAAAAACGGCCTGGAAATTGTTACAAAAAAAGTCGCTATCCTGTTGACTATCATCTTTTTTTGCATTAAATTGGCATTCTGAAACAATCTAAAACCTTGCGTCAAATGAGAAAAGCCGATCTCGTTAACAAGATTTCTGACAAAACTGGGATACCCAAAGTTGATGTTTTGGTTACCCTCGAAACCATGTTCAAAGAGGTGAAGGACACGCTCTCGGGCGGGGAGAACATCTATATCCGTGGTTTCGGAAGTTTTATCACCAAGAAACGCGCCGCCAAGATAGGCCGCAACATCAAGAAGAATATAGCTGTTCATATTCCTGAGCACTATATCCCAGCCTTCAAGCCAGCCAAAGAGTTTGTAGCCGAAGTAAAAAAATTGCAGGAGCCCAAGCCCGACAATGGTCCTGGCGAAGATGCTGACGATTAATCCTGCGCGGTGACTCCTGCTGTGATAAAATTCTCCCAAGGTTTTTTGCAGCGTGATCATGAGTGACCGATAGGGGTTAACTTTGCTGCCTGAAAAGAATGCGGCATGAATAAACCTCAATGGATCACTTTCTCGGCAGGAGCACTGTTAGTTGTTCTTCTTTTTGTGTTTGGAAAAACCACCGATCCCGGTCAGTTGACAAAATCAACTGTCGATGCCCACGCCGGTCACGACCATGCGCCGGGTGAGATGCATACTATTCCCACTGATACTTTACTGACGATTGCAAAAAAACAGCTTACTCCTGCGCAACAATTTCGTCTGGCAGGCATAGAAAATTCTATTGCCCGGAACGAAGGAAGTGAGCAGCAACTCCATGTGTATCACCAGTTAGCCAACTTCTGGCGCGACTCGGCCAACATGTTTATTCCCTATGCCTGGTATACTGCGGAAGCAGCAAGATTGGAAAATTCAGAAAAAAGCCTCACCTTTGCTGCCCATTTGCTGTTGGGACGCCTGCAGACCGACGGCGAACCGGCCATCACGGCCTGGGAAGCTACACAGGCAAAAGATCTTTTTGAACGGGCGTTGAAGCTGAACCCCGGAAATGATTCCTCAAAAGTGGGACTGGGCGCCTGCCTGATATTCGGTGGTATTTCCGACCGCCCGATGGAAGGCCTGGCACATATCCAGGAAGTGGTCAAACGAGACAGCACGAATGTGTATGCTTTGCTGACCATGGCGAGAGGTGGCGTACTTTCCGGACAGATGGACAAAGCCATCGGTCGCCTGGAAACCGTTCACCGCGTAGCACCGGACAATCTGGAAGCTGTCTTCCTGATGGCCGAGATTTACGAACGGACCAATAAAAAGGCTGAAGCAGTACAGTGGTATAACAAAGCACTGCCCCTGATCAGCAACCCACGGATGAAAGAAGAAGTGACCAAACGGATCAACAGTTTGAAATAAACCTGGTAACAGGTTTCGACCATATTAAACAGATTTTAAAAACAATTGAGTATGCCTTGCGGTAAAAAGAGAAAGCGTCATAAGATTGCGACGCACAAGCGTAAAAAAAGACTGAGAAAGAACCGTCACAAGAAGAGAAAGTAAGCCCTGCTTTCTTTTCCTGACAAGAATTTAGCTAACCGCTACCCGCCATTGGCGGTAGCGGGCGGCGGATTGGATGACAAGGTTTTGTGAAGTAACTGATACATTAGTTCTTCAAAAGATTGTTTCATTTCGGCAGTTTACTGCTGCGCAGATACTGAAATCGGGTGTTTGTGCCCGGTAGTTCCTGAGCATCCAATCCGCCGTCTAAATTTTCCAGGTCAACTGGTTGTATGCCATACAAGTTGCCAGGTAAGCTATCCGGACCTAAACGAATTTTCGCCAACGGCGAACTACACTTCCGGATGCCTTCCTCGCGCTGCAATAACTTTCCCCAGGCAACCACGTATGGAATTGCAGCCGCCAGTACTATTTACAGCACACTCTAAGGTGTTTCATTTATGTAAGCTGTAATGAACAAGGAACTTATTATCAATGCGGCCCCTCAAGGTGTAGAAATCGCCTTGTTGGAGGACAAGAAATTGGTAGAACTGCATAGCGAAAAAAGCGATGCCCGTTTTGCCGTGGGTGATCTTTACCTCGGTAAGGTAAAAAAACTCATCCCCGGACTGAACGCTGCCTTCGTAGATGTAGGCTTCGAAAAAGATGCCTTCCTGCACTATACCGACCTCAGCCCCTACGCCCGCTCCCTGCTGAAATTCACCCAGCAGACCATCAACGACAAATCAGAATCCGGCCTTGATTTCGCCAAATTTGAGATCGAACCCGAGATCATTAAAACCGGAAAGATCAACGAAGTGCTGGGCGGCAAGCCCAATATTCTCGTTCAGATCCTCAAAGAACCCATCGCAGCCAAAGGCCCGCGCCTCAGTTGCGAAATCTCCCTGCCCGGACGATTTGTAGTGATCACCCCGTTCAACAATATCGTTGCGGTATCCCGCAAGATCCATTCAGCGGAAGAAAGAAAACGTCTTCAGAAAATCGTGGAAGCCATCAAGCCGAAAAACTTCGGTGTGATCGTACGCACGGCAGCAGAAGGCAAGAACACGGCCGAACTGCACGAAGACCTTTCTGCCCTCGTGGAAATGTGGAAGACCATTCAGCGTAATCTGCACGGCGCCGCACCCCCGGCCAAAATCCTCAGCGAACAAACCAAGACCAACAGCATCCTCCGCGATCTGCTGAATGCCGACTTCAACCGCATCGTGGTCAACGACCGCACGATCTTCGCCGACACAAAAAATTATATCCAGCGCATAGCGCCGGAAAAAGCGGATATCGTTTCTTATTACCAGAACGGTTCTCCCATTTTTGATTCATTCGGGATCACCAAACAGGTAAAAGCTTCGTTTGGTAAAACCGTCAACCTCAACAGCGGCGCTTATCTGATCATCGAACACACCGAAGCCCTGCACGTGATCGATGTAAACAGCGGTTACAAAAGCGTGAGCAATAACCAGGAGCAAAATGCGCTCGAGACCAATCTCGAAGCGGCGGAAGAGATCGCACGTCAGTTGCGCCTCCGCGATCTTGGTGGTATCATCGTAGTCGACTTCATCGACATGAAGCTTCCCGAGAACAAACGCAGGCTGGTGGAGAAAATGGAAGAGTTCATGGCACCGGACCGTGCGAAACATGCGGTACTGCCGATCTCGAAATTCGGCATTATGCAGATCACGCGTCAACGCATGAAGCCCGAGATGAACATCAACACGCAGGAAATCTGCCCAAGCTGCAACGGCACCGGTAAAATTTCTTCTACCTTATTACTCGAAGATGATATCGAGAAAAATCTCAGCTACCTGATCACGCACAAACACAAAGGACTGCAACTGTCCGTGAACCCGATCATGTACGCGTACCTCGCAAAAGGACTTTTCTGGAGTTCCAAGATCGCGAAGTGGAACAAGAAGTTTGGACAGAAAACCAGGCTCGCTGCAGATACCAACCTTCATCTGACAGAATACAAATTCTTCGATGCCAACGGCGAGCAGATCAAACTCTGATCTTTCGTACAAAACATAAAAAAGCCCCACAGTATCTGCGGGGCTTTTCTTTTATCCGTAATGGAGCTTAGTCTCTTCTTGCCATGTAAATCATAATATACTGCACCAGTGTTACCACCGCGGCGAGTGCTGCTACAACATAGGTAGTGGCGGCCCATTTCAGGGCATCTTTCGCTTTGGGATATTCCTGCTGGTTGGTAATATTAGTCTGATTCAACCAGGCCAGCGCACGTTTGCTGGCGTCGAATTCTACCGGTAAAGTCACCAACGTAAACACGACCGTAACCGCCATCAGGATGATACCGATCAGAAGGAGGGTGGTATTGCCGGAAGCAGCCATTATCACGCCGATGATCAATACCCAGTTTACGATCATGGAACTGAATTGTACGGCAGGCACCAGTTTGCTGCGCAGGGTCAGCGGTCCGTAGGCGGTAGCGTGCTGTACGGCGTGGCCACATTCGTGTGCGGCGACGGCAGCAGCCGATACGCTATTGCCCTGGTATACCTCGGGGCTCAGGTTCACCGTTTTGTTAGCCGGGTTATAGTGATCTGACAGAAACCCGTCAACAGATACAACTTTTACATCATATATTCCATTCTCGCGTAGCATTTTCTCGGCCACTTCACGTCCGGTCATGCCGTTGGAAAGCGGTACTTTACTGTACTTGTTGAATTTGCTTTTCAGCACCATCGACACTACCATGCTGATTCCTACGAAAATCAGCGAAACGATCATAATTTCAAATGTCATAAAACCAAGATTTTAAGTCAAAATTTAAAAGTCAAAAGTCAAAATCCAATCCAGAAAACTCAAAATTTAAAGGTCAAAATTCAAAAGACTGTTTGCTGATAGCAGGCACCGGTCACGATAACTATTTTGCCTTTTGAATTTTTACTTTTGACTTTCTACATCAAATCTACTACCATTTCCTGCTTTGAAGATTAATTCCGTCTTTTTGTCAGGCAGTGGTTTTTGAATTTAACAATTGCCTTAAAAAAAGGGTGAATAAACGGGGTTGTAAGGGACTGGTTATCAATATTTTTAATCGCAGAATAGATTGATTTTCAGTGTGTTTTAACTGTGTCAGGAGGAGCTTAAAGTTATTCACAGCAAGAAAAAATTATTTTGAAATGTGATGCAGATTTGTAACTTAGTGCAAGAATTTAATGGGTTAGTAAGTAAGGGGGGTCAATCGTCAGATTGGCCCTTTTTACATTTTATGCCTGCCCGTTTTTTCCCATTAAAAACCTGTGGTTTCCTCCTCCTCCGACCCTCCCAATTCATTTATCTTTAGCGCATGAGTAAAGTTAAGAAGGCCTACTTCTGTCAGCAGTGTGGTTATGAAAGCGTCAAGTGGCTCGGCCAGTGTCCATCCTGCGGTCAGTGGAATAGTTTTGTAGAAGAACTGGTTCAGAAAGATAATCCAAAGAACGCAGGCAAGGAAGCCTGGGATGATTATGATGCGTCAGCGCGCCGCAACACACGCACCATCACGCTCACCGATGTCAAAAGCAGTGAAGAGAAGAGGATGGTAACGGCCGATCCTGAACTCAACCGCGTGTTGGGCGGTGGCATTGTTCCGGGCAGTCTTGTATTGGTCGCGGGCGAACCCGGCATCGGCAAGTCTACTTTGTTTCTGCAGAATGGTTTGTGGATGAAAGATGCCACCGTACTATATATAAGTGGTGAAGAAAGCGAACAACAGATCAAAATGCGGGCTGATCGTCTTGGTTTGCAGAACGATCAGTTTTACCTGCTGACGGAAACATCCACACAGGTCATCTTCAACGAGATCAAAAAACTCAAACCCGGTTTTGTGATCGTTGATTCCATCCAAACGCTTCAATCTCCTTTCATCGAATCATCTGCCGGCAGTGTATCGCAGATCAAAGAGTGCGCCGCTGAGTTTCAGCGCTTCGCCAAAGAAACCAATACGCCCGTATTCCTGATCGGTCATATCACCAAAGACGGAAACATTGCAGGACCGAAAGTATTGGAACACATGGTAGACACCGTATTGCAGTTTGAAGGCGACCGTCATTATGCCTATCGCATCCTGCGCACGCTGAAAAACCGTTTCGGCAGCACAGCCGAGCTGGGTATTTATGAAATGAGTGAACAGGGCATGCGCGGTGTTATCAATCCAAGTGAAATACTGATCACACAAAAAGAAGAAGCGTTAAGTGGTATTGCCATTGCGGCCACCCTGGAAGGAGTGCGGCCTTTGCTGATAGAAGTGCAGGCACTCGTGACACAATCCGTGTATGGCACACCACAGCGGACCGTTACCGGTTTTGATCTGCGTCGTTTGCAACTATTGCTTGCGGTGCTCGAAAAGCGGGGCGGTTTTCATTTCGGTGTAAAAGACGTATTCCTGAATATAGCCGGTGGATTGAAAGTAGAAGACCCGTCGATCGACCTGGCGGTTTTGTGTGCCTTGCTCTCTTCTTACGAAGATGTACCGTTGTCGCAACACATATGTTTTGCGGGTGAAGTCGGACTGAGTGGAGAGATCCGCGCAGTCAATCGCGTAGAACAGCGCATAGCCGAAGCGGAAAAACTGGGCTTCGAAAAAATCATCGTATCGCGTTACAGCCAGAAAGGCATCAGCCAGAGCAAATACAAGATTGAGGTGGTAACGATGGCGAGGGTGGAAGAAGTTTATCAATATCTTTTTCAATAAGTGAATGGGTGAATAAGTCAATAAGTAAATAAGGCAATAGGTGAACCATGAATGCCTTGGTTTCGCTGAAAAGTGAGTAGCTCAATAGCAACAAGCAACCGTTTCTCCTTGGTTCGTGTATACACGAACCAACAGCCGGGACTGCAAAAGACTTGGGGATAGCCTCAGGCAACAAGCCCTTTTTGAATCTTAACTTTTGAATTTTGACTGAAAATGTTACGTCAGCTCTACAATTGGCGGGAAAGCATGTTGCATATTTTCTTTCCGCATACCTGCAGCGGATGTGGATCGGACAATATCAATGCGGATGGTCAGTTATGCCTTTCTTGTCTATCGGAACTGCCGCGGACAGATTTTGAAAAATGGCCGGATAATCCCGTCTTCAGAAAATTTACCGGACGGTTGCCTTTAACAGCCGCGGCTTCGCTGTTATATTTTGGCAGGCATTCATTGACCCGGCAACTCATGCATCGCCTTAAATACCGCAACGATCAGCCGCTCGGACTTCAGCTTGGTTTATTGATGGGACAACAATTGGCGCAGGCACCGCATTTTCAACACATCGACGTATTAGTGCCCCTGCCTTTGCATAAATCACGGGAACGAAAACGGGGATATAATCAATCCTTGCTTTTGTGTCGGGGCATAAGCGAGGCATGGAACAAAAAAGTAAATGATAAATGTGTGATCCGCCCGGAGGCGACGAATACACAAACCCGCATGGACCGCCTGGAAAGATGGGAAAATATGGACGGCAGGTTTCGCGCATCGCCGGAACAATGCAATGGTAAAAACATCCTGCTGGTCGATGATGTGGTGACCACCGGCGCCACCATGGAAGCCTGTGGTACCGCCTTACTGAAGGCCGGAGCAAACTCCGTGAGCCTGGCGACACTTTGTTATGCTGCCGAACGCTTATAGATGCGGTGCTTTGCCAAAACTCCGCTAATTTTGAAGACCATGATAGTGAGCCGGCCGGCGACCATGGCAAATCGGTTTTCATGAAAAAAATCTTTCCGCTTTTTTTATTGCTGTTTGCGTTCGCTGCCTGTCGCAAAGACTCATTCATTACCTCGGGCGATGCACGCGTTACCATTACAACTGACTCACTCAAATACGACACTGTATTCACGCGGGTAGGATCAGTGACCAAATCCTTCAAGATCATCAACGACAACGACCGCAAATTGCGGCTTAATTCGGTGAAACTGATGGGCGGCACTACATCGGCATTTAAAATGAATGTAGATGGTACGTCCGCACCGGAGGTTAATAATATTGAGATCAATGCCAACGACAGTATATATGTATTCGTGCAGGTAAATGTGGATCCCGCAGCGGGCAGTCTTCCCTTTATCATAAGCGACAGCATCCAGATCGATTACAACGGCAACACACGCAAAGTGCAATTGCAGGCCTGGGGACAGAATGCACACTTCCTTCGCGGGCACGAAATCACGTCCGATGAAACCTGGAACAACGATCTGCCTTATGTGATCCTTGATTATTTATATGTAGCAGAAAACGTAAAACTGAAAATGAACAAAGGCTGCCGCGTATACATGCATGCGAATGCACCCATCATCATTGACGGAACATTGGAAGCCATAGGCGATAAGGACACCGTCGATCGTATTAAATTTCAGGGAGACAGACTTGATTTGCCTTACCGCGATTATCCCGCTTCCTGGCCCGGCATTTATTTCAGGGAAACAAGCCGCGATAATATCGTGCAATACGCATCTATCCGGCATGCCTATCAGGCAATAGTGGTGCAGGGCGCCTCACTTTCAGCGCAACCCAAACTCCGCCTGTATGAAAGTGTGATCGACAATGCATACGATATCGGATTGGCAGGAAGTGGCTCTTCTATTGAAGCGCGCAACTGCCTGTTGAGCAATTGCGGGCGCAATGTGGTATTGACAGCAGGAGGTACCTACCGTTTTACACACTGTACGGTTGTATCCATTTCCAATAACTATGTGCCGCACAAAGAGCCGGTGCTGTCGATCACGAATAACACGCAAACCGGCGCCGCTGCGCTCGATGCCAGTTTTACCAACTGCATTTTCTGGGGTGAAGGCGGACTGGTGGAAAATGAAGCGCTGATCAACAGAAACGCTGCAGCAGCTTTTACCGTAAATTTTGACCATGGACTGTGGAAACTGGCCGCACCACTTCAGGGTGTAACGGCCACATCGATGCTGACAACGCAGGATCCGGGATTTGAAACAATTAATTCGCAGGAACGTTATTATGATTTCCGGTTGAAAGAAGGCGCACCCGGACTGGAAGCGGGGCGTGCAACATCGGTCAACATCGATCTTGATGGGAAAACCCGTCCGGTTGGATTGCCGGACCTCGGTTGTTTCGAACGCCGCTGATTATTTGACAACAATAAAAACACACATAATATGAAAACACTGATTGCCGCACTGATCCTGTCTGTCACCATGACGGGCTCCTCTATTTACGACTTCAAAGTGCCGGGCCTCGAAGGTGGTACCATTGACTTTTCAAAATACAAAGGCCAGAAAATCCTGATCGTCAATACCGCTTCAAAATGCGGGCTGACTCCGCAATATGACGACCTGGAAAAACTGTACAAGCAATACAAGGGTAAGCTGGTGATTGTAGGGTTTCCGGCCAACAACTTTGCCGGACAGGAACCGGGTACTAAAACAGAAATCGCCGAATTCTGTAAAAAAAATTACGGCGTTACCTTCCCGATGGCCGATAAGGTTTCGGTGAAAGGCGATGATATTGCTCCCATCTTCAAATACCTGGTGGATGAAGCGGCCAAAAAGGGCATTAAAGATCCGATCAGCTGGAACTTCACCAAATTCCTCGTGGATGAAAAAGGGCAACTGATCACGGTGTTCAGCCCACGTACCAAGCCGATGAGCGAAGAGGTGTTGAAGTACCTGAATTAAAAATGTACAAATAGGTAAATGTAAAATAGGAGCCGGCTTGCCGGCTCTTTTCATGCCTGCGTCGGGCAGGTAACTTATATTTGCAACGATGCAATTCAAAGACATTATCGGGCAGGAAACGTTAAAGAAGGAGCTCGCCGACCTCATGCAGGAAAACCGGCTGGCGCATGCTTTACTGTTTTTGGGAAAGGAAGGAAGTGGCGCGTTATCGCTTGCGATGGCGCTCGCGCAATACGTGGTTTGTGAAAAGGTGAACAATAACAACGCAACCCCTGCAGGACCTTCGTTATTTGGTGAAGAACCCGGACCTGTGGACAAGCCCTCCATCTATGATAGTTGCGGCGAATGTGCTGCCTGCGTAAAAGCCGCGCAATATGCGCATCCCGATATCCACTATTCCTATCCGGTGGTTACGAAAAAGCCCGGTAGTCCGCCGGTGAGCACCGACTATATCACGGAATGGCGCGAGTTCATGAAGGCCTATCCTTATGGAAATGTTTATGACTGGCTGCAATTCATTGGTGCAGAAAATAAACAGGGCAATATCACCGCGCATGAATGCAATGAAATCATCCGCAAACTGAATCTTAAAAGTTTCGAAAGTGTTTATAAAGTGCTGGTGATGTGGTTGCCGGAATATTTGGGCAACGAAGGAAACAAACTGCTTAAACTGATTGAAGAGCCGCCGGCGAATACATTGTTCATTCTCGTTGCCGAGAACGAATCGATGATCCTGCAAACGATTCTCAGCCGTTGCCAACTGGTAAAAGTGCCCATGCTTGAAACGAGCGAGATAGAAGCGGCGCTCATCAGCCGCAACAAAACCGATGCATTGGTGGCGCGGCAGGTAGCGCAGGTGAGCGAAGGCAATTACCGTGAAGCGCTGCAGCAGGTGCAACATGCCGACGAAGACTGGCAGGGTTTATTAAGAGAATGGCTGAATGCGATACTGAAAAATGGTCCAGTTGCCCAGACCAAATGGGTGGATGAGATTAATAAGTTGGGACGTGAAAAGCAGAAGCAATTCCTGCGCTATTTCAATCACTTGCTGGAACAGGCGGTTCGCCTGCGTGTGTTGGACGAAACGGCGGGGCAGTTGATGCCCGAGCGGGAAAAAGATTTTGCTAATCGTTTAAATAAGATTGCCGGCATAGAGCAACAACAGGCAATCATTGAAGAATTAGACAAAGCTGCTTACTATATCGAACGCAATGCCAATGGCAAGATGTTGTTTCATGCGCTCACCATTAAGCTGTATCACATTATAAAAGATAAAGTGGTGATGTTATGAAAGGCTTAAGGTATAGGGCGTAAGGCGTAAGGTATAAGGCGTAAGATGTAGGGCGCTGATGTTCCAGCAAGGCGATCCCTCAGGCCGATACTTCGGCCTCTCGACTGGCTCCCATATACTTTCTCTTTATTTCCAAAATGACAAGCGTTAACGGCACGCAGAAATCAACGCATTGGTATGCTAAAAATTATAGTAATTATAACTAATTGATTTCCATTTTATAAATTAGATGTAAAGATATTTGTTACTTTTTTTTAGTTTTTACAAATAAACGGGTAACTTTGGATAGCAACCTTTCCATGAAAGTTATCAATCCCCATATGATCGTTTTGGCCCGTGAATCCCGCGGTATGACGCAGCAGGAACTGGCGGGCAAAATCGATTCTTACAAGGTAAATATCTCCCGTTTGGAAAGAGGACAGGCCGATGTCAACGACGAATTATTAGAGCGTTTGTCGGAGGCCACCGGCTACCCCGTACAGTTTTTTTATCAGCCCGGCGAACCGTTGCCTTTATATATGGCCTACCGGAAACGCCAGCATGTGCCAGCCGCCGTATTGAACCCGATCGAAGCACAAGTGAATATCGTCAGATTGAATGTTGAATTGCTGACAACATTACGCAACATGGCTCCGCCACAATTACCCTTGTATGATCCGGGAAATCCGGCTAAAGCAGCGGCCCTGCTTCGCAAAGAATGGTTGCTGCCCGCAGGTCCTGTAGGAGAACTGATGTCCTTACTCGAGCGGAAAGGCATCATGATCCAGGAACTCGACTTCAACACCAGGCGTGTCGACAGCCGCAGCCTTACCACGGAGAATGGTTTTCCGCTGATCATACTCAATACAGTATTGACCGGCGACCGTCAACGTTTTTCGCTGGCTTATGAATTAGGACACCTGGTATTGCACCGGGGATTGACGCCGGATCCTGAGAGCAACATATCTCACAATGCCAACGTATTTGCTGCGGCCTTTCTTATGCCTGAAGAAGATATCCGTCCTGATTTTGTGCAGGGAATAACGTTGCCCCTGCTGGCGACGTTGAAAAAGAAATGGCAGGTGTCGATGATATCCCTGTTGTATCGTGCGGATGATCTCGGTTTCATTACCGCCAATCAGAAACGTTATCTGTTGCAGCAATTCAATCAGCAGGACATCAGAAGGCATGAACCCGAAGAGCTGGAGGTGCAACCGGAAACACCCGGCTCACTTCATCTGCTGATGGAAGAATACAGGAGCCGGCAGGGATTGGGCGTAACGGAAATGGCCGCTTTGTTATCACTCGATGTAAGTGAATACATCGGATGGTATACACGCGCATGATTATGTAAAAAACTAAAACGATGATAGTGATGAGCAAAGAGAGAAAGGTGGTGGAAACAAAGGTGTACAGCATTGGTGAACTGGCGCAACTGTATGAAATCAGTGTGCGAACCATGAACCGCTGGCTGAAGCCGCATGACGAAGTGATCGGCAAAAGAGTAGGAAGGTTTTACACTGTAAGACAGGTGTCCATTATTTTCGACAAACTCGGATTGCCCAAAGACTATGAGGCGGGCTATTGAAGGAGAATGATTGTTAATTGGATGAAGCCACTGCGAAGTGGTTTTTTTTATGTGCGGAATCGGTATCTTGATGGCATGTCGGATACGCTGATCGCATTGGCAGATAAACTAAATGAAATGGGCTACTGGGCTATTTACCGTCCGGGAGTCGACATCTTGTTTTGTACTGTTCACACGCAGGATGAACAGGAAGCGACAGCCATGATGACGCACTTAACACTGAATCAAGGAAAATACCAGTTCACTTATTTTAGTGATCAGTTACCTGTTATCAAAGAGTTTGATACAGAAGATGAAATCTTATCTTTTATAGAAGAACATTATTGGAAGGAAAATTAACCGCCACCCGGCGGTTTTTTTGTGCCCGAAACTTCCTGTTGCTACGCATTTATTCTTTTAACTACACATAGTTACCCAAACCTGCCCAAACCGGACAATGACCCCTCTCTGCGATAGTATGTTTGTTTGAAATTACGAGCCATGGGTCAATCTTTCACTTCCGCCTTCAGTGATAGCCCCTTCGGGGAATACTGGGATCTCGCAGAGCGCTATGAACGAGATAGGCATGCGCACATAGATGGTGTTGCCGGCAATCAGCGTCGGAATAATTCTCCGATTGATGAAGCAAGAACGGCATTGGTCATGCGTTCGTCAGAAGCCAACCTTAATGAAACACATAAAAATCTGATAGCGGAGCCTGCGGAGATCATAGCCTTCATCAGTCTTAATGAAACAGAAGCTAAAAAGCTGGTCAGCCGGTATGCTGGTAGCATGCGGAGCACAGATACGCTTGAGGCTTTCTGTGGATTCAATCACCTGCTAGTGGAAAAATTTGTAAGCGTTGGTCTTGGTTACACGTTAACGTCGCTGGAATACAACCAGGAAGATTTTTCGAAACTGACAAAAGTCTTACTGCAATGGCTGTTTCCCTATTCTGAACTGGTACAGCAACATTACTTCAATGATGTTTATACACTCGTAAAAAAAGAATACGACTCGCAACATGGTGAAGAGTTAAATACGGTACAACAGATCATTCTATTTGTTGCCAGGTTGTTACAATTGCCCAAAGACCTGCTGGTTTTTTTACTGAAGAAACTTGCGGTCCTTCTAAGTGAACTTAAGCTGGAAAACAAGCGGTATTGGTTGCCCGGAAACAGGAATGAAAAAGGACGGCTTGATTATACACCTTTGCTACCGGTTAACATTCAGGGACCTTATGAGTTGGTAGAAAAGGCATTCTCGAAGATTGATTCGGCGATTACTCTATTCCTTGGTGAACCGCATGATGAGGTCAATGATTCGCATAAGAAAGGAGTACTTGCTTTTCTGCGTCACTACTATGGAGAGATAAGAAAAACACTCCGGGAGTTCAACGGGGTAGTAAAAGAGCTGGTCACTACTTTACAGGAAGCCGTCTATATCCTCAATGCATTTATCGTTGGCATTTACAATGGCGTAATCAATGTGGTGACAGGTTTTATACGGCTGGTTGCCGTTGTATTGGATTTGATGGATGCGGAGCGGCTCCGGCTGTTCCTGGAGGGATTGAAAAAGCTAAGGGCGCAGATCCGGGAGAAAGGTTTTCTCACGTTCATGAAAACAATGCTGAGTCAGCTCATCAGTGAGTTGAAGAAACGGTATTCGTCTGACAAGGGCATTTACGAACTGGCCAAAAACCTGGGCGAGGATCTGGCGGAGTTGATTGTGGATACAATTATCGCACTGGCTACGGGAGGCGCGACGATTATCGATAAGATTAAAGTATTTTTGAAAGAGTTGCTGGAGCTCATCCGGAATCCGAAGAAGAAGTTGTCGGACGTTGCGGATTATTTGAAGAGGAAGGGTGCGAGGATACTTACAGGTAGTGGAGGTGTCCTGCGTTTTACGAGGGAGATTTCGAGAAACGTATTTGCGCAGGAGGAACCGATGTCCTGTATGGCAGCTTGTGTTAGACAATTAATTAAAGATTTAGGTATTCATATGTCTGAGGCTGAAGTTCGAATACTTCTTAAGACGGCAGATGATGGAACATTTGACGATAATGTTATACCGGCACTTAAGAAAATTTTTAAAGAAATGGATATTGTTCCTGTAAAGGCCGGGTCGAGAGGTGATTTGGCTGAGGATGCAATGAAAATATCGCGACACGGATCATGGATAGCTTCGATTCATCCAATAGGCGGAATGAGGCATTCCGTAATAGTAGACCGAATTGTTGGAAAAGAAGTTTTTATTAGAGATCCATGGCCAAAAGAAGGTATTGGCCTAAGCCCGTTTGGTGTGGAAGGTACAGTCGATTTAGATGAATTCCTTAAGGCTTGGAACTTTGGATTCACAGCCGCCTTTTATTTAAAGAAATAAGTATAATAAAATCAACATGAGTTTAAAATCGATATCTGATATTTTATCAGAAAAGGGATACTCAACATTTATCAGAGAAGAGTATGGAACACTATATTGTATGGTCTTAGATGAGGACGGAGAGCCTATATTCAGAAGATCGTCCCAGGTTCGTCTTATCGATGGTAAGTATCACCACGTTTATTTTCAAAGAAACCTGGATATATGGAACGTGTTTGAAAATAAAGAAGACGTGATAGCATATATAGTTAAGAATTATCCATTGACAGAAACCGGGGAGCAAAGTAATTTTTGATCAAGAGAAGCAATCGAATGAATCAGACGTAATCGGTGCAGTATGGGGATAAATCTGTAATGCTGGCAGCTATTCAAAACATAATTATGAAATTTATTGGATTTATATCGGAACATGGAAACTATTCATTTGCGAAAGAACGATCTTTTTACTTTGATCGAAAAGAGGTTGATGCCAATGTTGAATTGGTATTAGCCTATCTAAAAAGAGGAGAATTGTGCGTACCCCTAATGGGAGGAGCGGAAGATGTAGATGAAGAAATGATTGGATTAATCGCGGTTTATACAGACGGGGAATGGCTTTGGCCAGAGTATTTCGCCGACTATATCAATAAATATCCCAACTTCAAAATTGAAGACGAGTTCGTACAACATGTTTTGACTAAAAAGAACAAAGAGATAAAAGTGACGGAAGAAGAAAATTTGAGATTGGAAAAGGAATTTTACCGGATTGCCGGCTTTAAATAATCTCCCATAACGTCAGTCATAACCGCCACCCGGCGGTTTTTTTGTGCCCGAAACCTCCTGTTTCTACGCATTCATTCCTTTGCCTTCCTTTTGCTGCGCATACCTGCGCAAACGTGCTCAAACCGGACAACGACCCCTCTCTGCGATAGTATGTTTGTGTTGTAATCAATGACGAATACAACTAAACAAAACAGCATGAAAAGAGATATCAGATACATCGTGGTGCATTGCACGGCCACACCTCCGCACACGCATATTTCCAGCATTCAAAATTACTGGCAGACCAAACTCGGATGGAAAAATCCAGGCTACCACTATATCATCAAACGCAACGGAGAAGTGGTAATGCTGCAACCCGAAAGCCGCGTGGCCAACGGCGCCAAAGGCTACAACGAGCATGCTGTTCACGTTTCCTATATCGGTGGTGTGGATGCCGCTAACAAACCGGCCGACAACCGTACCGATGAACAAAAACAGACCTTATTCAATATGCTGATCAGCCTCTCGGAACGCTATCCTTCGGCCGTTATTCTCGGGCACCGCGATCTGCCCGGCGTGATCAAAGCATGCCCTTCGTTCGATGTAAAGAAATGGCTGGCAACTTATGAACCCGTACTTAATCCCGATTAATCAACCTTTAAATACTTACTCTATGAAAGCTTTTTTATCACAATTATTCAAAGACAAGAACGGCAACTTCAGCCTACGCGAATTTGCCACTGCTTTGTTCCTGCTCGTCATCACCGTGAGCTGGGCGGCAGAACAGTTTTTCCACCTCCACATGCCGGAGTACATGTTCTACACATTCGCCACCATGATCGGAACAGGCTGCTTCGGTTATTCGATAGAACGCAAAACCATTAAAAACGAAAAAGATGAAAATCAATAAATACATACTCTTGCTGGCGGCTGGAATGATGGCGGGCATGGCAACCGTTTATCTCTTTACCTGCAACCAGTCACCTGTTTACCCGAAGGTGAACGATATCCGTAAAGCTGTTGAGAAAAACGAAGCTGCATTCAATAAAAGGATAGCCGCTGTGCATACAGAAGAAAACAAGGCGGCGCTGAACCTGGCTGCCACAAAAAGCAAACTTGAACAGACAGACATGCACAAAAAAGTGCTATATAAAACACTCAAAGAAGTAGTGGTCAGTAATGTGGCTGACACATTCATCTCCGTTGCCAACAAATCGGATAGTTTATTCCGCCAGGTCATTCATCAGCAGGATACATTGCTGAACATAAAGGATACGCTTATTGCCGTTCATCAATCTGCTTATGCATCCTTGCGCGCATCTTTTGATCAGAGTTGGCAGCAACAGGAAGCTTTGCTTCACACAAACAAACAACTGACGAAGGACTTGAAGAAACAGCGACGCAAAACAAAACTGGTGGCCGTGTCTTCCCTGATTGTAACCGGACTGATGGCCGGATACCTGACCAGCCGCTAAGCAACCCATTTCCTTAAAAGAATAAAAAAATAACCTGCCGTGCGGGACCAGGAATCCTATGCCCGCACGAGCCGGTGCCAACCATCTTTTTTCATTTATAAAAACAAAAACAAACATGTCAACAAACACAAACACACTTTTCCGGTTTGTCACAATGCGGGGACCGGAGAAGTTCAAGGATCTCAATCAATTTATCCAGCATCCGGCACCAGACACCGAAGGCCATTTCAAAACTTTGATGTCGGCTCCCTCTGACCAACGAAGAACTCAACGGCAATCGCAGTTAACGCTGGCCGGAACATTTACACCCATAATCGATGATGAAGGACTCATGTCACTGGTCGGGAATGATATGTTTGTTCTCAACCGATGGTTTATGGCTAACCAGCAGAAATTAGCAACAGTACCCGGGTATATCAGCAATTGTCCGGAATATTATCTCGTTGCTCACGATTACCTTTTTTCGTACGCAAAGGCGATTATTGTTTGGGATAATATTTTCTACCAGATAATTACTGGTCAGAATCCGTCAATCCGTGATTCACTAATCAGCCTGCTAGTAGTTGACAGGTTTGTGTCAAATGATGGCGATACACAGCAGCATAAATCGGCTGGCGCGCAGGTAGTCATCCCCAAAAACTTCTTTGGTCTTGCTACCGGCCCGGTTCCCGCAGAAGAAGAGGAAGAAGACGAGGAAGGAAGAACAGGATTACCCGGCATTGCTACCGGAACCGTGTACGAAAGATTAAATGAAAAGATCGGAGTGGTAAAAGCGAAAGCTAAGGTCAGCGATATCGCGAATGCCGTAAAGGAGATTGAACAGGCGAAGAAAACCTGGGAACGTGCTAACCGTA
Source organism: uncultured Sphingobacteriales bacterium (assembly GCA_937888905.1). Lineage (GTDB taxonomy): Bacteria > Bacteroidota > Bacteroidia > Chitinophagales > Chitinophagaceae > Terrimonas. The sequence goes on from CALATA010000001.1 coordinate 254,843, forward strand.
AGAGCTACGAAGCACAACGCCAGATTCATGATGCCGAACTGGAAGGGGCCATGAAGACCGCTGTACCCGTCATTGACGAGGAAACAGGAAAGCCTTATTATGATGGATTGGATTTGCCCGCTTTTTCATTTACGCCCTCTGACCAGTTGACCTCCGGCGTAGCAGCAACATTATCTGATCGTTCACGCCAGATGCTGGACGAACTCAACCTGACCTATCCCGCGTCATTCGATGCCGTACTGGAAGATCTCGCAGAATCGCTCCGCCAGGAAACCGATACGGTATTCACAGGCAGTAATCCCGTTCGCCCGGTGATGACGATCGGAGACGTGCTGATTCCGGTGGATGAGGAACTGCCGCCGACTGCGCCGGTTCACAGTTACAGCATCCAGCTCGAACAGATAAGCGGAACAAAATACAAAGTGTATCTCGCCATTCACACCGGGTATAACAATCCTGCCGCCCTGGATGCACGTTATTCTTCCTCTTTTGAAGGGGTCTCGGAACCGGTGCAGTTGTCAGCCTTTAACAGCGAGGCACTCGGCAGTACACTTGTACTTGAACTGTATCCCGATGGTCTCACCGTTCCGGATGGTGTGCTTGCTTTTTCAATCGACGGGGAAGTGACGTTAAGCAATGGTTTGCGTATCATCTTTTCCACTGTATTGCAACTGGAAGGTGGGGCTACCGGTGTGATGAATGTGGATGAAGGCAACGCAGCCGGTCCGGGGAATGTAAGCGTGTACGTGCCGACAGGATTTGGTATTAAACAACTCGGTATTGCCGATTACCGGAAAGTAGAGCAAACGGTATGCTGCTATGTACCAGGTGAAGTATCGCACATTGAGAACATCATGGCCCGTGAATACAAAGAAAAAAGTACGCGCCGCTTCCGCAGTTCTGAAGAAACAACCACAACGGAAACGGAAAAAGAAAAGGAGCAACTTACCGATACCACCAGTACCAGCAGGTACGATATGCAGCAGGAAGTTGCGAGCATTATCAACAAGGACTCCAATACACAGACCAATACTAACTTTTCTGCTAGTTATGGCCCGACAGCCTCTATCAGCATGGCCGCAGGTTACGCACAAAACAACTCGCAGCAGCAATCCAATTCGCAGGCGATCAGTTATGCAAAGGATGTGACGGAGCGGGCGCTGGAACGTGTAGTTCAGCGGGTTCGTGAAGAACGTATCAGCAAAGTTGTAGAAGAATACGAAGAGCAGAACAAACACGGATTCGACAACCGCGAAGGGGACAACCACGTTTCCGGTGTATATCGTTGGGTGGATAAAATTTTCAAGAACAGTATCCGCAACTACGGCAAGCGACTGATGTACGAGTTCATGATTCCGCAACCGGCGGTCTTTCACCTCGAAGCATTGAGGAATATTCCCGGAGCAAATCCTGGCGTGATGTTGACAAGGCCTGTCGATCCGCGATCTGAAGAAGCCGGTGTTAACCGCATCGCGACGTTCAACGAAATCACCGAGTTTAACTACAAATACTGGGCTGCAGCTTACAATGCGGAAGTGGAGCCATGCGTAGAAAAACTGAAGACGATCGGCAAATCGTTCTCCGGTGCGAAGTTTGGTGATCACGAGCTGACCGATGGATCTGCTGATCTGCAAATACCTGAGGGATATGTAGCCAAAAGAGCCAACGTGAAATTGTATGCAAAATATGATGGTGATACCAAACAGATGCACTCGTTCGGTGTGAACGTTGGTAACATCAGTCACTGGTACGATGAGCAGCGCTACTCGATCCGCAAAGACGACAACGTATACCTGGAGCTTGATAATTACAAAGGCCAATTGCCATTGAGTTATTTCTGTGAAAACTATCACACGTTCAATATTGCGGTAACGGTGCGTCTTGAAGCCACCGAAGAATTGATCAACAAATGGAAACAGGAAACCTTCGACGCCATTCTGAAAGCCTATAACCAGAAGCGGTTGGAATATGAAGATGCACTGGCGGCGAATAGCCAGTCTGCAAAAGTGAATCCGGGCTTCTTCCGCCAGATCGAAAACACGGTGTTGCGTAAAAACTGCATCACTTACCTGGTGGGTCACAACAACCTGGGTAAGGAGTTGTACAGCGGCGAGGGTGTGATAAATAAAAAGCCACTGGACAACGCCGATCTGGATCAATACAGCAGCCTGGTTAAATTCATCGAGCAGGCATTTGAATGGAATGAGATCAGCTATACGCTTTACCCGTTCTATTGGGCTGGTAAGAATAACTGGCAAAGTCTCTACCAACAAGAAGTAGATGATGCGTTGTTTCGCTCGTTCCTGCAGAGTGGCATGGCCAGGGTGATTGCCACGGTTCGTCCCGGATTTGAAGAAGCGGTAATGCACTACATGGCTACTGGCCAGGTATGGAATGGCAGTCAGCCGCCGGTGATCGGTGACGAGTTGTACCTCTCGGTGATCGAGGAACTGCGTAATCCTGAATATGAAATCGAGGAAAGCTGGGAAAGCCGTGTGCCAACTTCACTGACGGTGATCCAGGCCGGAGGCATTGCACTTGATGTGGATGGATTGCCTTGTGAATGTGGTGATGATGAAGAAACGGGGATTTCGCAATCAACTGCGCGCCTGGGCGTGGCAGAAGATCTTCCTACGGAGTAAGCTATCAACACCAGATTATAGGAGCCGCTGCAAGGCGGCTCCTTTTTTTCAAAAAAATAATAAAGAGACATGGCAAATAAATTTCCGCAGATGCCGGAGGGAGCATTTTCCCCGATGGATGGATTCCGGCAAATGAAAGGTTTTGGAGGATTTAAGGAGGAATGTGATGGGGAATGTGAGCATGATGATGAGTTTTACATGGGCGTAATTGATTTTCCTTCGCTTATCCGCGATCTGGATGGCTCAAAATATGGTTCTCCAATCAACGACCAAAAATTCAACTACGAATTTTATAAAAGTAAAGTTGACGTGTATAATCCCAGCCCGGATGGTCTGGGTGGAGTTTGGGGGAAGGAAGATACGCAGTTGGAATACATCCATCCTTCCAAAGGGCAAAGAGTTAAAACAGATCTGCGCGCTTCATTAAATAAGGTAGCTTGTTGTATCGATCCTTTATTTAGTTACCGGATCAGGGTATCAGCAGAAAAGATCTCGTACGGACTTGTATACCATTATAAAGATGCGGCAAAGGCAGTGGCATTTGTTGGCAACTACCAGGATCGCGACAGATATACGGTTGATGAAAAATACGTTGCGATTCACATCCATTCTGAAAATACCGAAGATATAATACAGGTTTTAAAACGGATCAACGGGGAAAGGTATATAGACGATTTTAAAGTGTTAGTTGGAAAATATTTTCAACGGGCATTGCTTGCTACAAGAGACAAGGCTGAACTAAATGAACTGTATAAAAAGGCACCGCTTTTCGCGCTTGAGTGGTTGGCCGGTCCCGGACGTTTTACAAGTGTAATGTGGCAGGAACATTTGCCTCTGTTACTGAGCTACGATAACTCGGGATTGTTAAGTTTTGTCAGAGATAGCAGTCATGCTGTCGTCAACCTTTTGCGAGGGATAAAGGATATGCGATTCTTGTACGACGAGTTGAACAAAAATCCCGGGTTGATAAAGACGATCTACGCCAACATGGATGGCTCCTCGGCATTCAAAGGGGAAGCAATTTCAAACCGGAAGATTTTCAGTTCGCTGCTGAACGCCATATGTTACCATAATATAGATAAATGCACGCGTACAGGCGATCACTTTTACGTTGGTGAAGCCAGAAAGCCTGATAGCAATCTTCTGCAGTCAAACGATATCTATGAAAACAAGATATTTCTTCAGCAGTTGACTAAACGGTCTTTTACGGAGACCGTAAGTATTGATGGTGACGACAGACCTAATACGGGTGGGCAGACCTTTGAAGTACCGGTATCGAAATTTCGACCAGAGGATGGCGGGAAATATTATCATCCGATGGACATGGTTATCCTCCAGGATGAAAATGGTTTGCAGGTGGAAGTGGCGGCTCTTTTTGTCAAAGACATCGCCGATGAGCTGGAATGGGCGGAGATAATGGAGGGTGTAAGACTGGGCATCAATATATTTGTGCTGGTAGTTTCGCTGGCAACGTTAATGGCCGGTCCTGGTGCATTCTTGTTTGTGTTGTCAACTATTGACCTGGCACTGGCCGGTGCAGATACCGTGATTCAGGGGTTGAAAGAAGAACTGACGAAAACAGAGGGTGGCCGGGAATTTCTGGCGATATGGGAGAAAGTATACATAATCGGCGGTATTGCAACGGCGGGGCCGCTGGTTATAACGGGTCTGTTTTCGGCAGGCGCAAGGCTTTGGGCAAAGCTATCATCGGGGGCCGCGCGGGATTTTGTAGCGGCTGTGTTGACGAGGATTATAATGGAAACCAGGAGCCTCAAATTTGAACAATCGACTTTCCGGATTATTCCGTGGGAGGAGGTCAGAACGTTAAGCCCGGGAGCTACAGCAATACGAGCAAGTGTGTGTAAAGGGATGGAGGAATTGGGAGTTATAATGGGGGTAGGGAGATCTGCTGAAAGTGGAAAGGATGTATATTTCATACTTTGGAAAGGCGATGTTGTTGAAGCCGGGAATTTTGTGCAAGTCAGAGGTAAACTGACTGATATTATGCGAAATGGGGTTAGTAAGGCGGTGGAATGGTTGGATAATTTTGTCAGGAGATCAGGAAAAGTTCCTTATGGTGAAAATATAATGAGCAATGTTGCCATTGAATACCGGGGACTTAAAAATATGCCAAAGGATAAAGGCAATGTTGCCGTATTTGAGATTATAAATAAAAAAGGAAATAAAGAGTTTAGGGCATTTGCTACATTTAAAAGCAAAAAGGAGTGGAAAGCAGCAGGCTACAGGGAAAAGCCTCATGCAGAATTTATTGGACTAACAGATTTAGAGGCAGAAGAAATATTTGGAGATAGTATAATTTCTGCATATAGCGAGCTTGCTTTCTGTGATTTTGATGGCCATTGGTGCCAGCAAACAATTGACATCTTTTGTGCGAAAGCAAATCAATCTCATAGCTTTGTTTTCCCCGGAAAAAAAGGGGATGAACTGGGAATAACAAGAACAGCTTCTGTAAATGCTCGCGCTGCGGCTTTGGAAAAATTAATAAAATAAAAAAATAGTACTATGAATTTCGAGCAAAAAATAGATTATATAGGAAGAGAAAACTTTGTTCGTTTCACGAATTGTCATGCATTTGCAGATATAAGTAGTGAGCTTAAAATGTTCTTGCAAGAAACAGGTTTTTACAGTGATAAGATGGCTTATCCGTATTTTACAGCTACCGGTACGTTACAATCTGTCTCTCCAAAAATTATTGAGCTGGCATCGAATCGGATTGGACGTAAATTATGCATTGATTTAAACAATAATGAACGGCTTGTCGTATTCAATCCTCAAGACGGTGAAGTAACAGTTGTAAATAGTAATCTCAAAAATTATATTGAATGCCTTTATGCAATGCGATACTTTTCTGAAGAGATCGAAGGTGAAGATGTGTTTGGTGATTATGATACGAATGCTAAAAAATACGCAAGAAAGTTACTGGAATTATTTAATGTGATAGAGGGAGATATCAGGAGTTTCCCTTTATGGTATATCCAAGTTCATGAACGTGAGATTGGAACGTTGTAATATTTCTCCCCAACCCCGCTCAACGCGGGGTTTGTTTTTGCCCGACATTCGCGTCCTTCAGGCTGTGTGAACTAGAATCACTGGATCCGTATACTCGCCTTTGCTCGCGGTGTCTTTCAGGTTAATTATACTTTTATAATCCGCCTCAGGAGTGGGCAGACATAATGGACGTTGTGAGACCGGGGCATCATTCAGCGTTTGAAAGAAGAACTGACGAAAGCGAAAGGTGGCCGGGAATTTCTGGCGATATGGGAGAAAGTATACATCATCGGCGGTATTGCAACGGCGGGACTGCTGGTTATAACGGGGTTGTTTTCGGCAGGCACCCTGCGGGAAAAACCCGTTGTAACAATAACCATTCTCACTTTTGGTTTGGTCGTCATAAGCCTTGTATTCCTGCTCCGCTTAACCAATCAGGTGAACGCGCTCACGATTCCCTCCTTATATGGCAATATTTTCTATTTGGGGCGGCAGTTTTTGGCTACAAGTTTCACCCCCCTAATAGAGCGGATGAAACAATCCGGCGTTGGAACTGCAGGATCTGATAACTCCGGATCTTCCTGCGGCTCTTCTTGCGGAAGCAGTTGCGGATCTTCCTGCGGCGGATGCGGAGGGGATTAAGTCAAAAGCAAAAAAGAGCAATAAGTGAATAAGTCAATCACTGAACAGGTTAATGCGGAAAGCATTTATTGACTTATTCACCTATTCACTGATTGACCCCGGTCGTTTACCCGCTAAACCCTCCACCTATCCGGTTTCCCCCAAAAAACCTTATTTTTGATAGAATAGGAAGCTGAGGAACCGGCTACGCCGGTCGTGATAAATGACACTTGTGCCGACCGGTCTGTGAGGATAATATTGTTGCACTAACCTGATCTATATATAATACCATGCTTGCCGACCCCCGGCATGCACAGGTGTTGTGCAACATTTACATCCCCACTTTTCTTCTTCAACTTCCTGCAAACAATATTTTTACGCATTTTTATTTTTAAGATATGGGATGTAGTAGTTGTGGAACCGCTACCGGGGGCAAACCCGGAGGTTGCAAAAGCAACGGCGGTTGCAGCACAGGCGGTTGTAACCGGATGAACACTTACGACTGGTTGCGCAATATGCCCATGGTAGACCAGGAGAGCTATTGCAAAGTCGTCGAAGTAAGCTTCAATAAAGGAACACGCAAGGATTTTTTCCGTAATACCACCCTTCAGCAATTCGAAAAAGGCGACCTCATCACCGTGGAAGGAGTCAGCGGTTTCGACGTCGGCGAAATTTCCCTGACCGGTGAAATCGTTCGCCTCCAGATGAAAAAACGCAACGTCCGCGAGGAAAATCCTGAAATGAAAAAGGTCCTTCGCTACGCCTCCGACCGCGACCTGGATCTCATGAAACAGAACAAGGCCCGTGAACCGGAAGCCGTGATCCGCAGCCGCGCCATCGCCAAACAACTCAAACTGGACATGAAGATCAGCCAGGTAGAGATGCAGGCCGACGGACGCAAGGCAACATTTTTTTACATCGCCGACGGTCGTGTCGATTTCCGCGAACTCATCAAAGTTTACGCCTCCGAATTCAAAGTAAAAGTGGAAATGCGCCAGATCGGTGCACGCCAGGAAGCCGGAAAAGTAGGCGGCATCGGCAGTTGCGGCCGCGAACTCTGCTGCAGCACATGGCTCACCGATTTCAAATCGGTGAACACTACCATGGCCCGCTACCAGAACCTGTCTATCAACCAGACCAAACTCAGCGGTCAGTGCGGCCGCCTGAAATGCTGTCTGAATTATGAACTCGATACCTATCTCGATGCTTTGCAGCATTTTCCCAACAACTGCGATACCATCCAGGTAGCCAAAGGCACGGCCTATCTCGTTAAAAAAGATATTTTCAAAAACCTTATGTGGTATTCCATCCAGGGAAGCACCACGCAATACCCGCTCGCCATCGACAGCGTAAAGCGGATCAAATCGCAAAACCAGCAGGGCATCGTCCCCGAAGAACTCGAAACAGTAGAGGTTACTTCCAATAAACCGAAAGAAGTAGAACCGGAGTTTGTAGATGTAGTGGGACAAATCAGCCTGCGCAGCCTCGAGAAAGCCGATCGCAAACGCCGCCATCAGCAAAAAGCCAAACAACAGGGCGGCGGACAAAGACCATCTTCGGAAGGCGGTCGTCCACCGCAAAGACAAGGCGGCGAGGGCAAGCAGCAACAGGGAAACAACCCACAACAAAGCCGGCAGCAGCGACCCAATCCCAACCAGCAGCAACAGCGTCGCTCCGGCGGACAAGGCGGACAACAACAGAAACCAACAAACGAGGGTCAGCAGAAATCAGGCGGTGGTAATCAGCAGCAGCCTCAGCAACAGAGAGGCCAACGCCCGCCACGCCCGCAGGGAGGTGGCAATCAGTCCAAGCCCAACAATAATAACAATAAACAAACGCCGCCTAAGGAAGGCTAAACAGCCGTTATAAGTTTTAAGCGTCGCTCTGAGCTTGCCCGAAGTTTCGGGCGAAGAGGAATAAGTTATAAGTAAACAGCCATGGAGGCTCAGGCACCATGGCTGTTTTATTGACGATTGACGATTCACTGATTGACTACTTCACCTGTGGCTCAAATCCCGGACCCGTTGCCGGGGAATCAAGCAGCACCCGATACAACTCATCCTGAACTTTCCCTCTTACACCCAGGTTCGACAACTTTGAATTATTACGCGTTGGATAAACACGGTTGGATAAAAAGATATAAAGAATATTATACTGCGGATCCACCCACACACAAGTGCCTGTATAACCGGTATGGCCAAAGGTCATCGGCGATACACGCACCGACGGATAAGGATCTTTGCGCGTGGCATTGTCTTTTTCCGGTTTATCGAATCCCAGACCGCGACGGCTGATATCACTTTTATAGGTGGTGAATTCGCGGATCGTTTCCAGCTTCAGCAATCGCTGGCCATTCAACTCGCCTCCATTCAACATCATCTGATACATTTTTCCCAAATCGTATGCGCTGGAGAAAAGCCCCGCATGACCGGCCACGCCGCCAAACATCGACGCTCCTTCATCGTGTACATCGCCACGCAATAGTTGCATCCGGAAAAAATCATCACGTTCCGTTGGAATAATGCGTGCGGGAGGGAAGCGGTCCAGCGGATGATAACCTGTGGTCACCATGTTCATTTTATCATAGAAGCTTTCTTTTACATATTGATCCAGCGGCTTGCCGCTGATCGCTTCCACAATTTTTCCCAGGAAAATAAAATCGTTGTCGCTGTAAACGTATTTGTTCTTGTCGCCAAGTGGACTGTCCAATATACGTTTGCGTATGGTGTCCTGCCAGTCGGCACGGATATACATGTGTTCGGCTACGCGCAGGGGAAAGCGGTCGGATGGCAACGCGGCATAGATCGACGAATCGGGAAGGCCGGTAGCCTTGTTCATCGTTTCCTTATAAAATTGTATGAAGGAGACCAATCCTGCCTGGTGCAGCAGAATGTCTTCAATTTTCAACTTGGCCTTATTCGTTTTTTTTACCCACGACAGGTAGTCACTCAGTTTTTTTTTTAATTCGAGATCGCCGTCTTCGTAAAGTTTCATCACCGAAAGCGTGGTAGCCGATATTTTGGTCACCGAAGCAAGATCGAAGATGTCATCGAGTTGCACCGCCGGCGATGGTTCATATTCCTGGGTGCCAAATGCTTTGTGGTATACGATCTCACCGTCTTTTGCAGCTAATACCACGCATCCGGGAAATGCTTTTTTGGCAATGCCGTCATTTACGATCGAGTCGATTGTTTTGAAGCGTTCGCCACCAACAGGGAAAAGATGTGTTTCTCCTAATTGCAGTTGAATGCCGTCGCCATATTTCCAGTTGCATACACGTACAGGAAGTTTCCCTTCGGCTACAAATTGTCCTTCCAGCCAGTCGGCCGCATTGTTTTGAAAAATATCATCATTCTCCTGGCAGGCAACCAGTGTGTGGGCCTGACAGAAATTGGCAACGGATAATACATTTCCAAACACCATCGTAATAGAACGGTCGGTATTAAGCTGCTGCCAGAACTTGATCGCATTGGCGCTGATGCCAAAATTGTTGGAGCGGCCGAGATTGATATTGTGTATGCCGATCACTACCGCATCATATTTACCTTCCTGGATGGTTTTCACGATGGTGCCGCCTTTGGGCAGGTCATCTTTATTGCTAAAGAAATAAGTGTCCGCACCCAGATCGTCTTTCAAACGCTGGCCGAAAGCGTTGATTTCCGACGTGCCGATTCCTACGTATGCGATCTTCTGCGTTTTTTTCAGTGGCAGTTGCATATAATCGTTGCGGAAAGTTGTTGGATTTACCATCTTCAGCAACGTGAGTGTTTTGCGGGCCGCTTCTTTGCGGATGGCATCCGTCTTTGCATTGAGTTCTTCTGTAAGATTCTCCAGGCTCACACGTTGCTCCTGGTTCAGCCCCAGGCGATATTTTTCACGCAGTACTTTTTTACATTTTTCATCGATCTGGTCCCAGGTGAGTTTTTTCTCCTTGATGGCTTTCCTGATCGCATCGATGGATTCGGGCACACTGGCAGGCAGACACAACATATCATTGCCAGCGATCAACGCCTCAACAGCAATGGTGCCGCCGGGGAAATATTTTGCCACGCCTTTCATTTCCAATGCATCGGTAAAGGTCAGTCCCTGGAATCCGAGGTCGTTACGCAGAATACCGGTCACACTGTTTTTGGAAATGGAGGTTGCACGGTTCGGCGTGTTGTCAATCGAAGGAATATACAAATGCGCCACCATTACACTGGCCACACCGGCTTTGATGAGCGCGCGGAAAGGAACCAGCTCCAGCGAATCCAACTGGCTGCGTACTTTTTTTATAACGGGCAGATCGAAGTGTGAGTCCACATCTACATCACCATGACCGGGAAAGTGTTTGGCGCAAGCCATGATACCCGCGTCCTGCATACCACGCATGTACGCGATACCGAGTGCCGTTACCTTGTCTTTGTCTTCACCGAATGAACGGTAACCGATCACAGGGTTATTGGGATTGTTGTTGATGTCTACAACCGGTGCATAGTTTACATGCACACCAAGACGTTTATGTTGTTCTCCTACTGCAAGGCCCATGCGGTAGACCAATCCTGTATCGGATGTGGCGCCGAGTGTGAGTTGGTAAGGAAAACGGGTTACGCTGTCGAGGCGCATACCGAGGCCATATTCACCATCGATGGTCACCATCAGCGGCGTTTTGGCGATCTGCTGGTAGTAATTGGTCAGGTTGGCCTGCCGGACCGGACCACCCTGGAAAAAACAGAGCGCACCGACATTATATTTCTGAATATCATTCGCCACTTTGGCCACATGGTCCGGACCGAGATTGGAATGGGCACGGATCACCATCAATTGGGCAATCCTTTCATCCTTGCTGAGTTTTTTAAAAACACTGTCTACCCACTTTTCTTCGGAAAGACGGCTGTGGTATTGTGCCTGTGCAAACAAGGGTGCGAGAAAAAAAATTGCGAGTAATTTGCTGATCCTCATGTCAAAAAAGTGTTGTTTAGCCAATGCGGGGAAAAAATAAAAATAGGTCATTTAACCCATTGATCGGGATTGCAAGTCATTAAAAAATGCCAAAAATCTATGCCGGAAATTGCGGGCGCTCTTGCGCTGCAACCCTTGTCTGACTTAAGTTTTCATCTGTTTGCCCATCATTTGCCGCGTGGGTGGTTGTGTTTATTGCGTTAGCAGGGATGCGGATTGCTGCGGGAAGTGGTAAAAAACAAAGCGCCCGCTTCAGCTTGCGGGCGTTTGTCCTACATTTGTAGCTTAAATTTTTGTCATCGGTGGCGGATAAGATTGTTTTATTACCGGATAATATTGCGAACCAGATTGCGGCGGGAGAAGTGATTCAGCGTCCGGCAAGTGCTGTGAAGGAGTTATTGGAAAATGCGGTGGACGCGGGTGCCACCGAAATCAAACTGATTATCCAGGATGCAGGCAAAGCCCTTCTGCAGGTGATCGACAACGGCTCCGGCATGAGCGAAACGGATGCGCGCATGTGTTTCGAACGGCACGCTACTTCCAAAATCCGCAACATCGACGACCTTTTTCATATCCGCACGATGGGCTTCCGGGGTGAAGCGCTCGCCTCCATCGCCGCCGTGGCACAGGTGGAACTCAAAACAAAAAGAGAACAGGACGAATCCGGTACCTACATCGAAGTAGACAATAGCACTGTGCGCCGCCAGGAACCGGTTGCCGCTGCCACCGGCACCAGCATCGCCATGAAGAACCTGTTCTTCAACGTGCCTGCCAGGAGAAATTTTTTGAAAAGCAATGCCGCCGAAATGCGCCACATCGTGGATGAGTTCACGCGTGTGGCGATGTCGTTTCCCCATATTCTTTTTACCCTTACCAGCAACGGACAGCAACTATTTCACCTCGAAGCAGGCAGTCTGAAACAACGTATCGTACAACTGCTCGGCAATAACTATCAAACCAAAATGGTAACGGTAAAAGAAGATACCGATTACATGAACATTTATGGTTTTGCGGGCAAACCGGAAACAGCTAAGAAGACCAGGGGAGATCAATACTTTTTCGTCAACAACCGGTTTATCAAAAGCGGTTACCTGCACCATGCTTTGATGAGTGCTTACCAGGAGATGATTCCGGCAGACAGCTTTCCCATGTATGTATTGTTCATCGATCTCGATCCCACGCAGGTGGACGTGAACGTGCATCCGACCAAACAGGAGATCAAGTTTGAAGATGAAAAAATTGTATATGCTTTTGTGCAGGCGGCCGTTAAACATGCGCTCGCACAATACAGCGTAACCCCCGCACTCGACTTTGATCTCGATGCTTCCATTCAGCAATTGTCATCTATTCAACAGCCGTTTACCGATGAAAGAAAAAGTTCGGCTTCTTCCACATCGCTGTTCCAGGGTTTTACCCAAAAGAACCAGGCACACCTGATCGAAAAGAATTCTGAAGGACTGCGTCACTGGAAAGATTTTTATGAAGCGCCGAAAGTACCGCAGCCGATAGAAAAAGAATTTCCGGAGGAAATACCGGCAGCATTACACGCTGCGCCGGCGGGCATTGCGGACGATGCAGAACTTTTTCAAATCCAGAATACCTATATCGTGTTCCCGTCTGCACGCGGGTTTCTGCTGATCCATCAGCAGGCGGCGCACGAGCGGATCTTATACGAACAACTGACGAAAGCCAGCGCCGCCTCACCGATCGCCATGCAGCAAAGTCTGTTCCCGGCAACATTGGAACTGACGCCATCCGATGCGGTGATATTGGAAGAACTGATTCCCGATTTGCGGGAATTAGGTTATCTCGTGGAGCCTTTTGGCAAACATACGTTTCTGATACAAGGATCGCCTGCGGACCTGGAGCATGGCAATGAAAAGCATATAGTAGATATGCTGATAGAGCAGTACAAACACTTCAGTTCGGATCTTAAATTTTCCCGCAGGGAAAAATTGATCCGCTCCCTGGCGCGGCAGCAGGCGGTGAAGGGAGGCACGCGGTTAACCGAGCGCGAAATGCGTCACCTCATCAATGATCTGTTTACCTGTGAGATCGCCAATACATCGCCGGAAGGCAACCCGGTATTCCTGGAGTTCCGGCAGGAGCAACTGGAAAAAATGTTTGGCCGCTGATCAATAACGCCGTCTTACTTCCTGTAAAAATTTCTCTACTGCCCTGCGCACTTCCGTAGCAGAAGCCTGGTGATTATTCACGATTACTGAGAAGATCAGTTGTTTACCTTTTTGCGTGTACATAAAACCACTCAACGCCACCACGCCGGAGAGGGTTCCTGTTTTTGCATAAAAATAACCACTGTCCTGTTTGTAATAACTGCTGATGGTTCCCTGTCCGCCGGTCGCAAAAATGCCTTTGATACGTTCCATTCCGAAATCATTGCGCATGCGGTCGAGTATCGTCACAAAATCGCGCGGGCTGAAAAGATTGTAACGGCTAAGTCCAGATCCATCGACCCAGCGCGGAGGTTGCGGAAGATCTTTGAGTGCCGATTTTAATAAGGTATCGATCACCCTGTAATCACTCATTACACCGAGCAAACGATCGCTGACCATCAGGAGGCTTTGCTCTGCAAAAAAATTATCACTGCGGTGCATCATCGGGCGCAGCATGCTATCGGCGGGCTGCGAATGAATCACGTTATATACCGGCATTTTTTCATTGGTAACGGCGCGCATCGCAACTTTTCGTTTCAGCATATTATTCAATATGTTGAGCGACGTGTGATAACCTCTCGTTACGTAAGGAATTTCAGCAGCGCGTAGTTTTTCGCGACCAGTGATAACGGTGAACTTATTCTCGGCCAATTCTCTTTTAACAGAAGAACGTGTTCCGTTTGATAAAGTAAAAGAGTCTTTCAGGAATGCGGGTGCAACGGATAAGCTTTCTCCTGGCATCGAAACACGCACGGTGTTTCCGTAGGCAGGCAAAGGGCTTCTTTCCGCCATATAAGCTTCATCATAATCGTTCCACGACCATCCCGAACCCAAAGCATTCTCCGACCAATTGGTGGTAAGCCAACGCACGCTGTCGGCGGTCATGATAGATTCGAGGAAACTATATACCGGTTGATTTTTATAATCGCTGTGCAGGAGCGTGGGATCGCCGGTTGCCTGCAAAAGATAGCCTTCACCGGTGCGGGAATATTTCAGGCCATCGAGGCTATCGCCCAGGTATTTCATCGCCACATAACAGGTGGGGATCTTGGTATTGCTGGCCGGTACAAAATATTTATCTCCCTGGTAGTCGTATATATATTGTCCCGTTCCCGCATCATACAGCGCAATCCCTACATGCGCTGTTTTCAGGGCATTTGTATTCAACACTTCTTTTTCCGCCGTGCGGGAAATGTAACGGTTGTTGGAGCACGCGGCGAGGAAAAGAGTAGCAAATAGATAGAATGATCGTTTCATATCAATTCAAAATTCAAAAATCAAAATTCAAAAGATTGAATGGCGAATAGTCAAAAGAGTGAATGGTGAATAGTCAATAAATGAATAAGTCAATAATCTTTGCGCCTTTGCATCTTATGTCGCTTTGCGTGAAACCGGGACCTCTTTTTCACGCAAAGACGCAAAGTAATTAAGGCGCAAAGCTGCGGCACATTTTCACATTCCGAATTCAATCACTTTACCTTCCGTCGCCGATCGCTCTGCCGCGGCCAGCAATTCCATCGTCTGCACGGCCTGGGCCGCGGGTACCACATTGGGCGCTCCTTCACGAAGGGTTTTATAAAGGTCATCATAGTAGCCCATGTAATTACCAGGAGAGGAAGTGGTTTCTTTTCTTACTACTTCATTACCGATCCGCGTGTGGAGCAATCCGTCGGGTTGGGAAGGAGCTGGAGCCCAATCTTCCAGTGAAGGTTTTTGCCCGGCGGCCAGCAACTCTTCCTGTACGTCGGAACGTTGCTGGAAGAAACTGCCTTCGGTACCATGAATAATATAAGCCGGATAAGTTTCTCTCGCGAGCATGGTCGATTTCAGGCGCACGCGCAGTTCGGGATAATACAGCAATATTTCAAAATAATCATTCGCCTTTACGCCACTGCGTAAAGTGCGCAGGTCGGCAAATACTTTTTCCGGACGGCCAAAGAGCTGCAATGCCTGATCCGCCAGGTGCGCACCCAAATCATGCAAAGTACCTGATCCGGGAAGATCGCCTTCCTTGTGTTGTTTGCCCGATGCTTCGGGGCGGTAACGATCGTAACGGATCTCGGCTTCCACCACTTTTCCCAATAAGTTTTCCCCGATTACTTTTTTAACGGCGCGGTAATCGCAGTCGTAGCGGCGGTTCTGGTACACACTCAATACCAGGCCTTTTTCTTTAGCGAGATTATCAAGTTCGCGTGCTTCTTCGGGCGTAACGGTAAATGGTTTTTCGGTCACCACGTGTTTGCCTGCGAGCAAAGCGGCGCGGGTATGTTCAACGTGTAATTGCACGGGCGTGTTGACGATGATCAGTTCCAGTGAGTCATCGGCGAGCATATCTTCCACCGAACGATAGAGAATGGTGTCGGGGTAGAGTTCTCTTGAATCGTTTTTATGTCGTTCTACGATAGCGGCCAGTTCGTATCCCGGATGTGCCTGGATGAAAGGGGCATGGAATATCTTGCCACTCATGCCGAAGGAGGCGATGCCGGTGCGTATTTTTTTCATGATGATACCAGACGTTGTTTAAGTTCAACGTACTGTCCGGTGTCAGCCTCTTTCCTGTGCACGGATCCATCTTTCAGGGATCTCATTATTGCTGGCGAGGTGATAATCGCGGTAGCTGCAGGCGATAAACCGTTGATCGGGTAATTGCATCCACCAGCGGCCGGTTCTTTTGCTTTGGAGAAAAATGGTTTCTACTTCTGCAAAAGCAGTATGGAATTCGTTGAACGCGTCTCTGTCGTCGAGGGAGGCTTCGCGGCGGCCACGGCTGCGGCCGTCGATGGTATACCACAACATGTGAGCGATCTGCTTGGCAGTCAGTTGCTCATTGTCCAGTTGCGGATCATAACCATAAATACCGATGGTATTGACGTTGGGGCTCATGCCTGCGTGTTGCATCAGTACGCAGGCTTCCTCACCATTGAAGCCATTAGGAGAAAGTTTGGATGCCGGTGCATAGGCACTGGCAATCGCCGATATGTCAAAGGAAAACAACTGGCAGTTGCGGATCACGGGTTCCATTTCTTCTATACGTTCCTTTACATGACCCACGCGGAAACAATCAAACCGGAGTTTGTCCATTGTCTCCAGCATCCGCGGATGTACATAATAGCTCTGAAATCCGATATGGTTGTAATGCCGCATGAAGTTGGGCTCGCCGGTCAGCATTTCCATTAAAAAATGCTGGTGACGGAAAGGAGCCTCCATGTCCAGGTCGATGAGGGCATCCACGCAGGCCGCTTCGATCACCTGGCGCTTGTCGGCATAAGCATAGTATTGTGCAAGCGTGAGATCGTGCGATCCGCCGAGAATGATAACGGTTTTGCCTTCATTGATCAGTTCGGTGATCACCATTTTCAATGCCGCATGCGAATCGTTGTAAGAAGCACCGGTTTTTACATTGCCGATGTCGGCGATGCGCGTGTCGGTATGCCAGAAAAACAATTGGTAAAACTGGCGGCGGATCACATCCGGCGCGTCGTTCTCGCGGCGCGGTACACCACTTCCCCTGATCTCGCCGCAACCCACGATCACAAAATGTGCTTCGTCCAGGTCGGGGAAACTTTCTTCATATACATCGATGAACTTGCCGAGCTGTCCGTCTTTATAACCCTCGTCGTCGGTAATGGCGGATAAGTTAACCGGAGAAAGGAAATCCGCAATGTTGAGATAGTCTGACATACGGGCTGCAAGATACAGGATTAGCCCATAATTTGAAGACGTGTACTGCCAACGGGTGTTAGCCGCCGGAACGTTACGGGTGTGTTGGCCATTCCTTATCTTTGCTGCCTTATGCAACAGTTGATATCGCAGATCGAGGAATACAAGAAGGAAATGGCCGCCGCTCAGGCCGCAGATGCCAAAGAAGCCGAAGCATTCCGCATTAAATACCTTGGAACAAAAGGGGTGGTAAAAGCCATCATGGGCGAAATGCGCAATGTGGCTGCCGACCAACGTAAAGAGGCCGGACAATTGCTGAATGAATTCAAACAATACGCCGAAGCGCGTTTTGAAGAATTGAAAGCCGGTGTAAGTGGTGATGCAGAACAAACTGCAGCCATCGATCTTTCTCTTCCCGGCGATCTCATTCCTTTGGGCGGCCGTCATCCGATCACGCTGATGCGCAACCGCATTGTGTCTATTTTCCAACGCCTCGGCTTTGCCGTTGCAGAAGGTCCCGAGATCGAAGATGACTGGCACAACTTCGGTGCACTCAATCTGCCCGAACATCACCCTGCACGCGACATGCAGGATACCTTTTATATCCAGCAGAACCCGGACTGGGTTTTGCGCACACATACCAGCAGCGTACAGATCCGCGAAATGGAAAAAGGCAAACTGCCTATCCGCATGTTGATGCCCGGCCGTGTTTACAGAAATGAAACGGTGAGTGCACGCAGCCACTGCTTCTTCCACCAGGTGGAAGGGTTGTACATCGACGAGAATGTATCATTCGCCGATCTGAAGCAGACCTTGTATTTCTTCGTAAAAGAAATGTATGGTAAAGATGTGAAAGTGCGTTTCCGTCCGTCTTACTTCCCGTTCACCGAGCCCAGCGCCGAAATGGATGTGACCTGTTTTATCTGCGGCGGCAGCGGTTGTAATATCTGTAAGAAAACCGGATGGGTAGAGATTCTTGGTTGTGGCATGGTGCATCCCAACGTATTACAAAACTGCAACATCGACCCCAATAAATACACCGGCTTTGCATTCGGTATGGGCATCGAACGTCCGGCTTTGCTGAAGTATGGTATCAGCGATATCCGCCTCTTCAGTGAAAACGATCTTCGCTTCCTGAAACAATTTACTCACGCGGTCTGATCGTCTTGTGCGGTCCCTGAGGCTCCCGAAGGGCTCAATGGGGTGGTCCCTGAGCCTGTCGAAGGTAGATCCAGTTCCCGCAGCAACAATACCTTGTTTACAGCGAGCATGTATCTGCGTGCAAAATAGGCACTCACGGCAAAGGCGATTACACATAAATAATACCATTCCGTAAACTCGGCCGTCAGTTGCAGGTTCATTTCATTGCTTTTTCCCAAATCGCCCAGGTCTATTTTTTTCACCGATGATTTTATGTCGATGAACAGAATGACCAGTGCCGTTACACCAGCCAATGCCGCGGCAAAACACCACTGGCCTGCTTTGCGCGATGAACTGAACGATACACCGAAGCCGGCAATACCAGCTACCAAAGCGAGGATCGCAAACACATTCGGTTGTGTACGCTTGCCCACGTTTGGCTGGTTGCGCTCCAATGAACGATTACCGATTCCCATAAAATCATTGCTGTTTTCAAAACCTGTTACCAGCTGCACACCGGTGACACGTTGCTGAGAGTACATGCAACGGATATTGACAAACGGAAGCACAAAAAGTGCCATGGCCACCAGGAAACTCATATTCAATGGTACTCTCGAGATTGGCCGGCTGGTAGTAGAAGTAGGTTGGGTCATAATGGTAGAATGATTGATTTAAGATAGGAGTTTTTTCAATAAATAACAGGTCCGGCCGGTTCGGCTTATATTTGTACAAACCCTTCTCGTGACAATCAACCGTATTTGTGTTTGCGGCGCAGGCACCATGGGCAGCGGTATCGCCCAGGTAGCTGCAACAGCCGGATTCTCCACATTGTTGTATGAGCTGAATGAAAATGTACTGACGCAGGCACGTGATCAGTTGCAGCGCCAACTCGAACGTCTCGAGAGCAAAGGGAAATTACAAGCCGGAGAAGCCGCCACAATTTTCAACCGCATTCATTTTACCGGCGGGCTTTCGGAGTGTACCGCAGATGTGTTTATCGAAGCGATCATTGAAAAACCGGAACCCAAAGCTGCTTTGTTCAATACATTAATAAAACAAAACAGCGAAACGGCCATTTTCGCTACCAATACTTCTTCTCTTTCCGTTTCTGCGATTGCTGAAGCAACCCTTGCTCCTTCAAGAGTAGCAGGCATGCACTTCTTTAATCCCGCACCGCTGATGAAACTGGTGGAGATCGTGGAGGGAACACAGACTGCTCCTGAAGTGGCAGCAACACTCACCGATCTTACACGCCGCATGGGCAAAACGCCGGTGCGCTGTAAAGACCGTCCGGGTTTTATTGTGAACCGTGTAGCGAGACCTTATTATACGGAAGCGTTGCGGCTGGTGGAAGAAGGACATGCGGATCCGGCAACATTGGATCAACTACTGGAAGGATTGGGTTTCCGGCTTGGTCCGTTCCGCCTGATGGACCTGATCGGCCATGATGTTAACTATGCCGTTAGTTCGTCGGTATACGAACAACTCGGCAGGCCCGAGCGCCTGCGTCCATCCTACATCCAGGAGGCGTTGGTAAAAAAGGGTGAACTCGGGCAGAAAACAGGAAAAGGTTTTTATCATTATCAATCAGAGAAATAATTGAAGGAGACAACAGTCCTGGTTACAGGAGGCACAGGCTTTTTAGGCGCTTACATTATCGATGAGCTGGTGCGGCAGGGCTATGCTGTACGGGCATTACGCCGCAACAGCAGCAAGCTGCCATTTTTTATTCCGCAAACAACCTGGGACAACGTAGAATGGGTGGAAGGTGATATCCTTGATGTGGTTTCTTTACAAGATGCATTGGTGGATGTTGATGCCGTTATTCATTCTGCAGCAGTTGTATCATTTGCCAAAGAAGACCGCCGCCAGATGTACCAGGTAAATGTAGACGGTACCGCCAATGTTATGAATATGGCATTGGAGGCCGGGGTAAAACGCGTGGTGCATATCAGTTCCGTTGCCGCGTTGGGACGCACGGCCGATGGTGGCATGGTGGATGAAGACAAAAAATGGGAAGACACAAAAATAAATACGCACTACGCCAAAAGTAAATACCGCGGTGAACTCGAAGTATGGCGTGCCATGGGCGAAGGCCTGCCCGCAGTGATCCTCAACCCGTCCACGATTCTGGGTTACGGCGACTGGCACAGCAGCAGCAGCGCTATTTTCAGAAATATGTACAATGGATTTCCCTGGTACAGCCCCGGCATCAATGGTTTTGTAGCGGTGAAAGATGTTGCCCGTGCCACCGTGGCCATGCTGCAAAACGATATAACCGAAAGCCGGTTCATTGTAAACGGCGACAACTGGCCCTTTAAAAAATTATTGGAAACCATCGCCGATGGATTTAACCGCCGCCGTCCGCACAGGCAAACCACGCCATTGCTGGCCGCCATCGCCTGGCGCATGGAAAAAATAAAATCGTTTTTCTCCGGGCATAAACCGTTGCTTACAAAAGAAAGCGCCCGCGTAGCCCACAGCAAAACACGATTTAACAATCAGAAAATTTTAAACACACTCCCTGGTTTTCAGTTCACTCCGCTCGAGCAGGCCATCCACGGGGCTTGCGAACAATACAAGGCGCAACAGGGTGCATAACAATCATCGTATCTTTAGTCCAATTCAGATAGCTATGAAACAAACTCACATTTTTCTTTCCCTGTTGTTCTGCCTGCTGGCAGGTTCCGTTTCGGCGCAGCAGTTCACTGTAAGCGGCACCATCATTGATTCCGCCAGCCGCGAGCCTTTGTCTGCCGCATCGGTGTTTTGTCAGAATACAACCATCGGTACCACCACCAACCGTGAAGGTCAGTTTAGTCTGCAGCTTCGCTCCGGCGGATACGAATTAATCATTACCTATACCGGCTACCGTACAAGACTGATCCGCATCAGCCAGGCCGATAATGTGCTGCCGCCGATTGAAATGGTAAAGGAAGACCGCAGCATGAGCGAAGTGGTGATCAAAAGCAGCAACGAAGTACCGGATGGTTGGGAAAAATATGGCCGGTTCTTTTTTGAACAATTTGTGGGTTCCACACCCAATGCCGCACAATGCACGCTGGAAAATCCGGATGTGCTGAAATTTTATTTCCTTAAAAAAAGTAATAAACTGCGCGTACTCGCTACGGAGCCGCTGAAGGTTACCAACCGCGCACTGGGGTACAAACTCACCTACAACCTCGACTCCTTCGTTTATTATTATAACACCGACATCAGTCTTTACAAAGGATACTGCCTGTTCAGCCCGATGGACAGCAGCTTTTCCATGATGAAAACATGGTCGGCCAATCGCGGCAAAGCTTATATGGGGAGTAAGCTGCACTTCATGCGTAGTTATTACGACAGTACCATGCAGCAGGAAGGATTCCGTATCGGATTGCTGGATGAAAAGAATAACACTCTCTTCAACACGATTGCGAATGTATACGATTCAACATACTATGGCGCGGTGGATAGCACGGGTGAAGTGGAGATCTGGTTTCCGCGGAAGATCAGCGTAACCTATGAGCGGCGACCGGAGCCCGAATACCTGATGCGGTTTAAGCTGCCGAAAGATGTGCCGGTACAAATCTCTTATGTCGATATTAAAAACTGGATTGCGATCAAAGAGAATGGTTATTACTATGATCAGCGCGACTGGATCAACCAGGGATACTGGAGCTGGAAAAATATCGCCGATCTTTTACCGTACGATTATATACCATAGGAATGGTAATCTTATAAAATGGACAAACCCGCCGGAGAGGCGGGTTTGTTGTTATCAGGACTTTTCATTTTTGGTAAGGCGGTTCCATATTTCAGGAATGCGTTTTACCCAGACCAGTTCTTTCATTTTGTCGCGCGCATTTTCTGCCGGTGAACCGAAGTAGGCTTTTCCACCTTCCAAAGAATGTGGCACACCGCTCTGCGCATTTACTACGGCGCCTTTGCCGATGGTAAGGGTTTTACTTACGCCTACCTGTCCCCAGAGAACAACATCGTCTTCGATAGTGGTGGCACCTGCGATGCCGACCTGCGCGGCAAACAGGCAATTGCGTCCTACGATGGTATCATGGCCGATGTGTACCATGTTATCCATCTTGGTGCCGTCGCCGATGGTGGTGTCGGCTGTTACGCCGCGGTCGATGGTGCATCCCGCACCGATCTCCACGCCATTGCCGATCACTACACGTCCGCAACTGTCCATTTTTTTATAATGAATGGGGCGGTTGGTTTTCTTGTTGTAATAAAAGGCGTCGCTGCCGATGGTGGTGCCTGCCTGTATGATCACGTCGTCGCCGATGATGCAATAATCGAGGATGGTAACGTTGGGATGAATGATGCAGTTGCGTCCGATCTTCACCTGGTTGCCGATGTAGGCGCCGGGCATTATAAGAGATCCTTCACCGATGGTGGCGCTGATACTTACCTGTCGCATGGAAGGTTCGAACGGGCGGTAGCGTCTGACAATTTTCAGGTACGCTTCGAAAGGTTCATCAACGATCAGTAACGCTTTTTCAGAGGGGAAATCAGCTATTTTATTGATGATGATAAAGCTTGCTGCGGAATGAATACACTTATCATAATACTTTGGATGATCTACAAAAACAAGATCACCTTCTTCTACTTTATGGATCTCATTTATACCCGTTGCAGCAGCTGTTGTGTTACCAATCAGTTCGGCACCGATTAGTTCTGCAATGGTTGTGAGAGGTATGGGTTGCTCAAATCTCATGACACAAAAGTTTACGCAAAGGTAGGCCGGCGGCTTGCTCCGGGGGATGTACAGGCAATTTTTTTTCGGGACAAGAAAGCCTTTATCCGAGACCGGTATTGGTTAAAAAAAGGAGTAGTATAAAGTGAAATTTTTTGAGTGAAGCGTTGTTGTGTTTGTGATAATATAAAAAAACATGATCGGCTGAAACCCTTGTTTCATCAGTGTTTCAGCCGATCGTATAAAAGCCTATAAGATTGGTGAAGTTGAATCGAATGATAAATAATGTTGTTGAAAACGTTAACGGCTACGGCTTAAAACGGCCCTGCTTATCCACAGCCTGTTTTAAAATGTGAATAAAATTGTTATCAAATATTTTTTGGATAGTAAAAATTATATTTAATATTGTGTTGGGAAATTTATTTCCCGTACTTACTAACCCATCTATATAAATAATCCCTTCGGTTCTCCGAGGGGGTTTTTATTTTAAGTAAATGTTGCAAATGCTTATTTTCTCCTGATGCAACGCCTAATCTATATCTTTACAACAAACACATTTGCATGCTTAAGTCAATGACCGGTTTTGGCCGGGCGGAACACACCATCGGAGATAAGACCTTTCTTGCCGATATCAAGTCGCTCAACGGAAAACAATTTGAATTGTCTCTTAAGATTCCTGCGATTCTTAAGCCTTTTGAATTTGATATCCGCCGTATTCTTTCCGAGCAGTTGTCGCGCGGTACGGTAGATTGTGTGATCAGTCTGAAAGACACCGGCAGTGCAAAGCCCGTAACCATCAACACGTCGTTGGCCAAAGCGTATTACCAGCCGCTGGCAGAGTTGTCGGCATCACTCGGACTCGACCCTTCTCATATATTAAGTACGCTCGTAAAACTGCCCGAAGTAATTACACCGAGCAGCGAGACGCTCAACGACGACGAATGGAAAGCATTCCAGGGTACGCTCCGCGAAGCGGCAGGCAACCTCAACCAGCATCGGCTGCATGAAGGCCAGTCGCTCGAGCAGGATCTGCTGACCCGGATCACCAATATTCTTTATCAGCAGGATGAAGTAGCGCGCCTCGAACCCTTGCGCCAGCAAAAGATTCGCGAAGGCATCACGCGCCTGCTGGAAGAAAAAGTAGGCAAGGAAAATTACGATGCCAACCGCCTGGAGCAGGAACTGATTTACTACATCGAAAAGATCGATATCAGCGAAGAGCAGGTCCGCCTCAAAAACCACTGCGAATATTTCCGTTCCATCCTCCAGGAGCCGGAAGACGCAAAAGGGAAAAAATTATCCTTCATCCTGCAGGAGATCGGACGCGAGATCAATACCACCGGTTCCAAAGCCTACGATTCCACCATTCAGAAATGTGTGGTGCTGATGAAGGACGAACTGGAGAAAGCCAAAGAGCAGGTATTGAACGTTCTTTAAGTACTGCGTTTCCGGCTACGCCGGGCATGTATTATTTTTGCCCCAAAAGATAATCTCTTGAAAAAGCTTTTTTATTGCGCTGCCCTTATGCTCGGGTTGTATGGTTGTACAACAGTAGACCTGTATGAGAAAACGGCAACCATGTCCGGACAGGAATGGAAGAGCGGTTATAAACCCAGCTTTACTTTTGAGATCACGGATACCACCTCCCTGTACCAGGTATTCTTCGTAATGAGGCATACTGACCAGTACAAGTTTACCAACATCTTTATCGATTTAGGTATCAAAGCGCCAGGATCCGCCACCGTTGTCAACAACCGGGAAGATGTAACGCTTGCCAACAATGAGGGCTGGATAGGTACCGGTATGGACGATATCTATTATCACCGCCGCGCGCTCGGACCTCCGCAACCGTTCCGGGCAGGTACTTATACATTCACGCTTCAGCAGATCATGCGGGAAGATCCCCTGAAATATGTACTCGATGCAGGCATCCGCCTGGAGAAAGTACGCTGACGATCAATTCAACGCTCATGGCCGATACGCGTAAAAAACTCCGCCGTGCAACGATCATTTACTGGATGATGCTGATCTATATTGTAGCGGCATTGATCTGGTGGCTGATCTCCCTGGAACGGCAGAACGACCAGATGCGTATGTTCAAAGTGCATCAACTGGATGCTACGCTCGACAGCACCATTTCTCCGGCCTTGTATAAAAACCAGCTGGCGGCCATCAACGATCTATACCGCCGCAGCAGCACCAAACATATCGGCGAAGGCATCGTATTCCTCGTACTGATCCTGATAGGCGCCGCTTTCGTATACCGTTCCGTACGCCGCCAGTTCAGGCTGCAACTTCAGCAGCAGAACTTTATGATGGCCGTAACCCACGAATTGAAAACGCCGATTGCCGTGGCGCGCCTCAACCTTGAAACGCTTCAACGGCACCAGCTCGACGAACCACGCCGGCAAAAGCTGATCCGCATGACGCTCGAAGAAACGTCACGGCTCAATTCGCTTACCAATAATATTCTTGTGTCTTCACAGCTCGAAGGAGGCCGTTATACCTGGTCCCGCGAAGAACTCGACCTGTCGGACCTGTTGCGGGCTTGTATGAATGCTTTTCGCAACCGTTTCCCTGATCGTCAGCTGACGGATGATATCATGCCCGACATGGACGTAAAAGGCGATCCATTGCTACTGGAACTGCTGATCAATAACCTCGTGGAAAATGCCCTCAAGTATTCACCCAAGGACAAACCTGTGCATGCCAGCCTTTATCCGGACGGGAAGCTGGTAAAACTGGAGATCACCGATGAAGGTCCGGGCGTGCCGGATGAAGAGAAGAAGAACATCTTTGAGAAGTTCTACCGGATCGGCAACGAAGAAACACGAAAAACGCAGGGAACCGGGCTGGGTCTGTACCTTTGCAGCAAGATCGCCCGCGATCACAATGCCGACATTTCGGTGACAAATCATACTCCAACTGGAAGTAAATTTGCCGTTACTTTTCAACTGGCATAAGCTTACCCGAAAGGAAATAGGAATAATAAGACCGGAAGCGCTTTTGCCCAACAAATTGTCTGACTATGAATGCAGCGCATAAAACAACGATCCTGCTGGTAGAAGATGAGCAAAATCTGCATGAAGCGCTCAAGCTGAATCTTGAACTCGAAGGGTACACCATTACTTCCGCTTACGACGGTTCTGCTGCACTCGAAGCATTACAGAACGAATATTTCGATCTCATTATTCTCGATGTTATGTTGCCTGAAATGGATGGCATTACTGTGGCGGAAACGATCCGCATCAGCAACAACGAAGTGCCTATCCTGATCCTCAGTGCCAAGAACAGCAGCGCCGATCGTGTACTTGGTCTGAAAAAAGGCGCCGACGATTACCTTACCAAGCCGTTTAACCTGGAAGAACTCCTGTTGCGTGTAAACAAATTGATCAACAAGAATAAAAAAATCCAGGAAAAATCCACTGTAGGCAATAGCTACTCCTTTGGCAACAATCTCATCGACTTCAAGGCGCAGGAGGCGGTAACCCGCACCGGCAGCAAGATCCAGCTCAGTAAAAAAGAAACCATGTTGCTGAAGTTGCTGATCGAAAATAAAAATGAGGTGGTGCCAAGAGAAAAGATCCTGCAATCGGTGTGGGGTTATAATGTATATCCTACCACCCGCACCATCGACAATTTCATTCTCAACTTCCGCAAATATTTTGAAGATGACAGCCGCAATCCGCGGTTCTTTCATTCCGTCAGGGGAGTGGGGTATAAGTATTCGGAGTGAGAAGGGTTAAGGTAATAAGTTTTAAGTGATAAGTTAACAGCCAGGTTCGTTTATAGGGAATATAAGACTTATTACTTACCACTTACAACTTACCACTCTCATCCAGTTTCCCCAACAATACCTCCGCTCGACTCAGCAGCGCCTCCCGGTCGTGATCAAGGCTGGCGATGGTATAAATGCCGGTTTCCGTTTCCTGCAGCAACTGCAGCAATTCCTGCTGATCGGCTTCCGGCGTTTGCCGTTGTGTAAGTACCGATAACAAATTGCTTTTGCTCATGCTGCTGCCGGCAAGATTATAACGATCGCCAATGAATTGCCAGATGCCGGACTGCAGGTATTGATAAAAACCCGAGTCATGCAGGTGTTCGCGTGCGGCGGCGAGAAACGCTCCTGAAGATTTACGTTCAGGCAATACATTGACCACCCCGGATGAGGGTTCGGGCTTTTTATTTTTCCAAATCAATATGCCTATCGCGGAAGCCAGTATCAGCAAAATAGCAATGATGAGCCACCAACTGCGGGATTCTCCTTCGGTTGAATAAGTGGCCAGCTTCGGCGCCGTTTCTTTTAAACGATTTTCGACAGTTACCTGAAGCGGTTGCGTAGAAAGCGTTTTATAACGGTTACTGTCGCTATCGAAGAATACAAAGCTGATGGAGGGAATGGTATAATCTCCCGGCGTATCCGATACAAATGAATAACGGAAGCTGCGGCTGCCGGAAACCGGACTTAACTTTTTATCCAGCTTGTCCGTTACCGACGAGTCAAATCCTTCGATGCCTTTTGGCCAGGCTATGGCGGGTGCCGCAATCTGCGTGAAGTTGCCTTTGCCTACTATCGTAATGATCAATTGCCCTTCTTCATTGCGCGCCAGCCGCGGCGCAGACAGATCGGCTTTTATAGAAAAATTACCCGTTGCGCCTTCAAATGCTTCCGGTTGCCCCGCTACAGGCAGCGGATTGACCGTTACAAATAATTCAGGTGAACTGATCCGCGTTTTGTATTGCGATTTCCCGCTATCATCCGCGGCAACGCCTTCGGTTATTTTCTGCTCCGGATGACCCACTGTTGCCGGATCCACGCTGGTCAGTAGTTCCATCGGGTCGATGCGGAAACGTCCGGCCTGTATAGGATAGAGCTGCACCTTGCGGATCACGTGCACATTAAATACTTTTCCCCTGATTATTTCAGTATTGCTGATACTGTCTGCCAGGTTAACCATGTCGAGTGCCGTGAAACCGTAAAATGCCGGGTTCTTCTCGATGAGCGCATTCACGTGAAGCGCTGAATAGAGTTTGAACGTAGCAACGACCGGCTGGCCAACATAACATTGCTGACGATTGATCTCTGCTTTTATAAATACATTGTCCTTTACAAATGATTCGGCGTTTTGTCCGGGCTTCAAGGCCGGACCTTTCTGATTGCTGAGACTGAGTTTTTCTATCTGTTCTGCATCTGCGGAACTCAGCACATCGATGGCAACGGCTCTGCTGTAAACATCGCGGCCCTTGTATTGACCCACGGCTCTTGGTAAAGTGAAATGTCCGGAAGTAATGGCCGTCAATGTATACACAAGATTCTTGACGCCGCGTTGCTGATTTTTCACAGGGTATTCCGTCGGTCCCTCTACGGCGCGGAACGGATAAAAAGAAGGGATTTCAAAACCGTTGACCTGGCTTGCATCCACCAGGTATTGCACCACAAATGATTCGCCAACAACCACGGGCCGCTCGGGCGCTATGGTCTCGAATACCGGTTGTGCATTAGCCGCAAAGCCGGTCATCAGCATTAATATGAATAGAAATATCCGATTCATTTTCAGATCAGTGGCTGTAAAATAAAGCAGGATAAAAGAAGCAGGCTATGTTTTTGACAAATGGTAGTCAGGCGGTTTCAGCGGATCAGAGATCGCCGAGTTGCGGCCTGATGATGATGTCTTCCACGCAGGCCTGCGGCGATAGTTGCGTGGCCGCATACACCATATTAGCAATGTCGGCAGCTTCCATAATACGTCCCTGCGAATTATCGAATCCCGCCCAGGAGTCGGTCATTACCGCACCGGGAAGTACCGCCGTTACTTTAATGCCATGCGGTTTCATTTCTTCCCGCAGGTTCTGCGAAAAACCATACAAGGCAAATTTACTAATACTGTAGGCGCCGCCATTCGGATAGGCCCGCAGCGAAGCAATGGAACAGATATTGAAAATGTGCCCGCTTTTCTGTGCGGTCATGGCGGGAAGCAGGGTGCGCGTGAGATGATAAGCGCTGTACAGGTTGGTGGCCAGCTGACTTTCCAATACGCCCTCTTCCTGTTTATAAATATCACCGGGCAAAAATGTACCGGCGTTGTTGACCAGCACAGCCGGCGCGCTGGTGTTGCTGAGTATCCAATCGCTGCAGGCCTTTGTGGCAGCAGCATCGGAAAGATCAAACGCCCTGGCTTTGATAGAAACGCCGGGATATTTCAGCAGCAACTCCTCCAGGGCCTGGTAGAGTTTGAATTCATTACGCGAAACGAGCAACAGATCGAAACCATTTGCCGCCAGCTTTTCAGCAATGGCTTTTCCGATACCGCGGGAAGCGCCGGTGACAACGGCAACACGTGAATTTTGCATACCTTATTTTTTCCTGAACGGTAAAATTAACCCGAATCCTCCGAAGGTTAAAACGTTGGCTCGGTGAATTCCACCTTTGCCTCATTCAACCCGAAAACCGGGCTGTCCGATGCTGCAAAAAATCAGTACTTTCAGAAAAAGATTCTTTTGCCACCGGCTCCACTTTTCCGGCGACGCCTGCGGTTGCTGATCTTACTGACCTTGCATTGTTTTACGCCTGCCCTGCATGCGCAAAGCGACGCTTTTAATTTCCGTGAACTTACCCCGCGCGAAGGTCTTGCTTCTTCCAACATCAGTTGCTTATTCCAGGACAGCCGCAATTTTTTATGGATCGGTCATGCCACCGGCCTGAGCCGTTTTGATGGCTATCGGTTTGAAAATTTATTGTTTGCCGGCAATGAAAGAGTGGGAAAAGTGAATGCGGTTACCGAAGACGGAGAAGGCACGATCTGGATCGGCACAGAAAAAGGATTGTTCTTTTATCGTTTTCCGAACCTCGAGTTTGTAAGGGCAGAACGGCCTTTTCCCGTTTACCAGTTTTTCGGCAAAACGGATAGTCTGTGGCTGGCTACAGGTGAAGGTCCCGTCCTGCTCACCAAATCCACCCGCCGTGAACTATTGAAAACAAAACAAACCAACTGGGACAAATTTTTATTGCCCGCCTGGAAACAAAATTCCCCCACTCAACCTTGCATATCCAAAGGAGTGGCCGCCGACGGACTTATCTATTTTACCGATGGAAATAATCTTTTCTCCTGGAATGGCCGCCAGATCAAGGTCTGCTGCCGCATGGGAGAAAGCGACTATATAACAGGATTGGCCGCTTCAGGAAAAGATATTTACTTCTCCGCGCTGCAAAGCGGATTGTACCGCCTCTCCGGCGATCGCTGTGATAAGCTTGTCACACCTGCCGGCACTAGTGATGCCCTGCTCAAAAAAGGTGACAGTTTATACCTGCTGAGTGGTACGGGCATTTATAATTATGATCGCGCATCGGGTCGATTGTCGTTGCGTGTGCCGTTGCCCGCCATGTACAGCAGTTGGCAAAGCTGTTTTTTCAATGATAAAATGAATGACTGGTGGATTGGTACGCATGAACAGTTGCTTTTTGTGCAAAGAAATATTTTTACGCTCATTCCATCCATCAACGGGTTTGCATTGACCGAACGCACAGACGGCAGTCTGTTATTAGGTTCGGGAAAAGGAGAACTTTTTATCCGGCAATCCGCTGCCGCTGATTTTAAACAGTTTCAAAAAATATTTCCGGGTGCGGAAATCACGAGTGCACTCGAAGATGCCAACGGTGCATTGTGGCTGACGTCTGTGAATCATGGCCTGGCAAGGTCATATAAGGGCAGCGTGAAATTTTTTTCTGTTAAAGACGGAGTACTTGATAATACATGTTATCAACTCCTTGCCGGCGAACCGGGCATTTTATATGCCATGGGAGATGGTGGCGTAACGCAGATAAATTATGCTGAGAAAGACAGGCCTTCTTTTATCACCTATACTTGTCCGGCGAATGGTACGGATTTTCCGGTTGTACGGAGTGCTGTCCGTACGCACGATGGCCGGCTGTTTTTTGCAGGCAATTCCGGATTACTGGAAATAAAAAATGATTCATTGGAGCCGCTCAATATCACCGGTTCTCCGCGGCAAGCCTATATCATGACAGATATCATCATGGACCCTTCGGGTCATATCTGGATCAGTACGGTGGGTGACGGTATTCTTTGTTGTTCTTATGAAAATGGCGTTATCCGTTTTCGTAAATCACTGCTGCCCGCCGATGGTCTTGCCTCATCCATCTATCTCCGTTTGCTCCGCGATAACGACCAGCGTGTATGGGCTGTGAACAACCGTGGTATAACAAGATTGACACCCGATGGGCCGGATCGTTGTATCATCGACAACTATGGCGTGATGCAGGGATTCCAGGACAAGCCGTTTCATGGCGTGCGGCTGTTGCAGGACAGTCATCAACGCATATGGGTGGCCACTTCATCCGGAGTCAGCTATTTTCATCCGGCTGCTGTGAGCACGCAATACACGGTGCCTGTTCCCGTGATCACCGGCATCACCACAGGGTCCAACGGTGATACGTTAATACCCAATACTATCGAAGTTGACAGAACCGGGGAACTGCCGGATCATCTGCAACTACCTTATTCCTCCAACAGTATCACCTTTCACTTTCTGTCGGTACATCTTTCGGATGCGAGACGCATAAGATACCGGTACCGCTTGATGGGAACCGACACTTCCTGGATCGACGCGGGTAGCCTGCGGTCGATCACCTTCCGTCATCTGTCTCCCGGCCGCTACCGTTTTGAAGTAATGGCCGCAGCGGGCAACAATAACTGGAGCGGTGCGGCCTCTTATGTTTTCCGCATAAAGGAACCTGTATGGAAACAATGGTGGTTTATCGGCCTTGCCTTGCTGATTGTACTGGCGGGTGGCTACTGGCTGGTAAGATTAAGAGAACGGCGCATCCGGCACCGGGAAGAAGAAAAGACGGCTTTACAGCAATTGAAAGCATCCGGCTTTCAATACCAACTGGAAACGGAACAGGTGATCAACTATTTTGCTACCTCGATGAGCGGTCATGTGAATGTGGAAGATATGTTGTGGGATTTGGCAAAGAATTGTATCTCGAAACTGGGATTTGAAGATTGTGTGATTTACCTCCGCGACGTGGACAGGGATGTGCTGATACAAAAAGCAGCATGGGGCCCTAAGAGCGCCGGGGAAAAGAAGATAGTTAATCCGATCGAAATACCGGTGGGCCAGGGAATTGTGGGCGCTGTTGCACGCGATGGTAAAGCCGCCATCATAGCGGACACCACCTTGGATCCGCGTTATATAGTAGATGACCAATTGCGTTTGTCAGAGATGGCCGTTCCGATCATCGACAAGCAGGAGGTGATCGGCGTGATCGACAGCGAACATCACCGCCGTAATTTTTATAACTCGCGGCATTTGCAGATCATGATCACTATTGCTGCATTGTGTGCGGATAAGATCGATAAAATAAGAACGCAACAACAGGCTCGGGAGAGGGAAATCGAAGTACTCAGGCTCAACCAGGATCTGGCTACTTCGCAATTGACTTCGTTGCGGACGCAGATGAATCCGCATTTTATTTTCAATGCGCTCAACAGCATCCAACAGTTTATTTTAAAAGGAGATATTGATCAGACGAACCGTTACCTGTCGCGGTTTTCCCGTCTGCAACGGGAGGTACTGCTGCATTCGGAATTCAATTTCATTTCCCTGGAAAAAGAAATAGAAATACTCGACCTCTATCTACAGCTCGAACAATTGAGGCTGGGTAATAGTTTTCACTACCGCATTGTACATGGCGACGACATGGATCCGGCCGAGTTGAAAATTCCGCCGATGTTGCTGCAACCGTTTGCAGAAAATGCTATCTGGCATGGCCTGATGCCGCGCGACGGTGACCGGCGGCTCGATATTCACTTTTCTTTGTTCCACGACGAATTCCTGATCTGCCGGATTACGGACAATGGTATTGGCCGCGAGGCGTCGGCCAGGCTGCGGGCCGGCTCCAGCAGCCAGCATCAATCCCGCGGGTTGCAACTTGTAACAAAACGCCTGCAATTATTGCAACAACAATATCAGCAAACCTTTGAAGTGCAGGTAGAAGACCTGCTTGGTGTAAATGGCGAAGTGGAAGGAACCATGGTCCGCCTCATTCTTTACTGCGGCATGAATGATAAATAATAAACTCCGTAAAGCTTCTGCATAGCAGGGCTTTTGTGTAATTTAGAACCGTGATAAAAGCGTTGATCATAGATGATGAGTTGTCGGCGATTCACACATTACAATTGATGGTGGAGCGTTATGTGCCGGAAATTTCGGCTGTGGAAACAGCTATCGGCAGTTATGATGGCATGAATAAGATCGCGCTGATAAAACCGGATATTCTTTTTCTCGATGTGCAAATGCCGGTGATGACGGGGTTTGAATTACTGAAGAAGACCGGGGCGGGTGATATGTCTGTTATTTTTACGACAGCCTATGATAAATATGCTATCGAAGCAATCCGCTTCAGCGCACTGGATTACCTCCTGAAACCCATCGATGCCGACGAATTGCGGCAGGCGATCGACCGGTATAAAATACATTGCAAACAACGCGATGGCCAGCAGGGATTGTACAACAACCTGCTGCATAATATTTCAGCAGGCAGCCAGCAGGAATTCAAGCTCGCATTGCCGACACTCGAGGGCACTTATTTCTTTTCCCCGCATGAGATCATTCGTCTTGAAGGGGAGAGCAACTATACCTGGTTTCATTTTGCCAAACAAAAACCACTGCTGATCTCACGGACCCTGAAAGAGTACGAAGAGATACTGTCGGGGCACGGTTTTATACGCGTACACAAATCACATATCGTCAATAAAGAACACGTAATATCTTCTCATGCCCAGGGCGTGTTGGTCATGCTTGATCAATCGAGGGTAGAAGTCAGCCGGCGACGACGGGAAGAAGTAATGGAAGCCCTGAAAGGCGGATAACCGGCGTTGTTTATCATGAAAAAGTACACGCATTTATTTTTTGATCTGGATCATACGCTGTGGGATTTCGAAGCAAATGCACGCGCAACATTGATTGAGTTGTACAGCGAGATGGAGCTGGCAGAGCGTGGCGTACACGATTTTGATCTTTTCTACCGCAATTATCTCGCACACAACGACCGTCTCTGGGAACGTTACCGAAAAGGGTATATTCCGCAGGCGGAATTGCGCGTAAAGCGGATGTGGTTATCGCTGCTGGATTTTAAAATTGCCGACGATAAACTTTCAACGCGCATGAGCGAGCGGTTCCTCGAGATGCTGCCGACACGCAACCTGCTGTTTCCTTACACAATTGAAATCCTCGGATACTTACGCGACCGCAATTATCAGTTGCATTTGATCACCAACGGATTTGAAACCGTGCAACATTCGAAGCTGCGCTATTCCGGACTGGATAAATTTTTCGGAGAAGTGATCACATCTGAAGGGTCGAACAGTCTCAAGCCCAATAAAGAAATATTTGAATATGCATTCCGCAAAACCGGCGCGACTGCGGAGAGCGGTATCATGCTGGGTGATACACTGGATGCGGATATCCAGGGTGCGATAAATGTGGGCATGGACCAGGTGTTTGTGAACCATACGCGCATAGAACCGGAAAGTATCAAGCCGACGTATATGGTGCATTCATTGAAGGAGCTGGAGGCTATTTTTTCGTGAATGGTGAATGGTCAATCGTGAATAAGACAATAGGTGAATGAAAACAGCCTTGTGACACGTCGCCCAGATTCGCCCTTCGAGAGCCTCAGGGAGCGAATCTGGGCGATCTATACTTAAAACTTATAACGGCTGTTTAAACTCCCTCTTCACTTCCGCTTCTTGAATTCGGCAATCGCAGCATCCAAATGCCGGAGAAATTTATCTACATCCGGATCATAACCATACCCTTCCTGGATCAGCCTTTTTTCACTGCCATCAAGGAAAAAGTAATAAGGCTGTGTGTTGGCGCCGAAGCGCGTAACGGCAATATCGGTATTACGGTCACCCAGCGTTTCTACCTGTTTTTTCAAGGCCTCGGAATAATATTGTTGAGCAGGCGGAAGATCAACCCCGTGATGCACATCGACAAATAAGGAAGCGATGATAAATTCGTCTTTCAATTTTTGCATCACACGTGGATCACTCCATACCTGTCCTTCCATCTTACGGCAATTGATACAATTGATGCCGGTAAAGTCGAGCATAAGTGGCTTGCCGGTTTTTTTCGCTACTTCCAGGGCTTCTTCATATTCGAAATAAGTAACGAGACCGTTGTTGACTACAACATCCGGCTCATTCTTCTTCATTACCTCATAATATTTTTGCGGATGAGGCAATGCTCCGTTGTTGGAGGATGATCCTCCCGCGGCCATCGCTTGTGATTTAGCTGAATTAAAATCCTGCGTACCCATCGGAGGAAGAAAGGCACTCAGTCCTTTCAGCGGCGCACCCCACAGTCCGGGTACCATGTATACCATGAACGTAAACGCTCCTATGGCAAAGAATAATCTTGTAACGGTAAGATACGGATGGCCGAAATCATTCTTAGGAAGATCATCGTCGTGATGAAAACGCAGTTTGCCTAAAAGATATAATCCGAGTAAAAGGAAAATAACGATCCAGAGTGAAAGGAATACTTCACGATCGAGTATACGCCAGTTGCGCGCAAGGTCCGCGTTGGACAAGAACTTCAGTGCCAGTGCAAGTTCGAGAAAACCGAGTGTCACCTTCACCGAGTTGAGCCATCCGCCGGCTTTCCCAAGCAAATTGAGTTTGCTGGGGAAGAAAGCGAATAAGGCAAAAGGCAACGCCAGTGCGAGCGAGAAGCCAAACATACCTACCAATGGACCATAATAACTTCCTTTGGAAGCTAATACAAGCAGGTTGCCGATGATCGGACCGGTACAGGAGAACGAAACGATCACAAGCGTCAGGGCCATGAAAAATATTCCCCAGAAACTTCCGGTACTTGCGCGTGAGTCCGCGCGGGTAGACCAGGAAGCGGGCAATGTTATTTCAAATGCGCCAAGGAATGAAATACCAAATATTAAGAAGATCGCAAAGAAGACGATGTTAGCGATCCAGTTGGTAGCAAGATTATTCAATGCTGCCGGTCCGAAAATCAATGTAACGAGAAATCCAATCAGCGTGAAGATGACGACGATAGAAACGGAATAATAAAAAGCATTGCGTATTCCTTCTGCACGGCTTTTACTTCTTTTTGTAAAGAAGCTCACGGTCACGGGAATCATCGAGTAAACGCAAGGAGTGAGCAGGGCAAGCAAACCACCGCCAAAGGCAGAAAGGAAAATCCAGATCAAAGATCGGGCAGGTTGTTCATTTGTATTTGCCACGCCACTTGTAACAGCAACATCGCTGGTGATATTTATTCTAAATGGAACTTCTACCGGCTCGAATGATTCGCCGTTTTGGTAAAGCAGCGTGGCGGTTCCTTTGAGAAAGGCGCTGTCACCACTGCTGATCTTTAATTGTTGCTTCCAAACCGCAGAATCCTGAAAGAACTCCACTTCGCCCAATTCGGGATTGGTTTCTTTTTTCAGATTGGATGACTGTAACGGCTTACCTGAACGGAGTTTTTCAGCCGTTGAGTCGAAAACAAATGACGAAAAAAGCTGCGCCGCAGAATCTTTGGCCAGGCCAAATACCTTAACACCGGGCTTGATGTCCAGTTTCAGGACAACGGTCACTTCTTCCGGCCCGGTGCGTTCAAAGGACGGAGTGATTTTTACAGGCAGCGAGTCCTGCGCGGCTCCCCACAGCGGTAGGGTGAAGAGCAGTATGATGGCGAAAAACTTATTCATAGACGGGTGTAAAAGTAGCCAAAAACTGCCTCACAATAAGCAGTGTCAACGGATAACCGTTTAAATGGTCAAAAGGTTTTCTTAAAACTATTATTCGGCACGCAGAGCTCCCGAATGACTTGCGCAAGACCCCAATTAACAGATTTTACCCGAAAAAAGAACTGCCTCCCGGAGGAGGCAGCCTGTGATCGATAAGTTCCTGTCTATTTTTTCAGTTTAATAAACGGTATGACTTCTGCCGTTCCATCCTTTTTCTGCACACGCAGCAGATAACTTCCGTTACCCAAACCACTTATATCGTATTGCAATCCCGTTACAACGTACGTCTGCATCATCTGCCGACCATGCATATCCAGCAATTGTATAAGGGAAATATCCGCTGCATTGATATTTTTAAGCGTAATGAGATCGTTGGCGGGATTCGGATACAGCAAGGCTTTCTGCGTTTTGCTCATATTTACCACAGCCGTATTACTGTATTTAAATACGTTGTTCTGGTCTACCTGTTTCAGCCGGTAATACAGCCTGCCTTCACCGGGCGACAGATGGAGGTAGCGGTATTGGTGAAGCCCTGATGTATTGGCCGATGTCTCCGCGGCAATTTTTGTAAAATCCTGTCCGTTCCTGCTCCATTCGATATCAAAGTGCGAGGTATTGATTTCATTTTCTGTTTGCCAGGTGAGCAATACGTCGTTACCACTGGCAACGGCCGAGAAAGAAATAAAGTCCAGCGGCAGCGGTGACCCTTTCAGAAAGCTTACATAGTTGGTAATGCTCCAGTCGTCGAAGCTTCTGATGAAAAGCGTATGCGGCCCGTCAGGGAGCGAACTGGTATTGGCGGTAAAGTTTATGTTATTCAGGTCCACACCCGGCGTAATGATGATGCCCGTTCCGTTGCCAAAACCCGGATCGGTGTCAAAGAAATATTCGGCGTGAGTGATGTTGCCCGGAGCGGCAGGTGAGGGCGGATAAGCAAAGTCATCATCAACGAGGAAGTCCTGAATATTTGTGTGGCTCCAGCTGCCATCATTGTTTTTGCTGCGGATACCGAGCGTGTGCGTACCATTGGCCAGACCGGTTGTGTTCAACGATGCCATAATATCGGCCAGGTTCTGACCTGTACCGGTTGTCAACGGTATGCCATTGCCGAAGCCGGGATCAGTGTCGATGAAATATTCTGCGGTTACGATGTTGGAAGCCGCTGCGGGTGAAGACGGATAAGCCGGATCAAAATTTACGAGGAACTCCTCGATTAATGTATGACTCCAGCTGCCTTTGCTGTTCCGGCTGCGGAGACCGAGACGGTGAACACCATTACTCAATGATGTAGTATTGACCGAGGCAAGAATGCCGGCAAGATCAATACCGTTACCTGTTATTAAAGCAATGCCGTTTCCGAATCCCGGATCAGTGTCAATAAAATATTCAGCTGTCACGATGTCGGAAGGAGTTGGCGGAGTGGCTGGATAATCGGGATCCTGCGCTTTGGCCAGTACCGTCATCAATAGCAACAACATTGTCAATATCATTTTCATACAAAATGTATTAGGTTATATGAAATCAATTGTTGCTCCGGGTGCTGAAGGTTACGTTCATGCTGTTGGTGCCGGAAGGAATTGAAGAAGGCACCGTAAGACTGTAGATAGCCGGAACGTCAGGAATACCGGAAAGCCGGTAAGGGTCTGTTCCTCCAAATGCACCGCAATTGGGGCTAACCACACTGCCAACCGTAACACCTGCACCAATAGCAGGAGAGCCCGCTTTCAATACAAATCTTGCATCCCAGCTTCCTGTGGTGCCACCCGCATATACATCGGCCATGTTGACGTTGATCTGATTGCCGACGGCCGTACCTGGCAGCGGCTGGTTTTGGGAGAAAAGATTGTTCTTTATGTTGCAGTTGGTAAATCCAATAGGCGTACCGTTATTGTTGGTGAAAATATTATTGGCCACGTAGCAGTTTGCCAGCGCAGAAACAGCGGTAGGTGCAGGAGTAGCAAAACTGTTATTGCGGAAAATATTGTTGGTGCCGCTCAGGTTGGGCATATTGATGCTGCCCCAGAAGCCAAAGAAAATATTGTTTTCGCAGGTAAAACCGGTCAATGACCCAAGCGTGCAATTGAGGACAGTATTGTCGATAAAACATTTGCGGATCACCAATCCGCTGTTAGCGGCATTCGGAACGGTGAAGTTTTCTGCGATATAACATTTTTCAAAAGTAATGTTTGTCCATACCGCGCCGGAGAGCGTGCCTGACAGGAATGATATACCGTTAAACTTGCTTCCGGCGGCATCGGCAGTGAGGCTGATAAAACGGACGATTGATTGTTGTGTTTTGTATTGCAAGCCGGTGTTGGGCGGAAAAGTAATATTGGCCGGATCGAGGAAATAGCCGGTGCCGATGATCACCAGTCGTTTGTTGATGGTCGCATCTCCATAAGAGAGCGGACTTGCTTCCAGGTGAAGCGTGTCGCCGTTTTGCACCGAGGTGCTGACCAGTGCGGCATCCAATGAGGTAAAGTCGGCGGTAATGCCGGTGTTGTTATTTAGTCTCCAGATTTTAGCCTCCGCAACGGAGGACAAAAAAAGGAGCAGGGCAACCGCCAGGATTGTGTTGAGCTTTTTCATGATAATTTTTTAAATGCAGAATCAGAATAAGCTCAAATGTAATTGCCGGAGTAGCCGGTCTTATCAACCGAAAAGGGGATTTTCCGCCGAAGGCGGAATGTGTAAATGTGTAAATGAAACAGCCAGTAAGGTAGTAAGTGATAAGTATTAAGTAATAAGCTTTGCGACTTTGCTCCTTATGCGTCTTTGCGTGAGAAAATTTCAAACCAGGGCACCCTTCACCTATTGACGATTCACGCCCGCACCGACGAGGTTCTTATGATCAATTGCGGTGCTAATTTATGGGTATTGAATTCCGTCACCGGTTGCTTGCTGTTGAGCAACTGCAGCAACGAATTCATCGCCACTTCGCCCATTTCCAGGGCCGGTTGT
The DNA here is from genome assembly GCA_937888905.1 of uncultured Sphingobacteriales bacterium. Classification (GTDB taxonomy): domain Bacteria; phylum Bacteroidota; class Bacteroidia; order Chitinophagales; family Chitinophagaceae; genus Terrimonas. The sequence goes on from CALATA010000001.1 coordinate 294,479, forward strand.
TTGATAATGGACAAAGGCGGATCGATGAGTTCGGTGAGGTCGGAGTTGGAAAAACCGATCAGACCCATGTCCCTGGGTACCTGCAGCCCTTTGTTTTTTAAAATGCGGAGACAACCCGTAGTCAGTTTGTCAGATAAGGCAAGAATGGCATCAGGTTTTGTTTCCATGGCCAATAGTCCCTCCACGGCCGTATTTACTTCGGCCAGTACCAACCCGCCATGCGGGCAACTGCGAATGTAGCCGGGCTCTTCTGCTATACCTTCTTCTGCCAGTGCTGCGCGGTAACCCGCCATGCGGTCCTGCGTAATAGAAAGCGTTTCGCTGTTTGTGACGGCAGCAATGCGGCGGTAACCACTTTCCAGCAGATGGCGCGTGGCGTCGAATGCCCCCCGGTAATTATCTACAACCACTTTATGTGTGTCAATGTCCGGCACCACGCGATCGAAGAATACGACCGGCATGCCACGGCTGATGATGTCTTTTATAAAGCTGAAATCACTGGTTTCGGCAGATACCGATATGATCAGTCCGTCTACGGATCTTGAAGTGAGGTAGTTTAAGTTGATTTGTTCCCGCTCCTGCGATTCGCGGGTTTGGGAGATGATTACGTTGTAACCATTATTATAAGCAATGGATTCGATGCCATCGATGGCCTGCGAAAAAAAACTGTTGGCTATTTCGCTCACGATCACCCCGATCGAGCGGCTTCTGCGTTCTTTAAGGCTTAACGCAATAGGATTCGGATGATAATTGATCTTTTCGGCGTATTCGAGCACGAGCTTTTTCGTCTCGGGACTGATCTCGTAGCTGTCCCGCAGCGCACGCGAAACGGTGGACGTGGACAGTCCGAGCGCCTTGGCAATATCCTTAATGGTAACAGCTTCAAACTTCATGGGCAATCAATTATTTAATATCCGCCTAAAAGTAGTGATTTGCCGTCAGCCTTCCCGGCATAAACACGCAAAACAATAAGAGCCGGTCATTGGCACCGCAAACCTGTTCAGGATAGTGCAGGATAAATAACGTATTGGCTTACAACCTGCAACGCCATCGTTGCCGGGAACGATTGCGTAAATAAAAAAATACAATCGGTTTCGTAATCCTGAAAATCTGCCTAGACTTGTCAGGCGAAACGAAGCGATTGCCTGTCACTACACTCTTCTGAGCCCCTTGCCCGGCCATGAAGAGTTGATCGTCGGGCAAGTCATCTTCCGGCTCCTTTTTACAAGCCCGCATTTTTCAGAAAAAGAGTTGTCTTTTTTCTTCAAACCAAAAAAACGATTGCAGTATGAGGAAATTACTGTTTTTATGCTTGTTGATGTTCGGGGCCAGCTCCCTGCTGTTTGCCCAAAGCCGCCAGATTAGCGGCCGGGTAACAGATGATACGGGCGCGCCGCTTCAGGGCGTTTCCGTTCAGGTCAAGGGCACGACCAACACTACACAGACCAATAAGAATGGTGATTTTACCATCCAGGTGACCGGTGCCAACGCGGAACTCACCATCAGCTACACCGGCTTTACGGCCCAAACTGTAGAAGCTACCGCTAATATGATCGTGAAACTGGAACGGTCCGTTTCTTCGCTCGACGATGTGGTGGTAGTGGGTTATCAGACCATGAAACGTAAAGACCTTACGGCTTCTGTGTCTTCCGTAAGCGCCCGCCAGTTGAAAGATGTTCCCATCAACTCCGCTGCCCAGGCATTGGCCGGCCGTCTCGCCGGTGTGCAGGTTACCGGCACCGAAGGTTCTCCCAACGCGGAAGTATTAATCCGTGTACGCGGCGGCGGTTCCATCACACAGGACAACTCTCCACTTTACATCATTGATGGTGTGCAGGTGGAAAATGGTTTGTCTGCGCTTTCTCCACAGGATATCGAGTCGATCGACGTACTCAAAGACGCTTCCGCAACCGCTATCTACGGCTCACGCGGTGCTAACGGTGTAGTGATCATTACGACCAAAGGCGGCAAGAACACGAAGCCCACGATCAGCTACAACGGTTTTATCGGTGTGGGAAAAATTGCCAACAAACTGAAAGTGCTGAATCCTTACGATTTTGTGGTATACCAATACGAACGCAGCCGCGGTAATGCTACCGACAGCACCAACTTCGTAAGACAATATGGTACAACCTGGGACACACTCAGCAACTATAAGAATGTTCCATTCGTAGATTGGCAGGATGAAATGTTTGGCCGCAATGCCATCATGCAAACGCATAACGTTGCACTCAGCGGTGGCAATGCCTCCACGCAATACAACCTCAGCCTTACTTCCAACAAGGAAGATGGTCTGATGCTGGGATCGGGCTTTGATCGCAAACTCGTTTCTTTCAAGTTTGACCACAAATTCGATAACAAACTCCGTGTTGGTTTCAATACACGTTACAACAATACCATCACCACCGGTGCAGGTACTTCCACTACCGGTTCCGCCGGTACCAACCGCCTGCGTCAGAGCGTACGTTATCGTCCGATGCTGCTGCAGGGGCAGAACATCTACGACTTTGATCCGGATTATTTCAACGAGACCAATGCCAATGGCATGAACATGGTGAACCCTGTTCTGCTCAACGATGCCGAGTACCGCAAGAATTTCAACAATATCCTCAACCTGAGCGGATATGTTGAATATAAACTCACGCCTTACCTTTCCTTCAAATCAACAGGTGGTATCGATTTCAACAATGGCAAACAACAGTTCTTCGATGATACGCTGACCAGCAACTCACGTCAGAATGGTTCCGTACAGCCGATGGCCGGTATTACCAATACACAACGTACTACGATCAACAATTCCAACGTGTTTACCTTTGACGCCACGAAAACGAAAATCGGATTCTTCAAGCGTCATAACCTCAATATGCTGGCTGGTCATGAATTGTACCAGAGCAATTACAAGACGCAGGTGCAGTTGATGCGTTATTTCCCTGTTGGCATTTCACCCAAAACAGCGTTGGCCAATTTTAACCTGGGCACGGCTTATACCGATCCTTCGCGTCCTGCCACTTCGGAAGTGGAAGAGCGCATGGTCTCTTTCTTCGGACGTGTTAACTACAGCTTCGACAGCCGTTACCTTGTTACGGCTTCCCTGCGTGCGGATGGTTCATCTAAATTCGGTACGGGCAACAAATGGGGTTACTTCCCTTCGGGTTCGGTGGCCTGGCGTTTGTCTAACGAAAAATTCTTTGAGTCGCTCAAGTCGACCGTTAATGATCTGAAGCTCCGTGTGAGTTATGGAGAGGCCGGCAATAACCGTATTCCCAACTTCGGTTACCTCACACAGTATGCTGCTTCTACGCAGTACTGGCTCAACGAGCAATTGGTTACGGCTTATGCCCCCGCCGCGCTTGCTTACCCCAACCTTGTATGGGAGACAACCGTATCGCGCAACCTCGGCCTTGACCTCAGCATTCTCAACAACCGCATACAGTTCACTGCCGATGTATACCGCAATACGACCAAAGACCTGCTGATCAACGTACCCGTACCTACTTCCTCCGGTTACACCACGCAGATCCAGAACGTAGGCTCAACAGAAAACAGAGGTGTGGAATTCCAGGTAAATGCGGCCGTGCTGGAGAAAAAGAATTTCTCGTGGAATGCGAACTTCAATATTTCCTTTAATAAAAATAAAGTGCTGAGTCTTGGCGACCGCCAGTCTTTCTTCCTCACCAACTCAGGCTGGGGCTTTTCCAACACACCTGCTGATTATATTGTACGCGTAGGTGATCCGGTTGGTGCCATGTGGGGATTTGTAACGGATGGTTATTACACCATCGATCAATTTGATTACAACCCGGCTACACAAACCTATACCCTGAAACCCGGCGTTGCCAGCAACGGAAGCATTACTGCTACACCGCAACCTGGTCTCGTACGCTTCCGTGATATCGCGGGTCCGATCGATCCCGCTACCGGCAAGCCCGGTCCTCCCGACGGAAAGATCGATGACAACGACAAGCAAATCATCGGTGTGGCACAACCCAAATTCTTCGGCGGCCTTAACCAGCAGTTCACCTGGAAAAATTTTGACCTGAATATCTTCCTGAACTTCTCTGTTGGCGGTGAGATTTACAATGCCAACAAACTCGAGTTCACTTCCGGTTATACAGCCAATGCTAATATGCTGGATATGGTCAACAACCGGTGGACAAGGATCAACAGTCAGGGACAGGTAGTAACCGACCCTGTTGCGTTAGCTGCGCTGAATGCCAATGCAACCATGTGGTCGCCCAGCACCAGCAGTACTTCTTTTGTATTGCATTCATGGGCGATCGAAGACGGATCATTCCTGCGCATCAACAACGTAAGCCTTGGTTATACCTTTGCTTCATCACTGTTGCGTAAAATGAAAATGCAGCGCGCCCGTGTGTACGTGACCGGTACCAACCTCGCCGTATTCACCAAATACACCGGATACGATCCGGAGGTTAGCACGCGCCGCGGCAACCCGGTAACGCCCGGTGTGGATTACTCAGGCTACCCGCGCAGCCGTACATTCATTTTTGGTCTTAACCTGACTTTCTAAATCTGTAAATGCCTGCTCAAATGAAAAGAAGCGCATCTTATATACTCGGTATTGTAGCAATAGCGGCCGTAACACTCGGCTCCTGCAAAAAATACCTCGAAGTAGAACCTATTTCTTCCTTCGGTCCTGAATTTGTTTTTGATAATGCGATCAATGCCGAAAAGGCGGTACTCGGGGCGTATGCGCCGATGACCGGTGACCAGGGGTATGGTATCCGTCTGAGTATGTATTATACTTATGATGATGACCTGATGATGGGACAAGGTGGCACGCCTTATCCTGACAACGAACGCCGCGACATCGCGCATTACAATGTAAACGCCAACAACACACAGCTTGCCGGTCCTTTTAACCAATTATGGTTAGGAGTGGAGCGTGCCAACCTCTGTATCTATTATATTCCGCGCATGCCGGAATATACCGGTGGCACTACCGCTCAGCAGGCAAAGCTGAAATGGCTGCACGGGGAAGCGCTGACGCTTCGTGCACAATATTATCTTGAACTGATCCGCAACTGGGGCGATCTTCCTGCTCAACTGGAACCATCCTTTACACAAACCGATCTTTACAAAGGAAAAACAGACCGTGATTCCATTTATGAAGTGCTGTTGAAAGATCTGCAACTTGCCGCCACACTTGTTCCCTGGCGCACCCAGGCAAGTGCCAGCAGCGAACGCATTACGCAGGGTGCTGTCCGTGCATTGCGTGCGCGCATTGCTTTGTATCGCGCGGGCTATTCACTGCGCAGATCTCCGGTGCAGATGGTGCGTGGTTCGGATCCCAACACTTATTACCAGATAGCAAAAGACGAGTGTAACACGATCATGCAACAAACAGCAGATCACAAGCTGAACACTAACTTCCGCTCTGTATTCAAAGATTATATCTGCGGCCATGCCATTGAACCCAACGGCGAGATCCTGTGGGAAGTGGCAATGGGTGGTGGCACCAGTGCGCTGGGTGATAGCAAACTGGGCTATTACAATGGTCCGCGTGGTAATGGTACGAGCCTGGGCAACTCAGCATTGACCGTATTGCCCAGTTATTTCTATATGTTCGACAGCACCGATCTTCGCCGTGATGTGATGTGCGTACCTTATAACGTGACGAATGCTGGCGGCACACTCGGATCTTTCCGCACACTGCAGACAATGGTGGATGGCAAATTCCGCCGCGACTGGATTGCTCCGAATGTAAATGTATCCGCTGCTCAATATTTTGGCCTCAACTGGCCGGTGATTCGTATGTCGGATGTAATGCTGATGTATGCAGAGGCCGACAATGAACTGGGTAACGGACCTTCGCCTGCAGCCTATAACGCCATCAACCAGATCCGTCGCCGTGGTCGTGGCAAGCCGTTAGCGACGGCAGATCCAACCATTGATCTGGCTGGTTTGAATAAGGCCCAGTTTTTTGATTCATTGGTAAAAGAGCGCGCACTGGAGCTGGGTGGTGAAGGCATCCGTAAGTATGACCTGATCCGCTGGAACCTGCTGGGTACAAAACTGGCAGCCACTAAAGCGCAATTACAGGTGATGGCTGCACGCAGTGCGGCACCGTGGAATACCTATCCCACTACCATGTACTTCCTGAATAATTCCACCACGCTGACCTATGCAGGTTCCTATTACAAACCCAACGTAACACCGGCTCCGTCCGGACACAGCAGTGTGGCCTGGCTAGGCACAGCGATCAATACAACGATCGTTACCTACTATGCGGCAGGTTTTACGGCAAATAAAAGTGAGTTGCTGCCGATCCCGCAGGCAAGTATCGATGCCAACAGGAATTTGAAACAGGATTATGGGTATTAATTCAAAAGTCAAAAGTTAAAATTTAAAAGTGAGTAAGTGAATAATGAATGGTGAACAAACAGCCATCATGGCCCTTCGAGAACCTCGGGGAACCATGATGGCTGTTAGCTTTCCGCTGTTGTTGGTGTTAACACCAACAACAGCACTTATACTTAATACTTATGACTCAAAACTTATAACTTACTACTCAATACTTACCACCCTATGCCTTACACCGTTCATCTTCTGAAAAAGACCTTGCTGCTTCTTTCATGCGCGGTCATGCTCAACGCTTGTGCGCAACAAAAACAGGCAGTAGCGGTTACAGACGATCGTCCTGTTGCTTTTCCGGGTGCGGAAGGTTTTGGGAAATACACCACGGGTGGCCGCGGCGGCAAAGTATACAAGGTGACCAACCTGGATGACAGCGGACCCGGAAGTTTCCGCGAAGCAGTATCTGCCAAAGAACCGCGCATAGTCGTGTTTGCTGTTTCGGGTACCATTCATCTGCAATCCAAACTGATCATTCGCGGTAATATCACGATTGCCGGTCAATCGGCCCCCGGCGATGGTATCTGCCTGGCCGATTATCCTGTGACGATGAATGGTGATAACATCATCATCCGTTATCTGCGTTTCCGCATGGGCGATCGTTACCAGAACAAAGGAATGGTTGATGGCGCGGGCAGCGACGATGCATTTGGCGGCAGCCGCAACAAACAGGTGATTATCGATCATTGCAGCATGAGCTGGAGCACGGATGAAGTATGCAGTATCTATGGCGGCGATAGCACCACGTTGCAATGGAACATCATTTCCGAACCGTTGAACTATTCTTATCATTTTGAAAAAGGGGATACCGGTTTTGAGAAACATGGTTATGGTGGAATCTGGGGTGGCGCTCATTTATCGGCGCATCATAATCTTTTCGCGCATTGTACCAGCCGCAATCCGCGCTTCAATGGTGTGCGGCTGGGTGCGGATCGTGAACTCGTGGATTTCAGGAACAATGTGATCTATAACTGGGGACACAACAGTGCTTATGGGGGTGAAAGAGGTGAATACAACATCGTCAATAACTATTACAAGCCCGGTCCGGCTACGGGCAAAAATGTGCGGCACCGCATTGTGAATCCAACCATCGAAGCGCCGGGTGCCGGCCAGTTTTTTGTTGAAGGAAATTATGTATGGGGACGCCCCGACGTAACAACGGACAATCGGTTGGGTGTGCATGCCGGCAAGAACACAGAAGCTGATTTAGCTATGGTCACCGCAAAAAATCCGTTTGAAGTAGTAAACCTTCCACGTATTTCCGCAGAGAAAGCGTATAAGGCAGTACTGCTCAATGCAGGTGCCAGCTACAAGCGTGATACGCTCGATCAGCGCATCATTGGTGAGGTAGAAAAAGGAACAGGTCGTATTATCGACGTGCAGGGCGGTTATCCGCATGGCACACCTTACGAGGGTACGGTATCTGCATGGCCGGCATTAAAAACATTACCAGCACCGGCTGATAAAGACGGAGATGGTATGCCTGACGAATGGGAAATAAAAAATGGACTGAACCCCAATGATGCTTCGGATGCTGCTTTATTTTCGCTGAATAGGCAGTATACCAATATTGAGGTTTATCTTAACAGCCTCGTATCCGAATAATCAGAAAGCCTATGCGATCCCTGTTTACATCTTTCTTGTTGCTGATAAGTTCGCTCGTGTTTGCGCAGCAGAATTATCCTTCGAAGCTCACCGTAGCCACAGATGGCTCCGGCGATTACCGCACCATCCAGGAAGCGATCAATGCTTTCCGCGCTTATTCCCCGGTTGCTTTGCAATTGCATATCCGCAATGGCGTGTATAAGGAAAAACTGATCATCCCTTCCTGGGTTACCAATCTTACGATTACCGGTGAGAATCCTGACAGTACCATCATCACCTATGATGATTATTCGGGAAAATTCAAATCAAAAGATACGGTCGCAGATAAATCGAAGTACAGCACTTTCTCATCTTACACGATGTGGGTGCAGGGAAATGACATCACGATTAAAAACCTTACCATCCGCAATACTGCAGGCCGCGTGGGACAGGCTGTTGCCCTGCATGTGGATGGAGACCGCGTAACGGTTAATAATTGCCGGTTATTTGGCAACCAGGACACCTTGCTGACGGCGAACGACAGTTCGAGACAATATTACATCGGCTGCATCATTGAAGGTACTACCGATTTTATTTTCGGTCCGGCTACGGTTGTTTTTGAAAACTGTATTATCCGCAGCCTGAGCAATTCCTATATCACCGCGGCATCGACGCCGGCATGGAAACAGTTTGGTTATGTATTTCTGAATTGTAAGCTTACTGCCAATGATGAAGCCAAACAGGTTTATCTCGGCCGTCCCTGGCGTGCTTATGCGCGCACGGTTTTTATTGGTTGTGAAATGGGCGCGCATATCCGCGCAGAAGGTTGGGAAAACTGGCGCAATCCTGAAAACGAAAAGACCGCTTTTTACGCCGAATACAAAAACTCCGGTCCCGGAGCTCTTACCGCAGGCCGTGTAGCTTGGAGTCATCAGTTGACAAAGAAGCAGGCGGCCGCATACACTACCGGTCGTATATTCGGTGACTGGAAGCCTTCAAAAAACTGATAATACATGAAAGTCCGTCTGGTTGTTTTGCTGCTGATCCTTTGTCAGCAGGTCGTTGCACAGGAATTTATTCCCTTATGGCCGGATGGCCGCAAACCCAATTTCAACGGGAAACCAGTTACGGATTCCATCTTCAACGAACGCATTGTGCGTGTGGGAACGCCGGGTGTTTATTGTTTCCCCGTTGCACAGGCAGAGAACACCGGCACCGCCGTGCTGATCTGTCCCGGTGGCGGATATGCGCGTCTCTCGCATATTTACAACGGATTTAACCTGGCGAAATGGTACAACACGCAGGGCATCTCCGCTTTTGTATTGATCTACCGGCTGCCGCACCAGACTGACCTGGTGAACCGCGAGCTGGCTCCTTTGCAAGATGCACAACGCGCCATGAAACTGCTTCGCTCACAAGCGGATAAATGGAAACTTATACCCGGGCGTACCGGCGTAATGGGCACTTCTGCGGGCGGACACCTCGCTGCGCAATTGGCCAATGCCACAGAAGATGTTTCGAAGATCAAAGACGCTCTCGATACCGTCAATTATCGTCCCGACTTTGCCGTGTTATTGTCACCTGTTATTTCTTTAGGTGAATACGCACATGTTGGCAGCAGGAATAATCTGTTGGGAAATAATGCATCGCCGGCCTTGATCAAAAAATATTCATTGGAAAATGGTGTAACGCCCCGTAATCCCGCCACTTTCATCGTCCATGCAAGCAATGACAGCACCGTTCGCGTGCAAAACAGTCTTTTCTATTATAAATCACTATTACAACAACATGTACCCGCGAGTTATCATGTATTTCCACAGGGTGCGCATTCTATCCGGCTGGTGGAGAATCCCGGGTCTGTTGATCAATGGACGAACTTGTTATCGGCATGGCTAAAGGAGATGAAGTTTTTGGTGCCGGTGCCTTTTAAGGGTTGAGGGGAAGAAAGGTGTAAATGTGTCACGACGCCAGGGCGCCGTGTGTATGCAAATGTGAAAATGAATACACCTGCGATCCCGGGTGCTCGCTATCAAAGGCATGCTGCTCTTTGCTGGTTCGTGAATACACTAACCATGGAGGTGTAAACACAAAAAAGGGGGAAATTTCCGGTTTATGCGATGCGAATAAAGAAGGTTCAATTTTTCATTCAACCTTTACGCATGACTCAACGTAAACCTTATAATCCAAATACTGCTTACGGTCGCAGGAAAAGACGGGAAGAACACCAACGGTGGAAAAATAGTCTGCCGCCCGAGGAAAGAGCAAAATTTGAAGCAGACACAAATTTCTGGGGATGCCTGATAGTTGTATTTATAATAATAATTGCACTCGTTATTGGCTTTGCGACTGGAAATGAGGAGAGAGTTTTTAAATGGCTTAGCCGGTAATTGGCGTTTAATAATACACGAATCAACCTACTTTCTGAAACCAGCCACATCCATATAAACCGCCTTCCGTTTCAACGTCGTATCAAACAACAACGGATAATCCTTTCTGTTTTTTACCGGAAAATCGTCCAGCCAGCTATGGCGATCGGAAATATTCCAGAACGTAACACTGGTGAGTTGCTTGCCCATTCCCCTGAATTGGCGAAAGGCTTGGGTATATACGTCACGTTGTTTTTGTTCACGGTCAGTGGTAAACCGCGTGTCGGTGTCTTCCTGTTTCCGATCGCGGGCATTGTGTTCTTTCGGATAAACGGATACGTCAAGTTCAGTGATCTGCAGAGGCAAGCCGAGACTGTCCAGTTCTTGTAATGTTTGCTGTAACTGTGCACTATCGGGTTCATTCACGGCCCAATGTGCCTGCAGGCCGATGCCATGGATGGGTATGCCTTTGTCCAGTAAACCTTTTACCAGGCGATGAATCTTTTTGCGCTTAACCGGACTGATCTCGTTATAATCATTGTAAAAAAGCAATGCGGTCGGATCGGCTGCATGGGCATATTCAAAAGCCTTTTCAATATACTCTTCCCCGCAAATCTGGTAAAACAAAGAAGGGCGCAGGTATTCATCCGGTTTATCGGAAATGGCTTCGTTTACCACATCCCATGCGTAGATAGTGCCTTTGTAACGATTGACGACGGTGGTGATATGCTCTTTCAATCGCGCCAGCAATACTTCTTTCGAAACAGTTTTTCCTTTTTCATCAATAAAAAACCAATCGGGTGTCTGGTTGTGCCAGCAAAGCGTATGTCCACGGAGCTTCAGGTTGTGTTCACGGGCAAAGGCCGCGATCTTGTCTGCTTCGGTCCAGTAATAGCGGTCGGGTGCAGGATGAATCGGTCCCATCTTCATAGCATTCTCCGGTGTAAGGCTGTTGAACTCACGAAGGATGAGTGCACGCTCATCAGGACGTTCAAGTGCGGCGGCGGAAACAGCCACACCGATGGGAAAATAGGAACGGTAATAATCCTTTAATCCTTTGTCTTCGGTAACAGCCGTTGGTTTTGGCGCGCACGCGGTTAACCATAACAGGAATATGACTACTATTTTTTTCATGGCTTAATTTTTATTTCCCGGATCACCGATATTGGTTGCTGGTGGGCCGAGATAACTTTCCTGCAAGGGACTAAATGACAATACCATTTTTTGCAATACCAATCCCATATGAGGAGAGATACGGATGATATATCGACCGGGTGTAGAAATATGATGCCGGCTTTCCACCACGATCTTGTTTTCTGCTACCCATTTGCTCCATGTCCTGACATCCTGATCCTTTGCGTTCACGGATATCCTTTGCGTCTGTTCTTTATCGAGTGAAACATCATACGTTAAACCTTCTGCTGTATGGTGGAGATTAAGCGTTGGTGAAAAGAAAGTCTGTACCGTGATGCGCCCGGTATCGTACACGTAGATTTCATATTCCAGCGCAGTTGCTTCGTCTGCCTCCATTGCAGGCGTTCGCATTACGCCGGCGCCGGTCAGTCCGATACCAGGAACCGTTATCCATATCTTTTCATCAACCTTATTGGTATAACCACCTGCCGGAATGGAAACATAACCGTTTCGTTCATAAAAACCTTTAGTCGTTTTAGCCGGTACGAGATCAAGGGCCGTACGCAATTGACTGGCAGCGTCGTGCGGGTAGAAAACTGCTTCGCTGTCGTTTAAATAAGTGACGGCAGGCATTGTATTACGTTCGGGCTGCTGCCAGCCGGTGTAACCTATATGGGTCTGGCTCATCATGTGCGCCCATTTGCCATCCCGCAGTTGATGATAACGTTGTGTGATCAGCGAGTCCTTTATATAGTGTTCCCCTGCTTTTTTCGCCCATGTATTGGTAGTGTTGAATTTTTGCCTGGCGGCAAACCGGTTATTGGCGACGGCGTGGTAGAGGTGGTGGAGATTTCCGAAGGCAAGCACCGGATGTAGTACCAATTGGAAATAAGCATCCCTGGCAGAATCGGGCAGTTGGTTTTGCAGTTGCTGCGCATCTTTTGTCAACGCATCCCATTCCGATATCACGCGGTCCCATTCTCCGTAATTAGTTAAAGAATAGGTTTCAGGGGATAACAGTTCCGGTTTGCGGCGGCTGCTCAATTGACTGTAGCGCCACAACACATCACCGATGTCAGCAGATAATGTGTTGCCAAATTGTGTGGCAGCCCATTGCTCCACGTATTTTTTAACGCCATCCGCTTTTATGTTATCTGGTTGCCAGGCGTAATCCAGGAAGAGGGAAACAGGCAGTTCCATCGGTTTGATATCACCCACATTCACGATCCATATTTTATCTACGCCGTGGATTTTTGTAAGGTGCAATTGCTCCCATACGCGGGCAAGATTATTCGTGTTGATCCATTTATAATTTCTCGGACCGCCTACATAATCGAAGTGATAATAGAGGCCGTAACCGCCTTTGCGTTTCACCATATCCAAGGTTGGCAGCCTCCGTACATTTCCCCAGTTGTCGTCACAAAGCAAGAGCGTGACGTCGTCGGGCACGCGCATGCCTTTATCATAATAATCCTGTACTTCTTTGTACAAAGCCCAGAGTTGCGGAGTGGCCTCGGGTTCTTTGCCGGTTACTTCGCTGATAAGTTTACGTTGAGCGGTAACGATCTGTTCTAAGAGCGCGGTTGCGGTTTCTCGGCTCATGGGTTTGTCGCCGTCACCGCGCATACCAAGCGTTACGATCTTTTCATTTTTCGCCCGTTGCATGCCCTGCTTCCAGAACTCTCTCAGCGCAGCGGCATTGGTACTATAATCCCATTCTCTTTTTCCATAACGTCGCCATTCGTCGTGTGCACGCATGAGTGGTTCATGATGGGATGTGCCGATAACAATAGCATAATCATCGGCGGTCTTAGCATTGAGCGAATCATCATCGTAAAAAGCGCTGCCCCACATTGCGGGCCACAGATAGTTGGCTTTGAGCCGCAGCATGAGTTCAAATACTTTTTCATAAAATTTATGGTTGAAGCCGCCGAATTGCATACGGCTCCAGTTGCTTAATGCAGGTGCTTCGTCATTGATAAAAATACCTCTGTACTGAACGGCCGGCGCTTCCGTTTGCTGCGCATCCGGTTTTATGGAAGTGTTGGGACGCGACACAACCGGTACATCGGCCCACCAGTACCACGGAGATACGCCCAATTGTTTACTTAGTTCAAAAACACCAAAAGCCACACCGCGCCGGTCATTACCGGCGATCAGCAATGTTTGTTTGCCGGCATAAAAAGAAGAAGCGGAAGATTGAAGGGAGAAGGCTTCCCATTTCCCCAAAATAGCAGCGGTGTTGAATTTTCCTTTTTTGATCAACTCACTGTTTTCCGGCGTACCGATCACAATCAGATCACAGGGCTCCTTGGGCAAACTGTGAACGAGCGGAAGTTTTGCGCCGGTTACTTTGTAAATATCTTCCCGGAGCAATTGGGCAGCCTGCTGTACCACTTTTGCTTCGCGGGTATCGGTATACAAAACTGCTTTCGCCAATGAAAATCCGTTTCGACCTGTGGTGTCAACCATTTGCGCGGAAATCTCCGTTGCTATTAAAAAAATGAAACAGGCAAGCAATCCTTTTTTCATGTCAATAGGTTTTATCGCGGCTGGTGCAGGCAAATTGTTTGAACACGGCAGTGTTTTGGGAAGGCACGCCGCTCGAAGTGGCATATATCGCGTACAGGCAGCCTGTAAATCCTCCGGCAGTTTTGGTACTGAGATATTTTGCGTCGATATTATCGGCCAGCAGTTGCCAGCGTTTGCCGTCCATTGAGAAGTAGAACACATAGGTATCCTGCCGGGCTTCGATTTTCAGATAACAATTTGTTGCTTTGGGTAAAAGCGTAACGCCCGTGATCAGCGTATCCGTTTCGCCACCTTTGTAGAGCCCGATAAATGGTTGATTGTTTTGCTTTGTTACTCCCAGGAAGTAATAATGCTTTTCATTCTGAAAAACCAGCAGACCGGCTTTCTCATTTTCTTTTGTGGTATGGAATTGCAGTTGCACCGAAGCATCACCGTTGAGATGCGGTTGCCGGAACCCGATGAAAGAAGGATTGCTTTTGCCGCCGCAGGTTTCAGGTCGCAGTTTGACTGCAAGTGCACCCTTGCCACAGGAATACCATTTCTCCGAAGGAGTACGCAGAAAAATGTAGCGCTTGTTCAAAACGGAATCGCGAAAGCGGTCCGTGAACGTATAGTTATTGTTGAACTGTTCTTTTGTCTTTTTTGCAATAGCATTAACAGGGTAGCGGTATTTTACGGTTTCTCCTGCCGGTATCATGGCCGGCCAGCCGTTGTTCCATGATACAGGCGCCATGAATGTTTCACGCCCGGTGTTGTAATGATCGCCTTCATACGGGCGGCAGGCGAGGAACACGGCCCACCATTCGCCAGACGGCGTTTCTACAAAATCTGCATGGCCGGTAGTGGTAACCGGATTTGGCCGCGCGGGATCGAGATCGCGTTGTGTCATGATGGGATTACCTTCGAAGGAAACATAAGGCCCGGTAATGCTTTTGCTGCGGAAGATCACCGATGAATGATTATATCCGGTACCGCCTTCGGCGCAAAGCAGGTAATAATATCCGTCTTTCTGATAGATATGTGGTCCTTCGATCCACACGGGGTGACGGCTGGTATCGGTGCCGCCGTTAACGAGGATGATTTCCTTGTCACTCACTTCAGATGTTGCTGCATTCCATTCGCGCATACGGATCGTACGATGGCCATTCCATAATGATTTGTTGTCCGGCGGAATGCTGTTGTAAACGATATAGGATTTCCCGTTATCGTCGAAGAACAGGGACGGGTCAATGCCCTCTACTTTGGATAAGGGAACAGGATTGCTCCATGGCCCGCGCGGATCGGTGGCCGTTACCACAAAATTTCCAAGCTTATCAATTAAGGTACATACCACATAAAATTTTCCGTTGTGGTAATGAATGGAAGGAGCAAATAAACCTCTGGATACACCGGCGCCATCAAGTGGCAGTTGCTCAGGCCTGTCGAGCACATGGCCGATCTGTTCCCAGTTTAAAAGATCGCGGCTGTGGAAAATGGGAAGCCCCGGGAAATAAGCAAAGGAAGAATTGATCAGGTAATAATCATTCCCCGCTCTGCAGATCGAGGGATCTGGATAAAATCCCGCAAGCACAGGATTGCGCAGTAGACCGCGCTGACTATACAAGGTGCCGGACAGGCATAAGAGGGCGAGAAGAAAGAATGTCTTTCCTTTTGGCAAGCGCATAGGAGCTGATTATGGAGTTAAAAAAAGCCGGCGGCCGCTATGAAACAGCCACCGGTTTATCAGAGATACCAGTTCAGTATATTCTCGAGATATTCCTGTCGGCCGCTGATGGTAGCAGGTTCACCGTTTTTCACCGCATAGTCTCTCAGATCGGTCAGGCTCAGTTTGCCTTCTTCAAATTCTTTTCCTTTACCGTTGTCAAAACTGCTATAACGGTCCTTCCGGAATTTGCTGTAATCAGAATCGGTGAGCACACGATCTGCTATTACCAACGCACGCGCAAATGCATCCATACCGCCGATATGCGCATGAAAAATATCTTCCGCATCGGTGGAGTTGCGGCGGATTTTCGCATCGAAGTTGATGCCACCACCGCCAAAGCCTCCGGCTTCCAGTATCACCAGCATGGCTTCGGTGAGTTCGGGTACGTTATTGGGAAACTGGTCCGTGTCCCATCCGTTCTGATAGTCGCCGCGATTGGCATCGATGCTGCCGAGCACGCCCGCATCTACGGCTGTCTGCAATTCATGCGAGAAGGTATGTCCGGCAAGCGTGGCGTGGTTTACTTCAATATTCAGTTTGAAATCACCGAGCAGATCAAACTGGCGGAGAAAGCCGATGACGGTTTCGCTGTCATAATCGTATTGATGTTTGGAGGGTTCACAGGGTTTCGGTTCAATGAGGAACGTTCCTTTGAATCCGTTTTGCCGTGCGTAATCGCGCGCCGTCTGCAAAAATCTGGCGAGGTGTTCTTTCTCGCGTTTCATGTTGGTGTTGAGGAGGCTCATGTAACCTTCGCGTCCGCCCCAGAAGACGTAGTTCTCCCCATCGAGCGCGATCGTTGCATCAAGTGCGGCTTTTACCTGTGCAGCTCCATGTGTTAATACATGAAAGTCGGGGTTGGTAGCGGCGCCATTCATGTAACGTCTATGCGAAAAGAGATTAGCGGTTCCCCATAATAATTTTATACCCGATGTATTTTGTTTTTCACGGGCGTAGGCCGTGATCGCCGCCATTCTTTTTTCGTTCTCTTCAATATCGTCGGTGTGGTCAACGATATCTACATCATGAAAGCAATAGTAGGGAAGGCTGAGTTTGGTAAAGAATTCAAAGGCAGCATCCATTTTATCTTTGGCGCGTTGCAGTGGATCGCTGGCATTGTCCCAGGGAAAAATATGTGTGGCACCGCCAAAAGGATCGCCGCCATTGCCGCAGAAAGAATGCCAGTAGGCGCCCGCAAAACGCAACCAGTCTTTCATCGTTTTTCCGGCAACCACCTGTTCAGGATTGTACCAGCGGAAGGCAAGCGGATTGCGGCTTTCAGGTCCTTCATAGCCAATGACACCAATGTTTTTAAAATAATTTTTTTGTGCTGTCAGGGTCTGCATGTCTTTTTGTTTCAGGGAACAAGTGATTGCTCCGGTGAGAAAATAAGTTGATCGAGTGTATGTTTCCAGTTTTCGTACAATTCACCGTAAGGCGAATGTTTATCAGGTGTGGTCACCTTTACTGCTTTTGTGCCGGATGTTGCATCGGCGGAGATCAGTCCCGCTCCGATGGCGGCACCTCTTGCGGCGCCTGCGCTTCCATCACCGGTGTAGTGTTCCACCGGTACACCGGTAACGTTCACGAATATGTCGGTGAATACCGGGCTGAGAAACATATTGCTGTGCGAAACGCGGATCACTCCGGGATGAATATTGTTCTCGCGCATAATGTCGAGTCCATACCTGAAGGCATAAGCAATGCCTTCCTGCGCTGCGCGGAACAGATGTGCCGGTTGATGTACGTTCAGGTCGAGGTGACGGAGCTGTGCGCCAACGATGCGGTTCTCCAGCATGCGTTCGGCTCCGTTGCCAAAGGGAATGATCTGCAGTCCTTCACTGCCGGGGCGAACGGAAGCGGCGAGGTCGTTTAGTTCGCTGTATGATTTATCGTTCGCGATATTCTGCCGTATCCAGCGGTTCATGCTTCCGCAACCGTTGATATTTAGCAACACACCGATCCTGTTTTGTGAAGCGGTATGGTTCACGTGAGCAAAGCTGTTGATCCGTGAGGCGCGATCGGCGGCTAGATGATCGGTAACGGCATATATCACACCGGAGGTGCCGGCCGTAGCCGCCACTTCACCGGGATGAAGCACGTTCAATGCAAGCGCATTGTTGGGCTGATCACCGGCTTTGTAGCTTACGGGAATACCGGCTTTGAGGCCGAGTGATTCCGCAATATCTTTTTTCAACACTCCATGCGTACTGAATACATCGCGGACTTCGGGCAGGAAAGAAGCATCAAAGTCAAAATAAGAGAGCAGTTTCGCAGAGACCGCATTTTGTTTGAAGTCCCAGAAGATCCCTTCGCTCAATGCCGAAGGCGTGGTGGTGAGTTCACCGGTCAGTTGCAGGGCAATGAAATCACCGGGCAGCATGATCTTATGGATGCGGCGATAAATATCCGGTTCGTTTTGTTTCACCCAGGCCAGTTTGCTGGCAGTAAAATTTCCGGGCGAGTTCAGCAGGTTTTCGTCGCAGTAATCGCCAAGCTCCTGTGCTGCCTGTCTGCCGATTTCCACCGCGCGGCTGTCGCACCAGATGATGCTGTTGCGTAGTACCTGGTTTTGTTCATCGATCAATACAAGACCATGCATCTGGTAAGAAAGACCGATGGCGGCAATATCAGCCGGATTGAACGATGATGATTTCGCCAGGAGCTGAATCGCGGCTTGCACATCATTCCACCATTGCAAAGGGGATTGTTCGGCAAAGCCCGGTTGCGGACTAAGGATCGGCGTTTCGGTATCGGGATACTGCGCCGATGCAACAATACGCCCGGATGCCGGTTCGATCACCGAAGCCTTGATGGAAGAAGTGCCGATATCTATGCCCAGAACAAACATATCATTGGTTTAACCCGGATTGCCGGGCATATAATAGAAATTTTGCTGCTGATAGTAATCAAGTGAATGCGCAGGTTGCGGATAATTGGCCGGCAAAAGCTGGCGCGAAAATGTCTGGAAATAACTAATACAGGCATCCCGCCACAACACGGCATTTTCCTCCTGTATATTCAGCAGCATGCGCACCTGTTCAAAACGTTCTTCGTCGATATACGGTTTTAGTTTATGCCATTGGGTTTGCATATCCCTGACTTCACTGACGCCGGTATTATAACGGTAACAAATTTCCTCCCAGAGATTACGACCCGATTGCATACGGTGATTCCAGGGGACATGATGAAACCATAATAAGAATTTTTCATCGCAGGTCGCCGGGTTTTCCCATTGGCGTTGTGCGCCTGCGGCGTATTGGGCCAAAGCATTGCTGCCCGTAGCTGTTCTGTCGAATCCGATACCGGTGGAATCTGCGCGGTGATAATAAACCGAAGTCCAATCTGCGCGTGGTTTATTGGCCACCCAGGGGCCGGGACCATAATGATGACCATAGGCCATGATATGATGCAGGCCGAGCGGCGTCATGTAATTGACCGCTGTCTCGCGGCTTTGCAAAAGCATTGGCGTGAGTGTATTGGCAACAGTTGCGTTATTTCCAAAAGTCAGCCTGATCCATTCCCGGGCAATCTCTTTCGATGAAGTAGCAGGATTCCATGCAAGGCGACCAAAAGCAAACCAGTTGGATTGGGCAAAGGGATGACCACACCAGTTGCGTTCATCACCGATATTGGCCACGCCCGCGATGCCGCCATTTTTATTTTTTTGTAAAACGGATGCAACACTGTTGCCGGCAATGGGTTGGTAAGTATCTGCATCGAGTACTTCTTTAAACAACGGTGCGAGGTAAACAAGATGTGAAGCGGCACCCAGGTATTCCTGCGTCAGTTGTACTTCCATCATCAAGGGTGTTTGCGGCATAGCGCCGAACAGCGGATGAAAAGGTTCACGCGGTTGAAAATCGATGGCGCCGTTCTTTACCTGCAGGATTACATTCGGGAGAAACTTTCCGTCGAGCGGTTTGAATTCGGTATAAGCCTGCTTCGCTCTGTCGTCGGGTGTTTCATGGCTATAAACGAAAGCGCGCCACATTACGATGCCACCGTGCGGCGCCAGTGCTTCAGCCAGCATATTGGCTCCGTCTGCATGCGAACGTTGATAATCCTGCGGACCGGGTTGTCCTTCGCTGTTGGCTTTTACGAGGAAGCCGCCAAAGTCGGGTATGAGTTGATAAATTTCAGCGGCCTTATTCTTCCACCATTTTTTTACTTCCGGGTCCAGCGGATCGGCCGTGCGCAGGCCGCCGATTTCGATCGGTGCACTGAAACGGGCGGTTAAATAAACACGGATATGATAGGGGCGGAAAACATCGGCGAGTGCCGCTGCTTTTTTCAGGTAGGCGTCGGTGAGTACACGTGCATTGGCGTTTACATTGGTCAGTACCGTACCATTGATGCCGACAGAAGCATTGGCTCTTGCATAATCGCGGTAACGCGGATCGATATAGCCGGGAAGCAGGTGCCACTTCCACAGCGACTGACCGGCATATCCGCGCTCGACGCTTCTGTCGAGGTTATCCCAATGATTGAGAATGCGGTGATGCAGCGAAGGAGAATTGGTTATAAAAAAATTGTTCAGCGATTCGTTTTGCTGAATGAGTTGGATCAACCTGAAAGTTCCATACAACAAACCTGCATTCGTGTTCGCAGTGATGAACAATTTGTTGTGTTGCCAGCCGATCACATAACCTTCGTCGTTGGCAGCGGTGAGTGCCGATTTTATTTTTTTATCGGAAATATTTTTTGCTAGGGTAATGATGAGCCCGGCTGTTGCCGCAGGGGTGAACACAGGTTTTTTTCCCAGCAGGTCATGCAGCGCAATTGTCAGTTCGTCTTTCGCGGCGGTGTTTTCATCATCAATGTAAATGGAAGACAATGCAGAAAGATACTGTTGCCGTTTTGCCTGATCTTTTATAGCATCATAGCGCAGCCAGAGACGGTAGCCATCTTCGGCGTGCAGCGGCGTTAAAGCAAAGCCCAGCAGCAATAAAAGCAACCAGCAGCGCATGTTTCAGGAGTTCCGGACGGAAGATTCGCGGATGATCAATTCGGATTTGATGATGATTTTATTCGTGTGTGTCAGCGTGGCACTACCATCGAGATGACTGATGAGGTTGCGGGCCGCTATTTCTCCCATCTGCACACCGGGATAGTCGATGGTGGTGAGGCGGGGCGAAATAATTTTTCCCATAACATCATTATTGAAACCGCCGATGGCGATGTCTTCCGGAATGCGGATGCCTTCTTCCTGCAGGTGGTGCATGATCACGGCGGCGCAGAAATCGTTGGTGATAAACATACCATCAGGCTTCTTTTTCATGCGCAATACGCGTTGTGCGGTTTCGATACCGTCGCTTTCTTCCAGGCCATTGACAACAACCAGGTCATCGTCATACTTTATACTGTTATCGGCAAGTGCCTGTTTGTATCCGCGTAAACGATCGGCATAAACGTTACGTTTCAGGCTCGCGGTTACGTGCATGATGCGTTTGCATCCCTGGTTGATCAGGTGTTGCGTCATATCATAGCCCGCCCTGAAGTTGTCGATCACTACTTTGGCCCCTTCACTGTCTTCAAACACGCGGTCAAAGAAAATAAGCGGGATGCCTTTCTTCACGAAGGGGTCAAAGTGGGCGAGATTCTCCGTGTCAAAAGAAAGCGATGCGATCAATCCGTCTACACGTTTGTGAAAAAGGTTATTGGCGTTGGCGATTTCTTTTTTTGCTGACTCGGAAGACTGGGCAATCAGCAGATCGTAGTTGGCTTCGGTGGTTACTTTCTCGATGCCGGCCAATACGGAGGAGATGAATCCGCTGTTCAACTCATGCACGAGTACGCCAATAGTATTGGTACGTCCGCGACGGAGATTGCTGGCGAAATTATTAGAGCGATAGCCGAGTTCTGTGGCGAGTTCGTTGATTTTTTTCTTGGTTTTGGAGTTGATAGCAGGATGGTCTTTGAGTGCGCGGCTGACGGTGGCTGCCGACAAATTAAGCTGTCGTGCTATATCATATATAGTGATATCTGCCCTGCTGTCTGTTTTCATATTTATTACAATCGTTTGCGGCTTGATAATAAAGCAAAGTAAAGGATATTTTTAAAAAATTTATGCAATCGGTTACATTTTTCATTTTTTTTCCTACTTTAGCAATCGTGACAGGGAAATACAGCTTTTCCCGCAACGATTGCCCTAACGAACAGCCAGACGATTGCCATTATGAAAAAGCGTTTCTTATCTGCTTTGCTTGTACCGCTTTTGCCGCTTGTAATGCATGGTCAAAAGCAACCCGCTTTCCGCAATACTGCATTGCCGGTACCACAGCGGATACAACACCTCATTTCCCAACTTACACTGGAAGAAAAAATTGGTCAGCTCATTTATGATGCACCTGCCATTCCGCGGCTCGGCATTCCTGCCTACAATTGGTGGAATGAAGCCTTGCATGGTGTTGGCCGCTCGGGCAGCGCCACTGTGTTTCCGCAGGCGATCGGTATGGCCGCTACGTTTGACGATTCACTCATCCGTAAAGTGGCCGATGTTATTTCTACCGAAGCGCGTGCCATGAACAATGTGGCGATCGCCAAAGGTTATTATATGAAGTATGGCGGTCTTACTTTCTGGACACCCAACATCAATATTTTCCGTGATCCGCGCTGGGGCAGAGGCCAGGAAACTTATGGGGAAGATCCGTTTCTTACTTCGCGCATGGGAGTGGCCTTTGTAAAAGGTTTGCAGGGAAATGATCCGCGTTATCTGAAAGTGGCAGCCTGCGCTAAACATTATGCCGTACACAGCGGTCCCGAACGGTTACGGCATGAGTTCAATGCTTCGGTATCTATGCATGATCTCTACGATACCTACCTCCCGGCTTTTCATTCTTTGGTAGATGCCGGCGTGGAAGCCGTGATGTGCGCCTACAATGCCACAAACGGCGAGCCCTGCTGCGCCAATACTTATTTGTTACAGGATGTGCTGCGCAAAAAGTGGAAGTTTAAAGGTCATGTGGTCAGCGATTGCTGGGCGCTCGTGGATTTTTACAATGGACATAAGATCGTCAAGGATGCGCGCGAAGCAGCCGCACTCGCTTTGCAGCGCGGCGTTAATCTTAATTGTGGAAGCGTATTCGGCGATGGCTTGGCCGATGCAGTAAAGACCGGTCTCGTTTCCGAAAAACAGGTTGATAGTTCACTTGCTGTGTTAATGAACACGCGTTTCCGCCTGGGTATGTTTGACGATGCTTCAAAAAATCCTTACGCACGTATTCCTGCTTCCGTAATTAATAGTGCCGCCCATCGCAAGATGGCACGTGATGTGGCCGTGAAGTCGATCGTTTTATTAAAGAACAACGGCATTCTTCCGTTGAAGAATGACCTGCGTAAATATTTTATCACCGGTCCCAATGCCGCCAGCATCGATGCTTTGCTTGGAAATTATAATGGCCTCAATAGTAATCTCGTGACCATTCTCGAAGGTGTTTCGGCTCAGTTGAAGCCCGGTAGCCAGTTGCAGTACCGTCCCGGCGTTTTGCTGGATCGTCCGAATGTGAATCCGATCGACTGGACAACCGACGAAGCCAAGAATGCCGATGTAACGATTGCCGTATTGGGCATTACAGGTTTCCTGGAGGGGGAAGAAGGAGAGTCCATTGCCTCACCTCATTTTGGAGATCGCCTTGATTATAATCTTCCCGCTGCGCAGATAGAGTTTTTGAAGAAAATGCGCAATAACAATACTAAACCGATTGTGGCCGTGATCACCGGTGGTTCGCCGATGAATTTGTCTGAAGTGCACGAACTCGCAGACGCCGTTGTACTCGCGTGGTATCCGGGTGAAGAGGGTGGACATGCAGTAGGGGATGTATTGTTTGGCAAAGAATCCCCTTCCGGCAGATTGCCGGTCACTTTTCCCAAATCATTGGAGCAGTTGCCGCCTTATGAAGATTATTCCATGAAGGGCCGCACTTATCGTTATATGGACGCCGAACCGATGTATCCTTTCGGTTTCGGCCTGAGCTACAGCAAATTTGCTTACAACAATCTTACGGTTAACAAAGGAAACGTGTTGAAGGCTTCCGTAACCGTTACCAACAACGGAACGCGTGAGGCGGAAGAAGTGGTGGAATTGTTTGTTTCTTATCCCGACCTGAAAGATGCACCGCTTTATGCCTTGAAAGGCTTCCGTCGTGTGAAACTGAAGCCAGGAGCTTCCGCAAAAGTTGATTTCGTATTGGAGCCGCAACAATTGACAGTGATAAATGAAGACGGCGAGGCTGTTGCCGTAAATGGAACGGTGCGCATTCATGTTGGTGGAAGCCTGCCCGGAAAGAGAAGCCAGGAACTCGGTGCCACACCTGTTGTTACCACCGATGTGCAGATGGGTCGATAAGCTGAATTACGTATTCGATTATTATACTCATTCTTTAAACGATTGCTATATGAACTCTACCTAACTGCCACCAACGCCTGCCTGTACGTTGAACTACATCTCTTTCTTCATTTAAAACTAACTGATCATGAAATTCATGGTTATGCGGAAAGCCAAACCAATCGTCTCCGGCGTCTTCCTTCGCCGATCGCCGGCAGTCATTCTTTTTCTGCTGCTGCTTTGTCCGTCCGTATTATTTGCGCAGGAACGCACCGTCCGCGGTCGCGTAAGCAACGATGCGGGCGAGCCTGTTCAGGGCGCCTCCGTTGCTATTAAAGGAAAAACAACCGGTACCAGTACTGCACAGAACGGAACCTTTATGCTGCAGGCCAATACAGGTGATATACTCGTTGTCAGCAGCGTAAATTTTGAAACCGTCGAAGTGGCCGTTACGGCCACTGGAGATATCAATGTTCAATTGAAATCAACCTCCGGTAGTTTAAGTGAAGTAGTGGTAGTTGGTTACGGTCAGCAACGCCGTAAAGATGTAACGGGCGCTATCGGTTCCGTGCGCGGTGAAACCTTGCGCGAAGTGCCTTCGGCGAATGCCGTGCAGGCATTAACAGGCCGCGTAGCCGGCGTGGACATTGCCCGTACCGGTTCAAGACCCGGTGCAGGCGGACAAATCCGCATCCGCGGCAACCGCTCACTCAGCGGCAGCAACGATCCTTTCATCGTGGTGGATGGTATTCCTTTTGGTGGAAGTATCAATGACCTGAACCTCGATGATATTGCCAATGTCGATATCCTGAAAGATGCATCTGCAACAGCCATCTACGGTTCACGTGGTTCCAACGGTGTGATATTGGTAACAACGAAACGGGGCCGCTCCGGCAAGCCGCAACTCAGCATCAACTCTTATTACGGCTTCGCGAATGTGATGGGCACTTATGATATGTTCAATGCAAGCGAGTTCAAGGATTTCCGTGATCTGTCGCAGTACAGTGCGGGCTATTCTCCGGCAGAACTCGATGGTATTGCCAAAGGCACCAACACGGATTGGCAGGATTACCTGTACAAACAAGGTTCTGTTACCAACCACGAGCTCAGTGTTTCCGGTGGAAGCGATGCCGCCACTTACGGTATCGGTGGTGGTTATTTCAAAGAAACAGGGGTGATCACGGGTCAGTCGTTCGAACGTTTCTCGCTGCGCGCAACTATCGATGCCAAGGTTGGCAAACGTGTAAAGATTGGCCTGAATTCATTGAATACACTGGGTTATACGAATGGTGAAGGAGTGAATCCATTGTACGGAGCGCTGCGCATTCCACCGTTTGTGTCGGCCTACAACGATGATGGCAGCGTGAACCTTTACCCCATGACCGGTACGGTAGATGCTACAGCTACCATGAACCCGCTGACATTGAAGGACCGCGACATGATCGTTGACCGCCGCCGCCGTCTGCGTACATTCAACAGTCTTTATGGCGAGTTGCAAATTTTAAAAGATCTTAAATACCGCCTGAATGTCGGCCTCGATTTCCGCCAGGAAAACCGCGGCATTTTCAATGGTCCGAATACCATCCAGAACCCTTCCGCAAGTTCTGCTGCGCAGGCCAATGCCTCTTTGCGCAACGCAGAAGGATGGACATATACGATCGAGCACCTGCTTAACTACGATAAGACAATTGCCAATCGTCACCGCGTCGGTTTCACCGGTCTCTACAGCATTCAGCAGGACAGGGGATTTGGCAGCCGGGTAGATGGAAATGATTTCCCGGCAGAAGTAATTCAGTATTACAATTTCAACCTGGCCAAGAATGTAACGGTGCCGGCCGCAGATAATTATTTCAACAAATCCGGCCTGGTGTCTTTCATGGGCCGTGTAAATTATGTTTTTGATGACCGGTTTATGTTCACGGCCACTTTCCGTCGCGACGGCTCTTCTGTTTTCCCCGTTGATAAATACCTGAATTATCCCGCATTTGCTTTGGGATGGAATATCGGCAACGAAAAGTTTATGCAAGGTGTGGATTTTGTTAATTCACTGAAACTGCGTGGTGGATATGGCGTTACCGGCAACCAGGGCATTCCGGCCAATGCAACCACGGGTTCCTTGTCGAGCAACCGTTACAATTTCGGTTCTACCAATGCACTCGGTTATTTTGTTAGTTCATTACCCAACCGCAGTCTGCAATGGGAAAAAACGGCCAGTTGGAATGCGGGTGTAGACTTCGGTTTGTTCAACGACCGCATCACCGGCTCGATCGATGTATATCGTCAGACGACAGATAACCTGCTGGTGCAAAAAAGTCTTCCTGCCAGCAACGGCGCCGGAAGTTATTGGACCAACGCCGCCAAAACAGAAGGCAAGGGTATCGAAATCTCCCTCAGCACTGTTAATGTGCGTCAGAACGATTTCACCTGGACAATGGATGTGAACTTTTCACTGAACCGTGAGAAAATCCTGGCGCTCGAAGAGCCGGGCAAAATGCAGGATATCGGCAACGGATGGTTTGTTGGTTATCCTGTTAACGTGATCTATGACTTCAATAAGATCGGTATCTGGCAAACCAACGAAGCGAATATCGCTGCTGGTTATGGCTCGTCAGATTTTGCTCCCGGGAAAATTAAACTCGAAGACCTCAATGGTGATGGCCGCATTACGGATGCCGATCGCAAGGTGGTCGGTACTTTCCAACCTGACTGGATCGGCGGTAT
The DNA here is from genome assembly GCA_937888905.1 of uncultured Sphingobacteriales bacterium. Lineage (GTDB taxonomy): Bacteria > Bacteroidota > Bacteroidia > Chitinophagales > Chitinophagaceae > Terrimonas. Next base: position 321,222 of record CALATA010000001.1, read on the forward strand.
GACACATCGTTTTGCTTATAAAAATATTGATCTTTCATTTGTACTGTTTGCGCGGATGGGCGGCACACTTGTAGCTACCTACCTGCAAAACAACGGTACCGGCACCGGTTATTTTGGATTTGGCAACAGCCGCGCCAATCAATACAAGGTTGATTACTGGACGCCGCAAAACCCGACCAATGCATTCCCTAAACCGGATGGCACCACAGACCGCATCAACTATTCGTCTACGCTCGGTTATTATGATGCTTCGTTTATCAAAGTGCGCAGCATCAATCTCGGCTATACATTGCCGGGTAAATGGATGGAGCGTGCGGGATTGAGTTCGGTTCGTGTTTATTTCTCTGCGCAGAATCCGTTCATTCTTTATTCACCATTTGTGAAAGCCGGATTGGGTTTCGATCCGGAAGGTACAGGCACAGGCGGTGCGGTGCAAACGCAAGGCGCCAATGCAAACACCGGTGTGACTACGCGTGCGATTACCGTCGGTTTGAATACGCCTGCCACCCGTCAGTTCATTTTTGGTCTTAACATCAAATTATAAGCGGTTCTCAATCAAAAAATACCTGGTATGAAAAAAAATAAATTAATAAAATCAGGATTTGCACTTTGCCTGCTGGCTATGCTGGCTACGCCGATGAGCTGCCGCAAAGTCCTCGATTCGGAATACCGTTCCGAACTCACACCTGATTATTTCTCCACGCCAACCGGCCTGGAAGCCGGTGTCACGGCCTCTTATGCCGTATCGCGCTATTTCTGGGGAAGTGAAGGTTTTGCTTACACGGCTTGTTCGGGTACGGATGAAGTGAACAAAGGTGGTGATGGCAACGATAATTTTTTCCTGTATAATATTTTGCCGACAGACGGATCCATTCAATCCATCTGGAACAACAGCTATCTGGCGATCAACAACCTGAATGGTGTCTTGCAATTCGGACCCAATGCCAGCATCGATGCGGCACGCAAGACGGTGTTGTTGGGTGAAGCACATTTTCTCCGTGCATTCTATTATTTCTTATTGGTACAAAACTTTGGTGATGTGCCACTGAACCTGACATTCATCCAGGAACCGAGCACATCTGCTACCCGTCAGCCTATCGGGCAGGTATATGATGCCATTGTGCAGGACCTGATCGATGCGTCGGCCATGCTTCCCGCGATATCCGGTTCACCGGCGTCGCCTGTAAAAGGCCGTGCTACCAAAGCCGCAGCGCTGCATTTGCTGGCGAAAGTTTACCTGACGCGCGGTTGGTCTGCAGCAGCAAAAGCGGATGACTTTTCAAAAGCATATACCACGGCCAATGATCTTATTACCAACAGAGCTACCTATGGGCTGGATCTTGAACAGGATTTTGCCAATGTGTACCGCGATGGCAATGAATATGGCAAAGAATCCATTTTTGTGATGGATCGCAATACAGATCCCTTGTTCTCTGAAAGCGGTTATAACAATACTACTGCTGCGGATGGTAATAAAGAGAACCGTTCCAATCACTACTGGGTTTGTTTTTATACGCTTACGCGAAATGTGAATGCCGGTATTGCGGGTACGACTGCCAGCACACAACAGGTAGTGACGCGCGACCTGGCCAATGGCCGTCCATTCCGCCGTTTCCGCCCGACTAATTATACGTACAATGTGTTCAGCAATCGTGACAACGATTCGCGTTATGATAAGACGTTCCAGAAAATATGGTTGTATAACCGCCCGACCTCCGGTGCACAGGGACAGGATGCCAACAACAATCCGATTACCATTACGGTGCAGCGTGGTAATCCGCTCACTAATTACACATGGGTAAAAGGAGTGGACACGGCGCTGTGGATGCCGGGAGTGGAAGTAACCGAAGCGCAACGCCGTGCATCGAAAGCGGTGATCGTTGCACCATCGGAATACACCACTGAATGGTTTCCTACGATGGTGAAACACCTCGATCCCACGCGTCAGCATTTCAATGATCCGTCTGACCGCCCGATCATTTTATTCCGCCTGGCCGATACCTACCTGCTGGCTGCAGAAGCGGCTTTCAAAGACAACCGTCCCGGTGATGCCGCTACCATGATCAATGCGGTACGTCAGCGCGCAGCCTACCGTGCCACCAATACACCTGCGCAGAATGCAACGGCGGTAACCGCTGTTACGATCACAGGCGCAACTGTAACGCTTGATTATATTCTCGATGAACGTACACGCGAACTGTATGGTGAATACAACCGCTGGTATGATCTGGTACGTACAAAATCGCTGCTGGCACGTGTGCAATCATACAACCCCATTTCTGCTGCAGGCATCCGGCCGTTCCATGTATTGCGTCCTATTCCGCAATCCCAGATCGACCTGGTAACCACGGGACCCCGCTTTCCGCAGAATGACGGATATTAACATCAAACACCACCAACTAAAGTGTTATGAGAACAATCAAAAGCTTGCTTATACTGACAACGGGTGTACTGCTGACACAATTCTATGCCTGTAAAAAAATCGATATGGGTGCCAGCCAGGTCGACACATTCGATCCGGCGGCCAACCAGCAAACATTGAAGGAGGCCGCAGACTTTCCCATTGGCGTAGCCATCGACTACACGCCGATGATGGGCAATGCGAATTATGCCAACCTTGTCAAAACAGAATTCGACAATGTAACATTCGGCTACCAGATGAAACATGGCGCTATTGTCCGCGATAACGGCACGATGGATTTCACCAGGGCCGATGCACTGGTGAATGCGGTCGGCGGATTAGACATTTATGGTCACACCCTCGGCTGGCACCAGAATCAGAATGCCACTTACCTGAAGAGCTATGCCGGCATCACGATTCCTGCCGCTACCAATCTGATCCTGAACGGAGATTTCGAAGCAGGATCGGGCAGTACGTTTACCAACTGGAATGTGTACAATACGAATGGCGCCACTTTCAGTGAGGGCGCAGGCGCATCCGAAGTCCATGGAGGTACGCGCTCGCTGAAAGTGGTTAACCCGAATAACAACGCCGGCAATCAATGGCGAGTACAATTTGCGAGTGACCTGATCAATACAACCATCGGTACACAATATGTGCTTTCATTCTGGGTGCGTTCGCTGGCCGGAGGTTATATTATGCGCACCTCCACGCAGCCTACTGCACAATACCAGGGTAATCAGACCATCAGTAATTCCTGGACACAGATCACGTGGACCTTTACCGCGCAGGATGCGCAAACGCGCATTCTCTTTGACCTTGGTGAAACCGCGGGAACCCTGTTTATCGATGATGTGAAATTCAGTGTGCTGGTAACGCCTCCCACAGGCGCACAGGTAACGCAAAAGGTAGATGAATCGCTCAGTTCTTTTATCACTACAACCGTGAACCGCTACAAAAACAAAGTGCGTGCATGGGATGTGGTGAATGAATTATTTACCGAAGACGGCAATATCCGCAACAATACCAACACGCCTACGCCCAGCAACGTAACGGATCAATTTGTATGGTCCGAATACCTGGGAAGAGACTATGCGCTGAAAGCATTCAACTATGCCAAAGCCGCCGACCCTACGGCCCTGTTCTTTATCAATGATTTTAACCTGGAAAGCAGTCCAGCCAAGCTCGACTCGCTGATCAAGTTTGTAACCGAACTGAAAAACCGCGGTGCCAAAGTGGATGGCATCGGTACGCAGATGCACATATCCATCAATACATCGTTTAACGGCATCGCCACGATGTTCCGCAAGCTGGCGGCAACCGGACTGAAGATCAAGATCACGGAGCTGGACATACGCGTGAACCCGAACAACTTTGCGTGGTATGCACCCACGGAAGCGCTGTTGAATACCCAGGCAGCGATGTATAAATATGTGGTACAGGAATACATCAGGAGCGTGCCCGCCGATCAGCGCTATGGTATCACTATCTGGGGTGTAGATGATCCGGGAAGCTGGATTGTAGTAACCCAGAGCCGCACCGATCATCCGTTGTTGTACGACAAAGACTTCAAACGGAAAGTAGCCTACGACGGCGTTTACCAGGGACTCAGGAAGTAAACAAGCATAGCAGGCGTTTTAGTACGAAGCAAATCCCGCTACTCCGGTAGCGGATTTGTTTTATAGAGTACAATCCTGTACTGTCCGGCTCTTCAAAAAAGCGGGATAGTAAAAAGTATACCGTAATTGCTTTACATTTAAAACCTGATCAACAAGGCCCGGCCTGTTGTTAACTTAACGAATCGCAACAACCATATGAACAATCTCTCAACTCCCGACTACGTAATATTCTTTATTTACTTCGTATTGGTAGCCGGGTATGGTTACTGGATCTACCGTCGTAAGAGGAAGTCGACGATGAATACCAAAGACTTCTTTCTGGCGGAAGGATCACTTACCTGGTGGGCCATTGGTGCCTCGCTGATTGCGTCGAACATATCTGCCGAGCAGTTTATCGGTATGAGCGGTGAAGGATTTTTTGTGGGAACGGCGGTAGCTGCCTACGAATGGATTGCCGCTATTGCGCTGATCATTATCGCCATCTGGTTTATTCCCATTTACCTGAAAAATAAAATATATACGATGCCGCAGTTTTTGAAAACGCGGTATAACGAAACGGTGGCGCTGATCATGGCCGTATTCTGGCTGTTTCTGTATGTATTTGTAAATCTTACCTCCATTCTTTATCTCGGTGCCGTAGCGATCAATGGATTGCTGGGTGGCGGGCATCTGCATATCATTATGATCGTGCTGATGGCCATGGCCCTGCTCATCACGCTTGGGGGTATGAAAGTGATCGGTTATACCGACGTAATCCAGGTAGCCGTATTGATCATTGGCGGATTTGCCACCGTATACATGGCTTTGCAGATCGTAGACGAACGCATCAATAATGTAGCAAACGGAGATGCCATAGCGGGATTGAAAACACTGTTCGGCCAGGCACCGGAACACTTTAAAATGATCCTGCCCAAGCCGGAAGTGACTACTACCACGATCGACATGCCGGAGAACCTGGATGTGCAGAAATATGTGGTACTGCCGGGTATCGCGATGTATTTTGCGGGGCAATGGATCGTAAACCTGAACTATTGGGGATGTAACCAGTATATCACGCAACGTGCACTGGGCGCGGATCTGCAAACGGCCCGTACGGGTATCCTGTTTGCCGGATTCCTGAAACTCTTCATGCCGGTGATCGTAATGTTGCCGGGTATCGCGGCTTATGTACTGCATAAAAACGGGCAGTTGCCAGGGTTTGATGGTGTAAAAGACAATGCGTATTCAGCCATTCTTGCCTTCCTTCCTACAGGGTTGAAGGGGCTGGCGGTAGCGGCACTGACGGCGGCGATCGTGGCATCGCTGGCGGGCAAAGCTAACAGCATCTCTACCATCTTTACATTGGATGTATATAAGAAATACCTGAACAAAGACGCCGAAGAAAAGAAGATGGTATGGATTGGCCGTGCTACGGTAATTGTGGCGATGCTGGTTGCACTGATCTTTACATGGGAAGACCTGCTGGGCATTGGCGGCGAGGGCGGATTTACCTTCATTCAGAAATATACGGGCTTTATCAGTCCGGGTGTATTTGCGATGTTTATCCTCGGTATGTTCTGGAAGCGTACAACAGGTACTGCCGCACTCGTTGGTGTGATCCTTGGATTTGTGCTGGCGATTTTCTTCAACAACTATGCGGTATCGATTTTTGGAAAAGAAACATGGTTGTATACGGCGTTTGAATACCAGAAAATGGAGAAAGGCGTAGTGCATACCATTGTGGAAATTCCTTTCCTGATCAACATGGGCTGGTCGTTCTTCTTCACGGTGCTGACGATGGTGGGTATCAGTCTCGCCGGACCACGTGTGAATCCGAAGGCGTTTGAGATCGATGCGGAAATGTTCCGGGTGAAACCGAAGACTGTAGTGATGATCGTGATCACGCTCATGATCCTCGGTGCGCTTTATGCACGATTCTGGTAAAAACGTTTGGAAAAATAAAATACCTTTATGCGGCATCTTACAAAAAGTAGGTGCCGCATTTTTTTTAAATAAATGAATTATGAAAAAAGGAATGGTTCTGCTGTTGATGTTGGTGCTGGTGATGGGTGCTGCTGCGCAAGACAAGAAAGTGGAAGCCGTAACAGCGGCTGCGGAAAAATTGCGGGTAGCGATGATCGATGCGGACAGTGCCACATTGAGTTCACTGGCGGATGAGCAACTGAGCTATGGTCATTCCGGAGGTGCTGTTGAAAATAAAAAAGAATTTGTAGCAAAAATAACCAGCGGCCGGTCTGACTTTGTCACGATTGCGATTACCAGCCAGACGGTGAGTGTTGCGGGCAACACGGCGATCATCCGTCATCTTCTGGAAGCGACGACAAATGACAGTGGCAAGCCGGGTGCTGTTAAACTGCAGGTGATGCAGGTATGGCACAAAGCAAAAGGTAAATGGAAATTACTGGCGCGTCAGGCCGTTAAGGCTTCCTGATCATCCTCCGATCGAGCCTTCTATCTTTTTCTTGGTGAGGAAAACATATTCCTCCATGGTGATTTTTCCCTGAAATAAATAATTGTACAGTATTTCATGATCAGGGCGTACCGGCTTGGCGGGCATGTCCTGTTTAGGTTGGTCAGCCGTTTGCTGTTCCAGTGGTGTTTGTTCGGTTGTAGTGCACATGGTTTATTCGTTTTGGTGATGGGATGACCCGCACGAGGCGAATTTAATGTGTATAATATACACGAAGATAAAGCCTTTTCGCCGTCCGGCGATGTTAAAAAAATGCACATTGGGGTAAGGGTCTGATTGTGAAGGATGTTCGTTTTATATTAAGTGCTTCTTCACCGGCTAATGGGTTGCGTCCGGTTATTTTTACACCGCCATCTTCCATTTTTAAAATCAATTAAAATGGAACTCAACCCACAGGTACTTCAACAGGTGCAATCAGTCATTCATCAGGCAAGAGAAAATGCAGTCAGAGCTGTAGATACGCAGCGCGTGCGCATGTATTGGGAAATAGGACGCATAATATTCGAAGAAGAGCAAAAAGGACAACAACGGGCTGCATACGGAGAATTTTTAATACGCAGCCTTTCGCGCGAATTAAAACCCGCTTTTGGCAGCGGGTTTTCTACAAGACAATTACATCTATACAGACAATTTTATAAGGCTTATCCAATTGTGAACGCACTGCGTTCACAATTCAATTGGACACATTTTCGCATATTTATCAGGATTGAAAATCAATCTAAAAGAGAATTTTATATGGCTGAAACGATAAAAAACTGCTGGACTGCCAGGCAACTGGAGCGGCAGGTCGGCAGCCAGCTTTATGAACGACTTTTACTCAGCAACAACCCGGAAGAAGTGCTGGCCGTAGCAAAAAATCTGAAGGCGCCGGAAAATGCGACGGAAATTATAAAAGATCCCATGGTACTCGAGTTTCTGGGATTAAAGAGAGAATCTGCTTATTATGAAAAGGATCTTGAACACGCCATCATTACCAACCTGCAGGAGTTTATGCTGGAAATGGGAAATGGTTTTTCTTTCGTAGCAAGACAAAGACGTATTCTTTTGGAAAGTGATGAGTTCTTTATCGACCTCGTGTTCTACAATCGCCTTCTTCGTTGTTTTGTTATCATGGAAATAAAGACGCACAAACTCACGCATGAAGACTTGGGCCAGTTGCAGATGTATGTCAACTACTATGATCGTAAAGAAAAACTATCTGAAGAAAATCCAACTATCGGCATATTATTATGTGCGGATAAAAACAATGCGGTGGTTCAGTACTCACTGCCTGAAAATAATAACAGGATTTATGCAAGCCAATACCAACTGTATCTTCCGACAGAACAGCAATTATTGACCGAAATGCGCAAAAACTGGAGCCGGTAATATGTTGTGAGCCAGCCCTGTTTCCCTTCAGCCGCTATTTACAAAACTCCACTCATCTATCCATCCCGCACTGTTATTTCCGGCAACGATTGCGTAAATAAATGGTTCTATTTGCTTCACGGTCAACTATTTTGGGGGTAAACTTGTAGCTCCTAATCCCGGCTTGCCCGGTTTCAAAACGGATTGCGTGCTATGAATAGAAACTTTGCTCTCCTTGCATTTTTGCTGTTGTTCTCGTGGACTTTAACGGCCCAGACCGCACCCAAACTGCCGGTCATCACAGCCGCTAAATTGAAGGCTACACCGTTCCCCATCACCCGGTATGGCGCTGTACCCGACGGCAATACCCTCAACACAAAAGCTATCCAGTCCGCCATCGACGCCTGCAGCAAAGCCGGCGGTGGTAAAGTAATCGTGCCTTCGGGACTGTGGCTCACCGGCCCCATCGTATTGAAGTCGTATGTAAACCTCCACCTCGAAACAGGTGCTACCTTGCTTTTTACCAAAGACATTAATGAATACCCCCTTGTAAAAACCAACTGGGAAGGTCTGGACCAGATGCGCAACCAGGCACCCATCTCCGCCGACAACGCCGTACACATCGCCATCACCGGCAAAGGTATTGTAGATGGCAATGGCGATATCTGGCGCTCCGTTAAGAAAGACAAACTCACCGAAAGCCAATGGAAAAAACTTATTAATTCCGGCGGTGTATTGAGCGAAGACAAAAAAACATGGTATCCTTCCGAGAAGTCAAAAAAAGGACACCAGATGCAACATCCCGGTGCTATCAGCCCCGAAAAAGATGAAGCCTTCTATAACAGCATCAAAGATTTTCTCCGTCCCAACCTCGTGGTACTCACAAGTTGCAAATACGTCTTGCTCGAAGGGGTTACTTTTCAAAATAGTCCCGCCTGGTGCCTGCACCCGCTCATGACAGATCACCTCACAGTCAGAAACGTTTCAGTTAAAAATCCCTGGTATGCACAGAACGGCGATGGCATCGACGTGGAAAGTTGCAGCAACGTACTCATCGAAAACAGCGTCTTCGATGTGGGCGACGATGGCCTCTGTATCAAGAGCGGCCGCGATGCCGAAGGACGTAAGAGAGGCAAGCCTACGCAAAACGTGATCATCCGCGGCTGTACCGTTTATGCTTCCCACGGTGGTTTTGTAATCGGCAGCGAAATGAGCGGCGGCGCACGCAATATTCACGTAAGCAATTGCACATTCGTCGGTTCCGATATCGGTCTGCGTTTCAAAACAACACGCGGACGCGGCGGTATCGTGGAAGATATTTTCATCAGGGATATCTACATGAAAGATATTCCCGGAGAAGCCATTCTTTTCGACATGTATTACATGGCTAAAGATCCTATTCCCCTGTCAGGAGAAAAACGTGAGCTGCCGAAAGTAGAAATGAAACCTGTCGACGAGTCTACACCACAGTTCCGCAATTTCCATATCAGCAATGTGTATTGCAACGGCGCCAGCAAAGCCGTATTTATCCGCGGCCTTCCTGAAATGCATATCAAAAACATCACATTGGAGAACATGGTATTGCAGGCCGATCAGGGCATCGATATCCAGGAGGCAACCGGCATCCGTTTCAAAAATGTAAAAGTGATTTCCAAAGACACCAACCCGGTAGTGGACATCATCAACAGTGATAATATTTCCTTCGATAAACTCACTTATGCCGACCAAGCCCAATTGTTGTTCCGCGTGAGCGGAGAACGCAGCAACAAAATCAATATCAGTGGCACAGATGCCGGCAAGGCAAAGAAAAAAGTGAGTTTTGAGTTAGGCGCTAAAGAATAATGATGGCTATGAGCAGACCCTTGAAAAAAATACTCGGTTTATTATTGTTGTTGACAGGCTCCACCGCTTTTGCGCAGGAGCCTTATTCGCAAAGACTGGCCAACACCGCCATTCATATCTGGCCCGATTCTTTTTCCATGCGGCCCGGAACGCCCGCGCGCTGGAGCTACGATCAGGGCGTGATCCTCAAAGGTGTTGAACATATATGGGAAGCTACCGGCGACCCGAAGTGGTTCAACTATATCCAGACAAGCATGGATCATTATGTAAACGACCAGGGCGAGATCAAAGATTATCATCCTGATACCTACAATATCGATCATGTCAATAACGGGAAGTTGTTACTCACGCTTTATCGCGTAACAGGCAAAGACAAATACCGCAAAGCTGTCGATCGCCTGCGTCAGCAGTTAATTACACATCCCCGTACTAAAGAAGGCGGCTTCTGGCACAAGAAGATTTATGATTGGCAAATGTGGCTAGATGGTTTATACATGGGCCAGCCTTTTTATGCCGAGTATGCACAGGTGTTTGGCGAAGACACCATCTTCAACGATGTGGCCCGCCAGTTTGTGTTAATGGAAAAGAACGCCCGCGATGCAAAAACAGGGTTGCTTTATCATGGTTACGACGAGAGCCGGACGCAAAAGTGGGCCGACAAAACCACCGGCCGCTCTCCGCATGTTTGGGCGCGTGCCCTCGGTTGGTACGGTATGGCTATGGTCGACGTACTCGATTATTTTCCCGCCAATCATCCCGGTCGCGACAGCATTATCGCTATCCTGAATCGTTTTGCCGCCGCCGTCACCAAAGTGCAGGATGCAAAAACCGGCCTGTGGTATGATATTGTGGACATGCCCAAAGAGAAACGCAATTACTTCGAAGCGTCCGCTTCCAGCATGCTCGTGTATACATTGGCCAAAGGCGTTCGCAAAGGTTATCTCCCGGCTTCCTACCAGGCAAAAGCACAACTCGGTTTCAAGGGACTCGTAAATAAGTTCATTCAGAAAGACAGTACGGGACGTACCAATCTTTCCGGCACGGTGAGCGTTTCGGGTCTCGGTGGTAAACCCTACCGCGACGGCAGCTTTGATTATTATATGAGCGAAAAAGTAATCGTGAACGATCCCAAAGGAATGGGCGCTTTCATTCTTGCCGCTACAGAAATTGAAATGATCCCCAAACTTTCTACCGGTAAAGGCAAAACCGTTATGCTCGATAATTATTTTAACAACGAATGGCGTAAAGATGCTTCAGGTCGCACCTGGAGCTGGCATTATACCTGGAACGACCGTTCCAATGGCGGGTATAATTTCCTTGGTCAGTTGTTTGAACAATACGGGGCATCAACCGCTACATTGAAAGCCGCACCCACTGCCGCCAATCTGAAAAATGCTGGTGTTTATATCATCGTGGATCCCGATACGGAAAAGGAAACGGCTAAACCGAATTACATACAGCCCGCCGATGTTGACGCAATAGCCACCTGGGTAAAAAATGGCGGTGTGCTGGTATTGTTGGGGAATGATGCCGGCAATGCAGAGTTTAAACAGTTCAATACACTGGCGAAAAAATTCGGGATCATTTTTAACGAAGACAACAAACTGATGGTACAAAACAATCAGTACGATCAGGGAAAAGTGATCATTCCGAAAGGCAATCCCGTTTTCCGCAACGCGGCAAACGTTTACCTGAAAGAGATCAGCACGCTCCAGTTGAGTGCACCCGCTGCGCCGCTGCTGAAGGCCGGAAACGATGTGGCTATGGCTACAGCGCGTTACGGCAAAGGCGTTGTTTTTGCTCTTGGTGATCCCTGGATTTACAACGAATACGTGGATGGCAGAAAACTGCCGCAGCAATACGAGAATTTCAAAGCCGCATCCGAATGGGTTCGCTGGCTGCTGCAGCAAACAAAGAAGAAATGATTTTGTTTTTATAAAGGATACTTATGCAACTTTCGAAGAAAATAGTAAAAGATATACAACCCGCTGAAGGACTGGTGCTGCCAGATGAAAAGTTATTGTCGCTGCCCGAAAAGGTTTTACAATTCGGCACAGGTGTGCTGCTGCGTGGTTTGCCTGATTATTTTATCGATAAAGCCAACCGCCAGGGAATTTTCAACGGCCGCATCGTTGTGGTAAAGTCTACAGCCAGCGGGGGCACCGACGCTTTCGAAAGCCAGGACGGTTTGTTCACACTTTGTGTTCGCGGCATCGAGAATGGTCAGGAAAAACAGGAAACGATCGTTAACTCCTCCGTAAGCCGCGTGCTGAATGCCGCCACTGCCTGGAAAGATATTCTTGCCTGTGCCGCTAACCCCGGCATGCAATTGATTATTTCCAATACAACTGAAGTAGGCATTGTGCTGACTGATGATGATATGCATGCAGCGCCACCGGCTTCATTCCCCGGAAAGTTGCTCGCCTTTCTCTATGAACGCTACCGCGTATTCAAAGGAGCAGCGAACAGCGGGATGGTGATCGTGCCCACCGAACTGATCGTGAACAACGGCGATAAGCTGCGCGAGATCGTATTGGAACAGGCACGTCGTCATGACCTGGAAACTTCCTTCATCGACTGGCTCGAACAATCCAACTATTTCTGTAATTCATTGGTGGATCGCATTGTGCCAGGCAAACTTTCACCGGCCGACCAGGAAGCTACTACCAAACAATTGGGCTATACCGACGACCTGATGATCATGGCCGAGACTTTCCGTCTCTGGGCTATCGAAGCGTCAGACGATCGCGTACAAGAAATATTGTCTTTTGCCGCAGCGGATGAAGGTGTGATCATTGCACCCGATATCGATAAGTTCCGCGAATTGAAATTGCGTTTGCTGAACGGTACGCATACATTCAGTTGCGGTCTGGCTTTCCTCGCAGGGTTTACTACCGTGAAAGAAGCGATGGCCGACGAACAGATGAGCGTGTTTGTCCACAACCTGATGATACAGGAGATGGCAAGAGCCGTGAGCAATGAAACGATTTCTTACAGCGAAGCATGCGAGTTTTCTGCACGTTTGCTGGATCGTTTCCGCAATCCCTTCCTCGAACATCAATGGATTGCCATCACGTTGAACTATACTTCGAAAATGAAAATGCGCAACATCCCGGTGTTGCTGCGTCATTATGCTAATACGGATAAAGTACCTGCACACATGGCGCTTGGTTTTGCCGCTTACCTGTTATTCATGAATGGCAAAGCCGTAGCGGATAACCGTTTTGAAGGAACGCTCAATGGTGTGAATTATCCGATACAGGATGATCAGGCTGCTTACTTTGCCGCTAAATGGGAACAGGCCGGCAACGATGCAACGGCACTCGTGGAAAGTGTATTGTCGGACAAAGAACAGTGGGGAACCGATCTTACTCAGCTCCCCGGCTTTACGCAGGCCGTTAAAAATGAATTGGAATCATTGCAGCAGAAAGGAGCCATTGAAACGCTCCGCAATGCTGTGCTACAAAAAATATAACTGATGCAACAAGTGTTAAAGGTCCATGCCAAAGACAATGTGCTGGTGGCATTGCGGGACCTGGCGAAAGGACAGGAGATTGAATTCAACGGTGAAAAATTCACCTTGCAGGATGATATTCCTGCCAAACATAAATTTTTCACGCAGGACATGCAGGCGGGTGATGAAATCACCATGTATGGCGTGCTTGTAGGAAAGACACAGGTGTTTGTGCCTTCGGGAGGTCGCATGACAACCGAGAATACCAAACACGCGGCGGACCCGTTTTTCTTCCGTCCTTATAATTATAGCTGGCAGCCGCCGGATGTTTCGCGTTTTGAAGGCCGCACATTCAATGGTTATCACAGAAGCGACGGACGTGTAGGTACGGCCAATTACTGGCTTTTCATTCCAACCGTTTTTTGTGAGAACCGCAACCTCGATGTGATCCGTGAAGCGATGCACAACGAACTCGGTTATTCCGTTACCGATAAATACAAACAGAAAACACATCACCTGCTCGAACTGTACCGCGAAGGCGCCGATCTCAGCAGTGCCGATCTCGATCTGCGTGAATCCGTTTACCCGGTGAACCGCGTTTTTCCGAATGTAGACGGTATCAAGTTCCTGAATCACCAGGGTGGATGCGGCGGCATTCGCCAGGATGCGGCTATTCTCAGTAAACTGCTCGCGGCTTATGCCGATCATCCGAATGTGGCGGGTGTAACCGTGCTGAGCCTTGGATGCCAGAATTTGCAGGTGGCAGATTTTCTCAAAGACCTGAAAGAACGTAATCCGAAATTTGATAAACCGCTGCATATTTTCGAGCAGCAGCAATCACAAAGCGAGGAGCAACTCATTACCGAAGCGATCCGCCAGACCTTTTTGGGTTTGATCGAAATAAATAAATTCGAACGCCAACCCGCAACGCTGGATAAAATGGTGGTCGGTGTGAAATGCGGTGGCAGCGATGGTTTCAGTGGCATCTCTGCCAACCCGGCTGTTGGTTATTGCAGCGACCTACTGGTTGGATTGGGTGCGAAAGTATTGCTCGCAGAATTTCCCGAACTATGCGGCGCTGAGCAAAACCTGATCGACCGCACCAAAGAAGAAGCTTCTGCAAAAAAGTTCATGCACCTCATGACTGCCTATAACGATGCGGCACATAAAGTAGGTTCAGGTTTTCATATGAATCCATCACCGGGTAATATCCGCGACGGGCTGATCACCGACGCGATCAAGAGTACGGGCGCTGCACGTAAAGGCGGCACCTCACCGGTAGAAGATGTGCTTGATTACACAGAACCTGCAGTGAAACCCGGTCTCAATCTCGTTTGCACACCGGGCAATGATGTGGAAGCAACTACAGGCAAGGCTGCAAGCGGTGCCACACTTATTTTGTTCACCACAGGTTTGGGTACACCAACCGGCAATCCCGTTTGTCCTACGATCAAAGTAGCTACCAATACCGCGCTGGCGCGTCGCATGAGTGACATCATCGATATCAATACCGGTCCTATTATCGATGGCGAAAAGACCATTGAACAAATGGGTGAAGAGATACTGGAATACTGTATCAAAGCTGCGAGCGGTGAAGTGACACCGAAAGCTGTGCTGTTGAACCAGGATGATTTTATTCCCTGGAAAAGAGGCGTATCATTATAACTAACCGGCAGTCCGCTGCCACTGTAAATATGTAACCGATGAAAAAATTTCTCGACGAAAACTTTCTGCTGCATACCGTTACGGCGCAACGTCTTTACCATGAATATGCGAAAGACATGCCGATCATTGACTATCACTGTCACCTGCCCCCACAGCAGATAGCAGAGGATACGCGTTTCGAAAACATCACACAGGCGTGGTTGTACGGCGATCACTACAAGTGGAGAGCCATGCGCACCAATGGAGTGGATGAAAGTTATTGCACCGGTAACCGCGGAGATTGGGAGAAATTTGAACAGTGGGCGGCAACCGTTCCCTACACGTTGAGAAATCCTTTGTATCATTGGACGCATCTCGAACTGCAACGTTATTTCAATGTACACGATATATTAAGTCCGAAGACCGCACGTGCTATTTATGAAACCTGTACATCATTGATACAAACACCGGATTATTCGGTTCGCAACCTGCTCCGCAAAATGAATGTGAAAGTAGTATGTACTACCGACGACCCTGTGGATTCGCTGGAGTATCACCAACAAATGAAGGAAGAAGGATTTGAAATTCCGATCCTTCCCGCTTTCCGTCCCGACAATGCGATGAATGTAAGCGATCCGCAGAAGTTCAATGCCTACCTGAAAAAACTGGAAGGAGCATCCGGTACGTCCATTTCATCGTTCGATGATTTCCTGTATGCATTACAAAACCGCCATGATTTCTTTGCGTCGATGGGCTGTTCCGTTTCGGATCATGGCCTGGAGGAAATTTATGCGGAAGACTTTACGGGTTCGGAAATCGATGCCATTTTTAATAAAGTCCATGGCGGAAAAAATCTGAACGACAGCGAGCAACGCAAATTCAAATCGGCGATGCTGCTGCACTTTGCAGAATGGGATTGGGAAAAAGGCTGGGTGCAACAATTCCACCTGGGTGCGCTGCGCAACAATAACTCGCGTATGATGCAAACACTCGGACCCGATACGGGATGGGATTCTATCGGAGATTTTTCACAAGCACGTGCCTTGTCCAGATTCCTCGATAAACTCGATACCGATAATCACCTTGCCAAAACGATCCTGTATAATCTTAATCCATCCGACAATGAACTGATGGCAACGATGATCGGCAATTTCAATGACGGGTCTGTTGCGGGCAAAGTGCAGTTCGGTTCGGGCTGGTGGTTCCTCGACCAGAAAGATGGCATGACGCGTCAATTGAATGCGTTGAGCAACATGGGGCTGCTGAGCCGTTTCGTGGGTATGCTGACGGATTCACGCAGCTTCCTATCCTTTCCGCGTCACGAATATTTCCGCCGCCTGTTGTGTGATCTGTTGGGAACAGAAGTAGAAAACGGAGAACTGCCCAACGATATCGAATGGATCGGATCGGTGGTGAAAGATATCTGTTTCAACAACAATAAAAATTATTTCAACTGGCAGTTGGAAACAACACCGGTTGTAACGGAAAAATAAGCGCTGACCTCGCGGCGCAGGCACATTTCTTTTTGTGTTGTGCGCAGCACATCGTATTTTTCACCTTTCCGGCGAAACCCGCCGTGGTATTGAATTTGAGAAAAAAACACCGGTAACGTTTCCGGTGACGGGGTTAGGCTTATGAATACAACTGTTTTTTGTTTTGGAGAACTGTTGCTGCGCATGTCGCCGTCTTTGGGCGGAGAGTGGATCGCGCAAAACTCCATGCCTGTTTATATCGGAGGAGCCGAGCTCAATGTCGCTACCGCACTCGGCTGCTGGAATGTACCTGTACGATATGGTACAGCGCTTCCCGATCATTATCTCACCGACGAAATACTGACTTACGTTCGCTCACGCGAAATCGATACATCTGCCGTTCACCGTTCCGGGGAGCGCATTGGTACTTATTATCTTCCGCAAGGTGCTGACCTGAAAAATGCCGGTGTTATTTACGACCGTGCCTACTCCTCTTACTGGCAACTGAAGCCGGGCATGATCAACTGGAAAGAAGCATTGGCCGGTTGCGGCTGGTTTCATTTCAGCGCTATCAGCCCCGCATTGAACGAAGATGCCGTGGGAGTATTGGAAGAAGCATTGGAGGTAGCTACAGCCATGGGATTGAAAGTATCCGTTGACCTGAACTACCGCGCCAAGTTGTGGAAATATGGTAAGACGCCGCAGGAAATCATGCCGCGCCTGGTGAAATACTGTGACCTGATCATGGGTAATATCTGGGCCGCGGGAAATTTATTGGGAATACCCGTTGATGCCGGTGTGCATTTGCAGGACGATAAAAATGTATTCCTGGCACATGCAAAAAAAACAGCAGCAGCGATCCGCGAACAATATCCGCGTTGCGAATGGGTAGCCAATACCTTCCGTTTCGACGAAGGCAATGGCATCCGTTACTATGCATCACTCGACAGTGCAGCGGGACAATCGGTATCGCCTTTATTTGAAACACAGCTGGTGGTGGACAAGATCGGCAGTGGTGATTGTTTCATGGGCGGACTGATCTACGGTTTCTGGAATGAACTGGAGCCCGTGCAGACAATCGGTTATGCGGCAGCGGCGGCATTCGGCAAGCTGCAGGAAAAAAGCGATGCCACGCGTCAGACAGAGAACGATGTAAAACGCCTGCTCAATGCACAGGCGGTAAATCCATAGAGCGCTTCGCTCAGTTAATGAATGATCATGGAATACCAGGAACAAATTATTGAGGCGGTAAAACAACAAGGCATATTACCGCTGTTTTATCACGCCGATCCGGAAGTATGTCTGAACATAACTGCTACGTTATATGAAGCAGGCATACGGGTGATTGAATTTACCAATCGTGGCCCGCAGGCGCTGCCCAACTTTCAGTTGCTGGTGAAAACGCGCGACGAAAAATGGCCGGGCTTATTGCTGGCAGTGGGTACGATCCGTTCTGCAGAGCAGGCCGTAAGATTCATTGATGCGGGAGCTGATTTTCTGATCAGTCCTGTATTTGATGCAGACGTATGTGATGTAGCCTATTTGCATAAAAAACTTTGGATTCCGGGTTGCATGACACCGACAGAAGTGCATGTGGCAGAAAATGCGGGATGCAAATTTGTAAAACTGTTTCCCGGCAATGTACTGGGACCTGATTTTGTCAGTGCCATCCGTGAACTGTTCCCGGAAATGTTATTCATGCCCACAGGTGGTGTGGACGTAAGCCGCGAAAACATCGGCAGTTGGCTCGATGCAGGTGTATGTGCAGTAGGATTGGGAAGTAAGCTGATTAGTAAAAAACGAATTGCGGATAAAGACTATGCGGGTATCGGCCAGGCCACCAAAGAAGCCCTTGCCATCATCCAATCACTCAAAAACTAAAAGATTATGCTTGCCAACGGAAATGTGAAAATGACGAATTACCGGTGGGTGGTTTGTTCGATGTTGTTCTTTGCTACGACCATCAACTATCTTGATCGCCAGGTACTCTCACTCACCTGGAAAGATCATATTGTTCCGGAATTTCATTGGAACAATACCGACTATGGTAACATCACTTCTATTTTCTCGTTGGTCTATGCGGTGTCCATGCTCTTCGCTGGTCGTTTTGTAGACTGGCTGGGAACGAAGAAAGGATTTCTGTGGGCGATCTTTATCTGGTCTATCGGTGCGTGTTTGCATGCGCTTTGCGGCATTGCCACTTCGGGCTGGATAACCGGTGATTGGTTTGTCAGTTTTGCCGGAGCGAAAGAATCGTTGAAGCAGGTATCCGATACGGTATTGGTGACAACCACCAGTGTAATGTTTTTCATCTTTGCACGTATTGTGTTGGCGATAGGTGAGGCCGGCAACTTTCCTGCAGCTATCAAGGCGACGGCAGAATACTTTCCCAAAAAAGATCGTGGATTTGCAACCAGTATCTTTAATGCCGGTGCAACGATTGGTGCGATGGCGGCACCCGCCACCATTCCTTATATCGCTAAATATTGGGGCGGTTGGGAGATAACGTTTATTATCATCGGCGCCCTCGGTTTTATATGGATGGGGCTCTGGATCTTCATCTTCAAAAAGCCGGAAGAGCATCCAAAAGTCAACAAAGAAGAACTGTCTTACATTCAACAGGACGATATAGGATATACCGAGCACTCGGTACAGACGAAGCGCATGCCTTTTTTACAGGCATTTAAATACAAACAGACCTGGGCGTTCGCCGTGGGTAAGTTCATGACGGATGGAGTATGGTGGTTTTTCCTCTTCTGGATGCCGGCTTACCTGAGTTCTGTTTATAAGTTGTCAGGTACCGAAAGTGCTATTTATCTTACCGTGTTGTATGCCATTACGCTTTTGTCGATTATCGGCGGATGGTTGCCCACCTTCTTTGTAGAAAAAAGGGGCATGAACCCTTATTCGGGCCGTATGCGCGCCATGTTGATCTTTGCGTTTATTCCTTTGCTGGCTTTGCTGGCGCAGCCACTCGGATACTACTCGGTATGGGTGCCTGTTATCATCGTTGGTATCGCAGGTGCTGCGCACCAGGCCTGGTCGGCAAATATATTTTCCACGGTGGGAGATATGTTCCCTAAATCTGCGGTGGCGACAGTAACCGGTATTGGCGGTATGGCAGGTGGTATCGGTTCCTACCTGATCAATAAAGGTTCCGGTGTGTTATTCGATTACGCGGAAAAAACGCAAATGAAATTCTTCGGCTTTGAGGGCATCGAGTCGGGCTACTTCATCATCTTTTCCATTTGCTCCATTGCCTATCTTATTGGCTGGGTGATCATGAAGTCGCTGGTGCCGCATTATAAGGTGATTACGGATATTTGAGTTGTAAGTAGTAAGTTTTAAGTTATAAGT
Source organism: uncultured Sphingobacteriales bacterium (assembly GCA_937888905.1). Classification (GTDB taxonomy): domain Bacteria; phylum Bacteroidota; class Bacteroidia; order Chitinophagales; family Chitinophagaceae; genus Terrimonas. The sequence goes on from CALATA010000001.1 coordinate 340,828, forward strand.
AAACAGCCATGATTCTACACATGAACCATGGCTGTTTCATTTTCACATTTTCACCTTTGCCGAAGGCGACATATGTTGGCACAGCAGTTATAAGTTATAAGTAAACAGCCTCGGTTCATCTATGGAATGGTAGCTGCTTCATTTTCACCTTTGCCAAAGGCGACATATGTTGACACAGCCGTTATAAGTAAACAGCCATGATTGTACACATGAACCATGGCTGTTTCATTTTCACATTTTCACATTCTCACATTTGCCGAAGGCATCACATTTTCACATTAAAAAAGCCCCGCTCGCGGGGCTTTTTTGTTATATCATTTCAACACTTCGTTTGACAAACGCGGTGAGATCGGAGCCGGTGAGCATGCCTTGCGACAGTAGCGCCAGGTCGATCGCCTGTTTGGCCATGCGTTGTTGTTCACTTTCATCTGCGGAAGCAATCTTGCTGATCAGCGGATGGTTGCCATTTACCGTTACGGCATAATTGTCGGGTAAGGTGCCGTAGAAATGCATACCGGCACCGCCGCCCATCTGCGCCATGTCTTTCATGCGACGCATGAACTCATCCATCGTAATGGTAACAGGCAGTTCCTGCGGCGACAGGCTTTCCACACTTACCTGCATACCCGGTTTGCTAATCTGTTTTTCAAATGCAGCTTTAACGGCAGCAGATTGTTCCTCTGTGAGGATAAGCGGAATGGTTTCATCTTTCTGGATCAATGTATCTACGGTGCCGGAGTCAACACGTTTGATACGTGTCTTTTCCAGTTTGTGTTCCAGATGGCTGATGAAATGATTGTCCAGCGGAGAATCCATTTTCAACACATCATAACCTCTTGTAGTGGCGGACTGGATATAGGCATCCTGTTTGCCCGGATCGGTTGTATAGAGATAGACCAACTCACCGTTCTTGTCTGTCTGCAACGGAGTGGTCTTCTCTTTATATTCATCCAAGGTGAAGAAGTCATTACCTGTATTTGTCAGGAGCAAAAACTCTTTTGCCTTATCATAAAACTTTTCATCGGTGATCATGCCGTACTTCACAAACATGCCGATGTCTTCCCATTTCTCTTCGTATATTTTTCTGTCTTTGCGGTAGAGTTCTGAAAGTTTGTCGGCTACTTTCTTCGTGATATAGGTATTGATCTTTTTCACGTTGCTGTCGGCCTGCAGAAAACTCCTGGAAACGTTCAGCGGAATGTCCGGAGAGTCGATCACGCCGTGGAGCAGCATGAGGAATTCGGGAACGATGTCTTTTACTTCATCGGTGATAAATACCTGGCGGGAAAACAATTTGATTTTGTTGGGTCGGAGTTCCATTTCCTTTTTCACTTTGGGGAAATACAAAACGCCGGTGAGGTTGAACGGATAATCCACGTTGAGGTGAATCCAGAACAACGGATCTTCTGCCATTGGGTACAGCTCGCGATAGAAAGAAAGATAATCTTCTTCCGTCAGGGAAGACGGCGACTTGGTCCAGATGGGTTGGGTATTGTTGATGATGTTATCAACTTCTTCCTGTTTGTATTGCGGTTTGCCTTCGGCATCTTCTCCGTCGGGTACGGAAGTGGTGCGGGTGCCGAATTTGATCGGCACGGGAAGGAATGCGCAGTATTTGCTGAGAATTTCCTGTATGCGGTGTTCTTCCAGGAACTCTTCGGATTCGCTGTTGATGTAAAGAATAATGTCGGTACCGCGTTCGGTGCGGTTGCCTTCTGTTAATTCAAATTCGGTGCTGCCGTCGCAAATCCAGCGGGCGGGCTGCGCTCCATCCTGGAAAGAAAGCGTTTGGATCTCCACTTTTTCTGCCACCATGAAAGCCGAGTAAAAGCCGAGACCGAATTTGCCGATCAGTTCGTTGGCGTCTTTGGCCTCTTTGAATTTTTCCACGAACTCGGTAGCGCCGGAAAACGCGATCTGGTTGATGTATTTCTTGATCTCGTCGGCCGTCATGCCAATTCCGCGGTCACTGATGGTCAGGGTTTTTTGCTCTTTGTCGAGCTTTACTTCCACCTGCAGGTCGCCGAGTGGTCCCTGGTATTGACCCAGGGAGGACAGGCGTTTGATCTTTTGCGTAGCATCTACTGCGTTGGAAACCAGCTCCCGCAGGAATATTTCATGATCCGAATAAAGAAATTTTTTGATGATGGGGAAGATATTCTCCGTGTGTATGGAGATGGTACCTTTTTCTTGCATACGTATCGTTTTTAGGAAAATGAAGGTTTGCCCGAACTAAGCAAGCCTTGTTCCAATCGGGTTATTGTTGCCAAACTGACAGTAGACTCAGGGTTTGCTGCGGTCTTCGCGGATCATTTTGCTGATGCTGGCCATCATTTCAGCCTGGAGTTCCTGTATTTCCAGCAGGCGTTTATTCTGGTGCAGTAGCAGGTGGTCGATTTTTTCATGGAGCATCCGTATCTCGACCTCGGCCTTGAGGTTCACCTTATAGTCGTGTTCCGCTCTTTCGCGGTCTTTGTCTTCCTGCCGGTTCTGGCTCATCATAATGATGGGAGCTTGTATGGCCGCCAGGCAGGAAAGGATGAGATTGAGCAGTATGAAAGGATAGGGGTCAAAGCCGCGGTTGTGAAACCACCAGAAGTTGAGAAGCATCCAGCCGGCGATAATCAGGAAAAAAATAATAATGAAATTCCAACTGCCGCCAAAGGAGGCTACTTTATCGGCCAGGCGTTCGCCAAAAGAAGGTGGTGAATCCTCGCTATTGCCAAGTGCCCCGGCGAGCAGTTTTTTCTTGCCGATGCTGGAGGCGACGGTTTTTTCCACCTCGGTCAGTTCTCCTACTTCTTCCTGTAATAATTTTTCAATGTAGGCTTTCCGCAGAAGGTTCATGTCTGCGGCGGGGATGGCGGTGTTTCCGTCGTATCCGGGAACCTGCTCGCGCAAAAAATCGTAGAAGGAGTAAGTGCTTTCCAAAAGCTAATTTGAAGATTTGAAAATTTGATAATGAGCGTCAGTCGCGAATGGTCAATAGTGAATCGTCAATAGTGAATGGTGAATCGTGAATCGTGAATGGCCGTTGCCGGCGTTAACGCCAACAACGGGATCTATAACCTGTTACCTTATACCTTACGCCTTCTTCCTTTTACCTTCACTCATGCGTAAATCCGTTCTATCGCATCCCTGTGCTTTTCCATGATCACTTTACGTTTCATGGAAAGTTTAGGAGTCATTTCGCCGGTATCAACACTCCACTCATTCGGCAACAATTCAAATTTTTTGATCTGTTCAACGTGGTTGAAGTTTTCGTTATAGCGATCCACCGTTTCGCGGAATACTTTTAATACCTGCTCATTCTGAATAGCTTCCTGCCGTGTTGTGAAGGGAATATTGTGTTCCTGCATCCAATCCTGCACAGCGGTAAACGAAGGAACGATCAGCGCTCCCACAAATTTACGTTCCGAACCAACCACCATGATCTGCTCAATGAAACGGCTTTCCTTCATTTTATTTTCGATCGGCTGAGGCGCCACGTATTTACCGCCGCTCGTTTTGAACAACTCTTTTTTGCGATCGGTGATCTTCAGGTATTTGTTGTCTATCCATACGCCGATGTCTCCTGTATAAAGCCATCCGTCTTTCAACGTTTCTGCCGTGAGGTCGGGACGTTTGTAATATCCCTGCATAACGCTTGGTCCTTTCACCATGATCTCGCCGTCTTCCGCCAGTTTTACTTCCTGTCCCTCGATCACAAGACCCACGGTGCCAAACATGCTGACTGCACGGCGGTTTACGCTGATCACGGGGCTGTTTTCCGTAGGGCCGTATCCTTCAAACACGGGAATACCTGCTGCACTGAAAATACGAAGCAGTTTTTCGGAAGCTGCGGCGCCACCGGTAACGATGAATGAAATGCGTCCGCCCAATGCTTCACGCCATTTGCTGAAAACAAGTTTGCGGGCAATGCCCAGTTTTATGCGATAAAAAATGCTGCCCTTGTTGTTGAAGTCATAATGTGTACCGAGTGCTACGCTCCAGAAGAACAGGGCACGTTTGATGCCTTTCAGTTCATTGCCTTTGGCCATGATCTTTTCGTACACTTTTTCCAGCAGGCGGGGAACGGTGGTGAACCCATCAGGTTTTATTTCTTTCAGGTTGTCGCCGATCGTTTCCAGGCTTTCTGCGTAATAGATACTGATGCCGCTGAAAAGATAAACGTAGGTGATCATCTTTTCGAAAATATGGTTGAGCGGCAGAAAGCTTAATGCTTTTTGTGCAGGATCGTCGTCGAAGGGAAAACTGGCCTTTGAGAAATAAACATTGCTTACGATGTTGCCGTGGCTTAACACCACACCTTTCGGCTTGCCCGAAGTGCCCGAGGTGTAAATGATGGTGGCGGTATGCGTTTGTGGAATAGTACTTTTGATGCGTTCTACTTCCAGCAGTGCATTATCGTCTGCCAGATCGATCAGCTCCTGGAAATGACGGGCGCCTTCTATTTTTTCGAAAGTAAATATTTCCTGCAGCAGGGGAAGTTTGTCGCGGATACTCTGCACTTTTTCAAGTAAAGCCGCATCGCTTACAAACATGTATTTAACACCGGCATCGCTGAGAATAAATTCTAGTTCCGCCATACCGGTTGTGGGATAAATAGGAGTGAGGATAGCGCCGATCTGTTGTGTTGCGAGATCGGTAAAAACCCATTCGGGTCTGTTGTTGCTGATGATGCCGATCTTGTCGCTCGACTCTGCAGTAAGAGCGTGACCGCTGACACCTAATTTCAACAAGCCTGCCGAGAAACGGTTAACTATTTTTTCAACCTCTTCAGTCGAATAGTTTTTCCAGGTACCGTTTACCTTGGCATTGAGCATGTCGGATTTGGGAAACTTTTCCAACTGATTACGGATGGCATCGAAAAGGCGAAAGGCAGGATATTCCATATGGTTCGTCGTTGTCGTTATGAATGTGCGGCCCTGTTTCAGGCCCTCTTACAAAGTAAGGAAAAAGCCGGGAAAAATGGTTGCTATTCCAACTTTTTAACCATATTCCAATGCGTATAAAAAGAAAGACCATCGGATGATGGTCTTTTATAAAATCAGTTTGATTGATAGTTCTGATTCGGAGGCATTTTGAAAACGCGTGATTTCTGGAAATTGGAAAATTTCTCATACGCTTCAGCATGAGATTTTGTCCAGTTGTCATACGCTGCCAGGTCGTGTACCGTACCAAACAGCCATTGGTTGTACGCTTCAAACATTCCGTCCTGAATAAGCTGTCGTTGGTAGTCAAAAAGGCGGTAAGGAAATTTTGTAGCGTTGGGGCTTTGAAACCAGTCGAGTATGAAACGTGTGCGGATCATCGTGAGTGTTTCCGGTGTCAGTCCTTTCGATGCCAGGGAAGATTGTTTGTTCATGGTTTCGAGGAAAGCGCGGCTGAATTCATTTTTATTTTTTTCCTCGCCTTTCATCAGGTCGCTGCCCGCGAAAAGTTTTTCTTTATAAGATTGCAGGAGCAATTGTTTCATGGCCGCTGCGCGCTCGGAAAGACTTTCCATGTTGATGAAGATTTCGCCATAGATCACACTCCATGTTTTATCATGGGTAAAGAAATAATGACGCGCGGCGTTGTAGTAGTTACCTGCATACGAAGGTGCGTTGCGGATACCTTTTTCCCAGAGATCGATGGCTCCGGTTATGTTTTTTGTTGCATAAAGCAATTCACCATATTCACTGTAAAGCGGACCGCTTTGGGGGAATTTCTTCAGTCCTTTCTTATACATTTTGTCGCATTCCTTCACTTCTTCCAGCGCTTTCAGCACATTTCCTGCTACCTGATAGCAGACAACGTCTGCATCATCGCGGTCGATCAGGGCTTTGGCAAGTGGAAGCGCTTTGTTATAATCGCGCTTCAGGTAATAAGACATCACAAGGTCCTTCTGGAGTTCGAGGTTGTTTTTATCTTTTTCCAATGCCCGGTTCAGCACCATGATGGCATTATTGAAATCGGACGCCCGCATAAACGCGCGGGCATTGTCCTGCATTGTTTTGATATCGTCGTCCTGGGCATAGGCTCCTGTAACCAGGCAACCTGTAAGCAGCAAAAGGAAAAGTTTCTTCATAATCGGGTATTATTCTATCAAGCCGGAGCTAACCGGCCGGCAAAATAGGTATATTAAAGGCCTCCATCAAAAGGGAAGCACATTTTTTAGCGTTCTCTTAAGACAGCTCACAGCAGATGTGTGAGCAATCCGTCGCGGAGTTTGGGTTCAAACCAGGTACTCTTCGGCGGCATCACCTTTCCGCTGTCGGCAATGTCAAAAAGCTGGTGAATGGTAACAGGATACAAACTGAATGCAACCTTCATTTCACCGCTGTTTACGCGTTTTTCCAGTTCGGACAGTCCGCGGATGCCTCCTACGAAGTCGATACGCTTATCGGTGCGCTGGTCTTTGATGTCCAGTACTTTGTCCAAAATGTTCTCAGAAAGAACGGTTACATCAAGGACGCCGATGGGATCGTTATCGTTGTATGTGCCTTCACGGGCCGTCAAAAGATACCACTGATTATCCAAATACATGCCGAACTCATGGAGCTTGGAGGGCTTCACCTGTTCGTCGCTGAGGGTCACCAGGAAGTCTTCCTGCAGCGCGCTGATGAAGTCTTCTTTGGAATGGCCGTTGAGGTCTTTTACCACACGGTTATAGTCCATGATGGCGAGTTCGCTGGCGGGAAAAATAGTAGTGAGGAAGTAACGGGCCTCCTCGCTGTCGGGCAGCGCCTGGCTTACTTTAGCTGCCGAAGCTGCGCGGTGGTGACCGTCGGCGATATAGGTTGCCGGCACTTTTTCCGCGAAAAGACGGGTGATCGTATCGATAGCGGCCTGATCGTTTACTGTCCAGATGGTATGTTGTATACCGTCTTCGGCCGTAAAGTCATACACGGGGTCATGCTGCTCTTTCCAGTTGGCGATCAATTGGTCCAGTTCGGCTACGTTATTATAGGCAAGAAAAACATTACCCGTTTGTGCTCCGATCGTGCGCATGTGATCGATGCGGTCTTTTTCTTTTTCGGGGCGGGTGAATTCGTGTTTCTTGATAACATCGTTGAAATAATCTTCCACGGCGGAAACGCATACAAGGCCGGTCTGGCTGCGGCCGTTCATCACCAGTGTATAAATATAATAGCAGGGTTTTTCTTCAACGGACAGCACACCATGTTCCTGGTTCTGATGGAGATTTTCTTTGGCGCGGTCATAAACATCCTGGCTATGAATATCGGTATCGGCGGGCAGGTCAACTTCAGCTTTGGTAATATGTAAAAAAGAAAATGGGTTGTCTTTCACTTCTTCGCGGGCCTCATCGCTGTTGAGAACATCATAGGGACGTGAAGCCACTTTTGCCGCCAGGTCCGGACGCGGGCGCAGTGCTTTAAAAGGTTGAATGATCGCCATACTGATAGTTGTTATTTGCTTATAACGTTATAAATATTGTTGTTGAAATCAGCCTTTGCTGGCCGCGAATTGTTGCATGAACTGCGTGAGCGCTTCCACGCTTTCGTAAGATAAGGCATTGTACATGGACGCTCTGAAGCCGCCCACGCTGCGATGTCCTTTGATGCCGTAAAAGCCTTCGCTTTTGGCCTGGTCGAGAAATTCTTTTTCTGTTGCCGCGTTGTCGATTACAAATACGGCATTCATCAGGCTGCGGTCTGCTTTGGCTACCGGTCCCCTGAATAACGGCAATGAATCGAGTGTATCGTAAAAGTGCTTTGCTTTTTTTGCATTACGCTTTTCCATTTCGCTTACGCCTCCTTCTGCTTTCAGCCAGCGGAGTGTGAGCATCGCCACATAGATCGCGAATACGGGCGGTGTATTGATCATGCTTTTCTCCCTGATGTGGTTGCGGTAATCAAGAATAGAAGGAATGTTGCGGTTTACCTTACCGAGCAATTGCTGGTTAACGACAACGAGATTGACACCGGCGGCACCCATGTTTTTCTGTGCACCTGCGTAGATCAACCCGAAACGGTTAAAGTCCAGCACACGGCTGAAGATATCGCTGCTCATATCTGCCACCAGTGGTACGCCTGCATCATAAGGGATGTTATGCCATTGTGTGCCTGCAATGGTTTCATTGGTGGTGATATGCAGGTAGGCCGCTGTTGGTGATACATTCAATTGATGCGGAATGGTGGTGTAGTTGGTGTCTTTGCCGGAGCCGGCAATCTCCACATGTCCGAAAAGCTTGGCTTCTTTGATCGCTTTACCACCCCATGTACCGGTTTCCGTATAGGAAGCGATCTGGTTATCATTGAGCAGGTTCATCGGGATTTGCATGAACTGCGTGGTGGCACCGCCATGGAGAAACAACACTTCGTGGTCGTCGTCGAGTTGCATGAGTTCTTTTACCAGGCTGCGTGCTTCTTCGAGTACTGCTTCAAATTGCGGTGTACGGTGACCGATCTCGAGGATCGAGAGGCCGGAGTTATTGAAGTTAAGTACGGCTTGACTTGCCTGTTCGAAAACCTGCTTTGGTAAAATAGACGGACCTGAGTTGAAGTTGTGTATCATTCTTTGAAACGGTTGAGCCGGCTGTGCCGGGGTTTTACTGAGGCGCAAAGATACGGCTTACGTGGTAAGGGAGAAGCGAACAGCCGTTGTAAGTATTAAGTGATAAGTTGTAAGTTATAAGCGCCGCGTTTGTCGAAGTGTAAACAGCCGTAGTTTTCGGGAGATAAATTTTGAACTCTCAGTCGCCGTGGTTAGTGTACACGAGCCAAGGCATTCGAAATGACCGCTACCTGAGATTCAGGCAGGCATTCCCTCACGCTCAGGCAGGCATTCCCTGAGGTTCTCGAAGGGTAGCCCGAACCTTCGGGCCCTGAGGCCGATACTTCGGCCTCTCGAAGGGCCATCATTCATGCTCCCGTGCTTCAGCATGCCTCGCACGCCCCGCTTCATACAATGCCCGCCATTCCGGAATGCTGTCTGTTGCCGGAATAGCATTCGCAATACCGGCCAACGACGGCTGCCCCGCATTTACCCAGGCAGTATACCAATAGGCCGCGACCGCTTCTATCGACTGACGCATTCTCCGCTCCACCATTCCGTTTAATAACCGGTCGTACTCACGTGTGTAGGCCGCGGCATATTGCCTGCCAGGTATCCCCTTGCGCATTTCAAATGCAAATTGTTTATCTGCCGGAAAGGTTTGCGAAAGTTTTTTCTCCAATAACAATACACTGTCCGACGCGGCCGCACTTTCAAGCACAACAGCCCATACATATTTCAGTGGGTCATCAATATATTTTGCCGGTTCCAGTATAAAATCCCATTCCTTTTCCGCCAGCAATTCAGGTATACGGCTTTCCCAAAAGCCATGTATGCCTTTCTGCCCGGTATATTGTCCGTTGTGATTGCTGCTGGTATGCAGGGGTACATGCGCATCCGCAACATAATGGCCCAATTCGGCCGCATATCGCAGAATAGCCGCAGGATCCCGCGCGCCGAATGCTTTTGTCAATCGTTGCAGCATGACCTGTATCCACCAGGGCACAATGCCATGACGCTGAAGCGTGTCGGATCCATATTTTTCAATCGCTTCTTTCCAACTGCGTGGCAGATCGGGATAAGGATACGCGCCATATTTGTCCATGTCTATATAGTGACGCGGTCCTTCGGCCTCTACCAGGTAACGCCGCTTATCAGGCGCTACGGCGAGTTCACGGATGGTTTCTACGCCCGGTTTGAATAGGATCAACATCTCCGGCGGCAACAGGAATACCGCGTGATAATTGATCTTCTGATGTCCGAAAAAGCCCCACACCGGTTCATATGCGACCAACGGTATAGCATGCAGACGGCAGATAACAAACAGATAAAGTAATAACGACATGATCATTGTATTTAGGATCAGTCGTGGAAGGGAGAGCAAAAATAAGCCGGCCGGTATCAGGATCGATGAGAAAAACCTCTCTTTTCTTCAGCTTTTTCCTCGTCGGTTTCGGTTTCTACCACGCCACCGGTCACGGTGTATTTCATTGCATCACCTGCAGAGATGTGTTCGATGTGCCGCACTTTGTTGCGGGGAAGTATATAAAGTTGCCCGGCAAAATTGTAGGCCTGCGGCACGTACACGCCCACCATTTCAACGCCCATGTCAAATTTCTTCATTTCCTCGTCGGTCATGAAACCCACTACCCACACTTCTTCTGCAAAAAGATTGGCCAGTACGGCTTTGGTGAATTTGCGTTTATCTCCGGCAAAGGCTTCAAAAAAGTCTTTAATCGATGTATAAATGAATTTGATACCAGGTGTGCGTTCCAGCCATTGATCAAAGAAATGGATCAGGCTACCCATCAGAAAGTTCGAACTTACCCAGCCGACGAAGATCACGAAACCAATCACTACCACAAATCCCAGCCCCGTGATTTTGCGCAGGTTACCCTGTGCATCTACCGGTGCCCAGGAAGGAAAGAGGTTATAAATAAGCTTTGGTAAAAGGTTGTCTACGAATGTAAATGCCGCTACTACCGCCCACACCGTAATGGCAATAGGCGCCAGGATCAGCAGCCCCTGGATGAAGAAACGGAACAGCTTGCGGAAATTTCCCTGTTTGGGCGGTTGCGGTTGCTTCATGATTGACAGATTTGCGGCAAAGGTAATCTCCTGACCGTGGGTAAAATGACTGAACGGTGAAAAATACTTCCCGGAAACTTTTGTAACGATAAAAGTTTCCATAGTTTTGCGCTGCAGATTTAGTGTTTATGGATCAACAAGAAAGAATAGTCAGCAAAGCGCATGAACTCTTCATGCGATACGGTATCCGGAGCGTCAGCATGGACGAAATTGCCTCCAACCTGGGTATCAGTAAGAAAACCATTTACCAGTTTTTTACTGATAAGGATGCACTGGTAGAAGCTGTGGTAAACATGGAACTCTCCGGAAGTGAGGATGATTGTCTTAAGTACATCGAAAACAGCGAGAACCCTGTGCATGAATTTTTCATGGCGCTGGATATGATACGGGATATGCTGAGGTTAATGAACCCGATGCTGATCTATGATATGCAGAAATATCACCCGTCTGCTTTTCAGAAGCTGAACTGCTACCAGAATGAATTCGTTTATAACCAGATCGAAAGCAATCTCAGCAGAGGCGTAGCGGAAGAATTGTACCGGGCCGATATCAATGTTCCCATCCTTGCACGTTTCCGGCTGGTGTCGGTTTTCGCCCTCTTCAACCCTGATATGTTTCCCACCGGCAAACATACACTCGACGATATCATTCGTGAGATCACGATGAATTTCCTCTATGGTATCGTAACCCCCAAAGGACAGAAACTTTTGAATAAGTATAACCAACAACGAGAAAAACAAATACAACATGATGAAAAAGGGAAGTAAAGGGGCCTGGATAATGATGCTGATCCTGCTTCCGGCACTGGTCTGGGCACAACAACCGCCCGCCACTCCGCCGCAGGTCTATTCATTTTCGGCACAACAGGCGGTGGATTATGGCCTGAAGAATAATGTACAGGTAAAAAATGCGCTGCTGCAGGTGCAGATCCAGGAACAAACCAACCGGGAAGTAACCGGTAGCGCTTATCCACAGATAAGTGCAGACGGATCGCTGACCTATAATGCCAAACTGCCCGTGAGCCTGGTACCTGCCGAGTTTTTTGGCGGCCAACCCGGTGAGTTTGCCAAAGTTGCTTTCGGTCTTAAATGGAACTCTACCTACGGCGTATCATTCAATCAGATGCTCTTCGACGGTCAGGTATTTACCGGCCTTCAGGCACGCAAGACATTGATCGATTACAATGTCAAGAATGTAGAAGTTACCGAAGAGCTGATCAAGGCCAACATCTACAAGATTTATTATCAGCTGATCGTAGGGCAACGGCAGATTCAGTTGCTCGACTCCAACATTCTCGTGATCAGGAAGCTGGTCAACGACAACCAGATCATGTACGACAATGGTTTTGCAGAAAAGCTCGACGTCAATCGCGCTTCCGTTCAATTGGCCAATGTTGAAACAGAACGGTTAAATGCCGGCAACCAGATCGCGAATGGCTTTCTTGCTTTGAAAGTGCTGATGGGCATGCCCGTCAGGGATTCACTGGTGCTGACCGATACCATAAATGATCAGCAACTGAAAGACGGCGTGCTGGAAGCTTCTGCCTTTGATTACAGCCAGCGTAAAGAGTTTCAATCAGCTGATCTTGGCATCCGCCTGCAGGAGTACAATGTTCAACGTTATAAACTCAGTAAGATCCCCACGCTTTCGCTGAATGGCTATTACAACAGGAACGCACAACGCGACAAGTTTGATTTCTTCAAAAGCGATGGCGATTGGTTCGACATTTCTGCATTTACCCTGAATTTGCGTATCCCCATCTTCAGCGGCTTCAGTACCAATGCAAGAATTGCCAGGGAAAGACTGATCCTTCGCCAGAATCAGAACCAGCGGGAAGCATTGAAACTGGACATCGACAACGAGATCCGTTCGGCAACCAACAATTTCAATTACGCGGTGGCCAACCTCGACAACCAGAAGAAAAACATGGACCTGGCACAGACTGTATATGACCAGACCAAGAAAAAATACGAAGTAGGTACCGGTTCGCAAACCGATATCAATATTGCCCAAAATGATCTGAGACTTGCACAGTCTAATTATATCAACGCAATGTATTCAGCCATCACGGCACGCATCGATTTCCTGAAAGCAACCGGCAAACTCTAACAAACTGAAACCAACGCATAAAATGACGAACATGAAACATATCCTGAATATAACGACCGCCGCTGCTCTGAGCCTGCTGCTCGTGGCCTGCGGAGGCGGTAAGGCCGACAGAGGCGCTGTGGCCGATAAGAAAGCGGAACTTGAAAAACTTAAAGGCGAACAGAAAAAAATAAATGAACAGATCGCCAAGGTAGAAGACGAACTGATGAAACTCGATTCTTCTTACGGCGCAGCCAAAGCCAAACTCGTGGCATTGCAAACGATCGGCTCCGATTCATTCCAGCATTTCATCGATCTGCAGGGACGCATCGATGCGGTGAATGTAGCCATGGTATCACCACGTGGTATGGGCGGCGTTATCCGTTCCATCCATGTTAAACCCGGGCAGAATGTAAGCAAAGGACAACTGATCATGCGCCTCGATAATGCACTTGCTTCGCAGCAACTGCAACAGGCACGCCAGCAGATCGCAGGCCTGGAAGCCGACCTGAAACTGAAGCAGAGTATTTACGAACGCCAGCAGAATCTCTGGAAGAGCAATATCGGTACGGAAGTGCAGGTGCTGCAGGCCAAGACAGCTGTTGAAGCCGCGGCCAGCCAGCTCGCCGCTGCGCGTGCCGGTGTTGGTACCGCCCAGGAAACCGTGAACCAATCCAATGTATATGCCGAGATCAGCGGAACGGTAGATGTGGTGAATGTAAAAGTGGGCGAAGTATTTTCTGCTCAAAGTGCCGCGAATCCGCAAACAGGTATCCGCATCGTGAATACAGGCGATCTGAAAATAGTTGTACAAGTGCCGGAAAATTACCTGGAAAAAGTAAATACCGGAAGCGTGCTGCAAATCACATTGCCAGAAGCCAACAACAAAGTGCTGACCACAAAAGCCAATGCTGTAAGCAAACTGATCGATCCCGTGAGCCGCACCTTTACGGTTGAAGGAAAGATCGGACAGGACAAAGCGATAAAGGCAAACCAGATCGCACGTGTGCAGATCCGTGACTACGCCAGTAATAATGCGATCACTATTCCGGTGAACATCCTGCAAAGCGATGATAAAGGAAAATATATACTGGTAGCGGTTACTGAAAACGGTAAACTGGTAGCCCGCCGCAAGACTGTAATCGTAGGCGAACTGTATGCCGATCGCCTGGAAGTGAAGAGCGGTCTGGCCATAGGTGATAAGATCATCACGGACGGTTTTCAAAGCCTTTATGACGGACAACTGATCACTGAAGGCAAATGAGGTTTAAGGTAAAAGGCGTAAGGTTTAAGGTGATAAGTTATAACTGACAGGTTAACAGCCACGGCTGTATTATTCACGATTGACGCCCGACATTTCGGGATCACCATTCACGTCTGAACAACCAACTGTAAAAACAAATTATTATCATGTCTGCATTAGAGAATTTTACCGGGAAGTTCAAGCAATTCAAGCCTACTTCCTGGGCTATCAAGAACAAGACGTTCATGTACCTGCTGATGCTGGCGGTTTCGGGTTTTGGTGTCAACCTGTTCGTGACTCTTCCCAAAGAACAGTTTCCTGATATCGTGATCCCCACCGTTTATGTATCCACCATTTACGTGGGCAACTCTCCCAAGGATATGGAAAACCTGGTGACCCAACCGATCGAAAAACAGATCAAGGGTATTACCGGCGCCAAAATATCCAAGGTGACCAGTACAAGTGTCAATGACTATTCGGCCATTACCGTAGAGTTTGGAACAGGAGTGAAAGTAGATGTGGCCGTGCAGAAAGTCAAGGATGCCATCGACAAAGCCAAACAGGATCTGCCAACCGATCTTACCCAGGAGCCAACGGCCATGGAAGTAAGTTTTTCGGAGATGCCGATCATGTATGTAAACGTAAGCGGCGACTATGAGCCAGCGCGTTTGAAAAAATATGCGGACGACCTGAAAGATAAACTCGAAGAACTGCCACAGATCAACCGCGTTGACCTGGTGGGAGCCCCCGAGCGTGAGTTCCAGGTAAACGTAGACAATGATCGCATGCAGGCTGCAGGTCTTTCTTTCACCGACATTTCCAATGCCATCGCCAATGAGAACATGGACGTGTCCGGCGGTCAGTTGGATGTAGGCAATATGCAACGCAACCTGCAACTGAAAGGACAATTTAAAACCGCGGCGGATATTGAACAGGTATTGGTACGCAATACCAGGGGCGCGGCCATTTACCTGAAAGACATAGCCACGATCAGGGACACGATCAAAGACCGTGACAGCTATGCGCGCCTGGATGGTAAGAACGTAATCACGCTCAACATCATCAAACGAAGCGGTGAAAACCTGATCAATACAAGTGATGATGTAAAACGCATTACAGAAGAAGTACGAACAACACAGTTTCCGAAAGACCTGGAAGTACGCATCACGGGCGATTCCAGCAATAGCACACGTACATCTTTCAACGATCTGGTTAACTCAATTGTGATCGGCTTCCTGCTGGTATTGATGATCCTCATGTTCTTCATGGGCGTGACCAATGCCTTCTTCGTGGCGCTGAGTGTACCATTGAGTATGTTCGTGGCGTTCATCTTCCTGCCGCTGGGTAACCTGGTAGTAGGTTCGGATATCACCCTCAACTTCATCGTACTGTTTGCCCTGCTGTTCGGATTGGGTATTATCGTGGATGATGCGATTGTGGTGATCGAAAATACACACCGTATTTTCGTAGAAGGGAAAGGAAAGATCGATAGTAAAAAAGCGGCGATGATGGCGGCAGGCGAGGTATGGTATCCGGTACTCGCGGGTACGGCTACTACGCTGGCACCGTTCTTCCCGCTGCTTTTCTGGCCGGGGATCATTGGTAAATTCATGATCTACCTGCCGCTGATGCTGATCTTTACACTCACGGCATCACTTATTGTGGCCTTCATCATGAACCCCGTATTTGCGGTAGACTTCATGAACCACCCGGAGCACGAAAAGAAGGAAGCCAAGTCGGCTATTTTCAAAAAACCATTCTTCTGGATTCTCCTGGCAATCGGTGTATTGCTTGATTTTGCCGGACAAACATTCCTGGGAAATATCATTATCCTCATCATGATCCTGATGGTGTTGAACCGCTATTTCTTCGATGGATGGATCCATCGTTTCCAGAACAGCGCGCTTCCTTGGATCATGGGTCACTACGAAACCCTGCTCCGCTGGGCGGTGAAGGGATGGCGCCCGGTATGGCTGTTATTAGGTGCTGTAGGATTATTTTTCTTCTCGCTTTTCATCTTTGTAATCCGCGGAGTTCCGGTGGTCTTCTTCCCCGACAGCGATCCTAACCAGATCTATGTATATGCCAAACTGCCAACCGGTACACGGGTAGAATATACCGACAGCATTACCCGCGAACTTGAGTCGCGTGTATACAGGGTGCTGGGTATGGATCCTGCAAAAAATCAGCGAAATCCGATCGTGGAAAGTGTAATTGCCAACGTAGCCGTTGGTGCCGCGGATCCCAGCAGTGGTGACCGCAGTACGCGAAGCGAACTCGGACGTATCCAGGTATCCTTTGTGGAATTTGAAAAGCGTCATGGTAAATCATCGCGCCCCTATCTCGACAGTATCCGTGCTGCCATGAAAGGCATTCCGGGTGTGGAGATATCGGTAGACAAGGAAGCGAACGGTCCGCCCACCGACCCTCCTGTAAATATTGAAGTGGCGAGTGAAGACTTCGACGCCCTGATTAAAACGGCCGTTGACCTGAAGAATTATCTCGATAGTATTCAGACGCCGGGTGTGGAAGAACTGAAAATGGATATTGACCTGAAGAGTCCCGAGATATCACTGGTGGTTGATCGCCAGCGGGCAATGGCGGAAGGGGTGTCCAGTGCGCAGATCGGTATGCAGATGCGTACGGCGTTGTTTGGTTTCGAAGCCAGCAAGATCAAAGATGGTGAAGATGAATACAAAATACAGGTCCGCAATACGGAAACGCAACGTAAGAACCTGGTGGATCTGCTGAACATGAAGATCGGTTTCATGGATATGTCCAGTGGCCAATACAGGCAGGTGCCGATGTCTTCATTGGTAAAAGTCGACTACACCAATACATTGGGTAGTGTGCAGCGTAAGAACCAGAAGAGAATGATCACGATCCGTTCGAATGTATTGCTGACGCAGGGATATACACCCACAGCGGTGAACGAAGACCTCGCAAGATCGATTGCCCAATTCAAAGGAATACAGGATGGCGTAACGATCAAACAAACGGGTGAAGGAGAGCAGCAGGCGGAAACGGGTGCATTCCTCGGAACGGCGTTGATAATGGCCCTTGTGATCATCCTTGCTATTCTGGTGATGCAGTTTAATTCTGTAAGCAAATCGGTAATCATCCTTACGGAAATTGTGTTCAGTGTGATTGGTGTATTACTGGGCTTTGCGATCACGGGTATGCAGGTGTCGGTAGTAATGACCGGCGTGGGTATCCTGGGTCTGGCCGGTATCGTAATCAAGAACGGCATCCTGGTGATCGAGTTTGCCGATGAATTGCGTGCCCGCGGTGTACGTACTCGCGAAGCCGTAATCCAGGCCGGTAAAACGCGGATCATCCCGGTACTGCTGACGGCGCTCGCCGCTATCCTGGCGCTGATTCCGCTGGCAATTGGTTTCAATATCAACTTCGTAACATTGTTCACACACCTGGATCCGCATATCTTCTTTGGAGGCGACAACGCAGCCTTCTGGAAGCCGCTTTCCTGGACCATCATCTTCGGTCTCACCTTCGCGTTCTTCATGACGCTGGTGCTGGTGCCGAGTATGTACCTGATCGCTGAACGCCTGAGACGTCCGATGCGCAAAACCTTCGGAGGTACGTGGATTTCCTTCCTGGGTATTCCGCCGTTCACGCTGTTGTTTGTGATCCTGATGCTTATTCAGGCTGCCGAGCAGAAACGCCGCGTGCGCCGCCGCCGGGCACGTCTGGCTAATGAACGATATAAGAAAAATGAGTCCTTTATAGGAAGCTGGTTCTAAAGAGCTCGTTTTCAATAGTTACAATCCCGTAGTTGAAAAACTGCGGGATTTTTTGTTTGAAGCGGAAAAACCCGGCTTTGTTAATCGGTTACCCGGACAGCCGTGGTTCGTATATACATGAACCACGGGGAGTGATTTTTGAAACTGGAAACCTCAGCCGACGTATTGATCGGTTACACGAACCAGGGGGTGAACCTCATCCTGCTGGTTGATTACACGAACCAAGGGAAATATTTTTTCCGTCCCAATAAAATAACATTTCCACTTAATATTGATTATCAATCAGTTGATTGAAAAATCGACCGCGCATTCTGCCTTTTCCAAAAAAAGTTTAGAAAAATATTAGAATCCGTGCAGCAGATCGATTTCCTCTCCTGTCTTTTATATCGTGCCCCGGCGGAACGCACGATTGCTACCATCAAACGAATTGATTTTTAAACGAGTTTGTTTATTTTTCCGCCAACACTAACTGCTTATTTTGCGGAAAAAGCGGCCCCTGAAAGGGCCGCTTTTCTATTTCCCTTTTCAGCTTAAATCCAGGCCATAGCCCCAATAAAAAACCCCGCCAGCTGGCGGGGTTTTCTTTCGAAATGATTTTATCAGAATCCTTTCTTCTGAACGGGGTTGCCGTCAGTGTCCAGTTCAATAATTTCATAGCCTAATTTCTGCAGACCGGGCAGGATCTTGGCTTTGTCGCCAACCACCAGCACGTTCATTTTGTCGGCGTTGATCCATTTTTTCGCCAGGGCGTCGATCTCAGCTTTGGTAATAGCGCTGGTGATCTTGCTCTGCTGATCTACGTAATCGCCGGGCAGGTTGTAATTCAGGATGTTGCCAATGAAGCCAGCTTTCTGGAATCCGGTTTCATAACGCAAGGCATCACGCTGACCGATAGCATTTTTCAGGAATGACAGTTCCTCTTCCTTGATGCCCGTTTCGGCAAATGCTTTCATGTCCTTCATGATCTCAACCAGGGCGCTGTCGGTAGCGTCGGCTTTGATAGCTGCGCTGAATTCGAAGTCGCCGGTTTGCTTTCCACCGCTGAATCCGCTGCGTGCGCCATAGGTCCAGCCTTTGTCTTCACGGAGATTCAGGTTCAGACGGCTGTTGAACGCACCACCAAGGGTGTAGTTCATCAGGCCGGCTTTGTAGTATTCGCCGGTTGCGTCATATTTCATACCGGTATTGTAACCTACGCGGAACTCAGTTTGAGCCGCTTTAGGCACATCCACCAGGTATACTTTTGTTTTCTCCACTTTCGGAGCTGCCGCAACAGAGGGGATCGTGATCTTCTTGTTAGGCAGGTTGTTCAGGAAGTTCAGTTTAGGCAGAATTTCTGCCTCTGTTACATCGCCTACTACCACTACCTGCACACCCTGGGATGTCATGTAGTTATCATAATAAGCCTGGATGTCAGCCAGCTTCATATTCTTCACGCTTTCTTCCGTACCGCTTGGATCAGTAGCCAGAATGTGGTTGTTACCATAGTTCAGTTTACCAAATACTTCGTCAGCTACGTTGGCAGGCTGTGTTTTAGCCACTTTGAAGCTTTCGAGTGTGCGTTTCTGAATGCGGTTGAATGCGTCTTGTGTAAATTTCGGGTTGAACATACGCTCCTGCAACAATGCCAGGGTAGCGTCGAGGTTTTTCTTCTGGGTTTGCACCTGGAACGTGATGTCCTCATTACCGCTGAATACGCTTACAGAGCTTCCCAGTTTTTGCAGCTCACGGCTGATCTGTTCTGCTGTGTAATTCTTGGTGTCGTCATTCATCATATCGGTGAAGAACGATGCCTGACCCACTTTAGACAGGTCATTCGTGTTCAACAGATGTCCGCCGGGGATTTTAATAGAGAGGGTTACAGTCGGCAGCTCGTTGTTTTCTGTACCAATGAGCTTGATGCCGCTGGGCCAGTCTTTTTTCCAGAATGCAGGAACGGTTACAACAGGATTGGCTCCGTTGCCGGGCATTTTGGTACGGTCGAAGTTATCTTTTGCCTTTACATATTTCAGTCCTTCATAACCGTAGTCAGGAGCGATGTATTTACTCTTGTCTACTGTATAGTTGTTGTCGGCAATCAGCATTTTAGAGTCCTGGCCTTTTGGCAGTACGCTCACGTTCAGACTGTGCTGATGCTTGATGTACTTGTTGTACACGCGCATTACATCGTCTTTGGTAACAGCCTGGTATTTTTTCAGCATTTCACCGATCCTGTTAGGGTTACCGGTGAATGTTTCAAAGGCAGCGAGTTGTGATACCTTACCTGACACAGACTGAAGGCCGTTGATCATCTGCGATTCGTAACCGCCCTTGAATTTGGCGATATCGTCATCTGTTACCCCTCTTTTTTCAAACTCGGCCAGTGCCTGGTCAAGCAGGAAATACATGTTGGACAATGGTTTGCCGGGGAAAGGCACGATCTGGAAAGTGAAGCTACCGGACAGTTCGGACAGACCGCTGAAGCAGCTAGCCTGAAGTGCCAGTTGTTTTTTCACCAGTTCCTGGTACAGCACAGAGTTGTTGCCCTGACCGATGATCTGCGCAAGGCAGGCCAGTGCCGCCTGATCAGCATCATACGCGGGAACAGTAGGGTAAGTTCTGACCAACAATGGCAGACGCGCATAGTTGTCAGTATAAGAAGCAAAGCGGTGTTTGTCCAGCGTAGGAACAACCTTTGCCATGTTCTGTACTTTCGGACCAGCAGGAATGGAGCCGAAATATTTTTCTACCAGCTTCACTACGTCGGCAGGTTTAACGTCGCCACCAACCGTAACTACGGCATTGTTGGGGCCATACCAGCGAAGGAAGAAGTTTTTGAGGTCGTTTACGTTCACACGATCCAGGTCCTCAACATAACCGATGGTGAGCCAGGAGTAAGGGTGTCCGTAAGGATAAAGATTCTGAGCGATCACTTCGCCCACAAGACCATAAGGCACGTTGTCAACACGCTGGCCGCGTTCGTTCTTAACGGTAGCGCGCTGTACTTCGAATTTTTGCTGCGTAACGGCGTCGAGCAGGAAACCCATACGGTCGGCCTCGAGCCACAGCATTTTCTCCAACTGGTTGCTGGGAACAGTTTCGAAATAGTTGGTGCGGTCGGTGTTGGTAGTACCATTGAGCGTACCGCCGGCTTCAGTGATGATCTTGAAGTGTTGCTCGTCCGCTACGTTGTCACTTCCCTGGAACATCATGTGTTCGAAGAAGTGGGCAAAACCGGATTTCCCGATTTCTTCGCGGGCAGAACCCACGTGGTAAGTAACGTCAACGTGTACCACAGGATCGCTGTGGTCTTCATGAACGATCAGCGTCAGCCCGTTGGGCAGTACGTACTTCTCATACGGAATCACCAATTCCGTTCCTTGTTTGGTGACTTTCTCCACCAGTTTTGCCTGTGCCTGTACTGCGGAAGCAGTCAGCAGGGCCAAACCGGAGAGCAGTAGATAACGTCTTTTCATGTTGATAGAGTGTTTTGGACCGAAGTAACCCCTTCGGGTGGGTAGCAAAGTAAAACAATATGAACCTTATATAACAACCATTTATCATTAAAATGCCCCGGAATTTCCGGGGCACACCAATATCAGCATCTCTTAAGAGAATTGATTTCTTCTTTCACGGGGGCACATTGAACAGGCTGCGAAGCTGATCTTCCCATACGTTTGAGTGTGTTGTTTGCTGTTAAAGATTACCAGGTGCAGGTATAATGGCGCTCGTAAATTTAAGCGAACAAACAATCATTCTCAAAGAGAATTTGATCAGCGGTAACTATTTTGACGTTTAACGTGGGGCCGGTTTTTGCGGTACGCCGGGATAGCTGCTCACTACTGCAAATTCGTAGTTGTCGTTCTGTTTGATCTTACGGATGAGCTTGCGCAGTTCGATTGTATCGGGCGTACCGCGGTAGGCCTGGTCATGGGCCAGGATCACGAGGTTGTCCGGACGTTTGGTGCGGTTGCGGGCAAACAACGTATCGATCTGACGTACAAGCTGATCGGCGTCAGCCGTTACGTTAAGGGTTTTGGGGTTAAAATGCCATTCGAGGTCCCAACCTACTACGGTATAACCAGCTTGTTGCAGCGAATCGACGGCCGTCCGGCTTTTGGCATTGTCCGTGAATTTCAGGCTGTCGATGCGCCAGGCGTTGCGGCCGGGTGTGCGGGCAATGTGGTTGTCGAGTTGCAGCATTTCCCTGGTCTGGTCGAAATCCTTTACCACCGAATCGGGGGAAGCGTAAAACTTGTTGTAGCGGTTGCGCCATGCATGGGAATAGCTGTGGTTGCAGAGTTCGGCAAGCGGCAGGTTGCGCAGGCTGTCCCAGGTCGCTTGTTGCAAGCGACTGGCAGCGGTGTGTTCACCAATAACAAAGAAGGTAACGGGGATCTGTTCTTCGCGTACGATGTGCAGCACATTAGGAGTACCCAGGTTGGGGCCGTCATCAAAAGTGAGGTAGATCTTTTTTTTCTTTTTTGCCGGCTTGGCGGGTGCGGCAGCTACAGGTTTTACCATTGAATCGGCGGGAGTTATGCCGGCGGACTTCAGCGGTTTGAATTCCTGCCGGTCGTTACAGGCGAAGAAACCAACGGTTAAGAGCAAAACAAGGGTGAAACGGGCATGAGGAAGCAAGGAGGCCTCTGACGGAGGCTGGTCGGAATTGGTGTGCTGGTCCATAAAGTTTCGGGGAATAAATTTTAAGTGAAATTAGTGTGCACCAATGCCGCTTTGCAAATCCTGCTGGTTAAAGATTTGCAAAATGCTAATTTGAAAATTTGATGATTTGAAGATTTGATAATGTTGAAGGGATCAGGTTATCGGATAACTTAAAACTTATAACCTATAACTTAATACTTAGTACCTTTGCCCGACAATTTTTCCAGATGATTCGTAAAGAGGAAGTCCTTCAGGACGTAGTGATAAAGTTTGCCGGAGACAGCGGCGATGGTATGCAACTTACCGGTACTCAGTTTACCAACAACACAGCATTGCTGGGTGCCGACCTCAGCACTTTTCCCGACTTTCCGGCCGAAATCCGAGCCCCGCAGGGAACTCTTCCAGGCGTGAGCGGATTCCAGTTGCGCTTCAGCAGCAACAGCATTCACACACCCGGTGACGAATGCGACGTACTCGTAGCCATGAACGCCGCCGCCCTCAAGGTCAACCTCGGCGTATTGAAGAAAGGCGGCAAAGTGATCATCAACACCGATGGTTTCGATAGCAAAAACCTCCGGCTGGCCAATTACGCCGAAGGCGATAATCCACTTGAAAACGGCAGCCTCGACAGCTACGACGTCATCAAAATGGATGTGACCAAAATGACCCGTGAGGCGCTGAAGGAATTCACATTGGGCATGAAGGAGAAAGACCGCGCCAAAAACATGTTCGTTCTCGGCTTCCTTTATTTTATGTACGGGCGCGATATGAAGAACACGGAAGCTTTCCTTACCGAAAAATTCGGCCGCAAAGAAGATATTCTCGCCAGTAACCTGAAGGCGCTGCATGCAGGTTACAACTATGGCGATACCACCGAAACATTTACCACCACCTATAAAGTAGAAAAAGCCCGCATCGAAGCCGGCTCTTACCGCTCCATCATGGGCAACCAGGCATTGGCCTATGGCCTTATTGCTGCCTCGCAGAAAAGCGGGCTGCCCATGTTCCTCGGCACCTATCCGATCACACCGGCATCGGATATTCTGCACGAACTCAGCCGTCATAAAAATTTCGGCATCCGTACTTTCCAGGCTGAAGATGAGATCGCCGCGATCTCTTCCGCTATCGGCGCGTCGTATGGCGGCTCTTTGGGCGTTACGACCACCTCCGGTCCTGGTATGGCTTTGAAAGCAGAAGCAATGGGCCTTGCCGTGATGCTGGAAATTCCGTTGCTGATTATTGACGTACAACGGGGCGGGCCTTCAACCGGTTTGCCTACCAAAACAGAACAGTCGGATCTGCTGCAGGCTTATTACGGCCGCAACGGTGAATGCCCCATGCCTGTACTGTCAGCTTCTACTCCGGCCGATTGTTTCGAAGCGGTATACGAAGCCGTACGCATTTCCGTACAACACATGACACCCGTGATCTTCCTGAGTGATGGCTACATTGCCAATGGTGCAGAGCCCTGGAAGTTTCCGCAGTCGGCAGATCTTCCCCCGATTCATGTGAAATTCAAAACAGATCTCGGACACGGCGAAGAGAAATTCCAGCCATACCTGCGCGACGAAAAACTGGTGCGTCCATGGGCGGTGCCCGGCACACCCGGACTCGAACACCGCATCGGTGGCATCGAAAAACAGAATATCACCGGCAACGTGAGCTACGATCCGGAGAATCACCAGTTGATGGTGAAGATCCGCGAAGAAAAAATAAACAAGATCGCCGACCATATCCCCGAACAAAAACTGGACAGCGGAGAAGAAAAAGGTAAAGTATTGGTGCTCGGTTGGGGATCTACGTACGGTGCCATCAAATCAGCAGTGAACGAATTGCAGGAAGATGGCCTTTCCGTTAGTCACGCACACCTGCGTTACCTGCGTCCCTTCCCCCGTAACCTTGGACAGATTTTGTCACAGTTTGAAACGATCCTTGTCCCCGAACTTAACAACGGTCAGCTCATCAAGATACTGCGTGATGTATACCTGGTCGATGCGAAGTCTTACAACAAGATCATGGGACTGCCGATGACCAAAACGGAACTGGTGGAAGAGATCAGGAAATATTGCTGATCAGCCGAAGTTTGTAGAGGTTATCGCGCGTGCTGTTCGATCAGTGCAAAAAATGTATCACGATAGTTATCGCTGACAGGTAATTCCTGCTGCTGTATGGTCACCGCTTTGCGCGAAGCAACTGTTACTTTTCTCATCGATACTATATAAGAACGATGAATGCGGACGAAAGCATGTTTGTCCAGCATATCCTCAAAGTATTTCAGGTTGTGCAGGATCAGCAAGGGATTGGACGCACTCGTCAAATGCACTTTCGTATAGTCTTTGTATCCTTCGAGATAAAGAATATCGTCGAAGAATATCTTATGCATCTTGTGTGCTACATTGATAAAGAAGAAATCCTTTTCTGCCGCTACGGGACGGTTCTTATTCTCCATCAGGTCGCGTACACGGTTACAGGCTGTGATGAATTTTTCAAATGAAATAGGTTTCAGCAGATAGTCGAGTGCTTTTAGCTCAAATCCGTTGATGGCATATTCGCTGTAGGCGGTGGTGAAGATCACTTCCGGTTTGTGTGAAAGCGAGCGATAAAAGTCAATGCCGGTAATGTCCGGCATTTTTATATCGAGAAAAAGAAGATCGATCTGTGCTGATTCAAGCAGGTTGAGTGCCTGCAACGGCTCTTCAAATTTGCCTGCCAGACGCAGGTAAGGTGTTTTCTGCACGTAGTCCTCCATCAGTTGAAGGGCAAGCGGTTCATCATCGATGATCACACAGTTAAGCATGGTATAGTTTCAGTTTTAGGTGAACAATATGCTGGTCGTTCTTACGCTCTGTCATCAATTCATATCGTTCGGGATAAACCAGTTCCAGCCTGCGTTTCACATTCCGGAGGCCGAGCCCGCCGGGAGCAAAACTATCTTTTTCGATCACCGGGTTCACAACGGTAAGCGTTAATGTTTCTTCAAAAATGTGTATTTGTATATCGATGGCGGATGCATGGGTATAGCTAATGCCGTGTTTGAAAGCGTTCTCGATAAAACTGATCAGCAACATAGGCGCGATCTTTTTACCACTCATATCGCCGGTCACCGAGTAGTCAAGCTGTATCTTACTGGACAACCGTAAACGCTGCAACTCAATGTAGTTGTTAATATAGCGTATATCGCGGTCAAGGTCAACCTGGTCTTCTGCCGAATCATACAAAGCATAACGCAGCAGTTCCGACAGTTTAAGGATCGATGACTCGGTGTCTTCCGAACGGGCATGTGCCTGCGAATAAATGCTGTTCAGCGTATTAAAAAGAAAATGCGGATTGATCTGCGATTTCAGGAAGTTTACTTCTGCATTCAGGTGTGCGTTCTCCAGGCTCTTCTTTTCATTTTGGTTTCTGAGAAATGAATAAGCGAGGCGTATCATTCCACCCAATAACAAAAGAAAGATACAGGTAGAAGCCGTCCGGCTTATGGAAAAGAAAACAAAGGATTGCGGAATACCAAACACCATGTGTTCATCGAATGGCCGTGCCGGCGTGACCCTGGTGAGCAGGCTATCTCCCTGGTCGATCCTGATGCGGAACACAGGTGCCGGCTCCTGTAAGGGTTTTGATTGTATCGACAACATCCTGGTGCCACTTACCGGATAAAAGCCGCTGAGCTTCGATCGGATGAACATATCGGCCACGCTGATTATTATTACCGACAGCAGTACCAATGACAGATAGGCCGTAATCTTTCTTCTTTCAAAAAAGCGCGGAAGGAAATAATAATAGTTCAGGTAAAAGAAAGCGATCGGAAGAATCTTGGTAATGAGTTCCCTTCGCCATACCGGTTCTCCGTCGAAGCGCACAGGATAGAATAACAATGGCAGCCAGAGAAACAAAGCCCACGCAACCGCATGCACGAGTAAGATGAAAACCAATTGGCCGATGCTGCGTGCTCTCTGGAAGCCAAAGAGCACGAGCAAAAAGCGGTTGATGGGAAGTTGCTCATTCATGTCCGGGTGCTGTCATTAGTTGTTTTACTTCATCCGCCGATAAAGTTGGGTATTCTTTTTTGCGGAGTTTGTTTACTACGCGTGAGGCCGCCGCTTCCGCCTGTTCTTTATTGGCAAAGCCGGCGTTCACAGGCAGCGCGGGAATCACATCCTGGTGGATCAGCAGACTGTCATTTACCCGTATATCATAACCCCAGCCCTTATCTGTTACAAACACTGATGAAGTAAATACCGGTTGCGCTGTTTTGCGCGGCAATAACCACCACAGCATTCCCGCTACCAGCACACTGATCAGCAATATTGTTTTTACGCCGGGCTTAGTCATTGTCTACCTGTTCGTCGTTGGGCAGGAATTCAAAAATGTTATCCATCAGCAGACTGCCGCTGCGACCCGTGCCCACAAAGCCGCGGTTCTGCAGGGTGAAGGCAATGGCGCCTGTGCGGCTGGTGCCTTCGAATGCCGTTTTCTCCGCCCAGCGGTCACTCGAAGGATCATAGCGCCAGGTGGTGGAATTGATAGCACCTGTGCCACTCTCACCCGTTGCCAGGTACACAAAGTTATCGATCACGAATGTAACACCATTCTGGCGGGCAATGGTGCCGTAATCGTCATCGAAGGAGTCGTCGGTAGCGTTGTAGATATCATTTTTCTTGGTCCACTGATTTTCTGTTTCGTTGTAGGCCCAGAGGTCGGTCTGTGTTTCGCCGTTGTTGTTGCCTCCGCAGATATAAGCCGTATTGTTGACAACGAAAGCCATGGCTGCCGAGCGTTTGGAACCACCCACACTTGCTTTCTGTTCCCACGAACCCTGACCGCCGTTGCCGGAGGGATCGAACTGCCACAGGTCCTTGAGATAATTACCGTCGTTACCGCAGCCAACGTAGGCTTTTCCGTTCAATACAAATGCCACTGCGTCATAACGCGCGGTGCCGGGAAAAGCAGTTTTCTGTGTCCATTGATTAGCCGCCTGATCGTATTCCCATAAATCGTTGAGACGTGCAGAACCATTGTAGCCGGTGCCTACATAACCTTTGGTGCCAATGGAAAAAGCTACGGCAGAACTTCTTGCTGCGCCGGGAAGATCGGCTTTCTGTGTCCAATAACGTCTGGCCAGGTTGTACTCCATGATGTCTTTGAAACGTTCGGAGTTGCTGGAGCCTGCGCCTGTACCTGCATAAGCATAATCACCGATGGTAAAAGAAATGGCTTCACTGCGGGCATCTCTTTCAAAGTCATCTCCCTTTTTCCAGTTGCCGATCAGGTCATCGTCCGAACTGGTGTCGCGCGTACAACCCTGCGACAATACTACCGAACCGGTGATCAGTAAAGAACCGATAAGATAAGCGTGTACTTTTTTCATCATTCTCTGGTTTTGTAAGGAGCGGGCCAACCGTCCTTTCGTGGATAATTAATAGCCGGAGCCGCCAGGCTTCACGACTTCAAGCGGATAAAAGTATTGGCGGTGAAGCGGAAGATTCTCTTAAAATAGATGAATTGCCTTAATGAATAGATAGAACAGACGGAAGACTCTATCAACACAACAATGCTGAAAAAAAGCGCTTTCAAAAAGGTTGCAGGCACTTATCGGTGGTGAAGGGGCTTTCGCCGATTTATCGGCGGCATTAATAGAGTATAACAAATTACCGGCAGGCGTGCGGGATATATTGCGCGGGCATTTTAACAAACGACAAACTATGGCTCCCATCCGTCTGCAAGCTTTTATTCCCTGCATGATACTCGGTCTTTCTCTCTGGCTGCTCTCCTGCACCCGCAAGGATATCGAGTTCGGTACCACACCGGATAACCCTTATACTTCCATTGAATATATCGATAGTACAACGGTGCAGTTGTCAACGGTGATGACCGATTCGTTTTCAACAAGTGGCACCAGTTACTTCCTGCTAGGTCGTTACCGCGATGCCTATCTCGGTCTGATTAAAGCAAGACCATTTTTTCAATTGGCCGTTCCCGCTTCTCTGCCGGAGATCCCTTCTTCGGCCATCTTTGACTCACTCACCCTGGTGTTGCGTCCCAATGATTATTACTATGGTGATTCAACGCGTTCCATCACTATTCGCGCCGACGAGTTGTCGCGGCCGATGACATTGAGCTATAACAACAAGTTATACAATACGAGTGACGTGCCGGTGAAAGCCGTTTCGTTGGGTAGCAGTACGGTCCGTATCAATCCGGTGCAGATGGATTCGGTGGTTGTCCGTTTGCAGGATGCAAAGGGTATGGAGCTCTTTACCAAACTGCGCGATCATGCCACGGAGTTGAGCTCGCAGGAAAACTTCCTGGGTTATCTGTATGGCCTTGCATTGGATGTAAGTGCGACTGACGAATCTTTTGTAGTTGGATTGAATGCGGTGCAAAGCACCCTCAGCCTGCGCGTGCATTATCATACCACAGTACCGTATCCATCGCCTGCCTATGTAGACTTTGGCTTGCTCAACAACACGTACACCTTCAATCAAATCATAGCAGACCGGTCAGGAACGGGATTGGTGAGTACGGGAAATAATTTAACGGAGATTGCGGCATCGCTTACAGGGGGGCGCGTGTTTGAGCAGGCAGGTACCGGGTTGACTATTAAAATGACTTTTCCTTATCTGAAAAATCTGCTTGCCGGAAAGAGTTATGTAAGGCTGGCGAAAGCAGAATTGATTGTCCGTCCTTATCCGCAATCATTTGTGCAGGGTACATCATCCTTGCCCAATCAACTATACATGACGCAAACCGATGCATCGAACTTATCGTCGGGTTCGGTACTGGATTCTATTGGTTCGGACATCCTGTATGCCGATCCCATGCTCGACCTTGTATACGGGGAAAATAATTACTACCGGTTTAATGTAACGGCTTATATCAGTGAATTGCTCACCTCAGCGGGAAGCCAGGATAATGGTTTTATGTTGATGCACAATGCATCGGCACCGCTGAATATCTCGCGGTTGATCGTAGGCGCCGGCAGTTCATTGCCGGATGCACAGCGATGCCGGTTGCGTCTTACACTGATCACTGTCAATACATCCACTAACTGATCTGTAAATCTCTCTTTATGCAGCAACGTGTTACGCTATTACTATGCCTGTTCTTTTTCGCTACCGCAATTGTAAGTGCGCAGAATATGAACAGTCCCTATTCCATCTACGGCATCGGTGATATCGATCATCGCAGTTATAATCGTACAGCGGGTCTTGCAGGTACGGGTATTGCTACGCGATCATCTATTTATCTCGTTGATAACAATCCCGCGGCCATAACAGGACTTACACGCAGTTTTTATACAATAGATGCGGCTATGGCCGGGCGTACGGTTACCTATTCCGGCACGCCGGTCAGTATTGATAACAGCAAGAACAAAGATTTCTGGATCAAACGTCTTTCACTGGCTGTTAAAGTAAATGGTTTCTGGGCGACGAGTGTCGGCTTCAGCCAATTCAGTAATGTAAACTATACGTTTACCGGAGAAAAAGGAATAATAGGAGACAATACAACTTACCAGACGCGTTATGAGGGCGATGGCGGGCTGAATGAATATTACTGGACCAATGCGGTGTCGTTGGGGAAACATTTTTCGGTTGGCCTACGATCGGCTATTGTAGCCGGTGGGTTCAATAAAACGGAGATCGTGAGTGATGCGGGATTGGGCTCGTCGGTCAGTACACAAGTGCAGGAATATTTCGGACGTCCTCGCTTCCAGGCCGGTGCGCAATACTATACAACTTTAGGAAAGAAATGGGGACTCAATCTTGGCGGACGTTATACTCCCGGAGTGAACTTGCCGTCGGAAAGGACATTGACCGTAACGGAGGGAACAACGACGCTGGTTGATGCGAAAACGCTGGAGCAGGGGAATTTTCGTTTGCCTAAAAGTTATGCAGCAGGTATATCGTTAACGCACAATCGCAAAACGACCTACGTGGTGGATTATACCTATGATGACTGGTCGTCGCTGCAGATAAAGAAACAGGGATGGCAAATGGTCAGCAGCAGCCGCTTATCAGGCGGCGTGGAATTTTCCCGGAAAAAAAATGTATGGAACCAGGAGATAGAACACCGTTTCTTTCAACTTGGAGGTTTCTATAATCAATCTTATCTGCAAATCCGCAATCAACCGATCAGGGAGTATGGTTTTACGGCGGGTATGGGAGGTATATTGAGCAAGGGCTTGTTGTATTCCGTTTCGCTGGAAGGTGGGGTGCGCGGCACGCAGCAGGCTAACCTTATCAAGGAAAATTATTTTCAGCTCAATTTTAGTTTTTCGTACAGGGATTTTTTGCAGAGCAAGGGGAGGAAGTACGATTGACGTGAATAGTGAATCGTCAATCGTGAATGCCTTGGTTCGTGTATACACGAACCAAGATCGTTGGCGCTGGCAATAACCGGCTGTTTACTTACTCCTTAAAACTTACTACTTACTACCTTACCGCGGTTCGTTGCGCAGTACAAAACCAAACTTCAACTGTATGGTGAAATAAGAATCCTTGTCTTTGGAATCTCCGCGCTGATCGCCGGGACCGCCGGTTTGGTAGCCTGATCCGGGAATGTTGCGGTTATGCATCTGCTCTGCAATGGAAGCAAGATTGGGAGGCAGGTTCAGGTAAAAAGCATTCGGGTCGATATACGTGGTGCTTACGTCATCCAGGTAGTCGGTGAAAAGAAAACGGTGTACTACTTCCAGGCGTGTGTAAATAGAGGGGGTCAGTTCATAACGGAGACCAACGCCTACCGGGATATTGATCTGGCTGAGTTTATAAGGCTTGCGGTCGGGGTATTGGGCAAAGCCCTGTCCTTCGGTACGCAACGGCTGAAGGTCATACCATTTGCCGTTGAGTTGGGCCTGCGGGTTGAAAGCGAAGTAACCAACACCTGCTACAAGATACGGGGAGAAAAAAGGTGCTTCGTCTTCTGAATACATTTTGAAGAATAACGGATGTATTTCGAATGAAAGTTGCACGTCGGTGATGCGGCTTCTGAAACTGAGATTGCGTTCGTATCGGCCGAAAGTGCTCTTGCCATCTTTTTTCAGAATGCTGTCATAGGCCTGTACCGATCCGAAAGTGCCTTCGAGCCGTACGCCAATGGCTTCCCTGTAAGTGGCCAGGGCATAGAGACCAAAACTCGGGCGTGTATTTTTGAGATTGAAATCTTTGACGAAGTTTTTACCAATGCCTTTGTTACCACCGAGGTCGGTAAAAGCATTCATAGCGCCCACAGAGCCGCCAAGTTCGAACGTAAAGTCCTGGCCGTAGTAGCGGTCATTCAGGAAATAGTATTGGGCATGTGCACTCCTGGTTGACAACAGGGCGCAGAAGATCATAACGGGTAAAAAAGCGCGTTTCAACATCAGCATAGTTTAGACTTCTACAATAAAGGAGGAGTGCGGATCGGGGGCGGTTTTCAGGGGAGATTGGAAGGTTGCGAAGATCAGTTTTAAATGTAATAAACAAACGGCTTTACGGAAAATTAATTGTAGGATTTCTGGAAAAAGAGGCAGGCCTGTTGCAGGCCGCATTCGGGGCATTTAGGGGCGCGGGCCACGCAGATATAGCGGCCATGAAGGATCAGCCAATGGTGTGCTTTGTGGATAAGTTCGCTGGGAATATGCCGGATCAGTTCTTTTTCAACGGCCAGTGGGGTGGTAGCTTTCTGGGTCACCAGGCCAATGCGTTTGCTTACGCGGAACACGTGGGTGTCTACGGCCATATTGGGCTGCTGGTCGATCACCGAAGTGATTACGTTGGCAGTTTTACGTCCCACGCCCGGAAGTTTGATCAGTTCTTCCACCGTCATCGGGATTTCGCCGGCAAAGTCATCCTTCACCATATTGGCCATGCCGATAAGGTGTTTGGTTTTGTTGTTGGGATATGAAATGCTGCGGATCAGGGGAAATAACTCGTCGAACGTTGCCTGGCTGAGTGCGTCGATATCAGGGTATTGCTGAAAAATGGCGGGCGTGGTCATGTTTACCCGTTTGTCCGTGCACTGGGCTGAGAGGATCACCGCTACGAGCAATTGGTAGGGATTGTCGTAAACCAGTTCTGTTTCGGCATCGGGAGCATGTTCCTGGAAATAATCCAGTACAAAATCATAGCGTTCTTTGCGGGTCATAGAAATTCAAAAGTAAAAATTCAAAATTCAAAAGTGCATGAAAAATCGCGCAACCTTTTTTGACTTTTGACTTTTTAATTTTGAATTAGTCAGTGTGTACTGACAGCAGAAATTTGCTTATTCGCGTAGCGAAGAATATTCAGAATAACCTCGGTGCGTGGCGATTCGTGGATCCTGGAGAGACGTTCGCGGGCAGATTTCAGCACGTTCATCTTTTCATTCAGTGTCCAGTCTCGCTCGAGTGCCTGCTCGATCTGTTCCTGCTGACGGGGGGAAACTTCTTTGTAGAGATACAGTAAAAGATCCTCAGGAGTAAAATTGTCCATTGGCAAACCAGTTAAAATCCTTTTGAAATAGTGATTCGTCCGGGTTTAAAACGACAAAGCGCAGTCCTTATTGTGCGTGTTGCTATTTAGTTACTTTTTTCTCCGTTGCTCTCTTCGATGACGAAAAGATCTTCGTTGTCACGCTTCATCAGGTATTTTTCCCGGCTGAGCTTCTCTAAGGTATAAGGTTTATTATCAGAACGTTGGAGGTTCAACTGCCGGATTTCTTCCTGAAAATAATCGCGGCTTTTTTCCAGGGCATGCAATTCTTTGCGGCGTTCCAGTTGGGTAAAGAAGTCGTTCTTATCCAGGAACAGCATGATCACGGCAAAAACGGCGATAGCCAGGAAATATTTGTTTCTGAGCCAGGCCGGAATATGACGAAACAGACGCATACCAGGTGTTTAAAAAGAGGCGGCAGTGGTTTAAAGACTGCCGCCTTTATATAAGTTATTTACCAAATTTAATCTTTCCTTTCGGATAAACAGCGCTGGCACCCAGCAATTCTTCGATACGGATGAGCTGGTTGTACTTGGCGATGCGGTCGGTACGGCTGGCAGAGCCCGTCTTGATCTGACCACAGTTCAACGCTACCGCCAGGTCGGCGATGGTAGTGTCTTCCGTTTCACCACTGCGGTGGCTCATGATGGTGTTGTAGCCATTGTGTTGCGCCAGTGTTACCGCATTGATGGTTTCGGTAATGGTACCGATCTGGTTTACTTTCACCAGGAGGGCATTGGCTGTCTTGGTGTCGATACCCTGCTGGATACGTGTTACGTTGGTTACGAACAGATCGTCGCCTACCAATTGGCATTTGGAACCGATCGCGTTGGTCAGGTTTTTCCAGCCAGCCCAATCGTCTTCGGCCATACCATCTTCGATAGAGGCGATAGGATATTGCTTCACCCATTTTTCCCAGAACTTAACCAGCTCGTCGCTGCTCAGTTGTTTACCGCTGCTCTTGTGGAATACATATTTTTTCTTCTTGGCATCCCACAGTTCGGTGTTGGCTGCATCCATGGCGATCACGATCTGTGAACCGGCTTTGTAGCCCGAAGCCTGGATGGCTTCCATCACCGTATCGATCGCTTCTTCGTTGGATTGAATATTAGGGGCGAAACCACCTTCATCACCTACGTTGGTGCTGAAGCCTTTTTTCTTCAATACAGTTTTGAGCGAGTGGAAGATCTCCACACCCCAGCGAAGACCTTCGCTGAAGGAGGGCGCACCTACCGGCATGATCATGAATTCCTGGAAGTCGATCTTGTTATCCGCATGAGCACCACCGTTGAGGATGTTCATCATCGGAATGGGCAGGGTTTTGGCGTTGGTACCACCGATATAACGGAACAGTGGGAGATTTGCTTCTTCAGCTGCTGCTTTTGCCACGGCCATACTTACCGCGAGCATGGCGTTGGCGCCGAGTTTTCCTTTATTTTCTGTGCCATCCAGTTCGATCATCAGTTGGTCGATGCCCGTCTGATCAGCTACATCATAACCCAGCAGCAACGGAGCGATGGTGCTGTTTACATTCTTTACCGCTTTCAGCACGCCTTTGCCTACATATTTTTTCTTGTCGTTGTCACGCAGTTCAACAGCTTCGTGCGCGCCGGTGCTGGCTCCGCTGGGTACTGCTGCGCGCCCGAGGGCACCTTCATCGGTGATCACGTCTACTTCTACTGTCGGATTGCCACGGCTGTCCAGGATCTGTCTGGCGAAAATTTCGGAAATGTAACTCATGGTTATTATTTAATTTATTGTTGTTCGTTCACGGAAGGTTGTTCCGTTGGCGCAGCGGGTTGCGCTGCCGTGAGTGAACGGAATATGTCTTCCAGGCGATGTTCTTCGCTTTGCAAAGAAACGATGTTGAGATTATGTTCCAATGCAACCTTCAGGATTTGTTTGCGCACATTGTCTGCATCTGCCGTCAGTAATTTATACTGCGCACCTGTTTGTACTTCTATGGCCGTAACGGCCGCGATATTTTCTAACAATTGTTTGTTGACGGCTGTATCGAATTTTACGATCACGGCTTGCTGTCCGCCGCGCTTTTGCTGCAGGTTACTGAGTGCGTCGTCGGCTACCAGTGTACCCAGGTTGATGATGATCACGCGGTCGCAGATGGCTTCCACTTCCTGCAGGATGTGGGAGGAGAAGAGGACCGTTTTGTCCTGTCCCTGTCTGCGGATTACTTCGCGGATCTCTATGATCTGGTTGGGATCGAGGCCGCTCGTCGGCTCGTCGAGGATCAGTACCTCGGGGTCATGGATGAGTGCGGCAGCAAGGCCCACGCGTTGTTTATATCCTTTGGAAAGCTGACCGATCTTTTTATGTGCTTCGCGGTTAAGTCCTACAACGTCGATGGCACGCTCTACGGCCTTCGCCCTGTCAGACAACTGATGTGTATCAGCAATGAAAGTCAGGTATTCCCGCACATACATATCGTAATAGAGGGCGTTGGATTCGGGGAGGTAACCGATTTTCTTTTTGGCGTCCAGCGGATTGGTGGTGACGTCGATACCACAGACAAATGCCTGACCGCCGGTGGGCGGTATGTATCCTGTCAGGATCTTCATGGTAGTGGATTTACCGGCTCCATTGGGGCCCAGAAAACCGACAATTTCACCTTTGGCTACGCGGAACGAAATGTTGTTGACCGCTTTCTGCCCTTCATAATCCTTGACCAGGTTGTTTATTTCAATGGACATACTGCAAACCTACGCTATTTACTAAATAAAAAAAGCCGGTAGATAGAGATCTACCGGCACAGTTGAAACACACAAACTGCTGGTCAACTTTTAGAGGTTTTCATATTCATACAGAGCATCGATAGAGGCTCCGGGGGCTATATCAAAAACGGGGTTGATGACACCATCTTTCAGACCGTATACCCAGCCGTGAATATGGGGGCGTTGTTCGCTGGCCCATGTACGCTGAATGATAGAGGTCTTGGCCAGGTTGATCACCTGCTCTCTCACGTTGAGCTCCGTGAGGCGGTCGGCACGCTGATCGATGTTTTCGATGGCTTCCAGCTCTTCGCGGTGCAGACGGTATACATCTTTAATGTTGCGCAGCCACATATTCAATACAGGACGGAAGTCTGTTTTGGTCATTGAAGCACGCACACCGCCGCAACCGTAGTGACCGCAAACGATGATATGTTTTACTTTCAGGTGTCCTACCGCATAAGAAAGAACGCTCAGCAGGTTAACATCTGTGTTCACCACCAGGTTGGCGATGTTGCGGTGAACGAAGATCTCACCGGGCTGTGTGCCGGTTACTTCATTGGCAGGTACGCGGCTGTCGCTGCAACCGATCCACAGAAACTCGGGTGTTTGTGTTTCGGCCAGCCGTTTAAAGAAATCCGGATCGTCTTCTACTTTTTCGTTTGCCCATGCTTTGTTGTTCAGTAACAATTTTTCGTAAGAGTTCATATAACGCGCTTTTTTTGTGAATTGTCAATAGTGAATAGTGAATAGTGAATGGTGAATGGTGAATCGTGAATGGTGATCCCGAAATTTCGGGAGTCAATCGTCAATGGACTTTCCTGATTGCATCATTACTCAATACCTATAACTTATTACTTAAAACTTATAACCTAATTCTTCGACGGTGCCGGTACATCCGTTTTCACTGATACTGATTTATCGTGATTGCGTACTGGTCCGCCGCTTGTTCCGTTTTTGTGATCAGCTATTTTTTCGTTGAATCCCTGATCCCGGAGATTGCTTTTTTTTAACTCGACATGGATGTCCTTCAACGGTGCTGCAATCATGAAATCCTCGATGGTTTCAATTACATCGCGGTCGATAAAGTCGGCACGTGATGCATCGATGATTACTGATGATCCTTCAGGCACTTCTTCCAGCTTGCGTTTGATGATCGCTTTGTTCAGGAACGACACGTCTTTACGCAAACGGAACAGGTATTTGTTATTGTCATTTACCACAAATACAGCCGAACGGAAATTGCTGCGGAACGAGAAGAATAAACCTACGCCGATGCCAATGATTACACCTTTCAGCAGGTCGGTTGCCAGGATCGCTACAATCGTTATTACAAACGGCAGGAACTGGTCCCATCCCTTTTTATAAAAGGACTTGAACAATGAAGGTTTTGCCAGTTTATAACCGGTGAAGATCAACACCGCTGCCAGTGCTGCTTTCGGAATCATGTTAAGCACGAATGGCAGAAACGCCACACTCACCAGCAACAACACGCCGTGCAGGATGGCCGACATTTTTGTTTTGGCACCGGAATTAACATTGGCCGATGAACGTACGATCACACTGGTAACCGGCAAACCACCGATCAGGCCTGACACGAGGTTGCCAAGACCCTGCGCTTTCAATTCGCGGTTGGTTGGTGTTACACGCTGATACGGATCCAGGTCATCTACCGCCTCGATACTCAACAGGCTTTCCAGGCTTGCCACCAGTGCAAGCGTTACCGCGATCGTCAATACATTGTAGTCGAAAATGCGGCTCCAGTCAGGTGTATTGAAGAAAGAGAGAAACTCATTCGGTGAATTGGCGATAGGAATTTTTACCAGGTGATCACCAACGAGCGCACTTGCCGGCTGTGAGCTTTGGAAATAATAGTTGATGCCTACAGCTATCAATACCACCAGCAGCGGCGCCGGTACAGCTTTGATAAAACCTTTTTGTTTGGCTACTATTTTTTCCCACACAAAATGAAACGCCAGACACACCCCGCCGATCAGGAATGCCACGGGAGTAATGTGTGCGAAAGCATTAATGAAGTTGGAAAAGATATTTCCCTTCTCCGGGATCACGCCTTCGTCTGTTTCAAAATGCGAGTCATCACCGAGCAGGTGAGGAACCTGGTTGAGGATCAGGATAAGACCGATCGCGGCCAGCATGCCTTTGATCACACCATTGGGTACATAAT
This sequence comes from uncultured Sphingobacteriales bacterium, assembly GCA_937888905.1. Classification (GTDB taxonomy): domain Bacteria; phylum Bacteroidota; class Bacteroidia; order Chitinophagales; family Chitinophagaceae; genus Terrimonas. Next base: position 378,516 of record CALATA010000001.1, read on the forward strand.
CACCGATAACACCGGCTTTCAGAAAACCAAGAATGATTTGTAACACACCCGCCAGCACCACTGCCAGCAGAAATGCTTCGAACGATTGCAATGTTGCGATAGCAGCGGCTACGATAACGGTAAGACCAGCAGCAGGGCCGCTCACACTGAGGTGCGACTTACTGGCGAAACCCACTACGATACCTCCCACGATACCTGCAATAAGCCCGCTGAAGGGACTGGCGTTCGATGCCAGTGCCACACCCAGACACAAGGGAAGGGCTACCAGGAATACCACAATGGACGAAGGAATATCGCTGGATAAACTTTTGAAATAATTTGCACGAGGTGCAGCCATAAACGTTGCTATTTACGAGTGATGAATAAAACCTGTCTTATCAGCCAGCCGCATGATCCATTCGGGTCATGTCAGTACAAGCCGGGTTCGTAGTAAAAAAAATGTAAGGAAACAGTAAAGAAATCAGATCAGATCAACTGACGCGATTGCGCGGCAGTGCTTAGGCCTGATTGGGAGGAGGACATAACAGTTCACCATGAAAAGCTTCATAAGTAGCTTCATGCCCATGAATTGCGGGAACATTTACTTCAGAAAAATGACGAGTGAAATCCTGATGGAAGGCATGCAGGTATTCCTCGGTCAATGTATTTACACCACCGCAGGGTTTTTCCTCGGTAGTGTTGGCGAAAGGATTATTGTCGGAAGTAGAAGATGCGGGCGCATCATCGTTGCTTTCGCCGCCAGACAGGGACACCATTGATTTGGATGCGGCTTCCTGCTGGGCCCGGTATACAAACGGAATGCTCACCGTCAGCCAGATAAGTGCCAGCAGCATCAGAATGCTGGAGGCCTTATTGATCAGCGTGTATGGTGAGGTGTGTGTTTGCATGTGCCCTGTAAAGATAACTTATAACAGCCAATAGGCAGTTTGGTTTACAAAAAAATTACATAAACAACACATTTACAAGTCCCGGTATGAATTTTAACTAAATTTCTGATGAGCTTTCCGGCAGATGGTCGTATTCTCCCCGCAGCGCATACCAGCCGAAGATCATCAGCCCCAGCGCAATGGGCGTAAATATGGCAATAATGATGATCCAGACCACCGGGCTGTTGATATCTTTCGTCCCTTTGGGATCGATATGTTCAACAGCGCCCTGTACCAGGAAAAATATCACCGCCGGTCCGGCAATCAGCCACAATACACCCAGCGCTTTTTTCAATGCATTCATAGTAGTCAGTTGTTTACAGGTTAATCTTCTACGTTTTTATCGATACGGTTGTTCAGGTAAATGACGCCGATCACCAGGCAGAGGGCCGCCACTCCGATCGGATACCATAATCCTACCAGCGGATCGCCGGGAAAACTTGTGGTCAGCAACAGTCCGATAAAGGGCACCAGGCCGCCAAATACGCCGTTGCCGATGTGATAAGGCAACGACATCGACGTATACCTGATTTTGGTGGGAAAGATTTCAACGAGAAATGCCGCGATCGGACCATATACCATCGTTACATATAATATGAGCAGGAATACAAGCCCCGCAAATTTCCAGTACTGCGAAGAAGATAAATGTTTTTCCGCTACGATTACCGGACCTGCAGCTTTCACCGCGCCGCCCGTATCCAGTGTATCACGCTGCACTTCGCGGAAGCCGCTGCCGTCTGCTAACGAATAAACGGTTGTATGTGTGCGGATGCGTTCGCCCGTTGACGTTTCGGTATATTCTTCAGTGATGCCGCTGATCTTTGCCTCCGCATTTTTGGTGATCGCCTGTGTGGTTTCCAGGAAGTAACCGAAGATCGGGCGATAGGTAAGAATGCCTAATAACATACCCAGCATCATGATCCATTTACGTCCGATCTTGTCGCTGAGCCATCCGAAGAACAGGAAGAAAGGTGTGGCAAAGGCAATGGCCCACAACATCAGGGTGCGGCTTTGCTCAAATTCGAGTGTACATTTTGTTTCGAGAAAACTCTGCGCATAGAATTGTCCCGTATACCACACAACACCCTGGCCCATCACCGCACCAAACAAAGCGAGCAGTACCATTTTGAAGTTGGCTTTGTTGCGGAAGCTTTCGCGCAAAGGATTCGCGGATGTTTTGCCTTCCGATTTGAGTTTGGCAAACAAGGGCGACTCGTGCATTTTCATACGGATATAAATAGATACTACTACCAGCAGGATGGAGAACCAGAAAGGATAACGCCATCCTCCCCATTCTGTATTGAATTGCTCATCGGGCATATTCATTTTCACCAGCATGATCACGCCCAGCGCCACGAACAAACCGAGTGTGGCCGTGGTTTGTATCCAACTGGTAAAAAAGCCGCGGCGATGGGTGGGTGCATGTTCCGCCACATAGGTGGCGGCCCCGCCATACTCACCGCCGAGTGCCAGTCCCTGCAGCAATCGCAGCAGCAATACCAGCAATGGCGCAGCAATACCGATACTTTTATAACCCGGTACAAGACCTATAAGAAAAGTAGAACCGCCCATCAATACAAGCGTAAGCAGGAACGTGTACTTGCGTCCGATAAGATCACCGAGACGCCCGAATACCAATGCGCCAAACGGACGAACAATAAAACCTGCCGCGAAGATGGCCAGCGTACTCAGGAGCGCTGCAGTTGTATTCCCTTCCGGGAAAAATTGTACGCTGATGGTTTTGGCCAGCATACCGAAGATGTAAAAGTCGTACCATTCGATCATGGTGCCCACCGACGAAGCGCCAATCACTTTCCAGATGGAAGAAGCAGTATCGTTTTTCATTCGCTTAAAATACGTAATTGATTTTTATCACCGTTCAAAAAAATTTGTCTTCGTACATTTAAGCCTCAAAAAAAATCAGATTGTCGTATGTCATATCCCTACCAGATAAAATCTTTCGAACAATACCAGGAGGCATATAAGCAGAGCGTAAACGATCCCGGAAAATTCTGGGGTGATATTGCGGAACATTTTACCTGGAGAAAAAAGTGGGACAAGGTCCTCGACTGGAATTTTACCCAACCCAAAATTGAATGGTTTGCAGGCGGCAAACTGAACATCACCGAGAACTGTCTCGATCGCCATCTTGCCACGCTCAGTGATAAACCAGCCATCATCTGGGAGTCAAATAATCCGGAAGAAAAAACACGCATCGTGACCTACGAGCGGCTCCACAAGCGGGTTTGCCAGTTTGCACAGGTGTTGAAGAACAACGGTGTAAAGAAAGGAGACCGCGTGTGTATTTATATGGGAATGATTCCCGAACTCGCGTATGCCGTACTTGCCTGCGCACGTATTGGTGCCATCCACAGTGTGATCTTCGGTGGCTTTTCTGCACAAAGCATTGCCGACAGACTGGAAGATGCAAAAGCGGAATTTATCGTTACCTGCGACGGCGCTTACCGCGGCGGAAAAGACATTCCGCTGAAATCGGTGATCGACGACGCATTGATCGGAAATAAAGTAGTGAAGCGTGTGATCGTTTATACCAGAACACGTACACCCGTTAGTATGTTGAAGGGCCGCGATGTATGGTGGGAAGATGAAATGACTAAAGTAACCGACACCTTGCCGGTTGAAGAATTTGGCAAGGCAGAAGAAATGGATGCGGAAGATCCGTTGTTCATTTTATATACATCGGGCAGCACCGGTAAACCTAAAGGTGTGGTGCATACCTGCGCCGGTTATATGGTGTGGACCAACTATACATTCGTAAACGTATTTCAATATAAACCCGGGCAAGTACATTTCTGTACAGCCGATATCGGCTGGATCACCGGACATAGTTATATTATATATGGACCACTCAGTGCAGGCGCTACTTCGCTGATGTTTGAAGGCATACCTACCTGGCCCGACGCCGGAAGATTCTGGGACATTGTACAGAAATACAAAGTGAACATTTTGTATACGGCACCAACAGCCATCCGCAGCCTGATGGGCTTTGGGGAAGAACCGCTTCAGGGAAAAGACCTGTCGTCGCTGCAAGTGCTCGGCACGGTAGGCGAGCCGATCAATGAAGAAGCCTGGCATTGGTACGATGAACACATCGGAAAAAAGAACTGCCCGGTTGTAGATACCTGGTGGCAAACGGAAACCGGCGGTGTATTGATTTCCAACCTGGCGGGCGTTACGCCGGCCAAACCATCATGGGCTACGTTGCCCTTGCCGGGCATTCAACCAGTATTGGTGGATGAAAAAGGACGGGAGGTTACGGAGAAAGATGAAGACGGTTATTACAAAGGAAACCTTTGCATCAAGGCGCCCTGGCCCGGCATACTCCGCACCACCTACGGCGATCATGAACGTTGCCGCACCAACTATTTTGCTACTTATGAAAATTTGTATTTCACCGGCGACGGTGCATTACGCGATGAACAGGGGTTCTATCGCATCACCGGCCGCGTGGATGATGTATTGAATGTAAGCGGGCACCGCATTGGTACGGCCGAAGTAGAAAATGCGATCAACATGCACGCAGGTGTGGTGGAAAGCGCGGTGGTGGGCTATCCGCATGATATCAAAGGGCAGGGCATATATGCCTATGTAATCTACAGCGGTAAACCAGATGTGGACGACCTGGCGAAGAAAGACATACTCGCAACGGTATCGCGCATTATCGGTCCTATTGCCAAACCGGACAAAGTGCAGTTTGTAAGCGGATTGCCCAAAACAAGAAGCGGAAAAATTATGCGTCGCATTTTGCGCAAGATTGCCGAGGGAGAAACCGGCAGTCTGGGAGATACGTCTACCCTGCTGGATCCGGCAGTGGTGGAGGAAATCAGGAACGGACGACTATAAAATACCCGCCAGATGGTAGGAGGTAACTATATTAAAACGGTTTATTTGCGAAAACATCGCATGAACCGTTTTTTTATTTTCCTGTTTCTTGTATTGGGCACATCTGCCAATGCCCAGCAGCCGGACATTGCAGAACTCGGGTTGAAACCGCCGGCCACGCCGGCTTGTACGCCCGTACGCGATCAGTCGATGTCGGGCACCTGCTGGAGTTTTGCCAGTAACTCATTGCTGGAAGCAGAGCTGCTGCGCAAAGGACAGGCAGCAGAAGATTTAAGCGAAATGTTTACCGCGCGCTATTCTTATATAAGAAAAGTATACCGGTATCTTGAAACAAAAGGCCAGGTTTATTTTACGCCGGGAGGTCAGTTTCATGATGTACTGTATGTGCTCCGCAACTACGGGATGGTACCGGACGAAGCATATTCCGGATTGACGGGCAACAGAAAATCACATGATCACGCAGAGCTGGATACATTGATGAGCCGGTTTGTACAAGCCATGCTTGCAGAAGGAAAAACAAAACCATCGGAAGAAGATATGAAGACCATCGATCAATGGCTCGATCGATATCTTGGTGAGGTGCCTTCTACCTTTTCTTATAAGGGTAAAATATACACGCCACAAAGTTATGCAGCTTCCCTGGCCATTAAACCGGATGATTATATAGAGATCACTTCCTACACGCATCATCCTTTTTATACAAACTTTGTATTAGAAGACAAATACAACTGGACCGGTGATAGTTATTATAATGTGCCTGTCGAAGACCTGATAAAAATTACGCAGGCTGCTTTAAAGAAGGGATTTACAGTCGGATGGGATGGTGATGTAACCGAACCGACATTCCGTTTCCAGGATGGCCTTGCTTTTCTCTGGCAAACACCAGCCAACCTGCAGCAAACCAGACAGGCGACATTTAAAAGCGGAGAGACCACCATCGATCACCTGATGCATATCGTGGGCATCACAACAGACAACAAGGGTAAAACCTGGTATTATGTGAAAAATTCCTGGGGCACCGGCAATCCGGCTGATGGGTATATGTATATGCAGGAGGACTATTTTAATGTGAAAACGGTGGCGGTGATTGTGGCGAAGGATGCAGTCGGTGAATAGTGAATCGTCAATCGTGAATCGTCAATAAAACAGCCAACGTTGGTGTATGCGCAAAGCCAAGGGGAGGTGATTCCTAAGGGCATGAACATTCTTCTCACCCCGGTGCGTGTCTTCACGCACCGGAATCGGATTTTGTAATACGCGGTACTCCGCTTTTGTTGGTTCGTGGAGACACGAACCAAGGGGAAAGTGAATAACAGCCAAAGCTGCATAAAGAGTAAAGGCGCCATCTACCGGCTGCTTTACTTATAACTTACCACTTAAAACGGCTGTTTTTACCTTACGCCTTAAAACATTACATTTGCCGTCACTGGTACGCTACCAGTATCTTATGAAACCAGAAAAAAAGCCACGTAAAATTCCTTCACTGGTCCGCTGGATAGGCTGGGTCCTGTTGGTACAGTTTATCCTGATCAATGTTTGTGCGGCCATTTATGCTTACCGGTTTACTTATTTCCGGGAAGCAGGCGCAAAGCCTGCCGACGATAAGGCACCTTCCCATTTTTTTGCCAAAACCTGGCATTTATTCACCGGTCCTGCTTCTTATAAAGTTGCTTTTAATCCTGCTGATACGCCTGTTGTCAGGCATCAATCTTTCACCCTACATACATCTTCGGGCATTCCGATTGAAGGATGGTGGTTGAAACAGGATTCTGCCAAAGGCACCATGCTGCTGTTTCATGGACTGGCCGGCAGCCGCCAGCGTTGCCTGGCCGAAGCCATTGCGTTTTACAACATGGGTTATCAGGTGCTGATGATCGATTTTCGTGCGCATGGACAAAGCGGAGGCGCTGTTACAACCTACGGAGCCCGCGAAACGGAAGAAGTGCATTTGTTATATGAATATGCGCGCGCACAGCAGTTGAACAATATTTCTTTTTGGGGAATTTCGATGGGTGCCAGTACCGTGCTCAAGGCGATGCATGATTATCCCGATATGCGGCCTAAGGTGATTATTGCCGACGCGCCCTTCAATCGTTTACAGGATCATCTCAAAGGACGTGCGCGGGCAGTCGGGTTTCCGGAGCAACCTTTTGCCTGGCTGGTCACTGGGTGGATGAGTGTTGAAAGAGGTTTCAATGCCTTTAGCTATGCTACGGAGAACTATGCTGCGGCCATTAAATGCCCGGTGTTATTGCAATGGGGATCGCTGGATGCGCTTGTTACGGAAAAGGAAGTAAAGGCTGTGTATGAAAAACTCAGTTCATCGCGCAAGAAATGGATGGTGTATGAAAATCTGGGGCATACTTCTTTCCTGCGTGAAGATCCGGCGCTGTGGCACAGAACGATCAATGACTTCCTGAATCAGTGATTATTTGCGGATGGTAACTGTGGTACCCGGACCTGTATAGCCATATAGTTCCGTCACTTCTGAATTTTTCATTGAAATACAACCGAGTGTCCAGTTTTTGAACCGGTCGATTACAAAATCTTCGTGCGGCCATACGCCGTGAATGCCGATGCTGCCGCCGATACGCGCATTGGCAGGAATCTGCCCTCTTTCCTTGCGCTGTTTGAATTTCTCATAGCTTTCCTGTGTCGGATAATCGAGCGCCAGGAAACGGCACCATTTCTCATGTACACGTTTGCTGACTATTTTGAACTTGCCTTCAGGCGTGTTTTTATCGCCTTCCATCTTTTTATCTTCCAGGCTATTGTTGCCGAATACTACCGGATAAGTAGCATACCAACCTTTTTCATCATATACAGTAAGCTCATAATCTGACTTATCGATGACGATGGACACGGAGCCCACAGGCCCTGCAAGGTGATCTGTGCGTTTAACGGAGCGCTCGAGGCGGACCGGTTCGGAGGCAGGGCGGTCGGCGATCAGGCTGACCGTGCCCAGCAATAGGGAAGAAACGAGGGCAAAATTTTTCATAGCTGCGTAATAGGATAGAAAACGGGTGAGCAGTCGGTTTTATTTTTGATGTGGATATATTTTAACGATCGTTTTACAAGACGGCCAATCAGCAAAAATGATGCAAATGAAAAATCCCGCCAGGTTAAACCGGCGGGATGTGGATAATAAGTTGGACAGCTACGTAGTTTACCAGTTGCTGATCCGGAATCCTACGGTGTAAGGGGTGATGTCCAGCCCTCTCTTGTACATACTCTTGAATGCATAAGAGCCATAGAGTTTCAGGAATCCGAGCGATAATTCACCTACATAAGACAGTTTCCAGCGTTCCAGGTCGAAATCGTCTTTTGCTTTGCGCTTTCCTTCATCAGACGTAATGGTCTTGTTGCGGGCGCTGTACAGGAAACCTGCGCTTACACCGGCACTCAAACCAAATGCACGCTGACGGTTAGGAGTGAAATTGAAGTTCAGCATCAGGGGAACAGTCAGGTAATCCGCAGCCAGTTTGTTTTTGCTGTAATGACGGTTGCCAAGCGCTACTTCTGGGTCCAGTGTTACGATCGGAGGATTGGTCAGGTTTGCATCAGGCTTGTCATCGTAGCGGATAGGCGCTTTATAACGGTAGTTGTTGAGTTCCAGTCCTACACCATATTTCAGGTTCACATAATGCTTGATCAGGTTCACTTTCTGTGTTACGATCCAGATATTAACGTTGATCGACTTGCCGTTTTTCAGATCGAAATAGTTTTCGTTGCTGCCGGGAGCATAAGCTTGCGCTTCTGCACTTCCGTAGTTGGTGTTATCAACGTAGTTGGCGATACCAAGGTCGATGATGCCCCAGTTGGTGCTTACATTGGAAGGTTTGTAAACCTTGCGGGTTCTGTAGCTGATGCCATGTCTGCCGTTTTTGCCATCGGCACCTTTACCGGAACGGATGATCACCATTCCACCAACTCTGATCGTGTCACCTTCGTTTTGAGTACCAGTTGAATCCACCTGGGCAAAACCAGTCATCACAGTGCATAATGCTATGCACATAGCAATTATTCTTTTCATCGAAACTTCTTTTTAAAGGGGTAAAAATAATAGTATTACATCTTGATAGCAAAACCTGCAATCAGTAACTGGTCCTGACCATCTGTTACGTCGATGTTGGTTTTCTTTTCAAAGTTCCGGGTGACTTTCCGGAAAAATCCGCGGAACTTATTCTTTTTGCCACCATTCTCACTTGCGTCTGCTATCAGTGCTTCATCAGCGGGGTTACTTATTTGTGACGGTTGATTAGATGCAAATGTTACAGGGCTGATGTTTTTTTCCAGCTTTTTGTTGTCATTGCCGGCAATGCTTTCGTTGCCACGAATGATAGGCGTTACATCATCAAGTTTGATAGCCGGACGGGGCAAAGCATTTGTCTGGTTATTGGCCAGATCCTGCTGTTGTGCAGCATTGTTGTTGTCAACTCCGGGTGTTTGTTGTTGTACCGGATTGGTCACCTGGCGTTGTTGCTGAATGCCTGATGCATATTGTACCGGCTGTTGCTGACCTGGAACCGCTTTCAATTCTGAAGGCGCTGCCTGATCGTTGCTGTCGTTTGACTCTTTGATCAGCACCGGTCCGTCGTTGTTGCTGCGTTGGCCGCCGGTTTGAACCTGGCCGCCATTTGCCAGCGTATTGGCATTGCTGTTGCCCGTTGGTTCGTCAGATGAACGCATGTATTGTACCGTAGTGGCACCGATCGCAAGCAGCAATACGGCTGCAGCGGCGATGCGGATACGGCGCATGAATACGACACGTGTGGAATGTTCTTTTCTGTAAAGAGAAGCCTTGTCGGGAAATACAATGGATGTATCGGCCTGAAGGCGGGTTTGCTGAAGCGTTTCCCAGTCGCGGCGTGCAACAGGATTGCTTTTCATGATCTCTTCGAGTTGCAGACGGCCGTTGGTATCCAGTTCGCCGTCCATTTCGAGCAGCATCCATTCTTCCCATACGGGCGTCTCAGGTGCTTTCAGGAGAGAAGCTTTATCGGCAAAGACCACTTCCTCTTCAGGCAATTTTGTCTGCAGGAAAAGCTGAAGTTCAGCCTGCAGATCAGGATTCCCCTGCACGAATTGTTCCACCGCCATGCGTTCTGCCTGCGACAGTTCATTATCCGTGTAGAGGATAAAATATTCTTCGTAATTGTCTCTGTTGATGCTCATAGTTGCTTGCTTGTTTCCGGCAGATGCCTGACCGGTTTGTTTTGCATACCTTTTTCTTAAATCACGTTTTCAATCTTCACCAGGTATTCTTTTAACTGAACCCGGGCGCGGTGGAGGTAAACTTTTACCTGGCTTTCGCTCAGGCCCATTATTTTACCTATTTCATCATAGCTGTACCCTTCGTAATCCTTCAGTAACACCAGTGAACGCTGCGTTTCGCTCAGACGGGCCAGCGCCTCTTCCAGTACCTTTTTCAGGTTGCTGGCCGGGCGGTCCTGCACTTTCGCTCCTTCGCTGAATTCGTCCTGCAATTTGATCCGCTTCACTTTACGGATATGGTCGATCATCTGGTGATAAGCTACTGTAAACAAATAAGATTTGCTTTTAGCCGCTTCTACTTCCGCTCTGTTGCGCCACATTTTCTCAAAAGCCGTTTGTACCACATCCCTTGCGTCCTCTTCATGGCGAAGATTCTTCAGGATGAAACGGTACACGTTATCCGAGTAAGTTGTTACGCATTCATTGTATTCCCTTTCTGTCATAAATTCAGCCGGTGTGTGGCAACCTCGTTGCCGGGTTTAAAGGTAGTACGTTTACAGCGCCACATTGTTACAGTTAATCTGCTTTTTTCTTCTGAAAATCATGGGTTTTTTCCGCCCGGACACGAAAAACCCGGCGCAAGCCGGGTAATCTATTGGTTAATAGTCTCTTGTCGAATATGTTAAAAGCCAAGCGCCGAATAGATCGGATTGGAAATCGCCTGCCAGATCCCCTTCTCGATCGGACGAGCCGCTGCATTCGGATCGGGTTGCAGACTTTCAGTGGCAGCCGCCACATCCGGACCTTCGGAAAAATGCAGCAGACAGAAAACCGCCACCAGGGCCAGCGCAAGCATTGTCAACCGGAAAATCACATTCTTTTTCATAATTGGTGTGGTTTTGAGAGTTAGACGCCTGCCGGCATCCGTTTGTTACAGCAAAATTAAACTTTTAAAGAAAAGGCCCAGGTTAATTTCGGTTAACGATCGTTTAAAGCTGGTGAAATGCTCAAAACCGGCGACAAAAACTAAGCGCTGGGCGCAAAATGATATATTTGTGGCCTAAAAGCAAAGCCATATATGAACGAAAAGTTTGTCCGCCGCGTCGCGGAGGAAGTGGAAGATATCCGTCAGTCAGGTTTGTATAAAAAAGAGCGCGTGATCCAGGGGCCACAGGGCGCCGAGATCCTTGTAAATGATAAAGTTGTACTGAATTTCTGCGCTAATAATTACTTGGGCCTTTCGTCCCACCCCAAAGTGATTGAAGCGGCACACGAAGCCATCAAAACTCACGGCTACGGCATGAGCAGTGTACGTTTTATCTGCGGTACGCAGGACATCCATAAAGAACTGGAGCAGAAGATCTCCGCTTTCCTCGGTACCGAAGACACTATTCTTTACGCGGCTGCGTTCGATGCCAATGGCGGCGTGTTCGAGCCGCTCTTCAACGAACAAGATGCGATCATTTCCGACGCGCTTAACCACGCTTCGATTATCGACGGCGTCCGCCTTTGCAAAGCACAGCGTTTCCGCTACGAGCACAACAATATGGCCGACCTGGAGGAAAAACTCAAAGAAGCGGCCGGTGCCCGCAGCCGCATTATCGTTACCGACGGATCTTTCAGCATGGACGGTACCATCGCGCAACTGGATAAAATCGTAGCGCTTGCTGAACAATACGACGCCGCCGTCATGATCGACGAATGCCATTCATCCGGCTTCCTGGGTAAAACTGGTCGCGGTACACACGAATACCGCGGTGTGATGGGCAAGATCGATATCATCACCGGCACACTTGGCAAAGCATTGGGCGGCGCATCCGGAGGTTTTACATCCGGCCGCAAAGAAGTAATAGATATGCTGCGTCAGAAATCACGTCCTTATCTTTTCAGCAATACATTGGCGCCATCTATTGCAGGTGCCTCTATTGCCGTACTGGATATGCTTACCGAAACCACCGAACTCCGCGATAAACTCGAAAACAATACTCGTTACTTCCGCGATAAGATGACTGCCGCCGGTTTCGATATCAAGCCAGGCGACCACCCGATCGTACCGATCATGTTATACGATGCAGTACTGGCCGCTGATTTCGCTGCCAAACTGTTGGAAGAAGGGATTTATGTGATCGGATTCTTCTTTCCCGTGGTGCCGAAAGGCCAGGCACGCATCCGTGTACAATTGAGTGCCGCACATGAACAGGCACATCTAGATAAAGCGATCGATGCCTTCATCAAAATCGGCAAGCAACTCGGCGTACTGAAAAATCAATAATATATGATCCGCTATTTCCGCTGGCCGGTAACATTTGATGCTGCAAAACTTAAACAGGAACTGAACCTCCTTACGGCGGAATGGCAGGGGCATTATAATAAAAGCCATTACGAAGGCGATTGGAGTCTGCTGCCTTTACGGTCCATCGGCGGATCGGTCACCAGCGGGTTTGCGGTCGGCAATAACGTAACAGGAAATACTTACCAGGATACTGTTTTGCTGAAGCAGTGCCCCTATATGCAGTCGGTGATTGATTTTTTTCCCTGTGAGAAAACAAGCGTGCGGCTCATGAAGCTGAGTGCCGGGGCGGTGATCAAAGAACATTCGGATCATTCACTTTGTGTGGAGGAGGGAGAGCTGCGTTTACATGTGCCGGTGCAAACGCATGAAGATGTTCATTTTTTCCTGGAAGACACACGTATCCCGATGAACGAAGGCGGTTGTTATTATCTCAATCTCACGTTTCCTCATAGTGTGAAAAATGAAAGTCCGGTTGACCGCGTTCACCTCGTGATCGATTGCCTGGTGAATGATCAGATCAAACAGTTGCTCGAAGAGCCTGCCTTCCGTGAAAGCATGCAGTTCGGCAGGCAAAGAGTGGAGAAACGTGATGACGAAACTACCCGCCGTATGATCGAGGAGTTGCTGCGGCAGGACACACCTGCGGCGCGACAGTTGGCGGAGGAGTTAGGTAGGGAGTTGGAACAGCCGTTGTAAGTTTTAAGTAATAAGTAGTAGGTAATAGTTTTGAACTTCCCCTCCCATTGTTCATGTATACACGAACCATGGAAAGCTCACTCACTTGTGGTCCTGCTCAGTCATCCCCATTCCCCTTTTTAATTTTTAATTTTGACTTTTGAATTAAAAAAGGCTCCCGTTGTAAGTTTTAAGTAATAAGTAGTAAGTAATAGTTTTGAACTTCCCCTCCCATTGTTCATGTATACACGAACCATGGAAAGCTCACTCACTTGTGGTCCTGCTCAGTCATCCCCATTCCCCTTTTTAATTTTTAATTTTGACTTTTGAATTAAAAAAGGCTCTGCTGTCCGGCAACAAACTGCGGTTGCGGAATCGTGATCCCAACCTTCTCTAATTTTTCCGCCAAATAAACGGTCAGTTCGGGAGAGGTGGCTTCATCGTGCATGTGCATGAAAAAGTAAACCTTCTTCATGCCATTGTCCAGCCATTTTTTTATACGCTTTACCCATGCATCGATGCGCGGATAGTCCGACGGATGCAGGCTGTTGCCTACAAATCGGATAAAAGTTTTGGGAATGGTCAGGTGCATATGCGCGCAATCGCGGCGGCCGGCGGTGTCGGTGATCACGGCGCCGATCTTTTGTTTGTGTAAAAAGCCAAACAACTCCTCGCTTTCCTTCGTAAACCAATCCGGGTGGCGTACTTCCAGGAAAAAACTCAGGTCTTTGGGCAGGCTTTCGAGATAGGAGAATAATTCCGTTTTTCTTTTCGGACTGAATGTATCGCTTACCTGTATGAAGATGGGACCCAGATGTTTACCGAAAGCCATGATGCCGCGGAAAAATTCATTGCTGATAAAATCTTTTCCATTCAATGCACCGCGGTGTGTAACGCCCTGGTACATTTTCGGGCAAAAAAGAAAATCACGGCCTTTGGCTTTTTCAGCCCATTTGGCGATGCCGGTTTCACCGTATATTTTATAATGCGTGGCATTCAGTTCGATGGAGTTGTAATGCTTCACGTAGTGTTCGAGAAAGTCTTTTTCTTTTGTTTTGGCGGGATATATTTTCCCTACCCATTCCTGCCGTCCCCATTTGGCGCAACCTACATAGATATGCGGACGTTTCAATGGTTTGCCTTTGAGCACGAGCTTGTTCATTGCCGGATCGGGAGGAAGAGAGAAGTCGATCTTCTTCAATTCATTTTCGTTGACGCGTCCAAATTCCATAATGGTCGTTTAATTGACTCTTTTTCTATCAGAGGTTCTTACCCATTTATCATGTCCGCATTCTGTGCATACATGAACAGGCGAGGGGTCGAGTGTAAAGGTACTGCCACAATTCCGGCAGGCATAGTTTGCTTTTTCGGAGATGGTGGTCAGCAATTGCCTGAATTCATGTGGCAATATCGGCAGCCCGGATTTCACCTGGTCATCCGGGTAGAAGAATAAGCTGATCTCACCGGAAGTTTCGAGGTAGCCTCGTTCTACTTGTCCTACCTGCGATACGCCGCGGGTGCGCAGTTCGGCAAAGAACTCGTCCTGGGCCAGGTCTTCCTTGTCAAAACTTTTATGACAGAATTTCCCGTCTTCAATCAGGCAGATCGTTTTGCCTTCGATCAGTTCTTCAAACTTTTTTGATTTGGCCGTGAGCCAGGTGGTAGCGCGATAAGCCATAATAATGGTCAGGAAAACGAATAAGGCGCTGACCAATCCCACTTCCTGGTAAAACATCGGGTCGCCTGCAGCCGAGCCCAGACCAATGATCACCACCAGTTCGAACACCGAAAGCTGGCGGACGCCGCGCTTGCCCACGAGCCGTAATCCGACCAGGATCACGATATACATGATCACTGTGCGGAACAGAATTTCCAACACAAACCAGCTATCCTGCTCGCCAAACAGCAGTTTCGGCCAATCGAAGATCTGGTGGGAGCCGGCTTGTAATAAAGAAAACATAGTTTTTTAGAGAACAGGGTATCAAATTACATTCCCTTTTTGCCCGTAACTTTAAAAATTGAAGATGGAAGGCAATAAACAGCCGTTGAACGTAATGAGTTTTAAGTAGTAAGTGATAAGCTTTGCGCCTTTGCTCCTTATGCATCTTTGCGTGAGAAAGCTGGCTTCGGGAGGCCGAAGTATCAGCCTCTGCCATCATTCACCATTTACTACCATGATCAAAACCGGCCGTTATATGCGCATAGTCCTGTTATTTGCCCTGCTTTTCCGCTTGTATGAAGCAGGAGCCCAGTCCCCCAATATCATTTACATCATGAGCGATGATCATGATCACGATGCTATCAGCGCTTATAACAACAAACTGATCCAGACGCCCAACATCGATCGCATTGCCAAAGAAGGGATGCGTTTCAATAAAGCTTTTGTCGGCAATTCGATCTGTGCACCTGCGCGCGCGACATTACTGACCGGGCAACATTCCCATAAAAATGGCGTACGCGACAACCGCTCGCGTTTTGATTCTTCCTTACAGACATTGCCGGTATGGCTGGGACAGGCAGGTTATCAAACGGCATTGATAGGGAAATGGCATTTGCATTCATTACCTGCAGGCTTTGATTACTGGCGCATTCTGCCCGGCATGGGTCAATATTTTGATACGCGCATGATCACCATGAAAGGTGATACGATTACGGAGAAAGGATATGCCACGGATGTATTAACCGATGATGCGCTTCAATGGCTCGATAGCCGCGATAAACAAAAACCGTTTGCCTTATTTTTTCATCACAAAGCGCCGCATCGTTATTTTTTTCCGGCACTGAAATACCTCGAACAATTCAGTCGTCAGACTTTTCCCGAGCCATCAACACTTTATGTAGATTCAACGGGAAAAGGAACGGCATGGCGCACGCAGACCATGCGTATTTTGGAAGATATGCAACTTTGCAGCGATCTGAAAATTGATCCGGCTTATCTGAAAGACATCCCGGAACTGGCGCCGGGTGAGGAAGAAATTAGTTATTACAAAGCCATTATGCGGCGCATACCTGCGGACCAGCGTGCGCGTTATGAAACCATTTTTGCCGAAAGAGGAAAGGTGCTGCGCGATAAAAAGCCGGCGGGAAAAGAATTGCTCCGTTACAAGTACCAATGGTATATGCAGGATTATCTCGCTTGCGTGGCATCGATCGATGAAAGCGTGGGAAGAGTATTAGATTACCTGGATAAAAATGGCCTGGCAGCCAACACCGCCATTGTGTATACCAGCGACCAGGGATTTTATCTGGGAGAAAATGGGTGGTTTGATAAACGGTTTGCCTACGATATATCCATGGGTACGCCCTTGCTGGTGAAATGGCCCGGCCATATCAAACCCGGCACGGTTACCAACGCGTTGGTACAAAACATCGATTTCGCGCCAACCATCCTTGGCATAGCCGGAGCTAAAGCGCCGTCCTCTGTTCAGGGGCTGAATCTCTTGCCGATCCTGGAAGGAAAGAGAGGAGACCTCTCACGTCCTTACCTCTATTATCATTACTATGAATTTGTAAAAGATCATACGGTGCTGCCGCATGTGGCTATCCGCAGTAGCAAGTACAAACTGATCTATTTTTATACGGCGAAAGAATGGGAACTCTATGACCTTGAAAAGGATCCCAATGAACAAAAAAACCTGGCAGGAGATAAGTCCCACCAGGCTTTATTAAAAGAATTGAAAGACGAAATGAAAAAACTGCGCCGTCAGTATGACGACCGCGATCCGGCCGGCGAGTTGCCTTAAAGCATGCATGGAACTTTCTTGAACGGATGCGTGGTGTCGAATTGCAAGTTGTTGGGGTTTACAAAAGACAACGTGTCTTTATTCGACTTCATTTCCCCCATGCCGGGCCAGAGGTCTGCACCATGTATTTTCCAAATTACCTGTCTTACAGACATAATACCTTCGGATTTGAAAAAATACCAACCGGTCAGCAAATCATCTTTTATCTCGGCCTGGATAGTACCGGTATTTTTATCTTTTTCATACAACATATAGCTCAACGGACCGGTGACGGCGGTACCGCGTACGTCCAGTTGCAGCGATGAGGTGTCGCGGCCGTGGATAACGCTGTAGCATCCGGCCAGGGCGGCGGCTCTCTCTTCGGGTGTGGACGGCGGCGGGGGCAATGTGTTATCGGCTGCAACAGAGTCTTTCACCGTTTCTTTTTGTTCCGCATTGTTACAGGCACTCATACCGGCGATACCGGCAAAGGCGATAGATAGCATAATTAAACGCATGGGGCAAAGTTTTAGGGAATAGCTATTGAAATAGTTGTGCCAAAGTTGAGTTGTAAGGGAGTAAGGTTTAGGGCTTAAGGTTTAAGGCGTAGGGTTAAAACAGCCGTAGTAAGTTTTAAGTAATAGGTTTTAAGTGAACAGCCGGGCAGTATAGGAGGCGTAAGGCTTAGGTATGGGTATTAGGTAATAGGTTGTAGGTATTATGTCATTTACACGCACGTTGTTGGTATCCCGACCAATAGCTCATCTTTCGCGCCTTTGCTCCTTATGCGTCTTTGCGTGAGGCCCCCGGACGATTCATGGTTAACGGCTGGTTCGTATTTACACGAACCAGGGGAAGGGATATATTATTCACCCCTCACTATTGACCATTCACGATTCACCATTCACGATTCACCGACCACGCTGCTCTCCAAATCCCCCAACTCCTCCTCCGTAAACACCCGCGACCTTATCAAAAATCGAACGCCTAATGGAATTTCCAATGAAAAGCTACTGCCTCTGCCTGGCGTGACGTCGAGGATCAGTTGTGTGTGTTTCCAGTATTCAAATTGATCGCGGCCCATATAAAACGGAGTGCCGGCGATATGGCCGAGCAGTACATCGCTGCCGCCGGTGCGGAATTCACCGTTGGTAAAACACATCGGCTGGCTGCCATCACAACAGCCTCCGCTTTGATGAAACATCAGCGGTCCGTGCAGTTCCTGCAAGCGGGCGATCAATTCCAATGCGGCGGGAGTAGCGGTAACACGAGGGATCGGCATGGTTTATTTTTTATTTAAAAAAAACAGTGGCGCCGAAGCGCCACTGTGCACTTGCCCTGTGCCATTTAAAAAAAACCGAGTTTCTGTTTTCCATAGGAAACCAGCATATTTTTCGTTTGCCGGTAATGATTCAACATCATCTTGTGCGTTTCCCGGCCAAAGCCTGATTTTTTATAACCCCCAAACGGTGCGTGAGCAGGGTAGGCATGATAACAATTCACCCAAACCCGTCCGGCCTGAATGGCGCGCGGCACCTGGTACAACTCGTGTGCATCGCGGGTCCACACGCCGGCACCGAGACCGTAGAGTGTATCGTTGGCTATTTCAATCGCCTCTTCCGTGGTTTTGAAAGTAGTGACCGACGCTACAGGACCGAAAATCTCTTCCTGGAACACACGCATCTTATTGTGGCCTTTGAAAATGGTGGGTCGGATATAATAACCGTGCTCAAGTCCGCTGTTCTGATGAAATGCTTCACCACCGGCAAGTACCTGGGCACCTTCCTGGCGGCCGATATCGAGATAGCTGAGAATCTTATTATACTGGTCTTCGCTGGCTTGCGCACCCATCATCACGGTGCCGTCGAGCGGGTTGCCGAGTTTGATGGCGTTGGTACGCTGGATCACGCGTTCCATGAAACGGTCGAAGATGTTTTCATGCACAAGCATGCGCGAAGGACAGGTGCAAACCTCACCCTGGTTCAGGGCAAACATCACTGCACCTTCCACGGCTTTGTCAAAGAAGTCGTCATCGGCATCTGCCACAGACTCAAAGAAGATGTTGGGACTTTTACCGCCGAGTTCCATAGTTACGGGAATCAGGTTTTCGGAAGCGTATTGCATAATCAGCCGGCCGGTAGTGGTTTCGCCGGTAAAGGCTACTTTGTTGATACGCGGAGAAGTGGCCAGTGGCTTGCCGGCTTCCGGGCCGAAACCTGTTACGATGTTGAGTACACCTTTCGGTAAAATATCTCCTACGAGTTCCATCAGCACCATGATGCTGGTTGGGGTTTGCTCTGCGGGTTTCACCACCACGCAACAACCGGCGGCAAGGGCCGGTGCAATTTTCCAGGCGGCCATCAGCAGCGGGAAATTCCAGGGAATGATCTGGCCCACAACGCCGATGGGTTCATGGAGGTTGATGCTGACGGTGGTTTCATCGTGTTCGCTTAAGGTGCCTTCTTCACTTCTGATCACACCGGCGAAGTAGCGGAAATGATCAACAACAAGCGGGAGATCGGCGGCTCTTGTTTCGCGGATGGCTTTACCATTATCGATTGTTTCTACAATAGCGAGGTGTTCGAGGTTGTCTTCAATCACCTGTGCGATTTTCAGCAACAGGTTGCTGCGGTAAGCGGCAGCGGATTTCCCCCAGGTAGCAAAGGCCTTGTGTGCGGCTTCTATGGCTTTCTCCACATCCTGGGCATTGCCGCGGGCCGCCCGCGTAAATACCTTTCCATCAATGGGGGAAATATTATCAAAATACTCGCCCGACGAAGGGGCAACCCATTCTCCTCCAATATAATGATCGTACCGGTCCTTGAATTTGGGACGGGAAGCAATAGCCGGTTGCGGAGCTGTGGCTGTGTTAGTACTCATGGTCAAGCTGTTTTAAATCGTTATTTAATTCAGCTAATTTTCAAAACTTACGAACGAACACACGGTATTTTTGTACTTAGTTATAGCACAATCGTACCCTTTGTATTATCCCTGCCCGGATAATGCCGTAACTTCAGGGAAGTGTCATTGCCAAAAATGTGAGCCGCTATGCCTGCCGGAAAAATGCTGAACAAGATTGACCTCACTGCGCCCGGGCGTCTCAATACGCTGGTGGAAAACAGGCGTGTATTCAATCTCACCAATTGCGAACTGAATATTTTTGAAAGCTATCAGCAGGCCTACCGTGTGCCGCTCACCTTCACCGACTTCGTAATCACCAGCATGGTGCGCGGCAAAAAAATAATGCACCTTTATGATAAGCCGGCTTTCGATTATATGCCTGGCGAAACGGTGATTGTGCCGGCCAATGAAACCATGGTGATTGATTTTCCTGAAGCACAGGTAGAGAACCCCACGCAATGTATTGCGCTGGCAGTGGATGCGCGCTACATCGACGACACGCTGCACTATCTCGATAACTATTACAATGCAGGTGATGAGCAACACAACTGGCAACTTCGCTTCAATCAATATCATTTTGAGAACGATGATGAAGTAACCGAAATTATCAATAAGCTGATCCGTGTATGCAGCAGCGGCGATAAGGCCAAGAATATTTTTGCAGACCTCAACATGAAGGAGCTGCTGATCAGGTTGGTGCAAAGCCAGCACCTGTACCAGGTAGAAGCCGAAAGCCAGGAGAGCAACAACAGCAGCCGGTTACATTACGTACTGCATTATATACACGAGCATCTTACCGAAAAATTCAGCATCGATATACTTTGCAGGCAGGCTTATCTCAGCCGTAATATGTTTTTCAAATGGTTCCGCGAACAATTCGGCTTAACGCCATTGGAATATATCAACCGCGAAAGGATCAGGCTGGCCAAGCAGTTGCTGGCCGATAAAAAAAACAGCATCACCAGCGTGAGCCAGCAATGCGGTTTTAGCGATGTGAATTATTTTGTAAGGTTGTTCCGCAAAGCGGAAGGCGTTACTCCAGGATCTTATCAGGGACTGCTGTTGAACGATCGCTGATCGTTTCTTTTCTTTCACCGATCTCGCTGATCAATTCAGCTACCAGTGCTGTCCATCCTGTCTGATGTGAAGCACCCAGTCCTCTTCCCGAATCTCCGTGAAAATATTCGTAGAACATCACCAGTTCTTCGTTACCCGGTTGTTTATAAAACCAGCTATAATCACCATAAAGGGTACGCGCACCTTCTTCATTTTTTTCAAACAGGTTCACTACGCGGAGCGAAAGTTCATTGGCCACTTGTTCAAGATTCAAATGCTGGCCTGAACCGGTGGGGTATTCTACTTTCAATGAATCGCCGTAGAACTCGCCGTAGCGGCGGATCGACTGGATGATGAGGAAGTTGATCGGCATCCACACGGGGCCGCGCCAGTTCGAGTTGCCGCCGAACATATCGGAAGTTGAATCGCCCGGGTCATACCGGATACTGTAGATATTGCCATCCACCGTAACCGAATAAGGATGCTGATCGTGGTATTTGGACAATGCGCGGATACCGCCTTCGGATAAAAATTCTTCTTCGTTCAGCAGGCGCTGCAGCATATCGATTAACCGGTCTTTCGGTACCAGGGATAATAATATTTCACCGTCCTGACTGCGTTCTTCGTTGGGCCAGAAAAGGGCGTTTTTCTTACGGTAATTTTCAAACCAGGTCACTCGTTTTTTGAAGTCGGTGAGCAGGTCCATGGCTTTTTTACTGATTGTGGAAACGGCATAGAGTGGCGTGATGCCCACTACTGATTGAATGCGTAATGGCACGGGATCGGCACCGGTTACGCATAATACATCGTAGAAGAACCGGTCTTCTTCATTCCAAAGGCCATGTTCGTTCAGCGACTCCGCAATCAATACAAAGTGTTCGAAAAATTTGGTGGCCATGTCTTCGAAAGAGCGGTCTTCGAGCGCGATTTCTACGGCCATGTCCATCATATCGAGTGCATAGATGCCCATCCAACTGGTACCGTCGGCCTGCTCGAGCTGCATTTCGCCGGGGAAATGAAAACTGCGGTTGAATACACCGATGTTATCGAGGCCAAGAAATCCCCCTTCAAAGATGTTGTTGCCATTGACGTCCTTTCGGTTGATCCACCAGGTGAAATTGAGCAGCAGTTTATGGAAAACTTTTTTAAGAAATTGTATGTCGCCTTTGCCGGTTTGCTTTTTTTCAATGTGGTAGATCTGCATGGCGGCCCAGGCCTGTACGGGTGGGTTTACGTCGCTGAAATTCCATTCGTAAGCAGGCAGTTGACCGTCGGGCTTCATGTACCACTCCCGCATGATCAGTTGCAGTTGATGCTTGGCAAAAGTTGGATCTACCACGGCCATCGAGATGCATTGAAAGCCGAGATCCCATGCCGCATACCAGGGATACTCCCATTTATCCGGCATCATGATGATGTCCTGGTTTTTAAGGTGTTTCCAGTCGTTGTTGCGTCCGCTCATTTTGGAAACGCTGACGGGTGTGATGCCATCACTTTGCGTCAGCCATTCTTCCACATCGAAATGATAGTATTGTTTGCTCCACAGAATACCCGCCAGTGCCTGACGCTGGATATTGGCCTTTTCGCTGTCCATGCCTTTGGGCAGGATGGCCGCATAAAATTCATCGGCTTCCTGTTTGCGTACTTTGAAAACATCTTTGAATCCCCTGGCAAAAGGAGCATCTACCTGCTTGCTGCTGAGACGGCAATAAACTGTTTTGGTAGCACCTGCATTTATTTTTAACTGATAAACGGGTGAAACTTTGGTGCCGGCTTTTCTTGCTGCGAGTTCATTCACATTTTTGCCTTCGATGATTGCGTCATTGAAGGCATCTTTTACAAAAATGGATTTATTGGGCGCACCCGTTACTTTTTCTGTGTTTGTTTCATTTTCCGTAAACAGTAGTTTGTCAGGATTCTGAAAATAGAAATAGTAATCGCCGAGGCGTTCATGTTCTGCCTTGACGCTGTTTTTATTAATATAAGAAATGCAGGGTTTCTGGCGGAAAGCACCTTGTTCCCA
Source organism: uncultured Sphingobacteriales bacterium (assembly GCA_937888905.1). GTDB lineage: Bacteria > Bacteroidota > Bacteroidia > Chitinophagales > Chitinophagaceae > Terrimonas. Next base: position 401,190 of record CALATA010000001.1, read on the forward strand.
GCGGTTGTAAAACCAAAGTGTGGGCAACAAACTAAGATCTGCTGTCTGTGAATAACGGTTGGTTACGTCGATGCGGATGAACATATCCTGTGCACTTTCTTTGGCATAGGTGATTTTTACATCGAAATAACGATTGTCGTTGAATACGCCGGTATCGAGTATTTCATACTCCGGGTCCTGTTTGGAGCGGTTCTTATTCTCTTCGCGCAATTGTTCGTAAGGAAATGCCTGTTGCGGGTACTTGTACAGGAACTCCATGTAATAGTGCGTGGGAAGATTATCAAGATAATAGTAAAGTTCTTTTACATCTTCTCCGTGATTGCCTTGCGGGTTACCGAGGCCGAACAGGCGTTCTTTGAGAATGGCGTCTTGTCCGTTCCACAAGGAGATACCGAAACAAAGATTGCCGAAGAAATCTGAAATGCCCGCTAGTCCGTCTTCGCCCCAGATGTAGGAGCGGCAGTGAGCGTGCTCAAAGGGGAAGTAATGCCAGGCATCGCCATTATTGCTGTAATCTTCGCGTACGGTGCCCCATTGCCGTTCACTCAGGTAAGGTCCCCATTGTACGAGAGGAATTGCTTTGGTGGCGTTTACGGCCAGTCGCTGGTGTTCTGCTGTCATCTGCTGCTTGTTTAGTTGAATGGCAAGCGCCGGTTATGCATTTAGCAAAAATAGTGCAATACGGGGGAGGATGTTATTAGAAAGATGCAAGAATTCAAAAACGTGAATCGTCAATGGTGAATCGTCAATGGGTATCTTTGCGTAAAAAAGAACACCGTTTCACGCAAAGGCGCATAAGCAGCAGAGACGCTGTAGCTAAAACGATTTTCACATTTCCACATCTTCACATTTTCACATTGCACCAAAGGTGCTCTATTCCATCACATATTCCACATGCGCCAGTCTTCCATCGCCCGTCATACCTTCTATTACTACACGGAATGCTTCGGAAATATCATTGTTGTGAAAGGTGACGGACACTTTGCGGTCTTTGCCGCCGGCGCGCAATTGCGGATTCCAATATAAAGTGGTGCGCAGATCGCGCGACTCGTTTTCTTTCTTATATGAATCGTAGTTAGGCGAATAGAATTGTTTGACCAGCGAGTAACCAACTACTTTTTCGTTGGCCAGTCCTGAACCGGGTGTTGATTTGATATCACCTCCGCGGCGTGTGTAAACGGCAATGGCGCCATTGGCTCCGTTGAAGCCACCCATGAACGGGGGACGGAATACTTTTACGTAAGCAATATCCGCTACGGGTACCGATTGTATCTGATCGGGCTCGGTTGGCATTTCATCGAGGTACAATTGCGGAGAACCGCCGCGCCATTGGAGCGAAGTATTACCGCCCGGTCCTCCGGTGCTTATCTGTAATCCCGCCACACGGCCCTGCAGGTAATTGAAAATGGTCATGGCACCCATGGCCGCAGGATCTTCGGTGATGTCGAATTGCATACCATCACCTTTGAAAAAGGCGGATGTATACTTTTCATCCATCTGTTCCACTTTGGTCTTGGTCTTGCTTTTTATTACTACGTTGTCAAGCATTTTTCCCTCGGCATTGGCCAGCAGTTTGGCAGCTTCATCGGCGAGCATGCGGTTGCGCGCCATGCCGGCCGTATCCCATTGCTGCGAATACAGTCCGTTGGCCGCCTGGTTATTACGGAGTGGCGGCAACAGGTTTTCCATAAACTTCACCGAAGCATCACGGAAGCCTTTTTTCTGCGAGAGTTGGTAATAAATTCTTACGGAGTCAAAAAGCAATACATTGGGATCGCCGAAGGTGCCGTCTGTACCAATCGGCAATAAAAGACTTTGTCCTTCCTTCTGGCCTTCCATGGGTTTGATCATCAAAATGATTTCGCCTGCATCTCTGAACAAAGCCTGGTTTACGCCATATACCCGTCCGCCGATCGAAAGATAGGATGTGTCGCGCTGGTAAACGAGTGCGGGCGTTTTTCCGGCTACCACTTCATCCCATTTGAAACGGCGCCATCCGTGTGTAAGCATCACAAGGTCGAGGTGCTGATTGATGGTATCGCTGGTGGCAGAAAAATAATAGGCAGGTTTGTATACCTGTCCTTTGATCTCACTGGCCAGCAATAAATGGGAAATGATATTGTCGCTGCTGTCGCTGTCGATGCCGATATCCGTAACGGAAATCGACAGGTTGGTGAACATGGTATCGGGCAGCATAATATCCACTTTATTGCGCGCACGCTGACTCAATCCCCAATGGTCGACGTTTACCGTTGGTTTGAAGATGGCTTCGTTGTTATTGACAAATGTGATGCGTTCTGCGAGTGGTTTCCATTGATCGTCGAATACGGTGATCGTGAGAATGCCGGTGGGCAGGTCTGCCGTTGGGATAATCAGTCTTGTATTACCTGCCGATATATCGCGTGTTACTTTGAATGCCTGGTTCTGGTTCATCGTACCAAGCACATGAATGGTCGGTTGTGTTTTGAGTGCGGCCAGGTTGGAATTGATGACTACCGTTCGTTTATCTCCGGCGGAAGCTACCTGCAGTGTGATACCTTCTTTTTTGGCAACGGGAAGCGGGGTCGTATAGTCTTTTCCCTTTTCATCTTTCCATTTTGCTGTATAAGTTTCGTTCGATTGCGGAAGAATGTAGAAGAAGCCCATGCCGTCGTGACGCGGACGCAGGCTGTCGATCACCTGTCCTTTGCTGTCAACCACCACTCCTTTTATTTTCACCGGACGGCCCCATTGGTCATTGGCCTTAAAGGCAATTTTGTTGGAAAGTTCCGCTACTGCGTCGCCTCCTTCGGGGAAAAACTGCAGGGTTGGAATGACCGCAGGCTTCGGTACATTGGCAGCAGCAGGTGCCTTCGGTTGCAATACACGTATGTCTTTCTGGTAAATGAATGCGGTGTCGAAGTTGAGCATCCATTTGGTATACGCTTTTACGTGAATATAGTCGCCTTTATAGTTTGCCGGGATATCAAACTGGCCGCTGGCACTGGCCTGTATAACGGGGTATACGCCATGTTCCAATAATTTTCCTTTGTCATCGGTCCAGTCTACATAAAATGTTTTGCTTTCATCTGCCGGCATGATGCCGCTCATCAGATAGGCTTTGAACCACACGGTCTGTCCTGCGCCGTAGCTCGATTTGTCGTAATGTAAGTATGTTTTTTCCTGCGGATACTTATCTGCGTACAGCGCAATAGTCGATTCCACGTTTTGCGCGGAAGTACTTGTAACGAACAGGCAGACAGTAATGGCGGCAAGGAAATATTTCATCAGGGGTATATTTTTGATCATATAACGAGCCCTGAAGTTACATTAAGAATGCAAGAACCTGTGCCCCCTTTAACAGTTTTACAACAGTTAGCCTTTATTGGCGGGTCATCAGGCTCCAGAGGATTTTCTTGTCGGTGTCCGTAAAGCTGCGGGTGGTGTCATTGGGTAAAAAGTGCAGGCGGAACGAGCTGAATGCGTATTGGGGTTTTCTCGTATCATAACCGATCACGCGGAGTGCGAGCATCGGATCGAAATACTCGGGCACCTGCACGTTGGTAGTGTCATACCAGGCGCCATATCCCTGCTGCGCCAACAGTTGCCAGGGAAATGTTTTGTTGGGATCCACTTTGCGGCCCGGTGCAATATCCGAATGACCAATGAAATGATCCGCTGGAATGGTGTAGCTCGATTTCAAACGTGACAGTACTTCCATCAGGCTATTGATCTGTGCTTCGGGAAAGGGTTCGGCGCCATTGTTGTCGAGCTCGATGCCGATGCTGGCGGAATTGATATCCGTGTTGGTGCCCCAGCGGCTGGCACCCGCATGCCATGCACGCAGGTAATCATTGAGCATGTGGTATACCGTTCCGTCTTTGCAGATTACGTAATGCGCACTAACCTGCGTACGGGGCAGCGTAAAAGTTTTAAGGGTCTGCTCACAACTATTTTGTGCTGTATGGTGTATTATAACATAATTGGGCTTGCGCAGGTTGAAATTGGTGGTGCCAACCCAGTCACGGCCGTTTTTATAATAAGAATCAGCGGCGGGTGTACGTTTGACAATCATTGCCAGGGAGTCTGCCTGCTCGCGGTAGCGTGTATTGGTTTTGGCGTAAGGCCCTGAGGCTGTACGGCAGGCAAATAACGAAGCTGCCATGCAGGCAGCAGCCAGGTAAATGAAAGACAAACGCATGGGAGAGTAAAGAATTTAAGGGCCGCGAAGCGACAGGTGATCGAATTGGTTCAGTCAATAACTCCATCCAAAATTAAATACCTGATGGCAAAAAAAGCAATCCTTATTTTTGCTGCGTGACAGGAACTATTACAGACAGACCTCCAACCACAAAAAAAAGTTATGCCGGCACATTTTGGAATGATCGGACTTGGGACCATGGGAAGCAACCTGGTCATGAATATTGCAGACCACGGATTTGAAGTATGCGGATACGACCGCGACGAAAAACAACGTAAGAAATTGCAGGAAGTTGCGGGCGACCGTCCGGTAACGACCGCTGCCACCCCCGAAGAATTTGTAGCAGCTTTACAGACCCCGCGCATCATCATGTTGCTCGTGCCTGCAGGCAAGATTGTAGACACCGTTATCGGTGAAATAACACCGCTGTTGTCCAAAGGAGACATCCTGATCGATGGCGGCAACTCTCATTACACAGATACAGAACGCCGCTACGCGGCGCTGCGCGATTCGGGATTTCATTTTATCGGCATGGGTGTGAGCGGAGGAGAAGAAGGCGCGCGTTTCGGCCCCAGCCTAATGCCCGGCGGTAACAAAGAAAGCTATGAACTGATGCGCTCCATCCTGGAAGCTATTGCCGCCAAAAGCGACGAAGGAGCCTGTGTGGCCTACATCGGTAACGCAGCGGCGGGACATTATACCAAAATGGTTCACAACGGCATCGAATATGCGATGATGCAACTGATCAGCGAAGTGTACGGCATCCTGAAATACGGCGCCGGTATTTCCAATGAACGCATGCAGCAGGTTTTTGCAGAATGGAACAAGGCCGAACTGCAATCCTTCCTCGTAGAAATAACCGCAGACATCTTCCTGAAAAAAGATGACGATACCGGCAACGATCTCGTAGACATGATCCTCGACAAGGCCAAACAAAAAGGCACCGGTCTCTGGACCTCACAAAGCGCGCTGGAGCTGAATGTGCCACTGCCGACGATCGACTCTGCAGTAACGATGCGGTATTTATCTGCCCTGAAAACAGAACGTAAGAAGGCCGCCGCCATTTATCCCGGTCATACGGCTGAAGCACATCCCGATGCGGAGCAACTCATTGCAGCAGCGCGTAATGCGCTGTACATGGGCTTTCTGCTGGCATATGGCCAGGGATTGCAATTGCTGACGGTGGCCTCTGCACAATTCAATTACGACATCAATATTGCCGAAGTAATACGGGTATGGAAAGGCGGATGCATCATCCGTTCTGCCATGCTCAACGATCTGCGAAAAGCCTATACGCAGGATCCGTCACTGTCCAACCTCATTCTTTCACCCGTGTTCAGTGAATCATTGCAAAAACACCGTGGTGATATGGTATCGCTGCTGCAAACGGCCATGACATCGGGGTTACCGGCTGCTACGTTTGCCGCTACATTGAGCTATTTCGATGCATACTGCCGCGAAAGATTGCCTGCCAACCTCATCCAGGCGCAGCGCGATTATTTCGGTGCACATACCTATGAGCGGATCGATAAGGAAGGTGTGTTCCATGCCGATTGGGAAAACAAAGCCCCGACGGTAACACCACCTAATAAAGATCTGCAGGAATAACCTGCCTGCCAACACCTGATTAATCTACATTATCAACGAAAGATCATGACCCACAAAAAACCCGAAGCTTCCAATATCGTCATCTTTGGCGGCAACGGTGACCTGGCCTGGCGCAAACTGATCCCGGCCTTCTTCAATCTGTACATCAATGATTTCATGCCTTCTAAGTTTGCCATCTATGGCATTCACCACCAGGCGCTCGACGAAGACGAATACCGCAAACACCTGCTCGAAGGCATCAATACTTTCTCCCGCAGCGGCAAAGCCACCAAAGAAGAATGGAAAAAATTTTCCCAACATGTCTTTTTCTTCCAGGGCGACTTCACGCAGGAAGACACCTATACGCGCCTGGGTAAAACACTCGAAGCCAACGATAAAAAATGGAAAGAGCGCGCCTCGCGTTTATTCTATTACTCCGTAGCCCCGCGTTTTATCGAACCTATCTCCATTGCTTTGTCATCGCATGGACTGGCATCGGTGGAAGGGAAAGACCGCATCGTAGTGGAAAAGCCATTTGGCAACGATCTCGCATCCGCTAAAGAACTCAATAAACTGCTGACCAAACATTTCAAAGAAAGCCAGATCTACCGCATCGACCATTACCTGGGAAAAGAAACGGTGCAGAACATGATGGCTTTCCGTTTTGCCAACTATGTATTTGAACCTTTGTGGAATAACCGCTTCATCGATCACATACAGATCAGTGTGGCAGAGCAGGTGAGCGTTTCGGGGCGCGGTGGTTATTATGATCAAAGCGGTGCCTTACGCGACATGATACAAAACCACCTGATGCAGATCATGTGCGTGGTGGCTATGGAATGTCCCGGGAAATACGAAGCCGAAGCGATCCGCGATGCACGCGTGAAGGTGGTACAGGAAATCCGTTCTTTCAAAAAGAAAGATGTATTTAAGAATGTTGTACGCGGACAATACACCGCTGGCAAGATTAATGGTGTATCGCAGAAAGGATATCGCCAGGAAGAAAAAGTAGCGAAGGATTCCAATACGGAAACATTTGTAGCGGCACGTCTTTATATCGACAACGAGCGCTGGCAGGGCGTTCCCTTCTTCTTACGTACCGGCAAATGTTTGCCTAAGCAATCTTCGGTAATCGTGATACAGTTCCGCGAATCGCCGCATAAGCTGTTTCAAAAGGAAACTGTTCCCAACAGGCTTATCATCAGCATCCAGCCGGAGCAGGAGATCAGTTTGTTGTTTGAAAGTAAAATACCCGGTGTGGAAATGAAGCTCAAACCGGTGGAAATGGATTTTACTTACAAAGAATCCTATACCGAAGCGGTTCCCGAAGCATATGAAGCATTGCTGCTCGATGTACTGGAAGGAGATGCAACGTTGTTTATGCGCGCCGACCAGGTGGAAGCCGCATGGGCCAAAGTAATGCCGATCCTCGACGCATGGAAATCAACCAGCGACGACCTGTTGTCTTACAAAGCCGGTACATGGGGACCAGAGAAAGCAAATGAATTAATACAGCAACAAGGATTCGACTGGACCTTCCTGCCGCAACCGCTGCAGCCTGCTAAACCGCCGCGCAAGCCGCGCAAAGCAAAAGCTGCGGTAGCTGGCTGAACTAACTAACATAACTGAAAGAACTATCAATATGGCATCGACTACCGTAGAAACATTTATCTGGAAAGACAGTGAATCACTCAGTCTCGCCGCTGCACATTTTTTTGTAAAGGCCTGCGCCGAAGCGGTGGCCGCACGCGGTCGTTTTGTCGTTGGCCTTTCCGGCGGAAGTACGCCGCGCCGTTTATATCAGTTGCTTGCAACACCTGAGTTCAGCCGCAACATTCCCTGGAAAAAAGTGTTTCTGTGCTGGAGTGATGAACGTTTTGTGCCGCATACCGATGCCGACAGTAATTTCCGCATGACGCGCGAAGCCTTGCTGGATCATGTACCCATCCCGAAGGGAAATATTTTCGCCATTCCTACTAAAGGCAAGCCTGAAGCCTGTGCCGCCAAATACGAAGAACGCCTGCGTAAATTGCTGGGCACTTCCTCACCGGCATTTGACTGGATGTTGCTGGGGATGGGCGCTGATGGACATACTGCGTCACTTTTTCCCCATACTTCCATTCTCCATGAAAAGAAAAAATGGGTAAGCGCCGTTTGGGTGGAAGAAAAACAAACACACCGTATCAGCTTTACTTATCCGCTTATTAACCGCAGCCGTGAAGCCATATTTCTGGTGGCAGGCAAAGAGAAACAACCTGTTATCGCCACCATACGCGGGCGCGCCAAACATACGTCCTACCCGGTAGAAGGAGTGGTTCCCACAAAAGGAAAAATCACCTGGATGCTGGACGAAGCTGCTGCCGGCAACTGATCCGAGTTTTGCACATTGGCCGTACTGGTATTCTTTTTGGATAAGATGAATAGTAACACCAATTATTCATCATATTCAACATATCACTTATGGCAACACTCACCGGAAAAAAAGTAGCCATTCTTACCGAAAATGGTTTTGAAGAAGTAGAACTCACCAGCCCTAAAAAGGCGTTGGAGGAAGCGGGCGCACGAGTAGATATTGTCTCCCCTCAGAAAGGAAAAGTAAAAGCCTGGAACCACGATCATTGGTCCATCGAATTACCTGTAGATGTAAATCTTGATAAAGCAGATCCTGCTGATTATGATGCGCTGGTTGTACCTGGCGGTGTAATCAATCCCGATCAAATGCGCGCCAACAAACAGTGTGTGGAATTCGCGCAACAATTTCTTGAAGCAGGAAAACCGGTTGCCGCCATCTGTCATGGTCCGCAACTGCTGATTGAAACAGGTTTGCTGGAAGGACGAAAACTGACTTCGTATAAATCTATCCGCACCGATCTGGAAAATGCCGGAGCGCATTGGGTAGACATGGAAGTCGTTACAGATAATGGTCTTGTTACCAGCCGCAGTCCGGAAGATCTTCCGGCATTCAATAAAAAAATGGTGGAAGAGATCAGGGAGGGCAAACACTCGCCTGTAGCGTACACTCCAACTCCTTCGCATTGATCGGTGATCGGTGCAATAAGGCTGTTGTCTCTATAAATCCAAAACCACCGGCCGGTGGTTTTTATGTTTAAAAAAGAATAATATGCAATTAAAACTTGAAAATAGCTGGGAACGTGTGAAAGAACGGTTGAAAGAGAATAACATCCAGCTTACAGACGACGATCTCCACTATACGCCGGGCCAGGATCAGGAGCTTATCGACAGGCTGGCGAAGAAGTTGGGGAAGGACCCCCATTCAGTTAAGGAATATGTGGAGAGTATCTCTGCTAATGAAGACAAAGCAGGGTAAAAAGAAAGCGGCTGTTACGGCCGCTTTCTTCATTTACATATTTCTGCGGTATTGGCCGCCTACTTCATAAAGTGCGTGCGTGATCTGTCCGAGTGAACAATACTTTACGGTCTCCATCAGCTCGTCGAAGAGGTTGCCGTTCTTCACTGCTACGTCTTTCAGTTGTTGTAAAGCGGCGGCTGATTTTTTTTCGTTTCGTTGATGAAACGCATGGAGGTTATTGATCTGTTGTTCTTTCTCTTCGGTGGTACTGCGGATCACCTCGGCAGGTACGATAGTCGGGCTTCCTTTTTTATTAAGAAATGTATTAACGCCTACGATCGGATATTCACCGGTATGCTTAAGCATTTCATAATGCAGGCTTTCCTCCTGGATTTTATTGCGCTGATACATACGTTCCATGGCGCCCAACACGCCTCCGCGTTCGGTAATGCGGTCGAATTCGGCAAGTACTGCTTCTTCAACGAGGTTGGTAAGTTCTTCGATTGCAAAGCTTCCCTGGATATAATTCTCTGTTTTGGCAGCGCCTAATTCACGGTTGATGATCAACTGGATGGCCATTGCCCGGCGCACGCTTTCTTCAGTGGGCGTAGTGATTGCTTCGTCGTAAGCGTTTGTATGAAGTGAATTACAGTTATCGTAAATAGCATAGAGTGCCTGCAACGTGGTCCGGATATCGTTGAAGTCAATCTCCTGTGCGTGCAGGCTGCGGCCGGAAGTCTGGATATGGTATTTCAGTTTCTGTGAGCGGTCGTTGCCATTGTATTTCTGTTTCATGGCTTTAGCCCATATACGGCGGGCCACCCGGCCGATCACGCTGTATTCAGGATCCATGCCGTTGCTGAAGAAGAACGACAGGTTGGGAGCAAAGTCGTCGATGTTCATGCCGCGGCTGAGATAATACTCTACATAAGTAAATCCATTGGCAAGTGTCAGCGCTAACTGCGTGATCGGATTGGCACCGGCTTCTGCAATATGATAGCCGCTGATACTTACGCTGTAAAAATTGCGGACTTTTTTCCGGATGAAATATTCCTGCACGTCACCCATCAGCTTGAGAGCAAATTCCGTGGAGAAAATACAGGTGTTCTGCGCCTGGTCTTCTTTCAGGATATCGGCCTGTACGGTACCGCGCACCTGCATCAATGCTTCGTTGCGCAGTTGTGTATAAATGTCTTCAGGTAAAACCTCTTCGCCGCTTAATCCGAGCAACTGGAGGCCCAGGCCATCATTTCCTTCGGGTAAGCCATCGGGAGAAGAAGGGTTGAGATATTTGGGGCGATTGTCTTTTCCATATTTGCGTTGCAAAGCTTCTTCGATAAGCGATTGTTTGTCGTTTTCCCTGATCCATTTTTCACAGCGCTGATCAATGGCGGCATTCATAAAGAATGCGAGCACGATCGGGGCAGGACCGTTGATGGTCATGGACACGGAAGTATTGGGGCTGCAGAGATCGAAGCCGCTGTACAATTTTTTTGCGTCGTCCACAGTGGCGATGCTCACACCGCTGTTACCGATTTTGCCATAGATATCCGGGCGATGCGCGGGGTCTTCGCCGTAAAGGGTAACGCTGTCGAATGCGGTGGAGAGTCGTTTGGCGGGTTGATCGACGCTTACATAATGGAAACGTTTATTGGTCCGCTCGGGTCCGCCTTCTCCTGCGAACATCCGTGTCGGGTCTTCGCCCTGGCGTTTGAGTTCGAATACGCCGGCTGTGTAGGGGAACTCGCCGGGCACATTTTCCTGCAACTGCCAGCGCAGCAGATCGCCCCAGTCGTTGTAAGTGGGCAGTACGACTTTGCGGATGCGTGTGCCGCTGAGGGAGCGTGTGGTCAGGTCCTGGCGGATCACTTTATCGCGTACCTGGTATTCGAAATAATCGGCGGCGTATTTTTCTTTGATGCTTCCCCATTGCGCGATCAGGCGGCGGCAGTCGGGGTGCAATTGTTCATCGTAGTGGCGGCGGATATCTTCCAGATCAGCGGAGCCGGTCAGTGCTTTTTCCTCCTTCAGTCCGTTGATCATGTAAAGCTTACTGGCGATCAGGCATTGCTCGTTTACCCATTGATCGTAAGCGCGGTTGGTGTCGGAGATTTCAGACAGGTAGCGTACGCGACGCGGAGGAATGATCTGCGATTGGGTAGTCGTGTCTTTCGTATGCGGATGAATGGTCAATTCTCCGAATTGTACGCCGGTCTTTTTTCCGAGCGTAAGGATGAGCTTTTCGAAAAGTTCGTTGATACCGGCGTCATTGAACTGTGCGGCGATGGAACCCACTATTGGCAGGTCGGCGTCGGCAGCATGGAAGAGTTGATGATTGCGTTTGTATTGTTTGCGTACGTCGTGCAGGGCATCGAGGGCGCCGGCTTTGTCAAATTTATTGATGCAGATGATATCGGCATAGTCCAGCATGTTGATTTTTTCAAGCTGGGAAGCTGCACCGTATTCGGGTGTCATTACGTAAAGGCTGACGTCGCAATGGTCGAGGATGGATGCGTCGCTTTGTCCGACACCGGCGCTTTCGAGAATGACGAGGTCGTAGCCTGCGGTGCGGCAGATATCGATGGCTTCCTGAACGGCGCTGCTGAGTGCGGTGTTATCGTCGCGGGTAGCGAGCGAGCGCATATAGGCTCTCGGATGCGAGATGGCATTCATGCGGATGCGGTCGCCGAGTAAGGCGCCGCCCGTTTTTTTCTTCGAAGGGTCTACGGAAATAACGGCGATGGTTTTATCGCTGAATGCATGCAGATAGCGGCGGACGAGTTCATCGGTGACGCTGCTTTTACCTGCACCGCCGGTGCCGGTGATACCGAGTACGGGAGTGGTTTTAATCGTGTTTTCCGGAGCAGACCCGGTCCCATTTTCAACGTTGGTGATCTGGCGCGCGATGCGGCGGATATCTTTTACTTCCTGCAATTGCAGGGGATTGGGGTAATCGCCGGTGCCGTTGAGTGGGAAATCGCATTGACGGATTACGTCTTCGATCATGCCTTCGAGGCCCATCTGCCGGCCATCGTCGGGGCTGTAGATGCGGGTGATGCCGTATTGATGCAGTTCTTCAATCTCCTGTGGCAGGATGGTACCGCCGCCGCCGCCGAAGATGCGGATATGCGAGCAACCGTTCTGGTCCAGCAGGTCTTTCATGTATTTGAAAAATTCGATATGTCCGCCCTGGTAGCTGGTAATGGCGATGCCCTGTACATCTTCTTCAATAGCGCATTCTACGATTTCGAGCACGCTGCGGTTGTGTCCGAGGTGAATGATCTCGGCACCTTTGCTTTGCAGGATGCGGCGCATGATATTAATGGCGGCATCGTGGCCATCGAATAGCGCGGCAGCAGTAACGATCCGGATCTTGTGATTGAGTTGATAAGCCATAATCTGTGGATAATCCGCAGCCAGGCCGCGGGAAGGCAAATTTAGGTAAAAAGCTAATGAGTGTTAGTGTTTTAAGTTTTGCCGGAAGGCGAGGTCCAAAAAACTCAGTTTCCTGAGGCCGATATTTCGGTCCTCGAAGGAAAGTTTTCTTAGATTCTCAAAGGAATGGTTCCGAAGGGATGCCCTCGAAATGGGAGCGAAGATTAAGCAACCATGGCTCTCTGGCTGATACAGTGTGAACCATGGTTGCTAATTGCCGGTCAGCAAGACCACTGATGACAGCCGGTAATACCAACCTGAAGACTAGCCATTACCAGTCGCTGAGTTCTTTAAGTATTTGTTTCATAGTTTAAAATTTTACTCGTGAGTGAATGGTTCATGCGGTATTTCGCCATCTGGTAGCAAGGTCGGTAAATTCTTTCCAGATGCGTTCATTATTCAGTTTTTTCCGGCGATACTGGATAAAAAAGTCGTAATCGTTTAAATACGCGATAAATATTCCTCGAAAAGAATTACGCATAAATTCTTCGTCATGGATTTGTTGAGTAACTCCGAGTGCAATACACTCGAGATAGTTGAATAATGTCACCAATGAAAAGCGTGCTTCTTCATTGCTATCCAAAAGTTCCGAAAATTCTCTTGATTTGCTTTCGTCAATCAGGTGTTTATATTCTTCGTACATTTTCCTGTTTATCCGCAGGTGTTGTACAATACCATCCCTGTGCCACTCCGATACAACGTCAAATGACGCCCTCTTTTTCTCCATCAGCCGCTCCTTCTTTTTCCTGAAATGATCCACTTCATGATTTACTACCGTGTACATTATCATTATCACGATCGATCCGCAGGTTAAGACCGATGTAGCATTCCCGAGGCGCTCGGACGAAGACCATGCAGGCCAGGAAAAAAGCAGTAACACCGCCATGATCAATACGAAAGTGGCTATCCAGATCATACGGTAAAAGAACAGCCATTGCACGACGCTGTTAAGCATCCCTTCAAAGCCAGAGAGCGAATACGTCTTTTTATTTAATTGCATATCCGTTTTCATAACAACACAAAGTTCGGTTGCCAACCCAGCGATCCAATGGGAAAAAGCACCCCGATTTTTGTGAAAATTCTTTCATTCCAAATGCGGTGCTTCACTCCTTCAAATCATATTTTTGCTTCATGCAAGAGATTATCGCTTCTATACGTGATTTGTACCGTTCCTGGAAAGGCGAAGATCCACTCGACGTGGATGTACTGCCTCAATCCGGCAGTGAACGCCGTTATTTCCGGCTTCACGGAGCGGGAACGTCTGTGATCGGCACCTACGGCGCCAACATACGTGAAAATGAAACCTTCCATTATTTCACCCAACATTTTAAGGAGCGAAAACTGGCGGTACCGCAGATTCTTGCTTTCAGCGATGACAAACAATTTTATTTGCAGGAGGACCTCGGGGATGTCTCCCTGCTGAACCGCCTGGAAAAAGGCGGCTTCAATGACGAAGTATACAATCTTTTCAAAAAAAGCCTGCATGCACTGGCTGAGTTGCAGATCAAAGGCGATGAACGGCTCGATTACGCACGCTGCCTTACGAATAAAGAATTCGGGAAGGAAGCCATCATGGCCGATCTGCTTTATTTCAAATATTATTTTCTTGATGCGTTGCGCCGGCCCTATGACAAGCAGCAACTCATCAACGATTTCGAAGCACTCAGCACCTATCTGACACATACGGAATACAAGTTTTTCATGTTCCGTGATTTTCAGAGCCGCAATATCATGGTGGATGCATCCAACGATTCGGTTCATTTTATCGACTACCAGGGTGGGATGAAAGGCGCACCGCAGTATGATGTGGCTTCGATGCTATGGCAGGCACGCGCCAACCTTCCCGACGATTGGAAGAGCCGGCTGCTGGAAGATTATATGGATTCCTTCGAACAGGTTTCCGGTCACCCGCTTGACCGGAATGTGTTCCGCAGCCAATACAACGGCTATGTTTTGATCCGCCTGCTACAGGTATTGGGTGCTTATGGTTTCCGGGGGTTGTTTGAGCGCAAAGCACAGTTTCTGACCAGTATTCCACTTGCTTTGAAGAACCTGAAGGAGTTTTTCGATAACCAACGGCTTGGCATTACTGTTCCTGAATTCCGGAGAGTGCTTGACATCTGCGTGGCCGATGATGTCATCCAGCAGTTTACACCGACTCAAGCCACAGCCGACACTCCATTGGTTGTAAAAATCTGTAGTTTCTCTTATCGAAAAGGCTGGCCTGCCGATGACAGTGGTAACGGTGGTGGTTTTGTTTTTGATTGCCGCGGTATTCTCAATCCCGGTCGCATTTTCAGCATGAAAACAAAAACAGGCCGCGACAAGGAAGTGATGGATTATCTCGAGCAGCAAACGAAAATGGCCGATTTTCTGAATAGCGTTTTCGATATCGTAGACATCACCGTTGAAGAATATATCAAACGTGACTTTGAAAGCCTGATGGTAAGCTTTGGATGCACAGGTGGACAGCATCGAAGCGTCTACGCAGCAGATGCATTGGCCCGCCATCTGAAAAATAAATTCAAAGTGAAAGTACAGTTGCAACATTGCGTACAGGATGAAAAGAACTGGATCAATGAATTGCCGTCAACTACTAAATAACTTATCTGATCTGATATGAAGGCAATGATTTTTTCCGCCGGACTTGGCACGCGTTTTCGACCATGGACCGACAAACATCCCAAAGCGTTGGCCCTGGTCAATGGACATTCACTGCTGGAACGAAATATCCGGTATCTGCAACAGCAGGGCATCGAAGATGTAATCGTTAACGTGCATCACTTTCCTGGTCAGATCCGGGAAGCTATCGACAAGAATAATGGCTGGGGCAGCCGCGTGGCGATCAGCGATGAGTCGGGTGAGGTATTGGAAACAGGAGGGGGCCTGGTGAAAGCCCGTGATCTTTTAACGCCGGGTGAAGATTTCCTGACCATTAATGTTGATATCCTTACCAGCCTCGATGTGCGGGCCATGCTAACCGCTCATCGACAAAACAACGCACTTGTCACACTGGCGGTTACCGGACGCTCAACGAGCCGTTGCTTTGTATTCGATAAAAATGACAGGCTTACTGCGTGGAGAAATATTTCCACCGGTCAGGAACGGCGGGTAAGGGAAGGTGAGGGAGAAGTAAACAAAGCTTATAGCGGCATTAGTATTTTCAGATATGAATTTTTTGAGCTGGTATCACTGCAGGGAAAGTTTT
Source organism: uncultured Sphingobacteriales bacterium (assembly GCA_937888905.1). Classification (GTDB taxonomy): domain Bacteria; phylum Bacteroidota; class Bacteroidia; order Chitinophagales; family Chitinophagaceae; genus Terrimonas. The sequence continues at coordinate 416,910 of CALATA010000001.1, forward strand.
CGCTGGTAGATGCTTACCTGGAACTGGCAAAAGATCATACGCTGATAGGGTTTGATCATACGGGCGATAAATGGGTTGATGTCGGCCGGCCGGAGAGTGTTGCAGTAGCAGAGGAGATGTTCGGGTAATTCAAAATGGTGAATAGTGAATGGTGAATAAGTCAATAAGTGAATAACGGATCTGCGGTCCCTGAGGCCGATACTTCGGCCTCCCGAAGGTGCCTCGTGAATAAAGAGCCGCGCTGTTCTACTTATAACTTAAAACTTCCAACTTAATACTTAACTTAGGCATCCGTTTGTACAAAATAAATAATATGAAGAAACTTGTTTTCAGTGCATGGCTGCTGTTGCTTACAGGTGTCAGCCAGGCACAGTCTGTTTATAATGCCAGGGAAGCGTTCAATCCGCAGTTTTATCCTTACCCCGGCAACGATTTCCGTAGCGCCAGCGGTGAGCCTGGTCCGCGCTACTGGCAAAACAGAGCCGATTATAAAATCAACTGTACGCTGGACACGGCCAGACATGGCGTCACCGGCAATGTGGAGATCACCTATACCAACAACAGCCCCGACAACCTCAAGTTTCTCTGGCTCCAACTCGATCAGAATATCTACCGCAAAGATTCCCGCGGTTCGGCAACCACCACACAAACAGGCGGTCGCTGGGCCAATGCTTCTTTCACTGAAGGTGATGTAATCAGCGCCATTACCGTAGAAGCCGGCGGCAAAAAATACAAACCCGAGTACAATGTGGCAGACACGCGTATGCAAGTGTGGTTGCAAGACGCACTCAAATCAACCGGAGGAAAGATCAAGCTCAGCATCGACTTTTCTTTTGAAGTACCCGAGTACGGCACCGACCGTATGGGCCGGTTGAATACCAAAAATGGCTGGGTATACGAGATCGCCCAATGGTTTCCCCGCATGGCCGTGTATGATGATATCCAGGGATGGAACGTGTTGCCTTATCTCGGCGCAGGTGAGTTTTATCTCGAATACGGCGATATCGAATTCAGTGTTACCGCCCCCTCCAACCTCATCATCGTAGGTTCCGGTGATCTGCAAAATCCACAGGATTGTTTTGCTTCCGACCAGCTTAAGCGTTATAAGGATGCACAGAACAGTGATAAAACTGTTGTCATCCGCGGCGATAAAGAGATCGGTGACAAAAAAACATGGCTGGCCCGCCCCGCCGTTACCTGGAAGTTCAAGATCCAGAATACACGTGACGTAGCCTGGGCTGCTTCCCGTGCGTTTGTACTGGATGCCGCCCGCATCAATTTGCCAAGCGGAAAAAAATCACTGGCAGTAAGCGCTTACCCTATTGAGAGCATTAAGAAGGACGGCTGGCAGCGCAGCACGGAAATGGTGAAGGCGTCCATCGAACATTACTCCAATAAATGGTTTGAATATCCTTACGGTGCGGCTGTGAACGTGGCAGGTATCGTAGGAGGTATGGAATATCCGGGTATCGTTTTCTGTAGCTACAATTCAAGCGGTGCAGGTCTGTGGGGCGTTACCGATCATGAATTTGGTCACACCTGGTTCCCGATGATCGTAGGCAGCAACGAACGCAAATACGCCTGGATGGATGAAGGATTCAATACTTTCATCAATGATTTTTCTACGGAAGAATTCAATAAAGGAGAATTCAAACAGCAAAGTTTTTTCCAGGACCCCAATTCTACATTCATGGTAAAGTATACGTTCAACGATAAAATGGACGGCCTTTACAATATTCCAGATGTTATTCAGCAAGATAACCTGGGCATCGCGGCTTACATGAAGCCTTCGCAAATGCTGCATCTGCTGCGCGATCAGGTGATTGGTGCCAAGCGTTTCGATGCAGCTTTCCGTGAGTATATTCAGCGCTGGGCTTACAAACATCCTACGCCCTGGGACTTTTTCCATACAATGGAAAATGTGGCGGGCGAAGACCTGAGCTGGTTCTGGCGCTCATGGGTACTGAACGCCTGGAAACTCGATGTGGCCGCTAAAGGCGTGAAGTACACAGAGAAACTGCCGGCTAAAGGAGCAGACGTAACTATCGAAAATCTCGAGAAAATGCCAATGCCGGTCAGCATCCTCGTAAAAGAAACCAATGGCAAAGAACACCGCTTCGACCTCCCTGTAGAGATATGGCAGCGTGGATCCGAATGGACATTCCATGTTCCTTCAACCAGCGAGATAGCCGAAGTAACCGTTGATCCGGATAAAAAATTACCGGACCTCAACCGCGACAACAATAAGTATATTAAGAAATAATCAGCAAAGCCCCCGCCAGCCCGGGGGCTTTTTAATGTAACAAAGGTTGATCTACGTCAACGCTTTTTCTTATCCTAGGTCATTGGTCCAGCCATGCCGGGCATGCTACTTTTGCTATGTAAAAATTGATTAAAACAAAATAACATAATCATGGCAAAGACAACCTGGAATCTCGATCCTACACACAGCGAACTGCAGTTTAAAGTAAAACACCTTATGGTTACCAATGTAACGGGTGGCTTTCCCGCTATCAGTGGTACAGTGGAAGCGGGCGATGACAGCTTTTCAGATGCCGTTGTATCTTTTACGGCAGATGTAAGTTCTATTACTACCAACAACGAACAACGTGACGGACACCTCAAAGGAGCCGACTTCTTTGAAGTAGAAAAATATCCCAGCATCAGTTTCAAATCTTCTCACTACAACGCGGCTGACGGCAAGATCACTGGTGATCTCACTATCCGTGATGTAACGAAGCCGGTGACACTGGATGTTGATTTCGGTGGTACCGCTAAAGATCCCTGGGGTAACGAGAAAGCAGGTTTCTCACTTACCGGTAAGATCAACCGTAAAGATTTTGGACTCACCTGGAACGCATCCCTCGAAACCGGCGGCGTACTGGTAAGCGAAGAAGTGAAGCTGTCTGCTGAACTTCAGTTTGTGAAGTCTGCCAGTTAATCCCTTTTCCGGGTCACCGAATGAATCCACTACCTCCCGTTTACCGGGAGGTTTTTTATTTGTCGTATACCGAAGGGTCGATCACGTTTGGCAATCGTTCACCTCTTAGTCCCGCGATTATATTCTCAGCTGCTACCAGCGCCATGCCTGTTCGTGCTTCTTCGGTAGCCGATCCGATATGTGGGGTAACACATACACTCGGCAGACGCAACAATGGACTGTCCGGCGACATCGGTTCAGGATTGGTAACGTCAAGTCCCGCACCCCAGATGATTCCGTCCTGTATTGCTTTTAACAGGTCTTCTTCCCGGTGAATGGCTCCGCGCGCCGTATTGATGAAGATCGCTTTCGATCGCATTTTCCTGAATTCATTCATGGTAAAGCGATCTTTTGTTTCCGGTGTGAGCGCGGTATGCAACGAAAGCACATCGCTTTGTTCCAGCAGTTCATCAAAACTTACATAACGCGCATCGATTTCCTTTTCTGCTTCCTGATTGCGGTTGCGATTATGATAGATCACCTTCATGTTGTAGGCACCGCGGCAACGTTTGGCCATTTCCAGCCCGATACGTCCGAGTCCGAATATGCCCAGCGTTTTGTTTTTCAATTCTATACCGAGATTGGCGGTGGGACGGAAAAAATCCCATTCGTCGTTGAGAATACGGCGGTGATGAAAAAATGCTTTACGCGATACTGCCAGTAATAATGTAAAGGCGATATCGGCGGTGGCATCACTTAACACATCGGGCGTATTGCTCATCGGAATGCCCAGGCGCGTTGCTTCCGTCACGTCCATGCTGTCGTAACCCACAGAGTATAATGCGATCACTTTAAGATGTGGACAAGCGTTTAAAAAAGGTTTGTCGATCTTTTCGCGGTTCATGCACAGCAGTGCATCATGTTGTTGTACATGATGAATCAGTTCTTCAGATGTCAGCGGGCGGTCTTCTTTCCATACAGTTACCTTAATGCCGGCCTCTTCCATTTTGCTGATACCTGCTTCGGGTATCAGCCGGGATACAAATACATTCATGGCTATGTTGTTTTATACCTGCGTACCAAGTATTTCAAGACTTATTTCTTCCAATATGGTACGTGCAGGCTGCTGTTGTTCTTTTTTCCATTTTACAAGACGCATATATCCATTGTCAATTTCAATGCCGGTTATGTCTCCGTCAGGAAAACAACAACAACCACTATTGAAATAGGTTGGTTTCATCGTGAGATAATCAACCGAAACAGTTTTGTATTCGCGTTCACGCCGCTGTATTTCAGTTGTTAATTCTTCTATGCGTTTTGTATTCTCATCAGCTTTTGCCTGTTGCATTTCTTTATACAATCGTTCCAGGTGTGTGAGTGAGGCGAATACAGGCTGATGAGTATGCCCCGTTATCAGCAATATTTTTTCCTGTTCTGCCGACCATTCATACATGATTTCGTTGTGTAATGTTTTTTCATGCAGATCATAGGCCGGTGTATTGGGGTTTATCCGGAGAAAATTTTGCAACGGTGCCCAGATGCGGGCTACAAAAAACTTGCTGAACCAGTTGCCATCGCTGCTTCTGTCGCCCTGGTGGCCGTGTGTACAGAAAATGTGCAGGTTTTTATTACCCGTTGCCACCGTCAGAATTACTCCTTCGTATATCTTAACAGGTTCGCCGAATATTTCTTTCAGTTGAAGAGAGGCGAGCGGATCGTTTCCCCAATAGAGATCGTGGTTGCCGAATATTTTCACATAAGCCTTTCGTTGCAAAAATGCTTTTTCCGCTTCGAATGTTTTTTCGTTGTGTTTGCGCACCTGCGCAAGCGTGTTTTCCCATAGTTCTTCGCTGTCGCCAAGGTTGATGAACGTATATCCCTGGTTATTATAATAACTCAGTGCCGCGAGATAATTGTCCTCCGCGGCCGTAAAATCATCTGCGCCGTTGCGCGCGCCTTTGTGCTGATCGGAAAAAATAATGAAGCGACCGGTGGTGGCACCAAAAGGAATCACAGGACCTTTTTTACCAGGATGCGCCAGGATACGTGCATACAGACGGCTCAGTGACTGATAGATACGTTCTTTGTCGGGGCGTGAGGCAAAACGTGCCGTGGCCCAACGAACCGGCTTCAGCAGGAGCCAACGGAGAAAACGTCGCATAACCGGTACAAGTTCCAGAAAATCACGTGAATAACCAAAGGGATTTCCCTCGTATTTTTTGAAAGCTTTTAGTTTGTTTCATTTTATCTTTACCCCGCTTTATTGTTATCCGGCACAAGCCGCATTCCGAACTAATTACTAAGCTACACTTCATGAGAAAATTTTATTTAGCGCTGTTATTGACCGTATCAGGTTGGGCAACAGCGTTTGCTCAAAATACTGTTGAGCTGTTTACTCCTGCCTCCCGCTTCGCGCCTGAATACAGTAAGGTCGTGAGCCGTTATCAATCGCTTGCATTGAATACGGCAATCTTATCCACCGTATTCAAAGAAGCTCCCGCCACATGGACATTACGTGTTCCGTTTGAAGGACAATACATGGATGTGCAGTTGGAAAAAGCAAAAGTAACCACCGATAATTTTTCCATCCTGGAAGCATTGCCGGATGGCTCACGCCGCCCTGTATCTTATAACGCTGGTGTATTCTACCGCGGTTATATCAACGGCGACAGAAAAACATTTGCAACCATTTCTATTTTTGAAAACCAGGTAATTGGTATTCTCGCCGATGCCCAAAGCAATCTGGTGCTGGGTGCTATCGAGCAGCATGGTTATGCAACCAATAACTACATGTTATATCGCGAGCCGGACCTGGCTATTCCCAATCCATTGAATTGCTTTACCAGCGATGAACATGTAATCGGTGGTTCAACAGATTCACATACGGAAGTTGTTGCTTCTCCGGCGTCGCCCAATGCGGTAGGTGAACCGGTAGAAATCTATGTAGAATGTGATTACAGGTTTTACCAGGACAAAGGAAACAATACAACCAACGTGATTAATTACCTGCTTGGCTTTTTCAACAGTATTGAGCAACTCTATGCCAACGAAAATGTGAAAGTGCAGGTGTCACAGGTATTGGTATGGACCTCCCCGGATCCGGAAGCGGCGGCGGGGCTTAACACTACGGGTGCCGTACTGCCTGCGTTCGCGAGCCGGATGAACAGTACCAACTATGTTGGTGACTATGCGGCGTATATCTCTACCCGTTCGCTGGGTGGAGGTGTTGCTTATCTTACTACCGATGCATGCGCCGCGGGTAAAAGCGGTCGTACATCGGTGAGCGCTATTAATAATACCTATGCAAACGTTCCTACTTATTCATGGACAGTGGAAGTAGTAACGCATGAGTTGGGACATAACCTCGGCTCGCGTCATACACACTGGTGTGGATGGCCCGGCGGGCCGATCGATTGGTGCGGTCCTACAGCCAACGCAGCATACATGGAAGGATCCTGCACTCCGGGTCCGTTGCCAAGCTCAACCGTTAGAGGAACTATTATGAGCTATTGCCACCTGATCAGTGTTGGCATCAACTTCAACAATGGTTTTGGTCCGCTGCCCGGCGACGCTATCCGCAATTATGTGGCGGCACGCACCTGTTTTGGCAACTGCCGTATGACCATTTCTATTGCTACAACCAACGCATCTTGCGGATCAGACAACGGCAGAGCCGTTGTGACCGCTGCCAACGCCACAGGTGCCGTAACGGTTACCTGGAGCAACGGTCTCACAGGCGCGAATCCTACCAACCTTGCGCCCGGCACCTATTATGTAACTGTGCGTGATGCGGCTGGTTGCCAGGTGATGGACGATGTAGTGATCGGCAACAGTGGCCCTTCACTTGATTTCACGCTTACTCCGTCAGGATCGGTGAACTATTGTGCAAGTTCGGCCGCACCGGTACTTTCCGCTACCAGCGACCCTACCTTTACTTACCAATGGTTTAAAAATACCAACCCTGTTCCCGGTGCAACAGCTTCTTCTTTTACATCAACCGGTCCCGGTATTTATACCGTACAGGTAACGTCTCCTTCTTGTTCGGGTACACGCTCCGTAACATTAACACAGGTGGCAAATCCAACCGTTACTGTTACGCCGACCACTGCAACGATCAATAAATTTGATCAGCATTTGCTGACAGTAAACGGTGCGCTCAATTTCAACTGGGAAGAACAACCAGCGATCGTAAGCTACAGTGGCCGGTTTGGTTATGTACGCCCACTGACATCCACAGTATATACCATCATCGGTACCGATGCCAATGGTTGTCGCGGTACTGCCACAGCCACCGTCAACGTTATCGGATGCGGACCAGCAACGGATATGAAAGTGACGCCTTACAGTCCTTCACGTGTACTGGTTGAATGGACCAATCCTGAAGGTGCCACAACCGATTCATTGCGTTACCGTGTGAAAGGCTCCACACAATGGAACCGTGTTTATGTGGAAGGGTCTTCTTATGAACTCAATGGCCTTACACCTAATACCGAGTACGAATACGCTATTGTACCGCTTTGTACAACCACTACTACTTTTGTAGCGTCGGAAACAAATGCCTTTACTACACTCCAACTCGACAACAGCGGCGTGTATGTGCGCCTATTCCCGAACCCCATACAGGCACAGGGGCGTTTGGAAGTAATTGCCGCCCGTCCTTATTCATTGCAGGTGAATATGTATGACAATGCAGGAAAACTCGTTCGTCAACTTTCACAAGCAGAGAATATGCCGGCCGGACAAACGATCAAAACAATTGATTCAGGGGTAATGGCTAATGGCGTTTACTACCTGCAGGTATTGATAGATGGAAAAATTCATCCGGTGAAGATGATTATTGCACGCTGATAAAAGCTTCATATACAAAGAAAAATCCTTCGCATAGCGAAGGATTTTTCTTTGTAGTCACTATTTGGTGATTTAATTAGCCTGTTTCGTTTTATCTTTACGTGCTTTGATTTAGTAATCCGAACTAACTAAACTACTCAATGAGAAGACTTTCTTTGGTGCTGTTGCTGATCGTGTCAGGGTTGGCGAACTCTTTTGCTCAAACGCCCGTTGAACTGTTTACTACCACATCCCGTTTTGCACCTGAATACAGTAAGGTGGTGAGTCGCTACCAGCCACTTGCTTTGAACACGGCAAACTTATCATCCTTGTTTCAGCAGGCTCCGGCTACCTGGACGATGCGTGTACCTTTTGAGGGACAATACATGGATGTGCAGTTGGAAAAAGCAAAAGTGACAACTGATAATTTTTCTGTGATAGAAGTATTGCCTGACGGGAGCCGGCGCACTGTTGCATATAACGGCGGGGTTTTCTACCGTGGATATATCAATGGTGACAGAAAAACATTTGCAGCCGTTTCCATTTTCGAAAACCAGGTAATGGGTATCCTGGCCGATGCGCAAAGCAATCTGGTGCTCGGTGCGATCGAGCAAAATGGTTTTGGTACCAATGATTACATGCTCTATCGTGACCACGACCTGGCTGTTCCCAATCCAACCAATTGTTTTACCACTGAGGAACTGGCTTCGGGTGATACTCCCCGTGAACATACAGAGGTAGTTGCCTCACCCAACGCTGTTGGCGAACCAGTAGAAATCTATGTGGAATGCGATTACAAACTTTACCTTGATAAAGGAAGTAATGTCAACAACGTAATGAATTACCTGCTCGGTTTTTTTAACGGCGTTGAACAGCTTTATGCCAATGAAAACCTGAAGGTGCAGGTGTCACAGGTACTTGTGTGGACAATGGAAGATCCTGAAGCGTCCTTTACCACTGCGGGAACCACGCTCGAACCGTTTGGACAACGCATGTCGGGAACAAACTATGTGGGTGATTACGCAGCTTATATCTCAACAAGGCCTATCGGTGGAGGAGTTGCCTATATCAACAGCAATGCCTGCACAGCTACTAAGGCTTTCCGCTCTTCGGTAAGCGGTATCAATGTCACTTATCAGAATGTTCCCACTTATTCCTGGACGGTAAACGTGGTAACGCACGAACTTGGGCATAATCTCGGTTCGCGTCATACGCACTGGTGTGGATGGCCGGAAGGCCCGATTGACGGATGCGGTCCCACCGCCACTCCTCCATATACGGATGGAACCTGCGCACCAGGTCCAATTCCGACAGCGCTGGGCGGAACGATTATGAGTTATTGCCACCTGGTCAACGCCGGTATTAATTTCAATAATGGCTTTGGCAGATATCCCGGTGATGCTATCCGTTCGTATGTTGCTGCAAGCCCCTGCTTTGGTAGCTGCCGCATGACGGTTTCCATTGCCAAAACAAATGCCTCCTGCGGTTCGGAAAACGGCAAAGCCGTGATTACCGCTACCAATGCCACAGGTGCGGTAACGGCTACCTGGAGTAACGGACAAACCGGTATGAGTATTTCCAATTTTACACCCGGTACATACTGGGTTGTGGTAAAAGATGCGGCGGGCTGCCAGATAACCGAAGATGTGGTTATCGGCAATGATGGCCCAAGTCTTACGTTTTCACTTACACCATCCGGCACTGCCAACTATTGCGCAGGTACTACTCCGGTATTGACGGCTACCAGCGATCCTTCATTTACCTATCAATGGTTTAAAAATACAAATGCTATTCAAGGGGCCATTTCATCAACCTTCACTTCTACCGGTCCCGGCACGTACAGCGTGCAGGTGACATCACCGGCCTGTTCGGGTACGCGTTCAGTAGTGCTGACACAGGTAGCAAATCCAACCGTTGTTGCAATGCCTGCCGTTGCCACAGTCAATAAATTTGATCAGCATCTGATTACAATGTCCGGTGCAGACAATTTCAATTGGGCCGAACAGCCTGATATTGTAAGCTTCACGGGTCGTTTCGGTTATGTGCGTCCGCTTTCGTCTACCGTTTATACAATTACCGGAACGGATGCAAACGGTTGCCGTGGTACCACCACCGCCACGGTTAATGTGGTCGGATGTGGTTATGCAACAGACGTTAAAGTAACGCACTTAAGCCCTTCTCATGTACAGGTGCAATGGACAAATCCGGAAGGGGCCACTACCGATACGCTGCGATATCGGGTAAAGGGAACAACGGAATGGAACCGTGTATATGTTGAAGGATCATCCTGTAAACTGAATGGCCTGCTTCCGAATACAGAATATGAATATTCCGTTGTGGCGCTCTGTGCCACCACTACTTCATTTGTGGCATCCGAAACAGGTTCGTTTACCACACTGGCCCTTGACAATACCGGCTTATATATTCGTCTCTATCCCAATCCGGTGCGGTCACAGGGAAGCCTGGAAGTCATCACGGCACGTCCGTCCACTTTGCAGGTGAATTTATATGACAATGCAGGCAGGTTGGTGCGCCCGTTATCACAGACGGAAAATCTGCCTGCGGGTCAGACGATCAAAACGATTGATCCGGGTGTGATGGCCAATGGCGTTTACTATCTGCAGGTATTGGTTGATGGGAAAATTTATCCGTTAAAAATGGTTATTGTTCATTAACTGGGAAGCTTCAATAAAAGAAAATAGGTCAATAAGTGAATAGTGAACAATCAAGTCCGTTCCATTTTCAGATCATCAAATTTTCAAATCATCAAATTATCCCTCACTTCACCGCTACCATACTGATTTCTACATTTACAAATTTTGGAAGTGCGGCAACCTGCACGGTTTCGCGGGCAGGAGGATCATCGGAAAAATATTGACCATATACTTCATTCACTTCACCAAAGCGATGCATATCGGTGAGGAAAATAGTTGTTTTTACCACGTGTCCGAAATCCATACCAGCCGCAGCTAACACGGCTTTAAGGTTACGCATACACTGATGAGTTTCATCCTGCAGGCTGTCATTATGCAGATTGCCGGTGGCCGGATCGATACAAATTTGCCCGGAAATATAAAGTGTATCATTGGCCAGTACAGCCTGGTTATAGGGACCGATAGGGGCGGGTGCATCTTCTGTGCGGATAATTATTCTGGGCATAAAAGCTTATTTGAAGTGAGAAATGTTTTCTTTGCATTCATGGCAGCAATGATGCCGCCGCCGGCACAAGTTAACAAGCTGCCGTATTTTTATCAAATTCTGATTGCATGACCGTATTACTGATCGCAGATGAGGCAAGAAAGGCAGCCTGGCTAAGCACTGGCCACACAGCGGAGGTGGAGCTCATTGTGTCGGAAAAAATAACAGATACACCGGCCGATGCCTGCATCGATTTACTGTTCGACGGCAGCCAAGCGCGCATCGCCTCCCTGGGAGCCGCAAAATTTCCGCTGGTGCTCGTGCATTCACTGGAAACATTGCTCGGTAATTTGCCGGATCATTTTGTACGTATCAACGGATGGCTGACATTCCTGGAAAGAACTATTGTTGAAGGATGTGCACATGCGCCGCAAAAACCGGCAGCAGAAGCAGTATTGAAAAATTTTAACCGTACGTTGACATGGGTGCCCGATATCACGGGGCTGTTATCCGCACGTGTGGTAACGGGTGTCATCAATGAAGCGTATCTCGCACTGGAAGAAGGATTGAGCACAGCGGAGGAGATCGATACGGCGATGAAACTCGGAACAAATTATCCCTATGGTCCACTGGAATGGTGCGACCGGATTGGTAAAAAGAATGTTCAGCAATTGCTTCGTAAATTGCAAGCAGAAAATTTACGGTATCAGCCTGCAGAAGGATTGAGCATAAAGGAATAAGCAAGAATGGCATTAATATTGAATATAGATAGTGCGCTGGGAAAAGCCACGGTAACGTTGGCTGAGGAAGCACGTGTGCTGCAATCACTTGAGAACAATGACATGCGTGATCAGGCTTCGTGGTTGCATCCGGCTATCAGCCGGTGTTTCGACGACACGAAAAAAAAATTGCAGGAACTGGAAGCAGTGGCAGTGACGATCGGTCCGGGGTCCTATACCGGTCTGAGAATTGGATTGTCTGCAGCAAAAGGATTATCTTACGCCCTGCAAATTCCATTAATCACTTTGCCTACGCTGGAGCTGATGGCCAGAGCAGAACACAACGCGCAGACAGACCTGATCTGTCCTGTGATCGATGCCCGGCGAATGGAGGTCTTTACAGCACTATACAACAAACAAATGCAAGAGGTGATGGCACCGTGTGCACTCATAATAGATGCGCAGAGTTTTGCCACACAGCTCGCGGAACATACTGTATTATTTACAGGTAATGCAGTTGGAAAAATCCGTGAGATACTGCATCATCCCAACGCGTTTTTTTCCGAAAACGGATACACGCCTCAGGATATATCGGATTTGTCCACACTACTGTTCAGAAATAAACGATTCTCAGACATTGCCTACTCGGAACCTTTTTATGTAAAAGAGTTTTATGATGCGGCGGCACACACCCGCAGGCAACATTGACAATTTTAATTTTTCCGGGAGGCAATTAGAACTAATTTTGTAACTCCTGTTAATCGCTCAATGCTATGAACAACTATACGCTAACACTCAACCCTGCGGCTGAGGGTAATGCCCCCTTGACCGTAGACCTGCTCAATGTAAAGAAGGCGGCGCTGATCCTGCGCGCGCTCAATCATAAGCTGCGCCAGCAAATGATCAAACTCATTGATGAGCAAGGCCGCATCACCGTAACGGATATCTACGTGAAGCTCAGGCTTGAACAGTCAGTAGCTTCGCAACACCTCGCCGTGCTGCGCAAAGCCGGGTTCGTGAACACCATCCGCGAGGGCAAATTCATCTACTATTCCGTTAATGCAGACCGGATGATCGAGTTGAACAAATTCGTTGAATCCTTGTTAAATTAATCAAGCTTTTCCTGATACAGGACGGAAGCCCCAGGCTTCCGTTTTTGTTTTTGGGAAATAAGGTATTTTTGCAGTATAAATTTTCTAACTAATATGTTCGTCAAGCAATTATATACCGGCTGCCTGAGTGAAGCGGCTTATTATATCGAAAGTAACGGCGAAGCGGCCATCATTGACCCGCTTCGCGATATCGATGATTATCTCGGGCTCCTTCACGAGCGAAAAGCCAAATTGAAATATATTTTCGAAACGCATTTTCATGCAGATTTTGTAAGCGGTCACCTCGATCTGTCGCAGGCCACCGGCGCGCCCATCGTGTACGGTCCCCAGACAGAAGCCGCTTTCACTTTTCACAAAGCAAAAGACGGCGAGCAGTTTAAAATAGGAGACCTTAGCATCGAAGTATTACATACGCCGGGCCATACCATGGAATCTTCCTGCTACCTGCTGCGCGATGCTGACGGAAAAGATCATTGCATTTTCACCGGCGACACGCTGTTTGTAGGAGATGTGGGCCGTCCCGATCTTGCACAGAAAGGTGAAGAACTTACTACTGATGATCTTGCCGGCACCTTATACGACAGCCTGCATCGCAAGATCATGCCGCTGGCAGATAATGTAATCGTTTATCCCGCACATGGTCCCGGAAGCTCCTGTGGTAAAAACCTGGGCCCCGATACGTACAGTACCATTGGTGATGAAAAACAATACAACTACGCGCTGAAAGCGGAGTCCAAAGAAGCATTTATCAAAGCTATTACGGATGGCATTCCACCGCCTCCCGCTTATTTCCCTGTCAACGCGCGCATCAACCGCGAAGGGTATGGCAACCTGGAAGCTATTCTCGATGAAGCACTGCAGCCATTGAGCGCGGATGAATTTGAAGCGCGTGCAGAAAATGGTGTACTGATATTGGATACGCGTCCCGCCGCTGTTTTTACCGAAGGATTTATTCCCGGCAGCATCAGCATTGGTCTGGAAGGACGTTTTGCAGAATGGGCCGGCAGTCTCCTGCCTTTTGATCAACCCATGATCATTGTTACACCGCATGGCCAGGAAAAAGAAACGATCATCCGATTGGCACGGGTGGGTCTTGATAAAGTACAAGGATATCTCAAAGGCGGATATGAAGCCTGGAAAGAAGCGGGCAAGCCGCTCGACATGATCATCGATATCGAAGCCGATGAATTGATGATGGATATTCCTTTCGATCCCAATCTGCAGGTAATAGATGTGCGCAAGCCGGCGGAATATGCCGATGGTCACCTGAAAAACGCGGTCAATCTTCAGTTGGCAGATATGAAAGATCCGGGTTCAATGGCCAATATCGGCGAGGAGCAAAACCTGTATGTGCATTGCGCAGGCGGTTACCGTAGCGTAATAGCAGCGTCTTTGCTGAAACGTCAGGGTTTTCATAATCTCCGCAACGTTACAGGAGGCTGGAGCAAAATACGTGAACAGGAAAAAGCAGAGATCGTTAAAGAAACGGCCGTGCTGAATTAAGGACGCACAATGTCGTTCTTGATCGCGTACATCACGAGCCCCACACGGGTACGCACTTTTAATTTTTCAAAAAGCGCATCGCGGTAGCCGTCGATCGTACGCGGGCTGAGATTCATTTTATCGGCGATTTCTTTATACGTCATTTCTGTACAGGCCAGCTTCAGGAATTCAATTTCTTTTTCGGTGAGTTTAACCAATGTCGTCACCTCGTCTGCGGCCGTGTCGAGGTTATTCACGGCATTGATCAGTTTGCCCGTTACCATTTCCGAATAATAAAATCCCTTTTGCATCACGGTATCGAGTGCGGTTTTGAATTCGCGCGGATGCGTGTCTTTCAGGATATAACCTTTGGCGCCCTGCCGGAGCATGCGTATGATGGATTGTTCGTTGTCGAGCATGGAAAGTGCCATCACGCGTACTTCGGGATGATTATCGCGCAACCAGCGTGCAGTTTCAAATCCGTCTTTGAGCGGCATATTGATATCGAGCAGCACGAGATCGGGCACACCTTTGTCTGCGATCTGCTCTGTCAGGTGCTGACCGTTGTCTGCCTCAAACAGTACGGTGTAGTCATCGAAACTTTTCACCAGTCCAGCAAGACCGTTGCGCAGCAGAATATGATCATCTGCCAGGGCTACTTTAATTTTTTCTTTCATACGCCGTTCATTTTTTCGGGAGGCAGCAAGATAGTTACTTCTGTTCCCTTTGACAAAACACTGTTGATTTCACAGGATGCGCCGATCATGGCGGCTCTGTTTTGGAGGCTTTTTAATCCGATGCCGGCTCCTTCCGCAGCGGAATGCTGCGTGTCGAAATCCTTGCCGTTGTCGCGGATCTGAATGATCACCCCGGTTTCACTGAAATCCACGATTGCTTCCAGTCTTTCTGCCTGGGCATGTTTTATACAATTATTAATGCTTTCCTGGATGATGCGGAAAAGTATCAATTCCTGGCGGGGATCGAGCTTTGCCGGTTCTCCTTTTATTGTCATTTCTGTCTGCATGGCGCCGGTGCGCGCGATCATGTTCAGTTCATGTTCGATCAGTTGCAGCAAACCTTTTTCTGCAATGTAATCGGTATTAAGGCTTTTCGAAAGGTTGCGGAGATCACGGATGGCTTTGCTTACGAGTTCGTAGGAGTCTTGTATTTTTCCCTGTAGCTGGTCGGCAGGAGCGGCATCTGCAGTGGCAAGATTGAGTTTCACGAGGCTTAAGGTCTGACCGATGTTGTCATGAATTTCGGCCGAAACATTTTTGAGCGTTTGCTCCTGTATTTCAAGCTGGGCCCGTAAAATTTCCTGTTGAAATTTTTCTTCTTCTTTTTTCCGCAGACTTCGCTGACGATAGAAGAGCAGGGTAAATTGGATCACACCGACGCTGAGGATTACGAAGAAAATAATCCCGGAAATAATGATGGTATAGAGTTCACTGTTTTTCACGTCGCATTGTTTAGGTGCATGGAAGTGTCCTTCCCCGGCACGGGCAAAAGTATTGTAAAACAGCTAATCCGGGCCTACCGGTTAGTTTTCAGAAGATTGAATTTTGCGGCTGTTCAGGTAGATGGCTACCGTGAAAAACGCGTAGTGCACAAAGTTGAGCCACCAGAGCACTTTGATCAGATCGAAGTGTATAGGCGATTTGATACGAAGCAGGTACCCATAAAGACTCCAGAAGATGAAATTGACACTGAAAAAGAGAATAACGGAACTATTGACCCAGAAAATGCTGGACCTTATCACCTGGTCTTCCTTGGAATAACGGATCATTTCATAATTTGATAACAGGGCAAAGGTGACGTAGACAATGCTGATAGCAATAAGTTCATAATGCGGATAAGCCCGCAGACCCTGTATAAAGAATGAATCGGCTGCCAGAAAAAGCAACAGAGCAATAGTCGCGATCAGGACAAACAATTTGCTTTTACGCTGTTGCATTACGGAATGGTACATCAAACCGAAAAGTATGGCATTGAGGAACGTGTAGATATGGAAAATGATGTTATTGTAACCGTGGAACTTTGCCATGTACCATTGAACAACCGCGCTCAAAAAGGTTAAAATCTGAATGCATAGCAGCAACCGGTAGGAACGGCTGAGTTTCGGATACAGGGTAAGACCTATAACGACAAGAAGCAGTAAAAATCCGATATTAATGAGCGCGAGGGTTTCTGACATGGCGATGTTGATTCAGGGTACTTACGGAGGTATTGTTTTAATTAAAAAGCGGCCCTGATCCTGCGGGGCCGCTTTTTATATTATTTAAGGCAGACTCGTGGCTGGATCAGGACATTCAGTCGGGCACGACGGAATCCAGTCAAAGATAAAATCATCGATCAGGATGTTGGGATATTGAGTGGATTTTCCCTCGGGAGTTCCACGGGGCACTACTACCAACGTGTAGATCGGTTTGCCATTGACAGTGTCTTTAACAGCCAGGTAAAGGCGGATGCCGGTGTACCCGTTCATTTTACTGATGGTTTCGAGCGTGCCGGCCTGGATGGTGAAGGCCTGTACGGGCTGGCCTTCCTGTGTGTAAAACACGGGTTTGATGGCGCTTGTATCGTTGTCATAAGCGGCGATCATGGCGCGGGCAGTAGCCACGGTCATCGATTTGTCGGACTGTCCCACTTCTTTGTCTTTACACGATGCAAGGGTTAATCCTGCAAACAAGGCGCAGGAAAGTAGATTGACGGTTTTTTTCATCATAAATAATTGGTTTAGAATTGTTACAGCGATAATAATACAGCGATTTTCCGTATCCGCAAAATCTACCAGACCCGTGTTTTCACCCTCCATTAAAGTTTTTTAACGGAGGCAAAAGGGGTTATAATCACCTTGATATCCGTGGCCCGTTGGTGTTTCTTTGTTCAACAAGCACGAATTAGACGGAACAACGAGTATCAGAATACGTAAACCTGCGACCTAAACCTTTACTATGAAAGTGGCTGCCCTGTAACAACGGGGCAGTTTTTTTTGTGAATGGTGAATCGTCAATGGTGAGTCGTGAATGGTGAATCGTCAATGGTGAATGGTGAATGGTTCCTTCGCCTATATACGGGCAAACATTCCAGTGGCTTAATTACTTTGCAGCTTTGCGAAAAAGCTCACGCAAAGCTACACAAGGGACAAAGACGCAAAGATCACCTAAAACCGATAAAGGCTGTTTAACTTACAACTTACTACTTATTACTTACTACCTCTCTCCACAAACGTATAATCATCCCGCCACTCATTCTTCCAGCGGCGGTGGCTCCACAACCACATATCGGGATAGGTGCGGATCACATTTTCGAGGTAGTCGACAAAACGACGCGTGAGATCTTCGGTAGTGGTTTGTTGGGGAAATTCTTCTTCCACTTTGAGCTCAAGCACATAACGCCCGCGCCGGGGCTTATGAATAAAGGCAAAAATGACCACACAGTCATTGGCAATTGCATTCTTCGCGGGGCCCGCCGTAAACGGTGCACGTTTACCAAAAAAATCAAACCATAATGCCCGCAACATGTGTCCCGGGTTCTGGTCCGCTACCAGTCCCAGCAGGTATTGCTTATGGCGGTAAGGCAGGATGTCTGCCTGCATATTATTGGCGCGTAATAATACCGTGCCGCTGCGCGAACGTATTTTTCTGAATATACGGTCAAACACTTTATTACTGATGGGAGCATATACGCCGAGAAATTGAAAACGCAGTGCCGCTTTCCCCGCGAGGTTTCCCCATTCCCAGTTGAAGTTATGGCCAAGGTGCATTTGCACTCTCCGGCCACTTTCATAAAATTGATTAGCTACTTCCCAGTTGCCGGTAAAGCGTTTCGAAATATAACGCTCCGATGCACTGATGATCTTTATCGTTTCAATAAAGGAGTCAATAAAATTTCTGTAAAAACGCCTGGCGATCTTTTTCCGCTCTTCTATCGTTTTTTCGGGAAAGGCAATCGCGAGATTGTTCATCACCACCTCCTTGCGATAGCCGATCATACGATATACCACAAATGTCAGGATGTCGGAGATCACATATAGTACGCGCAAAGGCAATAGAGAGATCAACCATAAAAATCCGTATACCAAATAATACATGTCTGCTGTTCTTTTTATAAAACGATATTCTGCACCAATTCACTTTTACCGGGATAATCTGTGTTGAAATGCAGACCACGGCTTTCTTTTCTGAAATCAGCGCCTTTTACAATGAGGTAACCAACTGTTATGAGATTGCGCAATTCAAGCAGTTGCGGAGAGATGGAACTACCCTGGTAGAGTTGCTCCGTTTCTTCCCACAGAAGGTCCAGCCTGTTCAATGCCCGCCGCAAACGGATATCGTTGCGCACGATACCAACATAATCGCTCATCACCTGCTGCAGTTCTTTCAGGCTTTGCGTAATGAGGATCATTTCCTTTGGTTCACTGGTGCCTTCCGCGTTCCAGTCGGGAATGTGTTCTGCCTGCACCTGCGTATATTTTTTCGCTTCCGTAACGGCCGTTACATCCAGGTAACAACGGTGCGCAAAAACCATTGCTTCCAGCAGCGAATTGCTGGCAAGACGATTGGCACCATGAAGGCCCGTGCTGCTGCATTCGCCACAGACATACAGTTGCTGAATGGAACTGCGGCCCCATTCATCCGATTTGATGCCGCCGCAACTGTAATGCGCCGCAGGAGCCACCGGTATCATGTTCTGCGAAATGTCGATACCGATGCTTAAACATTTCTGATAAATATTCGGGAAGTGCTCGATGAATTTTTCTTTAGAAAAATGCCGGCAATCCAACCATACATGTTCGGTACCCGTGCGTTTCATTTCACTGTCGATGGCGCGGGCAACGATGTCGCGCGGAGCCAGATCGCGACGCGGATCGTACCGCTCCATAAAGGCTTCTCCTTCTTTGTTGCGCAAAATACCGCCATCGCCCCGCACGGCTTCCGTGATCAGAAAAGCCTGCCCCCGCAGCCCCGGTTCATAAAGTGCTGTCGGGTGAAACTGGATGAATTCCATGTTCTCGATACGTCCTTTCGCACGGTACACCATGGCCACACCATCACCTGTGGCAATCGCCGGATTGGTGGTGGTGCGGTATACCTGGCCATTGCCGCCTGTGGCCAGCAGGGTAGTAGCCGATAATATTTTTTCGATGCGGTTGGTTTCGAGATTCAATGCATACACACCATAACACGTTATGTCGGGCGTCGATTTGGTTACGAGATAACCAAGATGGTGTTGGGTAATGATATCTACGACAAAGAAGTGTTTAACCAGTTCAATATTCGGTTGCGCCGCTACTGCATCCAGCAGCGTGCGTTCCATTTCCCAACCCGTGATGTCTTTGTGATGGATGATGCGAAACTCCGAGTGTCCGCCTTCTTTGCCCAGTTTGTAATCGCCGTCTTTTTCTTTGTCAAATCTTGCGCCCCATTCAATGAGCTCGCGCACCCGGTCCGGACCTTCCTTCACTACGATCTCCACCACGCCCGGGTTGCAAAGCCCGTCACCGGCGATGAGTGTGTCTTCGATGTGTTTTTCGAAACTGTCATTTTCCAGGTCGTTTACCACGGCCACGCCGCCCTGTGCATATTTGGTGTTGGTTTCATCGGCCGCGGCCTTTGTCATCACCAATATTTTTTTGTCAGGGAAATGACGCGCTACTTTCAGCGCATAGGTGAGGCCGGCGATGCCCGACCCGATGACGAGATAATCGGTTTTCCTTTCCATTCGTTATACTGCCGGGATATCCCGCGACTTCGGGGCCAGCAGGCAAATTTACCGCATATTCCGCACCAAACGACAGTATTTGATCAACGGTTGCTGCGGTAGTTGAGCCAGCGGCTGATTCCCAGGATCAGGCTCCATTGCGCCAGCCCGTAAGTGAGCATGATGCAAATACCCGCAGCCGGCAACGGCTGATAGAATTTATTGATGGCAAGCAGTGAATCCGATAGCACAAACATGATCGCGCCCGCCACGATCAACTGCCCCGCACGCGGCACCGGTGACCGCCATAGTTGCAAGGCCAGGAATAACATCACCGTGATCACCAAACCATATATCCGCACGGGCCAAAGCATATCGGTTAATGAATTATTCAGCAAGAACATAATACCTCCGTAAAACAACAAGGATGGCAGTAGCCAAACACCACGAATGGCAATATTTTCCTGTTTGCTCATTTTATAAAAAATGATGCAGTAAAAGATATGGGCCAGCAAAAAAGAGGAAAGGCCCAACAGGAAATAGATCGGCTTGTAAGTCTGGAACATCAGCAACACATCGCCGGCCCAGGAAAAAAATAAAGCCATCAGTGCAAGACTCCGCAAACGCGATGATGCCGGAGTAGACAGCAACAACCAGGCAAACAATCCGGCGACGATCAGCGGTTTGCTGAATAGTTCAACCGGATGGTTGTCCATTGCAATCGCAAGCAGGTTGGTAACCAATGCACCAACGGAGAGAAGGCAGGCAAGTCGTTTATACATATCAGGCCGGGTCTACCCAGGCTTCGTTTTCTTTCAGCAGATTGATCAGTTCGTCCACCGCTGTTTCGCTGTTCACATTTTTCTTCACCACTTCTTTCCCTTTGTACAGGGTAATCTTTCCGGGGCCGCTTCCCACATAACCGAAATCTGCATCAGCCATTTCTCCCGGACCGTTTACGATACATCCCATGATCGCAATTTTCACCCCTTTCAGGTGATGCGTGCGCGAACGGATTTTTGCGGTCGTTTCCTGTAGATCAAAAAGTGTACGTCCGCAGGAAGGACAGGAAATATATTCTGTTTTTGAAATACGTGTACGCGTAGCCTGCAGGATAGAGAAGGCCGTATTGTTCACGAACTCTTCGGCACTTTGGTTTTGCAGATAATTTCTGCCCGATGCCTGCAATGCCTGGTCGCCACCGGCGAGCTGATGATACGCATGCTGCGAAAGACCAAGGCAAATGCCATCGCCCATTCCGTCGAGCAGCAGTGCGCCTGTTTCCGTAGCAAAATGGATCAGGTGTTCATCGGGTGTCTGCCATTGACTGTCGGTGATCAGGATCACCGGATTGCGTGCATTTTTTTCTGCCAGCGCCACAAACATTTTGCGCACGCTTTGCATGGCATTTTTACGCTCGCTGCTGAGGCAGAGCACCACCGTTGGATCGTTGACCAATGCATCGAGGAAGGTGAAATCATTCACGGTTGTTTCATCACTGAAACAATCCACCATCACAAAGTTCAGCCACGGATGACGCAGTTCGGCTTTGACAAAACCGCTGTCCTGGAATAAAGGAAAACAGTTTTCTTTATCGGTTGCCGTCTGCCAGGCGCCAGCATTCAGGATCACTTTGAGTGTACCGGGCAGGGCAAATGGCGGCAAATGATTATTGGTAAAAATATAGTCGGCGGCCGCATCTCCGATATGCCATTTATCCAGCGCAGCATCGTAGTTGTAACCAATGCCACGCAGATTTTCCGGTATCAGTTCGCCTGTCTTGCTCAGGTCTGCAATTACAACGGGCACTTGTTTTTCTCCGATGTTGCCAATCGCAAAAGAATCGCGGCGTTGATAGTTGAAGGGATCGTAGGGCAACCTGATCGTTTCGTCTGTGGCGGGTGAGGTGGCAGCGGGCGTGTAACGTTTTACAATATCGCGGCACACCGGTATTTCGAGTTCGGGATCTTCTGTCAGGGAAACGCGGACGGTGTCGCCGATACCATCTTCCAGCAAAGAGCCGATGCCGATAGCGGATTTGATGCGGCCATCTTCTCCGTCGCCGGCTTCGGTAACGCCTAGGTGCAGGGGATAACATTCAGAAAATTCTTCCTGCATGGTTTTGATCAGTAGCCGGTAAGCCTGCACCATCACCTGCGGATTGCTCGCTTTCATGCTCAGCACAATATTGTGATAGCTTTCATCACGCGCGATGCGCAGGAACTCCATCGCACTTTCCACCATGCCAACCGGGGTATCTCCGTAGCGGCTCATGATGCGGTCGCTCAGCGAGCCGTGGTTGGTACCGATGCGCATGGCCGTGCCGTATTCGCGGCAGATGCGGATGAGCGGTGTAAAGCGTTCGCGGATGCGGTCGATCTCTTCTGCATAATCCGCGTCGGTGTATTCGATCAGTTCAAATTTCTTTTTGTCGACGTAGTTGCCGGGGTTCACGCGCACTTTTTCCACGATGCGGGCAGCGATTTCGGCGGCGTTGGGCGTGAAATGAATGTCAGCTACCAGCGGCGTGTGGTAACCCCGGCGGCGCAGTTCATTTTTTATAGCGAGCAGGTTCTCTGCTTCTTTTTTGGAGGGGGCGGTAATGCGTACCAGTTCGGCACCGGCTTCAATGCAACGGATGCTTTGCTCTACCGTAGCCATGGTGTCCATGGTATCGGTGGTAGTCATGGTCTGCAGACGGATGGGATGGTTATTACCCAGCAACAGGTCTCCGATTTTTACTTCTTTGGTCAGGAGCCGCCGATAGCGGGTAAGCGATTCACAATAATATTGCATACCGCAAAGATATTAGAAACTTGGGGCTTACCAGTCCTTCTGATTGTTACCTCCGCCTTGTTTTTTCTGCTGGTTGGCGCGGTTCTGGACTTGTTTTTCCTTTTGGCGGAGAAGGTCCAACTGGCGTTGGGCCTCGCGTTGGTTCATTTTTGATTGGGGTTGTTGTTCCTGCTGCTCTTTTTTCTTTTGATCCTTCTCCTGTTGTTTTTGTTTCTCCGGATTTTTCTTTTTTTGTTCCAGCAGGGCCTTTTGCAGGTTTTCCCGGGCTTCTTTGTTGTTGGGGTCGAGGCGTAAGGCCTGTTTGTAGGCTTCGATGCTTTCTTCCAGTTTTTGCTGGCCGGTGAGGATCACACCTTTATTGTACCAGGCGAGGGATTTATGATTTTTCTGCACCTTTTCACCGGCGATCAGTTCATCATAAAGTGCAATGGCCTGATCGGGTTGTTTCAGCAGGAAAAGTGCATTGGCGCGGTTGTAACGGGCTATGGAGTTATCGGCATCGTTGCGCAGCGCTTCTTCGTAAGAAAGTGATGCTTTATCCCATTGTCCCTGGCGGAAAAATTCATTTCCTTCGGCGGTCAGTTCCCGGCTTCTGTTGACGTCGGTGGTTTGTGCAAATGCAGTTACCGGCAACAACAGGAATAATATGTACAGCAGGCACTTGTTCATGCCAGTACTTTTTTTGTTTCGGGAATAAAAGATTCTATCAGCAATAAAAGCAACATGGCTCCGGCAAAGCACCAGTAGTAGGTGGTATAATTCATGCGCGAAACGTCGCCGGTTACTTTGGTTTCAATCTGGCCGAGTTGTTGGGTGATGGTGTTGACGGCCTCTTCGCTGTTTTCCAATCTTACATAAACGCCGTTGGTCAACCCTGCAATTTCTTTCAATTCGGCTTCGTTGAGTTTGGAGAGAACGGGATTGCCGGTCTCGTCGCGTTTGGGCTCGCCGGTATCCGGATCGGGGACATAAGCGCCTTCTGCGGAACCGATACCCACGGTGTTGATCATCATACCGTAGGAGGCCAGTTCTTTGGCGGTTGACAAGGCGGCTTCGTCGTGGTCTTCCCCATCGGTGATGAGTACAACAGCTTTATAAGTTGATTCGCTGGCACCGAAAGCGGTGTTGCTCATTTTGAGGGCATCGCTGATAACGGTGCCTTGCAGCGGAATGCCATCGGGGCTGGCACTGGACACAAACAATTGAGCGGCATTGTGATCGCCGGTCAGCGGCATTTGCAGGTAAGCTTTGCCTGCAAAAACCACGAGGCCGATGCGGTCGTCGGGAATTTTTGTGAGTAAGCGGCTGATAAACTGGCGGGCGCGTTCGAGGCGGTTAGGTGCCAGATCGGTGGCCAGCATGCTGCGGCTGACATCGAGTGCTATTACTACATCGATGCCTTTGCGCGTCACTCCATCCGGACCGCCGGGTTTGCGGAGATTCATGACGGTTACCACGCCTGTAGCGAAGGCAAGCAGCACGAGGATGAATTTCACGAAAAATTTCCGGCGTGAGTAAGCCGCCGTCAGTCCTTTTACCAGTTCCGGATCGCCGATTTTTCTACGCACGCGTTTCTTCCACAGCAGCAGCCATGTAAACAGCACTGTGAGGATGAGCAGGCCACCGGCCAGCCAGATGAAATGCGGGTATTGAAATTGGTACGACAGGAGGGAGTATTAAGTTATAAGTTTTAGGTAAAAGGCGTAGGGCTTAAGGCAGAAGGTTGCTGGCAGCCGCAATCTTTACTGACTGATCACACCGTTCGCAAGTTTCTTTTGAAATTATCAAATTTTCAAATCATCAAATTGTATTGTTTGCAACGCAAACAATACAAACTTCCCGCCAAAAAACATCACATTTTCCCTTCGAAGAATCCGAGTTGCTTAAGGATGTCTTTGACCATTTTCAGTCGCACAGGTGCCATATCAAAATTATGATCGGTTGATTCTACGTTAAGCACAAAGAAATAGGGGTGTTCATTTTCTTCTACCCAACCCACTACCCAGCCGATCGGATGACCTTGTTCGTTGAAACCCCAGCCGGTTTTATAACCCAGGCGATAATTGGCGTTGTTCTCGAAGAGCATCGCATGTTTTACTTTTTCCTGGTAAAGTTTAAAGAAAGGCAACTGGTTAAAGTAGAGTCGTTTTACCAGGCCGAGTTGTTCGTCCGGCGTTACTTTCAGGCTGTTGTCGAGCCAGAAGGTATCAATGGCGGTATGGATGCGGAACAGCGTATCTTTTTTACCGGCACCATAGTGCAATGAATCCATCCAGCGCTGCATGTCTTTTTGTCCAATCCTGCGTGCCACTTCCTGGTAATAAGGAACAGCCGATACGCGGAAGGCATCGTACATGGTGAGGTCTTTGTTCCATTCGGCTACGGAGCGGGTAACGCCGTCCCAGGGAATGACCATGCTGTCGCCGGAGATCTTACCTGTTTGCAATCCTATCAGCGAATTGACGATTTTAAACGTGGAGGCCGGCAGGTAAGTACTGTCGCGGTAGCGCTTCAGGTTGTAAACGGTGAACTCTCCGGTGCCGTTATTCATGAGGCCGAAGCAGCCGGTTACTTTATTTTCATCGAAATATTTTTTGAGGCTGTCATCAACGGTTACATTGTTCTGTGAGCAGGAGGCCATTATCAATACGATACCGATCAATCCTGCTAATAAACCTGGTCGTTTCAACATCATACGAGCTATATATTTGGGCAAAAATAAACCCAATGGCCGGGTTCTGGGCTTTTATATCAAAATAAGCCCGCAATTTTTGCGGATCAGGTACGTTTAAAAGCAAAACAACCCCGTATGCCAACTGTTCGTTTCGCCTGCCTGCTGTTGCTTTGCGCAGCCGTAACCCTTTTTTCCTGTACTAAAGATGTTTCTAATAATAATGGAGGCCCGCGCCTGGTTTTTGTGTTTCATTTCGATTCCACACAGGCCCGTTTAAATAATGTTGGGCAGCCTTCGCCGATGCCGGCGGGCCATGCCGGGCAGCATCCGAAATTCAATACCATGAGCGCGCATTACCTTGAGCTGGCTCCCGGTCCATTGACGGCTTTGGGTGCCGGTGCCGTATTGTACCGGGCGCCGGAAACGGCGGTGGGAGGCAGCAATGCGATCGATTTTTCCAAAGCCGCTTTTGCGGGACAGAACCAGGAGTTTTATTCACTTCCGCTCAGCGAGGTTGCTCCGGGCAGTTATGAATGGCTGCGTTTGTCGCTTGCTTACCAGAACTATGATATAAAATATTATGTGGATACCGTGATCTCGGGCATTCCCATCCAGGGCGAATTCGGCGGCACGGTGGCTTCGTTTATTGGTTTTAACACGTACATCAGCACTTATAAAATCAAACAGCAGCAATTGCAGGTAAATGGGAACCGCCGCCAGGGGTACTGGGGCTTTGAAACGGTGATCAATGTACTCGGACAGAACTACCCGCTCAGTTCGAGCGGCGAGGCGCCGGCAGGTGCCACCACTGTTGTGAATCCTTTATTTGCCACCTCGCCTGTGCCTGCGGGATCCTGTGTAGTGACGGCGGCTTTTGCTCCGGGCAAACTGGTGATCACGGGTAATGAAACGAATGATGTAAAAGTGCAGGTGTCGCTTTCGGTGAATAAAAGTTTTGAGTGGGAAGACCGGATACCGGATGGAAAATGGCAGCCCGGCAAGCAGGAAGCGGTGGTGGATATGGGAATCAGGGGGATGGTGCCGAAGGTGCTTTGAGAGGTGAATAGTGAATGGTCAATGGTGAATGGTCAATAAAAACAGCCCTTCTTAGCGCCTTTGCCCTTAAGGTGCTCTGCGTGAAACTGCCAGACCCGGCCCCTATGCCTTACGCCTCATACCTAAAACTTACAACTTACCTCTCTCTCACCAATCGTCCGCGCTGGATCGCTTTCACAGAATAACTATCAACGAAAGGAATGTCCGCCGTTCCCTTGCCTGAAGTATAGGAGGGTTGTTGGGCAACCACATAGAATTCGACAACCAATTCATCATTATCCAGGTAATAATTGTTTAAAATAGTAGTGCCCTGTACGGTGAAGATGCCGGTGAAACGATTACCTATCCAGTACTGACTCAATACAATGCCATTGTTCTCATCAATTGTCCACAGACCTTTCGAAGTGTCTTTTGCAATGAGTGTATAAGGACGGTCATCCTGCCCCGCATTTCCATAGCTCAATTGCCAGGTCCACTTATGTGCGCTGTCGGTAGGAAAAATTTTGAGTTGCGTATCTATCATCGTCGCAGTATCGGCACCGGTTTTATACCACGCGATCTTGCCTTTCCAATGGCCTTTCCATTTTCCGGGAAAATCTGATTGTGCGTTGGCGGAGAAAGCCAGCAATAAAAGTGGTAACAGAAGTTTTATGCTCATCCGGTTAAAATAAAAAAATCCCGGCATGTACCGGGAAAATAATTTGTCCGCTGATTTTCGCTATGCGAAATAAGATCAGAGATAAATGCCGTTCTTCAGGCGGGTGTGTTTTACGCCCTGGCAGTCGCGTTTGGTGGCCGCGCAGGAAGAGAGTACAAAGGTCAATAGCACCATCGCCGCGAGGCATGTAATAAACTTGTTCATACTGTACGTTTAAAAAACCAATAAATTAATTCGCGGAAATTCAGAGGAAGGGATGCAATTGAGGAGACACGAAGATAATGCCAGAAAATTGCATTTCATAATCCTATCCGGTCATTTTTTACCGTACCTCGCACAGTTCATCCCAGCGTGTGGTATAGCGGGGACTGCGTTTTTCCTGTCTCATTTTCCAGTCGCGCCGGGTGCCGCTGGATGCAAACTTCAGAATATCATCGCGTTGGCTGAAGTTGATATTGTCCATCATCTCCATCAGCCGCGGGGTGCAGTTGGTGGTTTCTTCCGCAAACAGGTTGCCCTGCCGCGAGGTATCGGGCACCAGTCCGCTCAGCAGCACACCGGCTTTTTTATAGGAATGTCCGGACTCAAAAAGTTCTTCCGCCATTTCCAATGCAGGCTTGATGAGCATTTGCGTGGCTGATGTGGGTGTAGGCAACCGCATCTGGCGCCGCAAGGTGGAACCGTGATAGAAATCCGTTAAATGATCTTCGTCTTTTTTCACCATGAATACCCCTATTTCCCCGGCAGCACTGTGTTGCCGCCGCAATTTTTCCGCGGCCCTCGATGTATAAGTGGCCAATGCTTCTTTAATAGATACCAGATCCGATACGGGATAGCCAAACATCCTTGTGGTCGCAATCATTTTTTTCTGCACCAGTTCTTCTTTCAGTCCGATGGCCGGTTCGCCACGTAGTTCGCGGAGCAACCGTAATCCGTTTACGCCGCCCAACTGATGGTTGATCCAGGCTTCGGGTTGATGCATCAGTTCCCAACCGTTGGTGATGCCAACCTCGTAAAGTTTACGCGCATACGCACGCCCTACGCCCCAGATATTTTCCAGTCTTGTTTGCTGCAATGCTTCCTTTTGTTGCGCTGCCGTGGCCAGCACCGTTACGCAGTCCGATGCCTGTTTGTTTTTCTTGGCGAGATAATTCGCCAGTTTCGCCAGCGTTTTGGTTGGCGCTACCCCAACCGATACAGAGATGCCGGTCCATTGTTCAACCGTCCGGCGCAATTCACGTGCGGCTGCATCCAGCGCGGAAACGTGCATTTCAGGAAGATTCACAAAGGCTTCATCTACTGAATATACTTCTACCTGTTCTTCACCCGCAACATGCCGGAGCGAATCCATTACACGCATGCTCAGATCACCATAAAGATTGTAGTTGGACGAGAACACTGCTACATCATGGGCCTGCATCAGGTCGCGCGATTCGAAGTAAGGCCCGGCCATGGGAATGCCCAATGCTTTCGCTTCATCACTGCGCGACACAATACATCCATCATTATTACTGAGCACGACTACGGGATGCTGTAAGAGCGGCGGGCGGAACAAACGTTCACAGGAGCAATAAAAACTATTGCAATCAACGATCGCGATCATGTGATTTGGTTTTGCGGTTTTGCATATAGGCCTGCAATAAACTATCGGTTACATGGATCACGCAGGTGACGACGCCCCAACTGGCGTAGTTGCTGAACTCATCGATGGTAACCGGTTTGTGTTTTTTGTTTTCGGGAAGGAGGCGGCGCTGGTTAAATGTTTGTTCGAACCTGCGTACGAGCAATTCGCCTTCCACTGCAGCGATAATGATGCGGCCGTTCTGCACCGGAATGCTGCGGTCCACAATCAATACATCGCCGTCATGAATACCTGCCTCGAGCATCGCATCGCCACGCATGCGGAAAAAGAAGGTGGCGGGTTTATTCATAATAAGTTGCTCGTTGAGGTCGATACCTCTTTCCATATAGTCATCGGCGGCTGCACCAAAACCCGTGGCATTGGCGGTGCGGATATCTTGTTGTGAGAACTGTTTGGAGCCGCGGTAATCGGGCATATAAAATGAATCGTCCATAAAAAAATATTAAAGGAGGTAAAAAAGCTTTTTGTAAAACTAAATTATTTAGTATAAATTTACTAAAATATTGATCAGATTTATGGAGACTTCTGCGCACCCTGTGATGCGATCCCAGACAGCGGAGGGTTTATACGAATATTTCCTGGTGGCGCCGCCGGATGAGGCGGTGTGCGAACGACTGGAGCGAGAAAAAGAATTGTTTTACAATCGGTACGGGCAACCAAAGCCGCGCACCGGAAAACCATTTCTAACCGTTTCAGGTTTCTGGGCGCATGATGAAATGGAAGATACCCTGATCCGCTGGCTGCAGCGTATAACGGGTGATATCAAAAGTTTCCGGTTGATGCTGAATGGTTTTGCTGCCTGCCCTCCCAAACATCTTTGTGTCGGTATCGATGAGAGTAAGGAGCTGCGGCAACTTGCGGCCGGATTACAACCGATCGATACCTATGTGCAAAGCAATGCCTGTCCGCCGGTGCGGTTTTTCAAACAACCACATCTGCCACTGGCAGGTTCACTGCCGCAGGGCGTTTACGAACGGGTAGTAAATGATTATGCACAAAAGCCATTCGAAGCCTCGTTTTATCTGACGGAACTTGTTTTGCTGCGTCGGCGGAAAGGATACGAGAACAACCGGCAGGTAGCGGTATTCCGGCTTCAACCTGCATAACTACTTTAACAGAACGCATATGAAAAACACGACAGTGAGGCTGCCGGGCAGCATGCAGTTGAATGAATACCTGCTGGTATTGCAGCCACCGCCCGATATCGACGGAAAAGTAAAAGCGATCCGGAATTATTTTGCCGATACCTATGATCATGGACCATCCCGTAGCGGGCGGCCGCATTTTACTTTGGTGAAATTCCGGCATCATGCCATGCAGGAAGATCGCTTGCGCAGAAAGTTTGAACGGATCGCCGGGATGCAACAGCCTTTTCTGATGGAGCTGCGTGATTATGGAAGTTTTCCTTCCCATACGATTTATATACAGGTTTCCGTCAAAGAAGCTTTCCGCGAACTGGTGAAAGAGTTGCGCACCGAAACGCAACGGATGATGAAAACGGATAAAGAAAATAAGCCGCATTTTATTCTCGAGCCTCATTTGACCATCGCGCGTAAACTCAAACCCTGGCAATATGAAAAAGGATGGCTGGAGTTTCAACAGCTTGATTTTTCAGCAAAATTTATCGCCTCCTCTTTCTGCTGGTTGCGACGGAGCGAAGAAGGCATGCCTTACCAGGTGATAGGCGATTTCAGTTTCCGTTCGCAACCTGTCGAAGCCACACAGGCTACATTGTTTACCTGAAAAGATACCGGAAAGGAGGAGTAATGAAAGACAAACCCAAACAGGATCATTATAAAATAAAAGCGCAGGAAAACGAAGCGTATATGAAAGGGCGTGGTGCGCAGATCAATACGCCTAACCGTTTTCTCAGAAACGAGCATATCCGCGAGCATGTGGAAGGCATTGATGACTGGTCGGACGACAATTCCCCAACCCAGTACATCGAGCAGGAGGCACGCACATTGGTGAATAAAGTGGACAGTCCCGATGTAGGGATGGCTTACAGCATGAACCCGTATGCGGGTTGCGAACACGGTTGTATTTATTGTTATGCGCGTAATGCGCATGAATATTGGGGTTATAGTGCAGGGCTGGACTTTGAACGAAAGATCCTGGTGAAGAAAAATGCCCCCCAATTATTGCGGGCGCAATTGATGCATAAGTCCTGGGAATGTATGCCGATCATGTTAAGCGGTAACACAGATTGTTACCAGCCAGCCGAACAAAAATACCGGTTAACGCGGAGCCTGCTAGAGGTTTGTGACGAGTTCAATCAACCCGTGGGCATTCTCACGAAGAACGCATGGATTACGCGGGACAAAGATGTGCTGAGTCGTCTCGCCTCGCGCAACCTGGTACGCGCGATGGTATCCATCACTTCTTTCAACGAAGAAGTACGCCGGGTGATGGAGCCTCGTACGACTACGGCCGTTCAGCGGCTTCGCGTGATTGAAGAGCTCAGTAACGCCGGTGTGAAAATGGGTGTAATGCTGGGTCCGATGATTCCCGGGCTCAACGATCATGAAATGCAACGCATCATGAAATCGGCCGCCGATGCCGGCGCTACGTTTACAGCTTATACATTTATCCGGCTGAACGGTGCGATCAAATTGTTGTTTCACGATTGGTTGTACAAGAATTTCCCCGACAGGGCGGACAAAGTGTGGCACCTGATCGAGCAAAGTCACGATGGCAAGGTCAACGACAGCCGCTGGGGATTGCGGATGCGTGGTGAAGGCGCAGTGGCAGCGATGATCGCGCAGCAATACCAGAAATACGGCAAGCTGTACGGATTGAATAAAGATCGCTTTATGCTGGACACGACGAGTTTCAGAAGACCGGGCGAGCAGGGTAGGTTGTTTGATTGAGTGGGGCTTATTTGTTATGGTCCGTTGCCCCTTTCTATGACATCTCTTTTTTCAAAAATCGATTCCGGGAATTTCAACGGCATGTATTTTCCATTTATTATTCAGATTGCGTTCAAGCTGTATAGTCCATTTTCCGCCTAAACAATAGGCCGCATGGTCCATTCGTAGTTTTAACCGGAACATACCTTTTACCGTCCCCGTACGTCCATCGGTGTTGCTGCTGATATCCGTAAATTCTACCATCTCAAACCTGCTGACCCGTTCCTTGAATCCATTGATCAGTATCACCATTTCCTCGATGTTTAAATCTTCATAGCCATTCAGGTAAAGCTTTTGCTTTCGGAATGAGTTTACCCATTCCATCGGGTCTTTGCGGAATATTTGATAAAGACAATGATTCAGTACAAGGGTCACATTGTTTTGTGCGTGGTCCGGATGAAAATCATCGTATACAAAATAATGAATGATGCCCTCGCTATCTATGTCCTGAATTTCCATTCCGAACAATTCTTCCGTAGCAAAACGGTAAAGTTCACGGGTAGTAATAGCCTGGTTACAGACACCGAGCATTATTCCATTGACCAGTAGCAACTCAGAGAGTAAACTCCAGGCCTCGGCCACTTCCTTTTCCCGGAGGCTTGCAACGGGTTGGAAATAATCGGGTTTGCCCAGGCGCTCGTATATCCGGATCGTTTTTTTAAGATGAAACTGCCGCTCAAACTCTGCGATGTGTATTTGTACCTGGTTCTTATTATACCGGAGTAAAGACCTGGCATTACCTGCCTGCTGCCACTGCCTGCCACCCGGAGATATAAACTGGTCGCCTTCCTTGTCTGGTGAAAATGCGCTGTTCATTGGTTGAATGTTTCAAGCAATATTACAAGCAGGAAGAGGCTGTTTCCATGAGAAAAAACACATAATGTAATAGTATTTTCCTATTGTTTCCGGGTCTGCATTATCCGATGTTTGCATTGTCGCATTTGGAAAATCATATCAACTCAGCCGTTTCGCTGATAAATAAAAAAGCCACCGGCCCTGGGCCGGTGACTTGAAACACACGCTGTCAATAGTCAACACGAAACGCTCTGAAGTTTACACAAACGCGCGGTTTGCATTAGTAAGGGAACCGTCCAATGAAAAATTAAACGAAGGGCGCTGTGAAGCGGCTAACAGCATCCCACCCGTGATTATTTTTTCTGAAAGACGAGCAAAACGGTGTCGCCTTTTGATAGCTTGAGTTGTGATTCATCGAGTTGCCAGCGATCAGCTTGTTCGAGCAGGCGAAAAAACTGATCCTCGTGACGCTGTACATCGGCGCAATACATTTTTGTAGAGAATATTCGATCGATATGAATACTGTTATCTGCTATGGTAAGCGATCCGCCGAATGAATTACATCCTCCGTTTCCGCCAACACGGCCATTGCCGGTGTCAAAGCGGATAAAGGCACGGGTAGAACCAAGCGTATCCAACTGGTCTGCATCACGGAGGGCAACCAGTTTCCATTCGGTGCTGTCCGCCAAAGTTTCAGTACCGGACTGTTGAGTGCGGCTTCCCTCATTTGTTGATATATCTGCCATACTGAACAGTAAGAGAAAAGCTGGTAGAGTAAATAATGTCTTCATCATAAAAGGTGTTTGATGAAAAGATGCTGTGAGTGTGGCGTATACATAAACTGCCCGACACAACTTTTTTCTTTTATATAATCGTTAACAAACGGCCCTTGTTGGTATGCAGAGATCAGGAAGCGGGCATCTTAAAAGGGTGAACAGCCTATTTCATACGACAGGAGATAGGAGTACGGATGATAAAACGGTTGCTGTTAAGCGAGGTATATTTTCTATGGACAGAAGAAAACGAACGCCTGACATGGCGGGAGCGGGTTGCTTATAAAATAAGTACGCGCATCGGATCGATATAGGCGACAATATTTTTGGAAGTGAATATCTGCTACGGTACCTGTCGGGACAACAGACCTCAAATGCCTCGATCTTTACGCGCCTTTTCGATAACACCATCAATGAAAGCTCTTGCTGTTTCTTCTTTGATTTCGGCGTATACGGTCTTGTCCTGGTTGGCCTGTATTGCTATACCGGTCTTGATCTGCTCATATTGCTTTCTGCTTTCCGGATGATTCCGCAGGTAGTCGCGAAATAAAAGATGGCGATGTAATTCTATACCGTCTTCACGACATACATACAAATGATGCGTGATGGCATCGAATGTTTCATGGGGCAGCAGTATCCGGCGAACGCCTGAACGCTTCCCTGCCTGTAATGCCCTGATCGCCGTTATGATAATAACCAAGCTGCACTAAACGATTCTTTATTTCCTCAAACGAAATTTCAGCACTGTAGACGATGTCAATGTCAATTATTGGTTTTGCGGCTAAACCGGGGACAGCAGTGCTTCCCACATGTTCGATAACAACAGGTAGCCCCGCAAACGGTATTTGCAGTACTTGTTTCAGCCGTTCAAAATTCATTTGCCACTGTGGTGTATAGGCATGAATCAACATAAGCGCTGTATAAAAAGTAAATAATCGTTGCTGGTTTCACACCGTATCATTGCAACGAAAAATACTAAAGCTCCTGACAGTTCGCTAACTGGTTTGCGATTACGCATTATTTTTCCGGGTCGTCGTGAACACATTTATTCCAGGAGATTTTCACTTCTTGTGAATAGCCTTAAATATTTTTTTTCAAAAAAAGTGTTTACAAATTTGGCAGCAACAAAAAAATAGCGTCATCTTTGCACTGCAAAATTTTAAACAACATGCGTTTCATAGCAACACATATCGAACTAAAGCAGAGCAGCTTTCCCTGTGGAAAGTTGGGTGTTGCGGGTACGCTGTACAATTATTGAAAGAGATTTAACCTTCTTGATATAAACGGCCCCGCACTATCGCGGGGCTTTTTTATTGACCATAAATGATGACAGCAATAAAAAGCATGACGCAAAAACATATTAACCAATCAGCGGCATTCGGCCGGAACATACCAGCGAAATGGAACAGTGAACGTTATTCACTGAAAGGGAATCGTATGCCCTTTTTTACCACACCATTTCACGAGCGACAGGATATTTATGCATAGACATCAACCATGTGTATGACAAAAAAGCCCGGTCGCTGAGATGACCGGGCTTTTTTTATGCCACTTAATGACAAGGATGGTAAGTGATGAAATTTTTATTAGTCGTATTGACACTGCATTTGCTGATCGAATGGATTGGCCGGCGCAACGATCGTAGCAGGGAAATGAATACGGAGCCGGAAAGAAATGAACGGGTAATCCACCCGGCTGAATTCTTGTTACGGGATTGATTTTATTATAAGGAGGATTTATACAGTCCCCGTTAGCGGCAACGGGGCTGTTTTCCTGATTCACTTTGGTGCTTTGGCTGAATGGGTAAGCACCGGACTGAAAATCCGGCAATCGGGGTTCGATTCCCCGGGGCACCACCAAATTTTTAAACCATGCAAGAGCAACAACCAGCATGGAGACGGCTCAGTGGTGAAAGACTGAGACGGCCCATTGAAGAAGAAATACATATGGTGATGACACGCGAACGCAATGCCGGTCACCAGGTGGCTGTATTTATCGGTACAGACAGCCAGGTGAAAGGACGGGCCATCGATTTTGCTACGGTGATCGTGTTTTACCGGAAAGGAAACGGTGCTTTCATGTTTGTGCAACCCCAACGGGTGATCCGCCAACTTTCGCTTCGTGAACGGATGCTGGAGGAAGTACACAGAAGTATTACCACGGCCAGCAACCTGTCGCCATTGTTTTTACAACACAAGGTGACGCCGGAGATTCACGTGGATATCAACACACAAGCCGTTTTTAAAAGTAACGCCGCATTAAGTGACGCTACCGGTTACCTGCGCGGCATGGGATTTAATTTTCAAACAAAACCTTATGCCTTCGCAAGCTCAAGCTGCGCCGACAAAATGGTACAATAAATAGTTATAAAAAAGTTCAGGATGTGTTTTCCCACACGGTAGTGCAACGGTTGTAACCACTTGTATGCTACTAATGCCGGACGATGGCGGTAAACCGTCTCCATTCAATGCGGGTTCGAATCCCGTATCCGCTCAGGCGGATTAGCGTAAGGGTAACGCAAAGCACTCAGGATGCTTGAAAAGAAAGGAGTTCATCTCTCCTTTAACAAAAGATGAAAAAGGCAAACAGCACTGCCTGCCGGCGGATTTTTCTGCCAGGCAATGCCAGCGCTGCCAGTAGTCCGACGACAACACCGGGCATTGCATCACCAGGATATCCGTTTCCATACCACCGGATTTTCTGCCGCTGCAACTCAACGGAAAACTCATCAGGCTCCGCATCGATGTCAGGGCAACCCTGTTTGCTTTTTTATTTAACAACACGACTAAAAAAAATGAATAATGAAACAGATCACTGTTAACAAATGGCAGCGGGCTTTTGTGTTCCGCAATGGCGAATTCCAGCGGATGCTGGGCGCCGGCAAATACTGGCTTGGCTGGAAAGATCAGGCAACGATCGTTGATATCACCGGCGATTTCCAGCTCAATACCCCCTTGCAGATCTTAATGCAGGATCAGGATTTTACGAATGCCGTTGATATCATCGACGTCAAAGACGGACAGATCGCGATGCGATTCGAACAGGGCTTGCTGAAAGCCGTGATGCCTGCCGGGCGTTATGTGTTTTGGAAAAATGTAAACGAATACCGTTTTGTTTTTGCAGACATCGCTTCGGTACACATCAACGAACAGTTCGATATGGCTTTGCTGCAACATCCGCTCGTTACCCCCTATGTACGGACAACAACCGTTGAAGGACACGAAAAAGGGTTGCTGTTCACCGGCGGACAATTCAACGGCGTACTCGACAGCGGCACTTACTACTGGTGGAAAAATAATATTTCCGTACAGGTAATCAAAGCCGATATGCGTCAGCAGGTGCTGGAGATGAACGGACAGGAAATGCTGACCAGAGACAAAGCCACCCTGCGGCTCAGCGCTTCCGGCCGCTACCAGATCATCGACGTGGAAAAAGCGATGCTGAATAACCGCGAATACGATAAACAATTGTATGCTGCTTTTCAGTTGGCGCTTCGGCAGTTCGTCGGAGCCCTTTCCCTCGATGAGTTGCTGGAAAACAAGGAGGACTTATCTGCCGCCGTACTGAAACAGGTACAGTTGGTAGCCGAAGCCCTTGGTGTTAATGTGGCCGATTTCGGTATCCGCGATATCATTCTGCCCGGAGAAATGCGTGACATTCTCAACCAGGTGTTGATGGCGGAAAAAAAATCACAGGCACAATCCATCATGCGCCGGGAAGAAACAGCTTCCACAAGGTCGCTGCTCAATACCGCCAGATTGATGGAAGAAAATCAAATGCTCTGGAAGCTGAAAGAAATGGAATACGTGGAAAAGATCGCAGAAAAAATCAGCCACCTGAGCGTAAACGGCAACGGAGAATTGCTCGACCAGTTGAGGAAGATTTTCGTGCCCGGTAAAACGTAAGACCTGAAACCATACAGGTTTCAGGTCTTTTCCAAAAAAACAAAAATGGCAAAGACAAAAATTACAGGTAAACAGTTGCGGTCGATCGGTTATACCGACGGTCCCGCTTTGAGCCTGACACTGCAGATAGCAGTTAAACAATTGAAACATTCAACAGAAGCCGCGGCGTTGACACTGCTCAAACAATTATTGCATACGCCGGAGAGTTTTCTCAACGATGAAGTGTGGTCACCCGTTGCTCTTAAATTGGCGCCACCCGGTGAAGACATCATTGAAACACCCACATTGCGTTCAACGGCCCTGGACTTTTCCGTATGGGGAAGAAATTTTATCGGTGAGGATGCAATGCACCAGATGTACCAGGCAACCCGTTTACCTGTTGCCGTGGCCGGCGCGCTCATGCCCGATGCACACAACGGTTTCGGGTTGCCCATTGGTGGTGTACTTGCTACAGAAAATGTGGTGATCCCTTATGCCGTGGGTGTTGACATCGGCTGCCGCATGAGCCTGAGTATTTTCGATATCAGTCCCGACGAGCTCAACCGCCGTCGCGGACGATGGGCAACCATGCTCGACGAAGCTACTTTATTCGGCAGTGGCGCACAATTTGAGCGACCGGCCGATCATTATATCATGGACGATCCGCGTTTTGATCAGACTGATTTGCTTCGTTCGGTTCACGGGAAAGCCTGGAAACAATTAGGTTCTTCCGGTAGTGGCAATCATTTTGCCGAATGGGGCGTGGTGGATATAGATGAGCCGGATCAGAGTGCCGGTCTTGTGCCCGGACAATATATCGGTCTGCTTTCGCATTCAGGATCGCGGGCGTTGGGTGCACGCATTGCCGAGTATTATACACGTGTGGCAATGGATAAATGTCGCCTGCCTTCACAGGTGCGCCACCTGGCATGGCTCTCGTTACAGGATGAAGACGGAATCGCTTACTGGGATTCGATGAATCTCGCCGGGGACTACGCAAGAGCTTGTCACGAAGTGATCCACAACCGCATTACAAAAGCAATCGGATGCAACCCGGTTGTCAATATCAACAACCATCACAATTTTGCCTGGAAAGAAAAATGGAAGGGACGTGAAGTGATCGTGCACCGCAAAGGAGCAACACCTGCCGGTAAAGGATTATTGGGCATTATTCCGGGTTCGATGGCCACGGAAGGATTTATTGTAAAAGGAAAAGGAAACGAGGATTCATTGTTCTCTGCTTCACATGGTGCCGGCCGGCGGTTGAGCCGCGGCAGGGCTGCCGCCGCATTCAATATGAAAAACCTCCGGGAAATCCTTGATAAAGCAAACGTGCAACTGATCGGCGGCGCACCCGATGAAGCACCAATGGCCTATAAAAATATTCACGACGTAATGGCTGCACAAACAGATCTTGTTGACGTGATTGGGTCTTTCATGCCGGCCATTGTAAAAATGGATGGATGATACATTTTAGATTCTCTTAAGAATTCATATCAGCTCCGGCATTTTTATTGGTATAGTTAATCGGCATACTTTTGCTATGCGATTTGAATTACTAATAATGAACCGTTTATGATATTGGAACAATTGAGGGAAACGACACAGGATGCGCACCAGGACCTGGAAAAAGCAATGATGCCGCTGATCAATAATGCACGCGACGCAGCGTCTTATGGCAAACTGCTCCGCACATTTTATAGTTTTTATCATCCACTTGAAAAAGGTATTCAACAACATCTTTATCCTGATGCGCTTCCTGATTATCATGAACGCAGAAAAACAAGCTGGATTCTGGATGACCTGAAAGCGTTGGGTCTTGATAATACGCCGCCACCTTCCGCCTTTGCCGCACCGGTAATCACTACTAATGCACAGGCGTTTGGTGCGTTGTATGTAATGGAAGGCTCAACGCTGGGCGGAAAAATCATTTGTAAAACCATCGCCAACAACCTGGGCCGCGATGAAAAGGACGGTTTCCGCTTCTTTTACGGGTACGGACCCGAAGCCGGATCACGCTGGAAGTTTTTTCTCGCACAACTCGATAAATTTTCTAATACACCACACGAAGAAGAAACCGTGGCGATGGCCGATGACGTATTTAAACAGTTCCGGGTATGGATGAATGTGGAATACTCCTGAGCCGTTTTACGTGTACCTACCCGTATTTTAAGTAATTTTCGCTTTCTAAAAAAAGTAAAAGCGCCCGCATGAGTTACCCTGTTGTCAACCTGACAAACTGTGATAAGGAACCTATCCATATACTTGGTAAAGTGCAGGCGCATGGCTTGCTGATCGCAGCCGACCGCATTTCTTTTGAAATTGCTTATATCAGTGAAAACTGCAAAGAGTTCACCGGGCTCGACGCAGCACCGCTGCTGGGACATACGCTGTCCTATTTTTTTGACACCTTATACAAAGACAATCCCGAGCAGACATATGCACAGGTGATCCGCTTTGGACTTACACAAGGCCTGGACAATCTCAATCCCATCAAGCTGCAACTGAAAGGAAAATTGTTTCACCTGATCCTGCATACCAGTGATCGTTTTATCGTACTGGAATTTGAACCTACTTCTCCTGATATCGATTCGCAACTGCAACAACTAGTCGGTTCTTCCCTTACACAGATACTGGAAGGTGGCACCCTGCAGGAAACATTGCAACGCGCGGCGCGCCAGATCAAAGAACTCATCCGCTACGACCGCGTGATGATCTACAAATTCTGGGAAGACGGTCACGGCGAAGTGGTAGCCGAAGAACACGCCGAGGGGCTCGAACCTTTTATGGGACTGCATTATCCGGCTTCAGATATTCCCCGGCAGGCGCGTGAACTTTACAAGATCAATCTCACCCGCATCATTGCTGATGTTGATGCCGAACCTTCTGGCATTCTCACCATGCCGGATGAAAAAGATAAACCGCTCGACCTTACACATTCCTCCATCCGCGCTGTATCGACCATTCATATCCAGTATCTCAAAAACATGGGTGTGCAGGCGAGCTTCAGCGTATCGTTAATAGCGAATGATGAATTGTGGGGGTTAATCGCCTGTCATAATTATACACCGCGTTTCATCGATTATAAAGCACGGCAGCACGCAAAGCTCATTGGTCAGGTCCTTTCTTCTTCTATTCAATACCGCGAAGGACAAGAAGACCGCGAAGAGAGCCAGGCTTTTCGCAACGCATCCGATGACATTATCCGTCGCATGCAGAAAGACTGGAGTCTTGTAGATGCAGTGATCAATCAGAAAAATTTCCTGCTGCGCATCACCAATGCTACCAGCGCCGCATTGATTTTTGAAGGAAAAATTTATCGCGTGGGCGATGCGCCTTCGGAGGAACAGATCCAGGGAATCGTTGAATGGCTGCAATCCGGCAACAAGCGCAATCTTTATCATACCAATCATCTTACCGCTTTATATTCTCCCGCAGATGCTTTCCGCGATAAAGGAAGCGGTCTGCTGGCCTGTGCCATTTCAAAGGAACTGGGGGAATACATTCTTTTCTTTAAACCAGAGATCATCACTACGGTGAAATGGGCCGGTAATCCGGAAAAACCCCTCGCAACGGATGATTCCGGCGCACTGGTCCTTTCTCCGCGCCGCTCATTTGAAGTATGGTCGCAACAAGTGGAGGGCACATCGGAGAAATGGAGTAAGGCTGAATTGAATGCCGTTTTCAAATTCCGCGAAGACCTGGTGCATTTCATCAACCTCAAGGCAAATGAAATACGCAAACTGAATGAAAAACTGAAAGAGGCATACGATGAACTCGATACGTTCAGTTTCACCATTTCCCATGATCTCAAAACGCCGATCGCTTCGATCAAGAACTACGCAGAGATCATGCTGGAGGACAATACACAGCTTGACGAGCAGAATAAACATTTTCTCAACCGTATTATTATCAGCGCCGATAAAATGAATACGCTTATCCGCGAGGTGCTGGAATATTCGCGTGTAAGCAGAACGTTGTTGCAGAAACAGCGTATCGAAATGGAGCCGGTGATCAGGGAAATCACTTCCGAGCTGGTTGCCGCTTACAAGGTCCATAACCTCGATTTAACCATCAATGGCACCCCCGGCATACTCGGCGACCGCGTGATGCTGACGCAGGTATTTACCAATCTGCTCAGTAACGCTATAAAATATTCCTCCCGGTCCAAGCCGCCAAAAGTGACGATAGAGGGCAAAGAAGAAGAAACGCAGGTGATCTACAGCATCCGCGACAACGGCGTAGGGATCGACATGAATTACGGCGGACATATCTTCGAATTATTCAAACGGATGGACAATGTGAAGGAATACGAGGGGTCCGGAGTGGGACTCGCCATTGTCAAAAGAATCATGGAAAAGCACAATGCCCGGATTTGGTACGAAAGCGAACCCGGTACTGGCACAATATTTTATCTATCATTCGAAAAGGATTGAACATGAAAGCTACCGACATCCTTTACATCGAGGACAATGAGGATTACATCCAATTTGTAAAACGGGCCGTAAGCAAGATCAATACGGACCTGAGCTTCAATGTATTAATGGATGGGAAGAACACCCTGGAATTTATCGAAGGAGTGGGCGCTGCTAAGCCGCTGCCCCGGTTAATTCTCCTGGATATCAATCTTCCCGATTACAACGGCCTTGATCTGCTGGCCAAGATACGCTCCAACAAAGCGACACGTTATATTCCGGTCGTAATGTTTTCGTCTTCTGAGAATCAGAAAGATATGATGAAGGCATTTGACGGGGGCGCCAACGCCTATCTCGTTAAGCCAATGGGACTTACGCCGCTTACGGAGACGCTCCAGAGCATCTGCAACTTCTGGCTTAATCACAATCAACTACCCGTAGACAATTTTGCTGCATGATGAAAAAGCTCTACATTATCGATGATGATAGTGATTTTCTGGAGATTGCTACCCACATTTTTAGAAAAGATTATGATCTTTTAACCGCGTCGTCGCTCGACATCCCGGAGTTGTCGCTGTTCCGCCCCGATCTTATCCTGATGGATAATGCCGTGGGAAGGGAGCGGGCTTCGCATATGATTGGGGAAATGTATGATAAAATTCCCCTTTTTGCGACCCCGATTATACTCGTTTCGGGGCATCATGATATCAACAGTCTTGCTACCATAAAAGGTATTGTAGGTGTTATACAAAAACCCGCCAGCGTTCAGGAAATCCGGACTTGTGTCTCGGATTTCTTTTTTAATAGCTGATCGCCTTACACTTTTACATAGATCTTTTTGCGGTCCATCCAGTAACAAATCGCCCACATCAGCAGTATCACACAGAGTGCATAAGCCAGCGATCCGTTTTCCGGTGCGCCCGGTACGTATTGCAATACTTTTTTGTACAACCAGTTCCACGGATTCACACCGTCGCCAAGCCTGATCAGGGAAAGCGTCTTCGGCAGAAACGCACTTAAGGCAAATACGAACAGGGCATTTTTTCCAAACACATCAAAGAATCGCGTCAGTCCACCGCGCCATTTTTTTATCTCGATAAGATAAATCATGGTGGCCAGTGTCAGTAAAGCCAACCCTGTTGTATAAATGGTATAGGAGCTTGTCCATATTTTTTTGTTGATGGGAAATACGGTGTCCCAGCAAAAACCTGTCACCAGCAACCCTACGCTGATCACAAATAATCCGGTGAGCATCGGGTAAAGTCCTTTGGGTTGTCCGCTTTGTTCACGCTCAAATGCCGCGAGTTCGGGCGTGCTGGTTTTACTGTTGCGGCGGATATAATCGCCGGCCAGGTAGCCGAAGATCACCTGCACTACTGCGGGTATCGTGCTTACTAATCCTTCCGGATCGAAAGGCATTCCTTCTCCTTTATAGATATGTGCACGGCCAAGTATGCTGATGTCGATGTTGGTTCCAAACCATCCTTTCAGGCTGTATGGATCGGCCGGATTGCCGGCGATGCAGAGTGCCCAGTATATCAATAATAAGATCAGTCCGCCGAGAAATGCGCCGCGTTGTTTACCATAATAAACAATTACGGCCGCCAGCAGGTAACAAACGGCGATGCGTTGCAACACGCCGAAAATGCGTACGCCACTGGCCGGATTATTCGGATCAACCCATGGACGGAATACCAATTCCCCTTCGCTCCATTTTACAAAAGGCAGCCAGTTGAGGAAAAGACCGATGGCGAAAATGATCACTGCTCTTTTCAATACTTTCTTCCAGAACACGGCGGGTCCGGCCGCTTCGAGGCGTGGCAATACAAAAGCCATGGCATTGCCTACGGCAAAAAGAAAAAACGGAAACACCAGGTCGGTAGGCGTGAGCCCATGCCAGGCCGCATGTTTCAGCGGCGCATACATGTGCGACCAGCTACCGGGATTGTTTACCAGTATCATGAGGCAAACAGTGGCGCCGCGGAATACGTCGAGGGAGTAGAATCGTTGGTTCAATCGTCTTTTTGCTTTAAATGTAAGTAATAAATAAAGTAGATTTGACTTTCTGAAACGATTCATTTGAATTCGTGCGGCATTATGCAGGACACTTCTTACTTTGTTCATTCTTCGGCAGTTATCGACGCAGGAGCCAGCATTGGTGCCGGGTCGAAAGTCTGGCATTTCACCCATATCATGCCTTCTTCGGAGATCGGTGAAAATTGTATTATCGGCCAGAATGTTTTCATCGACCGCAGGGTGAAAATCGGCAACGGCGTAAAAATCCAGAACAATGTGTCCGTGTACCAGGGAGTGACGCTGGAAGACGATGTTTTTCTCGGACCCTCCATGGTTTTTACCAACGTGATCAATCCGCGCAGTTTCATTGAGCGGAAGACCGAGTTCCGGCCAACGCTTGTTTGCCGGGGCGCTACCATCGGCGCCAATGCCACTATTCTGTGCGGAATCGAGGTCGGGGAGTACGCCCTGATCGGCGCCGGAGCGGTAGTGACCAGGACGGTGCCACCCTTTGCCCTCATCACCGGCAACCCCGGAAAAAGAACGGGCTGGGTAAGCAAAGCTGGTATCACCTTGGAATTCAACGACAAGGGAGAGGCTTCCTGCCCCGAATCCGGCGAGAAATACCTGCTCACCGGCGAAGCGGTTATCAATGTTTTACCTTCGCCCGGCCAGAAAGGGTAACCCGCTCGTTATCTGCCTATTTTATTGTTTTTCCAGTCCCAAGCTTCCCGTTATATTTGCACACCTGAAATACAGTATACGCTTAATTTAAGGGGTGCTGTGTGCAGT
The DNA here is from genome assembly GCA_937888905.1 of uncultured Sphingobacteriales bacterium. Classification (GTDB taxonomy): domain Bacteria; phylum Bacteroidota; class Bacteroidia; order Chitinophagales; family Chitinophagaceae; genus Terrimonas. The sequence continues at coordinate 461,221 of CALATA010000001.1, forward strand.
TGCCAACTTGGTCAAAAAAGAAAAACACATGTGACTGAGAGGGCGGAGCCATGCAAAGCAACAGCGATGTCAAAAAAATGGTTGGCAGTATATAGTCGCCCGCGATGGGAAAAAAAAGTCGATCGACTTTTAGCCGAGAAAGGAATCGAGAGCTATTGCCCGCTCAACAAGATCCGCCGCAAGTGGAGCGACCGACTGAAACTGGTAGAAGAACCGCTGTTCAAATCCTATGTTTTTGTAAAGGTGGAAGATGCCGATCGTACAGCTGTGCGCATGACACCCGGTGTGCTCAATTTTGTCTACTGGGATGGCAAGCCTGCCGTGATCCGCGAGAAAGAAATCCAGGCCATCCGCCGCTTCCTCGATGAATACGAAAACGTAGAGATCATTCCCATGGACCTTTCACCCGATCAGCGGGTAAAAGTAACCGGTGGTGTGTTGATGGACCAGGAAGGCAAAATACTCCGGGTCAACCGCAAAATTGCGAAAGTGGCTATCGATAGTCTCGGCTACATTTTGATCGCCCATATTGAAAGAACTAAACTAACTTCGGCCTAGCCGGAAAACTATTAAATTCTTTACTGGATAATGAAAATTCCAAGACTTCTTGTACTGTTTGCGTTTTCCATTGCTCTTTTTTCCTGCAGTACGCAAAAAAGAGTGCCTAATTACCTGGATCAGGTAAAAGATACCACGGGGCTCGGCGAAGTGAAATTTCCTGAAATCCGTATTCAGAAAAATGACCTGCTCTCCATCCAGGTTTACAGCGACGCTACCGATCCTACCGTTGATCAGAATTACAACCTGCCCATTGCTTCCGGTACTTCCGTGTCTACACTCGGAGGTTTTCTCGTTGATGCCTACGGCAATATACAATATCCCAAGCTCGGAACCTTTCATGCAGAAGGACTGACCAAACAGGAACTGGCAGAACAGATCCGCAAGAAACTCGTTGAACCTGTGGAATTGCTCAAAAATCCGGTGGTGATCATCCGCTTTTCCGGCTACCGTGTATCGGTACTCGGCGAGGTGAACGCACAGAATTCCTACAGCATTCCCGGAGAAAAAGTAACCATACTGGAAGCCATTGCGCTGGCTGGCGGTATGACCGAATTTGGTAAAAAAGAAACCATACGCATACAACGCGAAGTGAACGGAAAACGTGAAGTAGGGATGGTCGATCTCACTTCTCCCGAATTGTACGCATCACCCTATTATCACCTCATGCAGAATGATGTGGTGATAGTTGAACCCTCTAAACGTAAACAGAAACAACAAGATCAGACCGCTACCTTTCAGCGTATAAGCCTTGCTGTTTCACTGGCATCCGTGGCTGCAACCATCTACGTGATCCTCAGCCGATAATTTTACGCATTAACTAACCAACTTACATGGACGACCAGCAGATAGGCAAAACAAGAAGTGATCTAGCGAACCTGAGTGTAAAAGATATTTTCTTTAAATACGCCAGGCTCATACCTGTATTTATTTTCTCCGTAGCCGTTGCATTACTGGGCGCTTACGTTTACCTGCGTTACGCCACCCGTATCTACAGCGCTTCGGGAACAATGATCATCAACAACGAACGCAAGTCAGGTTCGAGCGGAGACCGTGCCGAAGATATCCTCTATGGAAATTCCAGCAGAAGTCAGAACCTGCAAAATGAAATTCAGATCCTGCGCTCGGTTCCGCTGATGACACGTGTGGTCAATAAACTCGACCTCTCTTTTTCTTACAAAGCACAGGGCCGCATCAAAGACCTGAATATCTATAAACAATCGCCATTCAGAATCGAAGCCCTTCAGATAGCCGACTCCGGCCATAGCTTTACGTTTACTATCCGCTTCTTATCAAAAGACCGCTTCCGGTTTAACAATGAAAAAGACCTGCAGTTCGGTGAAGTCTTTAAAAATTCATTCGGCATGTTCCGGATGGTCAGACTTTTTGATCCGGAAGTAGGGCCTGAATATACCGCTACCTGGAAACCGGCCATGACAGTAGCCGCCGAACTGATCAACGACCTGAAAGTACAACCAACTATTGCCGGAACAGGTATACTTGGCGTAAGCCTGCAAAGTACCAGTCCCATGATGGCAGCCGACGTGGTGAACACGCTGATGTCGGAATACGATTCGATGACCATCGAGCAAAACAACTACTCCACGGATCAGATGCTCGGGTTTATTGATACACGACTGGCTATCCTCAACGGCGAACTTGACAGCGCACAACAACGCCTGCTTGAGTACCAGCAGAAAGAAAATCTTGTGGACGTAGACCTGCAGTCCAACGCATTCTTTGCAAAGATCACGGAAGCGGATAAAGACGCTGATGCAAAAGACATGCAACTGTCCGTTGCAAGATTGATCGAAGATTATCTGGGTGATAAAAAGAACAGATTCAGCCGCGTGGTGGTGCCTTCCTCACTCGGACTCGACGATATTACGCTCAACCGCCTGGTGAGCAGTTACAACGATCTGCAGATCGAACGCCAGCGCCTGCTCGATGGAAACGTTCCGGTAGAGAACCCGCGCATTAAAGAACTCGAAGGGGGCATTGAAAAACTCAGGGAAAGCCTGCTGGAGAATGTGACCAACATCAAAAGATCTTTCACGCTCGAGGTAAATGCCCTGCGCAACCGCGCCGAACTCAGCCGCAGCGCAGTAAATAAACTTCCGTTTAAAGTAAAGGAGTATGTTGAACTGAAACGCCAGGTGGATGTAAAGCTCGATCTCGTGAAAACGCTGCAGGGCAAACGCGAAGAAGCAGCCATCTCACGCGCTTCCACTATTTCAAATTCCAAAGTAATTGAAAAGGCTTCCCTGCCGGTAACGCCCGTAAAACCCGAGCGCCGCCTCATCCAGTTGCTAGCCATCGCGATCGGTCTTGCCATACCCGCACTCGTCGTGTTCATCAAAGAAGTACTTAACGACAAGGTAAATACCCGCAACGATATCGAACGCATCACCGAAACACCGATACTCGGAGAAGTAGGGCACTCCTTCAACGATAAAGTACTGATCGTAAACAAAACCAGCCGCAGCATGGTGGCCGAGCAATTCAGGATACTGCGCTCCAACCTGCAGTATATACTGAGCAAAACGGAAAAGCCGGTTATCATGGTCACTTCTTCCTTCAGCGGAGAAGGTAAGTCCTTTGTAAGTACCAATATGGGGGCTGTACTGGCACTCACCGGCAAGAAAACAGTGATACTTGAGTTCGATATCCGTAAACCAAAAGTATTATCCGGATTGAACATGTCGAAGAAGCCGGGTATCACGAATTACCTGGTAGGGAAAGGGGAACTCGATCAACTGATTATTCCTGTTCCCGAAACGGAAAATCTTTTTGTACTGCCTTGCGGACCTATTCCTCCGAATCCTTCTGAAATATTGCTGGATAACCGTGTGGCCGAAATGTTCGCTTACCTCAAAGCCAAATTCGATGTGGTGATCATCGATACTGCACCGGTAGGTATGGTGAGCGATGCCATGACACTTGGAAAATTTGCCGACTGTACTATTTACCTCGTACGCCAGGAACATACACATAAACGTCAGATCGCACTCATCGATGAGTTTTACAAGGAAAAGAAACTTCCCCGTATTTCCATTGTGGTCAATGATGTAAAAATGAAAGCGGGCTACGGTTATTATGGTTCCGGCCGTTACGGATACGGTTATGGATACGGCACCGATAATTCTTACTACGAAGAAGAAGCAGGACCTAAAACCTTCCTGGAAAAAGTGATCGATACACTGGACGTCCGTAAATGGTTTAAAAAGAAATAAGTTTCGATGAAAATTTTATTGACAGGTGGTGCAGGCTTTATTGGTTCCAATCTGGCCGACGGACTGCTGAATGACGATCGTGTAACGGAAGTACGTGTGCTCGATAACCTGAGCACGGGTTCCCTGGATAATATCAAACACCTGAACAAAGATCCCCGGTTTACTTTTATACAAGGTGACATCCGCGATTACGAAACCTGCCTGCAGGCCTGCGACGGCATCGACCGTATCACGCATCAGGCTGCCCTGGGCTCCGTACCGCGTTCCATCGCAGATCCGCTTACCAGTAATGCGGTGAACATTTCCGGCGCACTGAATGTATTTACTGCCGCCAAGGAAAAAGGGATCAAACGCATCGTGTATGCAGCCAGTTCCTCTACTTACGGAGATCATCCCGGATTGCCGAAAATAGAAGATAAAATAGGCAACCCGCTTTCGCCTTATGCCGTTACGAAATTTGTGAATGAGTTATATGCCCGCGTATATGGCCAGCTATATGGAATGGAATTCGTCGGACTGCGCTATTTCAACATATTTGGTCCGCGCCAGAATCCCAAAGGTCCTTATGCTGCCGTTATTCCCCTTTTTGTAAAAGCATTGATGAACAACGAAGCGCCGGTGATGAATGGTGATGGCGAACACAGCCGCGATTTCACCTTTGTGGCCAATGCCGTTCAGGCCAATATCAAAGCGCTTTTCACGGAAAATAAAGAAGCCGTTAACCAGGTATATAATATCGCCTGCGGCGAAAGAACCACACTCAACGAGTTATTTGCCATGCTGAAAGAAGAAGCAGGCAGTCAACTTAATCAGCTTTATGGTCCCGAGCGGGCCGGTGATGTAAAACACAGCCTGGCCGATATTTCAAAGGCAGGCGAGCTGCTCGGCTATACCGCTGCAGTTCCTATCCGCGAAGGATTAAAGCAAGCCTATCGCTGGTATGCTCAAAACCCCGATCGTTTATAAGCGTTCCTACTTTTATGAGTAAAACAATTGTCATCACAGGTGGAGCCGGCTTCATCGGTTCACATGTAGTCCGTTTGTTTGTAACCCGTTATCCGGATTACAACATCGTAAACCTGGACGCACTTACCTATGCCGGCAACCTCGCCAATCTCGCCGATATAGAAAACAGCGCCAACTATCATTTTGAAAAAGTAAATATTCTCGATACGGATGCGCTGAGAGCGCTCTTTGCCAAATACCAGCCCGACGGTGTGATCCATCTCGCGGCGGAAAGCCATGTCGATCGTTCGATCATGTCGCCGCTCGATTTCGTTTATACCAATATCATCGGTACGGTAAACCTGTTGAACACCGCACGCGATGCCTGGAAGGGAAAAGAAGAAGGCAAACGTTTTTATCATATCTCCACCGACGAAGTATACGGCGCATTGGGCGATACCGGTTTCTTTACTGAAACCACCCGTTACGATCCGCATTCACCTTACAGCGCATCAAAAGCTTCTTCCGATCATTTTGTGCGTGCATATGGCGATACATACGGATTGCCTGTGGTCATCAGCAACTGCTCGAATAACTACGGCCCCAATCATTTTCCCGAAAAACTGATCCCGCTTTTCATTCACAATATCATCGAACGTAAACCATTACCGGTGTATGGCGATGGCCAATATACCCGCGACTGGTTATACGTAATAGATCATGCTGCCGCGATCGATCTTATCTTTCACAAAGGCGTTGCACACAGCACATATAACATCGGCGGATTCAATGAGTGGAAAAACATAGACCTGGTAAAATTGCTTTGCCAGTTAATGGATGTGAAACTGGGCCGGCCTGCAGGCGACAGTGAACAACTGATCACCTATGTGAAAGACCGCCCCGGACATGACCGCCGCTATGCAATAGACGCCAGCAAGATCAACGAAGAACTGGGCTGGAAACCTTCGGTTACGTTTGAACAAGGCCTCGAGCTGACCATCGACTGGTACCTGGCCAACACGGAATGGCTGAAGCAGATCACCAGCGGAGAATATCAACATTATTACGAGCAGCAATACACAAAAAGAGAGCAATGAAAGGAATCATTCTCGCCGGCGGATCGGGTACGCGCCTGTATCCCATTACCAAGGCGATCTCCAAACAGCTGATGCCGATCTACGACAAGCCGATGATCTATTATCCTTTGTCTACATTGATGATGGCCGGCATACGCGAGATCCTCATCATCACTACTCCGGAAGACAATGCTGCTTTCAAACGCCTGCTGGGCGACGGCTCACAGGTAGGTTGCCGTTTTGAATATGCCACACAGGAAAATCCAAACGGATTAGCGCAGGCTTTTGTGATCGGCGCGGATTTTATCGGATCGGATAAAGTGGCCCTGGTGCTTGGAGATAATATTTTTTACGGCATGGGATTGGGCCGTCAACTGCAACGCCTGTCCGATATCGAAGGAGGTTATGTATTTGCCTACCGCGTATCAGATCCCGAACGTTACGGCGTAGTGGAATTCGACGACCAGATGAATGCCGTTTCCATTGAAGAAAAACCTGCAGTCCCGAAATCAAGCTATGCTGTGCCGGGACTTTATTTTTATGATAACCAGGTGGTGGAAATTGCCCGCAACCTGAAACCTTCCGCACGCGGTGAATACGAGATCACCGACGTCAACCGGGAATACCTTAGCCGGAAAGCTTTGCACGTGGCAGTCCTCGACCGCGGCACGGCATGGCTGGATACCGGTACGTTCGATTCTTTGAGTGATGCCAGCGAGTTCATCCGCGTAATTGAGAAACGGCAGGGCACCAAGATCGGGTGCATCGAAGAGATCGCATATAAAAACAATTTTATTTCACGGGAGCAATTGTTGCAACTAGCCGAAGGCCTCGCCAAAAGCGGTTACGGAGCCTATTTAAAACAAGTAATTTAACACATGAAAAATAAGCGGATTTTTATCACAGGCGGTGCCGGCTACCTTGGCAAAAACCTGATCAGACGTTACCATGAAGACAACGAAGTGACGGTATTCAGTCGCGATGAATCAAAGCATTACTACCTGAAAAAAGAATTTCCCCGCATCCGTTGCGTGGTAGGTGATATTCGCAACTTCGACCTGTTAAAACGTGCGAGTGCCGGACATGAAATCGGCATCTTTGCGGCTTCACTCAAGCAGATCGAAGCGGTGGACCAAAACGTGGAAGAAGGGGTGAAGATCATTGTCAATGGCGCCCTGAATTCCCGCCGCGCCACTGAAGAAAACAACATGGAAGCGGCCTGTTTTATTTCTTCCGATAAAAGCCGCGCAGCTACTACGCTTTACGGATCCATGAAGTTCGTAGCCGGTGAATCCTTCATCGTCAATGCACCAACTTCAGGCATCCGTCTTTCCTGCGCGATCTATGGCAACGTACTCAATTCTACCGGCAGCGTTATACCCCTGATGTGGGAAGCCATCCGCAAAAATTATCCGCTTACGCTTTATTCTTCCGACATGACACGCTTCATGATCGACATCGAAGAAGCAATGGACCTCATCGAACATTCGCTGGAGAAGTCGGGTGTAAACGTAGTTCCCAACCTGAAGAGCCACAAAGTATCTGACCTGTTTGAAATTTTCCACGAGAAATTCGGACTGTCTTATAAAAAAGGCCAGCCCCGTATCTCCGAGAAGCTGCACGAGATCATGATCGCGGCGGAAGAACTCCCAAGAACGATTTATGATAAAGAAGATAATATCTTCCTTATGCACTATAAAGACATTTCCCCGGCTATTCCATCATTCGCCAGTGGCGAATTTTCTTCAAAAGATGTAGCCGTCTCAAGAGAAGAACTCGATCGAATCCTTTCCAACTACAACTACTTCAAACCTTAATATGTCATCCGTTAAAAGAGTGTATTGTTCCGGCTGCCGTCAGAAAGATTCTTTAAAGCCGGTGATCGAATTCGGTTCAATTCCGCTGGCCGGTTATTTCCCTTCCATCGAGCAGATCCGTGACGAACAATCCTATGACTGCAATCTGCTTTTTTGTGATAACTGCGGCCTGCTGCAGGTAGATACAATTGTCGATTCAAATGTGTTGTTCCGCGACTATAGGTATATGTCTTCCATTGGCCTTACCAAACATTTTTCCGATGTGGCGACCTACCTCGATAAGCGTTTTTCGCTGAAGGAAGAAAACAAAGCTGTGATCGAATTCGGAAGTAATGACGGTGTGTTACTCAAACCGTTTAACGACCTTGGTATTAAAGCAACCGGTTTCGAACCTTCGCTCAATATTTCGCAGGTAGCGAAGGATAAAGGCTGCGAAGTGATCGTCGACTTTTTCAATTATGACAATGCCGTGAAATACGGTCTCGGAGGATCTGCCCGGATTGTTGTGGCCAACAATGTTTTTGCCCACATTAATGATCTTACTGCCGTAATTGAAGGGATCAAATATTGCCTGGAAGAAGATGGGTCTTTTGTGGCTGAAGTACATTACCTGCTTAACCTGGTAGAGGGAAATCAATATGATTTTATTTACCATGAACATATGTTCTATCATTCCGTGTTCAGCCTTAACAATCTGTTCCGCCTGCATGGTATGACTTTATATGACTTTGACCTGATCGACACGCATTCGGGTTCCATTCGGATTTTCGCTCGCAAGAATATCAGCGAGATGCCGGAAAAAATCGAGCAGCAGATTGCTAAAGAGCGAGCGGCCGGTATTACCAGTTCGGAAGAATTTGTAGCGTTTGACAAACAGATCAAGCAACACGTGGCGAGCTGCCAGGAGGCAATCAGCAAGTTACGTGCGGAAGGCCGGTCGATCATTGGCTTCGGTGCCTCTGGGAGATGCAATATTTTTTGCAATCTGCTGGGACTCGGTACAGCAGACGTAAAGTACATCTTTGACCAGTCACCAGAGCGGGTGAATAGGTTCATTCCGGCTTGTAATATCCCCGTAATTAAATTCACGGAGGAAGCGGCTGCCGAACAATACGATGTGGTGCTTGTTTTTGCCTGGAATTACTACAATATGATCAGCAGCAAAATCAATGCAAATGATTACCTCGTACTTTTCCCGCAGCCCCGGATATTGAAGAAAGAACAGCATCTCAACAATGTATTATGAGAGTGTGTGTAGTGGGACACAGGGGCATGTTGGGAAATGCAGTAGATAAGCTGCTTCGTACTATACCAGGCATTGAACTGACAACGGTAGACGCACGCTGGCCAGGCGAGGAATTTATCGGGTTCTTTCGTACTCATTCGTTTGACTGGATCGTCAACTGCGCGGCCAGGATTCCTCAGTCCAATCCGGATGAAAGGGAAACCTACCTTGTCAATTACGGGCTTCCCGTATTTCTTGCTTCCACAGGTGCAGGTGTTATTCATCCGTCTACCAACCTGCTTACGGCAGAATCGGCCTATGCATTGTCCAAGTGGTGCGCCGATGATACGCTGCAGTCTTTCCCCAACGCTTTTATTATCCGCTGTTCCGTTATTGGTATGGAGACGGGCGACCAGCCAAGATCGCTTCTTCCCTGGTTCCTGTCTTCCACAGCAGAACAACTCAAAGGATTTACAGACCATCTCTGGAACGGAATCACCACACTTCAGTGGGCACAGGTTTGCCTGAAGATAATTCAGAGCGAAACACACGATCGGTTGATCATTCCGTATTCTGATACGGTTTCGAAATATGAACTGCTGACAATATTCAGAGACGTTTTCGAAAAACCGGTGGAAATTTTGCCGGTTGAAAGCGATACGAGAAGCGTGGAGCCGCTAACCGGCAACTGGTATGCCGGACACATCGGCCGGCAATTGCAGGACCTTAAGACATTTTACAAAAGCTGAGTGTCTGCGATAAAATTAAATATCTCCGCCAACGTAATCGGTAAAGTATGGGCAGCCGCTATTGTTGTACTGCTGATACCCTTCTACATCCGTTATCTTGGTATGGAGTCATATGGCCTGGTTGGGTTTTATGGCACGCTGCTGGGATCGATGGCCATACTCGATCTGGGATTAAGCACCACCCTTAGCCGTGAACTCGCGAGGTTCCGTTCACAACCCGGCGAGGTCAGGAAAATCAGAGATCTTGCTTTTTCACTGGAGTTGATCTACTGGCTCATCGGCATTCTGATCGCGGTATTGGTGGTGGCGCTGTCAGGGTTTATCTCCACACGCTGGATCAAAGCTGAAACCCTGCCGCCGGCTGTGGTTAAGCAATCCGTAGCGCTCATGGGAGCGGTGATCGCCTTCCAGTGGCCAATCAGTTTATACAATGGCGGTCTTACCGGTCTGGAGAGGCAGGTGACCAACAATATCATCCTCGTCGTGATGAGTACGCTCAGAGGGGCCGGCGTGCTGATCGTACTCGCTTTTTTTTCTCCCACACTTAATGCTTTTTTTTTATGGCAGGCCAGCCTCAGCTTCGTTTACGTGCTGGTGATGCGTTTTTATTTCTGGCGCTCGATGCCGGAAGGCAGACGCCCGGCTTTTTCAGGTGAACAGATCCGCCGGATCGGAAGATTTGCCATAGGCATGACCGGCATTGGCCTTATCAGCTTTTTTCTATCGCAGGCAGACAAGATCGTTCTGAGTAAAATATTGCCGCTTACACAATTCGGGTACTATGTACTGGCTTTTACTATTGCCACCAGCCTGGCTATGCTGGTGGGGCCGGTCAGTACCGCATTCTTTCCGCGCTTTTCCGGTCTCGTGGTTTCCAATGACCAGGAAGCACTGAAAAAACTATATCATCAGGCATGCCGGATCATGGGCGCTTTACTGTATCCGATCGGACTGGTCTTACTTTTTTTTACGTACGATTTTCTGTTTAGCTGGACAAAGAACGCCGTCACTGCCGACGCTACAGTATTGCTGGCACAGATCATGATCGTCGGAAGTCTTTGCAACGGTATCGTGGTCATCCCTTATAACCTGATGATCGCGCATGGCTGGACGCGTTTTACGATCTACCAGAATATCGTGGCCGTTGTTATTCTTATCCCGCTACTTTTTGTATGGACTAATCTATACGGGGCAGTGGGAGCGTCTTTTGTATGGCTGTCAGTAAATGCGGGATATGTACTGATCAGTCAGCCGCTCATCCACCGCAAACTGCTGACAACAGAATTGTGGAACTGGTATGTCAAAGACAACCTCCTGGTATTGCTTCCTCCACTTGTTTTTCTTTCCGCCGTCAAGCTGATTCTTGCCATCTATTTTCCCTCTTTCCATCTCAACCTGCTTGGACTGGGCACAATGCTTGCATTTGCGTTTGCCGTTACATTATTGTCAATGCCCGAAGCCCGGCAACTTGCCCGGCAGTTGCTAAAACTTAAACACAATGGATGAAAAATTACCGCTGGTCAGTGTTGTTATCACTTCCTATAACCGTCAGCAATGGATCGCACAGGCAATAGAATCTGCTTTACAACAAAATTATCCCAACCTTGAAATAGTGGTAAATGATGACTGCAGTACGGACAATTCTGTGGAGGTCATCAAACCTTACCTGAATGATCCGCGTGTACGCTTTTTTCGCAATGAGAAAAACCTGGGTATAGCGCTTAATTACCGGCTTACCTTTATGGAACTTGCCAAAGGCGACTACCTGATGAATCTCGGGAGTGACGATTATCTTGAAAATCCTTCGTTCATTTCCGATGCCATCAAAGCTGTCGGCAACCGCCAGGATGTAGGTATTATTTTCGGGCGGTCTAAGTTGTTTTTTGAGAAAACCGGTGAACTTGTTTCAAATGATCCGGTTCGCGAAGAATTATTGTTCCATACTACCATGAACAAAGGCATGGACATTTTTTTCCTGCCGCCTTTTATTTCAAGAGGGTGGGGCGGATGCCTCGTCAATGCCCATATCATGCGGGCGAACAATATTAATTTCTCTGACATCAAACTGTGCGACGATCAGCGGATCAATTTTATGCTGATGGCAGTGAGTGATGTGGTTTGCCTGAATGAGCCATGCTACATCATCCGGATGCACGATAACAACCTGGGTGTTACAGCCATGTCTGCGGATGCCGCCATCAACGACATACTCGGCATGATCGAACAGTCTCATGCCTATGCGCAAGAACGGAAAGCCGCTGATCCCACACGACTCCTTGAATGGAAAAACGAGTTTTTATTTTATCATGTAAGGTATACTCTGCTTTATATGATCGTTAACCGTCCCGCGGAGTTCCGGAAGTTTGCCGGTTACGTGAAAAAAAAGTACCCCGCCATTTACCGGCAAATTGTTTGCAGTAAAAAATTCCTCTATGTGAAATATCTTTATAATCCGATCGTTCGGCCTGCGAAACGATTATTCCGGGTATGATAATTTACGCAAACCAAACTACCTTTTTCTTATGACACCCACCGACTATGCTGTAACCGACAGCGAATACCTCCACCAGAACCCGACATGGCACGTAGAAGATTCTCCATGGAAAGCCACACAGATCATTAAGATCATGCAGAAAAACAATCTTCAACCCAAAACAGTAGTAGAGATCGGGTGTGGCGCGGGAGAGATACTCAACCAGCTCCATCAGCGGCTTCCCGATCAATCCATTGCTTTCTCCGGATACGAAATAGCGCCGGATGCGTTCAAACTGATGGAGCAACGAAAAAAGGACCGCCTGGAGTTTTTCCAGGAGAACCTGCTCACCACCGACAAACATTTTGATCTGCTGCTGATGATCGATGTGTTTGAACACGTAGACGATTATCTCGGGTTCATCCGCACCGCTTCGCAAAAAGCAACATATAAAATCTATCATATACCGCTCGATATCTCCATGTTTTCCATCGCGATCAATAATTTCAAACATGTGAGAAAGTCTGTCGGACATCTGCATTATTTCAATAAAGAAACCGCATTGGCCACCATCCGCGACAGCGGGCAGGAGGTGATCGACTGGGCTTATACCAAAACGGCATTGGAAGTAAACAATAAAGGACTAACCCTTTTTAACCGGTTCTGCAATTTCCTCCGGCGCATATTTTATCCGCTAAACAAAGATTTTGCGGCCAATACAATGGGCGGATTTTCACTGATCGTACTCGCCCGCTGATACTGCATGAAAGTTTTACATGTGATCAATTCACTGAATGTCGGAGGCGCTGAAGTGTTGCTCAGCAATACACTTCAGGGTAATGGCCTGTCTCCGCAAGTGAACAATACCCTTGCTTATTTTATCGGAGGTTCACCCTTGCTGGATAAGATAGATCAGGGCGTGAAAAAAGTAGACCTTCAATACAGTGGTGGCGCCGACCTGCTTTTTCTGCTTCGCAGATTGCGCAGGTTGATCAAAGAGGAAAAGCCGGATATCATTCATACACACCTGAATCCGGCCGGTTCGTATGTAAACATGGTGAAACCCAAAAGCATTCCGCAGATACATACGCTGCATACCATGTATACGCAAGACCAGGAAACACGACCATTTCTCAAGGCAGTGGAAAAAAGAACCTTGTTCAGAGATGACAGGGCCGCGCTGATTTTCCTTTCGCCGATGCTGGAAAAGGATTTTTCCTCGGCCATTTCGTTCAAAGGAAAAAAGTACATTCTTCCCAATTTTATTGAAGACAGTTTTTTTGAAATAAAACCTGCCACTCCTGTTCCGGAACAATTGCGTGTGGTGGCAGTGGGCACCATCCGCGAAGTAAAGAACTACCAGTATCTGCTGGATATTTTTGCCAGGTTGAAGGGACTGCCCGTATCTCTCGACATTTACGGCGGCGGAGATACCACAGCATTCAATCAGCGCATTGAAAAGGAACAACTCAATGTGCGGATGATGGGACAGACCACCGATGTCAGCAGTGTGCTGGGGAAATACGATCTCTTCATCATGGCATCGAAGTTTGAAGGATATCCCTTGTCTGTAATCGAGGCGATGGCCGCCAACCTGCCTGTGCTCTTATCGGATATTCCTGCATTGAAAGATATTGCGGGCGAACATGCGGATTATTTCCGTCTCGATGATCCTTCCGATGCCGCAGGTGTATTGAAAGAATATCTTACTGCGTCCGACCGCTACCGGAGCCGGATAGAAAAAGCCCGCGCATACGCAGGCGATGTGGCGCGTAAACGTACTTACATACAAAAATTGATTGACATTTACAGGGAAACCATCAGCGGGTATCATTTGCCTACTCATTAATTTTGCGACCTTATGTGCGGAATAGCCGGATACATTGATTATACGGGGAAAGCGGGAGACACCGAACTGAAGAAGATGACGGATGCACTGTCGTACCGCGGGCCTGATGCCTCGGGGCAGGAAGTGTTTTCCCTGAACAACGCCACGTTGGGGCTGGGACACAGAAGACTTTCCATCATTGATCTTTCGCCACTCGGCAAGCAACCGATGTTTACGCCGGACCGCAGCCTCTCTATTATATTTAACGGGGAAATTTATAACTACCGCGAGATTCGCGAAGAACTGAGCGCGAAAGGACACGCTTTTATTTCCGGTTCTGATACGGAAGTAATCCTGCATGCCTACCAGCAATGGGGCGATGAATGCGTGAAGAAATTCACCGGTATGTTTGCCTTCGCCATTTTCGATGAAGAAAAACAGGAACTGTTTCTAAGCCGCGACCGCGCAGGTGTAAAACCTTTATACTATTATCAGCACAACGGATGTTTTTTGTTTGCATCCGAACTGAAAGCTTTTTTCACCTATCCCGGTTTTGAAAAAGCGATCGATCCGCAAGCCTTCAGGTTATATGTTCAATATACATTTGTTCCCGCGCCTTATACCATATTCAAACATACCTGGAAGCTGGAACCCGGCTGCAGTATGCGCGTGGACCTGAAGAGCGGCAATATCGCACAACAACGTTACTGGGATGTGCTGGACTATTATGGTCAGCCCAAACAAAAGATCGGCGATGCGGAGGCAAAAGAAGCATTGCGGCAGCGGCTCATAAAAGCCTGTGAGTACCGCATGGTCAGTGATGTACCTGTTGGAATGTTCCTGAGTGGTGGATACGACAGCTCGCTGGTAACGGCATTATTGCAAAGCGGCCGCTCCGAAAAAATTAAAACCTTTACGATTGGTTTTACCGATGCCAAATACAACGAAGCGCAGCACGCTGCCAAAGTTGCGGCGCACCTTGGCACGGATCACCATGAATTATATTGTTCTTTCGATGATGCAAAAGCCATCATTCCCGAACTGCCGGAATGTTATGATGAACCTTTTGCCGACAGCTCGGCCATACCAACCATGCTGGTCAGCCGTTTTGCACGCAAACAGGTAACGGTGGCCTTATCTGCCGATGGAGGCGATGAGTTATTTGCGGGTTATGAGCGGCACGCGGCCCTGCTGGGCATTGCCGCGAAAAAAGACAAGATACCTGCAGCGTTAAGACCGCTCGCAGCCACCGTGCTGCGCAATACGCCGAAAACGGTGCTGAATAAAATTTTTTCAGGAAATACATCGGCTGATAACCTTGCCAAATACCTTGATTTTCTGCAAGGCAAAACCGACCTGGCCGACATGATCGATTTTGCCAACCAGACAGCCGCTCCGGATACACTGGCCGGTTTGTTCACACAAGCGGCATCGCCGGGGGTACTATTCCGCAAAAATGAAATAAGAAAATTGCCCGGCCGTCTCGATCAGCTGCTGGCCTTCGATTACCTGTCGTATCTGCCCGGCGACATCCTGACGAAAGTCGACCGTGCTACGATGCACATATCGCTGGAAGGGCGCGAGCCTTTACTTGATCATTCACTGATCGAATGGATTGCCACTTTGCCGGATGAAATGAAATACCGGAATGGTGTATCAAAATACCTGCTTCGCCAGATCGTACATGACTACCTGCCCCGTGAAATAATGGAACGCCCCAAAATGGGTTTTTCCATACCGTTGGTTAATTGGTTCCGTTCAGACCTGCGGCCGCTTTTTGATGAGCACTTATCGGAGAAAAGCCTGGCCGCACATGGCCTGCTGGATCATAAGCAGGTAGCGAAGCTGCTGCATGAATATTACAGCGGCGATAACTACAGGTTCACTTTATTATGGACACTGCTGATGTTCCAGTTATGGTATAAAAAATGGATGCAATAAAACCCGCGAAAGGATATACGTTACAATACCTGCAGGTGTTAAGGGGCATTGCCAGCTTATTGGTGGTGCTTATGCATGCAGGATTTACTTTCAAGTTCGTCAGCGGAAATACTTTCCTGGGAGATGTTTTTGCCTTTGGCGGAGCAGGAGTAGATATCTTTTTCGTGTTGAGCGGATTCATCATCACCTATTCCTGTTTTCACCTAACATCCGATGCACGCAATCTTCCCGGTTATTTACGGAGACGGTTCGTCAGGATCTATCCACCCTATTGGGTTTTGTTTTTTATATTCCTGGCGTTGCATTGGGTATTTTGGAGTCATTACGGCAATCATGATATTTTCCGCCTCGATAAAATGCTGGGTTCATTGTTATTGCTGCCCGGTCACGAAATGGTGAATGGTGTAAGCTGGACCCTGACCTATGAATTATTCTTTTATGTCTTATTTGCCGGGTTTTTCCTGGTAAAAAGAAAGATCGTATTTGCGGTGGTGCTGGTTCTTTACGGAGTGTTGCTTGTACTGATCGGTGAAGCCGACAGAGATCCCTGGATGACCATCCTGCTCTTTCCGATGAACATCGAATTCCTGCTGGGCATTGCGGTCGCTTTTCTGTGGAAGAAACTCAATGTTCGCCTGGCCAAAATTCTGCTGGTCGCCGGTATCGCCGGGTTTATAGCGGGAGGGTGGCTGGCCGTAAGAGATATCATGATCTTTCACGGTTCGCTCAACCGGGTGGTTATATTTGGCCTGCCTTCTTCTTTAATAATTATTTCACTTATCCGTTTGGAAAGGGAAGGTGGCCTGGCCCGTCCTTCACGATTACTGCTTGCCCTGGGCGACGCCTCCTATTCTCTTTATCTTATTCACCTCCCGCTTCTGGCCGCCGGCATGCGGATCCTGGTGTCTGCCGGCATTACCGATGCAACGCTGCTCCACGTTTTAACCATCCTTTTGATAATCGCCATCTGCGTGGCAGGCTTATTGTTTTACCGGTGGATTGAGCGACCACTCATCGCCTGGCTTAACAAAAAGCGACAGCCCGGACTGACGGTTGCAAAGGAACCATGATGAAAAAAAACAAGCTTCTTATTGTTGTACTGAGTTTACTGCTGCTGTCCACCGGAGTGGTTCGCGCGCAGGAAACCGTGCGTGTTTATTTTGAAATCTCGGCTTCCCCGGAAGAAAAGGCATCGGCAAGGGAGGTCATACGTATTCTCAACGATTTCTATGGTCGCGTGATTGCCGACAGCATCAACCGGTTCAATGGCAAAGGCATTTATTTTACCACCCGCGACCGCGACAAGTTCAGACAGTTTCCTTCCAAACTTTCTTCCTACGGTGATGAAGGTATTTATATAAAGTCGACCAATGCCTATGCTTATGTATGTGCCAATACGGCGGAAGGACTTCGACAGGGCATGTATCGCTATCTGCAGCAATTAGGCTTCCGTTATTATTTTCCTAATCCGGCCTGGCATATTAAACCCACCAGTAAAAAAATATACCAGTCGTTTGAACTACTGACGCGACCGGATTTTGCCTACAGAAAAATTACACCGGGATGGGGCTATGGCTCTGACCGCCTGGCCGAACAATATTATTTCTGGGAACGTGCCAACGGAATGGGCGGCAGTCTTCAGACCTATAATGTACATGCTTATTATGGATTGGTAGCAGACAATCGCGCAGCATTTGAAGCCAACCGCGATTATCTCAGCAAGCCGCTTGTCAATGGCAATGTACAATGGGGCACAACATTGAACTATGGCCTTCCCGCAGTAAGCGAGCTGGCCTGGCGCTGGCTCGCCACGCAATTTGATGCGGCCGACCGTCGCGGCAAACCGGTGCCCATGCTTTCACTCGAACCATTCGACGGACCTTCTTATAGTGATCTGGCTGCTGCTCGCCGCGTAGGCAGTAATGCCAGCGACCAGGTGTTTTATTTTACCAACGAAGTGGCAAAGAAACTCCGCCGTACACATCCGGGTAAAAAGATAGGGATACTCGCTTACAACGATCATATCGACATACCGCGTTATAATCTTGAAGACAATATTTTTGTTACGCTGACGAATGGCTTCAATACATCGAAATATTCTACGGATGAATTGATCAGCCGATGGAAAACAAAAACGAAGTCGCTGGGCATTTACATGTACTACAGTGTGTTTGAAAGCAATCGCGATCTGCCGGGTGCCGGCATGGCGGCGAGTTATCCCACTGTTGTGTCGTGGATGAAAAAGCTCAACAAAGCCGGTGTGTCCTCTTACCAGGCAGAAACAACTTATGCCTGGATACCCAAGGGCATCGGACATTTTCTTACGGCAGCGCTTGCCTGGGATACCGGAACAGATACCGCTGCAGTATTGACTAAATTTTATCGTGATTGTTTTCCGCAAACCCGGTCGCGTATACGCCCGCTTTTCGAATCGTGGAATGGTAATCCGCTGATCACCGAAAATGAATTATACAACTGGTTCTCCACCTTGCAAACAGCCATGAACGAGTGCAACGATGCAGCGGAATTACAACGCCTGCAGCAAATCGGCCTGTACCTGCATTATGTGCGCTTGCAGAAAGAATATAGTGAGGTACCCGCTGCTCAAAGAAATCAGAAGACAACAGAATTGCTCGCCTATCTCGCAGAGATCATGGAAGAAGGTGTGGTAGCTTCTTATGCGGCGCTCAATATTATGCCGGGTGAAGCCGGTATGCCGGTCACTACCTGGGGTAATGAAATGCGCTCGGCTTATCGTACCAAGGCGGCGGTTAGTTTTCCCCGTAGCAAAAAAGATTGGCAGCAATACACACGCAGTTACCTTTCTACGCTAAAACGTACCGGAGATGTCCGGTTATATAATGCTGCCCCGTTTTTGTCAGCGCAGGAAGTAAAAGCGATGGGGTTACCAGGTGTTGTGCATCCGTTTGGTCCCTCAATGACTTTCCAGGGCAATATCACCATGCTGATCGATACAAGGCGTTCGGACTCCGCATGGATGAAACTGAAAGGTGGA
Organism: uncultured Sphingobacteriales bacterium; assembly: GCA_937888905.1. GTDB lineage: Bacteria > Bacteroidota > Bacteroidia > Chitinophagales > Chitinophagaceae > Terrimonas. The sequence continues at coordinate 480,082 of CALATA010000001.1, forward strand.
AGGCTGAACCCATCCGGACGGGCAACCGTAAAAGTTTATCCGTGGAATAATAACCTCAAGCCCGGCGACGCGCCGCTTTCCGAAGCATATTATACCGCCAACGATGGCGAGGTAACGGTGGACTTCCGTAAACTGCAACGCAACAAATACATTGTGGTCATCGAGGACAATGATGCAGCCGGTGTAACGGCTTACTTTCCTCATAAACTCACCTATTCGATCGTGGCTTCTGCTGCGTCGCCGCTTCAGGGTGGCTTTTATAATTACTTCTATTTCTATGTACCGAAAGGCACGCGCAAATTTTATATCTACAAAACAGACTGGATGCGTATTTACGATGCCGGAAACAAAATGAAAGAATCTCCGACAGCTGAAAATCTTCTTGAATTCAACGTAACCGATGCCGATGCGGGCTGGTGGTCTGTACACTACCAAATGGGGCGCCTGCACCTGCTTGGCGTTCCGCCGCTGATCAGCCGCGAACCACGGTATTTCTTTATGCCCGACTGATCTTTATGAGCCAGCAAAAAATCCTGCACATTCTTTATAGTGGCCTCGGCGGCCACGGAAATGTTTTCTTTTCGATCGTTAAAGGCGACAAGCAACAGGTCTTTCATACCGAAGCATTATTCTGCGGTATAGAAGAAGTGCAACCCGATTATGTGCGCAAGTGCGAAAGCCTGCACATTCCCTATGCGTTCTTTAAAAAAAGTCCCGGATTGGACATGCCTACCCTGCGGCGTATATACGGACTGCTGAAGAAGAATAAACCCGATACCGTTTTCCTGCACGGACCCACACTCATCCTGCCCGTGATCGCGTATAAATTATTCTCAAGGGGTAAACGGATCGTTGTCCGCGATACGCAGGCCCATCATCTTAAAACAAAAAAAGAATGGGTGTTCCTGGCGCTCGCCGGCTTGTTTGCCAACCGGTTGGTATTTCTTACACAAGAGGCGAAAGAAGGGGCGGTAAAAAAACTGAAACTGCCTTTTCTCTTCCGGCGTACTAATATTATTCCCAATGGGCTGGATACGGATATTTATAAACCCGTGCCAGCACGCAATATCGATCAGACAGTGGTCATTGGCATGCAAAGCCGTTTGCAGCGCATCAAAGATCATCCCGTGCTGCTCAAGGCATTTGCCCGACTCAAAGCCGAAATGCCCGGCCGTCATCTGAAACTGAGAATTGCCGGTGATGGTGAAACCATGACGGAATTGAAAGAGCTGGCAAACTCATTGAACATTGCTGCCGATGTGGACTTCTGTGGCATGTTGCCGGAAAAAGACCTGGTCGATTTTATGCAGTCGCTCGACATATACGTGCATGCCACGCACGGCGAAACGATGAGTAACTCCATCATGCAGGCAATGGCCTGCGGCCTGCCTTCGGTAGTGAGCGATGTATGGGGTGTGAACAATATGGTGACGCATGGCGAAAATGCATTACTGTACACACCGGGCGATGCAAATGCTCTTTGCAATTATATCAAAGACATACTGGAACACGAAGAGCTACGCAAAAAGTTGTCGCTTAATGCGCGGCTTCACGCGGAAAAAGAATTTTCACTGGAACGATTGTTCCTGAATTACCAGCCCTTGCTGCAAGGGTGATGAACGAATCCATGAAAGTATTACACGTTATCAATATCGGCGGTTATGGTGGTGCAGAGAAATTACTGCTGCAATTACTTCCCGCACTTAATCAGCATTCGCAGACCGAATGCTGGATCGCTTATCAGCAGGCAAACAGCGAAGCAGCCCTGCGCATTGCCGGCGAACTGAAATCAATGGGCGTGGCGATCACCACACATGCATATAATAAAGTGTATGAAAAAGGAATTTTCACGGCATTGCAGCAAAAAATCGCCGGCGGCAGGTACGACCTCATACACAGCCATCTCAAACAAGCCGATTTCTGGCTGGCAGTAATGAAATTCCGCCGCCGTATCGATGTGCCGGTGGTGAGCACCATGCACAGCTATACAGACCGGTATGAAAACAAATACGGCTTCAACGTTACACCCAAAATATACCTGACTCCTTACTACCAGGTAACGAAATGGATTTACCGGCAACTCGACGGATTCATTCTTATTTCAGATATCGTCAGCCGTTTTTTTCAACAGGTCAGTTTATTGAAAGGAAAAAAGAAAGCAATCATTCATCATGGCTATGAACAAAAAGAAATACTGCCGGTTCCGCTGCCTCCGTCGCAGGTGAGGATTGCACTTCCCGGCCGGTTGATCAGGCGGAAGGGACACGATTATGCCATCGAAGCATTTGGAAAAATACGGAAGCAATATCCGGAGGCAACATTGCATTTTTACGGCATGGGCGTACGGGAAGAAGAGCTGAAGCAAAAAGTGAAAGAAGCCGGTTTGCAGGAGCATATTATATTTGAGGGATACCAGCATAACCTGCTGGCAGAACTGCAAAAGGCTTCGGTGATCTGGATGCCTTCGTTGTGGGAAGCTTTTGGACTGGTATTCCTGGACGGATTTGCGGCGGGCGTACCGGTTGTGGCTTTTGACCTGGCCGCAGGAAATGAAATTGTGCAACATGAAGTGAATGGTTTGCTCGCAACACCTTATTCGGCAGAAGATCTGGCACAACAAACCCTGCGTTTACTGGCAGACCCGTCGTTGCGTGAACGTATTGTCATGGGTGGAAGAAAAGCACTCCATGAACAGTTCAATATGGAAGGGATGACCCGGAAATATCTCGATTTTTATCAGCAGGTAATAAAAGCCGGCCATGAATGAAATAACTGAAACAAGATTATTCAGGGATTCGGATTTTTATCTGGTTCCGCTTTGCCTGTTGATGATGTTTATTTTTATGTACATCAAGCGCAGGAAGTACAATGGCCTCCAGATGCAGCGTTATTTTATACCCGCGCTCGTATGGCGGCTTGTATTCGTATTCTTCTATGCAGTGATCGTTCAGTACTATTATGGTGCAGGCGATACGCTCATGTATTATCGCGGTGTTACTGACATGTATCATGCTGTGTCGGACGACTGGAGCCACCTGGCAGATATTTTTCTGGTGGAGAAAATGGAACCGTCCAATCCTATCTACACCTACTTCATGTACGATGGGCATTCGGTCACGCATTATTATATGGAAAATGCGGGCACGTTTGCCGTATGTAAGTTTGCACTTCCGTTCTCCCTGCTGTTTGGCAACAGTTATGTATGTATCAGTTTCTGCCTCTCCTTGTTTTCTTTTGCAGGCTGCTGGCGCATTTATAAAATGTTCTGCGAAATGTTTCCGCGGTTGCAGTGGAAGTTTGCGCTTTCCATTCTTTTTCTTCCGTCGATATTGTTCTGGGGCGGCTCTTTGCTGAAAGACTCGATCTGTATGGGATCGTTGGGTTTTGCACTTTACGCCGCTTACCAGATATTCTTTACCAAACGTAAAGTATTCGTTTCCCTCATCATATTACTGGCCTGCTGTACGCTGTTGCTTTATATCAAACCCTATATCCTGCTTTGCCTGTTACCGGCGTTTATCCTTTGGATGTTCCTGGGATTCCGCAAGCGCATTGCCGACAGTGGCGTACGCCGCCTGGCCACCTTATTCCTTTTCGCAGGCGCACTGGTAGGCGGCGTATTATTGTTGGGTAAACTGACACAGACAGAACTGGCTTCGCAGTATTCAACAGAACGGATTGTGGAAACTGCGCAGGGTTTGCAGGATGAGTACAGCAAACTCGAAGAATCCACGGGATCCGGTTATTCGGTAGGGCCGATCGGCGACTCTTTTGCCAGTTTGATTCTTTTATTTCCACTGGGCGTAATCACTACGTTCTTCCGGCCATTTCTTTTTGAAGTACGTAATCCGCTCATGCTGATCAGTGCGCTGGAGGCGTTCGCTTTTCTCTGCCTGATCTATATGGCATTCCGGAAAATCGGGTTCAGGCGTTTTTTCAAAACGGTTTTTTCTTCCCCCGTACTGGTCTTCTGTTTTGTATTTGCATTTGTGTTTGCCGGCATCGTAGGTGTTACCACTGCCAATTTCGGTTCCCTGGCGCGCTATAAAATTCCCTGTCTCCCGTTTTTCCTGATGATGGTTTTTATTGTAATGGATCAATCCGGAAAGTTCTCGCCCTCTGTTGTTTTCGGAAGGCGTTTGTTTTAATTTATGAATAACACATCCCAACGGCTCCCCGATAGCCTGCAGTCCGTGAAGATCATCCGTATATCGACCGCCGGTCTTTTTCAGCATATCATTTTAAAGGGGCAATTAAAATATCTTTCCGCTTATTATGATATCGTGGCGCTGTCGGCGCCGGATAAAGAACTGGACATTGTAGGGCAGCGGGAAGGGGTAAGGACGATCGGTGTGCCGATGGAAAGAGAGATTGCGCCATTCAAAGACATAGCGGCCTTGTTCCGTTTGTGGCGTGTATTCCGACGCGAAAAGCCGCTGATCATTCATGCCAGTACACCCAAAGGAAGTCTGCTTGCCATGATCGCAGGATATTTTGCCGGCGTGCCGGTGCGGTTACTGACGCCGACAGGATACCGGTTCGTTGGACTGAACGGAATGAAAAGAAAGATCGTGATCGCCCTCGAAAAGCTGACCTGCCGCTTTGCCACCGATATATGTCCGGAAAGCAACGGCGTGATCAAAACGATCAAAGAATACAACATTACGGCAAGGCCCGTTCAATTAATCGGTAAAGGATCGGTGAACGGGGTGGACACGTTTTTTTACAATAGAGAAACACTCGACCAAGGCAAACTTGCCGATATCCGCGGGTCGTTGGGGTACGATCCCGCTAACCGCTACCTGTTGTTTGTAGGCCGTGTGGTGAAAGACAAAGGTATCAGCGAACTGCTGCGGGCTTTCAGCCAACTGGGCGAAAACATCCGGCTCATTGTGCTCGGGCCGGTTGAAATGTCGGATCCCGTGCAGCCCGATGTGCTGGAAATACTAAAAACCGATCCGCGCATCATCCATATCGACTGGACGGATGAAGTGCGTTATTATATGGCTATTGCGGATATGCTGATCCATCCCTCTTACCGGGAAGGGTTGCCGAATGTGCTCCTGCAGGCCGGTTCGATGGAGTGCCCGGTAGTATGTTCCGATATCAATGGCAACTCCGATATCGTTACGGACCATGAAACAGGCATACTGTTCCGCCCGCGGGACGAAAAAGAGCTGCTGGCAAAAGTGCAATGGGCACTGGAGCATCCCGGAGAAATGAAGGAATACGCGCAAAACCTGCGTAACAAGGTGACTGCCGACTACGATCAGCGGGTGGTGCAGGAGGCGCTGAAAAGCAAATATGCCGAACTTGCCGGCCGGATATCAAAAGGTAGCAAAGGATAAAATCGTTAATGGTATTATCTTTGCGCGGCGGTATGCCGCAGACATGCACAAGCTTTCTTACCTGATCTGCCGGACTTACGCGGATAAAATCATATGCAAATAACGCCAGACAAACCTGTCGCGCTCATTGGTTATTCCGGCCACGGTTATGTGGTGGCGGATGCCGTGCTTCGTGCGGGAGGGAAGATAGCGGGTTATTTTGACAGGGAGGAGAAAGAAAAGAATCCGTTTGGTCTGGCTTATCTCGGACCTGAATCAGTGGCAGAGGCAAAGACTGTATTGGAATCGGCCGATTATTTTGTGGCCATCGGCGATAACCAGTTGCGGAAACGCATCAGTTTAGCGCTCGCCCAAATGACCGGCCGGTCCGCCGCATCGGTCATTCATCCGTCTGCCGTTATCAGTCCCACTGTGCTGTTGAGCACCGGTATACTGATAGCCGCCAATGCCACCCTGAATCCATTGGTAGCAGTTGGGGAAGGCGCGATCTGCAATACCTCCTGCAGTATCGACCATGAATGCCGGATCGGCGCGTATGCGCATATCGGTCCGGGTGCGGTACTGAGCGGAAATGTAACGGTGGGAGAAAATACTTTTATCGGTGCCAATGCGGTCGTTCGCCAGGGTATTACGATCGGCAGCAATGTGATTGTTGGTGCGGGTTGTGTGGTGGTTAAGGATGTGGAGGATGGAGTGGTTGTGGTGGGCAATCCGCAGAAAGTAATAAGTAGTAAGTTTTAAGTAATAGGTAATAAGTATTAGGTATTAAGTAATTGGTACCAGCTTTGGCTGTTTTATTGACGATTCACCATTTACTATTCACAATAGACAAGTTAAACGGCAAATAAATAATATGAAAAAAGTTCTCGTTACAGGTGGAGCCGGATACATCGGTTCTGTTCTCGTTAGGATTTTGTTAGATAAAGGATATAATGTACGCGTAATGGACTCGCTCAAGTTTGGCGGCGATGCATTGTATGATGTATCACAACATCCCAACTTCGAGTTTGTAAAAGGTGATATCCGCAATGAGGAGGATATCGATAAAGCTATTGAAGGCATCGACGGCATTGCACACCTCGCCGCCATCGTAGGCGACCCCGCCTGCTCCAAATTTTCCGATGAAGCAAATGAAGTAAACTGGAGCGGTTCCGTTGCTTTATTTGAAAAAGCAGAAAAAGCCGGTGTAAACCGTTTTGTGTTTGCTTCCACCTGCAGCAATTACGGCAAAATGGCCGATCCTGATTCTTATGTTGACGAGCAATCAGAACTGCGCCCCGTATCGTTGTATGCCGAACTGAAAGTGAAATTTGAAAACTACCTGCTCAATGAACGCAAAGACGCGCGCATCTGTGCCACCGCTTTGCGTTTCTCTACCGTATATGGTTTCTCTCCCCGTATCCGTTTCGACCTTACGGTGAATGAATTTACCCGCAACGTTTGCCTTACCGGCGAACAGGAAATCTGGGGCCCGCAGTTCAGCCGCCCTTATTGCCACGTAGACGACCTGGCACGCGCAGTAGTGCTGGCACTCGAAGCGCCTGCGGAAAAAGTAAAAGCCAACGTATACAACGTAGGTGATACAACCGAGAACTACAGCAAGCGTATGCTGATGGAAGAAATCCAAAAGCAAATTCCTACCGCAAAAGCGATCTATGTAGAGCGCACTGAAGACCCGCGCGACTACCGCGTTAACTGCGATAAGATCCGCGATGAGCTCGGCTTTACCATTACCAAAAAAGTTCCCGATGGTATCCGCGAGATCATCAAACTCATGGACTCCGGCATGATCACGGACGCGCATTCTGCCAAGTTCCGCAACATCTGATCGGCTATCCATTCTTAATCATTATCAAAGCACCACACTGAATGTTATTATTATCAGGTCCCAATATTGCCGGCAACGAATGGAAATATGTAAAAGACTGTCTCGATACGGGATGGGTTTCTTCTGTTGGTTCTTATGTGACGCAATTTGAAAACATGGTAGCCGAATTCGCAGGCTGCCGTTACGGCGTGGCAACAAGCAACGGTACATCGGCACTGCACATCGCGTTGCAACTGGCCGGCGTGCAGGACAACGACTACGTGATCGTTCCCAATGTAACCTTCATTGCTTCCGTTAACTCCATCAAATACACCGGCGCCGATCCGATCCTGATGGATGTGGATCCCGGTACCTGGCAGATGGACCTGGAGCTGTTGCGCGAATTCTTCGAAAAAGAAACCAGCCAGAAAGGAGAGGAGCGTGTGTACAACAAAACAGGTCGCGTTATACGTGCGATCATGCCCGTACACGTACTCGGTAACATCTGTGATATGGACACGTTGATGGACATCGCCAACACGTACCAGATCAAAGTAGTGGAAGACTCAACAGAATCGCTGGGTTCTTATTATAAGGGAAAACATACCGGTGGTTTTGGTTTGATGGGCACCTTCAGTTTCAACGGCAACAAGATCATCACCACCGGCGGTGGTGGCGTGATCGTTACCAATGATGAAGCGCTCGCGAAAAAAGCCAAACATCTTACTACGCAGGCCAAGAGCGATCCGTTTGAATACATTCACGACGAGATCGGTTATAATTTCCGGTTGGTGAATGTGCTGGCTGCCATGGGTGTGGCGCAGATGGAGCAACTGCCTGGTTTCATTCAACGAAAAAAAGAAGTAGATGCGCTTTACCGCAGCGAGCTGCAGGGTGTAGGCGACATCAGTTTCCAGGAAGTGAAAAGCGAGGTGGACCCGAACTGCTGGTTGTTTACATTCAAAACAGAAAAGCAACGCGATGTATTGAAAGTGCTCAATGGAAACCAGATGCAATCACGTCCTTTCTGGGTGCCGATGAATAAACTGCGGATGTTCAAAGATGATGTATATTATCATCATGACGACAAATCTGATTACATCTATCAGCGTTGTCTGAGCATCCCCTGTTCTACTAATATTACGGACGATGAAGTAAAAGCTGTAGCCGAAAAGATCCGTTCAATTTATTAAACAATGACGGCGGGTGAAAGCCCGCCGTTTTTCTTAGTTATATGTACCTCGCTATCAAACGTTTTTTTGATTTTTTATTTGCACTTACCGGATTGATCATTCTTTCCCCGTTGCTTATACCGATTATGTTGTTGTTGAAATTCACCGGTGAGGGAGAGATCTTTTATTTTCAAAAAAGAGTAGGTTATAAAAACCGCGAATTCTCCATCTGGAAATTTGCCACGATGCTGAAGAACAGTCCTTCGATCGGTACCGGAGAAATTACGCTGCGCAACGATCCGCGTGTAACCAAAATGGGCAAGTTTCTCCGTATGTCGAAGCTCAACGAATTGCCGCAGCTATTCAATGTGCTGCGTGGCGACATGAGCTTGGTAGGAGCGCGTCCGCTGATGAAAAAAAGCTTTGATCATTATCCGGCAGAAGTACAGCAGGTGGTATATAATACGCTGCCGGGCATCACCGGTATTGGTTCGGTGATCTTCCGCGACGAAGAAAAAATCATCTCCGACAGCAATGATATCCAGGAAGCTTACCGGAAAATATTTGGCTACAAAGGCCAGTTGGAGCAATGGTACCAGGCGAACATATCGTTCTACACCGACTTCATGATCCTGTTTCTCACTGCCTGGCATATCATATTTCCGGAAAGTAAACTGGTATATAAAGTATTCCCGACGTTGCCACCGCGTAACTTTTAATAATTTGTTTACTACTGCAATCAACGGAATCGCGTTAACTTTAGCAACGTAAAATCCGCCACTGTTATGTTCCGCCTCTTTTCCCGTTCACCTAAAAAAGATTCAAATGCCTTTGACTACTCGGTATTAGGAGCCGATATGCATTCGCATTTGCTGCCGGGCATTGATGATGGAGCGCCTGATCTGGAAGCATCGTTGCAACTGATCCGGGGTATGGAAGCGCTCGGCTACCGCAAACTGATCACTACTCCGCATATTCTCTGGGACATGTATAAGAACACCCCTGATACCATTCAGCGGGCATTGAATACGGTACAAGAGGCATTGGTAAAGGAAAACATCGGTGTGGAGCTAAAAGCGGCAGCCGAATACTATATCGATGACCATGTGGAGGGGCTGTTGAGCCGTAAAGAACCTTTGCTCACGCTCAGCGATAATATGGTACTGGTGGAGTTTTCGATGGTACATCCGCCGATGGGAGTAAAAGAAGTGTTGTTTGAAATGCAAATGCAGGGATATCAGCCGGTTATCGCGCATCCTGAGCGATACAGCTACCTCGTACGTAACAAAGAATTCTATGACGAATTGAAGGAGGCTGGCTGTCTTTTTCAATTGAACATACTCTCTTTAAGCGGTGGATATGGCCGCACGGTGACGGAACTGGCGGAATACCTGCTGAAGCACGAATTCTACACTTTGGTGGGTACTGATCTGCACCATTCCCGCCATTTAGACGCGCTGCACAACCCGGTATTGGCGTCTACCCTGCAGAAAATGCAGGAAACAGGCCGGTTACTCAATTCAAGGCTGTAAAACCGGCACAAATGAAATGCGGTTAGGTTTTTGTGACAATGTGAATAGCTCGTTAAAACAGTTTAATGGTTAAACATTAATTATGCTGAACCGGGTAAAATCACTAAATTTGGTCAACTAAATTGACGGTTATGGCGAATACGGAATTCAATGACATGCTGGTGGACAATGCGGATTTTCTTAAACCTTTTGCGATAAACCTCACTAAAGACGCGGAAGCCGCGAACGATTTATACCAGGAAACGCTTTATAAGGCGCTGGCCAATCACGAAAAATACAATGCTGGAACGAATATCAAGGCATGGTTATTTACGATCATGCGCAACATATTCATTAATGATTACCGTCGCAAGGCCAAGCGGAAAACGGTATTTGACAATACATCGGAAGACTTTCTGCTCAACCTGAAGCAGGCCTCGGTACCGAATGGTGCGGAGTCTGTGTTGCGTGAAAAAGAAATCCGCACGGCGATTGACGAATTACCCGAGATTTTTAAAGTGCCCTTCCTGTTATACTTCGATGGATACAAGTACCAGGAGATTGCAGAATACCTGAACGAACCGCTGGGTACGATCAAGAGCCGCATTCACTTTGCGCGCAAGCTGCTGAAAGAACAGATAAGCCGGTATTAAGCAAGTAATAAGTATTAAGTTTTAGGTTAGGCATGACTTCCGGGTCGTGCCTTTTTTTTAATCGATAGGGCAATAAGTGAATAAGTCAATAGGTGAATATGAACCTTATCGCTTAGTTACTTTACGCCTTTTTCACATGGCCCCGCCGCAGGCGGGCACATTTTCATATTTCCACATTCCGCCGCAGGCGGATATCTTTGCCCAAAATCCCCCTCGATGAATTTCAATTTTGGAGAACTGCTGACGGTCAGTTTTACGCTATTTGCGGTAATCGATATTATTGGATCGGTGCCAATCCTGATCAGTCTGAAGCAGAAGATGGGAGGGATGCGGGAGTTCCGGGCCACCACTATATCCGGCGCGTTGATGATCCTGTTTCTTTACCTGGGACAGGCATTTCTGCAGGTATTGGGACTCACGGTGGAAGCGTTTGCCGTAGGCGGATCGATCGTGATCTTTATATTGGGACTGGAGATGGTGTTGGGGATAGAATTTTTCAAAGGGGATGGTGATGTGAAAACAGCCACGGTAGTGCCGATTGCTTTTCCCCTGATTGCGGGATCGGGTACGCTCACCACGATTATGTCGCTCAAGGCCAACTATGGCAACACCACTTTGCTGATCGCCATCGTGCTGAATCTGATCATCATCTATGTGGTACTGAAATCTTTGTCGCCAATCGCGCGGTTATTGGGTTCGGGTGGCCTGACGGCGGTGCGTAAATTCTTTGGTGTGATACTGCTGGCGATAGCAGTGAAGATCTTTGCCGCCAACGCTTCGCAGTTGATAAAATGATGGCAAATAGCCAAAATGCGGCTATATTTGCGGCCCGGTTAATACCGGAACCGGCCTCGTAGTACAATGGATAGTATAAGAGTTTCCGAAGCTCCAGATACAGGTTCGATTCCTGTCGAGGCTACTGAACCGGAAAGGCGCAAAATTTTTGTCGCTTTTCCGGTTTTTTCATGGCTGAACCTCCGTCGGGCTCCTCTACAGCCTCTCTTGCAAAAGAGTACGTCCATTTCCATGAACATTTCGAAAGCTTTTCGATTAATGTTGCTTCCGTTACTTTTTGGTTTCGATTGCCGCCAGGCGTGTCGCTGACTGATTTATTTTGTTGTAGATAAACACAAACACTAAAAAATATGGAAACAGTTAAATCCGTTGCAAATGAAGTGGTGTTTTTGTTGGATCCCGGTAAGTTATGGACACGCATAGATATCATAACCGGTGAGAATTTCAGGACGCTAAAGGGCGGGCGGTTTATGCTGAATGAAACACCTTTGATTGACGCCTCACTGGTACCTTTTTCAAATTTATATATCGACAATAAAAGCATGAGCTTTCAGGCGAAAATTCAAAAGATCGATACAAAGTTTGAAGTAGACCTTGCTAAAAATAAGGCAGCATCCCTTATTGCCAACTTTGTAAAACGATACAATGAAGAGCAATGGCAGATATTGTAAGCTCCCCCTAAAATGAACCATTCAAGATTGGAAAAATTCTCTAACTTAAACGGTCAATTATGAAAAAGAAACGATTCACAGAGGCACAGATCGTGTCAATCCTTCACCAGCAGGAAGTTGGTAAGTCAGTTAAGGACATCAGCCGGGAACATGGCATCAGTGAAGCTACTTTTTACAATTGGAAATCAAAGTATGGTGGTATGCAGGTCAGCGATGTAAAGCGAATGAAAGAGCTGGAAGAGGAAAGGAAATGTACTTTAGCAACCTGCTAATCACTGGCAGGCTGTTTATGCTCAAAAACCCGTTTTGAATCCGGGAGGATTATCTATCAATGTTTTTTTTATATCCCTCGAGGTATAACGATATTCCTGCGCACCTGTCTTATCACCACTTTTTCCATCGCGTTGGGTAAGTTTTGATGAGCGTAAAACAAGGGTTAGTTCATCGACTCCTTTGTATTGTACGAACTCGAACGTGTAGGTCGTTTTTTCCATTTTGTAATCGGTAGAGGCCCGTACCAGTTTGCCCCATTCACTGGTTCTGCCACTTGCCGCTTTGCTCCACCATTCTCCTTTACCCTTTTGGGGATTGATAGTAATTTGGTTGCCATTTACGGAATAAGTACCGGTTTCATAGACAAACAAAATATCTTTTACATATACCATCCAGTCCTTTGACCTGTACAGGTAAGTGCCATCATTGTAAAAGACATATTCTCGTCTCATATAACCGCCGGTCAGTTGCGGAAAGCCATTGTACGTGCCACTCGACTCCGTATTATAGAAAACCCACATACCCGCAATGGATGAGCGGTTGGCATTGCTGGGAGCGATTGTTTTTTTATCGGTAGCAGCCCCGGGCGAGGGCTTTGCTAATGCCAGGGAATTAATAAACGCCAGGAGTTCATTTTGATACTTGTCAGTATTGGTCATCAATACCACACTTACCATTTGTCCGCCACCGGTAGCGGTAAGCAAAGTGGCTAACCCTGTCTGGTTGCCATCAACATAATTTGCTGTTCCCGAAATAATCTCCCAGCCATTGTCTGCTGTCGGTTCCAGCATGGCCGGTTCGGTGTTTACCTGCACAGCTGCCTTTATTAACCGGTTCCAGTCGGCAGTAAAGTTTTCACCGGCCGTTGCTTCAGAAGCAATGGCTTTGGTTATAAGGGCGATGGAGTAGGCTCCTGTTTTTTCATCCATGACAGACAATTGCAGAAAGGCCTCCTTTTGTTGTTGCTGCCAGCCTCCAGGGACCGCGTAGCTCACAACATCAAAGGTTTGTTTTTGTGTATAGCCGCTCATACCCATTAACAGGATGAATTGGAGTAACAATATTTTTCTTAACAGATGCATTGCCGGGAGATTATGAGATCAGACAATACTACATTACATGACGGGTGCCGGAGCAGCAGGAGCGGCGGGTGCAGCTTTCCTCGCTCTCGCATTAGTCTGGCCTGCTTGTTCCAGTTCCATTGTCAGAGTTGTCATAAATTCGTTGAATTCGGTGATGCATTCGTTATTAGTAGTAAGTAGTTGGTAGTACAATGTTTGGCTGCCATTACTCAGCGAATAGAAATAGCTGGTCACCGTTTTTCTGTTTTGTGTCATCGTTCCTTTTGAAAAGAACGAGGTAAGGCCGTTTGCTTCGTACTTTGTAACAGCTCCCCGCTGATTTTGATAGCTAACACCCGCGCCGCCATTTTTTGCCCGGTATTGCAGGTACTCGGCATTCGTGGTAACGGCTCCTTTTTCTGTTGCCGAAATAATGATTTTGCAGGTCATTCCTTTTTTGGAGTCCTTCTCCAGCGTTACGGTTTCGCTGGTCCTGGTCATTTGCCAACCTGCAGGAACAGTAAAACTTGCCATTCCGAATGTTTCCTGTGCCTGTAATTGCAACAATGGCGACAGGAATAAAGAGAGGACTAATAGTTTTTTCATCATGTTTAAATTTAGAGACTAAAAATAAAGGGCTGCGGCGCGTGTTTGTATCACCTGAAAGGATGATTTTTTAGTTACCGAATCAGTTTGTAACAAGCTTTCCGGTGTTTGCCCAAGCTCTGTACTTTTCGATCAATTGCTGTCATAAATGCTGGCGGGCCGGGATCCTCTGCCGGTTTCCGTCGCTTCGTAGCGCAGCGGCATCGACTGATGGAAATAGTATGACTGGGCAGGAAATGATTGCTTTCACCTGTTATAATAAGTATAAGCAGTGGTATCGGTCAGTAGCAGACTATTGCCTGGTTGCGTGTAGATATTGAAAATCCTGCGGGTAACCAATCCTATGGCATCTGTTTGATATTGGTACTCTATTGTTTGACGGATGGTATGGCTGTTGAGCTTATCATAATAAGTAGCTCTTTGCACTAGGCTTTTTGAGGGCTTGCCCATTAAGGAAGACGGCAGCCCGGTGCTGTAAAAATCAGCCCGGTAAGGTATCTCAGCTCCATACGTATATGCCACAGAATCATTGACATTCGCAATAGAGGGAATCTGAGCAATACGTTCACTATGTGCAAAATCTGCTACCCCGTTTTTGTAATTATAGCGTACTTGGGTTATGTAACCCGAATAGTAGTTTATCGCGGTAGCAATAGTGCCATCGGCATTATAATGGTTTTTGGCGCTTTGACTAACGGTGCCATTGTAAGTAATCCAGTTGGAATCAATATAGCCGGCGGTATTTAACCGGTAATAAGTTCTCTGCGCCGAAAGTATACCATTGCTATACATCTCCTGCGTATACAGCCCGTTATTAAGGATGGCCGTATATTCATAAACAATGCCATTTCGCCGTTGTACATATTTACAGGCAGTGCCGTCGTAAGTGTAGGACGATGTGTCAGATGAAAAAACTGATGGAGTAGCACTGTAATTCCTGGATGAATGAACCGCCGTTTTGATTTTATACTGGCTGTAGTCAACAGGAGGTTGTTGCGCCGGTCTGCTTTTTTTTGAGCAGGAAAATAGCACAAGGCTTGCAAGAATAACCGGGACTATCGTTTTCATTTCACATCGTTTTAGGATACGATAAAAGTACTTTTCAACCATGTATCGATGCATCATACAAAAAGATGATTTTTCCGGCCGAAAAATCAATAAAAAACAGGAGTAGGAAGGAAGCGTAAACTAACTTAATTTGTACTGTATAAAACTGTCTTAAGGAATGAAGCGCTTTTGGTTTCTTGTTTTATTATGTACGGGATGCAGCCTGCTACAAGCTCAGTCCGCTGACAATAAGGATAGTTTGGTGCAGATAATAAAAATGGCAAAGGCCGATACAGGCAAGGTAAACTCCTTACTGGCACTGGGCGATCTATTGGAGAACAACGAACCCGAACAGGCAATACTGTATAACAGGCAGGCTGCTGAGTTAAGTCAGCGCCTGAACTACGAAAAAGGCATTATCAGTTCATACCGCAACCTTGCCTATGTGTTTACACAGCAATCAAAGTATGATTCCATGCTGTATTACAGTAAGCTGGTGTATGACATGGCCGAAAAGAAACAAGATGTTTACAACATGGGTATCTCCCTCTTTAATATGGGAGAAGGCTATAAGTTTCTGGGCGATTATGAAAAAAGCATTGACCACACTTTTCGGGCCATCAAAATATTGGAGGGTAAAGGATATACTACGATAGAACCCAACTTATACTCGGGTCTTCAATCTACTTACTACAAATTGAAACAGTATGATAAATCGGTTGAATATGGAATAAAAGGCATTGAACTTGCCCGTGCGTATAAAACCGAGGGCGTTTTAATGGTTCTGCTCGAAAACATGGGTCATTGTTATACCGACATGAAACAATTTGTAAAAGCGGGTCAGCATTATGATGAGGCCATTACATTGGCGCGGAAGAACAATAATAAGTTTGTCGAAAATATTTGTTTCCAGGGAAAGGTCGACATTGCATTGTATGAAAAAAAGTATGGCGACATAAAAAGCTTTTCTGAACGTACACTCCAATTAAGCCAGGAGACGGAGGATGCTGCCGGCATTTGCATCTCTTACCATAACCTTGCTTTATACCACCTGTTGACCAACGATTTTAATAGAGCCTACGGGCAGGCCATGACCGCTTTAAAAATGGCCCGTGATAATAAGTTGATAGAATACGAAGCAAGGACACTGGGCCAGCTGGTGCTCATCACTGCCGCAAAACAAGATATCCCGGAGGCTTTGAACCTTAGCCGGCAATTTTATGATTTATACGGGAAAATATTTACTGATGGGGTAGCACAAAAAGATGCGGAAATGCGAACCAGGTTCGAAACAGAGAAGAAAGAAACGCAAATAATACTGCAACAGGCACAGCTTAAGCAAAAGTCTACCATCAACTACTTTTTAATTGCGGGAACAATAGGGCTCTTGTTTATTTCATTACTTACCTACCGCAACTACAAGCATCATCGAAAATTACAACAGGCAAAAATTGATGACCTGGAGAAAGAAAAATTACTCACCGCCACCGAAGCTGTACTAAAAGGGGAGGCGCAGGAACGCAGCCGTCTTGCCAAAGATCTGCACGATGGGTTAGGAGGTATGCTCAGTGGTATAAAACATTCATTAAGCAGTATGAAAGAGAATTTAATCATGACACCTGATAATGCACAGGCTTTTGAAAGGAGCATTGATATGCTGAATTCTTCCATCAATGAAATGCGCAGGGTGGCACACAATATGATGCCTGAAATGCTGGTAAAATATGGGCTGGATACAGCATTAAAAGAATTTTGTAACGAAATCACAGCCAGCGGTGCCACCAACGTAAATTACCAGGCCATTGAAATGGAAAACGCAGACATCAACCAGATGGTATCAGTAACCGTTTACCGGATTGCGCAGGAGTTGGTTAATAACGCTATTAAACATGGTAAACCGAAGGAGGTGCTGGTACAACTTCACCTACATCGGCAGGAGAAACTATTGGCACTAACTGTAGAAGATGATGGCACCGGCCTTGATATACAATCGTTGCACGAATCACAGGGCATGGGCTGGAAGAACATTCAAAGCCGGGTGGATTTTTTGAAAGGGAAATTAGACGTGCAATCGCTCCCCGGAAGCGGAACATCGGTAATGATTGAAATTAATATTTGATGGCTGTAAGCATATTTATAGTAGATGACCACTATATGGTTATAGAAGGTATTCGTTCTTTATTGAAAAATGAAGAAACGATAGAATGGATGGGGCATGCTTCTAATGCCGCTTCTTGTCTCAACTTTTTAAAACAGTACAGGCCCGATGTAATACTGATGGATGTTAATTTGCCGGACAAGAATGGCACAGAACTTTGTAAAGAAGTAAAAGAGATGTATCCATCTGTATTGGTGCTGGGGCTTAGTACATTTAATCAACAGGCCGTTATACATAACATGGTTGATAGTGGCGCGTCCGGTTATTTGCTAAAAAATGCCTCAAAAGAAGAAATAATCGACGCCATTGCCACCGTAATGAAAGGAAGGCAATATTTAAGTTCAGAGGCTGCGCTTGCTATGAAAGAAACGGGTAAAAATAAGCCTGTCATCAGTCGCCGGGAAAAGGAAATACTATTGTTGATTGCCAGCGGACTGTCGAATGCAGAAATTGCCGGAAAACTGTTTATCAGCATTGCTACCGTAAACACACATCGCAAAAGTCTTCTGGAAAAATTTGAGGTGAAGAATACAGCTTTGCTGATAGGTAAGGCAATAAGGTTTGGATTTGTGCAGCCGTGACCAGGCCTTGCTTGGGAAAACAGGTGTATGAGCCAATCGCTGCGAATAAGTTGTAATCCCTCATATCCTCTGAATGATTTGTTTTGCTTTAGCTAAAACACAAACACTAAAAAATATGGAAACAGTTAAATCCGTAGCAAGCGAAGGTGTGTTTTTGTTAGATCCCGGTAAGTTATGGACACGCATAGATATCATAATCGGTGAGAATTTCAGGACGCTAAAGGGCGGGCGGTTTATGCTGAATGAAACACCTTTGATTGACGCCTCACTGGTACCTTTTTCAAATTTATATATCGACAATAAAAGCATGAGCTTTCAGGCGAAAATTCAAAAGATCGATACAAAGTTTGAAGTAGACCTTGCTAAAAATAAGGCAGCATCCCTTATTGCCAACTTTGTAAAACGATACAATGAAGATCAATGGCAGATATCAACAGGGCATTTTAATTCGGTTCTGATAAAAATCGAAAAAAAATATTTAACCATTCGTGTAGAGTATGTCCGGGAGGATGACGTCAATATCGATAACAAAAACTGGTTGATCATAAGCTTCAATGAGTATTGCAATTATGTACAAATCAAAGAGCCATCCATATCCCAAAAGCGATTTGAAAGTATAAAAGCTGTAACGCTTGATCATTTTAAATTGCGCGTGGAATGTAGTGGCAGGAATGTATGGGCGGCGGAGGAGGAGGACGATGAAGATGGATATAATTATGAATGGGATTTGGATATTCAACCCGAGTTTCAGGAACTAATCATCGGGTTGCTGGATATCGGGATCCAGTCACAACGTAAAAAGTTTAAGGCGTAAATCTTAAACTATGAAGCTGTAAGGTAGGATGTCTTTTACAGATAAAAGTTACACCTTTACATAAAAAGGACGCCAATGGAGTCCTACACTGTAACTTAATAGGCGGCAACACGTCTATCTTATATAAAACCTACGGCCGATGTTCAACTCTTTTTCATTGCTCGCCTGCCTTTGTTTACTGACAATGGCGCCTGTAGTTTCCACCGCACAGCCACTGCCCGATTCTACTATTGCACAATTGAAGGCAGGTATTGCCGGATTTAAAGACCGCTACCACACACCCGGCATGGTAGTGGCCGTTGTGCATGGTAAAGAAATAGTGTTTAGTGAATCGTTGGGATATGTCGACCTCGAAAACAAAGTAGCTGCAACCATTGACACCCGTTTTCCCATTCTGTCGGTAACCAAAACTTTTACCGCCACCATGTTCATGCAGTTGGTGCAACGAAAGAAAATTGCACTGGACGAAGACATAAAAAAGTACCTGCCTGAGTATAAAGGTGAGATAAAGAGTGCGACGGAAAGTGGAATTAGTTTTCTCCAACTCGCTACACATACTTCCGGCATGCCGCGCAACACACCCGCCGACGTGAATTTTGCTAAACAAATTGATCGCTGGATGCTGAACCGTACGCATTACGAAAGTTTGGAACCTGCCAGCAAAAAGGATTTACTTCGATCATTGCCATACATTAAAAAAGTGTACCCGGATTATCAATTGCTCAGCTATGGAGACCGGCTATATTCTAATCTCGGTTATTCCATGCTGGGCATTGCGTTAGAAAGAGCTGCCAAACAAGATTACGGCGAGTATGTGGTAAACAATATCTGCAAACCTTTACAAATGACCAGCAGCGGCATGGGCACCGAAAGTTTCGGATCTACCGTTGTGGCGAAAGGATATTATTTTGATGACAGTCTGCAACAGTTTTTAAAAACGCCCGTTTTTCATGCCAATTCTGCTTTGTATGCAGGAGGAATGTATTCAACCGCGCGCGACCTGGCGAAGTATATCAGTTTCCAATTCGATACCAGCGCCGCTGCCAGTAAAGTTCTTTCGTTGAAAAACAGGCGTTTGATGCATTCGCTGCGTGTAGGCTGGAAGCCCTTATATCCAATTGTATTGCATGAAGGAGGCATGGTGGGTTATCGTTGCCAGGTAGCTTTTTATCCGGACCTGGAAATAGGTTGGGTAATTCTTACTAATACCACCGATTTTGAATTTGATAAAATGAATGAGTACATCGGCAAATTGGTATCGGCCGTTTATAGAAAGCCCTCTCCAGTAATGGCAAAGTTTGTGGGTACTTATCGCCTGCAGGGCGGCTATGATAGCCTGCGTATTTATATGAAAGATGGCCAGCTTTATTCTACCTACCTGGAAAAGGAACTGCCCGTACACCCTTTAGTTGCCAACGGGTATAATCGTTTTAAGGCACAGGCACGCGGCAGCTATAACATCGGTTATAGTTTTGTAGCCAATGATACTGACGGAATAAAAGCATTGGTATTGGGACAGTTGACCTGGGTGAAAGAGAAAGAGTAATATAAAAGGGTTGATTGCTTAGCTGAGCACTATAATGCAGAATGAAAATATTCCGACATCATTGCGCATTAAGTAAATTGTCAGGCGACTGACCCCTGATAATCTTGAAGATTCGAGGCTACGCAGCCCTGAACCTTCAAGATTCCGGAACCAAAATCACGGACATTCAGGCAGGCTTAAAAGATTGTCAGGTGTATCTCCGTCGTTTTCTGTTTTCACATACTCCACGCCATTTCTTTCGGCAACCATCAGGTAGACTTTGTGTGTGCCTTGTTGTACATAATAACTATCTCTGGTTTTGTTGATATCCTCAATAGCTTGTTGTACGGTGATTTTCTTACCGCGCCAGCCGATATGTGTTATCCGTTCGTAGGCACTGGCTCTGTTATTCTTGTTGATGCAGGTTACTTCCTGTGACATAAGATAAAATTTAAGGTTAATAGAACTGTTTTTCTAATACCTCTAAGCTATGCTACAACATGCCAGTACGAAACACGAGACACGAAATACAGGAAAAATCCCCTCCCTGCACATTTTACCAACTAATCATTTATTTTTCAACACGGCATAAATGCCGGTTGCGATTTTGTAAAGTCCCGGTCCTGCGGTGTCATCTTTCTGATTGGATAGTATCACCACTTCAATTTTTTTGAGAGGATACATTACGCAAAAACTCCGGAAGCCGGGAGTGCCTCCATCAATTCTCAAGTACTGATCCCAACTCCAGTTCTTACCTACTTCCCATTGAAATGCATGAGCTCCCTGATCTACGTCCCCTGCGATGATCCGGTGTGATAATCTTACCGGGACGGTATTTTCGAGATTCTGATAGTGCAGGTATTTTAGCAGGTCTGCTACACTTGACCGGAGACTGCCAGCTCCCGGTACGGAAACCGGTGTTGCCTTCTCCTCTTTACCATCCGTACCATAACCTTTCAGTTGAAATATTAATTTCTTCTCCTCAAAGCGCAATCCCGTTTCATTCATCTTAAGCGGTCCTGTGATATACCGGCGAACCAGATCGGCATAGCCGGTTTGATAAATTTTTTCGAGTATAAGCCCCAGCAGTTGATATCCGACATTGGAGTAACTGTACCGGATACCTTTCAATGAATCCAGCTTCACGTTTTGCAATGCGTCATAAAAAGTTCGTTCTTCGATGTTATCGCCAAAGCTGTTGGGGAGTTGCGACGTATGCGCCAGTAAATAGCCAATTCTGACCGGTTCACCTGATAGATACTGCAGGCCGGAAAAACTCCCGGGAAGATATTTGCGGATATCATCGTTCAGCGTAAGCCTTCCTTCGGTGAGGGCATGGGCCGCAAGTAATCCTGTAAAAGTTTTTGTTATTGAACCGATCTCGTAGATTGACCTTGCTGTTGGCAAAGTACCTGATCCGGGGCTCGTTTCGCCGTAATTATAAGTGTAAGATTTTCCGTCACAACCAACGCCGATCGACACGCCAACACGCTGCCCGTCTTTCATATAAATCTTCACCAACTTGTCCACTGCGGAATCGAGCCGTGACTTCATGGGGTTGTCACTTCGCTGGCCTATGCAACAATTTGTCAGGGCAACCACCGCTATTCCGCAGACAAATTTCTTTGGCATTTTTTTCAGGTTCATTCGTAAATTTTTTTCATACAAAAGATGAAGGTCATACAATGTACGAATATTGTCGTATTGTTTCAATAATGCAAATCATTATTTATGTGGCGTTTAAATAATTGTACCCGATTCTACGGTTATTGGCCTGCGCTGATTGAGCAAGAATGATTTCCCTTTTTTTGGTAAATTTGCCTGGTTTCCCTATTTTTGGTAAATAATGTGTTAGGCAAACTAAATAAGAATCACATTTAAATTAGTTCTTTTCAATGGTTGTATATTTTGAGAACCCTTACCTCGAAAAACTTTTTCAGGGTAAGGCTGTACCAGGAAAGCCGAAGTACAGTAGCGACGTCGTCGTTAAGTTCAAAAAAACTATCCTGAAATTGAAATATGCTGACAATCTCAGGGAATTAAAAAGTCAACGAGGCTTGAATTTTGAAGCACTTAAAGGTAATTATAAAGGTTTCTATTCTGTTAGGGTTGACTACAGCTATCGTTTGATTTTATCGTTTGATACAGATGGTAACCTGGCTGTTAACGATGTTGTTTTAGTACATGATCTGACTAATCACTATCAATAATTATTTACTTTTTTAAATCGTTCCGGTAAAAAGTGGAAGATCAGCATTGCTTTCTACCGGCTTTATTTCACAATGAATAATTATAAAGTACTCAACTCAAGAGGCAAAGAAATTCATACAGACATTGCCTTGCATCCTGGAGATATTCTGCTGGATGAACTCGAAGCAAGAGGTGTGAGAAAGACTGTGTTTGCGGAACAGCTTAATATGAAACCGAGTCACTTCAGTGAGCTGCTTCATGGAAAGCGGAATGTAAGTGCAGCTACAGCGCTCAAACTTGAGAAGCTATTAGGTATTTCTGCCGAATACTTTATGCGTGTACAGGTTTATTATGACCTGTTCATGGAAAGAAATAAACAGGAAGCAGTTGCTTAAGAATACGTCGGATATCCGACGTATTCTTTTGGGTTAGTATTCCTCATTTCCCCGCAAATCTTAACCGGTCCCTGTAATGCAGACTGTCCTTCTTAAAATACCTGTCCGTCCATTTATCGTTTGGTTGTAACGTTCCCGACAGCGGAGAGTTTCTTTTGGCCATTTCTGCCGCCACCCAGCGCGCACGGTAATGATCATAGATGCGCATCACTTCCACACCATAACTATCGGCTATATCCGTGTTGCCTTTGATCACCAGGTAATTCTCATCGTTCTTCTGCGATGCCGGATTAGACAAATTATGCGAGCCGCTGATGATCATCGGTGCATCAGTTGTAAAGTCGACTACCACCACTTTCGTGTGTATCAGAATATTTCCGGCACCCGCGATCATCGCTTCTTTCAGCCAGGCTTCAAATCCATCATCTGCTAATGCCGTGGCGGCAAATTGCGCACTTTTATCGCGGTGAAATCCTGCGATCTTATTGGCATTGGTATTCTGAATACCCAGTCGCAGGATCGGATCACCGGCTTTGCCTATCAGTGCATCAATTATTTCCTTTGGCAGTACAAATGCCGTAGAGAACAACACATCCGTTTTTGCCGCATCGATGAGTTTGATAAAATAGGTAAGGTCTGCTTTGTCTTTGCGTGGAGAGAATCCCGGGAACACACTGGCTTTGGCATCCATCACATTATTCGCCGTTATCCATTTGCTGGTTTCGCCCGTCGTGATGGGTGTCTTATCTTCACCATTCCAAATCGTATCAAATAGCACTTCATATTTGTCTGCAACTGGATTCACCGTTTTCCCTTTTTCTGTCCGAACCACATGTACCACGTTGGCCTGCCGGAATAATCCGTTGTGCGTGAAGTTGGTAGATCCGCATAGTACCATCACCGGCTTTCTTTTCATCTTGATTCCGGTCCCTGTTACTTTAGACAATACAATGAACTTGTCGTGAAAGATGGCAGAGGTAGTCCGCTCTCTCGCGAGTTTTTTATCGATCAGTGGTTTTGCATTGTGTTTGTTTTCCGCAGTCTGCGCATCACCTTTTTTCGAATGAAATAACATGCGCACTTTCACGCCGCGTTTCACTGCAGCATTGATCGCATCAACGATTTCATGCCATTCATATTCATAGATGGCAATGTCGAGGGCCCACTTGCCATCTTTTGCGGACGCTATCACGTGAAGGATTTGTTTCAGTACATCACGCGCCAGCCACTGCTTCACGCCCGGTTCCACTTTTTCCAGGTCATCAACCGTCAGGTCTTTGAAGCCTCCATACTTTCTCTTTTCTTCCATCAGTTTTATGGCTTCGGGAAAGTTTCTTCTGAATGCCTGACTCGCTCCGGCGGCACGGTTGAACGTTACATTGTGAACACCGTCTTCATCGCTGCTGGAAGTAGTGACTGTTATTTTCGGGCCTTTTAAGTGTGTCGGTTGAGTGGGCGTGCCGTACATGGCGTGAACACGGTATGCATATTCCGAATCACCATATACTTTGTAATCACTCCAACGGAATTTCTGTATCGGCGCTACATCCGACGATATCAAAGCACCGGCATCGTGTGCCTGACCGGGGAACGGCATCAATCCGGATATCCATTCCCATTTTGGTTTTTTATTGCCGGGATAGGGTGGAGGCAGTCGCTCGAGCGAGAAGCCTAACAGTCCTTTTCTTCTTGCGGCGGTTACATCGAAGGCAAGCAATACGCCTGTGGTGCCGGCAAATACCTTCATGGTGATGCCATTGAGCGTGGCTGTCTTTCTCATAACGGAGAGGTTTAATGGTTATTCCTACTAATGTATTAATATTTTTTGCAGGAAGTAACCGTTTTTTCACCCTCTTAACCAGCAATCATGTAACTCACATCACAAAGATTCGATAAACGGGCTGGTCTTTTTTTCCGGTATATTTCGTTAAGAACAGGAGTTTGCCTTCCAGTTGAAAAATAGCCTGGAACGAGGTGAATTGTTCGTTTTTGTATTCCGGAAAAACGACCGGCGTATGTTGCCTGCTAACCGGATCGTATTGAATTAACGAAGGAATAAAGCCGTTGTAGCGTATATAATAGATAAAGTTCCGGTTTGTCCACGCAATGTGATCCTTTCTATTATACAGCGAGTTGGGTGGTGTGAAATTTTCCGGAATACCTACATGTTCAAAGCGGTTGTTTTGCAGGTTGAAGGTCCGCAAACTGTCTTCCTCACGGAGTACAAGATAGTTGCCGCATTTCAGCAGACTGCGGTCGGGTTGCATTGGCTGGTATTGGTAAGTTCGTTTCCGGAATACTTCTTTGATCGTGCCTGATCCGGGTGTCCAACCAAGAAGCCGGTTGCCGTTTACCAGGTAGAGTTGATTGTCCAGTATTTCTCCCCAGACAAAGTTTTGATCGGTGGGCATGATTGCCGCTACGCGAAGTGTTTGCTGGTGAATGGAGCCGATAAAGAGATCGCGCGCAGCGGTTTTTGTATTCCGGACAAAGCCGAGCGTAAACATGCTGTCGTTGATGGTGTAAAATTTGTCGTTCAGTTCATATCCCTGCGAGCGGAGACTGTACACATTGCTGGTTGTATACTCCTGTCCGTTACCTGTAGTTGCAGGTGCGCTTGACTGAATGATGTATTCAAATACAGACTGACCGTCCAGTTGCTTTTTTTCAAAACCATGGTAAAATATCTGCGGTCCGAGGAAAGCAACGTCCGAGAAATTATTAAGCAAAGAGGAGTTGTCACTCCTTAAACTGGCCGTGACCCATTTCGCATCAACCGGCCCGTCATCGGAAAAGACGATAAGTTGCGTGATGCCGGCTTCCAGGTTGTACATCCGGATAGCGATCAGATTTTTGGACGTGCTGGTAAAAACAGCGGTGTACCCCATTTCGAGGGTAAGCGGCTTCTGCTGGTTTGTGAGCGACTCCTGTTTTAGTGTCTGCCGGTCGAGGCGCCGGAGCAAATGCTTGCCGCCACCCAGTATCGTGAAGTATACAAACTTTTTAGTAACAGCCTTTACATATACCAGCGATTCCGATGGGAATTGAACCAACATTTTTGTTCCATTGGGCGTGCCGTCTGTCTGGTACAGACGAAAGTTTGGCGTGGAAAAGTAAAAACTGCCATCTATTTCTTTAGGTGTATCAACGAGAAAACCCTGCTTATAACCATCCGTGGTCTTATTCGGATTTTTGTCTTCGGCGATCAACACCGGTTGCGCCGCTGCGGGGAGATACCAAATAAACAGAAGGCCAATACAGATAAGTTTCATATTGTAAAATTGGCCGCCAAGGTAACCTATAGTGCCTGCCACCATATACCGTCAGGAGGGGATTTGTAGCTGTTCATCGTCACGCATAACAAAACAATGCTGACACAACCATACATGTTAACTCCCCCGTTCAGGTGATATTTCTCCGAAATAATTCCTCGGTTTAGGGGAGGATCCGCTTCTTCTTTTCCTGGTAAGTTTACTTTCTCTCCGATCATCAAAAATTTATCAATGAAAAAGATACTCCTATTCTTTGCTGCGGTTGGACTTTCGACATTGGCGGTAACCGCTCAGCAACCTACGAGACCCTCGGCTGTAAAACCCACGGTTATTAAAAAAAGTCCTGCACCTGTATTAAAAGGCGCTGAGCCGGTAAAAGACAATTCCACGCCACCGCCGCCTTCCACCCCGCCGCCGCCCGCGCCTCCGCCACCAGCCCAGGCCCCAACCGTTGTTGACTATAAGTTGACAGATGTACGGGTTAAGATTACTACGGGGCGTGATAACAAGGAAAATCCTTCAGAAGTGTATGTAAAGTTTTCTTTACCCGAACAGTTCAACGCTTCCTACTGCGCATTTGCCCAATGGAACCTCCAAAATGAAATGCCGGTGAATAGCGATATTGAAGTAGGCTTGTACAAACGCGCCAATGCCAACCTGTCGCTCATATCTACCAAACTTACCATGAGCAATCCCGAGCAATTGCGTACGGGTGGAAAGGATATTTCTCTGACCGATATACAGGCACACGGTGGACGATTAATGATCAAATATTATCCTCACCTGTTTACCGATGCCTGGCGCATAGAAAACGTGACCGTGACATTGGAATTCAAAAATCAAAATAATGAGCTGCATCCTTTGTACGGCCGTAAAACGATTTCTTTTTCCAATGCCCGCACTTTTTTAAATGCCGGCAATGAACGTTACCTGATTTGTGAAGTAGGCACGGATTTAAGCGCGATGGTTTCTTATACGAAAAACTAAAGAGGAGTATATACTTCTTTTCAGACGAGGCACCCTTGCCTCGTCTTTCTATTTCCAGGCCTGTCCGATGACCGCACTGATCGGCGCCACCATCGGTGCATTGCCGAATTTTTCACCCAATTCTTTTTCTGTTTTTCGTTTTATCTCTTCTATCCATGCAGGATTTTGCTTTTCGATTTCCTGGTAAAAAGCTCCTCCCTCTACCAGTCCATAAGCTGCTTCTTTTGCAGATGGGCTGACGGCAGATTGCTTTACTTTTTCGATGATTGTTTTTGAAAATCCTGCATCCCTTACCAAATGTTCGATTGCCGTTTCATCGTTCATCGATGTAGCCGTGCCATAGGATTCGGGCAGCGGTTCGTGCAGGTATTGCCTTGCTATTGACAGCGTAATAAAAGAGACGGCGTTCTGTTCCAGCCTGTCCCAGGTAGTAAATATAAATTGACCTCCCGGTCTTAATACACGACAGGCTTCTGCAAATGCTTTCGGCTTATCGGCAACAAACATATAACCAAAGCAACAGACCACGAGATCGATACTGTTGTCGGCAAAAGGTAATTGTTGAGCATCGACGTGTTGCCATGCAATGGCAAGATGGCTTAACTTCTTCTTTGCTTCCTGCAACATATCCGCGTTGATATCCGAGGCGATCAGTGTTGCCTGCGGCGGGATCCGTTCCCGGATATGCCGTGTAACGCGACCCGTGCCAGCAGCCATTTCCAGGGCAACGGCGATGCCGGCCGGGTCGATCCGTTTGGCTACTTCCATGGCATAAGGCTCAAAGAATAAAGGCCCGAAAAACTGGTCGTAATACGCGGCCGTATCTCCGCGGCCACCGTCGGAAGCTTTTTTCATAAAATTGCCTTTTAGTGGTGAATGGCTTAACGGTCAACCTGTTAGCGATTTGTTTCATGGCTCCGGCTTTTATTAACGAAAAAGAATTTGGATTTTCCCCAAGCCCGTTTACATTTGTCTTCTGCATCAGGCCTTTTACGGGCCATTTTATTGTTCAGCCTCTTATTGTTACTGCCTCTGCCTCATAAGTTCATTGATTAGCGCGAATGATGACAATATGTTACCGTTTGCGGGTTTTAGTAATTGCCTTTTTTTATTTATCGTAAAAGCCAGCATTTATGAAACTATCAGAATTTATCGCATTGCCCGAGGATCACAAAAGATTGACTGTTTTCAAAGAAAGCGTAGCCATTGCCAAACGCGAACTCCCCGACAAGCTCGTTTTTCTTTTCCAATTAAATGAGTATTACATTGAAGCGTTCTGTTGTTGCAAAACCAACGAGGTGCTTGAGTACCGGGTGTTTTTCAATACGGAACAACTGGCGCCCTATCTCGAGGATATCCGGATCGATCAGTTGCTGAATTAACCGGTTTAAAACTGGTAGAGCAGCGCATTGATATTCATTCCGGCGCCCACAGACGCAAAAACAACTTTGTCACCCGGCAGAATGGATTGTTCCCCGACCTTATTTTTAAGAATCAGGTCGAGCAGGGTTGGTATGGTCGCAACCGAACTATTGCCCAATGAGCCGATTGTCATGGGCATGATACCGGCCGGGAGCGTTGGAATATCATAAAGCTGAAACAAACGTTCCAGGATGGCCTGGTCCATTTTTTCGTTGGCCTGATGGATCAGTACTTTTTTTACTTCTGAGATCGGCACGCCGGCCTTATCGAGTGTTTGTTTCACCAATTGCGGTACATTGTTCAAGGCAAATTCATATAATGCGCGACCGTTCATCTTAATGAACATGTCCCTGCTCTGATCCGCAGGATCATAAGATTTATCCATTGTCAGCAAGGGAGCGTGCTCGCTGGCGAAGGTTTGTGCCCGGTGGCAAATGATGCCGGCCTTGCTGTTCTCCGCTGCTTCCACCAGCACGGCACCTGCTCCGTCCGCATAGATCATGGAGTCGCGGTCATGCTGATCGATCACCCTGGAAAGCGTTTCCGTGCCGATTACCAGACAACGTTTAGCGTCGCCGGAACGGATATAATAGTCGGCCTGGATAAGTCCCTGCAACCATCCGGGACAGCCAAATATGAGATCATAGCCAATGCAATCCGGGTTTTTAAGTTGCAGATCATATTTAACCCTGGAGGCTATGGAAGGAACGATATCGGTGCGGTTCGAACCATAACGGACATTACCAAAGTTGTGTGCCACGATGATATAATCAAGGCTTTCCGGATCTGTATCGCTGCTTTCCAATGCATCTTTTGCGGCGAGCACGGCCAGGTCGGAGGCCGTCTGTTCCTGCTTCGCATAACGCCGTTCATGGATGCCGGTAATCTGTTGAAACTTTTCAATGATCCGCTGATTAGTGCCGGCAACTGCCTCTCCGTCTTTTTGTAAAAAAGTATGAGAGAGAAAGGCACTGTTGTTCACAATTTCTTCCGGGAGAAAACTGCCGGTAGCGGTAATAACAGATTTTAAACGTTCCATAAAAGAGCAATTGAATGAGGAGATGAGCATCGATGTCTACTAACCTATTACAATTTTTGGGCGCGAATGTTAATCCGGTACTATTTTTTGGCAGGGCAGCGCATAATTCGCTGTTTTTTGCATTAACGGGCTCATTCCTAGCGTACTAAAGAATTGTCAGCCTTGCATCATTTGCCGGGGTTCCTATTCCGGTATGGAAAAAATGGTTGTTTCGGGGGATTGAAAGCAGCATTGCAATGAAGCATTTTTGAATAGTGATTCGGTCAATATCATTTATCAGTAACAAAAATGCAACATGAAGACATTCCTATCAGTGCTCTTAGCTGTTACTTTCTTAGCCGGCCCGGTATCTGCCCAGGTAAAACAATTGCCTGTTGACAGGAACAAAACAGTGGTCAAAGATCAGCCGGTGAAAATGCAGCCCGGCGTTAAAACGAATACCGTCAAGTCTGCCGATACAGTTGTGAAACAGTCGCCGCCTGCAGCGGCAACTACCACCCAGCCACCGGCAGCAGCTACGCCGCCGGCTTATTACCTGGTATCGGCGAGAGTCAGGGTGGCTACCGGCGATGATAATAAAGAATTGCAGTCCGGAGCCGAGGTCAGAATATTTAAACTCAGTTATACGCCAGGTGGCGCGAGCCCCGGAGATTTTAAAGCTTATCCCGGACAACGATTGTTGTTTGAAACCAGGGACGAACCAAGAAGAGAATTTAAAGTCAATTCAACGAATGAAATAGATTTGAAAAGTATTTATTCCCTTAACTATCAGGCGGTAGATATTATGCTCGGTTATGTGGAACCATATGGTTTCAAAGCTGTGATCACTTATTTTCCCAACTTTCCGCTGGATGCGTGGCGTATCAACAATGTAACCGTCGTTCTCGAAATAAAAGACAGAAATGGTAATCCACATCCTTATATGGGTTACAGAGAGATTCTTTTTTCTCCCAACAAATTGCTGAAGGCGGGCGATAACACCCTGGAGTTGTTTATCGATAAAAATTTTATGAAGCAATTGTAGCAGGCAATACACTTCATGAATAAAGCAGCACGATAGAATTTTATACAGGTAGATAGAGGTTCAGTATTTTACCATTCTTATAAGCAATTGATTTTTGTAATTCCAGGAGTTTTTTTTCTTTAAAAATGGAAAGGCCGCTTCCAATGGCCGCCGGGTTGGTGAAAATATAATATTCATCCACCAGGTTTTCATTGATCAGTGAACGCACAAAGTCAGCGCCACCGTAAACAAGAATGTCTTTACCGGGCTGCGATTTCAACGCTTTTACGGCAGCAACCATATCTCCGTTTTCTACCTCAACATTTCTGCCTTTGATTTCTTTTTGTGTCCGGCTAAAGACAATCTTGCGCATATTGACCATCTGCTGCGCAAAGGAATACTCAGGACTATCGGGCTGGTTGTCGGCAACATTTTCCCAATAGTCGCAGAATTCGCGGGTCATCTTGCGGCCAAGTAAAATCGTGTCGCTGGTTTCGGCAAGCTCAGCTATTTTGCCGAACATGGATTCATCCGGTTGGGCAGAGGTCCACATCCAATCGAGTTCGCCATTTGGTCCGGCTACAAAACCATCGATGGTCATCTGTATCTGCAGTTTTAATTTTCGCATAAAAATTGTTTTTGGGTTTGTGTGTTACACAAATATCCGCACACCGCTGCTGGCAATCGGGGTATGAACGCGACAAAAGAGGGGCGAATTGCGATGCAGTGCAGCCGTTAACTTAGTGTTGAATCACATTCCAGGTAAACTGAAGTGCCTTTGCCCGGTTCCGATTTGATATCCATGGTGCCTTTCAGGTAATTGACCCTTGATTTTACGCTGCGCATACCCGCGGATTGCAACATATCTGTTTTCGATGGATCAAAGCCTTTGCCATTGTCTTCAATGGTAATGGTTACGCGACCGGTGTCCTGTCGTATTACCTGCACAAGTATGGTGTCGCCGCCGGAATGTTTTACCGCGTTGTTGACCAATTCCTGTATGATCCGGTACACAACTACTTCCACCGTATTTTCCATTCTTTCTTCGAGGCCATAGATTTCACAGTTAACTTTCAGCGATTGATCGCCGGAGAGGCTCTCACAATAATCGGAAAGCGCTTGTTTCAGTCCGAGCTTCAGTAAAGCTTCAGGCATCATGTTATGGGCAACACGCCGCATTTCACTGATCGATTCGTCGAGTTTATTCAATACTCTTTCAAATGCCAGGCTGTTTGATTCCGATGTAATGAGGTTTCCTTTCATAGATCCTAACTGGAGTTTGACACCGCTGAGCAGTCCGCCAAGACCGTCATGCAGGTCCTGCGCCAAACGGCTCCGCTCTTCTTCCTGTCCTTTGAGTAAAGATTGCGTCGCCAGTAATTGTTTCTCCGCTTCTAATTCGTGAATACGCTGTTGCTGAAGCTTCCTGCGGCTATTATAGTTTCTGTATAACAATACAAGGATGATGAGCAGTGTCGCGGCGCCTCCCAGCAACACATAATTGAGCAGATTTTTTTGCCTGAGGTCTGATTGCTGCAGTTTTATCTGGTCTTCTTTTTTCTCCGTTTCGTACCGCATTTCCATTTCGGAGAAGGTGATGGCTCTTTTACTGCTTTGCAGGCTGTCTTTGGTTTGATCATATTTTTCGTAATAGGCATAGGCTTCTTTGAAACGGCCACGTTCATAAGCGATATTTTTCATCAGCCGGAAGAATTCATTTTTCTCAAAAATGTCTTCGCTTTCTTCAAAATAAGTTTTTGCCTGTTGCGCATGTTCATCGGCCAATACCCAGTTTTTCTGGCGGTACGCTATTTCGGCCTGCAGCAGATGTGCATCTGCGAGATAGCTTTCCTGGTCCAGCTCTTTCGCCAGTGTAAATTGTTTTTCCGCAAACAATACAGCCGAATCCATTTTGTCAAGTTCCAGGTATTCTTTGCTGATGTTGTAATAGGCGTCGGCAAGCGGGTATTGAAATTCTTTTTCTTCCAGCGATGGCAGGTATTGCAGGCGCATACGCAGCGCTTTTTCTGTTTGACCGTTATCATAAAAGTTGCCCGCTTTCTGCATCATGTATTCCGCCAGGTTTTCCTGTGCCTTCCTGCTTGTGTATTTGGAGGTGATCGCAATGGCCTTATCGATGTACTCATCGGCCTTCTTCAGATTTTTAACGGTGCTGAACACGGTGCTCAGGTTTCGGTAAAGATCCGATAGCATTACATCGGCCTTGTTTTGCAGTGTACCGGATTTTTTGATAAAGGAAGGATCTTCCAGTATCTGTTGTGCCCGCTGATAATAGTAAATGCAACTGTCATAAGCGCTTTTCCAGTATTTGATATTGCCCATGTTATAAAGTACCCCGGCCTGCAGTTGAACGTTGTCGTTTTTTGCAGCAGACTCGTAGGACAAACGATAATAGTACAAGCCTTCCTCATACTGCTCAAAGGAGCTGTACCATAATCCCAGCAGGCGGTAACAATTGGTAATGGCATCGCGCTCGCCCACCTTCAGGCTTTTGTCCAGCGCTTCTTTTAAGAGTTGAAGGGAAAGGTCTTTGTCTTTTTCGATCAATTCATGACCTGTTATTCTGAGCCGGTTCACCTGTGCGGTATCCAACGGCATGCGCCGTATCTCTTCAATACGTTGCAGCACGTTGTCACCCGGCTGGGCGATGGTTTTTAAATAAAGAAACGGAAGCAGGACTAACAGGAGAATGGTTGGTTTCATGTCCTGAAGTTAATATATCGGGCCCGTTTGAAAGGGTTAGGCAGAATAGAATGTTAGCTAACGCCTTGTTGTATCAGCAGCTTTTAAAGATTCCAGGTGTTCCCGCAGTTCCTGGTATTGATAGATTGTGTCCGGAACAGCACCCGGTGGTTCGGGATGCGGGTCTGGCGAAGGGAAGAAAATATTCCGTCCGATAAAAGCGGCGATTAGAATCAATGAGGTTATCGCCAGGAGCAATACTATTCGGCTGCGCTCTTTAGTAACCGGGGTTGCTGGTGGAATGTTTACTGACTGACTAACCTCCGCATCCAGCATATAACCTTTTTTCGGAATGGTGCGGATGCGTGTTTTACCGGCATCGTCCAGCGCTTTTCTTAAAAAGGAGACTGCCTGGTGAAGCGCGTCTTCGGCGCCACCATAGTCATTCCATATTTCAAGGATGATGGATTCACGGGTTACGAGTTCACGCGGACGAGAAGCAAGCAGGCACAAAAGTTTCATTAAACGCGGTTCCAGTTTGGTTTCGGTTCCGTTGACGAGGTCGGTCACAATATTCCTGCCGGTGTCGATCAGGAACTGTTCATCGATGAGGAATTTGCCTGTTTCCATTGAAACAAAACTACTTAAATATGCGAAGTGTTTGCCTCCGGCGGCAAGTCCAAAGGTTCTCCAAAGGAAAAGCAAAGTCTTTCCATAGGCCACTACAGCCGCCTGCGGTGCAATTTCGGAGAAATGATATAACATGACCAAGCTCTTCGTCGTTTTCTTTTACTGTTTTCTGCAGGCCAGCCCGTCACTTGCTCAGGCAGGGCTGCACCGGTATGTCCGGCTGCATGTACAATACTATCAGGAAAATGGGGAACGCTATTTAGGCGTTTCACCGGAGTTGATCACTTCGGGTACAGACGCGCTTTCGGTCGCCATGAAAAAATACCCGCGCCGGTTCCGGTATGTGTTGCTGAACAAAACCAGGTTCCAGGGGATTTATGAAAAATATTACCCGGATACGGTAAGGATCAACCGGCTTTTTACGGATACACTCGCACACGATTCATCTTTTATTCGGGTATTCGGACAGCTTTCGCAGCCATTTATAAAAGAGGAAAATCGCCTGGTCAGGTTTACCAAAGAACAAATGATGAAGGTGGCGGCCCGTTTTTTTTATTGCCAGTCGGTACGCAACGATACGACCATATCCACCACCATCTGCATCGGCAGGAATGGACTGACCAATCTTGATATAGGAGAAGATCAGGCATTGCTGGAAGCCTTTTGTTTCGAAGCCATCTTTGAAAAATATTATCAATCGCCCGGTGTCAGGAATCAGTTTATAAAAAACTTTCTGGCTTATGTGGAAGAAGGAGGTAAGGTTTATCAAAAGCTCTTTAATGATCGTGAACGGTATCTTCTCAGTGTCCGCAATCATTGTTTCGGAAAAATGGAGAACGACCGTGCTATGGAAGAAGCACTGATGAAGTATTATGAGGACAGCCGGGGGAGTTGGGGGATGGTGATAGAATAAAAAAAGGGGATGTGGATACATCCCCCGGTTTGCTTAACTAAACGTGCTCAAAAGAAACCAAACCTGCTTTCGCAGGTCCGCTGCGCATTAACCACAGTATTTTTCGATCAGCTTCCTGTCTTCACCCGCACGGCTTGCTTTCCGTGCGAGGTATCTCAGGTAAGGCTGCATGATTTTTAACGGTCCTGCCAAATTCATTTCACTGATCTCGTTCACGATTGCCAGGTGAGTGAGATTTTTTGGTACACCTTTCTTATTGGTCAGCCCATCAGCCGCCAGACCGTAAAGAATGTACAAGGCATTCTCAAAGCCGGTATGCCCGGGTTTTACCAATACTTTAAAGCGCACCGCTTTTTTAGATTCATTGGCGAAACGATGTACCACACCTGCTTTTGCTTCGATTTCGGTGCCGGGGTGCAGTACATATTTTTCGCCGCCGGCATAAATGGTCAACTCCCCCTGGAGTACCCGGAATATTTCCGAGTACGTTTTGTGTGTATGAGGAGGAGTGCCGCCGCCGGGTTGCAGATCCACATCGATCTCCGTGTACAGGTAACCTGTTTCTTCTGCTTTGTGCAAAAAAGTGATCGTGTCTTTCTGAACGGGATTTATCAGCTTCCTGGTCATTTTTTTCGTTTGTTACTTTTTGATAAAGGTTGATTGAACAGGCCTGCCATTTTCGGTAAAGCGCAGCACGTACGAACCATTTTTCAGACCACCGAGCGGGATGATGGTGGTAAGCCCGTTGAGCGAACCTGTCTTCACCACTCTTCCCTGCATGTCGATCATTTGCCATGCGGCTGCTGTGGCTGTGCTTCGTGTTACGATCAGTTGCTCTCCCGCAGGATTCGGGTAAAGAGAGAGCTGATCGCGGCCCTGCCATACCAGTGTAACGACGGAGGAGAAGCGTTCGCTGCTGTCATTATCCACCATGCGCAGACGGAAGTGATAAGTACCTGATTCAGGAAGCTGATAATCGTATTGATAGTGCTGTTGATCGTTGCGGTTGCGGGCCGCCACTTCTCCCAGTTTGGTAAACCTTACACCATCACGGCTTACGGTAATATCAAACCGGTCGAGGTTGCTTTCCCAGGCAGTTGACCAGTTCAGTCTGGCAATACCGTTCTCGCCCCGCACTCCAAAACCATTCAGTACAAGCGGTAATGTGATCGGCATGGTAACACTGCTGCGCGCAGGATTCGCCGGTTGATAACGGATAACATTGTTTCCAAAATCATTGTATTCGAATACCGCAAAGTGATAAGTGCTGTTGCCCTCCAGACCTTTGACGGTAACGGCGGAAGCATTTCCTTTATACACTACATATACATCCGTGCCCAACAGGTCACCGCTGCCAAATACCACGTTGGACATATAATCATGATCATTAACAGGCGTCTGGTTTACGGTTGCTGTTTTGCGTGCGAGTACAATGCGGTATTGGCCGGAACCGTTGTTCCACTGTAGGCGGACAGAGTCGGCCGCATAAGGAGTACAAATGAGGTTAGTGGTTGCCGTTGCGGGTGCACCGATAGTTACAAAAGATCCGCGTAATGGATTTGTAATATATACCGGGGCATTGTTGCCGTTGTATTCAACTACTGCCACATGATAGTTCTGTCCGCCGGTGAGCCCCGTAACGGTTACTGAACTTCCCGTACCGGCATAGATCACGTAATTGCCGGCGGCAGGTTGTGCGCCGCTGCCGAATACGGTATTGGCGGTATAACCGGTGAGATTTACCGGAGTAGCATTCACCGCATCAGTTGCGCGGATCAGTACCAGGCGACCCTCACCGTTTCCATTTGTCCAGGAAATGGTTGCCTGCGTAGCACTAACATTCGATACGGAAAAAGTAGATGCTCCTACTGTTGGTGCAGAGACTGTAGCACGGTTACCGGTAGCCGTTGATGTGGTCAGGTATTTTGTAGTGGAGCCTGAGCCATTGAACTCGAATACTTCGAAATAATAAGTAGTGCCGGGCAGCAGATTGGTAACGTCAGTATTATTGCCATTTCCGTTGTACACTACATATTGTCCTCCACCAAGATCCGTTCCCGTTCCCAGTGAAGCATTGGCAGTATAACTGCTGGCATCGGCTGGGTCAAATGTGATGGCGGTGTTTGCCCTTGCTACCACGATACGATTAGCGCCGTTGCCATTCGTCCATTTCACATTCAACCTGTTCCCTTCAACATTAGCAAACAGCAGGTTGCTTGCCGGTGTGGTTGGTGCGGATACACTGGTAAGCGTGGTGAAACTGGCGCGTGCCGGATTGTTTCGCTGGAATGCAGGACCGAACGTGTTAGGTGCCGTATAACCAAAGGCGGCAAAATGGTAAGTGACACCGGGTTGGAGATTGGTAACCGTAACATTGCCGGCACTGCGGTCAACGGTATAGTTGCCGTTGCCCAGCGTTTGTCCACTGCCAAAAGAAGCGGATACGCCATACAACACACCATCTACAGGTTCCTGATCTACAGCCGAGTTGGCTTTACCTACCATCAGGCTGCCCGAGCCGTTACCCGGATTCCAACTCAAGGTGATTGAGGTCTGGGTAATATTAGTAGCAACTATATTACTCGATTGAACGGTTGGCGGGGACAGCGTACTGATGGTTCCGGATGCAAAAGCATCCGTGTAGTAGGTTGGTTTTCCATTGATGATATTGAATTCAAACACCCTAAAACTGTAAGAGGTAGCTGCCGTAAGTCCGTATACGTCGCAGGCGTTGTTATTGCCGGCGAATAATACAAATTCGTCGGGAGCGATCTGCGTGCCGTTGCCCAATACCGGATCTGCCGTATAAGTGATATCGTCGACCGGCATGCTTGTAACAGGACCACCTTGCTTACCGATTACGATACAATAATTTCCGTTGCCGCGTGTCCAGCCTACCCGCAACGACGCGCCATACGATACTCCGCCCAATGCTGAAGGTGCAACGGTCGGTTTGGATAATGTTGCAGCGGAAAACCGCAGTGGTGTTTTTATGTAGACGGGAGTATTACTGCCATTGTATTCATAGAAGGCAAAATGATAAGTAGTACCGGGTTCGAGGTTGTTGATATTGTCTCCACTGTTTACAAAGTTGCCGGTGCCGATCTCGCTGCCGCTGCCATAATTCTGTGAGGCGATGTATTTAGTAAGATCGGCTGGTGATGCATCGACAGGGCTTCCTTTTTTAATAAGCAGTAACCGGCCGGAGCCATTACCACCCGTGTAGTTCATCCGCATGTAATCGGCACGTACAAGGGTTACGTAAGGGTTGGATACGTTGACGGTTGGTTCTTTGGCCGTTGAAAAAACACCTCTTGGTGCATCAACGGTTCTATACTTGATTACGCCGTTCACCACGATGTAGTCAAACAACTGGAAGTAATAATCTTTTCTTGGCTGAAGCCCTCTGACTTCGGCTACGAAATGATCGGAATCATATACCACATATTCACCACTCGCCAGTGTCGCACCTTGTCCAAACTGGATGTTTTCCGCATAATCTGTGCCGTCAACCGGCACGCCGGTGATGGGGCCGTTTTCGCTGGCCACCAGAATACGTTTGTTGCCATTGCCGTTATTCCAGATAGCCTGCAGACTTAATCCATCCACTACATACTGACGAAAGCTGTTGGCGGATTGGGTAGGCCTGTCGGCCGTCGTAAAGCTGATGGTGGCGCCCGGTGTGAGATAAACCGGACCCTGGGAGCCGTTGTAACTGAATGCGCTGACATAATAGGTGGTGGCGCTTTTCAGGTTTGCGATGTAGCCACTGCTGACGGTGCCCGTATAGACCACATAGTTGCCGGTACCAATCTGTGTACCCGATCCGAAATTACTGCTGGGGGAGTAAGTAGTGAGATCGGAAGGCGTGGCTGTTACCGGTGATCCTTCGCGAACGAGAATCAATGTTTGGGAACCATTACCTTTTGTCCAGTTGATTGTGGCAGTACCTGGTGCAATGTTCGTAACGTTTAGCGCAGAAGTTTGCGTAAGGGGAGTGACGGCTGTGGTGAAAGCACCGGTTCCCGGGGTGGACAGGTATTCGGTAGAGAATCCCGTACCGTTGTATTCAAATACAGCGAAACGATAGGTTGTGGCAGGTTGCAGTCCGTACACGTTTACCGTGTTGCCACTAAAATCGCCGACAATGTATTCACCGGGGGCAAGCGTATTGCCCTGGCCGAATACAGCATTCTCGGTATAATCCACACCGTTGACAGGCCGGCCGGTAACGGCGGCGTTGGTGGTTACGACCACGATGCGGCGGGAACCATTGCCCATGGTCCAGCTTAGCGTGATGCGGTCGCCATCCACGTTGCTGGATGTCAGCACACTTGAAGGGGTTGTCGGTGGTGCAGCATGCACCACGATTTGACAAAGCAGGAGTAAAAGAAGTAGTAATTGCTTCATAGACTTGTTGTTGAGCGGGCAAAACTACCGGAGCAGGCAGGCGGGGTCAATCCTTATATTTCAGGAAATGGATGAACGGCATCCGGCTCCCTAAAAATCAGGATATATTGCGTCCGCATTTTACCGCAATTTTGCCCTCCACCTACACATGAAGAAATACATACTTGTTCTACTGTTGGCCATTACGGTGTCCGCATTGTATGGAGAGTCGGATCCGGGCCGCGGCCATTTGCCAGACGATCAGCGTATTGCCGATTCCATACGTATAGATTCATTTATCCGGGCAGCTTCATCCAATCCGGATCTGACCGAAGCCGTTCGCATACAACTTTTCAAAGACGCCGGTGTACAAAGCAATCAGAAAGGATTTCGACGCCTCGAGGCTTTCACACTCATGGAAATCGGAAGTTTCTATTTTAATGCAGATAACTACGATAGCGCCAGGGTATTTTTTACAAAAGGGTTTGAATTTGCCAAACAACATAAGCTCGACCGCGCCGCCTGTAATTTTACCAACAACATAGGCTCCTGTTACCTGTTGCAGAACAAACCCGCAAGGGCCTTGCAATTTTATCTTCAGGCGATCGATTATGCGAAGCAGGACACGGCCCTTAGCGCCAGTGCATTGCTCAATGTTGCTACCATCTTTTGCGATCTGCATCAATATGCAAAAGCTATTTCGTATAGTGAAATAGCACTGCGCGGCGGCGATAAAATAAGCCCGATTGTGCGCGCCAGTGCGCATCTGAGAATTTTAAAATCCCTGTACAGGTCGGACAGGGCGTCGGAAGCGCCTGCACAGATCGCAGCAATTGAAGAGCTGCTGCAGGCCGGGGATAATCCTGTTATCCGCACGCAATTTCAGGTGCTGCAAGGTCATCACCTGCTGGAAACGGGGTTCTCACAGAAAGCCGATCTGCTCGCCGACGCTGCTTTGGGGTTGCTTACAGATGAAAATGAAGACTATCTGTCAGCAGAGATATATAATCTCAAGGCCATGACACAACTGGCGCTGCATAACACAAAAAAGGCCACCTTTTACCTGGCAAAAGCCCTGGCCATTGCAAAGAAGAAAGGCGAGTGGATGTTGCTGCGGGATACTTATTTCAACATGGCCAAAGCAGCCGAGGCTGGTAAACAATTCGAGGAAGCCAACCGCTACCTCCATCTTTATGAAGAGTTGAAAGATAAGACAAGGGGAGAGGAAGTAGCCGTACTGCTGAATACGCTGGAGTCGGAATATGAAACGGAAAAACGCAGCCGGCAGATCAATCAATTACAACTCGAGCATTCGTTGCAGGAAGGACAGATACGGCAGAAAAATCTCATCAACTATGCCTTGATCGGTGCATTGATCATCACAGCCGGATTGTCGTTATTGCTTTACCGGATCTACCGGCAAAAACAGCAACTGCAGCAACGGATGATCAGTGAATTGGAAAAAGACCGTGAGCTCGACATTACCCGTTCCATATTGCTGGGCCAGGAAGAAGAACGTAAACGTCTGGCCAAAGATCTGCACGATGGATTGGGCGGGATGTTGTCTTCGGTGAAATTTGCCTTTCAGCGCTCAAAAGCCACAGACGGCGCTTCGATCAATGAAACGCGCTACACGCACGCTTCTGACCTGCTGGATCAATCGATCACCGAACTGCGCCGTATCGCGCACAACATGATCCCCGAATCATTGGCCAAATATGGCATCGCTGCCGCTATCCGCGACTACTGCACCAGCATCAATAAATCAGGCGAATTGAAAGTGGTGTTTCAATCGATGAATGCGGATGATGTAAAGCCGGATCTTACCGTCAGCAATACCATCTTCCGCATCGTACAGGAACTGCTGAACAATGTGCTGCGTCATGCGCAGGCGCAACAGGCAATCGTACAATTATCGCGCGAGAGCAACACACTTTCGATAACTGTAGAAGATGATGGCCGCGGGTTCGATCTTTCCGTGTCGGCGAAGGAAGATGGCATGGGCTGGTGCAACATCCGCAACAGGGTTAAATTTTTAAAAGGACAAATGGACATACAATCATCTCCCGGAAATGGTACCTATGTTCATGTTGCCATAAATCTGAAATCATGATCAGCGTATTGATAGTAGATGATCATACTTTGGTGATCGAAGGCATCAAGACATTGCTGCAGGATGCACCGGGCATCAGCTATGTGGGGCATGCAACATCTGCCGGCAGTTGCCGCGGTCTGTTGGCTCAGCTCCGCCCCGATGTGGTATTACTCGATATCAATCTTCCCGACGAAAGCGGCATCGACCTTTGCGCGGAGATAACACATCAATATCCCACGATCTCCGTATTAGCCCTGACCACCTACAACCAGGAGACCACCATCCGGAAAATGATGGACAGTGGCGCCCTTGGTTATATTTTAAAAAATGTAACCTGCGACGAATTGAGTACCGCTATCCATACGGTTTACGAAGGAAAAACATTCCTGAGTTTCGATGTGGCCAAGACCCTGCAAAACTCTTCTTCCAATGACCCGCTGGTGCCCGTGCTTACACGCAGGGAAAAAGAAGTATTGATGCTGATTGCAGAAGGATTCAATACCAAGGAAATTGCCGCACGGCTGTTTGTCGGATCTACAACGGTTGATACCTACCGGAAAAATTTATTGGTAAAATTGAATGCGCGCAACACAGCGATGCTGATCCGCATGGCAGTCGTACACAAACTGATCGAGTTGAATTAAAATAAGGCGTAAGGCATAAGGCCCGACACTTCGGGCTAAGGCGTAGGGTGTAGGGCGTAAGGCTATTTCAGTGATTTGAGGTAGTCGATCAGGGCGGATTTTTCATCGTCCGACATTTGCCAGTGTACGCCGGTCTGCGCTTTGGAGCCATCACTTTTGAGATCTTCATCGAGGAAGCGGAAAAACAATCCCTTTGTATACGGAACCGCAATTTTAGCGGAGTCGCTGAGGTAGCTCCATTGGATATTGCAATCGCTG
This sequence comes from uncultured Sphingobacteriales bacterium, assembly GCA_937888905.1. Lineage (GTDB taxonomy): Bacteria > Bacteroidota > Bacteroidia > Chitinophagales > Chitinophagaceae > Terrimonas. The sequence continues at coordinate 522,044 of CALATA010000001.1, forward strand.
ACTCTGTTCCCCGAAGGGCCATGGCATCCCTGGCAGCTTTTAAAAAGTGTGATGCGCGACTTTTGCCGGTCGAATAAATTTTTTCCTGCCAGATTCTTCCCCGATTTGTAAATGCTTTCACCGTCTGAACTGTACACAGATTTCGCACAACTGGTAACAAGGATGGCTATCAGGAAAAAGGAAATAAAATGTTTGCTGCTCATATTGGTTTCAATTGTAGGCAACAAAACTAGCAGCAGCCGGAGCGGCTGAATTGAACGAATCCGACAAAATGGGAATTGGCTAAAGTGGTGTAAAGAGGCTTTCCATCTTCACTTCAGCATGAACGCGACCGGTGTAATGGTCGTTATGCTTAACGCCGTAAGACGTAACAAATGTCAGAAAGAGCGTTTTCCTGGTTTGGGTCTGTTCGCGGAAAGCGTTGACCTTGTTATCCAATTCAGCCGCGTACTTTTTATCGATGACAAATTCATCCCGGGCAAACTTCATTTCGCAGAGGTTGATGCACCTGTCCTGGCGATCGAGCAGGAGATCAATCTGGGCACCCTGCCGGGCCTGATTTTTGGCGGGATGATAACGCCAGGAGGATTCTTCCGTTAGTACGCCTGCTATATCCAATGCTTTTTTAATCTGCGGAGTATGTTTCAGGCAAACCGCTTCAAAGGCGAATCCGCACCAGCTTATATACGAGGGAGTTTGTGACTGCCTGATCCACGTGCCTTTGCCCGTGGCTTTTGAACCTTCGATGAATTGTTGATAGAAAAGTGAATACTCATCTGTCAGACGGTAAATACTTTCATTGACAGACTTGCCGAAAGGCGTATAAGGTGTAGTAAATCCGGATTCTTCCAGTTCTTTCAGAATTTTACTGGTACCTCCGCCGGTAGTCAGTTTGCAGGCAACAATAATCTCCTCGCGCGTCAGCCCTTTTCCTTTTTTCGCCAGTGCGCGTACTATTTTTTCGTGTTGATGCGGATGCGCAAATAATGATTGAAACAGATTGTCAAATTCATTTTTCAATAAACCATTTTGCGTGAAGCACAACCGGTCGATTACCTGGGCCGAGCTTTCACCTGGTAAAATATGCTGAAGATAGAAAGGGATACCTCCCATGGCCATGTATAGCTGCATGATCTGGTATTGATCAAGAGAAATTCCTTTGTTAACAAGGAAGGCGGCCGTTTCATCTAACGTGAAAGGCGACAAACGAATTGTTTGTGTGACCCTGTTGTGTAAGCCTCCACGGTCGTTGAGCACCTTTTCTATCATCCATGATGCGGCTGACCCACAAATGACAACTTTTAAATTGTTACGCTTTGTTCCCGAGCTATTCCACCAATGATCAAATGCGCGGAGGAAGTTTGAACGGGGTGTATTTAACCAGGGAAATTCATCAAAGAAGAGTACTACCGGCTTCTCTGACGACAGATTATTTAACAAGTAGGTATCCAGATTATGAAATGCCTGCAGCCAATTGCTTACCGGAGCGATCGGTACAGGGCTTTTGAGTGCAGAGCCAAAGGCCAGGCTGAAGTTTGCCAATTGCTCATTTAAAGATGCACCATGTATACCTGTTAGCTCAAAAGCTATATGTTGTTTCAGATGAGTCCGGATCAGATAGGTCTTCCCCACACGACGACGTCCATAAACCGCAATAAGTTCCGGTTCATGGGAGATGAGTTTCTGGTCCAGGATCCTGATTTCTTCACGGCGACCAATCAGTTTTTTCATAATATATTGATTATGAATTACTTATGTTAAGGTAGTCCAATTCTGGCGAGTTATATTTTTTATATCTCTCCAAAATTACTCTTTGTTGGCTTATTCTGGCGAGTTATAATTTTTATATCTCGCCAAAATTATTCCTTTTTAGGTGATTCTGGCGAGTTATAGATTCGACCCGCTGACGGAATTCGATATTCTGATAGCTTTAGCTGTTGTCCATTCCACCCCAATCAACAAAGTAATTACCACGATTTCTACGGAAAAATAGGCGAGCCCGATAATGCTCAGCCGCTCATAAAACACGAACACCAATAACAATGTCGTCAAACAATAAAGCGCATTGGCGATGGCGATAATTTTTAATGGGAGGGAGGGGGTTGCCGGGTTGGTACAATAACAGGTAAATGAAAAAAAAGCAAACATAACCGCCGCTGCCAGCAAATAATAAAGCATGCCAACGGGCATGCCAATATATTCTTCAAATCGGATCAATAATATATTTATAGCAGCAGTCGCCAAAGCACCTGCTCCATCGGTCAGGAACAATTTGCGTGGCCGGACACGAAACCCGCTAACCAGTTTTTGAAAAAGCATTACGCAATGTTAAACCTATTCATCCACTTTTACGTGCCGCCCAATGCCTTCCGCCTTAGCCCGAAGTGTCGGGCCTTACACCTTATGCCATACACCTTCCGCCTTTCTACCGGTAGTACTTCTCTTTTATCTCCGGGATTAGCGCGGTCAACTTGCGTATCCGCGTTTCATCGCTGGGATGAGTTGACAAAAATTCGGGTGTCTTTGTTTTATTCAAAGCCGACATCCGCTGCCAGAAAGGGATGGCTGCATCCGGGTTGTATCCCGCCATCGAAGCAAAGATCAATCCCAGTTTATCGGCTTCGTTTTCCTGCATGCGGCTGTTAGGCAGCGACAAGGCAAGGTTGCTGCCCACCATATAAAGCGCAAGAAAGAGCAGTTGCGTTTCCTGTTTTTTATTTTTCAATGCTTCCTGCAATACCAGGCCGCCAAAGTTCACCAATAACCCTTCACTCATTCTTTCATTACCATGTCGGGCAATAGCATGGGCAATCTCATGGCCCATTACAACGGCAAGGCCTTCTTCTGACTGCGTGACAGGCAGCAATCCTGTATACACCACCACTTTCCCCCCGGGCATACACCAGGCGTTTACAACATTTTCATCGATGGTATTGAATGCCCATTTAAAATTTTTGAGCTCTTTCCCTATCTTATTTTCATTCATATAAGTTTCCACAGCCTGTTGTATGCGCATACCCACACGCGTCACCATTTGGGCACGCTCATCGTATTGCGACAGTGTTCGGCTGTAATTCACCACGGAGTCGTATTGGCTGAAGGATAATTCCCTGATCATAAAATCCGGTACGAGGTTGAGCTGCTTGCGACCGGTAACCGGTACCGTTTTGCAACCCGCCAGCAAAAAAACTATCAGCAGAATGCTGAGTGAAGTTATTGTCCGCATGTTTGTGGTTTATTTCATGATCAGTTCAAAATCACCGGTGGTTGTACCCGGGCTGTAAGCCGGTGGCGCATTCCTGGTAACCTGCCTTTCTTCCCTGAAAGTGCCTTTGATTTTTTTCGTCAGATGATCATACGTGCCATCCAATACATGTTTGTACGGAAAGTAATCAAAGCGTATGACGATCCTGTTGCCGGTGATTTCGTAGCTGGCTGGTTGCGGCGTTACATGTTCCCATCCCTGTTTGGTCCAGGTTGCCTGGCGGTTCTGGAGGAAAAAGGACAGCGTGGTAATCGAATCCACAACAATGCTGTTGTTATTTTTCCAGCTACGTATACCATGCCAGGAAGCATCATCGAGGAGTTGTTCCCAATTTTTGAATGAAAGATTCGGTTTCAGTTGAGGTTGTGCTGCTTCGTGACGCGGAATGGCAGCCGGGATCGGCTTAACCGGGTGTTGCGCTGATAATTGGTATACAGCGCAAAGGAGCATGAGTACCAGGAACAGTTTTCTTTTCATAGAAAAAACAGGTTTAGGGTTGATCGATTTTCGTGTAAAAATGCGGTTATGCACCACTTCAGGCAATCCCCCATTAAGATGATATATGACTGAAGCAAATCCCCCGAACGGGGGATCATTTAGTTAGGAACCTGGCCTTTATTTGTGCATTGGTTCCACCGAAAACCATTTGTGATGAAGTTGCCAGTATCAGCTATTTGTGTCATTCTGTTATTGATCTCCTGCAAAGGAGATCGCAATAAGCCGTACCGTATACCCGATCTTCCGCAGAAGACCGGTGACCAGCCCGCTGTCGTTGACAGCCTGATCAGGCAACTCCGGCAAAATGATCTCCACGATACCTCGCGCGCAAAAAGTATGATGACGCTGGCGATTAATTATGAAACGGTGGATTCAACCCTGGCCGATCAGACCTACCAGCAGGGAATACAGTTTTCAAAAAGTAAAGACCTGCATTTTTTCACCGGTATGCTTTATCACAATAAGGCCTATTTCTATTGGACCAACGGCAGCCGTGAAAAAGCGTTGGTGTATATGGACAGTGCGCAGTATTACATGGAGAAAAGCGATCATCCGAAGCGTGATCTGAATATCGCTGCCACATGGGGCATAACGGCTAATATCTGGCGCGAAATGGGCGATTATAAAAAGGCGATCGAATATGGCTATAAAGCTATCCGGATGTATGAAAAAATCGGCGCTATTTATAAACTGCCCTTCGCCTATGTGGATATGGCCAATTATCACAAGGAAATGAACGAGTTTGAAAAAGAGGAGACCTGTGCGCGAAAGGCGCTTGAGGCGTCGCGGTTAACAGGTGTGCCTGCAGACTATTTTGCTTCTTATTATCGCATCGGTCTTGCGCTCAATATGCAGAACCGGTACAAAGAAGCCGATATTTATCTCGATTCCGCAGCGCATTATTACGACGACAACTTCAAGTCCCAGTTACTGGTCAGCTATCACCTGGTGCGTGGACTGGTAGACATGAACCTTAACCAACTCGACAGTGCGGAAGTCCATTCCACCTGGGTGGTGAATGCATCAAAAAATAATTCGCAAGGGTTCGGAAAAATTCAGGGCTTATTACAGACGGCAAGAGTACTAACATTAAAAAAATCATATCCCGAAGCGGAAAAGTTGCTAAACGAAGCAGAGCGCGAGATAAAGAAAGGGGCCGCCTATTCACACCTGGAAGTATTGCTCGATTACCAGAGCCGGCTTTATGAGGATTGGCGCAAGAGCGACAAAGCATTGGCCTATTATAAAGAATACAAAGCCGTGACCGACTCCATGGCGAGCGAACAGAATAAACACTATGCGAGTCAACTGGAAGTGGAGTTCGAAACGGAAAAGAAAGAATCCCAGATAAAATTGCAGCAGGCCAGCATTCACCAGAAAAATATACTCAACTATGTATTTGCCGGCAGCACCATCCTTGTACTGCTGCTGACATTCTTAATCTACCGGACCTACCAGCAAAGGAGAAAACTGCAACAGCAGCGGATCCAGGAACTGGAAACAGAGAAACAATTACTTGCCACACAATCACTGCTGAAAGGCCAGGAAGACGAACGTAGCCGTCTTGCCAAGGATCTCCACGATGGATTGGGCGGACTGCTCAGCGGTGTCAAACTTCAATTAGGAGCTATGAAAGGAAATCTTATTCTTACCGAAGAACACGGCCGCATTTTCAACAATGCACTCATCAAACTCGACGAATCCATTTCCGAAATGCGGAGGGTGGCGCACAATATGATGCCCGAGGCATTGATGAAACTTGGTCTGCAACACGCATTGCAGGATTATTGTGAAAGCCTCAGCCAGTCGCAACCATTCCGGATCGAAACGGCTTTTTATGGTTTGGAAAACAGACTCGAACCTTCTGTTGAAATAGTGGTGTACCGTATTGTACAGGAACTGGTGAACAATGCAGTTAAACATTCCGGTGCGACCACCATTCTCGCGCAGGTGATGAGCCAGGACAACCTTATCACCATTACCGTAGAAGACAACGGGAAGGGCTTTGAACAATCACAATTGGAAGAAATAAGAACCGCCGGTATGCAGAACATCCAGTCGCGGGTCAATTATCTGCGCGGCACCATCGATATACAATCCTCGCCGGGTAAAGGAACATCCGTCCATATCGAATGCCCTGTTGACGGTGCGCAACAAGCCTGACAGCTTTAATACGCTACAACCCGCGGATCCTGCGACTCCAATCTTTGATAAGGATTGTTGATAAAGGCTTCCACCAACGTGGCAAAGGTTTTACCACCCACACCATGCGAGCGGTCGAGAAAGAGGAAAGTCTGCGCGTTAGGCAAATAATGTTTGAGCTGTTGCATATACAAGGGGCTGCAGGCCGGATCCATGATCCCGTCACCAATAAATACAGGAACGGGCGAATAAAAAGGTTTCTTTGTTTCGGCGTTCAGCGGCGGCACATCCCAGCAATCACATACTTCTTTCCATACGTCATTGATGCGGAACCCTTCGAGATAAGGATACAGTTTATATAACTGCTGAATGATCCGCTGGTCGTGATAGGCAGCCTGATCGGCGCAATAAACCGACATACGCATGCCGTCCGGCGAAGGGAATTTAGTCAGGATACGATCGATCTTCGGATAAATAAAAGGACGATGATTGCCACGGATCATTTCCGTAATCATATAAGGCACATCTTTCAGCTGATTGAAATCCAGCATGGCGCCCACAATGATTTCCAGCAGCTCATTCTTATTGTACTGAACCGGAATTGTTTTTTTTAGCAACGTATCTTGGTAATCGATCCCGAATGTTTTGTTGTTGATTGACAAAAAGTATTGATGAAATTGTTGTTCCAGGTTTTTATAACGTTCACCGGCTGAATCTTTATTGACACGTTCACTGAGCTCGTGCAATGCTTCCATGAAATGGCGTGGCTCATCTTCATCGATCGGTGAGAACATCGGCAGCGGTGAATCCAGGATAGCAGAGCGTACTTTGGAGGGAATTTTTTGTGCCACCGCCATCATCAGCCCGCCGCTATAAGAACCTCCGATCAGGTTAACAGAATCTATCTTCATCACCTTCAGCAGGTCGGCAATATCCGCTACGGTTTCATCTGAATTATAACCTTTCAGATCGATGCCTTTGCGAAGTAAACGTTGTTTGTAAAGTTTGATGCCATGTATCCACATACTGTCTTTCGGAAGATTACGCCGATAGGCTTCGCGCATCACAGAATCGAGTACCAGGTCGCGGAGATAGGGAATGGCGAATTTTGTTCCGCGTTGCTCGAAGGCAATACAATCACGATCGTTGATAATATTGCTCCTGGAAATGCCATTCACCCAACCCAATGAGCTGTTGCCGGGCCCACCGCTGGTAAACAAAAGCGGATCATTGTGCCGGCCGGGGTTTTTACTTTTTAAAATAATAAAAGGTAAACGGATCATCCGTGACCGGCGGTCCTTGCGGTTTTCGGGCACTTTCAGGTAACCGCAGATCATCTTGATGGAACTGTCTACGCGGTGACTAAACGTGAGATCGGATCTGAACTTTTCCGGGAAATTGCGGACAAAGGAACTGTCGACCTCAAAATTGCAGCCGCAGGTTTCAATCGCAGGCGTATAAACTTTCTGAGCAGTAAGCTGCAACACTGTCAATGAAAGGCAACATAGCAGGAGGTAGCGCATAACCCGGCAATAATACGATTAATCTCGTATTATCTTTGTTAAATTGTGTTACCAGTTTATTTCTTTGAAGATCAGTCGGCCCCTGGCATCGAATCCCTGAATCAGCAGGTGATCTTTGCTTAAACCTGTTTCAGGTGTCAGGGTCAATACGCGATTGTTCACGGTTTCTGCCAAATGCAATCCGGGCATCCAATTTAATAAGCGAAGGGCTTGTTTTTCTCCCAGTGTATAATACAATTCCTGTGTAAAGCTGGTCTTGGAGAAACCGGGCAACAGCACGGTTTCAGATAATTGACGTCGCTGAAAGTCACCACCTTTTTTTGTGTAAATGGCAATAGCGCCGCCCGGTCCATTGCCCATGGCAATAACGAATGGCGGCGGGAATATTTTAATCAGCACCACATCAGACATGGGGATACTCTGAATAGCGGCCGCATCTTCCAGGAGTTGTCCGTAAACGGGCACCTGTTGTGGCATCTCGTTAAGAAAGAGGGAGGTCGTGCTTCCTCTCCATTTCACCGGATCATAGGAGGCGTTAGGATTCACTTCCAGTCCAGCTACACGACCGTCCAGGTAGTGAAAGACGGTCAGCGAACTGAGGAAGGCCGGGTCATTACCGGGTGTGATGACCCTCGCTCTATCCATGCCGTTGAAAAAGCCGGTAGCGTATTCGTCATTCAGTAGCTCGGTTGGTGTGCGGGCCTTAGTCCTGACCGTTACACCTGACAGTAAAGTACCGTCTGCCGAAGTCGTCAGGGAATCGATGCTTTGGGCGAGTTCATTTACCGGAAGTTTTCTTGTTTTCAGTAAACTGGCAAAACGATAGTGATCGATCTGTATCGGTTGAATGTCTACAGGACTTTTATCCAGCATGGTCGGCGTAATGACCATGGTAAGCCGGGCTGTGATCCTGGATTTTTTTCCCCCTTCAACTCTGTATTGTGCATTGGCCGTATCTTCAAACGCCACATTGTTAAGTTCAAACTTTCCCTCTTCATCCGGTATGATGTCAAAAAATTGCTGCTGGCCGTTATGCATTTTGGCCATCAGCACCATTTTGGTACCGCCCATTTCTTTTTTAAAACCGTGCGTGAAATGTCCTTTATAACTCAATCCCTGTTCAGGTTTCGCGGGCGTTAATGGTTTGGCAGGAGCAAGGACTTCTGCGGGTTTCCATCCATTCCAGTCGCTCATTAATAAAAGCGTATTGAGTTCTTCCTGCAAACCGGATGTACCATCTGGTTGCAACAGCACCGATGGCACCGGGCAAATTATTTCCGATCCAAAAAGAAAGGAGGTGGGAACAACAAAACCAGCCGCGCCGTTTCTGCTTCTCACTGAACGTGCATGCAATAAAAAGCCGCTGTGTTGCTGGTCGGCAAAACGCAGATCAACAGCCGGTGTGGCACTGTCGCGCCGGACGGTTGCCTCGATCGTATTCGGTGGCGCTACCAGTTCTGCCGCTCCATGATAAATGAGTCTTGATGCGACCACGCTGTTGGAGGCATCGAGCAATGCAACATAGATTACACCGGGAGTGAGTTCTTTGGTATCGATGAAGCCGCTGGCGATATCGGTTGTTTTGAGATTAAGTTTGGCAAAATAGACCGGATTGTAAAGCTGATGTGCAATCAACTGATAATTGCCGGCACCGGTATAAGGTTCCGTTCTTTTTACGAGATACGTAATGCCTTTCTCATCGATGCGGCATTCAAGTCCTGCACCGTCTTTCAATACCACAGGCAATGCCTGTTTTTTATCGGTTAGTCCGTCTTTCCAGCGCGCTTCATAGGCATTATCGAGCGCTTCGAAATTTACGATGGCATACCCTTTTTTATTCGTAGCAAAACTTGCCACTTTCTGTCCGCGGCTGTCGGTGATATCACCGCTTACCTCATGCGGCCATCCGTGTTCGTCGGTTGCCTGTACCAGCACCTTGTTCATAAAGCCTGCAGGCAATGATCCTCCTTCGGGATAAAAGCGAAGGGTAACAGGCGACTCATTATTATACAAGGCCGCAAGTGTTTTTCCGGATGTTCTTTTATCGGCATGTACGAAAACCTGTATCTCTGCCGCATTACCGGCGTTCTGTATGCTGGTGCGCGTATAAGCGCGTAAACGCAAAAAACCGGCATCGTCGTCTCCTATCTTCCAGGACAACTGCGTATTGTTGCCTTCGAGCCGGAAAATTTTATGCTGTACTACTTTTCCTTTTTCATCGATCAGATCGATATACAATACTTCGGAAGGAAGTTGATTGGCGGCTGTTGAAAACTTGAAAACCTGCAATTTCAGCGAATCTCCCGGTTTATAAATTTCGCGGTCAGTCGACAAAAAGAAACGCTCCTGTACGTATTGTTCACTGAATTTTCCGAGCGCTGTATTGAGTTCCTGGGCGGATGATATAACCGGAATGAAGATGAGTGCGAGAAGCACACGAAAATTGGAAAAGGTTGAATATTTCATATGCAGTAGTATATTTAAAAATACACAATTTTGATTGCAGGCTACTGCTTTAACATTTCTTTACCATGAAAAATCATGTCTGAACGTACAACAATAAGTCAATAAGTGAATGGGTCAATATGCGGGAGGGCTCTTCACTCCTAAATCAACTTGTATGAAAAAGTACATTTCGTTCACATTAGCTATCTGCCTGCTGATAAATACTGCATTCGCTTCTCGTGGAAAAAAATGTTTTCAAAACCGTAAGACGCAACTGCATGCATGGCAAATGGGTAAGATGGTAGACACGCATCTCAAACTAAAAAAGAAAGGAAATTTCCGGATGTATCAGTCGCTCCTGGGAATAACGCGGATAGATACGCGGAATGGGCGTTATGAAAGGAAGGGCGATACGTTGTTGCTGCGTTTTTGCCCGGATAGTATGGGCATTCAGGCGACCCTGATTTATATCATCGACTGCAATCATGGGAAATTCGTCAGTACAGACAACGACTTTCCCGATCTGCAATTCCGGTCATCGAAAAAGGAGCGGAGAGAAGTGATATGTAGTGAATAGGGAATAGTGAATGGTCAATGGTCAATGGTCAATAGTGAATAGATTACCAGCTTAGCATTTTTACATTCACTATTGACCATTCACTATTCGCCTTCCTTACGCCAGGCTCGCTTCGAGACGAATGGGGAAATTAAAGGCGCCGCTTACAGGGCAGGTGCGTTCTGCATTTTCAGCAATGCGTTGAAACTCTTCATTGCTGATGCCCGGAACATTAGCCTTCAACGTAAGAACAGACAAGCTGATCTTGCCATCCTGCAGGGTAATGGCTGAACGGGTTTCCAATGACTCAACTTTATAACCGGCCTGGGTAAGATCGAGATCCAGCTTCATGGTAAAACAACCCGCATGAGCGGCAGCGAGCAGTTCTTCGGGATTAGTGCCTACGCCTTCTGCAAAACGGCTGTTGAATGAGTACTGTGTTTGATTCAGCGTGGTGCTTTGTGTGGTCAGATGACCGCTACCAGATTTAATGTCTCCGTTCCATACGGCAGTTGCATTTCTTGTGATGTTCATGATGTTGTGTTTTAGAATTTAAATACTTTTTGTACTAATTGGTACAATATTGGTTAAAAAAAAGTGAACTGTTTTTTGACGTTAAATTTTGACTTTTGAATCTAATAAAGAGAGGTTCATTTTAAGTATCTCCCGAAGCTTCGCGGTATCTTTTTCTACCATCTTGGTCAGGTGAATGCCATTCCACAAATTCAGCAGGTGAAGGCCTAATACCTCAGGTGATTGGCTTGATGTCAACGTACCTGCTTTCTTTGCACGCTTCAATGCATCTGTAAAAGCCTTGCCGATCAAATGAAGCTGGCTGGCCGCCATTTTTTTCAAAGTTTTGTCCTCTATCTGCAATACCGCATTGCCAAAAAAGCATCCTCTTTGTCCGACAGGTGAAGCCGGATCGATCAGCAGGAAAAAAAAGTCTTTGATTGCCTGCACCGGATCGGGACAGTTTTCGAGTATGTCCCAGAAACCCCGCAGGTGATGATCTACCACACGTTTGACCGATTTCTCAAATAACTCCGGCTTGCCACCTTTATAGGCGAGGTAGAAGCTTCCTTTTCCGATGCCCATCGCTTTGAGCAGATCGCCGGCGGAAGCATTCTCGTAACCTTTTTTCCAAAAGACCTCTATCGCACTGTCCAGCGCTTTTTCTTCATCGTATATTTTAGGTCTTCCGGCCATTTGATCGTGATTGATAAGGCAAAGTAAATGAATTGTACTGATTGGTACAAAATTATTTTTCTTAAAGTTTTGTAAAAGCCCCCCGTGTTGGTTGTGCCCGTGTTGGTCTCCCGACCAACATAAAACAACGCAACACAACGCAATCTCTTCAGCTTGCCCTGTTGGTCAAGAGACCAACAGGGGGCTTTTTTTTCCGTGCTTTGTTTGGGTACTCCCGCCCGTGTTGGTCTCCAGACCAACACGGGGACTTTTCTTTCTTATCGTAACCGTTAAATATGTGACGGATCAAATCCATGCTCAAGGTGTTCAACCGGTGTGAACTCTTCCGTCATCAGTTCTTCCACCGATTTCTTGTTTTTATTCCTGTTGAATCGTTCGATGAGTTTGTCGAAGATGGCATACATCACCGGAACTACCACGAGCGTCAGGAACAGTGAACTGATCAGACCGCCGATGATTACCCAGGCCAGGCCGTTTTTCCATTCCGCGCCTGCGCCTTGCGCCAGGGCAATCGGCAACATACCGATCACCATCGCGATCGTGGTCATCAGGATCGGACGGAGACGCGCATGGTTGGCATCGATCAGTGCCTGGTAGGTGCTTGCACCTTCTGCTTTCCGCTGATTGGTGAAGTCGACAAGAATGATTGCGTTCTTTGCTACCAGACCGATCAGCATGATCAGACCAAGAATGGTAAAAAGGTTCAGCGAATTGTTGGTCAATGCCAGCGCCAGGAATGCGCCAATGATCGCAAGCGGAATAGAGAACAGCACCACGAACGGGTAAATGAAGCTGTTATACAGCGCCACCATGATCAGGTACACCAGCATGATCGCTGCCAGCAGCGCGATGCCCATGGAGCCAAAACCTTCGCTCTGGTTTTCCATGTCTCCACTCCATACATAACTCACGCCAACAGGACGCTGCAGCTTGTCGAACATGGCCTGCCATTCGGTTGCCACCGTACCGGAAGGGCGGCCGACCGTTTGTGCCTGTATCGTTACCGAGGTGCTTTTATCGCGGCGCTCCAATTGGCTGGGGCCGCTGCTTTCGCGCACGGTAGCGAATTGTGAAAGACGGATCGCCTGTCCCTGGTCATTGATGAAAAGCAGATTGGCTACATCGTTTATGCTTTGGCGGTTGAATTTTTCGTAGCGGATATTGATGTCGTATTCGTATTCACCTTGTCTGAATTTGCCATTGGTATTGCCACTGAAAGCCGTTTGCATCGTGCCGCCCACATTGGCCAGTGTGAGACCCAGCGCCGCCATTTTATCACGGTCAACCTGTACGTTGATTTCGGGGTTACCGGCTTCAACAGATAAACGCATTTCGGTAGCACCCGGTATTTTTTTCAGCTCGGCCATGGCCGCATTGGCAAATTTCAATACACTGTCGAGTTCCGGTCCCGTTACCACCAATGCAAGTGGCGCCTGTTCGGCTGTTCCGAGTATGCTTACCGGGACCGTTTTTATTTTCGCACCCACCAAAATGTTTTGTAATTCACGTTTTGTTTTTACTGCGTAAATATTGGCTTCATCGTGCCGGTCGGTCTTGGGCACCAATTGCACATTGATCTCCGATTTGTAGGCAGTAGATTGATTGGCTCCCATACCGTCACTGCTTTGTCCAACCGTAGTGATGAGTTTGGTTACTTCTTTTTTTCTTTTAAGAAAATCTTCCGCCTTCCTGGTCATTGCATTGGTTTGTTCGATAGAAGCATCTTTCGGCATTTCAATTTGCACCAGGAATTCACCACGGTCTGTTTTGGCAAAAAATTCTGTACCGATAAAGCCGGCACCAACCAGGTAGAAGGAACCGAAGAACAATAGCAACATTACACCGAGTGTTGTTTTCTTATGCCCGAGACACCATTTCAATAAATTGGTAATCCAGTTGGTAAAGGCATGCAAGCCTTTTTCAAAACCAACAATGATCTTTCCGAAAAACGTTTTGCCGGTGATCTTTTCCAGTTTACCAAAACGTGAAGAGAGCCACGGAACGATGGTAAATGAGCTGAGCAATGACAACAGGGTGGCAATGGAAACGGTGACGCAGAATTGTTTCAGGATGTCGGCTGCCAGCCCTGTGCTGAGCGCGATAGGAATAAATACCACCACGATTACAAGCGTGATGGAGGTGACGGTAAAGCCGATTTCCTTTGTGGCATCATAAGCTGCGCGCACGCGGTTCTTGCCCATTTCCATGTGGCGGTAAATATTTTCCAACACGACGATCGCATCGTCGACCAGGATACCAACCACCAGTGAAAGCGCCAGTAACGACATCAGGTTAAGCGAATAACCGAGCAATTGCATACCGATAAAAGTGGCGATGAGGGAAGCAGGAATGGCTACCATTACGATCAGCGCGTTCCGCACACTGTGCAGGAAGAACAGCATCACGAATGCCACGAGCACAATGGCCAATAAAAGGTCATGTATCACGGCGTCGGCAGATTGTAAGGTATAGACGGAACTATCGTTGGCGATATCGATCTTCAAACCGGAGCTGGCATAATCTTTTTGCAGTTTTTCGATGCTGGCCGTTACCTGCTTACTCACCGATACGGCGTTTGCATCCGATTGTTTGATGATCTGTAAGGCGATAGAGCTTTGTTCGTTTACCCGCGCAAGTTTTTCTACATCTTTTTGCGTATCCTGTACATCGGCAATCTCGCGCAAACGTACCTGCACGCCATTTTTATTAAACACAACGAGATTGCGCAGTTCTTCCACGTCTTTGTATTTACCGGCGAGACGTATAAGAATGTCCTGGTCCCTTGTTTGCACACTGCCGGTGGGGAAGTCGAGGTTGGAACTGAGGATGGCTGTTTGCACCTGCGACAGGGATAAACCGAAACCCTCCAATTTGGAAGCGTCGATATTTACCTGTACCTCACGTTCCTGTCCACCAATGAGATTTACCTGTGCCACGCCGGGTACGCGGGACAACACGGGAGCAATGCGTTTGTCGATCAGGTCATAAAAATCTGCTTCGTTGATCTTGCCGGAAGACGATAAGGTCATGATTGGAAGATCATCGAGCGAGAACTTGTTGAGAGAAGGTGGATCCACATCATCGGGAAGATCACCGAGGATGGCGTTTACCTTTCTTTGTGCATCGTTGAGCGCAAGGTCCACATCCGTACCACTGTTGAGGGTGATGGTGATAATCGAAAGGCTTTCGAATGATTTGGTCTCGAGTTTTTTAATGTTCTCCATCGAAGAAACCGCGTCTTCAATTTTTTTGGAAACGGTATTTTCTACTTCGCTGGGAGAAGCGCCGGGATAAACGGTGGTAACCGAAACCACGGACGGAGAAAATTTGGGTAGCAGCTCATAATTGAGCATGGTATAGCTAAGCAGGCCGCCGAGGATCAGTACGGTAAAAAGTACGATTACGAGTGTGGGCCGCTTAATGGATATTTCTGCAAGTTTCATGAATCAGTTTTTTTAATCAATGCCGCGCTTACTTAACAATGGAAATGCGGGTGCCTTCGCTGAGGTTGATCTGTCCGCTGGTAATTACTTTATCGCCCGGATTGAGGCCTTGTAATACTTCTACGCGATCGCCCAGTACGCGACCGGCCACGATCTGGCGGAGACTGGCGACGCTGTCTTTCACAATAAACACCTGGTTGCTATTTACGCTGCCCACAAAAGCAGAGCGGGGAATGAGGATCGCGGAGTTGCGGGCCGGTGCGGTGAAGATGGCAGTGCCATACATACCGGCGCGCACCAATTGTTCCGGGTTACTGGTAAGCTCGATTTCCAATGGAAAGTTGAGTGTATTGTCTGCCTTCGGCGCAATAAAACTGATACGGCCGGTATATTCTTTATCGGGAAATACACTCACGCGGATCTTTGCCTGGTCGCCTTCCTTCACCTGTGCGACCACTGCCTCACTCACATTCACCTGCAACTTTAACCGCGAAATATCCACGAGCTCGAACAATTGTGTGCCCGGAGAAACGACTGCACCCGGTTCGATGAAGCGTTTGTTGACGATGCCATTGATCGAAGATTTAATATAGGTGTCGCTTACTTTGAGACGTGCCTGTGAAAGCCTGGCCTCGGCGTTGCTGAGTGCGAGACGTGCCTGGTCGACTTGCTGTTGTGTAACGCCGCCCGTACGGAAGGCATTCTCATAACGTTGTTTATCGGCCATGGCGTTCTGGTAGGCGGCCTGCGCGCTTTCCACATCCACATTCAATTGATCGGCTTTGATTACGGCAAGTAATTGCCCTTTGCTCACGCGGCTACCTTCGTCTACCAATACGCGGGTGATGCGGCCGGCATTTTCAGAAGAGAAGTTGAGTTGTTGCACAGGAATGAAATTGCCATTTGCACTAAAATCCTGTTGCAGGGTATCTTGCTGAACAACACTTATTCTCACGGCTACGGCACCATCTGACTGTGCTACAATGGCCGTCTTTTCTGCGTTCTTCTTTTTGTTATTCACCAGCACCCGCGCTACGGCAACAAAAGCAATAGCTATCACGGCGACAGTAATAATGGTACGGATGATTGTTTTCTTCTTCATGAGTTAGTTGTTTAACAATGATTTTAAATTTCCTTTTGCTTTAATGAGTTGTATTTCGGCCAGTTTGTAATCGAGCAAAGCGGCGGAGCGGTTATTGTTGGCTTCAGTCAGCGAAGTTTCTGCATCCAGCAGGTCGGTGAGTGGAGCCAGTCCGTTGTTGTAGTTGTTGCGTGTGTTGTCGAAAACTTTTTGTGCGAGCAACACATTCTCTTCCTGGTTATTGAGGATGATGATGCTGTTCTTCAATTGTGTTCTCGCATTCTCGTGTTGGAGGTTGAGGCCGAGTGTGGTCTGGTCCATGTCTTCTTTCAATTTGCGCAGTTCCACATCGGCCTGGCGAACGCGCGAGCGGGTGGCAAAACCATTGAACAAAGGAATTTTCAACGATAAACCAATCGATGCGTAATCAAACCAGTTGACCGCCGGAGCGCCTTTGAAGAGTGGGAACTCATTTCCCAGACCCTGGTAGCCATAATTGCCGGAAAGCGACAAAGAAGGATAATATTCGGACTTGTAAGCTTCCTTCTGGTATTTCAGGAGTTGTTCCTGTTGTTGCAGCAGGCGGTATTCTGTGCGTGCGGAAACATTGACGGTGTCGCGGATTGCGAGTTCGCCCGGTTGGATGCGCGAGAAATCCATCTCGGGGAGTCTGATGGTATCCTGTATCGGCATGCCCATCGCGTACTTCAATTGGTTTTCGCGCAATGTAACTGCATTGAGCAGTTGTTGTTTTTGTGTCTGAAGATTGGCGATGCTTACTTTGATACGGTCCACATCGATCTGTTTGGCCAGTCCGTTTTCGTATTGGCCTTGTATAATGTTTTGGACGCGTTTTGTATTGGAAAGCGTAGTGTCGAGTACGCCGATCTTATGTCGTTCTACAAGTATCTGGTAATAGGCATTGGCTACCTGCTCGATCAATTGCTCTTCGGTAAGCTGTGCATTGATGCGATAAAATTCCTGCGTTGACTTAGCGGCTTTGAGACCTGTCAGAACGCTTTGATCAAAAAGATTCTGCGAAAGTGAAACGCTGGCACCGGAATTCCATTTTTGTCCGAAGGCTACCAGCAATGTTTGCCCCGGTTGTCCGGCCAGTTCACCGGGCAAAGCCGTGAGCTGCAGGATTGGGTTGTAATTCAGGGAGCCGGTGGCACTGATCTGTGGTAAAGCGCGTGACTTTACTTCTTCCGTTTTGTAACGGCCGGCTTCAATTTCCAGCCGGGCTTTGCGGGCGTCCTGGCTTGCTTTGAGCGCATAGTTCAATGCGTCCGGAAGCGAGAGTGTTTTTTCCTGCGCCTGCAATTGACCTGCCGATACTAGAAGCAGCAGGGAAAAGAGGGTGGATGAAATACGACGAATCATACAATTGTTGGGTTTATATCAAAAAGTTATTTGCTCATCAGACGGCGGCAGTGGCTGTCTGCATCGGATATTCTTCGATAACTGCTTGTCCTTTGGGAGTAGACAAACCACGGAGGTAATGCACAACGAGTTCGTCGTCGGTGTACCCATCCGGTCGCCTGGATTCTCTGAGGGCGAGCATCTGTAACAGGTCCTGTGCAGCCTTAGCCTGGTAAATGACTAGCTGTTTTGACCAGTCATCGCGGTACAGGCCTTCACGTTGTCCTCTTTCCAGGTTGAGGCGGAACAGGGAAGGGATAGTGAGGTTGCAGAAGCGGGTATATCGCTTATAAATAGCGGGATGTTGTTTTTGTAAATCCTGTAATAAGCCTCCTTGCAGGTGAAGCAGGAAAAGACGTATTTCCTGCCAGCAGCCGAAGGCTTCGTGGATGGCGTCGGGAGCCTGTTCAGAAAGGGTAAGGCAGTTTTGCCGGGTCGACTGCAGCAAGGGAAGATAAACGGCGGAAATAAGTTCCTGTTTATCGGTGAACCATATATAAAGTGTTTTCTTGCTAACGCCGAGGCTGCGGGCGATATCCTCCATCGTTACGCTACGGAGACCATGAAGCCCGAACAAACGGGCCGCTTCGTGGTAGATCAACTCTTGCATTTTAACTTCTATATTTAATTAATATGTTTAACAATTTTGTCAAATTGAGGGCAAAAAAAACTGTTCAGCAAAACAGTATTTTTAAAATAATGGCCTTGCGTTCGGCCAGCATTTGCTGGTATTGTTTATCGGTGTAGCGGAAAACTTTTTTCAGCAGCGGTTGCATTACCTGCGGATAGCTGATGAGGGAAAGCATGTTGATGAAGAACTGTACCGGCGGCATTTTGTTGATTGTGCCGAGTTTCATTTGTTCTTCTATTTCGGTTAAAAACAATTTCAGTTTGTCGGTTTTCTTGATATCCGTAAGGATCTCGTTTTGTTTTTCCACATCGTCATTGAGCCTGGACACCATATAAATATCGAGGTAGGGGTAGTTGCGGGCCTGCTCCATGAATACGTCGATGAAATGTTCTATTTTTTTACGGAAGTTTTTTTCATCTGCAGTAGCTTCGAGGCGGCTGTCCATCTGGAGGCGCGCATCTTTGAGTACCTGGTCGAACAGTTGATCGCGGGAACGGAAATAGTAGTTTACCAATGTGCGGTTGACACCGGCTGCATCGGCAATTTCCTGGGTAGTGGCTTTGAAACGCCCTTCGGTAAAGAAGAGTTTCTTAGCGGCATCCTTTATCTGCTGTTCCGTGCGACTGTCTTTTACTGCCATTTTACAATTATGTTTGACAAATTTGTTAAACGCAAAGCTAATCCGGTTGAAGGAAACTGCCAAAAGAAAGTTGGGTTAATCAGTGAGTAGGTCAATAAGTGAATGGGAAATAGTGCGTTAAGGCGTTAATTTTTATCGCCGAAGCATTGGGAGGACGTTCAATAAGTGAATAGGTCAATCAGTGAATGAATGACTTAGTACTTATAACGGCTGTTTATTCTCTTTAAAATAATAGCTCATAAATATTGTCCCCTGCTTCATCGTTTAATTTCCGGATACAGTAAGAATATCTTTTTTTAAAGTCAGATTGGCCGTAATCTTGTGCGCACCCTTCCCCTTACTTACTTAAACATATAATTTGTCCTCTATGCGGAAAATAATCCTCGATCTGGCAGTTTCTCTCGACGGCTTCATTGAAGGGAAAAACGGCGAAATCGATTGGTGTATCCTCGACGAAGAAGTATCGGAAGAACTGTTGAAACTGGCTTCCCGGATCGACACCGTTCTTTATGGGCGTATCAGCTATGACGGCTACGGCAATTATACACCGGTGGACACTGCCAGTGATTTTGAGAAACAATTCTACGGGCAGATCAACCAGATGCACAAGGTCGTTTTCACACGCAATGAAGATTTCAATGCTCCGGGCGCTACCATCATCCGCGACAATATCAAAGAGGCGGTGACGCAACTCAAATCGCAGCCCGGAAAGGATATCTGGTTATTCGGTGGTGCTTCATTGATCAGTGCTTTGATCGCTGAAGACCTCGTGGATGAATACCGCATTGCGGTGCATCCCGTTGTCCTTGGCGCCGGTAAGCCGCTTTTCAGTGATGTAAAAGGCCGCATCAATCTCCGCCTTACGCACACGCGTGCATTCAGTTCAGGACTGGTTGGTTTGTATTATCAACGTTCCTGAATGATCAAAGGCTGATCAGCGGAAGCAATTCCCGCTGTTGTTGTTGTCCGTGGTCTTTATTATACCATTGCTGCAGGGCAGTTTTCACTGTTTCGAAGTCTGCCTTTTCATCGATCAATTGCTGATACAATACCTGGCACTCTGCCGGGCGCGGGCCCCAGGTTGCCAGATCTTCACCTGCCGCATTGCGGATGATCAGTTTCGGAATGGATTTACTGGTGCCCGTGAGGTATTTTTCAATCAGGAAGGGCGGCGAATCGCGGAGTTCATAACTCGTGGTCACGAGCGGGTTCAGTGCGGCCATCCGTTCAATGAAAGGAACGCTGTGTGCCGCATCACCGCACCACGGCTCGGTGATGATGATCCAGTGACGGGGTTCCTTTATGTCCGCCATGGCTTTTTCCACATCGGGCAACAACACGCCATGTTTCAGCCAACGGTTCATACGCGACCAGTTCAGGCGCGTATAATTCAGGTAAGCGGGATTGTCATAAGGCGGCAATGGCTCGGGAAGGAGCAAAATTTCTTCGAAATATTTCAGGTAATTGCTGAATTCCATTCTTTATCCGGTTTAAGCTGCAAAATTCGTCACCCTGGACGGAATGCATCATGATCTATGTTAAAAAACAACGGGTTGGAAAGATGGTTCACCTGTTTTAATATGTTAAATTTTTATGATACATGTGGTGTAACTAAAACAGCATCCACACGTTTGACGGGAGATAGCTTTAATCGGAAGCTGTTCTCATGCCCTGTTCATGGAAGAAAACAACCCTTTCTGGCAACTACTTGCCCGACACCTGAGCGGAGAAGCCTCTGCCAGCGAAAAAGAAACACTGCAGCAAATGCTCGCGGATGATCCCGTGCTCCGGCATGCGGCGACGGTGGTCGGTGCCGCATGGAAAAGCCCGGCATTGCCGGATGCTACCGGTCTGCAGGAGCGGGTATCGTCGCTGCTGGACCGTATCAAAAAAGGAGAGGTGTCGTAAGGGATCGCAATGCCCGGTGACAGGTTTTTCTTATCTTACTGATAAAACCATTACCATGGCGCAAACCTCTGGCAAGCCTTCAGCTTTTCTGTTATTTCCCTGGGGCTTATTATCTATTGTATTAATGCTTACGTTGAACCTCACGCTCAGTGACGGCTGGTTTCGCAGCAACTGGAGCTGGGTGACGTTGGTACTGATCATTCCCGCAGCCATCTTTGAAAATTTCAAGATCGGCTACTCTACCATGCGGATCATGTTCATGAAAGTGATCTATTCCCTGTTATCTTTTTTGTTGGTGGGAATGGCATTTGGTGCTGCACTCGCTGGCTGGCATCTCGAACAGTTTCAGCATGTGACCGGCATAGAAAAAATTTCCCTGCCCTGGTACGTATTGTTAGCACTCGTAGTAATGCTGGCGATACAGGTAGCGCAATTGTTCAGTATGCTCAAGGCTGTGAAGCGGGAGTTTATGCAGTTGGATCCTGATCAGTAAGTAATTTGATAATTTGAAGATTTGAAAATGGAAACAGCCATTTGAAATCTTCAAATGGCCCAATTAAAAAGCCCCGGCATAAACCAGGGCTTTTTAACTTTTGACTTTTGAATTTATAACCCGTGTTTCTCCCGGAACAGGTTCACCTGTTGCTGCAGGTGCTGAAGGCAGGAACGACACAGGCAGTCGCTGTATTTTTGTTCGATCCACGAACGCTGCTCATCGGACAATACAATACCAAAGCATTGACACTCGGTAATGTTTCCCGGTTTACATTCAAATGCATTTCCGCAACGCGGGCATTTTTTTTGTTCGTGGCAACTCATTTATACACTTAACGGTTAAATGCCACTTTTGTTGGAATCACGCCCGGAGTAGTATTGACGGCGAATTTCTTCTTTCCCGTTTTATCGAAACAAAGCAGTTGCCCGGATGATACATAGTCACGTGCATCCGTTACATATACGTCGCCATTTTGCTTATCGATGTCAAGACCGTAAGGCATGGCAATAGCTGTACCGTCTGTTACAAAATTTGCGCGTGTCTGGGAGAAATCTGCGGTGCTCAATGTACGTACATAAGGTGAGCCGATATAGCCACCTGTTACCCACAACTTGTTATCGTAATAACGTATACGTCCTGCTGCCGTGTCTGCAGATTTTGCAATGGTGCGGTCTGATATTTTTACTTTTACCAGTTTAGCAGGTACACTGCCGTAGTTGCCGGTGCAGCTTACGTAAACAAATCCCTGATCATCGGCTGTTACGCTTTGCGGGTTGATGCCTACTTTGATTTTGGTTATTTCCGTCAGCGAATTAACGTTTACCACAGACAGTGTGGAGTCGTAGTTGGGAAAGTTGAGGCCGCCGGAGTTGGCCACATACAGGTTGTCGCCACTCAGCGCCATTTCTTCGGGATTGGTGCCAACTGGGATGTTGGTGGTAATGTTCAGGCTGGTTGTGTCTATCACGGCAACGGTTCCGTCATAGCAGCTTACAAATACTTTTCCTTTGGCACCTATTGCATAGCGGGGCTCTTTGTTGGTGCTGCCTTCTTTGAAGGCAATACGTTTGATAAAGGTGCCGGTAGCTGCATTCACCACTACCACATCACTTGATACATTCACTACAATGTAGAGTTTGCTTCCGTAGATGGTCATGTCGTTGCCGATGCTGCCGAGTCCGGCCTGCGTTGGATTTTGCTGTTGGTAAAAATTACCGGTAAGTGTGTTGCTGCTGAGGGAATAATAGCCGAGTGTGGCATTATTGGAACTGCCTTCACTCAGTACATACACACCTTGCGCCGGGGAAAGAACCGGGCCGCCGGGATTTACATCGTCTTTAGAGCAGGAAGCTGCCAGCACCATCAGGGCCAGCGTCCACGGGAGTAGATTTTTCTTTTTCATGTATTTCGCGTTATTCATTTTTTGATTAAAAGTCCACTGACATGCCCACCCGGAATTGCAAGCCAGGCATCGGGTAGTAGCGGATTACTTCATAGTTTGTATTAAAAAGATTGTTGACTTCTGCAATGGCACGTATACGTTGCTGGCCACGATAAGCGAATGTGCGTGCAAGCGACACATCATGGATCAGGAAGCCCTCCACCATGTTCTCGCGGATCGGTTCTCCCTGCCTGTAACGATAGGAAGAGAGCAGCAGGTTATATCCCAATGTGTATTTATCATAATAAATACTCACGTTGCCCGAGCCGCTGTGCGCGGGTGCGTAAGGCAACGGCGTTTTGTAAAGCGGCGAAGATGGATTGGTGATGTCCAGGGTACGCTGATAAGAATAACTCAGCCGGAGAGAAGTACGCCAGTGTTCATTCCATTTTTTATTTCCATAAAGCACGGCATCAATGCCACGGATATCTGCGGTGCCTACGTTGAGCATGGTCCATTGAAATAAGTTCTGACGCGGTACAGCCACGATCTTGTCGCGGACATAATTGTAGTAGGCATCTACACTCGCAGACCATGTAAAACGGTTGGAAAAATCGCGGCTGGCCCATGCCACACCCAGGTTGTATTGCCGCACATATTCGGGACGCAGATTGGTGTTGCCCACCAATGTATAATAGCGGTCATTGAAAGTAGGTACGCGGAAAATTTTTTTATAAAAAAAACGGACACGCATCGGCCATGCGGCAACGGGTTGATAACTGGCTGCTATAGCAGGTGTATAGGCTCTCAGTATCCGTGGCGTATTGCCCGCTTTCACGCGGTCCTGCAGGTAAGTATGCAGAATGTTTCCCTGTATATCCAGACGATCCCACCTGGCTTTAAGTGTTGCATTGTTCAGGAAATGATGACGATCGGGGCTGGGAAAATTTTCGGTGTAGGCATCGCTGCGGCGGAGGGAGGAAAAGGTGAAATCACTTGCGTAGGCGGCCGAAAGGATATGATTGAATTCGTAGGTGTAAGCGGCAGATAAATATCCTTCGCGTTGAAAGAAGCGGTTTTCAAGGAAACGTTGCGCATTCAGAAAATCAGGATCTGTATAGCGGTTGTAATAATATTGGTATTTCGCATTGATGGCCAGCCGGCTTTTCAGCGCAATTCTTTTCTGCCATCCGGCCTGTGCAAAAAATATCTGGTCCTCGAGACGCTGCCGGCTTCGCGTATTGTACAAGATCACTTCGCCGGGAAGTCCGCGGTGGGAGGAGTAATAGTACGCTTTGAAGTTGATGCGGCTTGTATAATTAAAGCGATAGATGGCGTCGTATTCTGCACGCAACGCTTTGATATCGGTATTGTTTCGTTTAGCGCGGGAGCCATCCTGTTCGTAGGCATCGAAGCGGTAACTTCCGTCTGCCTGCTGCCATTCGCCGTTGAGTGATTGGGAAAAATGTTTGTTTGCTTTATGCCGCAATGTAAGCGAAGGATTGAAGAAACCCCAGGAGCCTGCCCGGATACCCGCAGTTGCGCCGGTTGAATCGGCCTGATCGCCGGAAGTTCTTAAGGATAATACGGCAGCACTTGCATAGGCGCGCGCCGGTTGTAATAAAGTAGGTGGCTGGCTGTTGAACAACACTACTTCGCGCAGATTGTCCAGGGAGATTTTCCCCAGATCGATCTGTCCGCCCTGTGCGTCACTCATCGGTACACCGTCATATAAAATACCGGTATGAGAAGCGCCGATACTTCGAACAGATACAGTTTTCAGTCCGCCTATTCCGCCATAGTCCTTTACCAATGTGCCGGCAAAAAAGCGAACGACGTCGGCTACCGACAGGCTGTTGAATTGTATCCATTCTTTTTTATCAAACCGCTGCACCAGCACGGTGGTCAATACGGTGTCGGTACGGACGGTGCCCGTAACATTCACCGGGTTCAATGTATCCGGCGTCTGGGCTGAGGCATAGGTGGTGATTAATCCGGTAAGGATAACAACAGCCATGCGGCCCATATTGGCGATATACCTGGTAAGCAGGGTCATGAATAAAAACAAAAAGGTAAAAAACAGCAGAAGCGCACCGGCAAAGCGGATAAACCCTGCCAGCCTTTCACCCGAAAGCTCAGCAATGAAATGATGGAGGCAGGTCTTCTGGCTCGCCTTTAACCTGGTTGCCTTCCCGTCCGCCTTTGGCGGACAGTGGCGTAAGAAACCGGTTACCGGGACTCGTGGTCCCATAAGGCTTACAGCTACGGGGATAGCGCCGGATTTTCACCGGACTTCCCTTTTAATCCGCCGTCTGGCGGAACCGTCATCGCTGCAAATGTAGGGAGTAATGAGTATTAAGTAATAAGTTTTAAGTAATAGGTGTAAGGCATTAGGCGTAAGGTGTAAGGTTGTACATCTTCGCCTTGGTTCGTGTATACACGAACCAAGGCGAAGGGATGACGATTCACCGTTCATCGCGACAATTGCTTTTTTCACCGACACCTTCCCGGCTCACTGTTTTTAATTATCTTTCTTTACTCCACATGAAACGCTCGTGGCTTACCATATCAGCGCATATCGCCGGCTGGTTATTTTTCTTCAGTCTCGTTGCCGGTTTTGTTGCCGGCACCGGACAAGACGCATGGCCCGGTATGCTTTTTTCCAAAAGCTTCCTGGGCTTCAGTTTGCTGTACCTGCTGC
Source organism: uncultured Sphingobacteriales bacterium (assembly GCA_937888905.1). Lineage (GTDB taxonomy): Bacteria > Bacteroidota > Bacteroidia > Chitinophagales > Chitinophagaceae > Terrimonas. The sequence continues at coordinate 547,385 of CALATA010000001.1, forward strand.
TTTTTTACCTGAACACATTTGTACTCATCCCTTTTATTTATTTAAGGGGAAAATATATACTGTATGCACTTGTGTCTGTGGGACTACTGGCCGCAATCATGTATTTTAAACCGTTCGACAAGTTGATGACCATTAACCGGAACGAACGTGCCGATATGCCCGGACCTCCGCCAGGCCAGATGCCGGCCCCCCCACCACCGCAATGGGAAAACAAACCGGGGCCGCAAATGCCGTCGCGCAACCAGCCGCCGCAAAACGGACGCCCCGGAAAAACCGATATCGTCAGCACCATTTTGTTTTTGGCCGTATGGTCGCTTGGCCTCGCAATCTGTATCATCCGCCAGTGGCGGATTACGGAGAAAAAAATGCTACAGGCCGAAGCCGACCGCGCCAATGCCGAGCTGTCGTTTCTCAAAGCACAAATCAACCCCCATTTTCTTTTCAACACACTCAATAATATTTATTCCCTCGCCGTTACGGGTAGCGAACACACCGCACTCAGCGTCATGAAACTTTCCAACATCATGCGCTACCTCACCGATGATGTGCGCGCAGATTTTGTATGGCTCGAAGATGAACTGGATTTCCTACGCGACTATATCGATCTGCAAAAACTCAGGCTGGGTGCCAATACAGAAGTGCGGTTGATCACCAAAGGCGAGGTGGCCGGTAAACGCATTGCCCCGCTGATCTTGGTCGCTTTTGTGGAAAACGTATTCAAGTATGGCGTAAGTAAACAACAGGCCTCCGTGATCACGATCAGCGTGGAGGTGAAGAACGACCGGTTATTTTTTCATACAGACAATCCGCTTTTTCCCGATAAAAAAGAACAGGTAAGCACCGGCATCGGAATCGATAACACAAGACAGCGTCTCCAACATCTTTATCAACAACAATATGATTTGTCGGTTGGACAGGAAAATGGAAGATTTGTGGTTAACCTTGAATTGCCGGTACCCGGATCGCTGGTGTAAACAAATGCCTATGCCCCTGAAATGTGTTGCCATAGATGATGAGCCGCTTGCCTTGCAATTGATCCGCGAGTATGTGAGTCGTGTTGAGGGCTTGCAGTTGATACAGACATTTGAAGATGCGGTTGCCGGTAGCGAGTTTATCCGCAATAACGAGATAGACCTGCTGCTAATCGATATCAACATGCCCGATGTAAATGGTCTCGCCGTGGTGCGGGCACTCGAAAAAAAACCGATGATCATTTTTACAACAGCCTACCGGCAGTTTGCCTTCGAAGGGTTTGAACTGGATGCCGTGGATTACCTGGTGAAGCCGATCAGCTTTGAACGTTTTTCACGCGCCGTACGCAAAGCGCGGGAGTTTGATCAATACCGCCGCCGCGCGCTGTCGGATGCAGATGACAGCCTCTTTGTTTATGCCGGTTATCAATTGTTGAAAATTCCGTTTGCTTCCATCCGCTACCTGGAAAGCATGGAAGATTATGTACGCATACACCGTGACAACGACAAGCCCGTACTCACGTTGATGACGCTTAAGTCCATCCTGGAAAAACTACCTGCTGACCGTTTCAGACGCATTCACCGCAGCTATATCGTGGCTTTCGATCAGATTAGTGGCATACAGGGACGCAAACTGCGATTGACGTCCGGTGAAGAACTGCCTGTCAGTGATAGTTATACCAACGTGGTAGATGAGTGGAAACGTTACCGCAATTTATAGGCTCTCACATTTTTTTAACAATCCGTCCGAAATGAAAAAGCTGATAACGCGTTATGTGATTACTCGTTGACCTTTGGCCTTATTCCCACCAACTGCTGCTTCATTCCTTTTACTGGCAAAACACACACCAATGAAAAACATCTTCAGCGGAGCAGCCATCTTATGTCTGGCTGTATCAGGCACGGCCTCACACGCGCAGCTCAGCAATGTGCCCCGCTTTCAACTCGGCGTTTCCGCCGGAGCGTTCATTTACCAGGGCGATCTTACGCCGTCGGATATCGGTTCTTATCGTACCGCAAAACCTGCCTTACAATTAACCGCCGCTAAGTTATTCAGCCGTTCTCTTTCGCTGAAAGGAGTATTCAGTTTTGGTGCACTGCAGGGCGATGATTCACGCTATGCACATCCCGAATACCGCCGCGAACGCAATTTCTATTTTCAATCACCCGTTGCCGAAGTGGCTGTCCAGGGCGAATGGGCACCGCTTGGCACCAACTACCGGGAGAGAGGTTTTTCTCCTTATATATCGGCCGGTATCGGTTATTCTTTTTTGCATGTAAAACGCGATTACAGCCGGATGAATGTGGCTTATTTCGGCGCGGAATCTGACCTGATGCCGCGCCTTGCGGAAGATGCCGCAACTTCACCTCCACGCGGTGTTGTTACCATTCCCGTGAGTGTAGGCGCACGGTATTATTTAAACGACAGGTGGGGGGTAAGCCTCGAAACAAATTACCGCATCACATCTTCCGATTATATCGATGGGTTCAGCCGCTCCGCCAATCCATCACGCAATGATCATTTTTACAGTCATACAGTGGGGGTGGTTTACCGGATAGGGAAGAAGAATATGTATGGCTGTCCGACTTATTAAGTCAAAATTCAAAAATTCAGTCCTGAAGTCTCGGCGTGAATTGTCAATGGTGAATTGTCAATGGTGAATGGTGAATAGTGAATAGTGAATCACGAACCATGGTGAAGATGTACAACCTTACACCCTAAGCCCTACGCCTTTTACCTTACGCCTTACACCTCTTGCCGCTTGCTTCAATTCACCGGTACAATCAGCCCATTCATCTATTATTTTCCCGTTCCTTCTTTATTTAAAACATTTTTATATCCAGCTCCGGCTGGATTTTTTTTTACCTAAAATGTCAGACCATGGAACGAAAAAATTTTCTCAAAACATCAGCAGGATTGATCGGCGCGGTTGGGTTGATTCCTATATGGGAAGCCTGCCGCAAAAAGGATGAAGGCTCCGGCATAACCACCGCAACAGGCAGCGATGGCAGTACCTGCCGTATCATGCCCGAAGAAGTGGAAGGCCCTTATCCTTATCCCGGTGGCGAACTGACCAATCCGCTCAACCGTTCCGATGTACGCGATGGACAAACCGGCGTATTGCTTACACTCGATCTTACCATTGTTAATGTCAACAACAGTTGCGCGCCGGTGCCAGGTGCTCGCGTTGATATCTGGCATTGTAATAAAGACGGGTATTATAGTGGTTATGGTAATCAGACCGGCGGCTCGCTCGGCACGCAGAGTTATACCGGTCAGACATGGTTACGGGGATACCAATTGGCCGACACCAATGGCAAAGCACAGTTCATCACAATTTATCCCGGATGGTACATGGGCCGCTCCACACATATCCACCTCGAAGTATTTGTCAACAATGTTTTGAAAAAAACAGGACAGATCACTTTTGCAGAATCCATCAGCGATACGGTGCATGCTTCAAGTTTGTATGCAGCACATGGCTTGAACACCACGCGTAATACAAGTGACGGCATTTTTGGCAATTCCGCAACGGACCTTGCAAACGAAACAGTAGCATTAACCGGCAGTGTAAGCGCAGGATATGCCGGCAGTTATTCAATTGGCATATCATTATGATCACCCACGATATTTTAACTATGACAAAACCAGGCGTGCGGCTGATTTATTGCCAGCAGATCAGCGTGCCGGCCATTACGTTGTTTGAACAACGGGTGCTGGAAGACAGCTACCGGGAGTTTCGTTTGAAAATACAAGCGTACAATCCCGGGAACATATTGAATAAGTTCAGCGAGATCCGCGCATTGGACGGCCGCGCCAATTCACTTCATTACAAAACAGGGATTGCTGTACAACATCATCTGGAAATGCTTGGCGGAAAGATTCCCGGCCTTTTTGATACCACAGGTTTGTTGCAGCTTCCGTTCGAAGAAGCGGAATTCAAAGTACTGGAATCGGATATTCACGATGCCGGTTGCCATCGCATGGCCGTTTGCTATACTACTCCTGCATACACACTGCTGGAAGGTATCGGCGACAAATGGTTGCTCGGTACTTCACCCGCCACGGAAGGCTGGCAGGATACGTTCCTGCTGGCTTACCGGGAGGGCCTGGGAATAAAGGCCTACACGCCCGCAGGAAATTAATGGACGCTGTGCGGCGAATGCTTCGTTTTGGTATCTTCATTGCATGACATCCAAAAACAAGCTGAGCCGTTTCGACCTGACCATGATCGTGGTCAGTCTTGTTATCGGCATGGGCATCTTCCGCAGTTCCTTCAATGTGGCAATGGAAGCGCAAAGTCCCTGGATCTTTTTTGCGGCCTGGTTGTTTGGTGGCCTCATCGCCTTATTCGGTGCGCTTACTTTTGCCGAGATCGGCAGTCGCTACCCGGTGATGGGCGGGTTCTACAAAATTTATTCTTATTGTTATCACCCCGCGCTGGCGTTCATGATCAACTGCATTATCCTGATCTCCAATGCTGCATCGGTAAGCGCAGTGGCATTAATCGGCGCCGGTTATCTCAAAGGTATTTTGCCGCAGCAATGGCAAACGGATAATGTGGTACAGATTGTGGCACTTGCAGCCGTGATCGTTTTTTTCTTTGTCAATTACCTCGGCTTCCGCATGAGCGTGCGCACGCAGAATATACTCATGGTGATCAAGATCGGCATCGTCTTATTTATTTGCGCCGGATTGTTCTGGCCCGGTGCCGCACCAACCACCACTTCACGTCTTACTGCCCCTTCGGACGCCTGGGATACCATCAAAATGTTTGGCGCCGCATTGATCGCCGTATCGTTTACCTACGGCGGCTATCAGCAAACGATCAATTTCGGCGGTGAAGTAAACAATCCGCAACGCACTATTCCGCGCTCCATCTTCTGGGGTATCGGGATCATCGTTACACTTTATTTCCTGACCAATCTTGCCTATTACCATGTATTGGGTTTTGATGGTATTGTGTATAATGATGCGGGTCTTCCTTCAAAAAATGACCTGGCCGCGCGGCATGTGCAACAAATGGTAGGTCCCACAGGTTATACGGTCATGAGCGGGCTGCTTTTCTTCGCGGTGCTGGCTTATGTCAATATCGGCCTGATGAGTAATCCGCGCGTGATGTATGCCATGGCCGATGAAAAAGTGTTGCCCTCTTTTTTAAAAAGAACAAATGAACGCACACACGTGCTGACCGTGGCTTTACCCGTATTTGCAGCGGTGGCGGTCATCACGCTTTTCTTTGCCGAGTCATTTGATACCATCGTCAACTGGGTGATCTTTCTCGATTCCATCGGGCTGGCCACCGCGGTAGGTTCCATTTTTATTTTACGGAAAAAAACAAAACATCTCGATGGTACAGGCATTTACAAAATGAAGTTGTATCCGCTGATGCCCGTTATTTATATCCTCGCTTATATTTTTGTAGCCATAAGTTGTGCGATCAAAGATCCCTCGGGTACGGGATACGGCTTACTTTTGTTCTTCGGATTTTATCCTCTTTACCTGCTGAGCAGGCGGCTCAACCGCAAGCCGGCTGAAAACAATTGATCAACCCCATGGATCTTTCATCAATCATCAATGAACTCGGCGAAGACCGTTCGCTTTATTTCAATACCGTAGCACCGCCCATTGCGCAGGCCAGTAATTTTGCTTTTGATAAAGTAGCAGACATGGAAAAAGTGTTTGCCGACGAGCTGAGTGGCTATGTTTACAGCAGGGGACGCAATCCAACGATCGACATCCTGCGCAAAAAACTGGCGGCACTCGACGGAGCAGAAGATTGCCTCGTGCTCAACAGCGGCGCCGCCGCCATTTTTGCCGGCGTGCTGCCTTTCGTCAGTTCCGGTGATCACATCGTTTCCGTAAAAGAACCTTATAGTTGGGCGCGTAAATTATTCGACCTGATCTTGCCGCGTTTCGGCATCACCACCACCTATGTCGATGGCGGCACGATCGATTCCTGGAAAAGTGCCACGCAGGGCAATACAAAATTCTATTACCTCGAATCGCCCAATAGCTGGAACTATGCCATTCAACCCATCGGAGAAGTAGCCACTTTCGCTAAAAGCCGGGGCATCGTGACGATGATCGATAACAGTTATTGTACGCCTTTGTACCAACCCGTGATCAGCATGGGCATCGACCTGGCCATGCAGACAGCTACTAAATACATCGGGGGACACAGCGATACATTAGGCGGCGTGCTCACAGGTTCGCACGCACTCATTAAAAAGATCTTCGATACGGAATTCCTGGCCATCGGCAGTGGACTGCAACCCTTTAATGCCTGGTTGCTGCTGCGGGGCCTGCGTACTTTACCACTGCGGTTGCAGCGGGTAGAAGCTTCCACGCAAACCGTGCTGGCTTTTCTCAAACAACATCCGCGGGTTAAAAACCTCCTGTTCCCCTTCGATCCCACTTTCCCGCAGCACGAACTGGCCCGCAAACAGATGAAAGCTGCGCTGGGGCTGATCACCATCGAACTGGATGTGCCCGACAGGGAGTCGGTTGTCCGTTTTTGCGAAGCGCTGAAGCATATCCTGATGGCGGTAAGCTGGGGCGGGCATGAAAGCCTGGTCATTCCTAAATGTGCCGGTATTCCGGCGGCAGATTTCGACGTATCCAATCCTGAACATCGATGGGTGCGGCTGTACGTAGGGCTGGAAGAACCGGACTATATTATCAACGACCTGAAACAGGCGTTTGAGGCCATCTGAGCCCGTTTATCAAAAATCAACAGGGCTGACCATCTTTTCAGTTATTTTTGTTGCATGATGTTACGTGGGATAAAACTGCTGCTGCTATTGTGTTGCAGCTCACTGGTAATGGCCCAGAAATGGAGTCTGCGGCAGTGCGTGGAATATGCCATGGATAAAAGTATCTCCGTGCGCCAGGCCGATGTACAGGCCCGCATCGACGCGCTTACCCTGGAGCAAAGCAAACTGGCCCGCCTGCCCTCGGCAAGTATGCAGAACAACGGAGGTTATCAGTTCGGCCGCTCGATCGATCCGACCAGCAACCAGTTTACCACAGCGGAAATTCTTTTTGCCAACCATTCCCTCAATATCGGACTCGATCTTTTCAATTGGTTCAGTAAAAAAAACACCGTCATTGCCAACACATATCGTGCAGAAGCGGCACGCGCCGGCGTGGAGAAAGCACGCAGCGATATTGCACTCAATGTGGCCAATGCCTACCTGCAAATATTGCTGAGCCGCGAACAGATCAACATCAGCGAGGTACAGGTAAAGCAAAGCAAAGAACAGGTAGATAACATAAGCAAGCAGGTGAAAGAAGGTGCATTGCCCGAATTGAACCTGATGGAAATGGAAGCGCAACTGTCCAATGACAGTGCCACACTGATCAATGCACAGGCTAATTATGGCCTGTCCGTATTACAATTAAAAGCCTTGCTTAACATCGAAGCCGATGTTCCGTTTGAGGTGGAGGAGCCTTCGGTTGAAAGCATTCCGGTGGAAACGCTTTCCGAACTGGAACCCGCAGCCGTATACGAACTTGCGGTGAAGAACATGCCGCAGCAAAAGATCAACGAGCTCAACCTGAAAGCCGCCATTAAAAATGTATCGGTGCAGAAGGCGGCCATGTACCCGTCACTTACCTTGTTCGGCGGACTGGATACACGTTATTCCAATGCGGAAAGATTGTACGCTTCTGCCTTCACCAACACGTTTGTACCCATCGGCCGCACACCAACGGGCGAGATCGTAACCACGCTCGACGAACGGTTGGTACCGACTACTTTTTCAAAAAATACTTATTTCCGCCAGATCAATAACAACTTTGGCCAGTCGGTTGGCTTAAGCCTGAATATTCCCATTTTCAACGCAGGCATTGCCCGCACCAACTGGCGCAAAGCAAAGCTGAATGTGGAGTCTGTTGAGTTACAGAAAGAGCTGGACGGGCAAACCTTAAAGCAGGATATTTACCAGGCTCACCTGAATGCGGTGGCCGCCCTGCAAAAATTTCAGGCCAGCCAGAAAGCGGTGGCTACCTCACAGAAAGCGTATGAATTTGCACGCAAGCGATTTGATGTGGGCCTGCTCAACTCCATCGACCTGATTACAAACCAGAATAATTTTTTCCGTGCGCGGATCAATCTGCTGTCGGCTCAGTACGATTATGTATTCAAGATGAAACTGCTGGAGTTTTACAAAGGACAGGGATTGAAATTATAATTGAAAAAAACGTCTGATGAAAAAGACCTGGAAATGGATCCTGATCATTGCCGCTGTAGTGCTGGCTGTCATTGTTGGGAGTAAAATTTTTTTCCCGAAAGACAACAGCCAGAAAGTGGCGGTTGAAAAAGTGGTGCGCCGTACCATCGTGGAAACGGTGACGGCCAGCGGGCAGATCTATCCCGAAGTGGAAGTAAAGATCAGTCCGGATATTTCCGGTGAAGTAACGGACCTCACCGTACAGGAAGGCGACAGTGTGAAAAAAGGGCAGGTGCTTGCACGCATTTATGCCGACATCACTGCGCTGCAGCGCGACGAAGCCGCTTCACGCGTAAGCCAGTCGCAGGCTACGGTAGCCAACAGCCAGGCCGCATTACAGGCGCTCGATGCCTCCGTAACACAGGCCCGCCAGGCATACGACCGCAACAAAAAACTGTACAACGACAAAGTGATTTCGCAATCCGAACTCGAGCAATATGAAACCACTTTGCGTACCGCCACCGCCAACTACGAAGCGGCGAAAGAAAATATCCGCAGCCTGCAGGCCGGCGTACGCGTTTCGCAAACCGGATTGACATCGGCCAATAAAAATCTCGAACGCGCTACCATCGTGGCGCCGATGAACGGTGTCATCTCTTCACTCAGTATAAAAAAAGGAGAACGCGTGGTAGGAACGGCGCAGATGGCGGGTACGGAAATGATGACCGTTGCCGATATGTCTGTGCTCGAAGTGCGCGTGGATGTGGGGGAAAATGATATTGTAAAAGTAAGTATCGGCGACTCGGCCGATGTATCCGTTGACGCTTACAACCGCCGCAAGTTCCGCGGCATCGTTACACAGATTGCCAGCAGCACCAAGAGCGGCGCCGCCGGCATCAGCACGTCCACCACCGATGTAACGAACTACGAAGTGAGAATACGCCTGGATAAATCTTCTTATGAAGACCTGGTCGATCCGGCCAATCCCAAGAAATTTCCTTTCCGCCCGGGTATGAACGCCAACGCGGATATCAAAACCAAACGGGTAGCCAATGTGCTCGCCGTACCCATCGCTTCCGTCAACGTGCGGACCAAAGGCACGGACCAGAGCATGGAAGACCGCAAAAAGGAAAAAGAACAATCGAAAGCCGATGATAATGGTGCCGCTGATGCACCCGCTACCGCCGATGATGACATGGAAGAAGTGGTGTTCACCGTGCAGGAAGATGGTTCGGTTAAAAAACAGGTGGTACGCTCGGGTATCCAGGACGCCAACTATATCGAAATACTTTCCGGGCTGAAAGGCGGGGAGCAGATCGTAACGGCACCTTATACCACTATCAGTGAAATACTCAAAGACGGCATGAAGGTGAAAGTGGTGCCCAAGGAAGAACTCTTCAAGAAGTAATCTTGTATCTTGCAGGCAAATTCTGCAGGGTTGACACACACATTTGCTATCATTGGCGGCGGTAGCTGGGCAACAGCACTCGCCAAAATCCTTACCGATAACGGCCATCATATCCACTGGTGGATCCGCAACACAGAAACGATTGACTACATGCGTCAACGCGGGCACAATCCGCATTATCTCAGTTCCGTCAATTTCGATAAAACCCGCTTCAGTCTATATCCGGAGATCGGGCAAGCCATTGCACAGGCCAACACACTGATCGTTGGCGTGCCGTCGGCTTATATCCGCGAAAGCTTTGCTGCATTGAAACCGGAAGACCTGACCGGTAAGAAAATCGTATCCGCCATCAAAGGACTGATCCCGGGCGAAGACATTCTGCTCAACGAATACCTCGAGCGTGAATTTGATGTGCAACTGTCCGATTATTTTGCCGTACTCGGTCCCTGCCACGCAGAAGAAGTGGCGGGTGAAAAACTATCCTACCTCACCTTCTCTGGTGTAGACCTTACCACCACAAGGCAACTGGCTGCACATTTCTCTACACCCTACATCAATACCGTTGTTAACGGAGATATCCTGGGCGTGCAGTATGCTGCCGTACTGAAAAATATTTATGCTTTGGGCGCGGGTATCGCGCGCGGTCTCGAATACGGGGATAATTTCCTCAGCGTATTCATTGCCAACTGTGCCGATGAAATGGCTGGTTTCCTGAAAAAATTCGGAGCTGAACACATTGTGGTGGGCGAGCACGAAGAAGAAGATCCGGTTACACACCGCAAATCATCCAACTATGCAGCCTCGGTATACCTCGGCGACCTGCTGGTCACCTGCTATTCATTGTTTAGCCGCAACCGCACATTCGGACAAATGATCGGCAAAGGTTATTCCGTACAGGCAGCGCAATTGGAAATGAACATGGTGGCGGAAGGCTATCATGCTGCCAAGTGCATTTACAATATCAACAGAAAAGTAGGTGCAGAAATGCCGATCGCAGAGACTATTTACCAGATCGTGTGGAACCAGGTGAAACCATCCGAAGGTTTTCGCCAGATCGAGCAGTCGCTTATTTAATTTCTTCGAAAAAAAGATCGGCAGCAATACCGTCCGCGAGCAAACGGCCTTCATCGGTGAGGCGTAAGTTGTTTTCCTGCGCTACCAGATGTCCTGCATCGATATGGCGTTGTGCCGCTTTCAGCAATTGTATTTTTTCCAAAGAAGGAATATTCGAAAGATCCAGCCCGTCTGCGGTACGCAAGGCAATCATGATCCGTTCATTCAGTTGTTGTACGCCCGTAAGTTCCTCTTTCTCGAAAGGAATAATTCCTTCCTGCAGCGAACGGATATACGCCTGGTTATTGGCGATGTTCCACCAGCGGCTTTTTCCATCAAACGAATGTGCGGATGGTCCGAGGCCGATATAGGATTTGCCCTGCCAATAGGCGGAGTTGTGCCGGCTGCGATATCCCGGCCGGGCAAAATTGGAGATTTCATAGTGTTCGTAGCCGTTTTCTTTTGCCCACTGCATGAGGTAAAGAAAATGCCTTGATTGTTTATCGGGATCCACATCCGGCACTTTACCGGTGCGGATCATTTTATTGAGCGGGGTCTGTGGTTCCACCGTTAAGGCATAACAGGATAAATGGGGAATGTTCAGCGCTTTGGCCTGTTCGAGATCCTGGTGCCATTGGTCATCCGAAAGTCCCGGTCCTCCGTAAATAAGATCGATGGTGATGTTGTTGAAATATTCCCGGGCCTTTTTAACCTGCTCGAACGCCTGTTTGGCGGTATGTGCGCGGTTCATCCAGCGAAGCTCTTCTTCAAAAAAACTCTGTACGCCGATACTGAGGCGGTTAATGCCTGCATCACGCCATTCTTTCAATCTTTCTTCAGAAATATCATCCGGGTTTACTTCCAATGTAATTTCTGCATCCGGATCTACGTTAAAGTGGCCGCGGACCGCATTCAGCAATTGTGTAAGCTCAGAAAGGGTAAGCAAACTGGGCGTGCCGCCGCCAAAATAGATGGTGTGAACGGCTTCGCCGGTAGGAAAAGGAAATTGTTCCGCCGCCAGCCGGGCCTCTTCCTGCAACGCAGCCACCAGTTCGGGCTTGTAATGCAGTGACGTACTGAAATGAAAATTGCAATAGTGACAGGCCTGTTTGCAGAAAGGAATATGAAGATAAATACCAGCCAAGCGAAACCGATTGTTTGTGGATTAATACTATTATTGCCGGAGAATAGCATGACAAAGGTACGACACCTTCTTACCGCAGTTTTGTTTTTGTTGTCGGGACTCAGGTCATCGGCGCAGGATCGTTATTCACTGACCCTGAGAGCCGTGGACTACGATGAAAAAGCATTGCAGCAGATTTTGCAGCCGCCCGGTACATTCGATAACCGCCTGTTGTGCGTTGAATACGTCAACGGATTACCGGATCGCCTGCGTGGCCGCGGTTACGTTACCGCTTCTCTCGATACTGCGCGTTTTGATTCACTGGGTGCTTATGCAGTGATTTATATCGGCAAACCCTACCGCTGGGCTAAACTCGATGCCGATGGCGTGGAACCCGCGCTGCTGGCAGCCGGCGGCTGGCGCGAACAGCAGTACCGTGATAAACCCATCGACTTCAACCAGGTGAGCATGCTGCAGCAGCGCATCCTGAATTACCTGGAAAACAACGGCCATCCTTTTGCAAAAGTGTCGCTGGAAAATCTTCAATTGAATGATGACGCCATTTCTGCACGGTTAAAAGTAGACAAAGGACCTTTGTACCGCGTAGACAGTATCGAGATCAAAGGCAATGCAAAAGTATCCAACGAATACCTGCAACGCTACCTCGATCTGCGTAACGGCAGCACTTATAGTAAAGAAAAGCTGCAACGCATCAGCGGTCTACTCCGCGAACTCACTTATGTGGAAGAAGAATTTCCGCCACGCATCCTGTGGCGCAGCAGCGGCGCAACGATCGAAGTATACCTGAAACAAAAACGCAGCAGCCAGGCAAGCCTGATAGTCGGCTTTTTGCCCAACAATGATCAGCTTTCCTCCAAAAAATTACTGATCACGGGCGAAGGCAACCTGAATTTAAAAAATGCATTGGGCGCCGGAGAAACGATTGGATTGGTATGGCAGCAATTGCAGGTAAAATCACAGCGGCTGAACATCGTTTACCAGCATCCCTACCTGTTCCGTTCGCCGATAGGACTGGATTTCGGGTTCGATATGTTTCGCAAAGACAGCAGTTTTCTGAACGTCAACTTCCAGATCGGCGCGCAATACATCCTCAACACGCAGCAATCGGGAAAGCTGTTCCTGCAAAGATTTCAAACGGTGGTCAACGGCATCGACCTCAATTATGTACTGCAAAACCGCCGGCTACCGGAAGCGGCAGATGTATCGGTGACCAATGTGGGACTGGAATATGAAAGCAACACCACCAACTACCGGTTCAATCCGGTGCGGGGAAGTGAAATAAAAATGGTCACCACCATCGGTAATAAAAAGATCAAACAGAATAATGCGGTGCTGGAGCTGAAAGACCCCAACGATCCGGACTTCGACTTCAAAAAGATCTACGATACGCTGAAAGCAAAAACCTACCAGGTGCGTGTGCGGCTGCAGGCAGCGCATTATTTTCCCCTCAGTAAAAAAGGCCTGAGCACCCTGAAGGTGGGGGCGCAGGGCGGTTATCTGCAAAGTGGTTATCTGTTCCGCAATGAGCTTTTCCAGATCGGTGGTTACAAACTGCTGCGCGGTTTTGATGAAGAAAGTCAGTACCTCTCACAATATGGTATTGGCACGGTGGAATACCGTTACCTGATCGGAGAGAACTCCTTCTTCTATGGATTTGTCGACGGCGGCTGGGGACGCAATCATAGTCAGAATGTAAAAGAAACCCATACTTATCTCGGTGCGGGATTAGGCATCGCGTTTGAAACCAAAGTGGGCATCTTCAACCTGGCCTGGGCGGTGGGCAAAAGAGATGACACGGACTTTAATCTTCGTCAATCAAAGATTCATTTTGGGTTTGTCAGCTTTTTCTAAAACGGTGCCTTTATTTTTGCAGCATAAATCGTGGTATTGAACCGAATTTTCCTCTTGTGCATTTTTGGGCTCTTCTCGTTGGTAGTATCCGGACAACAGCCGGACTCACTATCCCGCGCCAATGCGGGAAGTGCGCAGGCGGATAGCGTCAATGCGGCCCGGGCAGACAGTTTGCAGAAATATTCGGGCCGGAATCTTTTGCCGGTAAAAAAACGTTCGGCGGTCATGCCATCGTGGACTACGCAGGAGGGTGTACCGTTGCCTTTACAAATTCTGTCGCACCAGCCATACTTTGGCTTTACCGGTGAGCCGGTAATCAGTCAATCAAGGGAGCGAAAAGTGGATGACCGTGACCTGTTGTTTTATGTGCTGACAGGCGTAGTGTTGCTATTTGCATTGCTTAAACAGCTATTTGGAAAATACCTGGCAGATCTGCGTCGTTTATTTTTCCGGTCTACGCTCAAGCAGCGTCAGTTGCGCGAGCAATTATTGCAAACACCGCTGCCATCCTTGCTGTTCAATATCTTTTTCTTCATAACGGGCGGACTTTACCTCGCATTTCTGTTTACTCACCTGCAACTGGATCTGCCGGACACAGGATTCTGGTTGCTGGCGCTCTATGGTTTTGGGGCACTGGCGGCTACCTACCTGGTCAAATACATCGGTCTGAAATTGATCGGCTGGTTGTTTCGCATGACACCACTGACTGATGCCTACGTGTTTGTGGTGTTCATGGTGAACAAGGCGCTGGGCATATTCCTGCTGCCGTTTTTATGGCTGGTAAGTTATGCTTCGGGCGAATTGCAGACGGTCGCCTGGTCAATTTCCTGGGCCGGTATCGGTTTATTGTTATTGTATCGTTACATATTAGGATGGGGAGCTGTCCGTAATCAGGTCAGCTTCAGGCTTTTTCATTTTGTACTGTACCTGCTGGCTTTTGAAGTGGCGCCCCTGCTGCTCATCTATAAAGTGGTACTATCAGTATTTAAGTAGAAAGGTGTACCTTTGCACCCAAATTCAGCCACACTTCATGGTAAAGAACGGGGTCACTAAGGCCGATACAAAGGCCAAAACAACACAACAGATACTGATCACCCAGCCGAGACCGGAAAGCGAGAAATCGCCATATTTTGAGCTGGAAAGAAAGTATAATGTAAAACTGGCATTCCAACCATTTATCCGGCTGGAAGGGATTCCGGCCCGCGATTTCCGCAAGCAAAAGATCGACATTGCTTCTTATACTGCGGTAATCTTCACCAGCCGCAACGCCATCGATCACTTCTTCCGCACCTGCGAGGAAATGAAAGTGAGCGTTTCGCAGGATACCAAGTATTTCTGTATCACCGAAGCGGTGGCACTTTATCTCCAGAAATTCATCCTCTACCGCAAACGCAAGGTTTTCTACGGCGCCGACGGTTCCAACAAAAGCATGTTCGAGGTAGTGAACAAACACAAGGGAAATGAAAAATTCCTGTATGTATGTTCCGAAAACCAGCAGGACAATGACATTGTGAACTGGCTGAAGAGCAACAATTGTGAATTTGCGCTGGCATTTATGTACCGCACACAAAGCAATGACGTGAAAGAGCTGTTGACCAAGACAGATTTCGACGTCATTTGTTTTTTTACCCCCAGCGGTATCAAAAGTCTTTTTGACAACGTACCTGAGTACAAACAGAATGGAACGGTGATCGGCGCATTTGGCAGCAATACGAGCCGCGCTGCCGAAGAAGCCGGTCTTAGCCTCGAGATCGTGGCGCCGCACCCCAAAAGTCCCAGTATGGTTTCTGCACTGGATCAGTATTTGGCCTCGTCGACGGTGAAGAAGAAGAGTTAAACAGCCGTTGTAAGTTTTAAGTAATAGGTTATAAGTTTTTTCATGGTTCGTGTCCTCACGAACCATGGCTTTTTATTGACGATTCACGATTCCCCATTGACGATTCCTCACTTCTTTTTTTGGCTTTTGAATTTTGCCTTTTGAATTTTGAGGAACTTTGAGGGATGCACGCTCATACCAACCATCTCGTACACGAAACAAGCCCCTATCTTTTACAACACGCCCACAACCCGGTAGACTGGCATCCCTGGAGCCCGGAGGCGCTGGAAAAAGCACGGAGGGAAGACAAGCCCATACTGGTAAGCATTGGCTATGCCGCCTGCCACTGGTGTCATGTGATGGAACGTGAAAGTTTCGAAGATCCGGCCGTGGCAGCGCTGATGAATGAACACTTCGTCAACATCAAGATCGACCGCGAAGAACGGCCCGATCTCGATCACATTTACATGGATGCCGTGCAGGCCATGACCGGCAGCGGCGGCTGGCCGCTGAACGTATTTCTGACGCCGGAAGGAAAGCCCTTTTATGGCGGCACTTATTTCCCTCCCAGACGGGCCTTTAACCGCTCCTCCTGGACGGAAACGCTCACAGGTATTTATCAGGCATTCGCCGAACGCCGCGAAGAGATCGAAGCCCAGGCCGGCAATATGATCGCCCATCTCGAGCAGGCCAACCAATTCGGCCGCAGCAACCGCACGGAAGCACCGGTGCGGATGGAAGAAGTGGCGGCCAACCTGCTGCGCACCGCCGACAAGGAATGGGGCGGATTCGGCCGGGCACCCAAATTTCCCCAGACATTTGTGATCCGCTTCCTGCTTCGCTACGGCCGCCGCAACGACAAGGAAGGACTCGAAGCGGAGGCGCTGCAACAGGCGCTGCTCAGTCTCGACCGGATGATCGAAGGCGGTATCTACGACCAGATCGGGGGCGGCTTTGCCCGCTATGCCACGGATACCGAATGGCTGATCCCCCATTTTGAAAAAATGCTTTATGACAATGCGCTGCTGCTGGCGGTGATCAGCGAGGCGGCGCAACTGACCGGCAACGGACGATACCAGGAGGTGATCCATGAAACAATGGGATTCGTAAAACGTGAATTGCTGTCGCCCGAGGGCGGGTTCTATGCGGCCCTGGACGCCGACAGCGAAGGAGAAGAAGGACGTTACTATGTGTGGAATAAAAAAGAGGTGGAGGAAACGCTGGGAGAGAAGGCCGCGCTGTTTTGTGAATACTACGACATAACGGAGCAGGGTAACTGGGAGGAAAAGAACATCCTGCGTGTACAGGAGCCCGATCTGGCGGCTTTTGCCCGGTTGAGAGGGATTGATGCCGCCGGGTTAAAACAAACGCTGCAGGAAGGCCGGGAGCGCCTGCTGGCAGCCCGGGAAAAAAGAATCAGGCCTTTATTGGACGACAAAATAATCCTGGGGTGGAACGCGTTGATGAATACGGCATGCTGCCGCGCATTCCGCGCAACTGGCCGGGAAGAATACCGGCACCTGGCTATCCGGAACATGGAATTTTTGCTGAAGGCATTCAGGGATGCGGAAGAAGGCCGGCTACTGCATACCTGGAAAAAAGGGAAAGCAAAATATCCGGCATTCCTGGACGATTATGCTTTCCTGATCGAATCGTTGCTACAATTGCAGGAAATCACGGCCGACACGCGCTGGCTGAAGGAAGCGGCGCAACTGACGGATCATGTGTGGGAGCATTTTGGGGATGAAGAAGGCCCGCTTTTCTATTATACACCCGATTACCAGACCGATATTATTTTAAGGAAAAAAGAGATCTATGACGGAGCGGTGCCCTCCGGTAATTCGGTAATGGCCACTAACCTGTACCGGCTGGGCATTTACTATGATGCATTGCCCTGGCGGGACCGTGCGGAAAAGATGGTGGAGAGCCTTTCCGGCGTGGTCGGACGACATGCCGGGTCCTTTGCCAACTGGGCGGGTTTGTTACAGGAGTGGGCCGGAGGGACCCAGGAAATTGTGGTAATTGGTCCGGAAAAAGAGATATATGAGAAAATATTATATGAATATGTGCCACATGGATTGATGCTTTATTCACCGGTTGAAAACCAGGAATTTGCCCTGACGAAAGGGAAAAAACCAAGTGAAAAAACAAATATTTATTTATGCAAAAATTTTGCCTGCCGTGAGCCGGTGGAGCAGGTAAATCAGCTTATGATGTTGATTAACAATGCCTAAGGGGGTTAAGATAATTTTCTGTTAAATACAATAATCTCTATCGGGATTCGTTAGATAAATTACGCCGTAAAACAACCTTTGACTGTAAAAAAATAAATTGTAACCTTGTGCGCTTGAATAAACCAAAATATTATATTTGCCCAATACCCTTTAAGTGTATGAAAATGAAAAACCCTAACTACGCTATCGTTGCGGCTATGAGCATTTTGATGCTGGCGAGCTGTAAATCGGGAAAAAACAAAGGCGGCTCTTTACCGAACGACGGTCAGGTGCATGGCATCGCGGCCGGCAGCAGGTATTCTTTGCCGAAGCCTCCGGGAATGGTTTACATCCCGCAAGGTTCCTTCCATATGGGCCCCAGTGATGAGGACCCTGCTTTTGCGTTCAGTGCCCGTAACCGTGCTGTTTCAATCAGCGGTTTCTGGATGGATGCTACTGAAGTCACCAACATGGAGTACCGCCAGTTTGTTTACTGGGTACGTGACTCCGTTGCTGCCCGCAAGCTCGGCTATGTGAAAGCCGGTGCTGACGGCGATGAAGCAGTTGACTGGCAGAAGATGAAGACGTTCAAGTGGAACGATCCCAAAAACGTTGAGGCTCTTGCAAGTACCGACATGATCCTCTCTCCTGAGGACCGTATCTTCGGAAAAAAAGAAGTGGATGTAAACCAACTGGTTTACCACTCCGAAATCTTCGACCTCAAAGAAGCGGCCAAGCGTGAGAACGCTAAAAGACCCCGCAAAGATTTCATTGAAAAGAAAGACGTTCGTATCTATCCTGATAGCCTCGTGTGGATCCGCGACTTCGCGTATTCTTACAACGAGCCGATGACAAAACGTTACTTCTCTCACCCCGCATTCGACAACTATCCTGTAGTAGGCGTAAGCTGGAAACAGGCAACTGCTTTCTGCGAGTGGAGAACTCACTACCTCAATTCATTCCTGATCGGCAAGAACCGCGTGCAGGAGTCTGACTTCCGCCTGCCTACCGAAGCGCAGTGGGAATATGCAGCCCGCGGCGGACGCTCTCAGTCTATGTTCCCCTGGGGTAGCTACTATCTCCGCAACAAGAAAGGATGTCTGCTGGCCAACTTCAAGCCTGGCCGTGGTAACTATCCCGAAGACGGAGGTTTCTACACGGTGCGTGCCGATGCTTACTGGCCTAACGATTACGGTCTGTATTGCATGTCAGGTAACGTAGCAGAATGGACTTCTTCTATCTATTACGAAGGTCGTAACAACTTCCAGCACGATATGAACCCCGATGTACGCTGGAATGCGAAAGATGACGATCCCCCCCTCATGAAACGCAAGATCATCCGTGGCGGAAGCTGGAAAGATGTAGGTTATTACCTGCAAACAGGTACCAGTACCTACGAATACCAGGATTCAGCAAAATCGTATGTAGGTTTCCGTTGTGTGATCGATCTGCCTGCTGCTTCCGGTCGCCGCAGATAATGCTCCACCAAATTGACTTATCGCATTTAAACTTAATAATAGCAGGGAAGGTTGACGATCAACCTCAGCCTTCCCTGCTTTAGTTTTACCAATTCCTAATTATCAACACAAAACAACTCTCGTTTTAAAACTGACTCTTTATGGCAGCAGCTATTCCTACCAAAGTAAGCAAATACGTTGACGTAGCCGTTTCATTTGGTGCATCACTGGTTATCTGGGGTGCCCTGAGAAAAATCACGCACGCTCCCGACGCAGACACATGGCTCTGGATTGGTCTTACCATTGAAGCCGCAATCTTCGCGCTTTATGGTATCCTCTACCTGGTCTATCCCGCACTGCCCGATGCGTCTCATTCTGAAGAACTGACTGTAGCAGGCGAAGTGATCAAACCCGCTAAAGGTGGTGCACTGGCTGCTATGGACAAAGCACTCATCGAAGCACACGTAACTCCTGAAACACTGAACCGTCTCGGCGACAACTTCAAGAAGCTGAACGAGACCATCGGTAATATGAACAATATCTCTGACGTGGTAGCAGCTACAGGCGACTACACCGCTAAAACCCGCGAAGTAACCGGCGCTCTGGAAAAAGTGAAAGACGCTTATGTTACGGCTGCCGGTTCTGTTGGCGCTTTCAACCAGGCTACTGAAGGAGCGAAAGTATTCCACGACCAGGTACAGGTACTCACTAAAAACCTCTCTTCGCTGAATACTATTTATGAGTTGGAACTGCAGGAAAGCAACAACCACCTGAAAGCGTTGAACTCTTTCTATGGTAAACTTTCTGAAGCTTCTGCCACTATGCTCAACAGCGCTGAAGACGCTAAGAAAGTACAGGAGCAGATCGGTTCTCTGGCTAACAACCTCGGCCGTCTGAATAATATCTACGGTAATATGCTGACTGCTATGCAGGGTAAATAAGGTCAAAGCATACCAACTAACTTGTAAATAATAATTCCTTAAGAAAAAACTATTTGACCTGATATGGCACTACCTAAAGAGCCGCGGCAGAAGATGATCAACATCATGTACCTGGTGTTGACTGCGATGTTGGCCATCAACATCTCAGCCGAGATCCTCAATGCCTTTAAAACGGTTAATACAAGTCTCGAAACGACTAATACAACAATCAACGCTTCTACCAATACGATCATGTCGTCATTGGAGGAGAAATCTAAAAAAGAAGAAACCCGCGAAAAAGCAACAATTTGGTTAGCCAAAGCACAGCAAGCTACCGGTCTGACCAAATCCCTGTATGATTATATCAACGGATTGAAGTCAGAGATCATCAAAAATGCAGGCGGCGACCCTAACGATCCCAGCAAGCCTTTTAACATGGAAAGCCAGGGTATCGCTACCAAGATCATGATCGAAGGCGGAAAAGGTAAGGAGCTGCGGGCGAAACTGGAAGAGTATCAAAAGCAAATGCTGGCGATTGATACGAGTATTCAGAAAACGTTAGCAAACGATATCAAGATCAATCTTGACGCGCCCAAAGGACAAGATGGAAAAGTTCGCGCATGGGACATCACCTATTTCAACATGGTGCCTACCATCGCGAGTCTGACCATTCTCAGCAAATTCCAGAACGATATAAAAAACGCTGAGAACAAAGTAGTTGCACATTGTCATAACCAGGTTGGTAAAGTGGAAGTAATATTTGACTCTTACGCAGCGATCGTGGGGCAAAACTCCAATTACCTCATGCCCGGACAGGAACTGGAAATCACGGCTGGTGTAGGTGCGTTCAGCAAAGACGCGAAGCCTACCATCACTTTTGGCGGAAGTGCAGTACCGATTGGTGAAGACGGATCGGCTCACTACAAAACTGCCGGTGGCGGTATCGGCCAACATACTATTCCGGTAAAAATTTCGTTCTTTAACCAGTATACCAACAAGCAGGAGACTATTGACAAGACCATTACTTACACAGTAGGTCAGGCCAACGCCTCCATCGCCCTGGATAAAATGAACGTTCTTTACATAGGTGTGGACAACCCCGTAAGCATCGCTGCAAGCGGTGGTGGTGACGACAAAGTGCAGGCTACCATCACAGGTGGTGGCGGATCACTGACCCGCGTTGGTCCCGGCAAATACGTAGCCCGTGTGGGTTCCGTAACCGACGACTGCCGCATCACGGTTTCTGTTGACGGTAAAGTGGCTGGTGCTTCGCAGTTCCGCGTAAGAACCATCCCACGTGCGCAGGCTTATGTAGGTGGTTATGAGAGTGGTGCCAACATTCCTGCAGGTGCTTTCCGCGCTCAGCAAGGTGTAGGTGCCGGTATCAAGGACTTCCCCTTCGAACTGTCGTACACCGTTACGTCATTCACCTTCTCAGTTGACACTGACGACGGAGACGTTGCAACGGCTACTTGTCAGGGTAATACGTTCAGTGCTGCTGCGCGTTCGCACATCAACGCCCAGGTGAAATCCGGTAAGATCGTAACCATCGATAATATCCGTGTACAGGGACCAGACGGTCGTGGTTCAAATGCGCCGTCACTTGTATATTATATCAAGTAAGAAATTGTAAAAAGTGACTATGAAATACTCTATTGGGAAAAAATGTTTGTTCGTACTGCTGGCAGTGCTCGCCATCTCTGAGGCTGATGCACAGCGTACCGGCAGAAGACGTAACAACAATACCCAGCAGCCCGCCGGTAACCAGCAGGAGCAGCAGCAGACGAATGACACCCGTCCGCCCTCCAACTACGATCCTTATGGTGGTATCCCCATCGTGGTCGACTCTTCCGGCGTATCTGATACCGCTGTCAAAAAATCACTGCGCAATGAAAATGCGTTCGACAAATCCAATCTGACAGCCCGTACCCCTTTGCCTTACGAACACCTGCGCTGGGATGATGCCCTTTTTGCAGAAAAAGTATGGCGCGAACTGGATCTGCGCGAGAAGATGAACCAAACCTTCCGCTACCAGGCCCAGGACGATAACGGAAGCCAGGTCTTCATCGATATGCTCCTCAGAGCGGTGGCCACCGGCGAGGTTACAGCCTTTGCCGATGAGCGCTTCACCACTCCGATGACCCCGGCCGAAGTAGCGCAGCTTACCGTAGGTTCTGCCGATACGGTGCCCGTTTACGACGTTAACGACATCAACAAGATCGTTCGTTATACCGTAACACGCGCCACGTTTGATGCAAATACCGTTACCAAACTGCGCATCAAGGAAGAGTGGGTGTTTGACCGCGAGGCCAGCCGCTATTTCTGCCGCATCCTGGGTATCTCTCCGCTCGTAACCAAATACATTGGTAACACCGGGAAAGAACTGGGTAGCTCTCCAATGTTCTGGATTTATTATCCTGATCTGCGTCCGATCCTGGCACGTATGGAAGTTTACAACCCTAAAAACATGGGTCAAAGCCGGATGACATGGGAAGAACTGTTTGAAAGCCGTATGTTCAGCAGCTATATCATTAAGTCTAGCCTGGACAACCCATCCAACCGGATGATCAAACAGTACCAGAAAAATCAAATCCTTGCCCTGCTGGAAGGAGAAGATATCAAAGAGAAACTGTTCAACTTCGAACAAGATCTGTGGGAATACTGATCAATGTTCGAACCTTGGAAAAGTATAGAAAAAAGCCACGCTTCAGCGTGGCTTTTTTCATGATAACTATCTATGAATAAATGATTTCAAAAAATATAAAAAAAGCAGGGCAAGTCTAGGAATATACCAAAAAATGTCTATCTTCGTCTTGGTTTTTCATAGGATATTGGATTTTAAAAACGGGGCTGGATTTCTATCCTGGCCCCACTTTTTTTTTATAGCCCGACCTACTCCTCCGTACCCTGGGCATCTGCTCCAAAGTAGTCAACAATCAGTTTCGCTTTCGCAGGTCCGACCACCGCCGCCAGTTCTTCCGGCGTTTTTTCCCTGATATTTTTTACCGAACGGAAGGTTTTCAGCAACATATCTGCCGTGGATTTACCGATGCCGGCAATGTCTTCCAGTTCATTTTTAAACGTTCCTTTACTGCGTTTCTGCCGGTGAAAAGTGATACCAAAACGGTGCACTTCGTCGCGTATACGACGTACCAGGCGCAATTCTTCGCTGTTATAAGGCAGCCGTATCGATTCCGAATCGCCGGGAAAAAATAATTCTTCTTCGTTCTTTGCCAGTCCCGCCATGGTGGTCATGTGCATGGCATTCAATTCCTGCATCGCTTCCACAGCCGCCCCTAATTGTCCTTTACCACCGTCAATAATTACAAACTGCGGGAAGGGCTGTCCTTCTTCCAATAACCGTTTATAACGCCGGTAAACAGCCTCTTTCATCGTGGCAAAGTCGTTGATGCCTTCCACCGTTTTTACATTGAAATGGCGATAGTCCTTTTTACTCGGTTCGCCATTTTTAAAACATACCATTGCCGACACGGGATAGCTGCCATGAAAGTTGGAGTTATCAAAACATTCAATGTGCAAAGGCAGTTGCGGCAATTGCAGATCGCGCTGTAGATTTTCCAATACACGGATTTTGTCGGTATTGCGCGACAGCTTCAACCGCTCTTTGTTCCTGATTTCCTCGATGTAATAATCCACATTCTTCGCCGCCAGCTCCAGCAGTTTTTTGTTGTCGCCCGCTTTGGGCACCGTTACTGTCACCGCCGGATCAGGATATTCTATCGTAAACGGAACGATGATCTCCGCGGCATCACTCTTGAAGGTATCACGCAATTGGGCTACACTGAATTCCAGGATTTCCGATTCCGGTTCATCGAGATGGGTTTCTACTTTGTTGGTCTGCGTCTGCACAATCGTACCATTGCGGATCATCAGGTAGTTGACGTAGGCAATGTCTTTTTCCTTCGTAATGGCAAACACATCTTTGTCTCCGCCGCGTGCACTGATAACCACGGAGCGCGATTGATATCCTTCAAGGTATTCGATCTTTTTCCGTACCAGCTCCGCTTTTTCAAATTCGAGGTTGCCGGCGTGTACTTTCATCTCGTCGCGGAAATGACGGATCACCGGCGCCAGGTTGCCTTTCAACAGGGCTTTCAGGCGTACCAGGTTGGCCGCATAATCGATTTCACTCTGGTGCCCTTCACAAGGTCCTTTGCAGTTGCCAAGATGATACTCGAGGCAAACCTTGAATTTCTTTTTTGCAATATTGGCCGTAGATAAGTTGAGGGTGCAGGTGCGTAAAGGAATGGTTTGCCGCGTGAACTCAAGCAGCTCTCTTACTCTTTTTACCGAGGTAAAAGGACCGAGGTATTCGGAGCCGTCTTCTACCACCTGACGCGTCAGGTAAACACGGGGAAACGGCTCTTTGCGAATGACGATATAAGGATAGGTTTTATCGTCCTTGAGATTGATATTATAACGCGGCTGAAACTGTTTGATCAGCGAGTTCTCCAGCAGGAAGGCATCCTGTTCGGAGTTGACAATGGTGAACTCGATACGTTCGATGCGCTGGACAAGCTCGTGTGTTTTGTAGGAAGTAAATGTTTTGGAGAAATAAGATCCCACACGCTTGCGCAGGTCCTTGGCTTTTCCCACGTAAATGATATCGCCTGCCTGGTCAAAATATTTATAAATGCCGGGCTGATGAGGTATGGTGCCGGCAATATGCGAGAATTGTTCTGCTGTCATGGTGTATCATTCCACGCTACTTTGGTTATCGTGGTTTTTTCGGGTTGGCCGGGCAGTTGAAGGATCTTCGTGATCTGGAAATTCTTCCCAACCATCCAGAGCATCCGCTTCTGCACCGTACTGTCTTTTGTGCTGTTCCAGGTATCAATAAAAATGCCGGTTACTTTATCGCCGTTGACCTGATCCGGTTGTATGATCACTTCCTGTTTCAATATTCCCGCTTTGTTCTCGCCCTTGGCGGTATAGGTCATGATCACTTTATTGATGGTCTCATCGTACCGGCGTGACTCTGTATAGTCGTCTTCATATTTCGTTGAAAAGATATCCGGTATTTCCAGGAAATCTTTGGCCTCTTCGCGGAATTGCTGGCGGGGAATATAAAATGTGTCGATATGCGTACTGTCGTAAAAAACAGTTTTTACAATGCTGTGCATCGAACTGTCCATCGCCCTGGCCTCGCTCAACAGGTAACCGAGTATGGGGAAGTTCTTGTCCTCCGGCTTGCGCTCTTTTTTGCTTTTACAGGATGTTCCCAGCAGGATGACTGCCAGGCAGACGATGATCACTTGTTTTGTCATGTTGCAAAATTAACACAAAACAATGTTGCTGCTTAAGGATCGATCAGGGAGATGCCGACTTTCAGGCCAAAGTCGAAAAGATTTTCTTTAACCGGGTATTTGTTCTGGAAGCTGGAGAGCATCTGGTAGCGGATCTGCGGACCCACCTGCCAGCGTGTATTGCCTGTATTGAATCCGGCAAATACTTCGAAACTGGTGTTGAAATTGAGGCGGCGGATCAGCCAGGGCACTTCCGCATAGTTTTTATAGTCGCTCGAAATAAGATACGCTCTGTCGCTGATTACGTAGGTCGGTTGTACCGTACCAATGACGCCGAGGTGTTTGCGTTCTGTTCCCAGCAGGCGATATTCAAGCCCGATCGGAGCGGAGACGGACAGGTAGAAGTTTTTCAGCCAGTCGCTGCGGTAGCCGCTGTAATTGCTGTAGTAGGTCCAGGTAGACACTACATTGTTCCCGGAGCCGTTGCTCACGTCGATATTGGCCATGTCGCCGGAGTAGGCGAAGGCTTTGATGTCGTAGCGGTTCACGTTGAACTGCAGCGCTCCGCGTAGTTTTATTTTAGAGGAAATAGGATAGCGTGCCGCTACGCCCAGTTCCAGGCCGAGATCGGGTTTATGTGTTACTGCCGCATTTACATCGTTGGGCTGTGCCGCCTGCGGAATGGTGTTGGGATCAAATGACTCGGGATTATAAGATTTGTTCTCGCTGAGTTTGCGGTAGCTGATCGACGGAGTAAAGTATAACTGCCATTGCACTTTGCGGGCATTGCGGTCGCGCTGGAAGGTGCTGATTACACTTTCGATGGTCGGCAACAGTGAGCGGTCGTCGGCCCAGGTAGCAGGGGTTTTGGTGGCCACGGCGGGTTGTTCCTGCAATACCAGGTCTGCCTGTTCTGCCGGATCACGCTGATCGGTCACCAGCACCGGAATTTCGGGCGTGAGTGTAGCCGGTGGATTGATGACGCGGCGCGGTGTGATGGTGCGTACAATCGCCTGCGGTGCGCTTACTGGCTGTATGGCCAGCGTAGCTACAGGGGCTTCTTGTTGTGCAGGTTGATGTACGAGTTGGCGTGCGCGGCTGATAATGGTCTGTGCCGTGGCAATAAGCGTGGCTTCCGCTATGGAAAGCGTAGGGCGTTTGGGCGCGGTTTCAAAAGCGGCCACCGGCGTTTCTCCTCCCAGGTCCCATGTCTTGCGTACGACCGGAGGCGCTGTTACGGGATCCGTTTGTGTGGAAAGGGAAATGAATTGACGCGGATTGGCTTCACCGTTGTCGGGAGAAACCGGATTATCATGGTTGACAAAAGCTGTTGTTGTTCCGAGATTGCGATCGACGGGGTAAGAGAGCATCACGAGTGTGACGGCGGTAACTGTAAACAGGAGTAACAACACCAGTCCCAGACCATACCAGCGGCGGCGGGTATGCACGGTAGCCTGAATGCCACGCCATACTTTCTCCGATGGCAACATCCGGTACTGATCTGCCTGCTCGCGTAAGAGCCTTTCAAAATCACTATTGTTACTATAACTCTCCATAACCAGTTTGCTGACGATGGGTTAGCGGAGACTGACAGCAGCCAGCCAATCGGTATCCTGTTTTGGTTTTTGCATGATCTTTTTCTTCACGAGTATGTCTTCCAGCATGGCCTTTGCCCTTGTGTACTGGCTACGGCTGGTGCTTTCTTCTATGTTGAGCAGGTCTGAGATCTCACGATGACTATAACCTTCGATCGCGTAGAGGTTGAGAACGGTACGGTAGCCGATGGGCAACATACGTATGCACTCTACCACTTGTTTGGCCTGCACAATGGCCGGTACTGAATCTTCGCGGATATAGATACCGGTAGCATGGATGATATCCACGCTTTCATTGAACTTCTTGTTTTTCTTGAGAATGTTGATACAGGTATGAACGACTATCCGGCGAATCCAGCCTTCAAATGCTCCCCTGTTCTCAAATGTGTGGATCTGTAAAAAGACTTTGATGAAGCCTTCCTGCAACATATCCTCTGCATCCTCCCGGTTGTGAGCGAAGCGATAACATACTGCCAGCATCTTTGCACTGTACCGGTTGTACAGTTCCCGCTGGGCGGCAGCATCGCTATTCAAACAACCTCTTAAAATGGCTTCCTCTGTCATAAACGACTATGGTTGCCTGTAAGGTAAGACATTTTTTCAAATAGAATGCTGCACGGACAGGTAGTTTTCCGCATATTTCGGGTAGAATCCCGCGTCAGAAGGTGTAAGGCGTAAGGTTTAGGGCTTAAGGTAATAGGTTATAGGTAATAGGTAAACAGCCGTATCAGGGGCCTGAGGTTCCACAAGGGCCGAATACGGCTGCTTCACTTATAATTCACGATTGACGATTCACGATTGACGATTCACTTATTGCCCACCCAGCAGCACTTCTCCTGTCATTTCGGGTGGAATGGGAAGCCCCATAACGGTAAGGATGGAAGGCGCAATATCTGCCAGCTTCCCGGGCTTCAATGTTCCTTTCCACTCACGGTCAATCACAAACAGCGGCACCAGGTTAAGCGTATGGGCCGTATTGGGTGAGCCGTCGGGGTTGATCATGAAGTCGGAATTGCCATGGTCTGCCGTCAGGAACACCGTGTAACCGTTGGCGAGAGCAGCCGTTACCACTTTACCCACACACTGATCTACCGTTTCCACCGCTTTGATGGCGGCACCCCATACACCGGTGTGGCCCACCATGTCGGCATTGGCAAAATTGAGGCAAATGAAATCTGCGGTTTTATTTTCGATCTCCGGCAACAGGGCGGCGGTCAGTTCAAACGCGCTCATTTCCGGTTGCAGGTCGTAGGTGGCTACTTTGGGTGAGGGCACCATGATCCGTTTCTCGCCTTCAAACGGCGTTTCGCGGCCACCGCTAAAGAAGAAGGTCACGTGCGGATATTTTTCCGTTTCCGCAATGCGGATCTGCTTCAGTCCGTGCTCCGCGATCACCTCGCCCAATGTGCGCTTGAGGTCATCGTTTTCAAAAATGACATGCACGTTCTGGAATTTGTGATCATACTGCGTCATGGTTGTATAGTCCAGGGCCAGTTTCTTCATGCCGAAATCGGGGAAGTCTGTTTGGGTCAATACTTCGGTGATCTCGCGGCAACGGTCGGTGCGGAAGTTGAAACACAATACGGCATCACCGTCTTTGATATGTGTCAGCGGTTGCTGTGCTTCATTAACGATAACGGTTGGCTTGATGAATTCGTCGGTGGTGTTGTGGTTGTAGGCATTCTCTACAGCCGCGAGTGCATCCGTTGCTTTTTCGCCTTCGCCGAGTACCAGTGCGTCATAAGCCAGCTTCACGCGTTCCCAGCGCTTATCACGGTCCATTGCAAAATAACGACCGCTTACGGTGGCGATTTTGCCAACGCTGCTGTTGAGGTGTTGCTGCAGTTCGGTGATAAAACCGAGACCACTGCGCGGATCACAGTCGCGGCCGTCGGTAAAGGCATGGATATAAACTTCCGAGAGTTGGTTGGCTTTGCAGATATCCGTCAGTGCTTTGAGATGATTGATATGCGAATGCACACCGCCATTGCTCACCAGGCCGAGCAGGTGCAGGGGTTTGTTGTTTTCCTTTGCATAACGGATGGCTGCCAGCAGGGTGGGGTTGTTGGCCAGCGAACCGTCGCGTACGGCTACATTGATGCGTTGCAGTTCCTGGTAAACGATACGGCCGGCACCCAGGTTGAGGTGACCCACTTCCGAATTGCCCATCTGCCCGTCGGGCAAACCGACCAGTTCACCGCAGGTGGTGAGCGTGGTGTGCGGGTATTGGCTGTAAAGGGCGCGGGTAAAGGGCGCGTTTGCGTGCTGGATGGCGTCGGAAGATGCAACGGTTCCGAGTCCCCAGCCGTCCATTATAATCAGAATAGCTCTTTTAGCAGGCATAACGGGAAAAATATTTTTTAGCGAGAAATACGTTAAAAATCAATCTGCAAACGATCTGCAGCGGGCGTGAGTACACCATTTGATGCTGTAAAACTACGTCCAAATCAGGTATTTGCAGAAGGAAAAACGGTAAAACTGCCAGATTTTACTAATTTAGGGCAGATAATCCGATTAGCCGCAATGGCATATTTTTCGATTTACCTGTGAAAAATTAAAACAAATATGAAAGGGATCTTTACTGCTCTGATTCTGGTTGTTTCAATAACAACTTCGGCGCTGGCCCAGAAAAGCACCATCGATGATGTGATCGTCACCCTGCGTGCCGGTAATGCAGCCGAGTTGTCCAAATATTGCGACGACAATGTGCTGCTGACCCTTCCAGATAAAAGCGACAGTTATACCCGCGCACAGTCTCAGCAGATACTGCGTGATTTCTTTGCCAATAATGGCGTCAAAGGATTTGACCTGAAACACAAAGGCGAATCACCCGGCGGACATTATTTTATCGGCACCCTGCAGACCAAGTCAGGCAATTTCCGCGCACATGTGTTTCTGCAAACCAAAGGCAACCGGGAGCTGATCAAGGAAATACGGTTTCAAATTTTATAATCTGCAGATATGCCCGCTTTTTGGCGGGATGTGTAAATGGCTATTTCATTCGATTGGTTGTTCATCGACATGTTAGTTCCGAAGGTCGCAGCAACTACAAAACCTGTCAGTGAAAGGAGCGGCAATAGCTGTTTCATCTGCACACTTACATATTTTCACAGTTCCACATTAATAAATCCGCCAACGGCGGATTTATTAATTTTGCCCCATGAGTTTTGATGAACAACTGCAACACCTGGTGACGGAAGCGCTGCGCGAAGACGTAGGCGATGGCGATCATTCTACCCTGTCATCCATACCTGCTGACGCAAAAGGCAAAGCCGTGCTGAAAATAAAAGAAGCCGGTGTACTGGCCGGGGTAGTAGTGGCCGAAAAGATCTTCCGCATCAAAGAACCGGATGTTGTTTTCACCCCCTTCATGTCCGACGGTGATGCCATGAAACCTGGCGATAAAGCATTTGAAGTAACGGCTTCTGTTCATACCATTCTCCAATGCGAACGCCTTGTGCTGAATTGCATGCAACGCATGAGCGGCATTGCCACGCTTACCCGTCAGTATACATCCTTACTCGAAGGATATCATACACGTCTGCTCGACACACGCAAGACAACCCCCAATTTCCGTTTGCTCGAAAAAGAAGCCGTGCGCATCGGCGGTGGCGTCAATCATCGCTTTGGTCTGTATGACATGATCATGCTAAAAGACAACCATATCGACTACGCCGGGGGATTAGAAAAAGCGATCAATGGTGCATGGGAGTATGTACAGGAAAAGAAACCCGGACTGAAGATCGAAGTAGAGACACGCAGCCTCGACGAAGTACGACAAGTAATGACAATCGGGAAGAACAAAGTATTCCGTGTGATGCTCGATAATTTTCAACCGGCACAGGTTGCGGAAGCAGTGAAGCTGATCAATGGTGCTTTTGAAACGGAAGCAAGCGGCGGCATCAATCTTTCTACGATACAGGAGTATGCGGCTACGGGTGTGGACTATGTAAGTGTGGGAGCGCTTATTCACCAGGCGCGCAGCCTCGATCTGAGCCTGAAAGCAGTAACGGAATAAAACAATACCTATGTCAAAGAAAAAGGCCGATAACAACGGATACGTATACAGCACCGATCCTTCTTTCCAATTCGATCAGGAGCAGGAAAACCAGGTTACTTTGCCCCCGGCCCAACAACAATTGCGGATAAAACTCGAGACCAAACACCGCGGAGGGAAAGCCGTTACTTTAATCACCGGTTTCATCGGCACGGCAGAAGACCTGGATGATCTCGGCCGCAAACTCCGCAATGCCTGCGGCACCGGCGGCTCCGCCAAAGACGGCGAAATAATAGTCCAGGGCGACCAGCGGCAGAAAGTGTTGCAGTGGCTGGTGAAAGGAGGTTATAAGGCTAAATAGCTAATTTGAAAATTTGAAGATTTGATAATGCAAATGACGGAGCGGCGTTCAAAATTGTCAAGCGCAAGCTATTCTCCCAACTCCATTTTCAAATTTTCAAATCATCAAATTACCTGATTAAAAAAAGGGGCCGAAGCCCCTTTTTTTATTGTCCCTGCGCGAGACTGTATCCTTTTTTCTCTCCCCACATATTCAGTAGTTCGAGCGAACATATTTTGAAGTTGCCGCTTAAACTCACATAGAGGCCGATGATGTCCTGTTGACTGAGGGCGGAACCATCCAGGCTTTCGAAGCGCACGTTGTATTGGTTAACCAGATTGGTATATACGGAGCCGGTTGGCCATACCTGTGTACCACGGTTGCTGATGTTTACCAGGCTGAACTTCACGCCTGCATGACGCTGGCACTTGTGTGCAATCACATGCGGTTGTTCGTCGCTTTCGATGAACATATCTACACCGGTGATCACCTCTTTCTCGCCTTCTTTGGATACCATCATCGAGTTTTGTTCCAGTTTGAAAGGAGCGGGAGTGCCTGGTTTGTTGGCGATGATTTCTTTTGCGCCCTGTTCAGGTTTTTTACCGAAGTTGGCAATAATGGCTTCCGCAAATTCGGTGGTATTGACAGCAGGTTTGTTGCGGTCACCGAAGTCGCCGGTACGTACGCCGCTTTCCAATGTATAGAGCAAAGCATTTTCGATAATGGCAGCGTTTTCGGTAAGGCCAACGTGACGCAGCATGGCAATACCGCTCAGCAGCAGCGCGGTGGGGTTGGCAATATTTTTACCTGCAATATCCGGAGCCGTACCATGTACCGCTTCGAAGATGGAAATATGATCACCGATGTTGGCAGAGGGGGCGAATCCGAGACCACCTACAAGGCCGGCGCAAAGATCACTCACGATATCACCCTGCAGGTTGGTGAGCACCACCACATCAAATGTATCGGGACGCGTAACCAGTTTCATACAGAGGTCATCCACGATGATGTCGTCTGCTTTCAGTTCGGGAAATTCTTTGGCCACTTCATAGAAACACTCGAGGAACAAGCCGTCGGTGATCTTCATGATATTGGCTTTATGACCACAGGTAATGCGTTTGGCATTTTTCTGACGCGCCATTTCGAATGCATAACGGATCACCTGCATACTGCCGGGACGTGTAATGAAACGACGGCTCAGCGCCACGTCGTGCGTAAGCATGTGCTCGATACCTCCGTAAGTATCTTCAATGTTTTCGCGCACAACCGTAATATCGATCGGAATGCCGGCCTTGCTGAACACCGTGTCCACACCGTGCAGCGTCTGGAAAGCGCGTTTGTTGGCAAACGTGTTCCAGGTTTTGCGGGCCGTAACGTTGATACTTTTAACACCTTTTCCTTTGGGGGTTTCCATGGGGCCTTTGAAGAGCAGACCGAGTGTTTCGATAGACATCTTGGCTTCGGGAGTCATCCCGTTGTTGAATCCTTTGTCGAACACCCATTTTCCCATATCCACAAACTCATATTCCAGCGGGGTATTGTTGGCTTCAAAGATGCGCAGAACGGCATCCATGATTTCGGGTCCTATTCCATCTCCTTTGGCAACAGCTATTTTCATACTATTCAGGGTATTATCTGGTGAAAAAATCAGTACCGGTCAGGTAAATAAGCGAGAAATTCGCCGCAAAGGTAACTGAAATAATCCCTGGGCGACATTAAAAAAGGGTATAAATGGCTTATTTTTACCAAAATCACCACCTATGAGCAGCATGATCTCGGAAGGAATACAGGTGAGCGTGGAAACGTTTTACCAACCCGATTACAGCAACCCGCTGCAATCGGAGTTTATGTTTGCCTACCGGATCACGCTTGAAAATCACAATGCTTTCCCTGTAAAATTACATCGCCGCAGCTGGCATATTTTCGACAGCAATGGCAGCTACCGGGATGTGGAAGGTGAAGGAGTTGTAGGTGTACAACCAGTGATCAATCCGGGCGAAAGTTATCAATACGTAAGCGGTTGCAATCTCCGCACCGAAATGGGAAAAATGAAAGGTGAATACCAGATGGAAAATCTGCATTCCAAACGTTTCTTCAACGTGAGTATTCCCGAATTTGAAATGATCGTTCCGCTCAAATACAACTGATCCTGTTCGCGGATCAGGAAGCTTTCTGCAATTTTCTTGCGCGCTCCTTCATCAGGCTGATCGCTTCTTCGCGGCTGCTGAACATGCCATTGATGTTAACAAGGTTGTCGGCCAGTTTATCATATTTCTTCATCATCAGCCAGGTAAAGATGTGCAGGTAGTGAATGCCGTCGAACACGATGGCTTTGTTTTCCGCAAATTCATCTTTACGTTTCAGGAACTCATTCGGCATCTCGGTGTAGTGCATGCCGGGACGCAGGTGATGGATGATATGATAACCGTCATTCCAGCAGGTCTGGTTGTAAACGGTATTGATGCAGTTGATAGAGTTTTTATAAAGATTCTCCGGCTCTGCGTGGTCGACGAAGGAGTGTTGTGTCCAATTGCCCAGCATCATCACAAAACGTGCGAAAATCAGCGGCACAATGCATACCACCAGCGTCGCTTTCAGGTTCACAAAACACATGCCTATGCAAAAAGCGAGGTATACATATTCCCCTACGGTCAAACGCATATAGAGTTTACGGCGTTTGCGGTAGTAGAGGTAAAGGATCGTGTTTTTAACACCCACCAGGATGAACGTGGTAAAATACTTTAAGAAGTCGCCGAAGTTATCGCGCTGATAGTACATCGTGCTCGAAGTATCGTCGTCCATGTTGTTTTCCACGTGGTGCATGCCCAGGTGGTGACTGTAATATCCTTCCGGTGCGTGACCGAATAAGGGACAAATGATCCATGTGATATAGGTATGCAGCCACTGGTATTTTTTCTTAAAAAACTTGCGGTGACAAATGCAATGGAACATGAGACCGAAACGGCCTTTGAAATACAATTGCGAGATGTAGAAATAAGGCACTGCCACTGCCCACCAGATCCATCCCTGGAATACGGGAGTAAACAAAAGAATGGCCGGCAGTAACACGATCAGATGGATCGTGGTCAGCAGGTAGGCAAACGGAAGGTCTCTTTTGTCGTTGATGACATGAAGCCAGAGACGTTCAAACAGATTGAATTTTTCCTTCGGCACATAAACCGGGTCAGTAAGAGCTGATAATGACTTCATAACTACAATCAGGAATTAACGTGATAGCTTAGGGGCACAATATAGCAAAAACCCAAATCCCGCACGGGTTTTAGCGCGGTTTATATTTGGAACCATTGATAATGTCCACGGCATCCGTTTTCATCAGTTGCTCCGGCTTGACGTCTTTATTATTTTCCATGTACTTTTTGATGATCTGCCAGCCGATCCAGGGACCGATATTACCGGGTGAATCTTCCTGCGACAAGGTCTGCGTAAACGGCGCTTCGCCGATATATAGCTGCAATACAGCGGGTGAATTGGAATACAGGTCCTGGTGCGAACGGTTGATCGTGCTCCAGATCATGCCTTCGTTGGCTTCGCACCAGTCGAGCTGTTTGGCTGTATAGCCGGTTTTGACGGAGTCGGGTGCGCCCGGCATGAATTTATCCAGCAGCCACCATTGTTTGCCTTTCTCCACCATTTGTTCCAGCAGCGGCCGGCCGGCACTTCTGTCCGGGAAAAGATCATCCACGATCAGTTTCATAAAATCGGCAGGGATATATTCCGGGGCAAAGCGACGGCTGCGGAAAACCGGGGCAACCGCATTCGCGAACGCCGGTTCCTGGTAAAAGGAGAAATTGGCGCCCAGGTAAAATTGCAGGCTCACACCGCCCCAACCCGGACCGAGAAAGCAACCGCTGTAATCGCCGTTGCCCACTGCAGCCAGGTCTTGTGCAGAACCCAGCGGACCCAATACCGTGAACAGCGTATCGGGCAATTGATAGGCCGGGAAATAATATTTTACATACCTGAAGTAACCGGCAATCTTTTCGTTGATACCGTTGAAATCTTTGTACAGCTTCTGCGAAGAATCGAACAGCGACCTGTAGTAACGGTAATATTCTCTTACCTGCTCATTGTTCTCGGCTTCCAGGAAGCGTTGAAGAAAAAGAGGCAGCAGTTGAGGATACTTCTGACGTACAGCGGCCAGTCCGGCTTCGATGTTATTGGTGTCAATAGCAAAAAAATCCTGATCGAACCGCAGGGTTTTGAGGCTGACCGGGATATTGGAAACATCGGGTGCTTTTTCCCGTTGCTTGCAGGCAAACAGGCTCAGCGAGCAGATAAGAATAAAGAAATAAGGACGCAAATCAGACAATTTGATAATTTGATGATGTGAAAATAGAGCAATAAGTGAATAAGTCAATGGGTGAATGAGTGAATAGCCTTTGTTGCCCTGGCCGGAGATGCAAAGCATCCTTATTTATTGACCTATTCACTCATTCACTTACTGCCGGCTGTTTACTTATAACTTAAAACTTAATACTTACTATTTTTGCTCAAAGTACAGCAATGAAAATCGCACTGGCACAGCAAAATTATCATGTCGGAAATTTTGACCGCAACGTAGACAAAATACTGGAGGGCATCCGTTGGGCAAAAGAGCAAGGGGCCGAGCTCGTGGTCTTTTCCGAACTGTGTATCTGTGGTTACCCGCCGCGCGATTTTCTGGAGTTTACTGATTTTATCAATCAGTGTTATGCCGCAGTAGACAGAGTGCGCGAAGCGGCTGATACCATCGGCGTATTGATCGGCGCACCCGCCCGCAACGAACGCCCCGAAGGCAAAGACCTTTTCAATGCCGCTTTTTTTCTCTATGAAAAGGAAATAAAAGCTACGATTCACAAAACGCTGCTGCCTAACTACGACGTCTTCGATGAATACCGCTACTTCGAACCCGCTTTCGACTGGCAGGTGATTACTTTCAAAGGACATAAACTCGCCGTTACTATTTGTGAAGATATCTGGAACATGGGCGACAATCCGCTTTATCGCGTGACGCCGATGGAACAACTCATCCGGTTCCAACCCGATGTGATGATCAATCTTTCCGCCTCTCCTTACAATTATGCACAGGATGTGGTGCGTAACAGTCTTGTGAAAGCCCATACACAGAAGTACCATCTTCCAATGTTTTACTGCAATACGGTCGGTTCTCAAACCGAGATCGTATTTGACGGAGGAAGTCTCGTGTATGATGCTGCCGGAAAACAGGTGGCCGAAATGAAATATTTCGAAGAAGATTACCAGGTCTTTGACCTCGATAAGATCCGCACTACATCAACCGAACCCGTTACAGATGCGGGGCCTGTTTATTTTTCGGCGATGGATGTGGGAGTGGGTACAGACACGCTATCCTATTTAACCGGCGAAAAAAATATCGAGGAAATCTATCACGCGCTTGTGCTCGGCATCCGCGATTATTTTGAAAAAATGGGTTTCAAAAAAGCCATTCTCGGTTCTTCCGGCGGTATCGACAGCGCGGTCACGCTGGCTTTGGCGGTGGAAGCTTTGGGCGCGGAAAATGTACGCGCCATCCTGATGCCTTCGCAATATTCCAGCGGGCATTCGGTATCGGATGCGGAGCAACTCAGCAAAAACCTGAACAACCCGTACGATATCATTCCGATCAAAAATATTTATGAAACATTTTTGCAGGAACTGAAACCCGTATTCGGTGATCTTCCCTTCAGTCTCGCGGAGGAAAATATCCAGAGTCGCAGCCGCGGCAACCTGCTCATGGCCATCGCCAATAAGTTTTCTTATATCCTGCTCAACACTTCCAATAAAAGTGAACTGGCAACGGGCTATGGTACCTTGTACGGCGATATGGCCGGCGGCCTGAGCGTATTGGGCGACGTATACAAAACGCAGGTCTTTGCCCTGGCGCG
The DNA here is from genome assembly GCA_937888905.1 of uncultured Sphingobacteriales bacterium. Lineage (GTDB taxonomy): Bacteria > Bacteroidota > Bacteroidia > Chitinophagales > Chitinophagaceae > Terrimonas. The sequence continues at coordinate 584,496 of CALATA010000001.1, forward strand.
TTATATTAACCGCGATAAAGAAATCATTCCCGAACACATCATTATCAAACCGCCTTCGGCGGAATTACGCCCCAATCAAAAAGACAGCGACAGCCTGCCCGAATACGATATTCTCGACAGCGTATTGTACGAATACATCGAGCGCCGCCAGGGACCAAAGGAAATTATCGCCAAAGGTTTTGAACCCCCACTGGTCACGCGCATTCTGAAGCTCGTTAATACCAATGAGTATAAACGAAACCAGTTCTGCCCCATCATCCGCGTAAGCATGAAAGCATTCGGAATCGGACGCAGGGTGCCGATCGTAGGGAAATATCTCTCGTAAATTTTGGTTTTCAAGCGATAAAAGATGCAATTTTTATCGCCACTCGTCATATCGGCAGATAATTTGCAGAGCTTAGTTCGTATTTTGTAGCACCATTAAAGGAGAACTATGCTAAAAACCGCTGAAGATATCCGCCAGCTGAATGAACGCATCAGCCAGGCGGGGCAGTTTACCGACAAATTAAGAAATGAAGTAGGACATGTGATCGTAGGCCAGAGCCATATGCTCGACCGCCTGCTGATTGGCTTGCTGAGCAACGGACACGTATTGCTGGAAGGTGTGCCGGGTCTGGCCAAGACCCTTACCATCAAATCGCTGGCTACGGCCATCCATGCACAGTTCAGCCGTATACAGTTTACGCCCGATCTGCTTCCTGCCGACGTGATCGGTACGCTGATCTACAACCAGCAACGCAATGAATTTGTGGTACGCAAAGGTCCCATCTTCGCCAACTTCATCCTGGCAGATGAGATCAACCGCGCCCCGGCCAAAGTGCAATCTGCTTTGCTCGAAGCGATGCAGGAACGGCAGGTGACCATTGGCGACACCACTTTCAAACTCGAAGAACCTTTTCTCGTACTGGCCACACAAAACCCGCTCGACCAGGAAGGAACCTACCCCTTGCCCGAAGCGCAGGTGGACCGTTTCATCATGAAAGTAGTGGTGGATTATCCCACCATGAGTGAAGAGCAGATGATCCTTCGCCAGAATGTGTCGGGTGCTAAATCGGAACCGGTACGCCAGGTGGTAACGACGCAGGAAGTACTGCATGCAAAAGACCTGGTACGCCAGATCTACATGGACGAAAAAATTGAACAATACATTCTCGATATCGTTTTTGCTACGCGCCGGCCGGGCCAATATCAATTGGATAAACTCGCTCCGCTGATCTCTTACGGAGCTTCTCCGCGCGGCAGCATCAACCTCGCACTGGCCGCCAAAGCCCAGGCATTCCTCAACAAACGCGGATTTGTGATCCCCGAAGATGTACGCAGCATCAGCCATGATGTATTGCGTCACCGTATCGGACTCACCTATGAAGCCGAAGCGGAAAACCTGAAAGTGGAAGATGTGATCGAAGAGGTGCTCAAAAAAGTAAACGTTCCTTAATGCTCGAGACCGCCGATATCATTAAGAAGGTGCGGCTGCTCGAATTGCGTAGCCGCAAACTGGCCAGCGATGTATTCAGTGGTGAATACCACAGCGCCTTTAAAGGCAAGGGTATGTCGTTTAAAGAAGTGCGCGAGTATGCCGCGGGTGATGATATCCGTTTTATCGACTGGAATGTATCGGCACGTTTTGGTCATCCGTTCAGCAAAGTATTTGAAGAAGAACGCGAACTTACCGTGATGCTGCTCGTGGATATAAGTCTCAGCACCAACTTCGGAACCGTCTACGCCCGCAAGCGCGACCTGGCAACAGAGCTCGCCGCCGTGCTTGCTTTTTCCGCCGTCAACAATGGCGATAAAATCGGGGTAATTTTTTACAGTGATAAAGTAGAAGGATATATTCCGCCAAAAAAAGGAAGACAACACGCTTTATATATTGTGAGGCAGTTACTCACCAAAGAACCGGTGGGCAAAGGCACGGAAGTGACGCAGGCATTGCGTTATTTCACCAATGCCACACGCCAGGTAAGTATCGCATTTGTGTTGAGCGATTTCCTGGATGGCGTATACGAGGATGCCTTGCGCGTGGCCTCTAAAAAGCATGATATCATTGGTTTGAAATTGTACGACCACATGGATATGGAATTGCCGGCCGCGGGATTGATGGAGGTACAGGACGCTGAAACGGGAGAAAGGAGAATAATTGACAGCAGCAGCAAATACGTACGGTATCAATACCAGCAGGAATTTTTCAAAGCGACCGAATACGCTACACAAACATTCAGAAAAGCAGGTGCAGATCTGCTGCATGTAAAGACAGGCGATGATTATGTAAAAGTATTGCAACGGTTTTTTCTCAGCCGTCATCGCTGACCGTTGTACGAATAAAATGAAGCGGCTATTTATCCATATATTTTTGACGGGCTTCCTGCTGGCAGGTGCTGTTGCTGTGCGGGCACAACAAGCCACTCGCGTCAAAGCATCGGTCGATAAAAGCAAGATCATGATCGGAGAGCCGTTCACGCTCACACTCGAAGCAGAGATCCCGGTTAATGAACCCATCCGCTTTTTTTCCATCGATACCATTCCGCATTTTGAATTTTTACAAAAAGGAAAAACAGACACTGCCGATAAGGGCGGCGGCACCGTGTTGCGCCAGGAACTGCAACTGACAAGTTTTGATTCCGGCGCCTGGGTTATTCCCGCCATGGTTTTGTCTGCCGGCATTGCCACCGATAGCCTACCGGTTGATGTCACATTCAGCGACCCTTTTAATCCCGAGGCGCCTTACAATCCCATACACGATATCCTCGATGCCGAACCCGTAAAAGAATCTGCGGATCCGACATGGTTGTGGTATCTCGGAGGCAGTGTATTGTTGCTGATCATTTTACTCTGGTATTTCCTGAGCAGGCGCAAACCGGCACCGGCAAAACCGGCAGTGGTGCTGACGCCGTATGAAAAAGCTATTGAGGCATTACAACGGTTGAAGCAGTCGTCAACAGACAGCAGGAACTATCATATTACGCTGGGAGAACTATTCCGCAGTTATGTGTCGGAACGCCGGCAATTGCCCACGTTGCAGCAAACAACAGACGAAGTAATGCGGCAATTGAAAGGAACAGGTCTGCCCGAAGAAGCGGCTCGCCGTTTATCACAGGCCTTGTTGCTGGGCGACTTTGTGAAATTTGCACGCTATCAGCCAACGGCGGAAGAAAATCAGTTTAGCATCGAAGCGGTGGGAAATGCCATCGACGAATTGGAAAATGAAACACGGCGTGAAGAAGCGATACGCGCGCAACAAGAACTGGCACAAAAAAGCGGAAAGCCTTCACGATAGGTTATGATATACGAATGGTTTAAAAATATCACGTTTGCCTGGCCGGAGAATTTTATTCTTCTTGGCTTTATACCCTTTCTTACGTTCTGGTATCTGCGTCGCCATGCGCGCTCGCAGGCGGCCATGACTGTTTCCACCACACGTTTTTTAAATGTGAGATCTGCACGCAACCGCATGGTGCACTGGCCATTCATATTGCGTATGCTGGCTGTGGCTTGTATTATTGTAGCATTGGCGCGTCCGCAGCACCGGAATGATTACGAGAAAACGGAAGGTGAAGGCATCGATATCATGTTGTGCATGGACGTGAGCGGTAGCATGGGTGATCCAGATATTCCGCCCTCACGCATCGAAGCGGCAAAAGCGGTTGCCGAAGAATTTGTTACCAATCGTCCTGTCGATCGCATCGGCCTGGTGATTTTCTCGGGAGAAAGTTTTACCAAATGTCCCATTACCCCGGATCACAATACATTAATTACACAGATCCGTTCGCTCGAATTGCGCGATGGTGGTTACCTGGCACAGGGTACGCTGATCGGTGAAGGTTTGGCTACGGCCGTCGATCGCATTTCTTCCAGTCCTTCTAAGAGCCGCGTGATCATTTTACTGACCGATGGTAAAGAAGACGCGCCGGACACGCGGTTGATCGATCCGCTGACGGCATTGGAAATCGCGAAAGCCAAGCAGGTGAAGGTATATACGATCGGAATGGGATTGGGCGCTTCGTCTGCCGAAGATATCGGCGGCGGTCCGCGTGCATCAGACGATTTTTTGGATGAAGGTTTATTGCAGAAAATTGCAACCGAAACCGGCGGACGGTTTTTCCGTGCACGGGATAAAGACGGATTGAGTACCATCTATGCATTGATCGATAAACTCGAAAAATCGAAAGTTGAAATCATACGGTATAAAAAAATAGAAGATAAATTTCATCTGCTGATCCTGGGCGCACTCGCGTTTTTGTTATTGGAAATGGTGCTTCGCACCACTATATTGAAAAAATTCCCCTGATGCGGTTAGCATTATAATCCTGATCTTCGCAGCGCATGAAAGCACTAGTGTATAAATCCACCGGCAGTTGGTATACGGTCAAAGACGAGGCCGGTAAATGGTACCAGGCGCGTACAAAAGGTGTGCTCAAGCTGGATGATATTACCAGTACCAATCCTGTGGCCGTTGGCGACTGGGTGGAAATGGAAACCGAATCCACACAGGAAACTGCGGTCATCAGCGAGATCCACGAGCGGAATAATTATATCAATCGTCAGTCTCCCCGGCATAAGCACCAGCACCATATAGTAGCGGCCAATCTCGATCAGTCGGTACTGGTGGCCACTTTACGCGAACCGCGTACGTCGCAGGGATTCATTGACCGTTTCCTGGTGGCATCCGAAATGTATCATGTGCCTGCACTGCTGGTATTTAATAAAGTAGATCTCTATCGCGAAAAAGACTTCGACAAGTTTGCCGAATGGGAGGAAATGTACAGTGCCATCGGTTATAAAGTATTACTGGTAAGTACTGTTACCGGACAGGGTATCGGTGAGCTGAAAGAATTGCTGCTCAACAAAACTTCGCTGATCAGCGGGCACAGTGGCGTAGGGAAATCGTCCATGCTGAATGTCATTTTCCCCGATAAAAATCTCAAGACACAAGGCGTAAGCGGCTGGAGTGGCAAAGGACAGCATACGACTACGTTTGCCGAAATGTATGACCTTCCTGAAGGTGGCCGCATCATCGATACGCCCGGTATGCGTGAGTTTGGATTGGTGGATGTGGAGAAGCAGGAGGTATCACATTATTTTCCTGAAATGCGCGAGCGGTTGTCGGGATGCCAGTTCAATAATTGTCAGCACCTGAATGAACCGGGTTGCGCCATAAAAGAGGCTGTGGCGGAAGGGGAAATCAATATGGACCGCTATCTCAGTTATGTTTCCATTGTGGAGACGCTGGAAGACAAAGGTTACTAAACGCGCGCAGAACGCGCGTCCAATGTTGCTTTCAACACGGTTGCAAAATCTTCCACCGCTTTATTGTCTTTGGGTGCGGCCGCGTCGTTTTTGCTTGGAAAAACAGTAATGCCTGTGTAAATGCTGTATTGAAGGGTGAGATCATGCCCTTTGAATCGGAAAGCCCAGTTGAGGCTGTCGAAATCATCTTCTTTGCTCACAAATTTGATATGCATATCCTGGTTGAGGATATCGGCGGTGCGGTAAAATTCGCGGAGGGTGCCGTCATCGGTGATGAGGGCTTCTGTGTATCCCAGTTCGGTTCGCAGGGTAAGGGGCATGACGTAAAGATTTAAGGATGCAGGTACATCCTCAAAGACAGCGCGGTTCGCCGGAAAGCTGCATGAAGAAATTGTTATCCCCGGAACTTGGCTTTACGGGCTTTTTTCATCTCTTTGGAACTCATGTCGCCGGAAAGTACTTTTTCGGCACCCACGTTACGTCCATCGGTGGGGCAGCCGGAACCTTTCTTGAAAAGGGAACAGCGGGTGAGCAGCAGGGAGGCTGCGATCAGTACGGTATAAAATCCAAGTTTTTTCATGAGGGATACGAAGATACGATAATTCAGAAGTAAAAACGTGAATGGTGAATGGTGAATCGTCAATAGGTCAATCGGCGGCTGAGGCCGAAGTATCGGCCTCCCAAAGCCATACTGAATGGTGCCGCACGTTGTTGGTCTCCAGACCACAACTGTTCGGAAGATTTTAGAGGCTGTCAATCCGACATCCCGCCACCGTTGGTCTCCAGACCAACGGACCTATACAAACTTGAGTCAGGTACGAAGTTGACCTTAACCTATCAAAAAAGCCTGACTCTTGCTTGTTGGTCGGGAGACCAACAAGGGCGCTAATTATTGGGTGGCTGAGGTTTTCGAAGCCAGTCGTCAATCGGTGAATAAGTGAATGATTTATAGTACATAACAGTGCTGGCTGGTTACTTAAAACTTATTACTTATAACTTAATCCCTTTTTGAATTTTGACTTTTTACTTTTGAATTCTACCTGAACCAGTCTGCGTATTTGACGTAATTCTCTGCTATTCTGTTGATTTCGCCGCTGATCAGCTCCTGGGAAATGTCTTTCACTTTTTTGGCGGGCACGCCGGCATAGATGCTACCGGCTTCGCAGACGGTATTTTCTAAGACGACGGCACCAGCCGCAATGATGGTGTTGCTGTGTACTGTTACATTGTCCATCACCACCGCACGCATCCCGATCAGCACATTGTCATGAATAGTACAACCATGTACAATGGCGTGATGCCCGATAGAAACATTGTTGCCGATCGTTGTCCCAAACTTCTGATAAGTACAATGGATACAGGCGCCATCCTGCACATTCACTTTATTGCCCATGCGGATAAAGTTCACATCACCGCGGATAACGCCGTTGAACCACACCGAGCAGTCGTTGCCCATGACTACATCACCCACGATGGTGCTGTTGGGAGCGAGAAAACAGTTGTCGCCGAATTGGGGAAGTTTACCTTCCACAGGAAGAATAAGTGCCATGGATGCAAAATAAGCGAATAAGTGGTGAATAGTGAATGGTGAATAGTGAATCGTGATCCCGAAGTGTCGGGAGTCAATCGTCAATCGTGAATGAAGCACCCGCTCCCCTTGCCTTTCGAGAACCTCAAGGAGCAAGGGGGCCGGCTGTTTTACTTATAACTTACTACTTATAACTTACTACTTACTACTCTTACACCCTTATGCCTTACGCCTTCCACCGTATCTTTGTGGCAATGAATCAACGCGAATTATTTCTCAGGCATGTCGCGCAGACATCTCCCGCACCACTGGCACTTGAAATTGTGAAAGCAGAAGGTGCAACGCTCACAGATGCGGCCGGTAAAACATATATCGATCTCATCGGCGGCATCAGCGTAGCCAATACCGGGCATCGTCATCCGAAGGTGATTGAGGCAATAAAGACCCAACTGGATGCTTATCTCCATGTGCTGGTGTATGGTGAATTTGTACAATCACCGCAGGTGCAATATGCCACGAAACTCTGCTCCTTATTACCTGAAAACCTGAATTCCGTTTACTTCACCAATTCCGGTGCTGAAGCAGTAGAAGGCGCCATGAAATTGGCCAAGCGCCTTACCAACAGAACAAAGATCATCGCCTTCAATCATTCTTATCACGGCTCTACGCAGGGCGCATTGAGCATATTGGGCGACGAATACTGGCGCAACGCCTATCGGCCGTTGTTGCCGGGTATTTATCATCTCGGTTATGGCACAGCCGCAGCGCTTGAATACATCACGGAAGAAACCGCCTGCGTATTTGCAGAAACCATACAGGCCGAAGGCGGAGTAAAAGCTCCTCCTGCAGGATGGTTGCAGGCGTTAAGAAAAAAATGTACGGAAACAGGAACACTGTTGATCCTCGATGAAGTACAGGCAGGCTTCGGACGCACGGGTAAACTCTGGGGCTTTGAACATTTCGATGTTGTACCGGATATTTTATTACTGGGAAAAGCGTTGGGTGGCGGCATGCCCTTGGGCGCGTTCATTGCGTCGAAAGAGCGCATGGACCGCTTTACTGAAAATCCGGTGCTGGGACATATTACCACCTTTGGCGGGCATCCGGTTTGTTGCGCTGCAGGATTGGCCGCACTCGACGTATTGCTGGAAGAGAAGCTCGCTGAAACAGTGGCGGAGAAAGAAGCATTGTTTCTTTCCCTGCTCAAACATCCCCGCATTCAATATGTGCGTTCCTTCGGCTTATGGTTGTCGGTCGGTTTCGATTCCTTTGAAACCAACAAGGCTGTGATCGACGCGTGCATTGCCAAAGGTGTATTAACGGATTGGTTTCTCTTCGAAGCAGCCGGTCTGAGAATTTCCCCGCCGTTGAATATTTCATTGGAACAAATAAGGGAGGCGTGTGCGGTAATAGTAGAAGCGTGTGAAGCAATTCAAAAGTAAAAATTTAAAAGTCAAAAACTCTTTGCGCCTCTGCTACTTATGCATCTCTGCGTGACACCGGCATTTCTTTTTCACGCAAAGGCGCAAAGAAATTAAGACGCAACGCGTATTCACTTTTTTAACTTTTGAATTTTAACTTTTGAATTAAAACGGCGTTACGCTAAAAAACAACCACGCCGCCAGCAATCCCCCGATAATTGGCCCTACTACCGGCACCCACGCATAACTCCAATCACTGCTGCTCTTATTGGGCATAGGCAACACAAAATGTGCAATGCGCGGACCAAGGTCACGCGCGGGATTGATGGCATAACCTGTAGGTCCGCCCAAGGAAAGGCCAATGCCCAGTACGAGTAATGCCACGGGCAAGGCATCCAGCGCACCCAGCGTAGCGCCGGGTTTGGAGATGGTCAATGCACCGAACAACAACACAAATGTGCCGATGATCTCCGTAGCAAGGTTGTATACAGGATTGCGGATGGCCGGCGCGGTACTGAACACCGCCAGTTGCAGACCGCCATCCTCCGTGGCGTCAAAATGTTGTTTGTAAGTAATCCATACCAACACGGCACCGGCAAAAGCACCGGCAAACTGCGCTCCGATATAAGGCAGCAATAAACTTCTGTCAAAGTCGCCGAAGGTGGCGAGCGCAATGGTGACAGCCGGATTCAGGTGTCCGCTGCCACCAAGATTGGTAGAAGCGTATACACCAAGAAATACCGCCATGGCCCAGCCAAACGTAATAACGATCCATCCGCTGGACTGACCTTTTGTTTTATTCAACACCACATTGGCAACTACACCGCCACCCAGCAGGATAAGCAGGGCAGTGCCGAAAAATTCTCCGATAAATGGGGACATGGTAAGCAATTTTAAGGTTAATTGATCAGGTATTTATTCGCCGTCGGCCCATGCCTGCGCGGCTTTGACGGCACGCTGCCAGTCCTTGCGGAGTGTACGGCGTTGCGTATCGTCCATTGTTGGTTCAAATGTTTTGTTGGCTTTCCAGTTTTGCCGCACTTCTTCCACATCTTTCCAAAAGCCGGTGGCAAGTCCTGCGAGATAAGCCGCACCCAGTGCTGTTGTTTCCGTTACATCGGGGCGGATCACTTTGGTGTTGAGCAGGTCGCTTTGGAATTGCATCAATTGATCATTCACCGTGGCTCCGCCATCTACCCGCAATTCGCGGATAGGGATGCCCGCATCCGCTTCCATGGATTGCAAAAGATCCATCGATTGAAACGCGATGCTTTCAACTGCGGCCCGCGCAATATGTGCATCCGATGTGCCACGCGATATACCCACGATCGTGCCGCGTGCATGTTGATTCCAGTAAGGAGCGCCCAATCCGGTAAAGGCCGGCACCAGGTACACGCCGCCATTATCGGATACTTTGCGTGCCAGTTCTTCCACGTCTTTGGATGTCTGAATGATACGCAATCCATCGCGCAGCCATTGCACAACAGCGCCGCCGATGAATACACTTCCTTCCAACGCATATTGCACTTTGCCATCGATTTTCCAGGCAACAGTGGTTAACAGGTTGTTTTGGGAAACGACGGGTTTCTCTCCTGTATTCATCAACATAAAACATCCGGTGCCATAGGTATTCTTCACCATACCCGGCTCGGTACACATTTGTCCGAATAAAGCAGATTGCTGATCGCCGGCAATGCCGGCTACAGGAATGCGTGCCGCGCTCAGAATATTTTCTGTATGCCCATACACTTCGCTGCTGGAGCGTACCTCGGGCAACATGTTTTCGGGAATGCCAAAGAGGCTGAGCAATTCGGCATCCCATTGCATCGTATGAATATTGAACAACAATGTGCGGGAAGCATTCGATACGTCGGTGGCGTGCACTTCCCCATTGGTGAGTTTCCAGAGCAGCCAGCTATCCACTGTACCGAAGCAAAGTTCACCGCGCTGTGCCTTGTCACGCGCACCCTCTACGTTGTCGAGAATCCATTTTACTTTGGTGCCCGAGAAGTAGGCATCGGTTACCAGTCCTGTTTTTTCACGGATTATTTCGGCGGAACCGTCTTTTTTTAATTTATCACAATAGTCTGCCGTACGGCGGTCCTGCCACACGATAGCAGGGCAGATAGGAAGATGTGTATCGCGGTCCCACACAACGGTGGTTTCGCGCTGATTGGTAATGCCGATGGCGGCAATGTCGCCGGTATGCAGACCGGCTTTCACCACTACTTCTGATGCAACGCCTACCTGCGTGCTCCATATTTCATTGGCATCATGTTCTACCCAACCGGATTGAGGAAAATGTTGGGTAAATTCTTTTTGCGCCGTGGCAACGATGTTACCGTTTTTATCAAAGATGATGGCGCGGGAACTCGTGGTTCCCTGATCAAGGGATAAAATGTAATCAGGCATGAGCAATCTGTTAGTGTTATAAAAAGCCTTACTTAAAGATAGGCAGGGAAATCAGTAATGATACCATCCACACCCAACGCTTTCATCCGCGCAATATCTTCCGGTGTGTTCACGGTCCAGGGAATAAGTTTCATTCCGCGCTTATGGCATTCGGCTACCAGTTCGGCTGTTACCGCAGAATAATGCGGGCTGTACATCTCCGGCGTGTAACCCAGCTCGTCCAGTTGTTGTGCCAGTGTGCGTTTTTCTCCGCCACCCACCAGCACGGCGGTGGTGATGTTGGGATATTTTCGATGCAGTATCTGCAGCGGACGAAAATCAAACGATTGCAGGTAACACTTGGTTTCGATCTTTTTTTCTTTTACGATTGCCATAACACCATCTACAAATTCTTCGACCGGTGGTGTCTTTATGCCGTCGTATTTTTCATTGGTCTTGAGTTCGATGTTAAGGATCAACGACTGCTTTTTGGAGGCGGCATAGCTATAGATCGAATCGATAAGATCGGACAGAAGCGGTTTGATGGCCGGTATTTTCTTTTGCAGCGGGAAATCAGGATGTGGCTTCATGCCCACATCGTATTTGCGGATGCTGTCGTAATCCATCTGGTACAGCAACCGTTGTTGTGCTTCTTTGGCCGTTAGTGTTTTGCCTTCGGGCGTGGTGGTGATATCCTGGTGAAAGAAAACATCGTGCGATACCACAACTTTTTTATCCTTTGAATAAACCACATCGATCTCTACCGTATTGGCACCATCGTCGATGGCCTTGTACATGGAGGCAATGGTATTCTCGGGCATGAACCCGCGGGTGCCACGATGGCCTTCTTTATTGAACGCAGGCAATGGCAATCGTTCCTGTTGCTGACTGCGTTTGGATGCAGTACAGGCGCCGAGCAGGATCAACCCGCTCAGGAGGTAAGTTGTTTTTCTCATCAGTTTAAATAATAGACAGTGATCAATTCGCGATATGCGGTTTCAACAGTGATGCCCAATGCGTATAACCGGCTGCATTCAGGTGCAGTCCGTCATACGTATATTGTTTATCGAGTTTTTTGTCTTTGTCCAGGAAATGATCATGGATATCGATCAGCGTGATCTTTTCGCGTGCGGCTATTTTCCGGAGACCGGCATTGAGCGCAGCGATGTGTTCGTCTTTATTGAAATGATTTTTATCCGGGAAACTATTGTTCACCGGCAACAGAGTATTGAAATAGATACGCGTAGTGGGCGATTCTTTCCTGATGCGGTGAATAATCTTTTCATAATTGGAAAGGATCACCGAGTCCGGGATGTTGCGCGCCATGTCGTTGATGCCGATCAGCACAAACACTTTTGCAGGTTTTCCGGCTGTTACTTCGTCGAGACGCTCCAGTACGCCATAAGTGATGTCGCCCGATATGCCGCGGTTGCGCGCCTGCGGCAGGCCCAGGAGTTCATTCCAGTCCGCGCCGGCAGTAATGCTATTTCCCAGGAAAATAATATCCTTTTGCGAATTGGGATAGCTGCGGAACTGATCCACTTTAAGCGCATAGCTGCCGGGCCGGAACGTACTGTCCCACTTCGGCTGCTGTGCCCCCGATTGAAGCGTAATAAAAAGAAGGGCAATACTGAAAACGAAATAACGCATGTTGTTTAATTTAGGACAATCAAATAATGATCATTATGTGGGTACCTCGCGCGTGCTGACAAACTCTTTTCCAAAGCGGTCCGTGGCAACCACCTTCACCTCTTTCGCACCGGCGGGCAATAGGGCACGGAACAGATGTTCCGTTTTCTTCGGCTCTGCAAAACCTCTTGGTTTGGGAAGATCGGGCCCCAATAAAGTTGAATAAGCCAGCGGATCGAAACCGGTGAACTGTTGCAGACTCCCTTTCTCCACACCATCTACCCAGTAACTTGTTTTCCATGCCGGGTCAGCATTCCAGATGTTGGCGAGTAATTCTTTTGTACCATCTTTTTCCTGGATAAATAAAGCCATCTGGTAATCCGGTGACTCACCTGTGGATTGATAATACCATTCAAGGTTGGTTCCTTTAACAGTGTAAACGCCATAACCGCAGGGCGTGCCGTCGCCGCAGATAGGGCCGGTCCACCAGGCGCCACATACGGTGCCATGGTTATGTTCGTAGATATTTCCTTTGATCACATTGCGGTGATAATGCGTGTGTCCCGACATGATATGCACTTTCCGGCTACCGAGTACAGCATAGAGGTCGGCGTTATTTTTTACGCCATTGTGTACGGGAATGTGTACACAGAGAACGATCAGTTTGTCTTCCGGTACGAACGACAGGTCCTTCTTCAGCCAGTCGAGTTGGTGTTGCTGAAAGAAACCGTCATACTCGCGGTCTTTACCCAGGTAGCGAACATTGTCCATCACCACATAATGCACCTGCCCGCGGTTGAAGGAATAAAAAGTAGGACCGTAGTGTTCCTGGAAAGTAGTGTCTGATGTTTCATCACCCCCTTTGTTGTAATCCATATCGTGATTGCCGAGACACTGGAAAAACGGAATGCCCATTTTGCCGACAGCACGGGTGTAATCATCGAAATGTTTGGATTCATCCCATACGATGTCACCAACGGTGATACCGTGCAGCAATGTATCCTTTCCGGCGGCCTTTACCAGCTTCTGTACATCAGGTACAGACTGCTCGAGCATTTTCTGTACGTCTTTATCGCTCTTCACCTGCGGATCGGCCCAAATGATGAATTGATGTTCGTCGTCACTGCGCTTGAGTTCACGCAGGTCGAAGTCGAGTGAGTTCGCACGTTTACCATTTACTTTTTGATAATGGCGGGCTACATGGTCTTCGTGTAAGAACGCGTAACCGGCTGGTGTGGACACGAATACGGATCGCGCTGCGGGATGAAGGTCGATCTCGTAATTGCCTTTGGTATCGGTTGCTACCACCGAATATCCATCGCTCACCACCACATTGGCCAAACCTTTTTTACCGGATTTTACCCGCCCGCTGATTTTTCCGTCGCGGCTGAAAATAGTTTGTGCAGGCAATTGAACGGCGGCTATCAGGCCGCCACCCAACCAGGCAAGTTGTTGAAGGAATTTTCTTCTTTGCATATCGGATCAGCTACTGTGAGGTTTAAAAATACAGCTTAAAGTTTTTTATACACGACAATATCTTCCAGGCATAAACGTCCGTTGAAAACGGTGGAAGATGAGGCACCGAGTCCAAGCTTGTTTATGCGGAAACGTACATTACCGGTAACGTTCACGCGGAAGCTTGCCTGCAAAGATCCGCGGTCGGGCATGTAACTTACGTTAGGCGCAACGTTCACCCATGTGGTGCCACCGTTCACGGAATATTCCAGGCGGAAAGTTGAACTGGGATCGGTATAATATTTTCCATAGAATACCGTCACTTTTGAGGCACCTTCCGTTACGTCAAAGTTCATTTGCACATATCCGCTGGTGGTAAGGTTCTGTTGCATACGGATGCATTGTTTGCCGGGCAGATTGTATTTGTCGCGGATCACCGTATTACCAAGAATTGCCTGCTGCAGTTTCCAGTTACCAGAAGCCAGATCAATGTTGTTGGCAGTGGCCGTAACGTTATAACTCGATTTGGCAGAAGCATCGGGGTATTCGAAGTTTTCGGGGAAGTTGCTGTAAATAGCACCACTCAGAAATGCGGTGTCATTGATATTGCGAAGTTGCAGAATACGTTTAGCACCGGCGGTATCTTTTCCGGATGCATTGAAGTAACCCGGAATGCCTGTGAATTGCGCGTTGATGGGTGTTTGCGCACCCGCGAAGGCGGCTTCATTTCTGGTAACAAGCCCGAACTGCGGACCTGTGTTATCACTCAATGTACGCTCGCCACCAAAGAGTACACCGGCCGCATAATCTTTTACGTCGGCGTGTACGGCAACAAGCGAAGATTCGTATTCCGGCATCATTACATTGAGCATCGCGAGGTTGGCAGAACGCACGAGCGGTGTACGGTTCTCTGCCAGTTTGGTTACACGGTCTTCGGTTACACCGCTGATGGTGAGACGTCCGTTGATGCGGTCGAGTTTCATGCCTTCCACATTGATACGAAGTGAATCGCCTGTTTTCCAGGTAACGTTACCGCTGCTCATGCGAAGTGCAATACCGCGGGTAATATCACCCACCTGGTTGGCTGAGGCAACCGTTTGCTGGATAAAGAACAGGCCGGGTTCTGTATTGCCGGCTGCTGCATCGGAGATCACTACTCCCTGTATCTGGCTGGCACCGCCGAGCGTAGAAGGACTGAGTGTGATCTCATTGCCGCGATAAGCCTCGCGAACGGCATAGATATAAGTAGCAGCCCCCATCGTACCTTCTGCGGGGTTGTCGTATTTTTTAACGCATGATGCCATACCTGCAAGGAGGCTTCCAAGTACCAGGCCATTAAATATAATATTGCGCGTTGTCATTGTTGCTGTATTACTGGTTAATAGAAATGGATCAGTTTACGTCCCACCATACTTTGATCAACATATTATCGCCACCCATTCTGCTTACTGCCTCGTTATAGTTGACACGGTTAAGCGATTGCACGATGGTTGGATAAACAAGCCGCGTTGGAAGGATGCGGTTGTTTTGTACACCGGGGCCGATCGGCAGATCAGGATATCCGGTACGGCGGTATTCAAACCATGACTGGAAATCCGTAAAGAAGAAAGTAAAATATTTCTGTGTGATGATCTTTTCCAGTTTCTGTGCGTCTGTTTCGGCGTCTACCCATGCAACGCCTGGTTTGGCAAGATGCCCGGTAGGTACGGTCAGCGCCCAGAAGGTAATGGCATTGTTAACGCCGTTTTCATACAAGGTTCTTGCATTGCCGGTGCTATAGCCTTTCAATGCCGCTTCGGCCAGTATGAACTGCAATTCGGGGTAACTGAGAATGTTGCCGAGCCGTGGTTCATTTTTCAGCGTAGCCAGGTAAAAGGAGAGTCTCTCGGGCACCTGGCCGGGCATATAACCGCTAGGCACACCTTCGTAGTTGCTGCCTACAGTCGAAGCCCATTTGGTACGGCGCGGATCTTCCCATAAGTTCAATGTATTGATGAAAAACTGGCTGAGACCGTTGTCGCCGTTGAAATCAAAATCACGATAGGTATTAAAAGCGGAAACGAAAGGAGGCGTAGTAGTAAAACGGATCACTGCCGACTCTTCGTTGCTGGCCATTAAAGGGTAAGTTGCCGGCGTGGCAATGATCTGTTGGATCTTGGCTGCCGCATTACTTTCCGGACGTCCGGAGGCACGGAGCAGCAGGCGCAGGTAAAGGGCATTGCTGAATTTGCGCCATTTTGAAATACTACCGCCATACAAGGGATCGCGTTGTTTTGCCGCATCGGGAATAAGCGTATCGTTTCTTGCAAACAAGGTATTGGCTTCTTCGAGATTTTTAAACAGGCTGTCGTAGATGTCCTGCTGACGGTCAAATTTTGGCTGATAAATATTGTCTGATCTGCCGAGCGTCGCTTCTGAAAAAGGCACATCGCCGTAAGTGTCTGTGAGCAAAGAAAAAGACCATGCTTCCATTACACGCGCAATACCCATGTAAGAATAATAGTAGGACTGGCTTGGAACGAGTGCCAGTTCTTTCGCGCTGTTGTACATGTCGCGGAAGTTGGTGATCTGCAGATACCAGGCGTTCCACATATAATCCGATTCGGAAGGACGGATGATGTAACGATGGATCTCATCGGAGTTTACCGTCGTCACATGCACCTGCATCAGTTCGTGCGTGAGACGGAGCGCCCTTGTCTGATTGGCCTGCACCATCCGGTAAATAGCCGACTCCAGAAGGGATTCAGGTCTGGTAACCGGAACGGTATTCGGGTTGGTATTGGTTTCTTCAAAATCTTTATTGCATGCGCTCATGCTTAAAAGCGTGAAGATGATTGCTATGGAAAAAAGTGAACGTTTCATGTTGTTAGTTTTTTCAGGTTAAAAACCTACGGTAAGAGCTATACCCATTGAGCGTGTTGACGGAAACTGTGCGATTTCAAATCCGGCATTGATCTGACCATCGTTCAGTGTGCCGAACTCCGGATCGAATGAAGGCCATTTAGTGATTACGAAGAGATCGCGTCCATATACGCCAATCGATGCACGGGTCAGTCTCAGCTTGCTGGTGAGTCTTGTTGGTAACGTATAATCGAGACGTGCTTCACGAAACTTGATGAAGTCTGTGCTGAACGTGTTGGACTCGATGTTGTCACGGTTGAAGTGCGCATCGTAGTATGCCTGAATATTGGTAACGAGAATGTCGTTGGGAACGTACTTGTTGTTGACCGCATCCCAGCGTACACCCTCACCGATGATGCCGTTGTAACGGCCGGGAACAGATTTTTTCAACTTGCCTTCTTCCATCAATACTGCGTGTGTGAGTGAATAGGCTACGCCACCGAACTGTCCGTCGAACAGGAAATTGAAACGGAAGTTTTTAAACTTGAGTTCGCTGCCGATGCTTCCTTTCCATTTAGCATTGGTGTTGCCGAGATATTTAACGGCGGTGGTGCGTGTAGGCATGCCCTGATCGTTGTAGATAATCTGGCCATCCGGGCTGCGTTCATAACCGATACCATACAGGTCGCCCATGCGACCGCCGGGACGCGCTTCGATAGAGCCGCGGTTTGCAGGACCGGTCGACATTACATAGGTGTCGGTTCCGTCTACGAGTTCAACCACCCGGTTGCGGTTAGCTGTATAAGTACCGAAAACATTCCAACTGAAGCCGCTTTTTGTAGTGAGTACGTTGCCATTCACCTGGATCTCGATTCCCTGGTTGCGTACGAGACCGGCATTGGCAATAATGGCCGAATAACCGGAGGAAGGATCAACCGGCACACGGAAGATATCATTCTTGGTATTGTTGCGGTAAACAGCAATGTCGACGTTCAATTTGTTCTTGAAGAAACGGATATCCAGACCTGCTTCCACGCTGGTGGTAAGCAGTGATTTCAGATCCGGGTTGGCGATAGCGGTGGGGTTGCTTGCACCACCGGGGAACAAGGTCGGATCATAGGTGTAGGACGTGCGGTAAGGAACAATGCCGCCACTACCCACGCGTGCCCATGAGCCGCGTACTTTCAGCATGGAAATGGGTGCCGGCATTTTTACTTTTTCAGAAACCACTACGCTGCCATTAACAGACGGATAAAAGAATCCGGTGTTCTTGGTAGAAGTTGGCGTGGCCAATGTGCTTGCCCAGTCCTGGCGCGCGGTGGCGTCGATGAAGATAAAATCGTCATACGAAGCTTGTGCCAGTGCATAGAAACTATTCACTTTGTAATTAGCGCGATAGGGAAGTGCTACCAGTGGGTTTTTGGTGTTGGCCAATGTATAAATAGCCGGATAATTAAGCTGGTCGGCACGGAGTTCGTCGCGGATATAACGGTTGGTCATGCTGTTGCCACCGGCAGAGAAACCCGCGCGGATTTTGCGCGAGAAACGTGTATTGTAACGCAGCAGGAAGTCGGAGTTGATCTCCTGGGTGAATATGTTCTGCGTACGGAACATGCCTTCTGCAAATTTGTTTACGCCGAAAGGACGTTGTTGCGAACGAAACTCTGAGGCAAAGTCGAGCGCGGTGCGCACCATCAGGCTCAGGTCTTTGGTGAAATTATAGGTTGCAGAAATATTACCGATCACACCATGGCGGTTAGACTTGTTCAGCATTTCATAAGAAATGAGATAGGGGTTGTCGAGCAGGCTGCTGAACGGGCGTGTCTGCGCAATACCTTCTTGTCCGGGTACCCAATAATCCTTGAACCAATCGAGGTTGGCATTGGGAACCATGCCTCTGATGAAATACATGATCGACTGGTTATTGTAACCGGTAGAAGGAAGATTGTCCGTTTTCTTATTGGTATAGTTTACTTTGGTAGCGATCGTCAGCTTGTCGGAAATCTTCTGGTTCACAGACAACGCTACCGTATTGCGATCATATCCGGTGTTGGGAATAATCCAGGTATTCTTCAGATTGGTCAGCGAAAGACGTACTGACGTGTTTTTATTTCCGCCATCGATGGTGAGCGTGTTGATGAGATTCTTACCAGTTTCGAAGAAATCCTTGCGGTTATTTTTATAAGGAACCCAGGGCGTGCGCACTTCACTTTTGGTGCGTGTAACCGGGTCGTATTGATAATAAGCTTGTCCGTTGAAGGCGGGTCCCCATGCAGAGCTGGTGCTGCGTGTGCTTGGTCCGTCTTCAGAATCGTTATAAGAATACCAGGTATGCTGACCGGTAGCACCTTGTCCGAACTCATACTGATAATCGGGCCAGCGGTTGATTTTGTCGATGGAGGCATTCATGTTATACGTAATGCCGAGTCCTTTTTTCTTGGCGTTGTTGCCGGATTTGGTGGTAATGATGATTGCACCGTTGGCACCACGTGCGCCATACAATGCAGCAGCGCCCGGACCTTTCAATACGGTAACGGATTCGATGTCTTCGGGATTGATATCATTGAGGCTGGTACCAAAATCCACAGGAGATTCGCCCTGTAGATAAGAGGAACTTCCGGTACCGGTCATCTGACCGCTGGAGCCGCTGATGATTACACCGTCCACCACGATGAGTGCTTCACTGGTTCCGTTCAGTGAGTTCTCACCACGAAGGATAATCTTGTTGGTGCCGGAAGGACCGCCACCTGATTTCAACAGGTTGAGGCCGGCTACCTTACCGGTGAGGGAGTTGGTCCAGTTGTTGGACATGGCGTTGGTCACCTCTTCACCGTTTACTTTGGATACGGAGTAGCCGAGCGCTTTCTCTTCGCGGCGGATGCCGAGTGCGGTAACGACTACGGTTTCCATTTCGCGGGAGTCTTCGGTCAATTCAAAACTGAGAGAAGTGTTGGCTCCTACGGACAACTCCACCGGCAGATAACCGACAGCGGAAACGCTGAGGGTTTCATTTGCTGCCGCGCGGATAGTGAAAGTACCCTGATCGTTGGTGGAAGTACCGCGGGAAGTACCTTTTACCACCACAGTGGCCTTAGCCAGCGGCGCGCCGTCTGTTTTGCTTGTGACTTTGCCGCTGATGTCTTTTTGCTGCGCGTGAGCAACTGCGCTCATGGCCAGCAAACATAAACTCCATAGCAAAAATTTTACAGGGAGTTTGGTGACAGCAAAAAATGCTACTCTCATAACTGTTGAGGTTGTTGGTTTAAAAAACGTAGAACTTACGATGGATAGATGTGACAGCAACCGGGATAAAAAATGGCGGGACAGGAAGCAACTTGAAAACATCCTGGTGGGGAATGCTTCTTTTAACTACAGGTTGTTCCTTTTCTTCCGGTTGGCAAAGAAATTTCTTTTTCATATTGGCAGTCGATAATCGTTATTAAGATATTGTTACGTCAACATGAATTTGTTGTGAACAATCAACACTTAATTTTCATATGTGTACGGGCAGCTTCTCCAGGATATAGGTTTCCACCAATTGCTGGTATTGTTCTATCTGTTGTAATTCCCATGCTTTGTCCTGACCGAGTGTGGTTGCCATGATCGATGCCACAGCAGGAGCAATGCGTACGCTTTCTTTGGCGTCGAGTAACAAGGCGCGGGTTCTTCTTGCCAGTACATCTTCTACAGTGCGCGCCATCTCATGTTCAACAGCCCATCGCACCTGTGCCGGATGAATACGCAGCGATTCGCTTAGCCACTGGCCGGCGCTGCCGTTAATACTTTCCTTTAAGGGTATGGCATCGCTGCCGTAGAAATAAAAAGGATCGGACCAGTCTGCCTGCGCCACATAACCATGTACGTGCAGGTTGGCCGTGGTTGCCGGTTTGTGCGCCCAGTTCATTTCCTTTTCTACCCGGTCTACCATGTCTTCTCCCATCTTTCTGTACGTTGTCCATTTACCACCAAGGATCGTAAACAGGTTAGAGGGAGAAACGACTATCTTATGACTTCTTGAAATTTCTTTTGTCTTCTGATTGGCTTTTTGCGGAGCGGCAAGCGGGCGTTGGCCGGCAAACACACTCAAGACATCACTGCGCTGTGGCTTTTCAATAAAATAAGCCGCCGCGGTGTCCAGGATAAACCGGATCTCTTTTTCCAAAGCCACTGGTTCCAGCGAAGCTTCTGCTACCGGCGTGTCGGTAGTGCCGACCACTACTTTATCATGCCAGGGAACTGCAAACAATACACGTCCATCGCTTGTACGCGGAATCATCAAGGCATGGGATGATGGAAAAAACTTTTTATCAAACACCAGGTGAACACCCTGGCTCACGCAAATGCTGGCTGCGTGACCGGGTTCGTCCATGCGAAGAATATCATCTACAAAAACACCGGTAGCATTAATAACCGTTTTACCGCGGAATGTATACGGTATGTCTGTTTCGGTGTCTGTAACCTTAACGCCTGCTACAAAACCTGTTTCATCTTTGAGCAGTCCGGTCACTTTCATATAATTGATGATGTGTCCGCCATTGTCTTGAATGCTTTGCATGAGATTGATGGCGAGCCGCGCATCATCGAACTGTCCGTCGTGATAAAGAACGCCGCCTTTAAGGCCTTCGGGCCGGATGCCGGGTATCTTTTCCAATACGTCTTTGCGTGAAATGAAAACCGAAGGCCCGAGGCGTAATCGGCCTGCTATCCAATCATATATTTTCAGCCCGATGGTGTATTTCAGTTTTTCCCAGGTTGAGTAAACCGGAACGATGAAGGTCTGGTCTTTCACGAGGTGTGGTGCGTTGCGGTGAAGCAGGCCTCTTTCGATGCTGGCCTCGCGGACAAGTTTCACGTCTCCCTGTGCGAGGTAGCGAACGCCGCCGTGTACGAGTTTGGTGCTGCGGCTCGAAGTGCCTTTGGCAAAATCGGCCTGTTCCACGAGCAGGGTCCGGTAGCCACGGCAAACCGCATCGAGTGCTATGCCCAATCCGGTTGCGCCTCCGCCGATCACGATCAGGTCAAATGGGGCGGGATCGTGCGCCATTTTAGCAAGCAGAGCAGTACGACGAAAATCATTGGTTGCGGCTGTGAACATAATACTTCCTTCTTTCGTTATCTTTCGTTTTTACTTAAAACGAAACAAATAGATAGTAAAATGAAAGTAAAGCAAAAATATTGTTCTCTAAAAGAAATATTTCGAAATTTGAAAAATTCATAATTATTTCATTTGGTTTCGAATCGCCGAACGCCTGTTCGTTGCGCGATCTTGACAGATTTATCTTTTTGAAATCCAGGCAGATCGGTTTAATTTGACGTTTAATTTTTAAGTATCGACCCATGCGTACGTTAGCCGAACGGCATCAGCATATTCTTTCCCGCCTCAAAAAGGAAGGAAAAGTAAGTGTAGTAGACCTCTGCCGCGAATTAGACGTGTCATCCGTAACTATCCGTAAGGACCTGAAACTGCTGGAAGACAAAAGCCTGCTTTTCCGTACGCACGGGGGAGGTACTTCCATTAATCCTTATACGGTCGACAGACCGGTCAATGAAAAGGAGAAAATTCATGCGGAGGAAAAGCATCGCATCGGTATGGTGGCGGCGGCATTGATCGAACCGAATGATTGTGTGATCATTGCTTCCGGCACGAGTGTGTTATCGCTGGCCCGCTGCATCAAACCGGAAGGAACGGTGACGGTGATCACGGCGGCGCTCAACGTGGCCACCGAATTAAATGTGCACCCCGGCATCGAAGTGTTGTTACTGGGTGGCATTCTCCGCAAAAGCTCGTCTTCCGCCACCGGCATCTATGCCGAAAAAGTGCTGGATGATTTTTCCTGCAGCAAGCTGTTTCTCGGCGTCGACGGCATCGATATGGAGTTTGGCCTCAGCACCACCAACGTGATGGAAGCCCAGCTCAACCGCAAAATGATCGCCGCGTCGCAAAAAACAATAGTGCTGGCCGACTCCAGTAAATTCGGCAAGCGTGGGTTTGGCCGCATCTGCGGTCTCGAGGATGTGGAACAGGTGATTACCGATGCCGGCATTTCGGAGCATACGGTGGAAATGCTGAAAGGGATGGGGATTGAGGTGACCATCGTTTAATCCGCAGTGCTGGCGGAATGTGAAAATGTGCATGCAACAAAAGTGGCTGTTGCCTTTAATATTTACGGCCGCCGGCTGTTTCATTTTCACATTTACATATTTCCACATTTACACATTACTTTGCATCAGCAAACCAAGACTATCTTCAACTATGAAACGTATCCTGCTTTCATTGGGCGTTCTGTGCTTCTGCGTTTTATCTTCCACCGCTCAATCTTCTTCCTGGCCATCCACCCTGCTGTGGCGCATATCCGGAAACGGGTTGACCAAAGATTCTTATCTCTTCGGTAGTATGCACCTTCAGGACAAACGTATTTTTCATCTCAGCGATTCGCTTTATCATTACCTGGAGAAAGCCGAAGGCTTTGCAATGGAAATCGATGTGCATGAATACCTCGATTCGATTTTGCAAAAAGCGGTGGACGAAAAAATTTATGGCAGTGACGACGTAAAAGAACCACCACCCGCACTTACTGATGTGGAAGATATACTTGAACCACCTCCCGGCACGGAAAAGCGGTTAAGCAAACGCGAAATACGCGCGTTGAAAAAAATCCGCCAGGAAATTATAGCCGGTATGTTCAAAACGGAAAAGATGCCGGTCATTCTCGATATGTATCTCTATGCACTCGCTACAAGAATGGGCAAATGGGCCGGTGGTATCGAAGATGTGACGGATCAGTTGCAGATCATGGACGAAATAGGACGCGGCGTAACTGATCAGGACATCGACAGCCTGCAGATGCCTGCAAGAGCCATGATGGAAAAAATGATCTCCATCTACCTTGCACAGGATCTCAACGCGGTTGACACCATGTTCCTGCAATCGAAGAACAAAGTGATGGAAGATATCCAGCTCATCCGCCGCAATTATAAAATGGCCGACCGGATGGACAGCCTGGGGCGCATACGCAGCATGTTCTTCACCGTTGGTACCGCACATCTTCCGGGCACTGAAGGCGTGGTCGTATTGCTGCGGAAGAAAGGTTTTACCGTTGAACCTGTGTTCGGCACCGCAAAGATCGATCCCGATGTTTACCGGAAAAAAGTGGCCGCCATCGCCTGGAAACCTGTGTCGGACGATGCAGGTACATTCAGCATAGAAATGCCGGGCAAAACAAGCGATTTTAATGCTTTCGGAGAAGCCCTTCATATGAAAATGGCTTACGATATACTGGATCAGGAAATGTATATAGCCGGAAGTTTTGCAAAATCCTATACCAGTGAACAAACCGAAATAGAGGCATTGCGCAAGCGAATGAAAGACAGGGTTAAGGATATGAAGAAGGTTACGCACAATGGTATGGCCGGACTCGAAGGAACGATGAGTTATTCAAGCTACCAGTATAAGATCCGTTATCTTGTTGGCAACGGTTCTGTTTATATGTTGATGAATGGCGGAGATGCTTCTCTTAATAAAAAGAACAACAATAGTCAGCGCTTTTTTAATTCTTTCAAACCGTTGGAGGCTCCCAAAAAACTGGCGGCAAATAGTGTTGTACAAAATGACACGACAGGTTATTTTGCTATCACCTGGCCCGGTCAGTACCGCCGCAGCAAATCGTTGGAAAGCCGCCAGGACGGCCAGTCTTTTTCTTCGCGCTCCTGGGATCTGCTGGATATTGCCAACACGCAGTATAATATTGTACAGGTGCTCGACCTCAAAGCCGGCCTGGTACTGGAAAGCGATTCAGCTTATTTTGAAGAATTACGCGCCGGTTATCATGCACAACTCAACGATGTAAAAGATGAGTGGGGCGAACGCTTCGGATATGCTTATTACCAGGCGCAGGGTTTTGCAAAAGATGAAGACCTGCGGCTTAAATCCTTCACCCTGATCCGCGGCAACCGCGTGTACCAGCTAATCAGCGGCGTACCCCGCAATGCGGCACCGGACAAGGACAGCGCATTCTTTGCTTCTTTCCGTTTGCTGGATTATCCCGCTCCCGTCTGGACCGAACAGGTTTCTCCCGATGGAGATTTCCGGGTGAAACTTCCTTCCGCTTTATTGAAAAGAGAAACCGGCGAAGACCCTTCCGGTGTGCTGCTCGAAGACTGGGTATATGTCGGCAGCAACCCTGTTGATGCTACTTCTTACCGCATCGAAAAACAAAGCATCGGCGATTACACGGAGGTAACGGACACACTTAAGTTTCTCGAAGAAACGATGACGCGATATGAACTCGAAACAGACAGCGTATTGAGCAAACGCGAGGTGAGAAACGGAACGGCTCCGGGCCTTGAATGGACGATGGTGAAGGCCAACAGTCATACAGCCAAACAACTGCGCATTAGCTTACACGGCGATTCACTATATATTTTACTGGTTGTGCAACAGGAAAAAGATGCATTGGCCAAACGTTATCAGCCCTTCTTTGATTCGTTCACTTTCACCCGCAGTTATACAGCGAATAAAGAAAGCAAGAGTGATAAATTGCTGAACGATGTTTTGTCTACAGATTCGGCTACTTATTTCAAAGCGCGGAGTGCCTTATACTCACATGAGTTTACAACAAAAGATCTTCCCAAGTTGCGGCAGTTGATCGTAACCGAAATTCCAGGTGATACGTTGCACTACGATTATTTCCGCATACGTTTTCAACTGGCTGGTAAGCTTTACAACATCGGTGACAATGCCACGGTCGATTTTCTGACGGCACAATACGCGAAAGTTCCCGCAACCAATGACAGGATGCAGGACGATATCATTCATGGCCTTTCTTCTATAAAATCGGCCTATGCTTACCAGGCACTACTGAAATTATTGGTGGAAAAAACGCCTTCACCCGACAGCACGGGCAAGTTCACGTTTTCCTACAGAATATATGATTCGCTGGAACTCACCAGGGCTCTGTATCCGGGCTTGTTGCAACTGTTATCGAAACCGCACATGTCCCTGGCAGTTATCGACGTCACCGACCGGTTACTGAAAGACGATCAACTCGACAAAGAAGCCGTGCGTCCTTACCTGCCGGTGATCTTAAAACAAGCCGATAGCTATCTGCGCCAACCCTGGTCGCAGGATGATATCGACAACGAAGGATATAGCTATGTCGATATGTTGCACCTGCTTGGTTATTTCCCCGACACAGCTATTGCATCGCGCATACGCGGATTTCTTTCACCGGAGATGCCGGCCGCGCTGAATGAAGGGGTCAGTTCATTGATCCGCATGAAACAGCCGGTACCCGCGAAGTCACTCAATGAACTGGCGGGCAAGCCGCTTTACCGCCGTGATCTTTACTCACTGCTGGACACAACCGGTAATCAATCGCTTTTCCCGGCCAAATATAAAAACCAGCGTTCCTTCGCTGAGTCGGAATTGCTTGGTTATTTCGATTATGAAGAATGGACACCGGCTGTTGAATTTGTAAAAGAGAAGAAAGTAAAATGGAAAGGAAAAGAGTTCCGCGTATTCCTATTTCAAATAAGCGACGACGGTCTTAATTTTCCGATGCTGGGCGTAGCAGGACCCTATGCGCTGGATCAAGCTGAATTACAGACCAACGGTGAACTTACCGGTTATCATGAAGAAGCCTATAGGCTCAAGGACATTGATAAGCTATTGGAAAAATATTTGAAACAAAAAGAAAACCAGGAACCCGGAGACTGAAACTGATTTTAGAAGGTTAAACGGAAGCTGCCAAATACGCCAAAGCGTTTGGTGGCTTCTTTTATATTAGACTGTGGCAACAAACGCCATACACAATCGATGCGGATAAAGCGCAGAATATTATCGATGCCGGTACCGACTTCGAGATAAGTTTTGCCGTTGAGGGTTTGGAAATTATGTCCGTCTACAAAATTGAGTTCGCGGTTTTTCTCATTGAGGCTGCCCCATAATGTCTTCACCGTATAGAACTGACGGAATTTCAATTTAGGAAGCAATCTGAAAATACCGTTGCCGATATTGTGTTCGAAGTTGATGCCGGCAAACTGATCATGGATGAATTCGAAACGGTTCATCATGTTGAACGCATATTTGTTGTAATAATACAACTCATTGCCCGGCGCAATATCCAGCAATACATACGGCAGCGTACCGAATGTTTTACCACCGTATACCTGGAAGGAAATATTACCGACCGGCGGAATGCTGATATAGTCCGACACACTGGCCGAGAGTTTGGTATAATCGTATCCGCTATTGAAAATGCCCGATATACCTCTCGCTACCGTTACTTCTGCAATAGGATAGGGGCTTCCCAGACTGGTGCGGAAAAAAGTAGACTCCAGGAATTTTTCCAGGTAAGCGAAACGTAATCTTAAGGCTACTTCGGCGGTTGCCAGCGGCGATGCTCCCGCAATGGCAAAAGAATCTTTTGGCGGAAGGTTGCGCAGCGGCGTGTATTGCTTGTGCGTTACTGCCAGCAGCGTGGAGAAACCGGAACGCGTTTCATTGAAAAACTCCAATCGTTTTTCTTCCACTTTCAGAAACTTGATGGGGATGCCTTTTTTGCGGATAGCCAGGGCAAAAATATTGTCCTGCGACACTTCGCCATAATAGTTCTGTCCAAAGTCGAGATCATTTACATACGAAGCAAAAAAGTATTGCCGCGGATCTTTTTTGGGCAGGTAGAACACTTCACCTTTTCCTTTGAACTTGCGGTCGCCAAAACCATAAGCGACGTAGCCGTGCCACCACCATTTCTTATCGAAATGCCGGTTACTCGCCAGGTCGAAACGCATCCGGAAACCTTCCCATCCATTTCCCGTAAACCAGTTGTAGGCCGAACCAAATTGCAGGTTGCCTACATTGAAGTAACCGGTAGCGAGAAAGGTGAGTTGTTTGGTCAACCGTTTGAACGATGGCGCATTGGTGAGCGTATCGATCATGTGAATGATGCCTTTTTCCGTTCGGGAAAGCTCTTCGTGCCGGGCTGTATCCCAATATTCGCGCGGCTTATAGGCTGCTCCTTCCAGTGTGAGTATTTCTTCCAGCCTTTTATTTTTTGCCAGTTCCTGTACTACGCTGCTATCGTTGACAATCACGTTGCGGTAGGTAGTTGTCTTTCGCCCGATGAGACCCGGTACCATTTTGCCGACAGGCGACACATCCGCCACGAACTTATCCTTCGATAAAAACCATGTGGAATCATTGATGAGCGTGTATTCCTGGATCAGGCTCAGGTTTTCCAGGAAGTTGATATTCGCTTCCTTACCCAGGCGCAGGTTCATGCGTTGAATGGCAAAGCTGCCCACATGTACCCAGCAATCGCCCTCAAACGTATTCGTGCCCTTGCGGCGCGGCGCAAACACCAGGTGGAAATAACGGTGATTGCCGATCTGCTGCGTATCGATTACGTTGTAATTGTAATAGATATCACCGTTATCGCTGGCCGGGCTCACAAACTGTTTATCGAATACGGGAATAAAGTTGTTGTAAACATTGATCACCTGGTCCATGCCACCGAGAAACTTGATCATGCTTTCGTTGCGTACACCGTTGGTGTTGACGGCTTTAATGATCTCGCGGCGCTTCAGCGGTTTCTTCTGATAATAATAATCAGAGAGCGCTTCGGTGAGGTAGGCAGGTAAATATTTCTGTTCGTCGGTAGAATCGATATGCTGGTTGATGATATCGCCGATGCCGCGCAATGGTTTAAAGCGCGTGATGCGGCGGAAATTCATGTTCTTGATATCGAGTTCCAGCTTGTTGTAGAGTTCGTAAGAAAAATTCTGAAACCGGTAGCGGTCATTGCGTGGTTTGTTCTGCACGATCTTTCGCCACACGAGCAGGCCTTTGTTCACCTTTACTTTTACGCGCACATCATTATTGAAAGTGCCGCGTTCCATCGGGATTTCAAGCAGGAGGGAATCTTTATTAGCCGGTATGGCGAAAGTGTAAGGTTGATAACCAACGCAGGTAACGAGCAATGAGTCGGAAGGCCATTTGTCCACCTGGAAGGAAAAAAAACCGGCCGAATCGGTGAGGCCACCGAAGGACGTGCCTTTGAACGTAACGGATGCGAAAGGAACTTTCTCTTCGCTGTGAAAATCTTTGATCACACCGCTGATGATCTTTTGCGCGGACAGGTGCGATGCCGTCATCACGATCAGGGTCAATAAAAGAAAACGGGTAATGGGTCTGGCGTTCAACATGAATATGCAAATCTACTTCGCAAAGCGGTAAAAGCGGCGGGAATTTGCCCGGAGCATGTATTTAACGAATTTTTTATTTGGAAAATCAGCCGGAGGCCTATTACTTTGTATTTCAAAGTGCTTTTTATGGATGACAATTTAAGAGCCGGTACCCTGCAGGATGTGCAGGACATCAAGCGGTTGATGCAGCGCAGCAGCCGGTTTACTTCGCTCAGCGCCTGGAGTTTTACCGGTGCCGGTGTGGTGGCCTTGATAAGTGCCCTCATCGGCCGGTATCTTTTCTTCCTGCCCTATTACCGGTCTTACAATACGCGCGGCGCTTTCATGGCGGGCGACTTTGCGGAACTCAAAACCCAACTGCTGGTGTTGTCGTTCATCACATTGATCATGGCAGCGGGTGTTGCCGCTTTGTTCACCTGGCGCAAAGCGCGCCGTCAGGGACAATCATTGTGGGAATACAGTTCCCGCCAGGCAGCCTGGCAGTTTGCCATACCCATGGCGGCCGGGGCTGTATTTTTACTGGGCATGCTGCGCTATGATGAATGGCGTTTCATTGCGCCGGGTTGCCTTGTTTTTTATGGTTTATCCATGGTGGCTGCCAGCCGCTTTACGCTGGGAGCTGTACGCTGGCTGGGTTTCGGTATGATCCTGCTCGGATTACTCAATATGTTTTACATCGGCTATGGCCTGTATTTCTGGACGCTTGGTTTTGGTGTATTGCATATCGTATTCGGACTGATCATCTGGTTCCGGTATGAACGAAATGAAAAACCTGTTGTTGCTATTGCAAAGGATCCCTTATGAACCCTATTGCCGGATTAAATAAATTGTTTGACAACCGCATACGCCTCGGGGTGATGAGCATTCTCATGGTCAATGAGGAAGTGAGTTTCAATGACCTCAAACGTATGCTGGAAGTAACCGACGGCAACCTGGCCACCCACCTCGTGAGCCTGGAGGAAAATGGTTATCTCAAAGTTCACAAAGGTTTTATCGGGCGTAAAACAAATACCACTTATTCCGTTACGCGCAATGGCGAAAAAGCGTTCACCGATCATATCCAGGCGCTCGAAAACATGATCAAGGGAATACGGTAAATTTTTTTTGTCTTTATACTTTGTATTACAAAGTGCTTTTTAAAATAAATAAACAATTACAGTTATATGGAAAATTCCCCTTCATCTCCGCTTTCCGGTTTAATGGACAAAGGAAAGTTTTTCTTTAAAGGCCTCGTCATTTTCGGCATTGCCTTGTTACTCTGGGTTCCCACTTTGTTTATCCTGGAAATAGTCCGGGAGCGTGAACTGCGCCAGCAGGAAGCGTCGGCCGATATCAACCAGAAATGGGCAGGCCCACAGAAAGTAACCTCGCCGGTGATCGCCGTGCCTTATAAAATAGGAGGTAATATGATTTACCTTATGCCCGACAAAGCCGATGTATCCACCAGGGTAGCGACAGAAACACGTCGACGTGGTATTTATGAAGTGCCCGTGTATCGTTCTTCCATCAACATTGCCGGTTCTTTTGCTCCGGCAGACATGGCTTCCGCAGGTGTGCAGGACAGTTCGCTCGATTGGGACCGGGCCTTACTGATCTTACCTGTCAAAGATGCGTTGCGTGGTATACGCGAAGACATCCGCTTGCAGTGGGACGATCAATCGTTGACCCTGTTGCCCCAATATGACGGAGCAGATTTCCTGAAAGATGCTTATTACGTTCGCCTTCCCTTGTCTCTGGATAAAATGCAATCACTGCATCAGTTCAATCTGCAATTCAATCTCAATGGCTCGGGTGAGTTGTTGTTTGCCAGCGCCGCCCGCGATACACGCATCAAAATGGAGTCTGGCTGGAAAGACCCGAGTTTCCAGGGCAGCATGTTACCCGAGACACGGGAAGTGGGTGACAGCGGATTCGTGGCCAACTGGAAATTTCTTAACCGCAATACCCCACAGGTATGGATCAACCGGAACTATTCCCTTGAGCCATTGACGGTGGGCACTGTATTCATGTTGCCAGTGGATGGTTATGATAAAACACGCCGCGCCGTTAAGTATGCTTTGCTTTGCATCATATTGACCTTTGTCGCCTTTCTCCTTATTGAACTCATATACAAAAGAAGTTTACTGCTCGTGCATTATGGTCTCGCAGGACTGGCGCTCGTGTTGTTTTATACGTTGTTGTTATCGGTGTCGGAATATACCGGGTTCAATTGGGCGTATTGTATTGCCGGCGTTGCTACCATCGCATTGGTAACCTGGTATACCGGCGGCATTCTGAAGTCAGCCCGCATTTCCCTCTTCATATGTCTGGTGCTGACCGCCGTGTACGGCTATATTTTCAGCATCATTCAATTGCAGGATTTCTCACTGCTCATGGGAAGTATCGGGTTGTTTATCGCACTCGCGATCGTCATGTATTTCTCCAGGCGATTACAACAATAACCATGACCTTGTCCACTTATATCCGGAAACGTCGACGGAGCCTTGGCTATGCCTGGCAGGGGCTCCGTACTTTCTGGAAAACCGAACCGCATGCGCGCTTGCATGCAATAGCAACGGTCATCGCAATAGCCGCGGGCTTTTTGTTTAAGCTGAATAAAAATGAATGGAAATGGTTACTGATCGCCATTTTCCTGGTGTGGATCACGGAGATTTTAAATACAGCTATCGAGAAATTGGCAGACGTTGTTTCTCCGGGTTATGCTGTTGCTATCAAACAAGTCAAGGATATGGCTGCCGCTGCTGTGCTGCTGAGCGCCGTGTTTGCAGTGGTGATAGCGCTGATTATTTTTTTACCTAAAATCATTTCAGGCTCATGAAAAAGAAAATATTACAGGCCGTGCGTCGTGGCTGGCGTAGTCAATTGTACAACCCCGTTTTTCCTGAAGACTGGCTGTTGCTGTCTTCTCTCTTTGCATTTGGATTGCTGATACTGCGCATATTGACAACGAATGAAAATACGTATCTGTTTTTGTTATGGAACCTGGCGCTTGCTTTTGTTCCGTTTATATGTACCTGGTTCTTTCTGCAGGCAGATCCGCGCAAACGCTGGCTGAAGGCAACCTGGTTTGTGCTCTGGTTGCTGTTTCTGCCCAACTCCTTTTACCTGTTCACTGATCTCTTCCACTTCAGGGAGGTGCGCTCGGCGCCGGGCTGGTTTGATCTTGTGTTGCTATTGTCTTTTGCATGGAGCGGTTTGCAGGCGGGCATGCTTTCACTGCAGCGGATAGAAAGCTGGCTGCGGAGCCAGGGAAGGCTCCGCCGGCCGGCTGTTTTTATTTTTCCTGTTCTTTTCCTGTGCGCCCTGGGTGTCTACCTCGGACGTTACAGACGGTTCAATAGCTGGGACATTTTCACCGATCCTTTTGCGCTGACCGATCATTTGCTGGAACTTGTTTTTCAGCCGCTCGGTCATACAGAATCGTGGGCGATGATCATCAGTTATGCGCTTTTCATCTGGCTGATCTACCAGGGTAGTAAACCAAGAACCCTGAAGATGCACTGACAGATGAAAAAAAATCCCGCTCGATAGCGGGATTTTTTATTGGTATAAAATGAATTATTTAGAAGTCGATGCCCATACCGAAATACCACATCGGCTTGCCGCGGAAGATGCCATTCATTTCCCAGGCTGCATCTACTTTCAGGAAGTAGCCCAGCAAGGTACTGCGTGCACCAAATCCATAACCGCCGGCAAATGGTCCGAGGCCGCCGGCTTTCAGTCGCACACTCACCACGTTGTTCGGATCGTTGGCATCGATGAACGTGGTTTGCGGACGCTCCAGTTTATCAAACTGCCCATTCCATGCAGTACCGAGGTCAAAGAACTGTACCAACTGGAAGTTGCGGAGCAGTGCGTTGTTGATCGGTTTGTTGAAGAACGTGGTGAACACCGGCACGCGGATTTCACTGTTCAGCACCACGGCGTTGTTACCGTTGGCAATGTTTTGTTTGAAGCCACGCACAGGGTTGGCCAGTGTCTGGTAGGTATAGGTGTTATCCGGGCTGGGACGATTGCCGTCGTTGAATTTCGGAGAGAACCAGTTGTCGGCTCCACCTACGTAGTAGATAACTTTCTGATTGCCCCAGGAGAAATCTCCTGATGCTCGTACTGCCCAGATCAGGTTACGGTAAATAGGATAGTAATGACGCGCATCGAAGCCGGCATTGAAGATGTATTTGCCATCGGTATTGCTGACGTTGCTCAGTTGCGTGAACCAGTCGAAGAATACTTTATAACGCAGTCCTTTCCAGATATTGGTAGCAGGGTTGATCGTGTTGTCGTGTACATATTCAACACTTACCTGGCCATAGGTCAGTTTCTGGTCGGGAATATCCAGAGCATTCGGCGGGAAGTTGTTTGACAATACTACCGTGCGGTCGAAACGCGGACCGATGGTGGCACGCAGGCTGCGCACACGGTCGAGCGGATAACGCAAACGTGCGAGGTAGTAGTTGGAGAACATTTTACCGTCGTAGTTCAGCCCGCTGTTTTGCTCGGTAAGCCCAACGCGGTTGCTGCTGCGGAAATACGTGAAGCCCCAGTCGAGACGCTTGCGCAGGTTATAAAATTCAAACAGCACATCGTTGTCGCGCAGGTTGGGTGCGATGCGGATACCGCCGGTGAACTTCACGTCTTCCATCAGATCGCTTGTGCCGAGGCGCAGCATACCGTTGAAGTCGCCACCGTTGGAAAGATAGATAGGGCCGGCACCGCCACCGTAAGGCTGAAATTTATTAACCGCGAGTACGGAGTTGTTGAAACCCGTCACCGCATAGTCTGCAAAGAATTTAGGCGGACGGTATTCATACAATTTGGCTTTGCGCAGTACGGGTTCGCGGGTTTCCACATCGGAGCTTACCACTTTTCCCACCACCTGGCCATTTGTTTTGGCCGAGTCGCGTTTTTCATCACTGAATTCGCTTTGGAAGAAATCATTCTGCGGTGGCTTCTGCGGATTGCCGCCACCGGCCGGATCTGTTCCTGCTTTTTTATTGGCAGCGCGGCGTTCTTCATCCAGTAACTGACGTACATATTCAGTCGGGCGTGCATTAACGTTGCGGCGCTTCAGGGTGTTCTCGTCTACTTTCAGGCGATACAGCATTTTCAGGTCAGCCATTTTGATTACTTCACTTACCTGCTGGTTGTCACCGGCCGTGCGTGTTTCAATGAGGCTGCTCTGGTAATTTGTCAGCGGGAAAACATAAGAAGAATCGTTGGTAATCGATACAAAACCTACCGAGTCGATATCGGTTTTGTTCCATTCGTTCATCACACTATCGATCTCTGCTTTCGGCGGATTGCGTAACACTTCGTCTCCGATAAACACCAATGTATCGAGACCTGCTCTTTCCGTGCGGAAGAAACCTGCATAGCGGTTGTTGATACCGTTCTCGTCACTGACGAAAGTAAAGTGTGAAGTATTGTATTGAGAAGGGAAACGGGCATTGCCGCGTTTCAGGTTGGTCATTTGCGAGATTTGTTTGAAATCGGATTTGTTCCAGTTGTCAACCAGGAAAATATTAAAACGATTGGCAGGCAGTGAGTCGTCGCTGCTTGCGGCGTTGGCCGAAGGACGGTTGCTGGAATAAATAATGCCTGTCTTATTCGGGAAGGCCACGAAGGACGGATCGAGGTCATCGTATACGTCGTTGGTGATCTGCTCGATGGTTTGTTTGTCGATCTTGTACGTATAGATATCCGTTTGTCCACTACGAATGGCGCTTAACAACAGGGTATTGTTGTCGAGCATGTATTTCATGTCCTGTACCTGGTCGAACATCGGCAGCTCAATTCCTTTAGTGGTCTTGATGCGCAGGACGGCATCGAAGACAAATAGTTTCAGTTTGCCTTTTTCGGTATAGATGCAGGCGAGCCTTGTGCCTTTTCCATCCCATGCGAGGATGGGGTAGTTGGGATTGATCTCGTTGTCTTTGCTGCGGGTGCCGTAGCGGAGCAATACTTTACGGTTATAGAAGTTCTCAACAAGCACTACGGAATAAATGCCTTGTTTGAATTCTACCAGTGCATAGGAATAGCTTTTGGCGATTGGGTTGGCGTTGAAACGGATATAATCTTTTTTACCCACGGTTTCCGTTACGGCCAGTTGTCCTTTGGGGACGTTCTTGCGGCCACGGAGATCTTTATAATACTGCTGCGGCACTTCCTGCATGAAATCGCGGAGCAGGTATTTGAATTTTTTCTGCGCCAGTTTATTGGATGCGTTATTCAGGTTGCGGTAAACGCGGGCGAGATAAAGGAAGTAGGTTACTTTATTCTTGCCGTATTTGTCGGCGATGTATTTCCAGAAAGCGTGCCCTGCGAGGTTGGGTTTTTCGTAGGCAAACTGATAGAAATTGTTGTAAGTGCCATTGAGCATTACGCCGCGGAGTTCATCGTCGAGTGAGGGGCTCCAGTTTTCGGCAGCGTATTCGATATAACCATCGGTCAGCCATTTGGGAAGATCGAGCAATGCCTGGTTGGCGGCAAACTCGCCGAGATCGTCGCCGAAGAGTACGTTTTCCACGAGTACGCGGGCGATACCCTGGCGGATCTGCTTTTTGAGATTGTCGTGATTACCGTCGAAGTAAACGAGCATTTTGTTGTTGACCAGTTTGGTGACACCACCGGTATTTTGCCAATCGATACCGAGTCCGATATTGGATTGCTGCATTTCATCGAAGTTGTTGTATACAACGATGTTGGTGCGGCGCTGGATGCCGTATTCAACAAACTCTTCGAGACCGGGTAGTTCGTGTTCGGCTATCTGGGCTACATATTTTCCCAGACCCAGACCATCCTGGCTGAAGTAGGTATTGAAGTTTTCGGTCTGGTAATACTTCCACTTGAACTTCTGATATTGTACGCGGTTTTTGCCAAATTCAACAGCATTGGCCTGCGCCGATGCTTTCATACCAGTTAGCAAGGTAAGGCAGACAATCAGGCTAGTTAATTTATTCATACGATTGGGCGATACTTTATTGC
The DNA here is from genome assembly GCA_937888905.1 of uncultured Sphingobacteriales bacterium. Taxonomy (GTDB): domain Bacteria; phylum Bacteroidota; class Bacteroidia; order Chitinophagales; family Chitinophagaceae; genus Terrimonas. The sequence continues at coordinate 620,193 of CALATA010000001.1, forward strand.
GTTTACTTAGTTCTTATCCCGGGAATAGGGGTGAAGATTCCTGCTTGCCTTTTCATTCCCGGCGTGTAGTTTTGAGCCTTATACCGGTTATTTACGGAAAAAACAGCGTTCCCAATTTTAAAAATACAAAAAACCCTTCATGTTAAGCGTTAAGTCGTTCACATTTAACCCGGTTCAGGAAAATACCTATCTGGTGTATAACGAAGAAAAGGAGTGTTGCATTATCGACCCGGGCTGTTATTTTCCGCAGGAGGAGCAGCAACTGGCGGATGCCATCCGTTCCGAAGGGTTAAAGCCGGTGCTTTTACTGAATACGCATTGTCATTTCGACCATATTTTCGGGAATAAGTTTGTTGCCGAAACCTGGGGGCTGACCCCTCATCTGCATGAGCAGGAGATGCCGGTGCTGGAGCGGGCCGCGCAGGCGGCGGCGGCCTGGCAAATCCCGTTTACGGCTATATATGATGGACTGGTGGTCAAAATCCGGGAAGGTGAAACCATTAGCCTGGGCAGCGAAGAGCTGCAGATTCTGTTTACGCCCGGGCATTCACCCGGCAGCGTGTCATTTTACAGCGAAACCTCCGGGTTGCTGATAGCCGGGGATGTGTTGTTCAACCGCAGCATTGGCCGTACCGATCTTCCCGGGGGTGATTACGACACACTGATCCGGAGCATTCATACGCAACTGCTTGTGCTGCCGGATGAAACGAAAGTTTATCCCGGCCACGGGCCAATGACAACGATAGGGTTTGAGAAAATGAACAATCCATTTCTGACGAACAGGTGAATGGTCAGTCGTCAATAAGTGAATAAGTCAATAAGTGAATTGTGCTTCCAGCGCTTTCGGGTTGGGGCTTGCTTCCCACGGTTCGTGTATACACGAACCATGGAGCGGAAAATGAACAATCCGTTTTTAAGTAAAAAGTCAAAATTCAAAAGCGTGAATCGTCATCCCGAAGCCTCGGGAGTGAATGGTCAATAAGTGAATTGGGAATGCAGGATATACCCCGGTTCGTTTATGCACGAACCAGTTAGCAAAGCCGCAAAAACTTAAAACTTATTACTTATAACGGACGCCCGAAGTGTCGGGCGGCTGTTCCATCTTACGCCCTAAACCTTACACCTTCATCCTTTCTTCGCGGCCCGCTCGCGGTTAGACTGCTCCAGCCGGATATTATGACGGATCACATCCCAGTATTCTTTTCCGTAAGGAACAAAAATCTCCGAACCGGCGGGGATGTCTTTTTTGGCCTGGATAAAAACGCGTACACCGTCTTCCACATACTCGGCGTTGTTGGTAACACCTTTCACGCGCGTAATGCCGCGGGCATCGTTGGCATAGCGGGCAAGTTCTTCCGTATTGTTGCTTGCATCGATCACATGTGAACGTTTAACGTAGTAGATGTAACCGTTCTCACCGTTGTTGTGTTCTACTTCTTTCCAGGTGGTGATCTTTCCTTTGTATTCTACGATCGGCGTGCCTTTGGGAATAAAGTTTTTCGTAAAAAGACCTTTCCCAGCCCCTGGTAAAGATGAACGCTTTATCACGAGCTGTTTTTCCAGTAATGTCATAATGAGGGGAGTAAACTTTGATTTTGCGGCGTGAAGTTAACCCGTTTTACCGGTACGGCAATACGTATTGGCTGCTGATCAGCGGATAAATTTTCCAATGACCGGCATGCGGCTGAATTCTTTTTTTTCCACGTTGAGAATAAACCACCCGAAAAGCGCCAGCAGTAAAGTAGAGAAGGCGAAATTGGCGGCGGTTCCCAGCCCGATTTTGCTGAATAGTATCGCTATGCCATAGAGCAACACCACGATCACGATATAGGCCACCAGCTTCTTCCAGGCGTAGGGGATGCGATAAACTTTTTGTCCCCATACAAACGACAACACCATCATAGTGCCATAACAAAGGAAAGTGGCCCATGCGCAGGCCATGTAACCAAAGCTCGGGATGAATAAAAAGTTAATCAATAAAGTGATGCCTGCGCCGATAAAAGTGATCGTTGCACCGGCTCTCGTGCGGTTGGTGACTTTGTACCAGATGCTGAGATTGTAATAAATACCGAGAAACATGTTGGCCAGTAACAAAATGGGCACCACACGCAAACCGGTCCAGTAGGTTTCACGGCTTAAAAAATGTTTCCATATATCGAGGTACAATACCACCACCAGGAACATCAGGCATACGGCGATCACAAAAAACTTCATCACGCGCGCATACGTGCGTTGCGGATGCTCTCCCTGCGATTGCTTAAAGAAAAACGGTTCTGCACCCATTCTGAACGCCTGCACAAACAACGTGATGAGGATGGAAAGTTTGTAACAGCCGGAGTAAATACCAATCTCCGTCAACGGATCAGCGGAAGTGGACCACCAGCGAAGCATGATGCGGTCCATCGTTTCATTGACCATTCCGCCAAAACCCACGATGAGCAAAGGCATGGAATACCGCATGATTTCGCGCCACAAAGTCTTATTGAAACGCCAGCGGAAGGCGAAAAACTCCTTGCGCAGCAAAATAAAGGTGAAAAGGCTCTGAGCCACATTGGCAAGGATAAGATAGCCGACTTCCATGCCGGGTTTGTAGAACAGCAGCAGGAAATGATCGGGATTGTCTTTGGCAATACGCGGGCAAACGGACAGGAAAAAGATGGTAAGTGCTATATAAACAAGAATGCCGGAGATCCGGATCACGGCGTATTTGACGGGCCGGTTGTCGTGCCGCAACTTGGCAAAGGCGATAGTGGTGAGTGCATCCAGCCCGATGATGAAGGCACACCAGGTAATATATTCCGTATGATCTTGCAGGGAAATGATATCGGCAATGGCGCCGCGGAAAAGAATCATCAGCGTGGTAAGGCTGACGGTGCTGATGATCAGGCTTACCGTAATGGTGTCGTAAACGTCGGCTGCCTGTTCTTTTTTCTGGATATAACGGAAATAAGCCGTTTCAAGACCATAGGTAAAAAGGATATTGAGAAAAGGAATGAGTGAATAGATCAGTTGCATTTCCCCATAGGCAGACGTGAGCAGCGCGTCGGTGAGGTAGGGCGTTAATAAATAGTTAAGAAAGCGGGCGGCAATAGAACTTACCCCGTACCACATCGTTTGTCCCGCCAGTTGTTTAATACTGCTCAATGAAATACAATTCTTTCGACAAACCTACAGGTTTACGCGCAGATTTCCGGTAGCTGCCGGCCCGGGAAACCCTATTTTTAAAAAAAGCGTATCTTTGTCGTCCCCTCTAAATCCGCAGCACGGGTTTTTTAGTAATCCTTTACTGCTGTGTGCTGATCTATCCAACATCATTTTTTATTAGTTACTAAAATCTTCGTTTATGAAAAGATTTTTTATCGGGCTTTTTATGGCCGCCAGCCTTACTGCTTCTGCACAGGTGTACGAGGGAAAAGTGTCTTACCAGAAAACCGAACAACCAGCGTTGGTGATGGAATATAATTATCCACCTGACCTGGTGGAAAGTGCCATCAAACAAAAAATGGAGAAGATAGGACTGAAAGCAAAGTCCAGCAAAGGCTTCCTGGTTTACAGCGGGGCTACCATCAGCGAGATCAGCGGTTCTCCGATGGATTATGCCTTCAAGGTTGAGCGTAAAAGCCGCCGCGACAAAAACAGTTCGATCGTTTACATGGTGATGAACGGGGCCAATGCGTTGAGTGCGGAAAGTGGTTCAACCAATTCCAACGGTAAATATTTCCTGGGCAACCTGTCTCCCGACATCGAGAGCAGCAGCCTGGAAGTAGATATCAAAGCACAGGAAGATAACCTTGCGAAAGCGGAGAAAAAGTACAAGACCATGCAGGACGATAAAGCCGACATGGAAAAGAAACTGCGTAAGCTCCAGGAGGATCTCAAGACCAATGAAAAGGATCAGGCCAACCAGGAAAAAGAACTGGAGAAACAGCGCGGCGTACTGGAGGCGTTGCGGGGAAGGAGGAAATGAGATAATTTGAAGATTTGACGATTTGAAAATAGTTCAGGCGTGAGGGAATATTTCTTCACGCCTTTTTTATGCTAATAATTAACCAGCTCCCAGGGAGTAAAAATATTCCCTGTATTCAATTACCAAATCTTCAAATTTTCAAATTGGCATCAAGGCCGGCCCAACGCCGGATTCCGTATAAACCCCGTATCGGTCAGTGTGCCCATGAATTCGACCAGCTGGCGGATTTCGGTGTCAGTCAGGGGAATGCCGCCGGTCAGTTGCGGATCGAGGGTGGGGCCGGGCTGCACGTTGGTGCGGTAATGAATAAGGCACTGCGCAAGTGTATTGAAGCGGCCATCGTGCATATAGTTATTGCTCACGGCCACATTGCGCAACGACGGCACTTTGAAAAGCAGAGAATCTTTCGATTGGCGGGTCGTCATCATTTTCCCGAAGTCATTTAACGCCGGATCAACAGGAAGGCCATTGTTGCGGAATCGATGATCGGTGAACAATGGTTCGGTATGGCAACTGTTGCATTTGGCAAGAAATAAGGCATAACCGCTTTGTTCATTGGCGGTGAAACTTGCCTCGCCTCTTTTTACACGATCATATTTTGAATCGGCCGATAGCAGCGAACCGGTGAACTGTTCGATTGCTTTCAATATATGATCCGGTTGAATGAATTGCGTGCCGAATACTTTTTTAAAAGCCGCACGATAAGCAGGATCGGCCTGTAATTTTTTAGTGACGCCGGTAAATGATTCCGCCATTTCAATATGACCATTGATCGGCTGCGCTATGGCTGCATAAATAGAAGAATAAGCACTGTCCCAATGATAACCCTTTTGCCAGGCAAGATTGAACAGCGGCGGCGCGTTGCGAAGCGTATGAGAATTATTATAACCGTGTGCGCGATCGTGATCGAATAGGCCAAAAGCTGCTTCCTGCTGATGGCAGGACGAGCAGGGGAAATTGCCGTCAAGCGAGAGCCGGCCATCGTAAAACAATTTTCTTCCCAGTTCAAATCCCTCTTTGGATAAAGGGTTGCCGGCAAAACGGAAAGAGGGGTCGGGAAACCCTGCAGGAACTGTTTGTGCGAGATAGGTAAGGCTGTTTGGATTGTCGGATTTGCGGCAACCGGATGCGAGGTAGCCGAGTGCGATCGTGAGAACGAGCAACGACACTATGGTGGTAAACAGTCTTGGCATCAAAAGTCTCCCGGTTTGAATTTGCGGCGGTCAGCCTTGCGGGTGGTCTGTCTTTTCTTTGACTCCAATCTTTTCTCTTTCGCTGCTTTGCTTACGCGTGTGGCAATGCGTGGTTTCTTTTTTGCCAGCGCTTCTCCGATCAGTTGATGCATGCGGAGTGTGGCTGTTTCTTTATTGTAAAGCTGCGTGCGATGTTCCTGCACTTTGAACTGCAACCAGCCTTCGCTGTTGATGCGGTTGGCCAGTTTTACGGCGATCAGGCCTTTTTGTTCCGCTGTCAGTATTGCGGAATTTTGTATGTGAAAGGCCGCAATGACGGCTGTTTCAACTTTGTTTACGTTTTGCCCGCCCTTGCCGCCGCTGCGGGTGGTCTGGTAAACGATTTCACGGGAAATATCGGGAGCCATGTAATTCAAAATTCAAAAGTCAAAATTCAAAAAGGTGACTGGTGAATAAGTGAATAGACAGCCAGTGCTGTTTAACATTACACCTTATGCCTTCCACCTTCTACCTTCGCATAAAGATACAAACTTATGAGAGCTGTGATACAACGCGTGACGGAGGCATCGGTGAAGATCGATGGTGCTATTAACGGACAAATAGGAAATGGATTGTTGATCCTGCTGGGCATCGAAGCGGCGGATGGTCCTGATGATATCAGTTGGCTCAGTGCAAAGATTGCCGGGTTGCGTATTTTCAATGATGAACAAGGTGTGATGAACCGTTCCGTTGTGGAAATTGACGGAGGCATTCTCCTGATCAGCCAGTTTACACTTTTCGCTTCCACGCGCAAAGGCAATCGTCCTTCTTATATCCGTGCCGCAAAGCCGGAGCTCGCCATTCCTTTATATGAATCATTTGTAGCTGCGTTGTCCGCCGCCATCGGCAAACCTGTAGCGACCGGTATTTTCGGAGCGGATATGAAAGTGTCGTTGCTGAATGATGGGCCGGTGACGATTTTGATTGACACGAAGGAGAGAGAATGATTTGCGCTAAAGCGCAAATCAATGTGTAAATGTGTAAATGTGGTTGTGACTGTATTTCATTTTCACATGGTCCCGCCGCAGGCGGGCACATTTTCATATTTTTAATTTTATTAGATGCCTATTTTCTCCGAGTAAGTCTGCCCGTTTTTCATCCGGATCATCACGAAGAATATTTTTTCGTTCACCGTTACGGTAAAATTGAAATCCTGCGCATTGAGATCTTTTTGTTCTACCACGCGATGGCCGCGGGCCGTCCATACCATAATACTATGCATCGGTTGCTGGCTGCGGATCGTGATCTGACGGCCGTGGGTAAGAATGCGAAAGGGTTTGGCAATGCTGTCGCCCGCAGGCACGGCAGCTTGCAGGTTGAGTGTACTCATTTGACCTAAACAAATGAATACCAGCATGTAAACAGTCCATTTAAGGCTCGCGTTCCGTTGCATTGAATCAGGGTTAGTAGTGTCAGAAATGTGGAAAGTCTGTGGATAACGCCAAGAATCATGCTATATTGCAAGGAAGTTCTAAATACTTTGTTATGACTATTCGCGAAGCACAGGATACGGTTGATCAATGGATAAAAACGGTAGGCGTTAAATATTTCAGTGAGTTGACCAACCTCGCCATACTTACCGAGGAGGTGGGAGAACTCGCCCGCCTGATGGCACGGCAGTACGGCGACCAGTCTTTCAAAGACTCCGACAAAGGCCGCGAGCTCGGGGATGAGATGGCCGATGTATTGTGGGTATTACTTTGCCTGGCCAACCAAACCGGCGTAGATCTCACGACGGCGTTGCAGAAAAATTTGGATAAAAAAACGCAACGCGACAGCGAAAGGCATCGCAACAATCCTAAATTACAGTGAGTTCAGTTTGGCATTATGTATGATTAATAATGAAATATGCCACTTAAAAATACCTGGAAACTTCTCAAACAGTCTATCACCGATTTTTCCAACGACCGCGCCATCAAACTGAGTGCGGCATTGGCCTACTATACCATTTTTTCCTTACCGGGTCTTATCATCATCGTAATATGGGTAAGCGATTTGTTTTACGGCAAAGACGCTGTTGAAGGCAGTATATATGGACAGATCGCGGGATTTGTAGGTAAAGACGCGGCCCTCCAGGTGCAGGACATTATCCGTAATGCATCGTTGAGCAACGAAAGTGGTTTTGCCACGATTGTTGGTCTGGCAACGCTGATCATCGGCGCCACCAGCGTATTCGGAGAGATCCAGGATTCGATCAACCTCATATGGCATCTTAAGGCCAAACCACGCAAGGGCAGGGGATGGCTGAAACTTATCATCAACCGGCTGTTGTCGTTTTCCGTTGTCGTATCACTCGGGTTTTTATTGCTGGTATCGCTCATATTAAATGGTGTGATGGATGTGTTGATCGGAAGGCTTACACAAATGTTTCCCGAATCGCAGGTCATCCTGGCCTATATCGTGAACGTATTAATCACCTTCGGTATCACTTCGTTTTTGTTTGGTCTCATCTTTAAAATATTGCCTGATGCGCGCATTCGCTGGCGGCACGTACGAGCCGGCGCATTTACGACCGCTGCACTGTTTATGATCGGTAAATTTCTGATCGGTTTTTATTTGGGGCAAAGTAAAATGTCATCCGCTTACGGTGCGGCGGGCTCCGTGATCGTGATCCTGTTGTGGGTGTATTATTCAGCCATCATACTTTATTTTGGTGCAGCTTTCACGCGCGTATACGCCATTCACCAGGGGTCGCATATCTATCCGAATAATTATGCTGTCTGGATCGAACAGGTAGAGGTGGAAAATAAACAATCCATACAGGCACAACCTTCTGTGGCTGCACAAACCACCGGTGAACTACCGCAAAAGCCTGGTGAATCTGCAACGGAATGACACGAACAGTTGTCAGAAATTGCATGACTACGAAAACTATACTTACTATTTGTCTGCTCACGCTGATGGCATGCCGGAGAGGCGGCGATTCTTCCTCTTCTCCATGTGTTGACATGTCTACATGCGCGGACGTGAATTGCCAGCCCGCCACGAATCTGTTTAAGTTTGTATTGCTGGATGAAGAAACGGGCGAAGACCTCGTATTTGCAAACAACCCCCTTCTCCAGCCCTCGGATATTACGGTGAGCAACAATGCCGGAATCGAATTGGCTGTAACAGCTTATAACCGGTCATTCGGAGCGGCGCATTTGTCTGTGGAGACTGGCAAGAATCAGGTGAAAGACACGCTTTTTCTCGAAATCCAGGGACAGCGGGTCTATACCCTTTATCCGCGTTTCTGCAACGTTAGCTGCTGTACCCCCATGGCCTACGAACTGCGCACGCAAAAAGGCGATGTGAAACGCCACAGCGAACACATTTTTCCTCTTACCTACTAGCGGAAGCATACGGCAAAGGCTCTGTTCGCTTATCTTTGCGGCCTATGGCAAACGATACGAATAAGTTCCAGGCAATTATCTCTCATTGTAAAGAGTACGGTTTTATTTTTCCCAGCAGCGAGATTTATGATGGTCTGCAGGCTGTATATGACTACGGTCAGATGGGCGCCGAACTCAAAAAGAACATTAAAGATTACTGGTGGAAGAGCATGACGCAGTTGCACGATAATATCGTGGGCATCGACGCGGCTATTTTTATGCATCCCACCACCTGGAAAGCCAGCGGTCACGTGGACAATTTCAACGATCCCATGATCGATAACAAAGACAGTAAAAAACGTTATCGTGTAGACCACCTGATCGAAGCACATGCCGAGCTGATGGAAAAAGATGGTCGTGATGATGAAGCCAAAGGCATGCTCAACGAAATGGACAGGCTGCTGGCCAAAGATGATTTTGAAGGATTAAAAAAACTTATCCTCGACCGCGGTGTCAAATGCCCGATCAGCGGCACTGCCAACTGGACCGATATCCGCCAGTTCAACCTGATGTTTGCGACCGAATTCGGTGCCGTCAGTGAAGAAGGTGATGATAATAAAGTATACCTGCGTCCCGAAACGGCGCAAGGTATTTTTGTGAACTTCCTCAATGTGCAGAAGACCGGCCGCATGAAAATACCTTTTGGTATTGCACAGATTGGTAAAGCCTTCCGCAACGAAATCGTGGCGCGTCAGTTCATCTTCCGCATGCGCGAATTCGAGCAGATGGAAATGCAATTCTTCGTGCGTCCCGGTACGCAGAAAGAATGGTATGAATACTGGAAAGAGCAGCGCCTGCAATGGCACCTGAGTCTCGGTTTGCCTGCAGAGAACTATCGTTTCCATGATCATATTAAACTGGCACACTATGCCGATGCTGCCTGTGACATTGAATTCAACTTCCCGATCGGTTTCAAAGAACTGGAAGGTATTCACAGCCGCACGGATTTCGACCTGAGCCGCCACCAGGAATTCAGTAAGAAAAAACAACAATACTTCGACACCGAGATCAACCAGAATTATATTCCTTATGTGATCGAAACGTCGATCGGTCTCGACCGGATGTTCCTTGCCGTGGTAAGCAACTCGTACGAGGAGCAGGACCTGAGCACACCGGAAAAACCAGATAGCCGTGTGGTAATGAAATTGCCCGCTAAACTGGCGCCGATCAAGATGGCGGTGTTGCCCCTGAACAAAAAAGATGGTCTTCCTGAAATTGCGAAAGAGATCATCAATGATTGCAAGGCATCCTTCCGCTGTTTTTACGAAGAGAAGGATTCAATCGGTAGACGCTATCGTCGCATGGATGCATTGGGAACTCCTTTCTGCGTAACGGTCGATTACCAAACCAAAGAAGACAATACGGTTACCATCCGTCACCGCGATTCGATGGAGCAGGAGCGTGTGCCGATCAGCAAGCTGAAGGAGATGGTGTTGGCGGCGATAGGCTGATAGTAGTAAGTATAACAGCCGTTATAAGTAATAAGAAGTAGGAGGTTATAAGTAAACAGCCATTCACTATTCACCACTGACCATTCAGGAGTCATCTATGGAAATAAAAAATCTTTTCGATGAAGCTGCTTACCGTGATATCGTCCAACGTATCGAACAATTAACGCCGGCGAGCAATCGTGTATGGGGTAAAATGGATGTGTCGCAGATGCTCGCGCATTGCGCCAGGATATTTGACATACCGAACAGCGGGAAGCCGCTGCCACGCATGTTTCTCGGACGTATCCTCGGCCCACTGATGCGGCCTTTTTTGTACAGCGAAAAACCCTGGAAACAAGGGTTGCCAACAGCTCCCTATCTCAAGATTGCCGATCAAAGGGAATTTGAGAAAGAGAAAGCAGCGCTCCTTCAGCAGATTCAGCAGTTCTATGAATCAGGTCCGGGCAAGGCCGGTCGTTATCCGCATCCGTTCTTCGGAAAACTCACCTCCGATCAATGGGGTAAGTCAATGTGGAAACACATCGATCATCATTTGCGCCAGTTCAGCGCTTAGGATAAGTCAAAATTCAAAAGTCAAAAAGCGTGAAAAAGGCATCAGATAAAAGAGCATTAGTTTGAATTTTTACTTTTGAATTACCCATATAGCTCCAGGTGTATCGCCTTCCGGTCGTATCCCATCTTCTGAATACGCTCCTTTGCCTCGTCGATCATATTTTTCCAGCCACATAAGAAAAAAGTCGCGTCCTGCCGGCCGCAGCAATGCTCCTCATAGATGGCATGGACATACCCGCGTTTGCCCTCCCACTCTTCACGGGAAAGCGTAGGGATATAATGGAAGTTCTCCAATTCCAGGGAGCGCAGCTCATCATAGTATAATAAATCCTGCTGCGTACGGCAACCATATATAATATAAATGCCTTTGTGCGGAATATTCTCTCTGTGCAGATGATGAACCATGCTGCGGAACGGTGCGATGCCGGTGCCGGTACATACCAGGAATAGTTCTTTCTGCAGGTTTTCTTCGTGCAGGGTAAATACGCCCTGCGGCCCGCGGATCTGAAGTTCCGATCCCGGTTTTATTTCGTTGAATATATAGGTAGAGCCCAATCCTCCATCAACCAGCACGATCACCAGTTCAAAAACATTGCTGCCATCGGGCCAACTGGCGATGGAATAGCTGCGCCATCGTTTATTGGGTTTTTCATGAATCGGCAGGTCGAGGGTTACAAACTGTCCCGGAATGAACTCGAAGTGTTCCAATTCGGGAATTTCAATCCAGTAGCGGTTGGTATTATATGTTTCCTTTTCTATACGCACCACTTTGCCGGTACGCCAGGGTTGTGCAGCCATAGCAAGCTTATTTCCTACAATGTACGAAAAGCTGAGTGGTTGTTTGGGGGTAGCAAAAACCTGCATCGTAGATTTCCGGCCAGCAGCCTGAGTTAACCCCTAAATGAGTGATTATGTATTGAGTTATCCACAGAAGAAAGCCATTGGCATAGTAGTTGAAAATGTTCTGGCAGCTACCTCTTTACCACCAGAGATCGTTCTTTATCATCTTTAAGTTCTTGAGCAATGGAAAAAAGACTCCTGGTGCTGGCCGCCTTTATTGGAATGGTCAGTCTGATGTTTGCCTTCCGTTCCGGTCAGGGCAACGCACAAAATAGTATTATTCAAGGCGGTATCACAGGTAAGGTTTCACCTCCTGACGGTGGTATTTCCGTATGGGCCGCCAGCACTACCGATACTGTTCGCGGACTGATCAGCAGTGTTGGTTCGTTTTCGTTGCAGGTAAAGCCCGGCACCTACCGGCTATTTATTGACGCTAAAGAACCTTTTAAAGATGTGACATTAGAAAATCTTGAAGTAAAAGATCAGCCGCTCGACGTGGGCGAGATCGTTTTACAATAATTCAAAATTCAAAAGTCAAAATTCAAAAAGACCACTGGCTGAACGCTGGATCTTTTTTTGACTTTGAAAATATTTCTCACTTGGACGGTTCGGAATATCCATTGCCCTGGCTTTCGCCGGGGCAATTCTTTTACCAGGGCATATAATTCAAAATTCAAAAGTCAAAAAAGAGGCTGTTATGCGGTCTGCTTGTCACGCAAAGGGGCATAAGAAGCAAAGGCGCTAAGTTGCAAGCCCGCCCGATGCCCTTTTTGACTTTTGAATTTTGACTTTTGAATTTGCCTTAACTTTGCCACAGCATTTATGAGTCTTGAATTGTTGCAGTTGTACCAGCATTCACCCGCCCTTTTTCAAGTAGCGGACAAGCTGACCTATGCCCAACCCCAGATACTCCATCTTTCCCAACTCCATGGCAGTGCGCCCGCTTTTATTGCCGCTTCCGTATTTGGCCACCCGGCCTGCGCTCAGCTCAATCACCTCATCATCCTGAACGATGCGGAAGACGCGGCTTATTTTTTCAACAGCCTGGAAAGCCTGACCGGTGGACTCGACATTTTTTATTTCCCTTCCTCGTTTAAAAACCGCAAGAACTATGAGTTACTCAACTCTTCGCATGTAATGCTGCGGACCGAAGCGCTCACCCGCATCGCCGGAGGCGGAAATAAGAAAGTTCTTATTACACATCCGGAAGCGCTGTTCGAGAAAGTAGTGTTGCCCACTACGCTTTCCGCCAATATCATTCATATCAAGTCGGGCGATGTACTCGATACCAACCAGCTTTTGCTGAAACTCACCGACTACGGCTTCCAACGAACCGATTTCGTGTACGAACCCGGACAGTTCGCTATCCGTGGCGGCATCCTCGATATTTATTCTTACGGAAACGATAAACCTTACCGTATCGAACTCTTCGGCAATGATGTAGACTCGATCCGGATCATCGATCCTGAAACACAGCTCAGCGAACGCAAGCTGCTGCAGGTAAGCATCATTCCCAACGTTGAAACACAGTTTGAATCCGACGAACAGGTTTCGTTAATGGAGTTTCTTCCCGAAAACACCGTTGTGTGGGTGGAAGATTATCAGCTTTGCTGCGAACGTCTCGAAGCTGCCGGCGACGACCTGCAGGCTTTTCTGCGTTTGAAACAGGAACAACCCGTTACCCATTCAAAAAAAGAACAGGAAGAAGAAGAGGACAAACTGCGTAAGAAAAATGTGAAAGAGGACGATTTTATTTCTGCAGCATTATGGGAAACGCAGGTCAGCACACGCCACCTGGTAGAGTTCGGCGCGCACAATACCACGCCTTCCATTACCGCCGAAATTGCTTTTCATACCAAAGCGCAGCCCGCCTTCAACCGCCAGTTTGATCTGCTCATCCGCGATCTCAAGGGCTGGGAAGAGAAAGGTTTCCGTCTTTGCATTTTTGCAGAGAACCCGCGTCAGCTGGAACGTCTGCAAACGATTTTTGATGACCTCAAGTCGGAACTTGTTTTCGATCCGGTCGTGTCTTCCATTCACGAGGGATTTGTGGATGAAGATGTAAAACTCGTTTGTTATACCGATCACCAGATTTTCCAGCGGTATCACAAATACAAAGTCAAGCAGGCCTACAATAAAAACAAGGCACTTACGCTCCGCACGCTCCGCGAATTACAACCCGGCGATTATGTCACCCATATCGATCATGGAGTGGGTGTATATAGCGGCTTGCAGAAGATCGAAGCCAATGGCCGCATGCAGGAAGCTGTCCGTATTATTTATAAAGACAGCGATATTTTATATGTAAACATCAACTCGCTGCATAAAATTGCCAAGTACACCGGCAAAGAAGGCAGTGTGCCCAAGGTGAACAAACTCGGAAGTGATGCGTGGGCAAGACTGAAAGAAAAAACAAAAACCAAGGTCAAGGAAATTGCCTTCGACCTGATCAAGTTATATGCACAGCGTAAAGCGCAGGAAGGCTTTGCGCATTCTCCTGATAATTACCTGCAGACAGAACTCGAAGCTTCTTTCATTTACGAAGACACGCCAGACCAAAGCAAGGCAAGCGCCGATGTAAAAAAAGATATGGAGCAACCCTCACCGATGGACCGCCTCGTGTGCGGCGATGTGGGTTTTGGTAAAACAGAGATCGCTGTCCGTGCTGCCTTTAAAACCAATGTGGACGGCAAACAGGCCGCCATATTGGTGCCCACAACAATCCTCGCCTTCCAGCACTATAAAACTTTCAAAGACCGGTTAAAAGATTTTCCCGTTACGGTCGACTATATCAACCGGTTCAAAACGGCGAAAGAGAAAAAGGATACGCTCAAACGTCTCGAAGAAGGAAAGATCGATATCCTGGTTGGTACACACGGTATCCTGGGAAAAGATGTGAAGTTCAAAGACCTTGGTCTGCTGATCGTGGATGAGGAACAGAAGTTTGGTGTGGCACACAAGGAAAAGATCAAGACCCTGCGTACCACCGTGGATTCACTGACTTTGACTGCTACACCAATACCACGTACGTTACAGTTCTCGTTAATGGGTGCGCGCGACCTGAGCATCATCAATACGCCGCCGCCCAACCGCCAGCCCATCCAGACGGAAGTGGCCGTATACAACGAAGATGTGATCCGCGATGCGATCTATTATGAAACAGAACGCGGCGGGCAGGTCTTCTTTATTTATAACCGCATCAGCGGTCTCGCAGAAATGTCGGCCATCATCCAGGGGCTTTGTCCTGACCTCAGCGTCAGCTATGCACACGGCCAGATGGAAGGGCATGTACTCGAAGAAAAGATTCTCGATTTCATCGAAAGAAAATACGATGTATTGGTTTGTACCAATATCGTGGAAAGTGGTGTGGACATCCCCAACGTCAATACCATCATCATCAATAATGCGCATCATTTCGGACTGAGTGATCTTCACCAGTTGCGTGGCCGGGTGGGACGCAGCAATAAAAAGGCGTTCTGTTACCTGCTCGCTCCGCCAATGAGTACGTTGCCGCCTGATTCGCGTAAACGTTTGCAGACGCTCGAGCAGCACAGCGAACTCGGCAGCGGTTTCCAGATAGCCATGCGCGACCTCGATATCCGTGGCGCAGGCAACCTGCTTGGCGGCGAACAAAGCGGTTTCATGGCCGAGATCGGTTTTGAAATGTATCAGAAAGTACTCGAAGAAGCGATCCGCGAATTGAAACGCACGGAATTCAAAGACCTCTTTAAAGAGGAGATTTCCAAACAAGATGATTTCGTGCAGGATTGTACTATCGATACCGATCAGGAGATTCTCATTCCGGATAGTTATGTCGAAAGTATCACGGAACGTTTGTCGCTTTATCAACGTATGGACAACTGCGAGAATGATGAAGAGCTGGATATGATGCGGCAGGAGCTGGCCGACCGTTTTGGTCCCGTACCTCCGCAGGTCGATGACCTGTTTACCACCGTAAGATGCAGGCGTCTGGCGGTTGAACTCGGATTTGAAAAAATGTCGCTTAAAGATGATGTGCTGCGTTGTTTCTTTATCAACCGTCCGGATTCACCTTATTTTGAATCTGACCTGTTCCAGCGGGTGATCGCCTTCCTGCAAACCGGCACCAACAAAGGACGTCTCAAACAAACAGGCCGTCTGTTTCTTTTAATAGCCGAACCGATCCGCGATATGAAGGAGATGTTTGACTTCCTGAAACTTATGCATAGCCAGGTGGTGCAGACCGACTGACGGAACATCTGCCAATAAGGGTTTGTCGTATATAAGAATACCTTCATTTAATGTATCTTTATTAACAAACCAGACTTATGAGACGATATCCAATTCCCTTGATGGCTGCGCTTTTCTCGTGCCTGCTTGCGGGTGCACAGCAGCAGGATTATACCCTGCAATTGAAAAGCGGCGCTTTTGTGCCGGAAAGGAATATTACGGATGAACAACTGACTGCCTTATCGTCAAAGGCTCCACGGATCGGCGAACAATTTTTTCTTTTTATTCAATTTGAAAAGCTGCCCGATGCAGCCAGCCGCGAACGTCTCAAGAAAGCCGGCATCGATCTGCAGGATTATATAACCGGCAACGCCTTCACCGCCGTCTGTACGTCTGTCCCCTCAAAAAATATATTGGAAGCTGCCGGCGTGCGCGCATTGATACTTCCCGAAGCGCGTCAGAAGATGGACGTTTCTTTGCAGAACGGACTGTTTCCCTCTTATGCCGTGACAGTGCCCGGTACTGTGGATGTGGCCATTAGTTTTCCGGAAGGCTTTAGCTGGGAAACAGTGCGTAAGACATTAACGGATCTTCGCTTCGATATTTTGTCCACCGATTTTCTTTCGGCGCGGCTTGTTCGTTTGCGCGTGGCGGCCCTGCGTGTGCAGGAGCTCGCGTCATTGCCTTGCATCGAGTATGTGCAACCGGCTTTACCGGCGGATCGTACCTTAAACAACAGCAGCCGGGCGAATTCCAAAGCCACGGTATTACAGTCATCTACCGGCCGTAATCTCAAAGGGCAGGGAGTGGTGATCGGTGTAGGCGACGACGCCGATCCTCTGCAGCATGCAGATATTCAGTCGCACCTGATCAACCGTTCTTCGAGTGTGGGCAACTGGCATGGGATACATGTAATGGGGACAACCGCGGGGTCAGGCATTATCGATGAAAGATATACGGGTTATGCGCCTGAAGCGTCCATTGTAGCGCAGACCTTTTCCAATATTCTTACCAACACGCCGGCGTATGTAAAGGATTATGGGATGGTTATTACCAATAACTCGTATGGAAATATTGTTGATGATTGCAATTCATTCGGTAAGTACGATCTGTATTCACGCGTCGTGGATCAGCAGATCAATAGTTATCCGGCGCTTCAGCACGTGTTTGGTTCGGGCAACAGCGGTACTTATACCTGTTCTCCGTATGCCACGCAATTCAGTAATGTACTTGGCGCGTATCAAAGTGCCAAAAATGTAATCACTGTGGGCAATACCACCAGTTCGGGCGTTATTGCCAATAATTCGAGCCGCGGCCCCGTGCGCGATGGACGTATCAAGCCGGAAGTAATGGCACAAGGGACACTGGTAATGTCTACCGTTTCGATCAATATTTATGGTACCAATAGCGGCACGAGTATGGCCTCTCCGGCTGTTGCCGGCGGACTTGCGTTGCTCTATCAACGTTATCGTCAGTTGCATGGCAATGCAAATCCGCGTAACGGACTAATGAAAGCGCTTATCTGTAACGGGGCGGCTGATCTCGGAAATCCCGGTCCCGATTATCGTTATGGTTTTGGCTGGATGGATCTGCAACGTTCGGTGCTGATGCTTGAAGCCAATAATTATCAACACGACTCATTGGCCCAGGGCGATACAAAAACCATCACGTTTAATGTACCTGCGGGACTGGCGCAGTTGAAAGTAATGTTGTACTGGAATGATCCGGCGGCGTCCGTATTGGCCAACCCGGCCTTGGTGCATGACCTCGATCTTGAAGTTATTACACCTTCCGTTACCATGTATCCCCAATTGCTCGATACGGTTCCTTCCATGGTAAATAACGTTGCTTTAACGGGTCCCGATCATGTGAACAATATCGAGCAGGTAGTGATCAACGCGCCTGTTGCCGGCACGTATACATTTGTGGTAAAAGGCACGCGCGTAACGCAGTCGCCGCGTCAGGATTATTTCCTGGTATACGATACACTGCCCGTAGTCACAAGACTTACTTATCCCGTCGGAGGCGAATATACAAGTCCCGGTGATGTGTTGCCTATTGTCTGGGATTCCTATGGTTTGCCGGCCAATACTTTTACCGTGGAATACACTACTGACGGTGTTACCTGGAATGTGATCGATGCAGCAGTGCCTGCGGACATCCGCCGGATCAACTGGACGGTGCCCTCTGTAGTAACCAGTCAGGCACAAATACGGGTAACCAGAAACAGCACGGCAATGACCAGCACTGGAGGAACATTTTCGATCATCGGCACGCCGGTGATAAGTATGGGAACCGTGCAATGTGAGTCTTATATTAATATTGACTGGACGGCTGTTGCAGGCGCTACAGCTTACGAATTATTTATTCAGCGCGGAAATGAGATGGTTTCGGTAGCAACAGTTCCTCCTTCCACCACTACATATTCATTTTCGGGTTTATCACGTGATTCCCTGTATTGCGTTACCGTGCGGGCAAACTTTGGCACATTCCACGGCCGCAGAGCCAGAGCTGCATCTGCTTTACAACCATCCGGCGGTACCTGCAGCGGTAATATTTCCGACAATGATCTGAAGATGGTATCACTCCGTGCTCCCTCAAGCGGACGGCAATTAACTTCCACTTCCTTAACAGCCGCCACACCGGTAACGGTGCGGATCAAAAACCTGGATGATGCACCTGTCGCGTCATTACAGGTGCGGTATTATGTCAATGGTGTATTGCAAGCTACTGAAACACCTGCAGGACTGCCGCTGGCGGGTCAGGCTACACTCGATCATACATTTGCCACCACTTATAATTTTTCTGCTTCCGGTGATTACGATGTAAAAGCGGAAGTGATCAATTTGTCTGCGTCCGATCCTGTTCCTGCCAACGATACAATTAACCAGTTGATCCGGCAATTGCCAAACGCACCGGTGGTAATAAGCCTCGGAAATGATTTTACCGATAACATCGAAGCTGCCGACTCGGCGGAATACATTGCGCCGGTAACAGGATTAAGAGGCGCCGAACGATACGATCTTGTTTCGTCAACAGCTTATGGCCGCGTGCGCACCTTTGTCAACAGTGGCATAGCGAATGGTCAGCGCGGCCTGACGCTCGATGCAGACCGCTTCAATGGCGGAGGTACGGCAGACTCGTTGAAAGGAACATTCAACTTGGCTGGTTACAATGCCGCAACACAGGATATACGTTTCGATTTTCTTTATAAACATCACGGACAACTCGACAACAATGCCAACCGGGTATGGGTGAGAGGCAGCGATGTGGAACCCTGGATACAGGTCTATGACCTTTATGCCAACCAAAGCGATCCCGGTGTTTTTCGCAGAAGCAGCAGCCTGGAAGTAAGCGATGCGCTGGTGGCGGCAGGACAAGCCTTCACGTCGAGTTTCCAGGTGCGTTGGGGGCAATGGGGACAGATACAAACAGCGGACAATGAAAATGCGGCGGGTTATACATTGGATGATATTCATTTTTATATCGTGGCAAATGATATGCAAATGGTGAGCATCGACACGCCGGTGGTAGCAAGCTGTGGTCTTGATAACAATGTGCCGGTGCGTATTAGTGTGCGTAACAGCGTGAATACAACAGTGACCAATATACCGGTGCTTTACCAGGTAGATGGAGGAGCGGTAGTGAATGGAACGATCGCCTCTATTCCGGGTAATGCAACAGCGGTTTACCAGTTTCCGGCGACGGCTGATCTGTCGGCTCCCGGCATCCATACGGTAAAAGCTTGGGTCGATTTCCCCGGCGATACTTATCGCGATAATGATACGCTTATCGTGACGATCATCAACTCACCGGTGATCACCACCTTCCCGCATCTGCAGAACTTTGAAACAGGTGATGGTGGCTGGTATACAGGGGGTAAAAAATCTTCGTGGGAATATGGTACGCCTGCATCAACCAAAATAAACCGCGCCGCTAGCGGCGCGAAAGCCTGGAAAACCCGTCTCGCAGGCAATTACAACGATGGAGAACTTTCTTATCTCTATTCTCCCTGTTATGATGTTACCGGCATGACAGCTCCCACACTCAGCATGCACCTGGCGCTGGACGCGGAAGATTGCGGCAACGGATCATTCTGCGACGGAGCATGGATGGAATATTCAATCAATGGTGTCGACTGGCAGCGACTGGGAGCAGTGGGTGAAGGTACTAACTGGTATAACAGAAATTATCCAGCTAATCCTGTGTGGAGCATACAGGATTATACCAGATGGCATGTAGCCACTATTCCATTGCCAACAGGAGTAAGCCGTTTGCGTTTGCGGATAGCGATGAACTCCGATCCTTATGTTAACCGGGAAGGAGTGGGCATCGATGATATACATATCTATGACAACACCAAAGGAATTTACGATGGCATAACGATGGCAGCGCCTACGGCTGCTGCTGCGGTAAGCGGTAACAACTGGATTGATTTTACGGAAAATGATAAACTGGTTGCTTCCGTAAATGCAAACGGATTGACGCTTGGCAATACTACTGCGCAGGCATATATCCATACCGGAACCGTCCGCGACAACAATGGTCAATACTATCACAACCGTAATATTACCGTCAAACCCGTCAACACCACACAACCTGATTCGGCGATCGTACGATTCTATTTCCTCGATACCGAAACCGAAGCATTGATTGCTGCGACTGGTTGTGGCGGTTGTACGAAACCGGCACAGGTAGTAGAGCTTGGCGTATCGAAGTTCACGCATACCGATAAAAACATTGAAGACGGAGACATCGATAACAATACGGGAGGGGAGTGGTTATTCATCGCGGCAGACAGAGCAGTGAAAGTGCCCTTTGACAAAGGTTACTATGCAGAATTCAAAGTGCGTAATTTCTCCGAATTCTGGTTAAACAACGGCGGGCCCGATCGCAATACACCCTTGCCTGTTCAATTGTTAGCCTTCAATGCTATCAAAACGGCCGATGGTAAAAATGCCGAACTGACCTGGAACACGGTAGCAGAAGTAGGAGTGACAAGATTTGAAATACAAGTGGCGAAAGGAAATGAGGCGCTGAACAACCAGCAATTCGTGACGCTCGGATTTTTACCGGCCAATGGTGCACCCGGTGTGGAACGTCAATACAATTACACCGATGGGGAAAGCAACAAATCAGGCGTTCGTTATTACCGGTTGAAAATTGCGGAAGCTGATGGCAGCTTTACCTATTCGGATATACGTCCGGTGGTGTTCAATGCGGAAATGAACTGGCAGCTCTATCCGAATCCATCTGCGGGTGAAATGTATTTTGTTTACCAGGCAGAGGCCGGTTCAAAAGTACCGGTGC
Source organism: uncultured Sphingobacteriales bacterium (assembly GCA_937888905.1). Taxonomy (GTDB): domain Bacteria; phylum Bacteroidota; class Bacteroidia; order Chitinophagales; family Chitinophagaceae; genus Terrimonas. Next base: position 641,125 of record CALATA010000001.1, read on the forward strand.
GGATCTTTGATGCAACGGGACGCATGGTAAAACAAACGGAGTTTTCCGGAAATGGGTTTATTCAGAAGGAGGTACTGGTATTGCCGCGGGCAAAATATCCGGCAGGTCTTTACCTGGTCGAAGCCGGCGCCGGTAAAAATAAATCGGTGTTCCGCATCATGTTGCAATAATGATTTATGCAGATAAAAGCAAAGCCGGCGATAAGCCGGCTTTTACTATTATAAGAACATAAGTCGTTAAGATCAATCTTCCCAACCTTTCTTCGCGATGCCTGCAGCAATAGCAGCCAGCGCCTTCTCCTGCCCGAGCAGAGTGGTCAGCTTGTTGCCCTTGCCATCATTGCCCTGCGCCATGTACGCACCTTTGGCTGTTTTAGTGATAACAGCATCCTGGATGGTTACACCTTTTTCTTTAGTCTTTACATTGTAAGCGGTAAGAGTTACATCTGCCATGATTCGAAGTTTTAGTATTAAAAAAATCCTTTCTGGGTTTTGAAAGGTACGCGTTTTCGATGTTATAGTCTGTCTAAAAGCGTGCCTAATTGTCATCATGTCTAATTGCTTGACATTCAATTGGAATTTTCAATCTATAACGCCTTTTTTTCTCAGAATTCCAGTATCTTTTTTGGAAAAACTGCATGAAACAGGTACTGCAATATTTCCTGGTAACGGGATTGCTGGTTTTTGCCGGTCGAAGTTTTGCCGTTGCACAGGAAACTTATGACCGTTATGAACTCGTTTCACTACAGCAGCAACAGGATTACGAAGGCGCTATAAAGTACCTGCAACAATTTACCGCAGTTTATGCGGGTACGCCCATTTATGTTACCGATCTCGGTTATTGTTACTACCAGAATAATCAATATGCCGAGGCGAGAACCTGGCTCGAACGCGCCTTAAAACTGAATCCGCATTATGCGCCTGCCCTGCTTTACCTCGCTCAACTCAATTACGAGGAAAAAGATTTTCCGCAGTCACTGGGTTATTATAAAAAATTGTTGCTGTTATATCCCGGACGATGGCGTTTTCATCAACAGGCGGCGACGGTATTTCTGCAAATGGGCTATGCCGATTCTGCTGCAAAATATTTGCAGGAAGCCTATCGCCTCAACCCTCAGGCCGGAACAGCTTTACTCGGATTGACGGATGTATTGGTGCGGCAAAATAAAATACAGGAAGCGGATAGCCTGCTCACTGTTTTCTTATTGCGCGATACAACGGACCGTAATGTCATTGCACGGAAAACGGAACTCGCCTTTAAGCTGGAAAAAAAAGAAGAAGTGGTGCGTTGGGGGGAAGCATTGCTGAGAGACAGTGTGTATGTAACCGATCCGTTTATTTACCTGTCGGCCGTGTACGTAGCGCAGCAGCGTTACCAAGACGCAATCGCTGTTTGCGAGTGGTTGCTCACCACCAACCGCGCCGGTCAGTCGGTACTTTACTATGCTGCATTAGGATACGCAGGGCTGAATGACCGGGAACAAAGCAACCGGTTGTTGTCACTGTGTGTGCGCATGAGTTTGAAAGAAGATGCGATAGTATATTGGAATGCGCAGGCTGAAAATTATATCGCGCTGAAGCAATACAACACCGCCATAGCCTGTCATGATTCGGCGTGGTATGTGTTTCAACGTCCTGCTCATTTGTATGCGGCAGGTTATATTGCCGAAGTATATTTAAAGGATAACAGGAAGGCAGCGTTGTACTATCGCCGGTTTAAAAAATTTGCAGGAGCAGGCAAAGAAGTGCCGGATGAAAAACTGCTTCGTTATGTGGATGCCTGGTTGCGGGCGCATCCATAAAAAAAGTCCCCGCGGTATGGCAGGGACTTATATGTGTTGAAATGATTTTGTCAGATATCGAGCTTGGCGTATTTCGCGTGGCTTTCGATGAATTCGCGGCGGGGAGCTACTTCGTCGCCCATCAGCATGCTGAAGATGCGATCAGCTTCTGCTGCGCTTTCAATGGTTACCTGCTTCAGTGTGCGGGTATCGGGATTCATCGTCGTTTCCCAGAGCTGGTCGGCGTTCATTTCACCAAGACCTTTGTAACGCTGGATGTTCACTGAATCTTCTTTCCCACCACCAAGTTTCTCCACCAGGGCTTTGCGTTGTGTTTCGTTGTAAGCGTAAGCTGCTTCTTTGCCTTTTTTCACAAGGTAAAGCGGAGGTTGTGCGAGGTAAACATAACCTTGTTCCACCATTGCTTTCATATAACGGAAGATAAAGGTCAGGATCAGCGTGGCGATGTGGCTTCCGTCCACGTCGGCATCCGTCATGATGATCAGCTTGTGATAACGGAGTTTGGTCAGGTTAAGTTCTTTCGGGTCTTCAGGTGTGCCTACGGTTACGCCGAGTGCGGTGTACATGTTGCGGATCTCTTCGTTCTCATAGATCTTGTGTTCCATGGCCTTTTCTACGTTGAGGATCTTACCACGGAGGGGAAGAATAGCCTGGAAGCTGCGGTCGCGGCCCTGCTTGGCAGTGCCACCGGCCGAGTCACCTTCGACCAGGAAGAGTTCGCATTTTTCTGCATCGCGGTCGGAGCAGTCGGCAAGTTTACCGGGCAATCCGCCACCGGTGAGAACGGTTTTACGTTGTACGAGTTCACGTGCCTTACGTGCGGCGGCGCGCGCCTGTGCGGCCAGGATCACTTTTGCCACGATGGACTTGGCCTCTTTGGGATTTTCTTCGAGATAAGCTTCGAGTACTCTGCTTACCGTTGAATCAACCACGCCCATTACATCGCTGTTGCCGAGTTTGGTCTTGGTCTGGCCTTCGAATTGGGGCTCGGGCACTTTCACGGAAATGATAGCGCTGAGTCCTTCGCGGAAGTCATCACCTTCGATTTCCACTTTTGCCTTTTCGAAAAGACTGTTGCGGTCGCCGTAAGCTTTGAACACGCGGGTCAATGCGCGGCGGAAACCGGATACGTGTGTACCGCCTTCGATGGTGTTGATGTTGTTAACGTAGCTGTAGATATGTTCGGCGTAGCTGTTGTTATAGCTGAGTGCTACTTCCACGGCTACGTTGGTGTTGTTGTCGTGTCCTTCTACGGAGATCACTTTCGGGATCAGGGTAGTGCGGCCGGCGTTGGTATCGAGCATTTCCACGAATTCGACGATGCCGCCTTCGCTGTAGAAGCTTTTGGTATAAGGTTGTCCGTCTTCTTCCTGTTCACGGAGATCGGTGAGGTTGATGCGCACGCCTCTGTTGAGGAATGACAATTCGCGTAAACGGCCTTCGAGGATTTCTTTGTTGTAAACGGTAGAGGTGAAAATGGTATCGTCGGGCCAGAACTGTACACGTGTACCGGTGTTCTCGCTTTCGCCAACTACGCGGACAGGATATTGGGGAACGCCGATGCGGTATTCCTGCTCGAAAACTTTTCCTTCGCGCTGAACGGTAACGTGCAGGTGTGTACTGAGGGCGTTCACGCAACTCACACCCACACCATGCAGACCACCCGATACTTTGTAGGTGTCTTTATCGAATTTACCGCCTGCGTGCAGTACGGTCATTACGATCTCCAGGGCAGACTTCTGCTCTTTGGTATTGATGCCGGTGGGGATACCGCGGCCATCATCCTGCACGGAAATGGAATTGTCTTCGTGGATGGTGACGTCGATATTGCGACAGTAACCGGCCAGGGCTTCGTCGATGGAGTTGTCTACTACCTCATAAACGAGGTGATGCAGACCTTTTACACCGATATCTCCGATATACATCGCAGGGCGTTTACGCACTGCTTCCAGACCTTCCAGCACCTGGATACTGTCGGCTCCGTAACCACCGCTTTGCGGGGCAACGGGTTCTTTGATTTCTTCGCTCATAAATTGGGTAAAATCCTGTCGTTAAATTCAAAAAAACAAGACCTGCAAATCTACGAAAAATCAGCCGTAGAGCGGGGTTTCCGGGCGTGTTTTTTGCCCACATTTTACCCCTGAAAATGTTGATTTCCGGGGCTTTTGGCGGATTTGGTGTATTTAGGCTCCGGCCAGCTTTAAAATGCCTTTTTTCAGTTCAGTTTGTAGTCGGCAAACAGGTCCTGGCCGTCCTGTTTTTCGTTCGTTTCTTCACTTGCCGGGATGTATTCAAACATTGTGGGGTGAAAAACGGGGAGTTGCAGCATGGTGTAGGCGAATCCCAAAGCGCCGAAAGCGAACAACAGCCCTGCGCTGGTAATGTCCGGGGAATTGTGCGTTGCTTCGGTAGCGGTCAGCAGCTTGTAAAAAGCAATCAGGCAAGCCAGCACCTGCAGCCAGAAAAGGATATAAAAACCGGCGCGCTCTATTGAATAAAGAAAGTAAAGACCCGCGGAAAGCAGGATGACAATTGCTCCGGCAAGACCGGCCTGTCTGAAGTTATTAATGAAAAGTAATAAATAACAGATGCCGGTGATGATCAGTACTGTTCTGGCTGATCCCGATGCATAGTCTTCCAGGGTGCTTTTTCGCTCTCTCACTGTCTCCTGCCGGTTGCCTAATGCCAGCGAAATCAGCCAGGCAATAAATCCGGCAAATGGCAGGGAGAACAGCCAGATCCAGATCCGGTTCGACAGGTTGTACAGGAGTATATGCTCAAACATCTGTTTGCGCAAATACCAGGCTATTGCGAGTACAAAGGCTGTGATGCCTGTAATTGAGCAAAGTGTAAACGTGGTGAAATACACGCGGAAATCTGCCATAAAGGAGGAGTGCAGGTAGGTAGGCAGATTTCTGGCATACACGCCCAGCGACAAACAGTAAATAAACAAAGCCAGTTTCAATATCCAGAAAGCAAGTGCGTTGCCAAAAGCCGAAGGGGTGTTTGCCAGGTTGAGCAGGCGTGTTTTTTTAATAAAATCATCAGTCTTAACAAAATTCAGCAATTCTGAAATGGCAATCATGGCCGTACTGCCGCCTACAAAGGCAACCAGGATGCGAAGTATGAGCGTGCGGACACTACTCTCTGTTGATGAACTGAGTAAATACTGTGCCGCCATGACGGCCGACTGGTTATCGAGTGCCAATTGCACAACGAATAAAGTGGTGATGATAATGGAAAGTTTATCTCTTTTCCATCCTCCACCTGTCATGAGCACCAACAATAAAAAAGGCAGCATACCCATCAGAATGCTGACTAAATAAAGGACCATATAAAGGGAGGAGCTTGCCGTTTTCCAGTCTTTGGTAAAAAAATAAGTAATAGCACTGCATACAAATGCAAGACCGATCGCGCTCAGGCCGGCTTTCATCTCCTGCAGCATCAATGCCAGTCCGAGGAAAATTCCGGCTCTTATCAGAAAATGAAAAAAGAAAGCGGCGAGTAAGCCATTGTCATCTGAAATGGGAATGCGGCTTTCACATACCAGGGCGACGGCAGAAAAGATGCCGACAATACCGGCGGCCGCGGGAAAACGATCGAGATAGGTTTTATTGTTGGAGGTCATAATTATTGCAATTCATGTTCGGCGAAGAGGTGGTCTTCGGTGGTTATTTTTTCATCATCCGTTTTAAAGTAATCCGGGTGCAGGGCAGGTAGGAGTAGTATGCTCCAGGCTGCGCCCAACAGGGCGAGTTGAACAGTAAATATAAATTTCAGGTATCCAAAGGCTTTACCCATTCCATCTGTTTCAAAGTATGTACTATATACATCTTCGCCGTCTAGCATACGAGACACCATGAAGTAAATAACGATGGCCACAAGTATACCCAATTGGACGCGGTATGCCTGCATGTTTATCAGGGAAATAATAAAGAAAACTGCGCTGCTTATGAGGACATAAGTTATATCCCAAACAACGATTACCTGATTAAGCCATGCCCCGGCCAAAATATAAAATAGTATTACTCCGATAACCGGTGGCACCAAGGAATCCTTACGGAACTTGCCGACAGTTATCAGTTGTTGTTTTTTGTCTGATTGCCGTTTTCCCGTTGCACCGATAAGCAACCAGGCAATAAGCCCGATTAAAGGAATAGTGAGCAGCCAGAATACGGCACGAAACGAAATGCCAAATTGCAGCATAAACGTCAAAATATATGTACGTAAATAGAACATACTTATGCCTAACACGATCAGGCAACAGATAATAGAGAGAAGCCAATTCAGCCGAAGTAAAAACAATGCCCAGTCATGCTCATTTTCCATTTGCGCTGATGGAGGTTGAGATAAAAGATTTGTCAAGAGCCAGGGATTAAAAAGCAATAGAGATTTGTAAGAGAAAAATATGATGGTATTGGCGCTGTGATTCGCATCTGTGATGATATTGAACTTATTAAAAACAGGTTTTTCTTTTTTCTCTGCATGACTTATAAGCTCGGCAAGTAATAAGACGAATGAGCTCCAAGAGGCAATTTTCAGGCATGCATGTATTAACTCGCGGTACCAGGATGTATAGTCAATGGGAGAGAATCCATCAAAAGCATGACCGATACCGGAGACAATAAGCCCGCGATACAAAACAAATACTGCAACGATCAGCCAGATTCGCTGTTGTTTCCAGTGCTGTGTATGGCGGCTTACAAAAAAAATAAAAGGGAGTAATTCGATGTTGTGGTAAAGGGAAACCGCAACTTCCGCCGGAGGCGGCAGGGGCGATTGTCCTGTTGCGCCACCGAGTAGAAAATGAAAAACAGTAACGCCTCCATGGACCATAATAGCAATGCCGGCTGTAGGAATAGCATCCAGTAGTATTCCCAACGCCAGTAATATACCGGCACCGGTTACAAAAAAAGCCGGGAATTGCGGCCAGTAAATAGCCGAAGGTTCGACTTCGAAAGAATGAAGAAAAATATACCGGAGTACGTATGCAATCACAAGCACGCCGAAGGCAACAGGCAGTCGCTGCAGGTAAGTTTTGGTGGTGGCGGTCATGCAGGCAAGATATAAAAAAAGCTGCTCCGGTAAGAGCAGCTTTCAGCTATCTGGATATTTTTTTAATTCAACCGCGCTTAACGATCTGTGCTACCAGATCCGCTTCTGTGGCCACTTTGCCACCGACATATACTGTTCCTTTCATCTCACAGATGCCACGGCGGATAGGTGCCGACAATTCCATTTTCAGCAGCATGGTATCGCCGGGGCGCACCATCTGTTTGAATTTGCAATTATCTATTTTAAGGAAATAGGTATCGTGTTCGCCGCCACCGCTCAGGTTAATGGCCAGGATACCGCCGCACTGGGCCAGCGCTTCGATCTGTAATACGCCGGGCATTACCGGGTTGCCGGGGAAATGCCCCGGAAAGAACCATTCATTGAAGGTTACATTCTTCACACCTACGATCTTGGTATCGGTCAGTTCAATCACCTTATCCACCAAAGCAAACGGATAACGGTGGGGCAGGGTCTTCTCTATGTAAGAATGATCGTAAACCGGGGGAAGGTTCGGATCATATACCGGCACATCTTTGGTGTGACGGTTTTTCTTGATGTGTTGTTTGATTTTTTGGGCAAAGGCCACGTTGCTGCTATGGCCCGGACGGTTGGCAATGATGCGTCCCTTCACCGGGTAACCGATCAAAGCAAGATCTCCGATAATATCGAGCAGTTTGTGACGCGCCGGTTCATTCGGAAAACGTAGCTCAAGATTGTTGAGGTAACCTTCGCTTTTTACTTCGATGTTGTCTTTTTTGAATGTTTGTTTCAGGCGGTCCAGTTCCGCATCGGTAACGGGTTTGTCTACAATTACGATTGCATTGTTGACATCACCACCTTTAATCAGGTTGTGCTCAAGCAGCATTTCCAGTTCATGCAGGAAAACAAACGTGCGGCTGATAGCGATCTCGTCTTTGAAATCCTTCATTTTCTTCAACTGCGCATGTTGCGTGCCGAGAACGGGGGAATTGAAATCGATGAGTGTGGTCACCTGGTATTCCAGCGCGGGCATGATCACCATCTCCACGCGTTTTTCTTCATCGTAGTGATAGATGTTCTCGTCGATGCTGTACCATACTTTGGCAGCGTCCTGTTCTACTACGCCGGCTTCTTCAATGATCTCCACGAAAGGTTGGGAGCTGCCGTCGATGATCGGGATTTCGGGTCCGTTGATCTCGATGAGGCAGTTGTCCACGCCCATGCCCACGAGTGCGGCGAGTACGTGCTCCACGGTGCTGATGCGGGCGCCGTTGGCTTCCAGTGTGGTGCCGCGGCTGGTATCGGTAACGAGGTCACAATCGGCTTTGATAACAGGCTGGTTGGGCAAATCGATACGCTGAAACTGGTAACCGAAGCCCGGACTGGCGGGTTTCAGGGTCAGATCGGCCATGATTCCGGTATGGAGGCCGGTACCTGATATGCTGATTTCTGTTTTAAGCGTATGCTGCTTATCGGGATTGAATGCCATGCTTAAACTAATTTTTAGCCGGGCAAAGATAGGTTTTTTGGGCAAGGCCGGGGACGGAAGGTAAAACAGCCGTTATAAGTAATAAGTATAGGGTATAAGGCATAAGGTATAGGGTGTAAGGTATATTCACGATTCACGATTGACGATTGCCGATTCACAAGTAGCTTTGCACAATGAGTTTGCATACATCCTGGTCCGACACCATTATTGCGCTGGCTACGCCGCCGGGCGTGGGCGCTATTGGTGTCATCCGCCTGAGTGGGACCAATACCTTTCCCATTGTCAACCAATTATTTCCCTCCCGCGACCTGGAAATGCAGCCTTCGCATACGCTGCAGGTGGGTTATCTGCGCAAAGATGGGGAGATACTGGATGAAGTGGTGCTCAGCCTTTTCCGCGGTCCCAAATCGTATACCGGCGAAGACGTGATCGAGATCAGCTGCCATGGCTCGCCCTATGTGCAACAGCAGGTGATCGCTGCTTGTACGGAACTCGGCGCTCGGCTGGCCTATCCGGGTGAATTTACCCAACGGGCATTTTTAAATGGGAAAATGGACCTGGCGCAGGCTGAGGCGGTGGCCGATCTCATCGCGGCAGACTCGGAAGCGGCGCGGCAAACGGCGCTCAAACAACTGCGCGGCGGCTTTTCGCAGGACCTGTCCCGGCTCCGGGAGCAACTCATTCACTTTGCCGCACTGATCGAACTGGAACTCGACTTCTCGCAGGAAGACGTGGAATTTGCCGATCGCAGTCAACTATCGACTTTGATAAATGAGCTAAGTATTGCTACGGCCCGGCTGGCACAATCCTTCAAACTGGGCAACGTGATTCGCAATGGGGTGAATGTGGCGATTGTTGGAAAACCGAATGCCGGCAAATCGACACTGTTGAATGCGCTGCTCAACGAAGAAAGAGCCATCGTAAGTGAAATAGCGGGCACCACCCGCGACACCATTGAAGAAACCATCAATATAGCGGGCATACTTTTTCGTTTCCAGGACACGGCCGGTATCCGCGAGCATACCTCGGATAGGATCGAGCAGATCGGGATCAGGAAGGCGTATGAAAAAATTGAAACGGCATCGGTGTTGTTGTTCTTAACGGATATACGCGAAGCGGAAGCGGATGAAGTAAAACAACGCGTGAAAGAACTAACGGCAGGCCGCAGCGTAAAACCGGTGCTGGTATTTACCAAGGCCGATCTGTTGACAAAAGAAGAACTAATAAACTGGCGCCATATTCAAAAGGAACTGGAAAAGGAATGGCCTGTATTATTACTAGCTGCAAAGCCCGAAGCAACGGATGTGGCCGATACGGTAGATGAGCTGCGTGAAACACTATACAAAATAGTGGCTGGTGAAGGTGTGGATACGGAGCACACGATTGTAACGAATGCGCGTCATCATGCGGCGCTGCTGCAGGTGCAGGAATGCCTGCGTGAAGTGCGGGCGGGGCTGGATAACAATATAGCCGGCGATTTCCTGGCGCTGGACATCCGCCGCTGCCTGCATTACCTCGGTGAGATCACCGGGCAGGTGGAAGTGGACCGGGATATACTGGGGACTATTTTTGGGAAGTTTTGTATTGGGAAGTGAGCATCTTTTTTCAGCTGACCTTTTATTACTTCAGTTTTCTATTCTTCTGATAGCCATGCTAGTGCGAAGTTAACCCTTACGCTGTTTTACCTGTTTTATTGTCTTCTAATTCACTGGTTGTATATTTTTATCAAAAAACATCAGAAAACTCTAAGCAAGTTCATATAGAGTAGATTACGTTAGGGCGCATAATAAAGAAAAGTAAACTCTGATAAGGAAAAAAAACTTTCCCAACTTGGGATAACTTGGGAAAAAGAGCCCTTGATAATCATAACCTTTGTAAAGAGCAATTCATCAATTGCAATTAGTATTCTCGACAAACTAATCTATTACAATAAGGTTTCCAAATTGAATGTGCCTGTGCTCTTGGTAACGGAAAAATATACAGAAACTATTTTTCCAGCCAAATAAAAGAACTCAAGCAGGAATTACAGAACATATTTTTAATTCCGACTTCTACCGGTACCAAGATCTGGAAGAGACGACCGGGATCAAACTTTTTTTAGATTGGGCAATATCAACCTACAAGACGGGTTGAACAGTTTTTTCTAAAATCGACCATCACTTTTCAACTTATTACGATTAAAAAGTTACGCGTGTTATAGCGAACGATCTACTTCTAAATTATCTGCATCTTAAAATCGAATCGATTGAGGATGCTATTTTTAAAGATGAAAAAACAACAAAGACATCTGTTGGACAAGTAGTAAAAATGCGCTTGTAGAACTTATATATATTCGCTGTACCCATCTTGACTAATATGAAATCAAGATACCGTAGGATTAGAACTGAAGATTACCATGGACCCAAAGGAAGAACTTTACGTTATGGATGTCATAAAAGTAAATTCTGAGGGGGAAATCATTTCAGTAATAGCTTTTCTTGGAAGGAATTGAACAGCAATAAGCGGATTATCTATTCTCCATTTTACTTTATTAACTTAAGTTAACGGATTAAAAAATCCAATCTTTATAAAATTGCCTGTTCAAAAGGCATTATCTAATGAAAAAATTATGGGCCGTGGCGTAAAGTACTTCCATAAAAAAGATAACCTGATTTGGGAGCAAAAAATGAATAAAGCAGACACTACAGATACGTTCTATTCAAGTTTGGCTATCAAAAATTCGGAACTCAATTTGTATTGGATGACAAAACCGGTGAAATATTATTAGCTCCAATTGATAAGACCTTGTCAAACGATGAAGAAAGAAAAAAGCACAATGTACAGCCGTTGAACGTGTTACTGAATAAATACAAAATTAAAAAAAGAGGGCCACAAGCGGATGCGTAAATGAAAAGCAATGAATAATATGATGAAAATATTTTTGACAATACTGGGCTTTTTGAATGGCGGATATATGTTGGTTGATGGAGTTTATGTAACACTTAAAGGAAAATTTATTGGGATGCATAAACCTGGGCCTTGGGCAAATTTATTCTATAAACTAAACATGGATGTCTTCAAACTTGGACCGCTTTTCATAACGTTCGGAATACTCTGGCTCATTTGGGTTTATGCTTTATGTACAACAAAAAGTTGGGCATATATTTTCGGGCTGATAATTTCATTGTTTACATTATGGTATCTTCCTTTAGGTACATTGTTTTCAATTACTATTTTTATCAGTTTGATGAAAAGGAAAAGTAAATTGGGAATGTAAACCGATATCCTACGAGAAAAATAGCGACAGTATTTTTACTAACAGCCTCAACAATAAGCTTCGCACAACGGGCGGTTCAATTTCCAGACACTATTCGCAATGCTGATCATATTACAAATAACTTTAAATATGAATACAGGAATATTTTTACAAATTGACAATTATATAAGCAATTTACTTGCAATGGAAGATATTGCTTTGACTGACACAATTAAATCGCTTGACAAAGAAGGGTTGCCTCAACATAGTGTTTCTGCAAATCAAGGAAAATTTCTACAGGTTATGATGATTGCCTGTAATGCAAAGAAGGTTTTAGAATTAGGAACTCTGGGGGGATATAGTACTATATGGCTTGCAAGGGCATTACCTGAAAATGGGAAAGTCATAACGATTGAAGTAGATAAACATCACGGAGATGTTGCTCAGAAGAACATCGACAACGCAGGACTTTCACGTAAAGTAGATTTGCGAGTTGGTAAAGCATTGGATATTTTGCCCAAAATCACTGAAGAGAATGAAGAACCATTTGATATGATTTTTATTGATGCGGACAAACCACCTTACGTAGAGTATTTTAACTACGCTCTTCATCTTTCACGACCTGGAACAGTTATTATCTGCGACAACGTAATCAGGGAAGGGAAAGTTCTTGATGAAAATAGTGCAGATGAAAAAGTAAAAGGTGTACAACGATTAAACAAAATGTTGAGTGAAAATAAGAAGGTTACAGCAACAATTTTACAAACGGTTGGAGCGAAAGAACATGATGGAGTTGCAATTGCAGTTGTTAATAGAATATAGATTAAATACGGAATATCATTTTTACACAACAACCTAAAGTTAGAACTGCCAACATCATATGAAAAAATTAACGACCATTTTTTTATTAATTTTTTCGAAGGTATGCTTCAGTCAGCGGACAGTGCAGTTTGCAGACAGTATCCGCAAAGCATATAAAATTCCCGAAATAAGTTATGCTGTAGTTAATTCTAAATCTACATTAGAAATTGCAGCATTGGGTAAACACTCTATCAATCTTGCAGACACTGCAACGTTAGTTGACCGTTTCCATATGGGCTCAAATACCAAAGCGATGACAGCTTTCACAATCGCCAGGTATGTCGAAAAAGGAAAACTGAAATGGACGACTAAATTCTTTGATTTATTTCCAGAATGGAAAGAAAAAAGCAAATCTGAATATGCAAATATCACCTTACAAGATTTGCTTTCACATAAAGCAGGAATAGAACCCTTTCAGGGAGAAAATGACCCTCAGATCCCCGATTTTAAAGGAACCAACCCTGAAAAAAGAAAACAATTCGGTCAGTTTGTATTAACCTTAGAACCCGTAAAACTTGACGAACATAATCCGTTCATTTATTCAAATGCGGGATATACATTGGCGACCTTAATGGTGGAAAAGGTGACCCGTAAAAGTTGGGAAGAACTCGTTGAAAAAGTTTTTAATAAGGATTTGAATTTAAATGTAAAATTATCCTGGCCTGAAAATCAGAAAATAAAAGATACTTGGGGACATCTTACAGAAAATGATAGCCTGAAACCCGTTTCTTCAGACTGGAACTATCACCTGGATTACACCGAACCAGCAGGTGATTTAAACATCAAACTCATCGACTATGTCAAATTTATCCAACTCAATTTATTAGGACTTGAAGGACAAGACAATTACCTAAAATCAAGAACTTATAAATTTATTCACAAAGGCATAGAAAATTATTCATTAGGATGGTTTAATGTCTATGAAAATACGAAAGAACTGTCTGTGCATTCAGGAACTGGCGCTTTTACCTATTTCACAATTGTGCATATAGACAGAACAAAAAATGTTGCTTACATCATTTTCACAAACTCCTTTAACCAACAAACACAGAAGGGCGTAAGAATTTTGATGCGAAAGCTGAAAGAAAATTACGGCAGTTAAATAGTTAAAGATGGATTTAAAACCTCTTATTCCGGGATATCATTTGCCGGAATATTATTTGAAGGTTAACGTATTGAAGGTTTTACATCTTTTAATGAGTTACTTCATGTCACTGGTGTCCGGCTAAATTAGGTTGATTTTTAATTGAGTATCTTGGTTTTCGGTGAGATAAAACCCTCATCTCAACTTAAACCGTCTGTGCCTTTCTCCGAGTATCCCGATGTATTTTTCCTTAGCTTCTATACTTAAAAAACTACGTCTGATCATTTCCATAGCCGGCGTTACCGCTTTCATATATTGGTCAATGATGCCTTCAGCCAGTTGCTGTTTCACGCCGATTTTATCTGCGAATAGTATAAAGGATTGATAGGTATAAAATCCGTAATTGAGATAGGGTGCCTCAATCATATCACCTTCATAAAGTCCGCCATGCAGGCCAAGGTCTGCGTCATCAATATGCAGTTTCGTGCATAACAGGTCATAGGCAGGTGACAGCAGGTAATCGCCCTGCTCACTTTCCATCAACGTAAAATTCTTCAGGAGTGCATCGCCGTTGCCAAATAGGTAATTGAATACAACCAATCTGAAAAAGTTGATCATTTCAATACCCGCGGCCGGAACATACTTACGGATAAGGTTTGCGATATCCAGATAAGACGCATTGTATTTAAAATCCGTGCCTTCCCTTTCCGGGCTTTTTCCCATCAGGGTGGCAAAATCTTCCAGTTGGTATTTGGTTCCGTCAGGTTTATAATCGAATCGACGGGTGATGTAGGCAGGGTTACCGTCGTCGAAAAAGATCATTCCGCATGCGGCGGTCTTTATTCCGTAAAGCTGACTGGCAATCTGCATGGTTACATGCTCATTGGCCGGCATGTCTTTTATCCGCTCCAGCCTTTCCGCAGGTACGGGTTTCAGAATATGGCTACCTCGTACGTCAGTCAGACTTAATTCGTTTTTATTAAGCACCAGGCTATACTTCTCCTGAACACCACTGATGCTGATCGTTTTTCTTTTTTCGTTATACTCCTTCGTTAGTTCCGGATTTTTGCCAGGCGGCCCGAATGGCAACAGGTGACTTACTTTTTTGGAACGACCGCCAAATAACGTCAGTTGCGCCGAAGGACTGTAGGTTGTAAAACCGTATTTTAATGTCGAAGGACATACTATCACTTCAGGCAGACTCATAGCGTTTCTTTTACAGTGATGGGACCAATACTATCTTGCCTGGTCGTTGCCAGCAACAAACGGAAGTAGTCATTCTCGTCAATTTTCAGCATACGACACTGCATTTTTTTATTCGCTCCTTCACTGAGCATATTGGTAAAAACGGGGAAAAGAATATCGCTTTTATACGGCTCTGCGCGTAGCGGCATGGTGATACTTATGGGCCGCCCGTCCGCTATGCGGTAAGCATCATCATAAATAAATGTATAGATGCGGCCATCCTTTTGCAATGTACCTGCCAATTGATCATTATAATAAACATTGGCAATGCTTGCCTTATTAGTTGCCATGATTCGTATCTGTTTTTTCTTCGCTCGTTCCTGTTTCCTTCAGCAGCAACCGGATGGTAAGTCCCAGGGGATCGATTATTTTCAGCAGTGTTCCGATCGACGGATTCGCTTTACCCGTTTCTACTTGTTGAAGCGTCCGCAACCCCACACCGGCAATCGCCGCTAAGTCCGGCTGAAGAAGTCTGAGTAGTTCACGCCTTTTGCGAATTACATCACCTATTGATTGTTGTTCATTCCGCATTATGTTGCGCTTTTGGGTTAAACATACGATTCAGTCAGGAAAAATCACTAAAAAGCGCAGTATAATACGGAATCAATGATTTTTTAAACCCGCTGGCTTACCTGAAGGCCAAAGCGCAGTATAGTACGGATTTTATGTCCCAACTTTCTTAACCGACTGCTAATCATTTTCTAATGTATATTAAAACCGCCGTCAGCTAACTTCGCATCATCCAAGAAGAATGACCGTCAATGATAGTAATACTATTATTTGTAATTGCTTAACATTTTAAAGTATTAGCTTTGCATAATCTTGTAATAGCATAGTTTCTTGCGAAAAACATTTTTATGGACGTCTTGCTGAAGTTTAAATTAAACGAACACCTCTACCTCAGAGATCCGGAAACAAGCGAAGTAGGCAAAGCTATTGTCAACAACGCCATCGAACTGATCCACGAAGTCGGCTTCGAACAGTTCACTTTTAAAAAATTAGCGCAGAAAATCGATTCCACCGAAGCTACCATCTACCGCTATTTTTCTTCCAAGTATAAGTTACTGACCTATATCCTCAATTGGTATTGGTGCTACCTTGAATTCGTGGCCAAAATGCGACTCCAACAGATCGTTGACCCGGTGGAAAAACTCAGGCTGATGCTGCGCATCATCATGCACGACGAAGAAGTAGTCTCCCGCGTACAGGATTACAATCTTGAAAAACTGCATAGCATCGTTATAGCGGAGAGCAGCAAAGCCTACCTCGTGAAAGAAGTGGATGAAATCAACCAGGAGAAAGTATTCAGCCCGCTGAAGAGCCTTTGCCATTTTATACAGGAAATTATTCTTGAACTCAATCCGGATTTTGATTATTCCAGATCCCTGGCAAGTACCCTGCTGGAAACCGCACACGATCAGCAGTTTTTCAGCGAGCACCTGCCGTCCCTGACAGATAATACCGCCAGACTTGATCACCGTAAGTACGTTTTCAATTACCTGAACAAGCTGGCTTTCTCGGTACTTAAATAACCTATACCGTGGCGCAAAACACCAACGTGCAATTCAGCAGCAGGAAGCTGTTTCAGTACATTACCAAAGAAAAAAAGGATGTTGGTAACATCTATATTTATGCCATATTGAGTGGCCTCGTGCAGCTTAGCATTCCAATAGGCATTCAGGCCATCGTGAGTTTTGTAATGGGGGCAACCATGGTCACCTCTTTATATATCCTTATCGGCTTTGTTGTACTCGGCACCTTCCTTGTCGGCTTTTTCAGAATCCGGGTTATGCAGATCATTGAAAAGATCCAGCAGAAAATTTTCGTGGAGTATGCACTGGCTTTTGCAGAGAAACTCCCGCGGATCAACCTCACCGCCAGCAAAAAGTACTACCTGCCCGAATTGGTCAACCGTTTTTTCGATGCGCCCAACCTGCAGAAAGCTATTGCCAAGTTATTATTGGAGATACCAACAGCGCTCATCCAAATCGTGTTTGGTATTTTGTTGCTTTCTTTTTATCACCCCTGGTTCCTGGTTTTTGGTGCAATGGTAGTAATGATCGTGATCCTCATTTTCCGGTTTTCCATGAATTCGGGTATCCAGTCCAGTATCGAAGAGAGCGATAAGAAGTACGAAGTCGTGTCGTGGCTGGAAGATATTGCCGGCTCTGTGAAAACGTTCAAGATCAATTCCCGCGCCAATACACACCTCACCGGCACCGACAACCGCGTAGTCGATTACCTGCAACACCGTACTTCCCATTTCAAGGTATTGTTGTTTCAGTATTGGACCATCGTAGGCTTCAAAGTCCTCATCACTTTATTGATGCTGGGCATCGGCGTATACCTGCTCGTCAACCAGCAATTGAACATCGGCGCCTTCATCGCCGCCGAGATCGTGGTACTGACCATCCTCACGGCTGTGGAAAAACTGATCAAGAGCCTGGAGAGTTATTACGACGTCATTACGTCATTGACCAAGTTGAGCAAAGTAACGGAACTGGCCGAGGAACGTAACGCCGATATAGAATTGAATCCTTCCGAGAATGGAGTAGAAGTTGCTTTTAAAGAAGTGATGTTCCAGTTCAGCGATCAGAAGCCCATCCTGCGTAACCTGAATTTCAGTATCCCGGCCAACAGCCTTACGGTCATACGTGGTAAACTCGGCGCCGGAAAGTCGCTTCTGCTGAATATGATGGCCGGTTTTTATGAACCCGCCAACGGAAGTATTCTTTTCGATAAAGTACCGTTGAAAAATCTTGACAAGTCTTCTTTCCGGGATATGACAGGCATCTACCTGAAAGACATGACCGTGATCAAAGGATCTTTATTGGATAATATTATCCTTGGCCGGCAAAACCTCGATACCCAGGATGTGCTTGCATTGGCGGAAGAGTGGGGTATCGGCGATTTTTCCAGCCAGTTTACCGGAGGCTTCCTTACGGTATTAAGCGAAACGGATACCGAACTTTCCTTCAGCTCAAGAAAGAAAATTTTGCTGTTGAGAGCCATGCTCGGCCGCAAGCGGTTGCTATTGCTCGAAGATCCTGTCGATGGCATGAATGAAGAATTTTCGCAGGCGATGATCCGGTACCTGAACAGGATCAAAGAGGATACCACCATCGTGGTGGTGACGGAAAACACCGCGCTGCTCGAAGCCGCCGATAGTATTTTCTCCTTAAAAGATGGAGCAGTAATACAGGAAAAATAATCCGGCAACCAGTTACCCCTTCAATCACCACCTATAATGCTGACAATATGAAACTCCAATCATTTGAAAACATTTACCACGTACACCGCGGCTCACGGGTGAAACGCTGGTTTTATTTTTTCCTTGCCGTGGGTGTGGTCATTTTATTCCTGCCCTGGACGCAGAATGTAAAGGCCAAAGGCACCGTGACCACTTTATACCAGGAGCAACGCCCCCAGCAATTGAATTCACCCATCCCCGGTCGCATCGTCCGGTGGTATGTGAAAAACGGAGATTTCGTGAAGAAGGGAGATACCATTGTACAACTCACGGAGGTTAAAGAAGATTACATGGACCCGATGCTGGTAGACCGGACGCAGCAACAGGTTGACGCAAAAAAAGGTGTCAGGAATTATTACGAAGCTAAAGTAGGTACCACCGAAGCACAACTCGCTGCATTGAACAGCTCAAGGGAGTTGAAATTACAGCAATTGAAAGTGAAACTCGGCCAGCTTAATAATAAACTCGCTGCAGAACAGGCAGAACTGGAAGCGGCAACCAATGAGCTGAAATTGTCCGGCGATCAATACGAGCGCCAGAAAAAAATGTACGACGAAGGATTGGTTTCACTGACACAGTTTCAGCAAAGAAGCGTGTCTTACCAGAACGCCCTGGCCAAAAAGACCGCTGCCGAAAACAAACTGGCACAGACACAACAGGAGCTCATCACCGTGAACCTCGAGCAGAATGCCACGGTGCAGGACTATACAGAGAAGCTCAGCAAAATACAGGGTGAACGTTTCCAGAGTATGGGCCAGATCGAAAGCAGCACCGGCGATATTGTGAAGTTGGAAAACCAGATGACCAATTATAAGATACGTCAGGGACTTTATTTTGTAATCGCATCACAGGACGGACAAGTGGTGCAGCTCAACAAAGCAGGGATCGGTGAAATTTTAAAAGACGGCGAAAGCATTGGTTCCATCGTGCCGGCACATGTGAACTATGCGGTGGAAATCTTTATCAAACCCGTTGATCTGCCACTGGTGAAACCCGGTCAGAAAGTGATGTGCGTGTTCGACGGATTTCCCGCCATCGTTTTTTCCGGATGGCCCAACACCAGCTACGGCATCTTCGCCGGCAAAGTAATAGCGGTGGAAAGTAATATCACAACAAACGGACTTTTCAAAGCTTTGGTGGTAGAGGAAAAAGGCAAGAAGCCCTGGCCGCCCCAGATAAAAATGGGCGCCGGTGTGCAGGCCATCGCCATTCTCAACGATGTGCCGGTATGGTACGAGCTATGGAGGAATATCAACGGATTCCCTCCCGATTATTATACAGTGTCCACTGATAAATCCGGTTCAGGCAATGAAAAATCTAAATAAAGGCAGCTTGCTCCTGCTACTGCTGCTGGTTAGTCATATTGTCACGGCTCAGGATACCTTGCGCCTGGCGCACAACGAGTTCCTGGCCATCGTAAAAAACTATCACCCGCTGGCCTTCCGCTACCGTTTGCAGACACAAATAGCGACCGCGGAAATACAAGCGGCCCGTGGCGAATTTGATCCTATGCTCCAGGCAAAAACAGGATCGAAGACAATCGACGCACTCAATTATTACGAAGAAAAAAATATCGGTCTCGGTATACCTACCTGGTACGGCATCGAACTCAATGGCAACTATACCAGCCTGGAAGGCGATAAACTCAACAACAGCGATACAAAGGGAGGTTTGTATCAATTCGGTATCACATTGCCGCTTGCTAAAAACTTGTTGTACGATAGAAGGAGGGCATTGCTCGACCAGGCGAGGTTCGGCCTGCAGATGACGGAAGCGGAACAACGCCTGCTCACCAACCAACTGCTACTGGATGCCGATAATGCTTATTGGGAATGGGTGAAATATTATGACGCTTATCAATTACAAAGGCAGACTTTCGCCATCAATCAGCAACGGTTACAGTTCATACGCAAAACCTATGAGTACGGCGAGCGTGCCGCCATCGACACCACAGAAGCATTGTCGCAATTGCAAAGTTTTGAACTGCAGATGGAAGACGCTTACCTGAAGTTTGTAAAAGCCACGCAGGAGTTGTCTTTATTCCTGTGGAAAGAAGACCAACAGCCTTACGATATCAGTTCAATGATTATACCTGTTGATAAAATTACCGGCAGCAATGCCTATGATGATTATTCAGCCCTATTGCTCCAGATCGAAAGTCAAACCATTACCCAACACGCCGCGCTGCAATATTATTTTCAAAAGCAAAACATCCTGGAGAGTGAGCGCCGGCTGAAGTTTCAAAGCTTTCTGCCCAAGCTGGACTTCACCTATAATTTTTTTAATAAAGAAAATTATCGCGCTGCTTATTTTCCCCTGTTTACGGATAATTATCAATATGGATTAAAGCTGGAAATTCCGTTATTCCTGCGACAGGCAAGGGCTGGTTATGAGATAGCGAAAGTGAAAATCAGGCAAAACAGGCTGGATGCTAATTATAAGCAGCAGGAGTTAACAGCAAAAATTACCGCAACGCGAAATGAAGTACTTAACTATAAACGACAGATCGATATCGCGCAACAGAACATTGGTAACTACCGCAAATTGCTGAATGCAGAGGAAACCCTGTTTCGAAACGGCGAGAGCTCGATGTTTCTGATTAATTCACGCGAAAATAAATTACTCGAAGCCGAACAGAAACTGCTCGATCTTCGCTTGAAATTTCTAAACAGCTATAACCAGCTCAAATGGTTAAATGAAAATTTTTAAACAGACCGTGTGTTATCTCCTTATCTGCTTAATGATTACCGCTTATATGCGGTAATTTTTTTTAATACAATAAGGCTGCATATTAGAATCTCCTAATTACTACTTAACACTTATTGGCCGTTTGAGGGTATGACGCTAATTTTAAAATATACAATTGGTTAAGCATCGCTTGCCAATTTCCACAACTACTACTACTTATATGAGAAGCCAGTGCTTGTAGTATCGGCAAGAGCATTTACACAGGACCAAACCAAAGCCATTTCCTGTTGTATTTTTTTATTGCTCCTGCGCCGGAAATGATTTCTGCAGCTGTCGGCAGAAGATGTTTCCAATCCGCCACCACATAGTAAAAGTTCCGCGCGTATTTACGCGACGGATAAACATTCATCGTAATGTCTGATGTACCGTATCAGGCAAACGGGTAGTTATTTTCCTTAACCAAACTAATCAGCTGCAATGAGAATAATTCAGCATAAAAAAGTTCATTTTTTTAAAACCACTGCTTGCGGTGGATGCGTATCTGTGGGGATTGCTGCATCTTCAGCGCGGACCAGTTTCTTCAGATCAACCATTTACCAACCGACGGACAGCTGACACAACCAAACCGCTAACCATGAAAGTTTTTCACGAATGATCCGTACACAATGCTTTAATCCATGAGTGATACTTACTGAATCACTCGCTCTAAATCCCCCGTACTTTATGAAAACACAGTTTTACCCTTTCCGATTTTTACTGTTACTGTTTTTTTGCACAACGGCTGTTACTGCCGGTGCACAAACCACCATCAGTTTATTAGGTACTTCTCCGGGTGGCGGTCCCGCTACTACCGGACCGGTAACAACCAACCAGGCTGTTACAATGTATACCAATGCTACCACAGCATTCACACCGGCCATAACAGCAACCTACCGGATCAGCAATCAGCAGTATGCCAACATCGAAGGCAATGCAGGTACACCCGGTACCGTTTTCGGTGCTACCGTTAGTGCTACTGTCAACTCGCCCGCGCCCGGCGACCCGGTGTATAACCTGATGAATACTTTTGGTGGTGCCGTCAGCAATCAATTCACGGCCTGCAACACCTGCGCTGCGGGTACAGGCATCGATGTTACCACGCATCGTGCTATCAATCTTATGGCTTACACCGATGCACTGATCGATGCCGCAGGTAACCAGCCCAGCACAACCGGCCGCTTTCATTATGCAGACCTTACCATTACCTTCAATCGCCCGGTCAGTAATCCGGTATTGCAATTGGCAGGCATCGGTGCCTCCACTTCTTACAATGTGACCACGGGTGGTGTACAACGTTTTTATACTTTGGGCTATTCCATGGATCTTGATCTGCTTACCACAGGTGTCACCTTATCAAGATTATCCGGCAGCAGCAATTTCGTGATTGCAGGAGGTACCAGTATCCGCAACAATTCCACTGTTAAAGGCGCCAGTACCGCTGGTGCGGCAGTTGGCGGTGTTACGCGTTTTGGTGCCAGCGGCAGCGTGGCCGTGATCGGTACAAACATCACCACACTTTCTTTCCGCCTTTACCTGCAAGGCGATGGCGGCCTCATAACATTGGCTACCGGCACCACCACGCCAGCCACCAACGGCAACATAGTGAAGTATGCCTTTCAATCAGGATTTATTCCCGGTGGTGGATCTACTGCATTACAGGGTGTGGCAGGCGACGCGATACTTTTCGGTATCAGCCTGCAGGCTCCCGTAAGCGTATCCGGTAATGTGTTCAACGATCCCAACGGCGGCAACGTTAATAATAGTAGCGGTTCTGCCAACCTGGTGCCTTCGGGAATGTTTGCCAACCTGGTCGATGCCAGTGGTCGGGTAGTGGCCAGTTCACCTGTTGCTACAGATGGCACTTATACTATTCCGGCAATAGGCGAGGGCAGTTATACGATGAGCCTTAGTACCACTGCGGGCACACAGGGGGCCACAAAACCCGCAGAAGCTCTACCGGCAGGATGGGCCAATACCGGTGAGTTCAATGGTACACCCAATACCGGACGCGATCCGCTGGTCA
This sequence comes from uncultured Sphingobacteriales bacterium, assembly GCA_937888905.1. Classification (GTDB taxonomy): domain Bacteria; phylum Bacteroidota; class Bacteroidia; order Chitinophagales; family Chitinophagaceae; genus Terrimonas. The sequence goes on from CALATA010000001.1 coordinate 663,874, forward strand.
ACGGCGTCAGCGCCGTATTTACCGTTGCCGGAACTGCCGTTACCAATATTAATTTCGGTATACAACGACCACCCATCGCGGTGAACGATAATATATCAGGTGTCACACCCGGACTGCCCGCTACCGTACCCAATATATTGGCTAACGATACCGAATACGGCGGCCTTACACTCAACCCCGACAGCATTACACTTATCGCTCCTTCCGGTGCAACAGGTATCACCACCGATGCGCAGGGTGATGTTACAGGATTCACCGTGCCCGGACAAGGCTCCTGGTCGCTGAACAGCACTACCGGTGCCGTTACTTTTACGCCACTCGGTGGATTTACCGGCACACCCACGCCGATCAGTTATACCGTTACCGACCTTGCCGGTGCCGTGAGCAACGTGGCCACAATCTCTGTTACCGTTAATCCGCCCGTAACCGTGAGTGGTACAGTGTTCAACGATATCGATGGAGGTGTGCCCAACGGCACACCAATGGCAGGCGTTACCGTTACGCTCTATGCCGGCAATGGTACAACGGTGCTGGGCACAACGTTCACCGCGGCTAATGGCACGTATAGCTTTGCCAACATCGTACCGGGCAGCTATGTGGTAGGTGTGACCACGCCGGCAGGATATGTAAACGTAGCTTCCACCGATGCCACACCTGCTGATGGTCTTACGCCCATTACTGTCAGCAGTACAAACGTAACAGGCGTTAACTTTGGCATGCAACGTCCCCCAACCGCCGATCCTAAATCACAGATCATTCCGCAGCCTGCAGGTACTACTATTCCTGCTGGCACCTTCACACAGAATGTAACAGGGAATGATCCTGAAGATGGTGCCATGACAAATGCCAATCCTATTTTGATCACGCAGCTTCCTGCCAATGCTGTGTTGCGGTATAATGGTGCGATCGTTACACTCAACCAGGTGATCACCGGTTTCAATCCCGCATTACTTTCCGTCACGGCCATTACCAACGGCGCCACAGCTATCACTTTCAACTATGCATTTCGGGATGCAACCGGCGTGGTGGGGAGTTCGGCGGCATACTCCATCGCCTGGCTGATCCCCATTCCGGTAAAACTGGAAAGCTTCACCGCCCACCTTGATCGTTGCAATAGTCTCACGCTGCGCTGGAGAGCAACCGACGCTACCAATTTCGACAAGTTTGAAATCGAACGAAGTAATGACGGCATTACCTATACCACGTTGGTTGCAGTAGCCTACGATCAGTATCGCGAGCATTATACGTATAGCAATACTGATCTGCCAGCAGGTAAATATTTCTATCGCCTGCGATTGCTCGACCGCGACAGCCGCTTTCAATACAGCCCGGCCATTGCCGTCAACATCAATTGCAGCGAAAAAGGAATTGTTGCCTTTCCCAATCCTGTTCGTAACAATTACACCATCCGCGGTCTGAATGGCGGAGAACTTATCCAGTTATACAGCATCACCGGACAGTTGCTGCAAACCTGGCAGGCGGCCAGCTACCAGACCGATGTCGACTTTTCCAGGTACAACAACGGTAGCTATTTGCTGAATGTGATCAACAAACATGGTGAGAAAATATTCCAGTCAAAAGTTATCAGGAGCGAATAATAACCATTACCTGTTTCTATGAAAATGGTGGGGCGCCGCGAGGTGCCCCATTTTTTTGTGCGCGCCCCCGCGATGCGGGGCCGGGCTATTCTCTCCAATCCGCAGCAGCAAGCTGCTGCGGGATTTCCGTTGCTATCCCTGCGCGATATACAATCCTGGCGTACGACCTCCGTTCGCAGATATGACTTTGCCGTTTGCAGACACACCGTTTTATGTTTGTGCGGATGGTGATATATTTGGGTATTATTTCTACAAAAAACCAACCTCATGCTTCGTCACTTTATCTTATTCGCCGTTGCCGGTTGTTTTATTTTGAATGTGCGGGCACAGCAAACGAGTTCCCGTTTTTTTATGGAGATCACCCCGCAGGCCGCTATTCCCGTCAGCGATTTTGCCAGCAAAAGTCAGGAGAACCCCAATACCGCAACAGAACGGAAAGGCTGGGCCCAAACAGGCATATCCGTATCACTTACAGGTGGCTATCGCCTTTCACGTAACTGGGCAGTATTACTGGACCTTGGCTATCGTAGTCACGGACAGGATATGGATGAAAAGAAACGATCGCTGGGTGCGCAGGGATTTAATCAGGATGTAAGTACATGGGGGAATGCCTGGCAGGTTCTGAACGCCTTTGCCGGTGCGCAATACAGCTTACGGCTTTCTCCAAAACTTGACCTTGAGTTCCGCGTATTGGGCGGCGCCGCAAAGGTGACAGTACCTGCTGCCGGTTACGATGCTACTTCCACTTCCAATCCCGGTGGTGGTATGCCTGTTTACCAGGTAAAAGCGCAGACGGACAAAGTAAGTCCCGGCGTTACATTCGGCTGGTCGGCCGGATTGGGGCTCACTTATCATCTGAATACGGCCTGGTCGCTGGGGTTTCGTACAGGATTTACCGGCGCAGCACCCGAATACCGCCGTGTATATAATTACTCGATCAATAACGGCGATCAGCTTCAGCGTTGGTACACGGGCAAAGACCGTCACCCTGTAAACGCGGTTACCGCAGGCGTTGGTATCCGTTACACATTCTGATAACCGGCATCGTGGCCTGGAATTTGGACGCTGTACGGAAACGATTGTCATGAATACAGAAAAAAACAAACCAGAAGAGAAGAAAAAAGAAAACACCGAAGAGACCGATCCGCAGGAAAATATGGAAGGACCTGTGTCTTCCATCGTGCAGGGCATTAAAGAAGAAGCAGAAGAGAACGACTCAGAAAGTGAGGAAGAAGCTTCCAAGAAACGAAAAGAAAACAGTTGACCTTTTTCATCCTCCCACGTGGGAGGATTTTTTTTGTCACAGATGTTGCGGCGCATTTCTCCGGTCGTTGAATCATTTTGATGTATTTTTATTTCATGTTCCGCTCGATCCATGGTCGAACTGCCGCCCTCAGTCTGTCGTTTTATTTTCTCCTCGTTTCATTGCCTGCGCTGGCGCAGCACGATAATGCCATGCTCAATAAAAAATACGCAGAGCGCGCGGCATGGCTCTGGAAAAAAGGCGATGAAATACATTATCAACCCGATTCGGTAAGTGCATTTAAACTTGCAGACCAATTGCGTGCGGCGGCAGCAAAAGCCGGTGACCATGCACTCGAATTGGAAGCCGATCTTTATACGATCTTCTATCTTTTCCGGTACGACAGAAACATGGTCGGGCATCGCATTACCGGCGAATTGCATCGCATCCGCAGCAGGGCCATCCAGGCAAACTGTGTAGAAGAAGAAGCCAAAGCGCTCGATCTCCTTGCTGAATTTTACTGGACCAACGATCAGCAATACGAAATGGCATTGCGTACTTATCGTGAATTGGAGCGCGTGCTGCAACCGCTAACCGTGGCTTCCTTTCCGGATAAAATGCAGATGCTGTTTCATATCGGCAATGCATACTTCTTCTTCCGCGATTATCAATCGGCTATTACATATTATAAGCAGGTGCCTGAAATCCGTGAACCCAAAGGAGATTTGCAGGTATATAGCTATCGTCATTCGTTGAACAACCTTGGATTTTGTTACCGGGCCTTGAACCAGCTTGATTCTTCCGATCATTACTTTTATCGATTACGGGAATATGATCAATCGTATAAGGCTTCTATCTGGAATGGTATTGCTTCCTGCGGGCTTGGGTATAATGCATATCTGCGTTTGGAAGACGATAAAGCCATTCCGTTATTACAAACCGGTGTGGACGAAGCGTTGAAAGCCGGTGATCTGAACCTTGCGGCACGTTGTCAATTGCCGCTTACGGCTATTTATTTCCGGCAGAAAAATCCGTTAGCTATTGCTTCACTCGACTCGGCACAGCGGTATACGCAGCTGGCCTATTCACCATTGGATTTGTTGCAGGAATTGTATCCCCTGCTCGCCCGTAAATATTCATTGCAGGGGAATGCGGACATGGCTGCCCGTTACATCGATTCTTCTTTGTCAATACGCGACAGCCTGCATCAGCAGTTCAGCGGGTTGCTGATGGCACGCGCCGTGCAGAAAGATGCGTTGGCTCAGCAAAAAGAAAAACTCAACGAGGTAGAACAGAGAAAACAGCGGCTGACATTCCGGTTTTATATCGCGCTGGCAATCCTGCTATTGCTGCTGCTGATCGGCATTTATCTGTACCGCAACCGGCAGCTGCGTTACCGCCAGGAAAAAATCGTGCGTGATCTTCAGTTGGCGGAAGCTGAAAAGGAACTGACCACGGCCAAACAGCAGCTCGATGATTTTGCCCGTCATATCGGAGAAAAAAATCAGTTGATCGAGGCCATGGAAAATCAATATGGCCACAGCAGCCTGGTAGAGGAACTCGGAAAAAGTATCATCCTTACCGGCGCCGACTGGGGCCGCTTCCGCGAATTATTTGAAAAAGTACACCGCGGATACCTACAGCGGTTAAACGAAAAAATTCCGGGTATTACACCGGCCGAGATCCGGCTCATGGCCCTGGCCCGGCTCAATCTTTCCCCGAAAGAAATGGCTGCTGCACTCGGCATCACTCCGCAGGCCATCCGCGTGACCTGGCATCGCCTCCGCAAAAAAGCAGACCTGCCCGAAGACCAACGGATGGAAGAACTGGCCGCGGGCATCTGATTCCCCCCATTTTTTTAATTATTTCCGGAAAAAAAGGCACTTGTAACGTTTTGTAACGCCTTGTGTAACGTGCTGTTGCGGTGCAGATCGTTTATTTGCTGAACGATTGCTTTAGCTTCATAAAAATGAACAAAAATTATTTCGACCGATATGGGCTTTGGATTCTTGTACTGGTATTCCTGGCGGTGGTATTCATCAGCTGGCTGGTTTACCGTTACCAGGTTCAGGCACTGATGAAACATACATAAGGTCGGCGTCAGAAGGACGGAAGATGGCACGGAAGTATTTACTTTGACGGGAAGTAATAGCTGCAGTGCCGGGCTCCGTCCTTTTGATCATTTACACATTTCCACACTTACACATTTTCACATTCTTAAACCCGGGCCATTGACTTATTGTATTTTCCACGGTACTCGACCGGTGACAGGCCGGTAATCTTTTTGAAGACGGTGCGGAATGCTTTTACATCTATATAGCCCACTTCATACATCACCTCGTTTACATTGAGCCGGGTATTCTCAAATTTTTTCTTTGCGGCTTCTATTTTTACCCGTTGAATGTATTCCACGGGTGTATTGTTGGTCGCTTTTTTGAACCGGCGTTCGAAATGACGGCGGCCGATGGCATAACGCAATGCCAGCTCATCGATGGATATTTTCTCCGATACATTCTTCTCAATAAACTCCTGTGCCTGCCGTATCGGTTCGTCTTCGTGTTTCTTCTGCCCGTTAAACATGATAAAAGGCGACTGGCTTTTGCGGTCGATCTCTATGGCAAAAAATTTGGACGCGCGAATCGCCATCTGACGATTGGTGTATTTCTCGATCAGGTAGAGCAAAAGATTCCAGTAAGAAGCGGCTCCTCCGCTCGAATACACGCCCTGGTCTTCGGTGATGATACGGTCGTCAACCAGGTTCACTGTCGGATACATTTTCCGGAATTCATCGGCATAAATCCAGTGAGTAGAACATTCACGTCCTTCGAGCAAACCCGTGGACGCCAGCAGAAAAGCGCCAATGCAAAGGCTGGCCACTTCCGCTCCGCGATTGTATTGATCCACTATCCACGGAACAAACGCCGAGTTCAGTTCAACCGTCTGCCGGATATCGCCACTTATAGCTGGAATAATAATAAGATCGGTGCTCGTGATGTCTTTGGTCAGTTTGTCGGCATGTACGCTGAAGCAACCTTTATTCAATACCACTTCATTGGTCAGTCCGATGAGTTGTACGTGAAAAGGAGGGGCTTCGCCCATTTCTTCGAAAAACTGATTGACCACGGTAAACATATAGCGCGGGTCTACGATGCTGGCAGGAACAGCTTCCTGCGGTACAAGAATGGAAATGTGTTTTACTGGCATACAACAGCTTTTATACAGGGCTGGTGGTATTAACCCCTCAGCGGGGCAAAGGCGGCGAGCCTAAATTAGTCTTTTCCGGTTAAAGCACTGTATCACAATCACCCGCACCCGACCATCCGCGATTCGGGGTGGATGAAACCTGCCGATTGCAGGACGGCAAAAGCCATGCCCGCCTGCGTCGCAAATCACCCCTTATTTAGTCACAAACACACAGGTTTACAGTTGATGCGGTGAAATAGTTTTACAAAGTCAAAAATCAAAAATCAAAAGTCAAAAGTCAAAAGTCAAAAAAATCTTAACTAACAAAAACTGCTCAACATGAAAAAGACAAAAATTCTGTACTGGGTTTTCACCGGACTCTTTTGTTTCATGATGCTGGGTTCTGCCATTCCCGACATCATTTCTGCTCCCCTGGCCGTGAAAGGTTTTCAGGATATGCAAATGCCAACTTACCTGCTTCCGTTTGTGGGCGTTGCCAAAGCGCTCGGCGTAATAGCCGTTTTGATTCCGGGTTATCCGCGGATTAAAGAGTGGGCTTATGCGGGTTTGTTCTTCGACCTCGCAGGGGCTATTTATTCTATTTGGGCTTCCGGCCATCCGGTGCAGGATTGGGCTTTCGTTTTTATTCCTGTGTTGCTTGGGGTGGGGTCTTATGTTTTTTATCACAAGAAACTGGCAGCGACAAGCGAGGGGCAGTTGTCGCTGGCGGCGTGAATGGTCAATAGTCAATAGTGAATGGTGAATCGTGAATAGTGAATGGCTGTTTACTTATAACTTAATACTTAAAACTTATTACTTACGGCCGACACTTCGGGCCGAAGCTTCGGGCGGCTGTTTAACCCTACGCCTTATGCCTTAAACCTTCCTTCCCCATTATGCGAAAATTAATAGTATCCATGAACGTAACGCTCGACGGTTATATGTCGGGGCCGCAATGCGAGCTCGACTGGCACCTGCGTTACTGGAATGAAGAGATGTCGAGATTGATCGGTGAGCAACTCAGTGAGGCCGATACCATCCTGCTGGGCCGCGTTACCTACGCTGCTATGTCGCAATACTGGCCGGCGCGCGCAGCAGATCTTTCCGTGCCGCGTGAAGACATTGCCTTCGCGGAAATGATGAACCGTTATCCCAAAGTCGTTTTCTCACGCACACAGGAATACGGCGAATGGCCCAATTCCCGGTTCGTTAAAAATGGTTTGAGAAAAGAAATAACCCGTCTCAAAGCAACTCCCGGACGCGATCTGATCGTATACGGAAGCGGAAGCCTTGTACGCGCCCTGATGCAGCATCGAATGGTCGATCGGTATGTGTTGTGGCTTCATCCGGTATTGCTGGGGCAGGGAAAAGCTTTGTTCCGCTATCAACCCGATATGCTCGATCTGCAACTTACCTCCACACGTATTTTTGAATCCGGGGTGATCGTATTATCCTATGAACGGTGTTGAAAATGCCCGCTTGATACAGTGCTTTGCCCGTTTCATCCGGATTCGGTGAGCCGGGTTTACCGAATGGCTACATTCGCGCATGGAAAGACGCTACCGGATAAAAGGTCTTTGGGTATCACTGGCCGTGGCTTTAACGATATCAATGCCACGCCTGGCGGCCAACGATGGCGCTGTCACGCCGGGTCTTTTTCTTCATTCATTCCTCTATATATGGCCGTATTGTTTCCTGGCCTGGGAAATGCAATTATTGCTGCATAAATACTGGAAGCCCGCGCGGCGCTATCTCGGTGGATTTGCCGTGATCATGGTCGTTGCCGGCACTTCCTTTTTTTATGATTTGTTGTACGGGTGGTTTGTGCGGGAAGGTCTTGCAATCGATCCTGTTGAAATCATGCGGCGACGGACGGTGATCTCTGTACGTAGTGTGGTGATCAGCGTCCTTATTTATTTCCTTATCCGTTATTTTAACCTGGAAGAAGAGAAACAGCAGGCACGGGAAGAAATGGAGCAACTCCGGCAGGCACAACTGCAAGCCCGGCTCGCTTCACTAAAAGAACAACTCAGCCCGCATTTCCTTTTCAATACCCTGAATACTCTCAGCTCCCTCTCACAGGAAATGCCCGTGAAAGAATATGTTGATCAATTGGCACAGGTATACCGCTATGCGCTTCAATACCAGGATCGTGATCTGACACTGCTGCGGGACGAAATAGCCTTTATACGCGCATATCTTCATCTGTTGCAGATCCGCCTGGGCGATGCTATACAGGTAACTATTGATGTGCATGAAAAATACCAGCACCACCGGATACCTCCGTTCACCTTGCAGCTATTGGTGGAAAATGCCGTAAAGCACAATGTGACCGCTTTGCGTAAACCTTTGCCTATATCCATATCTTACGTCGACGGATGGGTAGTTGTTTGTAATAAACTGCAGCCAAAACAATCAGTAGTGCCGTCAACCGGTACGGGACTGGCCAATATTCTGCAGCGTTATCGCCTGCTTGTCGGAAAAGATATCGTTATCGAACAAACACCCGATTTCTTTATCGTAAAACTTCCATTGGCAATATGAAAGTGGTGATCATGGAGGATGAAATCCGTTCGGCAAATGAATTGCTTCACCTGCTGAAGCTGGCAGATCCGGCTATACAGGTAATGATGCGCCTCGAATCGGTAGAGCAGGCGCTGGAGTGGTTTGACGGGCAACCTTGCCCCGATCTGATCATAGCAGATATTCAACTGGCAGACGGGTTATCCCTCGATGCGTTTAAACGCATTTCCTGCTCCTGTCCGGTAATTTTCTGCACAGCCTTTGATGAATATGTATTGCAGGCTTTTGATACATGTGCGGTAAGCTATCTGCTGAAACCGGTGACATTATCCAAATTGCAGGAGGCGCTCGGAAAGCTGAACAATATGCGACAAGTTTTCACTTCAGGTGACCAATGGATAAACCGCCTGCAGACGGAAATGTTTTCTACCCGGCGCAATACATTGCTGGTGAATGAGCGGGAACGCATTATACCACTACCTGTCAGCGATATCGCTTTTTGCTATCTCAATAAAGGAACGGTACAGCTTTATGACATGCAGGGACATAACTTTTCCTACCAGTCAACGCTGGACGAAATGGAAAAGCTGCTCGATCCGGAACAGTTCTGCCGTGCCAATCGTCAGTTTATCGTTAACCGTAAAGCCATCCGCAACGCAGAACGTTATTTTGCCCGTAAACTGATTGTCCGGTTGACTGTGCCAACTCCGGAAACGATCATTGTCAGCAAGGCCCGAGCAACGTATTTTTTAAAATGGCTCCAACATTCCAGGTAGTGATTCGTCCGTTTCCCCGCCCTTGTTGTCCGCTTCCTGCGAAAGCGATTGTTTTTAAAAATGCTTATCACCAAATTGCCGCATGAATTATCGTAGCTGGCTGTTGGTGTTCAATATTGTACTCACACTGCTACTTATCTGGCTCGCCTGGTGCGGGTTAAGTTACGGGTAGCCTTTCCGGTCATTAAACGATCCGTAAACAGGCAGGTCTGATAGTTACTATCATTTTTATTGATTAAAACAAAATTTTATGCAGCAACAACGAATGATCATTGCAACACCTTTCCGCCGGTTTTTTTTCATGATTGCTTTATTTTTTTTAGCAGCAGGTGCCCATGCACAGGCAGACGGAGGAATGGAAGAACGCGTACGCAAACAGACCGATAATTTATACACCGAACTGCCACTGCGCGACAGCGCCCAGTACCAGGAAGTATACGATATCAATCTTAAGTATGCCGGTAAAATGCAGGAAGCTGTACAACAGGCAGGCAGCAAAATGGCCAAACTGAAAGCCGCAAAATCCGTTCAGGCAGATAAAGATGCAGCCATGAAAAAAGTATTGTCTGCCGAACAGTACAAAAAATATAAAGCCATTATGGAAGAAAGAAAGGACAAAGCGAAAGCCGAATGGCGCAATAGAAAAGGATAATCAAAGAGGTTTATTATGAAAAAATGGATAACCGGTATTCTTGTAATGCTCTCCGTGCTATCCGTAGCCGGTTGTACGAGAGATAACGATACCACGTACAGTTATTACCAGGGAATAAAAGCAGATGGCCTGAACAGAACCTATCAGTTGAATCTTCCGGCAAATTATTATACGGATGAAACAAAGAGACCCCTGTTGATCGTTTTGCACGGTACGGGAGGTAAGGCCTCCCAGGCGGCGCGCGATTATGGCTTTCAATCAGTGGCCGATACGGCTGGATTCATCACCGTTTATCCCGAAGGTGTGCCAAGCAACGGCCCGCTGGCTCTACGTACCTGGAATGCCGGAGGCTGCTGCCATGAAGCGGCTATGAACAGGATACCAGATGTTAATTTCATTCGTCTGTTAATTAGCTACCTGGTGGATAACTGGCGGGCGGATGCGCGGCGCGTTTATATCGCGGGCATGTCCAACGGCGGCATGATGGCTTACCGGCTGGCCTGCGAGCTATCGGACAAGATAGCCGCTATAGCCGTGGTCAGCGGCACCGATTATACAACCGGCTGCGCACCGGTAAGGACTGTTCCGCTGATCCATTTTCATTCGGCATTGGATACAAAAGTTCCGCCAGCCGGCGGTACCGGACTCGGTGGTTATTATTTTCCGCCTGTTACGGACGGGCTGCAGAAATGGGTAGCGTACAATCAGTGTAATCCCGCCGCGGAGATTTCGGATGGGGCCGGGTATAAGCGCACGGTCTGGAAAAACCAAGGGGATACGGCCGCCATTGTGTATTACCTTACTTCGGATGGAGGGCATTCCTGGCCCGGCGGACGTTTGCCCCGCGCGCGGGCCGATCAGCCTTCGCGTGCATTGAACGCAACGGCGCTGATATGGGCTTTTTTCCGCGACCGGCATTTGCCGTGAGCAGGGCCGCCCTGTATCTTTGTAACATGTCACCTGGTAATGAAAATTATTTCGCGGCGGCAATAACCTCTCACGAAAAGTTGTATGCCTCGCCGAAGGGATTGCGCGAGCAGCTCATGCAGGGCGCTGCTCATATCCGGATGCACTATGCAAAACCGTTGAGTGTCGAAGACATTGCATTGGCTGCACATCTTTCTCCTTTTTATTTTATCCGCGCGTTCCGGCGCCTGTATGGCCGCACACCTCATCAATACCTGGTATCGGTGCGTATCGGTGCCGCACGCCGTTTACTGGAAAAGGGGATCCTTGTGCAGGACGTTTGTCATGAAGTCGGATTTGAAAGCACGACCTCGTTCAGCACGTTATTCCGCAGGCATTATGGCTGTTCCCCGTTACAATTTGCAGCAGGGAAAGGCAACCAACCATTACCTCCCTGCAAACAATTTGAGAAAAGCAATTTTGAATAGCTCCTTTTATTTATGGTAGCCGAACTTCGGGAACTAAAATAATTCTTATGCTCAGGATCAGGCTTACCAGTGTGCTCGTTGATGACCAGGACAGGGCACTTGCATTTTACACGGAGAAATTAGGCTTTGTCAAAAAAACAGAAATTCCACTCGGCGAACACCGCTGGCTGACTGTGGTAGCTCCCGATGAGCAATCCGGTCCCGAGATCGTACTCGAACCTGCCGGATTGCCCGAAGCAAAAGCCTACCGCGAAGCCCTCGTCCGGTTGGGTATCCCTTATACAGCCTTCCAGGTAGACGATATACAGCATGTTTACACCACATTGGTGGAAAGAGAAGTAAAGTTCACCATGCCGCCTGCTAATGCGGGCGCCGTTACTATTGCCGTACTCGACGATACCTGCGGCAACCTGATACAGATTTTCCAGATGAATTGATCAGAGCATCGACGGTTTGTGACGCGTGAGTTCATGCGCATTGCGCGCGAAGTGTGAGAAGTCTGTATATCCCGCTTGCCTGTAAGCATAATTGCTGCCGTGTTGCCGGTATGCCTGCAGCGCCTGGCGGAATCGCAACAGCTTATAACATTGGCGCGGTGAATAACCGAGCACCTCGCGGAAGTAACGGTTCAAAGTCGGTATCGACAGTGCGAGGTGTGCTGCCAATTCCGGTGTACCCGCGTCGCTCGCATTGTTCATTCGGCGCAAAGCCTGTTGCACAAGTATAGTTTTGGTGGGAATAGGCCGGGCATGCAGTTTTTCCGCCAGGTAATTTTCCGCCATAACTATGCGTTGTTGCATAGAAGGTGCGTTAAGCAGGGCTGCAATAAATTTACCGGGGAAATAATTTTCCGCGGGCAGGTGATTGTTCTGCAATTCAGCAGGTGTTATTCGCAGCAGATGAGCAAGCGCACCAGGTTGAAACTTGATGCTGAACTCATGGGCTTCTTTTGTATAAAAAGCTTTTCCTGCGTGCGTAAGCGATCCGTATATCCGCGGACCGTTTAATAAAGAATGTTTACCGGTAATAGCGGTGAAGCTGCGTCTGCTTTCCTGCAATGGTACCGCGAGCAGTGTATGCAGCCCGGGAAGCGCAGTCAATGCGCCATCTTTACCCGGCTTTTCAATTTCGAAATAATAGCTGACAATGTCTGCCAATGCCGGTGACGGTTCACTGATGGTGATAAAAGGAGGAACTTCGTTTTCAAATATGACTTTTCCGTTGAGCATCCTGCGCGGTAAGATGGCAAAGATACTCCAATCCTAATCCACTGATCAGCGTGCGTTGTTTCTTGTCCTGCAAAAGCAAAGCACTCCAATCTGTAAAGCCACCGTCGGCAATTTCAATTTCGTTTTCGTCAACCGCAATACATACTTTGAACTGACAGCCTTTGTAATAGTCATGCGGTGAATTGCTGCTGATCAAATCCACCGGTGTCGATTGACTGGTTGCCATAAAATCAGCACATGCTTTAGTCAGTCGTTCTGCATGATCGATGTTGTTCCGGATGATCAGCCTGAAACGTGTAACGGGATTCCCGGTCTGTTTTAGAAAATCTGCCAGCAACTGCAGATGTAGTAGCAATGTTTGTTTTTCAAAAATAAAATCTCCCTGATCGGGTCCTGCAGATAAAAGGCAGCCGGCGAGGAAATGAGGCGAATGGCCTTTAACGGGACTAAGCGGCGTGCGCAGCAAACGTGCTGCTGTTGCATAATGACGCATCTCCTTTCGTTGCGCGATGGAAGCATCGTGCAGGGCCATCGAGTTGGTGGCATCCGCCAATACTTCCGTTTGGCGAAGTGCCGTCAGTATTTTGTGTTGATGAACAGGCGCCATAAGCGAGCAGGTGCCCGCTGCAGCGGCGGTTGAAAGTTCAACGGGTTTCATCCCGTTAAGGGCCGCCATTTCCAGGAAATTCATTTCCAATCTTTTCAACCGGAGTATGTCTGCACCTGAGGGTTGAGCCAGCCGGTTGTTTTTGTACCTGCGCAACAAATCCGCAGGTGTTTCCTGTTTCAACCGCTGGTAAAATACTTCGAGCAGCAAGCTATTGAGCGAAGAGCCGTTAAGCTTGTTAACCAGGAAATCGATCAGTGCCGGTGTGCTTTCTTCGCCTGCCAGTCTTTGTATCCAGTTATTGTCCGTCTTGCCTGACATACGCCGTTTTTAGTAAAGTAAATACATGTTCATCGAGTAATACATTGTGTTTGATAACCGACTGGCGGAACACAGCCTCTTTTGTAAAACCGGCTTTTTCCAGGATGCGCATGGAAGCGGGGTTGTTGCCGAACACACCCGCGAAAAGGCGTGTGAGATTTGTTTCGGTAAAAGTAAAATGCACCAGTTGCTGAACGGCCACCGTTCCGTAGCCTTTTCCCCAGAATGGTTCTCCTATCCAGTAACCGATTTCGCCGCTTCTCCGGTAAATATCCTGCTGCGGCTGCACGCTTCCCACACCGATAAACTCACCGCCGGCATGAAGCGCGAAGCAATGCCCCATGACATTGTTTTGTGCGAGCTCAAGAAATGTGTTTGCGTCCTGTATTGTATAAGGATTTGGAAACACATCTTTCAGGTAACGGGCTACCTCGATATTATCGGCCAACGCCTGCAATCGATGCGGATCGGCGGTACTGATGGGAAGAAGACGCAGCATGCCCAAAGCTCGGAATAAAACCAGGATGATGACGTGTAAAAAACGATCAAAATACAACGGCGAAGCCGACCGGAAGATTGTATTTTTGAAAACCACCAATCTGTTAACCATGGATCGCCCTCAGTCCATAGATGCCACGCCGCTGTTGCAGGTACTGTCCTGCCTGCACCCTTTGACAAAAAGAGTGGAAGATTATTTGTGCCATCACGTTCGTCCGATGAAGATCAAAAAAAAGAAATTGTTGCTCAGGGAAGGCACGATCTGTAACAATGTTTATTTTATCCGCAAAGGGGTTATCCGCGGTTTCACCTTTGAAGGACAGCGTGAAATCACGACCTGGATATCTATGGACAATGAATTGGTCACTTCTATTCCGGCATTGGACGAGCCGGTGCCTTCTCTCGATAATATACAGGCAATTGAAGATTGCGAGCTGTTGATGCTGCGTTTTGAAGAACTGAACTGGTTGTATGAGCACTATCCCGAGTTCAATTATGTCGGGCGGAAACTGGTGCAGCGGTATTATGGTGATGCGGAAAGGAGGGCGTATTTGGCACGATTGCATAATGCGGAAGATAAATACCGTTATTTTCTTGGCCGGCACGAAGCGCTTTCAACAAGGGTACCGTTGCGGTATATCGCGTCCTACCTGGGCATTACGTTGGAGACGCTGAGCCGTGTGAGACGGCGTTTTGCACGTGCTCCGGAGATTGTTCCGGCAAAAACGGCAAAGAAAAAGGTTGACAGAAGTCAAATTATTTATTAAGTGTAAATACTTATCAAAATAATGTATTTACACTTGTAATGTCAATAGGGGCGGGTGTTTGCGCGGCAAACCGCTTGATTGAAAGCAACTTCTCCGGTTGCCTGCTCTCCGCGCAGCGCTTGATGCAATCATAAAATCTATATTTTTTTGTTTCCCTGCTTGTCCTTCGGGAGATCCAGCTTTGCATGAAAATGCCCCGGACCATATCATGTTTCTTGTGCGTCCCTTCAATATTCTTTGAAGCAGGCGATAGAAAAATGTTTGCATCCATTTCAAATAAGTTGTTACCCGCTAACAACGATCCCTCTTTTGCAGCCACCAGTACGGTGCACGGTTACCATTTTTTCTGCGAAAGCAGTAACAGCAGGAACGCCACCTTTCCTGCTGCTTTGGTAACAGTTGCCGGTACGCCGTTGTCTGTTGCAGACGAAGGGAAAATCCTTGGTTATTCTTCTCCTGGTTTGTTTGCCGCAACCGCCTTCACCCGCGGAAGCCATTACGTTATTGTCAATTTAACCGGCCTTGTTTGTACGCCGGTGCCGTCTGTCAATCGTAAAAATAAAAGCGAACAAATTGTGCAGGGAAAAACCAGGCTGTCCTTTACAGCAGTAATGAGGAACTGCTTGCGGTAAACCCGTTCGCAGTTCTTCCTGCAAAGGGCTTGAGAAAAAGAGAACTTTGCGGTCAATTGCTTTTAAGATTGTGCGCAGGCATGCGCCGCGTTTAACAGGAACGCCAGGAAGGGCTCGCGAAAGCGGGCCTTTCTTTTTTAATTCAAAAGTCAACATTCAAAAGTCAAAAAGGGTGAATGGTGAATAGGCCAATAAGTGAAGGCCGTTGTGCATAATCAGAACCTAAAACGGCAGTTTCCTTAAAACTTATTACTTAGCACTTACCACTTAATACTTATTACGGCTGTTTTCGTTAACCGAAAGGTCCATTTCGTTAAATCACCGTGTGCAACCGGTAGCTGGCTGGATAGTTTCGTGCTTCAAAAACCAACGACATGAAGCACTATTACCTTACCGCACTATTATTTATCTGCCTTTGCCGGGCAATCGTATCTCCGGCACAGGGTATCCACCAACTCTGGAGCGTTACCAGTTCCGGTGGCAACGATGATAACGGAACAATTTTCTCGACACGTTTCGATGGCACAGGCCAACGGGTCCGTCACAATTTTGACTTTATAAATCCTGGCATTTCGCCGGGAATTTTTCAGCAGCCTGTTCAGTATAATGGCAAGCTGTATGGAATGCTCCGCTCGGGCGAAGCGGGATCGCCGGTAATCTTTGTTTTTGATCCTGCTTCGGGGCAATACCAACGTGCAGCTACGTTAGGCGATATCGGAGGAAAGTTGGGCATTGGCTCGCTGACACTGGTGGGCGACAGATTATACGGCGTATGTGCACGGGAAAACAATCTCGATGGCGGGCTCATCTTTGAGTTCAATCCTGCCAATAACCAACTGGTAAAAAAAGTAAGCCTTACCAGTACGCTGGGGGCTATCGCGGTAAGCAATGTGGTGGCTATTAATAATAAATTCTATGGGTTGACAAAAAACGGCGGAGTAAACAACCGGGGAATGTTGTATGAGTATGATCCTGCCGCAGGAACGGTTGTTAACCGGCATAGTTTTTCCGGCCTGCAGGAGCTGGCGCAATCATTTCTTACCACCTTCAATAACCGTATCATCAGTGTTATACCCAATAGCGGAATCCAGGGTGACGGGTTACTTTTTGAATACAATCCTGCAACGCAAACCTTTTTTACCCGGAAGGAATTTTCAGCAGCCGGAGAGTATATCCCTTCGGGGCCGCTATCCTTGTACAATGGATTGCTGTATGGCATTACACATGAAGGCGGCGATAACGGACAGGGCGCCATTTTTTCTTATAATCCAACAACGTTCGTTTACACGAAGAGAGCTTCGTTATCGGCAACTACCGGCTTAAACAGCTATAGCGGTTTAACACTTTTTGGAGATAAATTTTACGGGGCATTCAGCGATGGTGGCAATGCCGGTGACGGGGTATTGTTTGAGTACAACCCATCCAATAACCTTGTCTCTTCCAAACTGCTGTTTTCAATAGCCACCGGTACAGACCCTTTGGGTGGCATGATCGATCACAACGGTAAACTATACGGTCTTACAGAGAATGGCGGGCAGTATAGCCAGGGTGCGTTATATGAATACACTCCTGAGACCAATTTTTTACAGAAAAGGGTTGACCTTGGGGGACTAATTGCCGGAGACCCGTCAGGCAACCTCATCAATATCAACAATAAACTTTACGGCGCTACGGCGGAAGGCGGAGTAAATGGTCTTGGAGTTATTTATGAATATGATCTTTCAAGTAAGGAAGTCAGTGTACGGTACAGCTTTGATCAGGCGAATGGCTATTATTCAGATAACTTGTTTAGCTACAGGGGTATGACGCCCTTTGGCAACAAACTTTACGGCATCACCTCAAATGGCGGCGGTGATGACAGGGGTGTGATATTTGAATTTGATCCGCAGACGGGCGTTTATACTAAAAAAGTGGATTTGCTGACTTCAGGAACCGGTTCAATGGCGTGGGGCCCCCTTACTGTTTTCAATAATAAATTATACGGCACTACTACACGTCGTATCAACGATGGCGTGGGGGTATTATTTGAATACGATCCCGTCACAAATGTTTATGCCGAGAAGATAACATTCGGCGGCTCTTTGGGTGATCACCCTTACGGCGGTCTCACTCCTTATAATGGTCGCCTCTATGGCACAACACGTATTGGCGGAGCATTTAATCACGGGGTCTTATTCGAATACAACCCGGCTGTGAACGGGTTTATTAAACGTCATGATTTCAATGGCAGTGATGGCAGCGAGACGCTGGCAGCCCTTACTGTTTACAACAACAAACTATACGGAACCACCCGTTTTGGCGGCGCCACTCAATCGGGTGTAATTTTCGAATACGATCCGCAGACATTTGTGTTGACCAAGAAAGTGGATTTGGGCGAGGAGAAGGGGTTCACCTCATTTGCACCACTGACTTTAATGGACAATAAGTTGTACGGGTTCACCCGGCAATTCGGACCAGCTTCTGAGCACAGAGGTGTGATGTTTGAGTACGATCCCGCGACGAATGGTTTTATAAACCGGGTTAATTTTGAAGGTACTAATGGTGCAACTCCCGGTTCCGTCAAACTCGAGCCCATACCCGCACCAACTGCCGAAGGACTTCCGGGTTCCTGCACTGCTGCAACAACTGCGGTGATCAATACCACCAATGCCAGCAAATGGGTAGCTTTTACCAACACCACAGGTGAAGCCGTTGCTGAGATTAACGCCAACGGAAATGTATTGGGTACGGTGTCTATTACTTATTACGTACACAACGGCCCGGTACGGAAAGATGGCCTCAATAACCTTTACCTCGACAGGAACATCGCGATACGTTCGCAGTTTGCACCGTCGTCGCCCGTGTCAGTGAGGTTGTATATCCGTAAAACCGAATTCGAAGCGTTGAAGAACACGGCCGGCTCTGGTATTGTGGGTCCCGGTGATCTGGCGGTATTCCGCAACAGTGATAATTGCTCTCCCTTCCTGAATGCTCCGGCCACGCAGATAAGTTCGTCGGCAGGAACATGGGCCGGCGATTATGTGTATACGATAAATGTGAATGAATTTTCCTCCTTCTACTTCAGCACACGTTCGCTTACCACGCTTCCCGTGCGTATGCTTTCATTCGAAGGGGAAAAACAAACCGTATCTAACAGGCTTACCTGGAAAGCGGCCTGTACGGAAAACGTGGATTTTACCATACAACGCAGTACGGACGGGATGAACTTTACCGATATCGGTATGGTGATGGCATTCGCACAGGATTGCAACAACCCGTTCAATTTTGAAGATGCAACACCGGCGGTCCGGTCTTACTATCGTCTGAAAATGAAAGAGCAAAGCGGAACCGTCACTTATTCTTCTGTTATTCTTCTCGACAGAACAGCAGCATTGGTAAAAGAAGTGAGAATAAGTCCGAATCCGGCATCAGGAGATGCGGTGATGCGGATCACCAGCGACCGGCCAGGTGTGTTTACCTACCAGGTTGTTGATATGGCAGGACGGGTATTGCAGCAGGGCAAACGACAGGTGCAAGCGGGAATAACTTTACAATCGTTGCAGTCCGGCCATCTTCCGGCAGGTGTATACCAGGTTGTGTATATGCTGAATGAAGAGCGGGGAGCGGTCAGACTGCTTCGGCAATAGTGCAGTGTGTACTATCAGGCCTCCGTATTCTTACGGAGGCATTTTTTTTAATAAACGAATAGGTGAATACTTCTCCTGAAACGTGAATCCTCAGAAAACAACACCGGCCGTCTACTTATTACTTAAGACTTAACACCTATTACTTATACTTATTACCACTGTTCCTTATCTTTGCGGAAATTGAGAAAAGGATACTTACATATCATCCTGCTCATCGTGATGTTTAATCACATTTCCCTGAACCAGTTTTACAAGGTTCCTCTACTCTTTGTGCATTTTGTTGAGCATAGCCGCAACGACCAGCAAATGGACCTTGTCCGTTTTATACAAATGCACTATGGCGGCTATGATGAGAACGACGGCGACGAAGAACGTGACCGCAAACTTCCTTTCAAGCAATGGGATGCCCAGTTCGTTTTTCAACTGGCCATCAATGCACCCAAAATAACGATCAGTCAGGCTGAGCTGCCCGTTGATAGTACGGCTCCGCCGCTGTACAAAGACATTTCTATTCCCGATCCGTCCCTTTCCTCACTCTTCCGCCCGCCCCGGGCCTGAGCTCCCCACTAGTTTCCTGAAGTTTATAGCTGTGCTGCGTATGAGCGGCATGGCCGTTTTCCCCATTCCCAAAAGTTTTACATATGCTGAACAGAATTATTGGCTTTTCTGTAAAGAATAAGCTGATCGTTGCTTTATTGGTCTTCGGACTGGTAGGCTGGGGCTCTTATGAAGTGACGCGCTTACCTATCGATGCCGTACCGGATATCACCGATAACCAGGTGCAGGTCATCACGGTTTCGCCGGCACTCGGTGCCCCGGATATCGAACGACTCATTACATTCCCCATCGAACAGGCCTGCAGTAACATTCCCGGCCTCAAACAGATCCGCAGTTTTTCGCGTTTCGGTTTATCACTCGTCACCGTTGTGTTCAACGATGGCGTAGATATTTACTGGTCGAAGCAGCAAATAGCAGAACGTCTGCAACAGGTACAACAAGGTATTCCCGACGGCATCGGCTCCCCGGAAATGGGACCTGTATCTACCGGTCTCGGAGAAATTTACCAGTATGTTTTGCGGCCATTGCCCGGGTATGAGAGCAAGTACGGTCCGCAGGAATTGCGCACTTTCCAGGACTGGATCGTACGTCGCCAGTTGCTGGGTACCCCCGGTATTGCCGAGGTATCCAGCTTTGGCGGACAATTAAAACAATACGAGATCGCCGTTAAGCAGGAACAGTTAAAAGCACACAACCTCACTATCGCCGATGTATTCGGTGCATTGGAAAGAAACAACCAGAACACAGGCGGTGCTTATATCGAAAAAGGTCCGACTGTGTTATATATCCGCAGCGAAGGACTCACCACTTCACTCGAAGACATCAGAAAGATCGTGGTCAAACAGGTATCGGGTGGCATGCCATTGCTGATGCAGGACGTGGCACAGGTGCAATACGGTTCTGCGATCCGGTATGGCGCCATGACCTACAACGACAAAGGAGAAGTGGCCGGCGCAGTAGTGATGATGCAGAAAGGAGAGAACTCCTCCGTTGTCATCAAACGTGTAAAGGAAAAAATAGGAAAGATACAGGCCATGCTGCCCGAAGGTGTGATCATCGAACCCTTTCTCGATCGTACTAAAATGGTGAACAACGCCATCAGTACCGTAGAGACCAACCTCATCGAAGGGGCATTGATTGTGATCTTCGTTTTGGTTTTTTTTCTGGGCAATCTGCGCGCCGGATTGATCGTGTCCTCGGTTATTCCCTTGTCGATGTTGTTTGCCATTATCCTGATGAATCAGTTTGGTGTAGGCGGTAACCTGATGTCGCTTGGCGCTATCGACTTTGGTCTGATCGTAGATGGTTCGGTGATTGTGGTGGAAGCGATCCTGCATCGTTTTTCGCATGCAAAAAAATTCCGGAACGTAACAAAGCTGACGCAGCCGGAGATGGATACCGAAGTAGCGCATTCCACCGGCACCATGATCAAGTCTGCCGTATTCAGCCAGATCATCATCCTGATTGTTTACCTGCCAATTCTTTCCCTGGAAGGAATCGAAGGAAAAATGTTCAGGCCCATGGCGCTCACCATTGCTTTTGCGATCCTTGGTGCTTTCCTGTTATCTGTTACTTATGTACCCATGATGTCGGCGCTTTGTCTCAGTAAAAAGATCAGTCACAAACCGACCATTACCGACAAACTGATGATTTGGTTACAACGCAGATATCAACCGGCACTCAAACGTGTGATGCGCTTTCCTGCGACGGTCATTGCCGTTACGCTTGCCTTATTTGGGGTGTCAGTTATGCTACTTACCAGGATGGGAGGAGAGTTTATCCCTCAATTGGAAGAAGGTGATTTTGCCGTTGAGACGCGCCTGCTTACGGGAAGTAACCTGCAAACAACCATCGATGCCACGCAAAAAGCTTCTGCTATTTTGTTGAAAGAATATCCCGAAGTGGAGAAGATCGTTACCAAGATCGGAAGCGCGGAAATTCCGACGGACCCAATGCCGTTTGAAGCGGGCGACATGGTGATCATTCTCAAGGATAAATCGAAATGGACCTCCGCTTCGTCGTTTCCCGAACTGAGTGCAAAGATGACGAAATCATTGGAAGCTGTGCCGGGTATTACCGTCGGGTTTCAATTTCCGGTACAAATGCGTTTCAATGAACTGATGACCGGAGCCAGACAGGATGTTGTTTGTAAAATTTTCGGTGAAAACCTGGATACGCTTACACATTATGCCGCTTCCCTCGCGTCGATCATGCGCACGATTCCGGGTGCGATCAATATTTATGAAGAACGTGTGACCGGCATGCCGCAGGTGGTGATTCATTACAATCGCGATGCGATGGCGCGGTACGGTTTGAATGTGATCGATATCAACCGTGTTGTCAATACAGCTTTTGCCGGCCAGTCGGCAGGACAGGTGTATGAAGGAGAAAAAAGATTTGACATGGTGGTGCGTCTTAACGGAGAGGCGCGTAAAAACGTGGAAGATGTGCACAACCTGCTCGTGCCTACTTCGATGGGCACACAGATCCCGCTTTCCATGGTGGCCACCATCGAAGAAACCGAAGGGGTGAACCAGATTCAACGGGAGAACACGCGCCGGCGCATCATTGTCGGATTCAATGTTACCGGGCGCGATGTGCAATCCATCGTGCAGGAACTACAGGAAAAAGTAGCCGCGAAAATGCCGTTGTCAAAAGGATATACTATTCAATATGGCGGTTCTTTTGAAAACATGACGGCGGCAAAAGAACGGCTGAGCATCGTGGTGCCGGTTGCATTGCTCATGATATTCCTGTTGCTCTATTTTGCTTTTGGTTCGGTAAAACAAGGTTTGCTGATCTATACGGCTATTCCGTTGTCAGCTATCGGTGGCATACTTGCTTTGTGGGGCCGCGATCTGCCGTTCAGTATTTCAGCCGGTGTAGGTTTCATTGCGCTTTTTGGTGTGGCGGTATTGAATGGTATTTTATTGGTTTCAGAATTCAATCGTCTCCGCCGCGAAGGATGGCACGATGTGCGTCGCATTGTGGTACATGCCACGCGTTCCAAATTGCGCGCGGTATTGATGACGGCGCTTGTTCCTGCGTTGGGTTTCATTCCGATGGCTATCAGTACCGGTGCCGGCGGTGAAGTGCAAAAGCCATTGGCAACCGTGGTGATCGGTGGTCTCATCGTTTCCACCCTGCTTACGCTGTTTGTATTACCGGTGCTCTATATTTTATTTGAAAGAGGATATAGGCGCAATCGTAAAAACAATTTCATGAAAACAATCATCATCATCTTCTCTCTGTTGTTGCCTGTTGCAATGCAGGCGCAGCAGCCTGTTACATTGCAATCGGCGCTGGACAGCGCCCTGCGGCAAAACCTTTCGCTCGAGGCAATGCGTACCCGCACCAGCTATTACCAGGCAATGGCCGGAACACATGCCGATATCGATCAGACAAGGATCGAAGGTGAATATGGCCAGTTCAACAGCCGCGCATCGGATAATCGCTTTGCTATTTCGCAGAGCTTATTATTCCCGACGGTATATAAACGACAGGCGCAGGTAAACCGTACACAGGTGCGCATCAGTGAAGCAGAAATGCAGCAGACCGCGCTGGAATTAAAAACCAGGATTCGTTTGTTGTTTTACCAATTATTGATATTGAATGATCGCGGGAAGTTGCTGTCCGGGGCAGATAGCTTGTATGAACAATTCCTTCAACGGGCCAGACTACGGTTAAAGGCGGGCGACACCGATCAATTGGAAGTAGCGGCCGCAGAAAACCAGCGCCAGCAGATAGCCAGTCAGTTACAATTGTTGCAGGCGGATTATGAAGCGGGATGCAGACAATTACAGGCATTCATGAATGTTGGTTTTGTGCCCCGGCCGGCGGCCGATACAGCTGTGTATTCCTTTATAAAAATGGCAGATACCTCACTGCAATCCAACCCATTCCTGCAACGCCAGCAGGAGGAAATACTGTTGTCGGAGCAGCAATTGAAACTGGAAAGAAGCAGGCTGTTGCCCGGTTTACAGGCCGGTGTTAACAGTACCACGCTTATCGGCTGGCAATCGACCGGCGAAACAGATCAGAAATATTATGGCAGCGATAAACGGTTTTATTCAGTGCAGGCAGGAATAGGCATCCCGTTATTTTCCCGCGCACAAAGGAAAAGGATAGAAGCCGCCCGCGTGCAAATCCGTCAGCGGAACAAAGAAGAAGAAGCTTTACGGCAGCAGTTACAGGTGGAGTTAAAAAATGCCATGCTGCTCTATGAGCGTCGCAGGCAGGCCACGGAAGATTATAAACGTGTGGTATTGCCGAATGCGATGATTGTATTACGCACAGCAGACACGCGGATGAAAGCGGGAGAGATCGGTTATATCGATTGGGTAGTGTTGGTGAACCAGTCGATCGAGATCCGCGGCGAATATCTCAGTTTGCTTCAGGAAATGAATGAAGCGGCCATCAATATCGAACGTATCAGTAATATCAATTAAGAACCGGAAAAATTTCTGTATGAATTATACATTATTGATCGCGGCCTGCCTGTTGGTAACAGCCTGCGGTCAGCGAGACAAAACCATCGAAGCGCCAGTGAACAAAGACTCAACAACCGCTTCCGAGCATATCGTGCAACTGACACCCGAACAAGTAAAGCAGGCCGACCTCCTGCTGGACTCGCCGGGCAAGAAAGACCTTTATGCACCCTTACGGGTAAATGGTGTATTGGATGTGCATCCGCAGAACATGATCTCCGTCAGCATTCCGCTGGGAGGATACCTCAAACATACAGACATGTTGCCAGGTATGCCGGTAAAGAAAGGAACCGTGCTGGCCTTACTCGAAGGTCCGGAGTATGTGCAACTGCAACAGGATTATCTTACCGCACGCAGCCGTCTTCGTTATGCAGAAGAAGATTTTGAAAGGCAGAAAGAACTCAATGTCACCAAAGCTGCGAGCGATAAAGTGTTTCAACAGGCCCGTACTGAAATGGAAACACAGCGTATTCTCGTTCGTTCATTGGGAGAAAAATTACGGTTGATTGGTTTGTCGCCGGATCAGTTGACCGAACATAGTATCTCGCGTACCGTCCGTTTACTGTCTCCGATCAACGGTTATGTAAAAGGCGTGCAGGTCAACACGGGGAAATATATCAATCCTTCGGACGTGGTGATGGAACTCATCAACCCCAATGATATTCACATTAGCCTGACGGTGTTTGAAAATGACGCATCGCATTTGAAAAAAGGGCAAAAAGTGACATGGTTTACCAACGACAATCCTGGTGAAAAACGTACGGCCACGATTGAACTGATTACACCGGCCATTGGTGATGATCGCTCCACGGAAGTGCATTGTCATCCTGATGGTAATACCACTGGTTTATTGCCCGGTACATTTGTGGTAGCTGAGATTGAAACGGGCGGCGTAAGCGGCACGTCACTTCCCGATGAAGCGATTGTGAAATGGGAAAACAAGAATTATGTATTCGCAGAAGCGGGTAAAGACCGTTACCAGATGATTGCCGTGGAAACCGGTATGTCCACCGGTGGTCATACCCAGATAAAAACGCCGTTACCCGCCGGACGTATTGTTACGCGTAATGCTTATACGTTGCTGATGAAGCTGAAGAATGAGGGAGAATAATGTGTAAATGTGCCCGCTTTTGGCGAAATGTGTAAATGTGGAAATGAAACAGCCATTCTCAGAAGGCAATGTGCGTATTATGTATAAACGAGATTGTAGACCTGCGGTTGTTCTTCGATTTCCACATTTCCACATTCCGGCACATTTCCACATTTCGCCAAAGGCGATCATTGAGCGATCACCACTTTCTTTGTTTCAATAAGTTCGCCATTGACGCGTAGCGCGCCCACAAAGTAAGTGCCCTGGATTGGTAAGTAGAGCGGAATGACGTTGCGGCCATTGACTTCTTCACGGCGGATCAACTGACCGGCTGCATTCCAGATGATGAGTGACTTTGCGTGTAACTCATTATTGATCGTCACCTGGAAGTGACCGCTGGATGGATTCGGCCACAACAGGATGCTGTATAGGCCCGGCTTGCCGGTAACGGCCACTGTATCCGAATACCAGAAGGATGCGTCGTGGTTGATAATGCGCAGGCGGTAATAACTTATACCGGTGTAACTGTTAAGGTCGACCGTTTGATAGGAGAGTTGGTTGAAGCTGTAACCACCCGGCGCCTGGCTGGGTAAGCTGCCCACAGGCGTAAAATTGCTTTCGGGACTCAATCTTCTTTCCACCACAAACGACTGCACATTGATTTCCGGATTGGTGTGCCAGTACACGCTTACACGATCTGCGTCGATGCGATAGGCATTGAAGCGGAGTTTGGTTTCCGGCGTATGAGTGGGCTGGCCGGTTAATTTGGTAAAGAAGCTGCTGTTGGAGAAAGTGAAACCAAAGCCGCGTTCATTGGTGTAACTGTTGGTGATGACACTACTGCTGGTAATATAACCACCACTTCCGGGAGCGGGATTGGCTGTCGTATCCCAACGGCCGTTTACAAACTGGCTTACATATGCTTTGTCACGCATCTGGGTGTAATAGCCGCCTTCATCCTGTTCCCTGTGTTGTACTACCAATCTGATGCTGTCTTCTCCCGGATAATTGCGGCGTCCCAACTGCCATGTTTTATTAACGGATTCCATCACGCGTATATTGCCACTTACGGCCTGCGCGCGAACGCTGTCGAATACCGTCGCAAAGAAATCATCACCGCGGTCGCTGTAGTTTTGTATAGCGGCGGGTGTATAGGCATAGTCTTTACTGCCGAGCGGAAAGGCAACCAATCCGTCGCTGCTGCGGATATTTTCACGCAGCAGCAATCCTTTGTCAACAGCATTGCCTGTTACGAAATAGCGGCTCGAATCATAGCCGGTAAGAATACCCGGATTATTGTTTCCCAGTACCCATGCATGCTCTTCCAGGTATACGCGCCCGCGATGGAAATCGAAGGCGTTGCGGCTTCGCACGTTGCCGTTGATAAGTTGCACGCCGAAAGGATTATCGAGTTGAAACCGCCCGAATGAAGGTCCCTGGCGCGTGGCGGCGTTGTAGCCACCGATAAGCTGCTGGCGATAATTATTGTTTAAAAAACGGATCCAACCGCCTTCGCCATCCACACCGGTGCCGTTATCTGACTCGTCGGTGATGCGGGCACCGGGATCATTCTGCCAGGTCTGACCTAAAAAGTTAACCGTCGCCAATCGTCCCACACCTAAATTTCCATTTAAGATAACGTTGGAAAAAATGGCGGATGAATCTCCTTTAAAAAATACCTGCGCAGATTGCGGCACATAAAATCCCTGCTGCGCACGCAATGACAAGCCCGATGTTATTGTAAGTAACAACAAGAAGAGACGATATCGTTGCCGGAGTTTCAAATTAGTTGCCTTCTACCCGCAGGAATATTTTTGTTGTTGTTGAGGTATGCGCTTCCAGCCCTTCCGTGTTGCCACCGATGAGGATGCCGGTGGTTTTACTTTCCACTATCCGCAACACTACCTGTGCAGCGGTGTTGCTGACAATTGTTGCAATAGGTGCGTTCGTTACGTCCGTACCGCCTTTGGCCGTGGCCGTGATCGCAAGGATACTCGTGAAGCCAATGTTTGTGGGAAAAGTAACGGTGATGACGCCGGTAGCCGTGTTGTCAATTTCAGCTACCCATATTTTGGTAACGGCGTCAACTGTTGCGGTGCCGGTGCCGCTGTAATAAACAGGAGCTTTTGCTCTTACCACATTCCCGGAGGCGTCTACACCTAATACGGCGGCGCCTGTTGTGGTGGAGGAGCTATTGGTCAGGTTTTCCAACCTCAGCCCGGAGGTTCCGGAAGTGCCGGTACGCACATGCAGCAATGTTGCCGGTGAGGTAGTGCCGATGCCTACGTTGCCGCTACCATCGATCCGCATTCTTTCATTAGCATTGGCATATCCGCCTGTGAAAAACCGGAGATTTCTGCCGCTCGTTGCATTGCCAATTACGAAGTCATTACCTGTACTATAGATGTAGGCATTGTTGCTCCCACCAATGATCGGATAAGTTGTATTGGTGAACCCACTCGAGTTAATACCCATGTCAATAAAGTTGGAGGACTCACTGCCATTGTTGGCCGTGGCTACCACATCCGAACTGGCGGTTGTGCCGGCAGATTTATTCTGGATATTCAGTTGGAGGTAATTATTGATAGAACCTTTAGCGGATATCAGGTTGTACGAAGTAGTGGTGCCTGCATCGACGAGCAGTTTTTCAGGATTGGTACCGTCGAAGTTGCCGCCGCCGAGACTCATGCGTCCGCTTTGTACTCTCAGCATTTCAGCAATACCGGTAGATGTGTTGTAACTTTTAAAAAGGATCGGCTCATCTCCTTCGTCGCCGGTTATGATTTCGAAACCGCCCGAATTGGAAGTACCCAATGCGCCAAACTCGATATAATCCGAGCCGGCGGCGCTTGCTTTGAAGCGAAGGTTGCCATTGCCATCAATGAATATTTTCGGTTTATATAGATTGGCGCCCGGTGCTTCAAATTGCAATGCGCTTCGCAGCAGCGTTACTTTTTCGTTGTTGTCATTGTAATCTGCATAAGACTGCGTCAATCCCAGTGATTGCCTTCGTCCCATACCCATATACGTGCTGCTGTTGGATTTCAGGAACAGCGGTTTGTCGTCTGTTGTGCCTATAAAATTAACCGTTGTGTCAGTGCCTGCATTGCCGGTTGTTTTCCACGTGTTGGCCAGTGCTGCCGATGAGGCCAAGGCATTCCAGTGACCATTGCCGCGTATCATCAGTTGCCTGGATGGCTGGTGAAAGATCACCATGCCATCAGGCGGACTGAGGCTGTTGATAAGACTGGTGTCTGTGATCCGTGGAAACAGCAACCCCTGGTTGTCGGATTCCAATTCAAGAATAGCCGACTTCTGGAGGTTGAGAGGCTGTTTGCCCAACCGCAATTGTTGTGCACGCACGGCTGTTGTAAGCACAAGCATACATAACACCACTCCTGCATAATAGACTTTATGCATGATTCAGGAGTTAACGTGAATAAACTTATTTCTTGATCACATACCAGTTGCTGCCGTCTGTCTGCAGTGTCACATAAGTCCAGTCGTTATAGATCACATAGTTGCTGCCTCCGTCGATCGTTGCGCTGGTGGGTGTGATGGTAAGCTGGTTGTCGATGCCTCCATTGCCGATTTTCTTGATGGTATAGATACGGCCTGCAATACCGGATGCAGCAGGAAGGCTTATAGTGATAGCGCCTGATGAGGTATTAGCTAATACGGTATTGTCCGTTGCATTGATGGTATAGTTTCCGGTAACGGTTCGGATTGCAAGCGCGAGCGATCCATCCACCTGCATGGTAGAGTTGGCCGCACCAGTGTTACCAACTAATACAGTTTTCGCGGCGGTTAAGCTGTCGGCAAAATGTTTGCTGCCCGAAAAGTTTTGCGCACCGGTTGTTACCACACCACGGTTGCTGTTACTTGCATCGGGAACATTCAGGTAAATGGAGTCTGTTCCGTTGGTGGATACGGTCAGGTCCGTACCGGTATTGCGGAAGGCAATATGCTGTGCGGTATCGCGATTGTCATTGATGCTGCGAATGGCGTTGCCGAATGCGGATGAACTTACCTGGCGTTTTTGTACCACGCCATTGTTGATCACCAGCACAGAGTCTGCGCTGCTGTTATTGGCAACCGAATTAAGCGTCAGTGTTCCGTTTGCGGTTAGATTGTCGGCAAATGTTTTATCGCCGCCGAATGTTTGTGCACCGGCTGTTACAATACCGGGATGTGTGGCATCGGCCGGATGCAGGATGATAGTGCGTGAGGTTGTGTCGGCAGAAATCGTAGCGCCGTTTACATCAGGTGTAGAAGCCACGGCACCGATGGTGATGGTCTGTACCGCACTCTGGATTTTATTCCAATCGGCCAGTGTCAGAAAACCATAGGGCTTGGTAGGCGATGCGCCGTCCTGTACAGGCAGGTAGACGGCGATGGTGCTGTCTGCATCACGGTTTTCAACAGCAACCGTATCTGTTGTTGTATTGGCAGCGGCTGTAATACTCAGGGCCTGACGTTGAATACCATTGATAGCACTGATGGCATTGGTAAATGCGGCAGAAGACATGGCACGTTTGTGAACGGAACCATCTGCTGCCAGCACCAGTACTTCAAGTTCGTTTGTACCGTTGGCCAGCGCAGGAAGTTTTACATCGCCATTTACCTGCAACATGGCTGTAGGTGCGTTGGTGCCGATACCGATCTTACCATCGGAGCTGATACGTAAACGCTCGGCATTATTTGTTTTCATGATTAATGGCTTGCCGTCTACTGTTCCAAGAAAGTTAAGGGTAGAATCGGTACCGCTGTTGCCGGTGAGCGACCAGTTGGCAGCAGCTTCGCCCAGATCCGCGATCTTTTTCCAGTGACCGTTGCTGCGCAAACGAAGACTATTATCACTATTCAGATAAATGATCATACCATCTGGTGGCGTGAGTGCATTGATGGCAACTGTGTCTGCCAGACGCGGAAGCAACAGACCCTGGCGGGTACTTTCTAATTCGAGAATGGATGATTTCTGGATGGATGTAGGGTTGTCGCCTACTTTTAATTGCGCCCGGGTGATAGTGCTGAGGCCCAGGAATAGCAGCAGGGTTGCCAGCGTTTGCACGCGGCTGGTAAAGTTGAATTTCATAAAATCGGGTTTAGAAGCAACTCCGTCGTCTCTACGGTTATGCTTATGGTACTGGAAAATATTGAACGCAAAGAAATAGCACTGTCCGTTTTTGGAAAGTAGTAAGCGTTGCTGATTTTGCGTAGCGCTTTAACTACACCAAAAATTGCGACAGGTCAATATGTTACGGGGATATACTTATTCCTGTTCTGTGAGGTAACGCCATCCCTGCCGCCGCAACATGGCCGGCAGATGTTTTGCCATGATCATGATCAATATTGCCGAAGTAATTTGTACAGGAATTGCTATGAATACAGACCATGTTTGTAGCCAATAGGCCTGCAATAAAAACAATCCGTGAATTACACAAAGTAAACGTGTTGCATTAGCATGACTGATACCCCGGTCTGTAAGCAGGTGATGCAAATGGGTGCGGTCAGCAGAGAAAGGTGGCCTGCCTTTCAACATACGCAATGAGCATACACGTACCATGTCAACAGCCGGCAATAATACCAGACCCGTCATCAATGTCAATGGTTGCGGCAACAGATTACTGTGTGCAGGCACAACATTGGTCAGTCGTATTCCCAATACTGCGATCACGAATCCGATCACCAGTGAACCGGTATCGCCCATGAATATGCGTGCAGGATTCAGGTTGAAATAAAGAAAACCAAGTACACCGCCAGCCAATGCCAGCGCAGCACAGGCTCCTGCATAATCCTGTGCACGGAAAAGGAACAACGATAATATCGATAAACTCATGAAGGCAATGCCTCCTGCCAACCCATCAATACCGTCGATCAGATTGAACGCATTCGTAATGCCTGTTATGAAAAAGATCGTAAACACATATTGAACCATCAACGGCAGTTCACCATCATCGAACCAGGCACCCAATGTCCGGATACGAAAACCTGCCACTGCAATCATGGCGGCAATGCCTGTCTGCACCATTAGTTTGTATCTGGCAGAAAGATCGCGCTGATCATCGGCAATGCCCAAGGCTGTCAGTAGTACAACGGTCAAAAGAAAAACGGATGCGGTGATGCTGTCAGGTGTGGTACCCCAGAACAGCAATGCAGGAATGAACGCACTTACTATGGCCAGCCCACCCATCGTCGGAATCGGTGCTGCATGCAATTTGCGCGCATCCGGCATGTCGTACAAACGATAACGCCGCACCAGGTAAATGACCACGGGAATAAAAAGTAAAGACAGGACAAATGCAGTGAGAAAACTCAGCAGGAGCCGGTCAGTGGGAGCAGGGAATAAATCCCCGGCCTGAAGCAGGTAGTAACTGATATTCATAAATGGTTTTTCAAACGATCCGTTGGTTCTTGAGCGTAAAATAGAGACAAAATTCTGGAACTGCAATACCCTGATCCGGTCAAAATTTACGGCCATTAAGTTGCGGTATTCATGTCATTCCATCTGCACGGCGTATTTTTGGGATTATTACTGTCCATGATTTCATCCGAGCAGCACATACTTGCCAGTCCGGTGGATTACCTCAAGGGCGTTGGGCCTCAGCGGGGTGAGATGCTGAAGAAAGAACTGAACATTTTCACGTTCGGCGATTTGCTACACCATTTCCCCAACAGGCATATCGACCGGACCAAGGTATCTGCCATTGCTGATATCAGTCCCGACACCGACTATATCCAGGTGGCAGGCATGCTCGTGCGCAGCGAAGTGATCGGGGAAAAGCGAAACAGGCGGCTGGTAGCCGAACTGCGCGACAAAACCGGGAGCCTTGAACTTACCTGGTTCCAGGGCGTCACGTGGGTGCAGAAGATGCTGGAGCCCGGGCAGTCTTATCTCGTTTATGGAAAAGTGGGATTTTTCCTTGGCAGGCCTCAGATCGTACATCCCGAGACCGAGAAATGGACGCCGCAAAAAAAAGAAGGGCAGGCCTGGCTCGAACCCGTTTATCCCACCACTGAAAAATTAAAAGCCCGCAGTCTGGGCGGACGGCAACTCGGCAAGATTACCCAGGTTTTGCTGGCACAATTGCGCGAGCGGGATATTCCCGAAAACCTGCCGGCCTCCATGCTCAGCAAATTGCGCTTGCCGTCCAGGTTCCGCGCCTACCAGGATATCCATTTCCCTACATCGCCGAAGGCTTATGCCGATGCATTACGCCGGTTGAAATTTGAAGAATTGTTCCTGGCGCAACTGCGGATGAACCTGCTTCGTTCCGAACGGCACCGCTATTCGAAAGGAGTGGTGTTTGACCAGGTAGGCGAACATTTCAACAGATATTACCACGAGTTTCTTCCGTTCGCATTGACCGGTGCACAAAAAAGAGTATTGAAAGAGATCCGGCAGGATACCGCGCGTGGCAGGCAGATGAACCGCCTGTTGCAGGGAGATGTGGGCAGTGGTAAAACGATCGTGGCACTGCTGACCATGTTGCTGGCGCTAGACAACGGCTATCAGGCCGTGCTGATGGCACCAACGGAAATCCTGTCAAGACAACATTACGAGACCATCAGCAAACAATTGGAAGGAATGGATATTCCCGTCCGGCTGCTGACGGGTTCGGTAAAAGGTAAAGAAAGGAAAGAAATCCTGGCAGGTCTCGCATCGGGAGAAATAGCTTTACTGATCGGCACACATGCAGTTATCGAAGACAAGGTGCAATTTCATCGCCTCGGTCTCGTTATTATAGACGAACAGCACAGATTTGGGGTCGAACAACGGGCGCGTATGTGGAAAAAAGCGGTTTTACCCCCGCACGTGCTGGTAATGACTGCCACACCGATTCCCCGGACACTGGCCATGACAGCCTACGGAGACCTCGATTACAGTATAATTGACGAATTACCGCCCGGAAGGCAACCAATTACCACGGTTCATCGTTATGAACATGATCGCGGCCGCGTGATGGACTTTATTAGAGCCGAATTAGAATTGGGGCGACAGGCATACATTATTTTCCCGCTGATCGAAGAAAGCGAGAAACTTGACTACGAAAACCTCATGCGCGGATATGAGACGGTAAAATCATATTTCCCCGAGCCGAAATTCTGGATCAGCATGGTGCATGGCCGTCAGCCCGCCGATCAGAAAGAATGGAACATGCAACGTTTTGTTTCCAATGATACTCAGATCATGGTATCGACCACGGTGATCGAAGTAGGCGTGAATGTGCCGAATGCTTCGGTGATGGTGATTGAAAGCACCGAAAAATTCGGTCTTTCCCAATTGCACCAGTTGCGCGGAAGGGTAGGACGCGGAGCGGAAAAAAGTTATTGCATCCTTTTAACCGGACAAAAATTGGGTAAAGATGCACGCGAGCGCATCAAGATCATGGTGAGCACCAGCAACGGATTTGAGATTGCAGAAAAAGACCTGGAATTGCGCGGACCCGGTGATATAGAAGGCACAAGGCAAAGCGGCATGCTGCCGTTCAGGCTTGCCGACATTGTACAGGACCGGCCGATACTGGAAGCAGCAAGAGCAATGGCCATCGCCATCGTGGAAGAAGATCCCGAACTTGTTTCGGCAGAAAATTTGCGGCTGAAAGAATTCCTGACAGCACAGAAGGGTAAGACGCCGTGGAGCAGGATATCTTAACATAAGATTTGGAAGCCCGAACTCGAATATTTTCGTTAATTTAATGATACAAACTTTTACCCTGAAACAGCTCAGTCTATTCCTTGCGTCCATCCTGGTTGCCACCGCCTGCTTTTCGCAGGAATATGGCAATATTGAATTTGTACAGAACAAAGGTCAATGGGACAAGCGTGTATTGTACATGGGCCAGGTCAGCAATGGTGCTTTTTTTCTGCGCCGCACCGGGTTTACCGTAAGCCAGTACAATCAGGCCGATTACGACAAATTGCAGGAAAGTATGCACGGTGTGCCGCACGACGGAAAATCGGTGCTCAGCGACAAGGTTACCCTGCGCGGCCATGCTTACCATGTGGACTTTGTCGGGGCCAGTACTGCTGCACAAACACAACCGGATAAAGCGCTTCCCACTTACAACAACTACTTCATAGGTAATGATCCTTCCAACTGGGCCTCGGATTGTAAAGTTTACCAGGCCATTCAATACCAGAATATTTATCCCGGTATCGATGTCCGTTATTACACGGAAAATGGTGTGCTGAAATATGACATCATTGCCGCCGCCGGTGCAGATCTCAGTCAGATTGTATTGAAATATGATGGCGTTGACGGACTGGAGGTGAAAAATAAAGAACTCATCGTTCGTACTTCCATCGGCGATATGAAAGAATCTGCGCCTTACAGCTACCAGATTGTAAATGGAGTGAAGAAGGAAGTAAGCACGCGTTACGAAGTAAAAGGGAATACCGTACGCTTTAATATCAAAGGCTATGATCCGAAATCAGCGCTGGTGATCGATCCGAGCCTGGTGTTCTGTTCTTATAGCGGCAGCCGCGTAGATAACTGGGGCTTTACGGCGACCTATGGTCCTGACGGAGCTTTCTTTGGTGGCGGCATCGTATTCGGTTCGGGCTTTCCTACTTCTGCAGGTGCCTTTCAGCAAATCTTTGCCGGGGGTACAGCAGCAGACGGCACGGCCGGTTTCGATATGGGCATTATCAAACTTACTCCCAACGGCTCCAACCGGGTGTATGCAACTTATATCGGCGGACGTTCGCACAATGAACAACCGCATAGCCTGATCGTTGACGGACAAGGAAATCTTGTGCTGGCAGGACGTACACATTCTGCCGATTATCCATTGATGCCCAATGATGCGACCAGTGTCATCGGTCGTGGTGGCGGCTATGATATTGTGGTAACAAAACTGAGTCCTGATGGTGCATCGCTGGTTGCCTCAAAGCGGATTGGTGGCACCGGCGATGATGGCGTAAACATCCGTCCCAACCGCTCCGGAGCTCAATCACTGTTGCGTAACTATGGTGATGATGGTCGGAGTGAAGTAATCCTCGATGCGGCGGGTAATGTATACGTGGCTTCATCTACACAATCATTATCCGCAAACCCTGCTGACCGTTTTCCGGCAACAGCCGGCTTCGGCCCTGCTCCGCGCGGAGGGTTTCAGGACGCTGTAGTGATGAAATTTGATCCGAACCTGAACATGACGTTTGCCGGATTTTTGGGAGGTTCACAAAATGATGCAGGATATGTGTTGTCACTGGCGCCCGGTGGTGAAATATATGTAGCCGGGGGCACCGAGAGTGCAGACTTTAGCGGCATCACTCCCGGCACGATCGGTCCCTCGCCAGCCGGCGGCATTGATGGTTATGTAGCAGTGATCAGTAATGACGGTTCGTCCATCCTGCGGGCTACTTATATCGGCACGAGTGGAGTAGAACAAGTATACGGTATCCAATTCGATCAGGACGGATTTCCTTATGTAATGGGAACAACGACCGGCACATGGAATGTGATCAATGCCGCCTATTCGAATCCCGGATCAAAACAATTCATTGGAAAACTACAACCCGACCTTTCGGCATACGTTTATTCCACTTGCTTTGGCAATGTGGTTGACCGTCCGAATATCTCTCCGACAGCCTTCCTGGTAGACAGGTGTCAGAATGTATATGTGTCCGGATGGGGTGGAAATATCAGTGCATCAGCATTCCCGTTTCTTGCGGGCACAGCGAACAACATGCCGGTGAAAAATGCGATCAATCCGCCCGGCCGCTCAGGATCTACCACTGACGGACAGGATTTCTATTTCTTCGTATTGCAACGCAATGCAACAGATTTTCTTTACGGTGGATTCTTCGGACAGCTCAATGGTCAGTTCAGCGACCACGTGGATGGAGGTACCAGCCGCTTCGATAGAAACGGCGTGATCTATCAATCCATTTGTGCGGCCTGTGGTACACCCGGTGGTCTTCCGGTCACAGCCGGAGCCTGGTCTACCAATAAAGGCGGTGATTATTGTAACCTCGGCATGCTGAAGATCAACTTTGATCTGGCGGGTGTGGGTGGAAGTGTGGGTGCTTCCATCGGCGGCGTGCCCAATGATACCGCAGGATGTTTCCCGCTGACGGTACAATTTACCGATCAGGTATTGAATGCAACTGAATACATCTGGAATTTTGGTGATAACGGCAGTGGTCCGATCGATGAGACCGATCCGACTTATTCTTCCTTCAATGAAGGTCCTTTCCCTCGTCTGCCGGATGGTTATACACGTTCACATACCTTCAATACGGTTGGTACTTATCGTGTGATGATGATCGCCATCGATCCCAATAGCTGTAACATACGTGACACGGCTTACATCACCATTAAAGTAGGCGATCTGCGTGCCAACCTGGCTGCCGCGGTGGTGAAGCTGCCTCCCTGCGAAGCATTCAGTTATCAATTCAACAACAATTCAACCACGCTTCCGAGCCGTCCCTTTACAGATACATCATTTGTATGGGATTTTGGTGATGGCTCACCGCGGGTAGTAGCGGGTCTTAATAGTGTGAACCATTCTTATGCCGCGCCAGGTACTTACAATGTGCGGCTTGTACTAAAAGATACGGCCTATTGTAACAATCCCGATTCGATCACCCTGCAGGTACGCGTGGCAGCGAATGTAGTAGCTGCATTTGACACGCCGCCTACAGGTTGCGCACCTTATACGGCTGAGTTTAATAACACATCGGTTGGTGGTGACACCTTCCAGTGGGATTTTGGTGATCCCGCATCGGGCGCTGACAATACCTCTACGGATATCAACCCGACGCACGTGTACAATCTTCCGGGTACCTACCTGGTAACGATGACCGCTACCGATCCTAATACCTGTAACGTCACCGACGTGGCGACATTTACCATAACTGTGAATGAAAAACCACAGGCGCTTTTCACGTTTGCTCCGGCAACGCCTGAAGTGAATACGCCGGTAAGATTTACCAACCAATCTTCTGTGTCTGCCACCAACTTCAAATGGCTGTTTGGTGACGGAGATTCGCTGGTAACCACATCGAGAGCAGAAGTGCAACACCAATATAATTCAACCGGAACATTCACGGTATGCCTGATTGCCTATACGCCGGCGGGATGTACCGATACGATCTGCCAGCCCGTGAGTGCGACCGTAATACCTGCATTGGATGTGCCTAATGCCTTCACTCCCAATAGCCGCGATGTAAACAGTATTGTAATGCCACGGGGATTCGGCATTGCCAAACTGCGTTTCATTATCTGGAACCGCTGGGGACAAAAAGTTTTTGAAACCAATTCCCGTAATCACGGATGGGATGGCCGTGTGAAAGGAACTCTTCAACCGATGGATGTGTATGCCTATACGCTCGATGTAGAATTTTTCGATGGCACAAAAGCAACGAAAAAGGGCGATATAACGTTAATACGGTAGGGAGTTTGTAGTGTAAAAAGTGAAACAATGAACCGGAAAAGTACTGCCATAAGAAATAATGCCTGCCGCGCAATCGGACTGTTTGTTCTGCTGTGCGGCGCACTGGCCAGTCGTGCCCAGGATTTGCATTATTCTCAGTTCATCAATTCTCCTTTACTCACCAATCCTGCCAATACCGGTTTTATGCCCGATGCGGATTACCGTATCGGTATCAACTACCGCGATCAATGGTCTTCCGTCATGTCGGTGCCTTACAAAACCATGAGTCTGTTCGGCGATGCACAGGTATTGCAAAACCGCGATAATGACGGATGGCTGGGTGTAGGCGGATTGATCCTGCGCGATGTGGCAGGCAGCGGCAACCTGACTACCACACGTATTTACGGTTCGGTAGCCTACCACCAGTCGCTTAGCCTCAGCAGCCTGCTGAGTGCCGGATTCAATGTAGGCTGGGCCAACAAACAAATCAATGCCACCAATCTCAAATTCCCTGATCAATTCGACGGCAAATTTTTCGACGCCAATATTCCTACCAGCGCTGTACTCACAACCAACAACCTGAGTTATGTAGACATCCAGGCGGGCATGAACTATGCTTATTTTCCCAATGAGAATACTTACCTGAACGTCGGGTTCTCCACGCATCACATCAATCGTCCGCGCGAAACATTTTTCACAGGCGAGAGCGGTGTGGACGACAGAATACCCATGCGTCATACCGCTTTTATCAACGGTAGCTTCAAAACCAGCGATCAGTGGATCATCAACCCAAATGCCTATGTTTCTCTTCAGACAAAATCTTCCGAAATTGTGCTTGGCTTAAACGCGCATTATAATCTGTCGGGAGACGGAGAAAAAATCCTGATTGGTGGTTTGTACTATCGTCACCAGGAAGCGGTGATTCCCATGATTGGTTTTGGATTGAAGGATTTTGTTTTCAACTTCACTTACGACGCTACCATCTCTCAGATGAGCACTTATAATAACACACGCGGTGCATTTGAATTTTCCCTGATCAAACAAGGCGTGGTAGACCGTTATAACGGTAATCGCCGTCAATCGATGTGTCCTACATTTAAGAACTAGTGATCGTACGCAAATGCGTATATCTGCAAGGTCAAATTAAAAAAGAGATGCTTCCATCCGGGATGGCCGGATAACCCTGCATTCAGTCTTTATTTTCCCTTTTCAAACAAGGTAAAACACTGCGTTTTATTGCCGATTTATTCCGACTTTTACAGCCTAAGTTTTTATACTGTAATACATGGAAGTTACCTCACAGGCAACGCTCACGGCGGAACACGTGGAAGCATTTAAAAAGATCGTTGGTGAAGCGTATGTATTTGCCGATACGGATACGTTGCAACATTATTCGCATGATGAAACGGAAACGCTGAGTTTTCTGCCCGAAGTGGTAGTGAAACCACGTACCGCGGAAGAAATTTCGGAAATCATGAAAATTTGTAACCGTGATATTATACCGGTTACGCCGCGCGGCGGTGGTACAGGGCTCAGCGGTGGGGCATTACCGCATCTCGGCGGGGTGTTGCTTTCCATGGAGCGGCTGAACAGCATCCTGGAAATTGACGAACGCAATCTGCAGGTAACAACCGAGCCGGGGGTGATCACCGAAGTATTACAGAATGCTGTAATTGAAAAGGGGCTTTTCTATCCTCCTGATCCCAGTAGCCGCGGATCTTGTTTTATCGGAGGTAATATCGCCGAAAATAGCGGCGGTCCCAAGGCAGTGAAATATGGTGTGGTAAAAGATTATGTGCTGAACCTGCAGGTGGTATTGCCCAACGGTGAGATCATCTGGACGGGCGCCAACGTACTGAAAAACTCAACAGGTTATAACCTTACACAACTTTTCGTGGGAAGCGAAGGCACGTTGGGTATCGTTACCAAGATTGTACTCCGGCTGATTCCTTATCCCAAATTTGACCTCCTGATGCTGGTGCCTTACCGCTCACTGGAAAAAGCCAGTGAAACTGTAAGTGCCATCTTCCGCGCGGGCTTTACACCCAGCGCGCTGGAACTGGTGGAAATCGACGCACTGCGCATTGTGAGCCAGATGGTAGACAGTTATGTGGTGCCGGTAACGGACGATATTGCTGCGCATCTGATCATTGAAGTAGATGGCAACAACATGGAACTGCTGATGAGCGATATGGAGCAGATCGCTGCGCTGACTGAACAATATGAAGGCGGCGAAGTATTTTTTGCGGAGGATGCACAGCAGAAAGCGGAGTTGTGGAAACTGCGCCGTCGTACAGCCGAGGCGGTGAAGATCGCCGGTTATACCATTGAAGAAGACACCGTAGTGCCCCGTGCTGCTTTGCCAGCCCTGATCCGCGGAGTAAAGGAACTGGGAGCGCGCAATAACTTCCATGCCGTATGTTATGGTCATGCCGGCGACGGTAACCTGCATATCCGTATCAAAAAAGAAGGTACTCCCAACAGCCACGGCGATGTAGTGATGATGCAGCACCTGCGGGAATTATTCGAACTCGTAAAAGGACTGGGCGGAACGATCAGCGGCGAACACGGCATCGGCCTCATCCAGAAGGAGTACATGGACGTGGTATTCAGTCATGGCCAGCTCGAACTTATGCGTGGAATAAAAAAGGTATTTGATCCGAACAACATCCTGAATGCCGGTAAGATTTTCGACTCGGGATTACAGGCAGGTTAAAATATTGCTTAAATCGGCGGAAGGCAGACGAATCTATTGCAGCACAGCGTTATGTTCCTAAATTTGCAGGGATAAAATTGTTGTCAAAAAAGAAGCGTTATGTCTATTGCAAAAATACTGACCGTTGTTACAACAGCTATTGCCCTTACGGTTGCTCCATTGTGCTCAAAAGCACAACGCAATGACGAAGAAGCGAGCAAAGGATTTAAACTGGAAAAATTGTTTACCGGTGGTTCGGTAAACGTTTCCTTCTTCAATGGACAAACCATCCTGGGTGCGAATCCTGTATTCGGGTATTCATTGACAGATTGGGCTGATGCGGGCATCGCTTTCAACTATACTTTTTCGGGCGCACGCGATTACCTGGACTATGACGACAAAATCCGTCAGACAGTTTGGGGACCGGGTGTATTTGCCAGAGTATATCCGATAAAGTTTTTGTTTGTACAAGGGCAATTCGAGCACAACTTCAGCACGGTGAAGTATACTGCCGCTCCGGGAAGTTTTTATCAATCAGATAAATATAAAACGGAGGCAAACTCGCTGCTGGTGGGGGCCGGTTTTGCATCCGGTCGCGAGCCCGGCAATAATACTTTCTTCTATATATCCGTGTTATTTGATGTATTGAAAGACCGCAACTCACCTTATGTAAATGTTGCGTACAACCCGAATGATCCTTCTGCGGCACCACGGGTTGATATTGTGCCGATCGTGCGGGCAGGCGTTAATGTTGCCCTTTTCCAGGGACGTTATGGCCGGTATTGATCCGGTGTTTCCGTAACTTTACCGTCTAATTTGTGTGTTATGGGAGTCTTCAGACAACTGGCGGAGTATCTGTATATCAAAAAGCCGAGTGCCGACCGGCCCAAGAGTAGTTGGGTGGGATACATGCATGGCATCAACCGGATCAGCATTTTGATATTCCTGCTCTGCCTGGTGATATTGGCGATCAAACTTCTCCGTTAGCCATTGCTGCAACGTGAACAGCCGCCTTGGCTGAGGCATTCCCGCCCCGGCTAAGGAGATCTTTTAGCGCGGCGTAATCGGCAGCAAGCGTTTCCTTTGTTTTTTCATCGTTCAACAACTTCCCTAATTCCCTTTTCAGATTCTCTGTAGTGAGATCGTGCTGGATCAGTTCGGTCACTACCAACTTGTCCATGATCAGGTTTACCAGGGAAATATATTTGATCTTGATAACGCGTTTGGCAATTTCATAAGAAATAGGAGAGCCTTTATAGCACACTACTTCCGGTACGGCAAAGAGGGCCGTTTCCAGGGTGGCCGTACCAGACGTTACCAGCGCAGCTTTTGATTGTCGCAGCAGGTCATAAGTTTGATTGGTCACATAAGAAACGTTGTTATATTCCTGGATCAACGCGTCGTAAAAACTATCCTCCACACCCGGTGCTCTGGCAACGATAAACTGATAGTCGGGGAAATGACGGCTTACCCCCAGCATGATCGGTAATTTCTTGCTGATTTCCTGTTTGCGGCTGCCGGGTAACAAGGCGATTACCGGTTTATCGGAAAAAGAAGGAAGTGGTCCGGCCTGAGCTTTTTCAATTACTTCCACAAGGGGGTGACCTACATAGGTTACGTCCCAGTTCCAGCGGTCGCGGTAATAGTCTTTTTCAAAAGGAAGGATCACGAGCATTTTGTCGATGCATTGTTTCATCATCTTCACGCGTCCTTCTTTCCAGGCCCATACCTGCGGAGAAATATAATAGACGATGCGGATACCTTGCTGTTTGGCCCATTTGGCAATGCGCAGATTGAAACCCGGGTAGTCGATAAGCACCAGCACATCGGGTTTGAAAGCGAGTATGTCTTCTTTGCAGAAAGCGAGGTTGCGGAAAATAGTGCGGAGGTTCATCAGCACTTCGGTGAAACCCATGAAAGCGAGATCGCGATAGTGTTTGACAAGCGTGGCGCCTGCTGCTTCCATTTTATCGCCGCCCCAGCAACGGATATCGGCATTCGCATCGAGCCGGCGTAGTTCACGGATGAGGTTGCTGCCATGCAGATCACCGGAGGCTTCTCCGGCGATGAGGTAATATTTTTTGCCTGTTGACATTGGGCTAAAGTTAATGGGCTAATTTGAAAATTTGATGATTTGACAATTATATACCCGTTTTATGACTACCGACAGCATCTCAATTATTGCTGAGTTCAATAGATAAGTGCAATTTTTGAAAACAAAAGAAAAAAGCTTTT
>CALATA010000002.1:0-56774 GCA_937888905.1 uncultured Sphingobacteriales bacterium
CAGATAAACTGTATTTTTTTGGCGATTTATTCCGATCAGTAACTTTCGCGTCAATATTCGTCCGTCTGAACATGGTTTTACGGGACGTTTGTGTGCCAAACGCCGCTTTCGCTTAAACTGAGGTCTCCTTTCATTTACTTTTGTACAGTATATTTTCAAATTCAAAAGAGGTTTCACCATTACCCTTCATAACGATATAGGCATCGAACTTTTTGCCCGACTTGCTTTTCATTCCTTTAATAAGAGACGTTTTGCCTTTCTTCACCAGGTTTTCAATTTCCGGCATTGTAAGGGTTATTCCGCAGATGGTACGGAACTGTATCCAATTACAGGTTTCATCGGGACACTTTACCACCTTATCCCTGATAAGCAAGGCGTGGGTTTTACATTTCGGGCAGGTTAATTTGGGGTGTTTTTCCTTTGCAATAGCCATGTCCAGAAGCTCCTTTGTTATTGCCGTTGCATAAACTTCCATTTCTTTCAGGAAAGTCGCCGCATCAGCCTTGTTGTTCTCTATTTTTTGCAAGGCCATTTCCCATTCTGCGGTCATGGCAACGTCGGCGATTCCTTTATCCTTTACTGCGTGGTACACTTGCAAACCCTTATCAGTAGGGAGCAGCGACTTTTTTTCACGCCGGATGTAATCTCTTTTAAAAAGGGTTTCAATGATAGCGGCCCTTGTTGCCGGTGTGCCGATACCAATGCCCTGTAAAACCTTGCGTTCTGCATCATTTTCTATTTCCCTGCCTGCGGTTTCCATAGCAGACAATAACCCGGCTTCCGTATAAAGCACCGGAGGTTTGGTCTTCTTTTCAAGTACCTGGGCGTCTTTGATTTTCAGTTCGTCACCGACCCTCAGTTCTGGAAGTTCCTGTACCGGATCACTGTCCTCCTCTGAAAAATTTCCCCTGATGACACGCCATCCCGGTTCCAGGATCTTGCACCCTTTCAGTGAGAAGTCATAGTGCAGTGCCTGCAAAGTGATGTCTGTAATTTCTTTGGAGCAGGCATGTGAAACTGACTCCAGTAAACGGAGTGCGATCATGTCATATATAGCATCTTCCTTTCCCGCCAATCCGAGTGGGATTTTCTCCGTAATTAAAAGCCCGTGGTGATCGGTAACCTTCACATCGTTGACAATGCGTTTCGTAAACCGTCCCCATTTCACCTTTGCAACGCCCTCTTTACAGGATGGCTTCGCATCCAGCGCCCTGATCAGTCCGGGAATTTCGGTCCACATATCTTCCGGTATATGCTTGCTTCCTGTACGGGGATAAGTGATGAATTTGTTTTCATACAGGCTTTGAGCAATATTAAGCGTCTGTTCAGCGGAAAGCCCCAGCTTTTTATTGGCTTCTTTTTGTAAGCCGGTAAGATCGAACAGCAAAGGGGGCTGTTCAGAAACGTTCTTGGTATCTGCTGCCGTTACAGTTGCCTCTCCCTTTCGCTGGATGGATTTAAGGGTATCATCGGCGAGTTTGCGTTCATCCCATTTGGCTTTGGAAATACTTTTGAAATCCATGAACTCCTTTCGGTGCTCCAACTGGATCTGCCAGTATTTCTGAACTGTAAAGCTCTTGTTTTCCAGATAGCGTTTACAGATAAGGGCCAGCGTTGGCGTCTGTACCCTGCCCAGCGAATACACACCACGGCCAGCGGCAATACTCAACGCTTGCGATGCATTTATGCCCACCAACCAGTCGGCACGGCTTCGGCCTTGCCCGGCCTCGTAAAGACCGTCAAAATCGCTTCCGGGTTTGAGGTTGTCAAATCCCTGGCTGATGGCTTTTTCAGTAAGTGAGCTGATCCATAAACGCTCGAAAGGTTTGCTGCACTTCAGGTATTGATAAATATACCTGAAGATGAGTTCACCTTCGCGGCCCGCATCGGTAGCCACGATAATGCTATCCGAGCGGCCAATGACCTGCTCAATGACTTTTAATTGCTTTACCGCTCCGCCATCGGCAACGTACGATTTGTCCTTTTTTACTTTTCGTACCGTTAGTAAAAAAGGAGCCGGAAGTATGGGGAGCGCTTCTTTTTGAAACCCTGATAACCCATAATCTTCCGGCATGGCTAATCCTACCAGATGGCCCAACGCCCAGGTTACCTGGTAACCGTTGCCCGTCAGATATCCATCTTTTTTTTCTGTTGCGCCCAATAGGGCTGCAATCTCACGGGCTACACTTGGTTTTTCGGCAATCACTGCTTTCATAATACTTCCTCCTTTTAGTGATTATCTTTTGATGCCTTTGGATTTAGCCGGAGCTTTGGGCGTATCCTGCTGTTTCTGTTGCTTATTGTCCTTCGGTGTTTGCTGTCCTGTCTTCAACGGCTCTTTGACATTCCTGGTAGCCTCATTGGTCTTTCCTTCGGAATTGACGGCAACCTGCGTTTTGTTTTCTTCTTTAGGCTGTATTTTCTCCTTTAGCTTATCAGGGCTGTTAAAAGAAAATCCTGTTTTTCCTGTCTCTTTATCAAAGGTGAT
The DNA here is from genome assembly GCA_937888905.1 of uncultured Sphingobacteriales bacterium. GTDB lineage: Bacteria > Bacteroidota > Bacteroidia > Chitinophagales > Chitinophagaceae > Terrimonas. The sequence continues at coordinate 2,489 of CALATA010000002.1, forward strand.
ATAGCCCTGGTATTTCTGTCCTTTTTTATCAATCAGCCCATCCAAGTAAACCGTTTGACCTTCCTTGAATTTATCGTATTGCTGGTCGGTCAGCTCTTTTCCTCTGAATGTTCGCGGTGCTTCCTGCGGTTGTCCCTGCTGTTGTTCCGATTGCTGATTTTGACCTCTGTTGACATTCCTGTCAAACAGGAACTCTACGAAACGCTTATCGGCATTGAACTGTACCGTAGCATCGAAAGGTTCGCCTTTTTTGGAGATCATTCCTTCGAGTTGGAGCGGTTTTCCTTCCACTAAAGTCTGCTTTTGTTCTTCGTTCAGTTTTACGCCTTTCATCTCATCCGGAATTTTAATCCAGTCCTGGCGCAGCGCTATCACTTCATTCGTCAGCCGGTCGATGCTGACAATGGATGGCATTTTTTCTCCTGTTTTGGGATTGGTCAGGTCTACAACACGCCCCATATTGCCGGTTTGAAGTAAATTCTTTTTGTCCTCTTTGGAAAACTCGTGCCCAAAGAATGGGAAATTAAGATTAGGCTCCCGGCGGATTCCGTGGATGGCGACCACTGCATTCCCGTTATCACCGGGCTGTAGCGAAAGCCTTGCATCCATCCGGGTAACGGCCGTGCCAAGGTTAAGGCTTACGGGAACCAGTTCATTGGTTTTAAATCCCCGTAGCAGTGGGTCGAGCAGGTTTTTCTTTTCAAGATACTCTTTGCTCAGTCCAAGATTGTTCATTGTTTCCCAATCGATCTGTTCCGGTTTGTAGCGGTACTCGCTGGTTCCCGGTGTTGCTTGTGCTGTTTCCATATCTTTTTTGTTTTCTTGTTTATTTTCCTGTTGCTGTCCCTTCGGTTCTTTAACCTCGTGCTTAGTCATCAACGATTCACCTTCTTTAGTGGGCGCATCCACCTGCTGCTGCATTTGTTTAGCGGTATCCACAGCTTCCAGTGCAGGCACTTTGAAAAAGGAAAAGTGAGTAGGGTTTTTAAGCTGCCGCCAGAAATTGGAAAAGAAATTGGAGAATATATCCCCGCTCTTATCTACCCGCATAAACTGGCTCTGGTTTTTCTTGTCCGGGTCCACCGTCTCCAGCTCCCCGTTTTTATTGATACCTGTAACAGCCTGTATTTTCTTTTTCTCCTTATCCAGCACCAACAGAATGTCTGATAACTGTTCGGGATATTGTGGCGTTGTCGTAGTCTGTTCACTCATGATCCTGATTATTTAAGATTGTAATAAGTCCGAAAGTAAGAGTAGCATGGAAGCGTTTGTTGTAGTTGGCTTTCTATGGCACTATTTGTCACTTATTGTCCTTCGTTCTTTGCAGCGGGGCGTTGAAATTATCCCGGACAAACTGATGCACATCGGATAGCTTATAGTAGAGTTTACCACTGATGGTATAGTAGGCTAATTTTCCCGAAGAGCGATAGCGCTGTAAGGAGCGCTGGCTTATTTTTAGCATTTGCAAAAGATCCTGATTGTCGAGCAACTCTTCACCGTCTATACTATTCCGGTCCTTATGTATATTATTAATATGATCGTTAAGAATATCAAAACGGTCCATGATGCGTTCCATCCACGCTATAAATTCCATTCTGTCAATATTCATACGGATGCGTTTATTATGTTCCTGGTTTATATCGCCCCGATCATCGGTTTGCCTGATGCCTGTTTCTGCTCACCGGCTACGATTTTCACCCTTGCGACATTAAAATCTTACAGGACAAAATTGAATGGTTTGGCGCTCATTGTCTGCCAAGCCTTGCCAATTGAAAAGCGGTTTTTTTATTTTTTTTTGAAGTTGGGTAAGCCGCTGTTTTAAAGGGGTTTGCTTGTTATAGCCGAACGCTTTGTCTGTTATTGGCGGGGTTTTGCCAATTGGCATATATGGGCAAGAGCATAGTAAAAAAAAAGCAGTACGGGGTAACGTACTGCTTCTGTTCATGGATAGTTATGCTGTTATAAATTCTTGTCCATATATTCTTCCAGTGATTGTTTGAGCTGATCTAAAAACGCCGTCTTGGAGCCTGAACGGGTTTTCATCCGGTGGAAGGCATGATGCAGATCTCCAAGAGGAATGCGGAACAGTATCTGGAACATGAGGCTTATTTTTCTAATACCGATTTTACCGTGTGAAATGGCTCCGGAAGCATGAAGGGCGTAGATCAATTCAATCAGCGCATTTTTGGATTCCGTCCAAAATATATCTTTCGTGGATTCTGGCTTTTGTAGGATCATATCGGGATTTTCATCGGGATTGATCTTTGTCAGCAGATAAGTGTAAAGCAACTCGTTTGCAATAATCCTCGCTATTTTGTAATCATAGAACGTTGCAAACGTTGGGTCAATTTCAAAAACAATGCTGTTAAGACCATCATGGTAATTTATATGGCCCCGCTTAAAATAAGTATCATCACGATCTGTACGACCTGAACGATAATACCGGTAAAAATCCGTATTGCAAATGTTCTCAATATACTCACGCTTCAAATTAGCCAACTGTGTAGAGAAGTAACTATAATACATCTTACCATTGCTTACGGGGCAGGTAGTTTCTATACGATATACCTTATTATAATAAATCAGTTTCCCCAGTATTTGGGGTTTCACCGTCCGGAAGAAATGTATCTCCTCAGCTTCGTCCTTGAATCCTTCTTTAACGATAAGTTCTTTCACTGAAAAAAGTAATTCCTGGAGATACAAGGTCATCTCATAAGCCTCATCGATTAACCTTTTACTTTGCAAGGAAACCTTGTCCTCTTTATTATGGATTTCCAGGATAATGGTTTGTAGAGAGTATTTCATAGCTTATAATTTTTGTAGGATTAGCAAACTACTGTCACAACTTCCCTAATTAAATCACAAAAATTATAATTATAAATGAAAATTTCCCCCAAGTAGAACCCAACTTGGGGGAATTATACACTAAGTTCAAGCTAATACATACACGTTGCCGCCGGTGTATCCGTTCATCCTATTTCCGACAAAACAAGGATCAATCCTGAAATTCCCGTTGTTAACAGTGGCTTCGAAGTGGTGCAATTTAAATTGCGCCAAGGTTTTAAAGTTGAAAATTTCTACCTTTGCATTAGTTGCAATTTTCATACTAAATAATTGGCAAATCTCCATAAGATAGTAATCCCGTTCTTGATTTTCATAATGCTTTTAGCCATTATGCGGAACAATCTCTTGTATGTTCTATATGAATACGACACAGAACTCTTCATTAGCATGTTCTGTGAAAATAAGAGCCGACCGCAACTTCACTGTAATGGGAAATGTAAGCTCGCCAAAATGCTTAAAGAACAGAAAGAAGAAGAGGCAGCAAAAGTATTAAAACAGCTGCAATCAGAGGTGTTCTGTTATTCCCAACCTATATTTGCATATCCTTCCAGACCGGAAAAGTTTGAAGAGGTAAAAAGAAAACATCCTTTGAGCAATCAAAGTTTGTATTCATTCCTGTTCACTATGAGGAATGACAAACCTCCGGAATATTTTATATCCATATAACTCTACACTACTTGGTGTGGTTGCTGATTAGATACCAGGACTTTCTTTATTCTGAATGCCAATGGTATGTAGCATTACGATAATCAGCAGTCAGACTTGTCTTTTCCCGGCGTGTAGGTAGCTGATAACTTTTTCTCGGTTATTTGATTTACCATGCCCGGTAAAACAAATTTAAGTTGGGATACATCCGATTCCAGCTAAACGTATTTAACTATAAAAAATTTTCAGAAAATGAATACTTTAAAAATATTAAAATACTTTCTTATTGTAATTGCGGGCACCTTCGTTATTTCCTGTTCTAAGGATGATGATCCTATTATTGAGAATGAACTTAATGGTCTGAAATTGGTAACAACGTTATCTAATACAACACATAAGGTGGAATTGTATACCCTCAATGGAAAATTACAAACAGGCTTCAATAATATCTTTTTTCAGATCAAAAATACAGATGGTACGACAATCGATAATGCCACGGCATCCTGGATTCCGGAAATGAATATGATGAGCATGAAACATTCCTGTCCATATTCAGCAATAAGCAAAGCCAAAAATTCAACATCTACCTACATGGGCTTTATTGTCTTCCAGATGGCGGGAAGTGAAAGCGAATATTGGGACCTGAACCTGAACTATTCTATAAATGGTAAGGATTATACGATTAAAGACAGAATATCGGTAGTTGAAGCAAACAGACGGGTAGTTGAATCTTTTCAGGGCAGTGACGGCAAACGGTATATATTGGCCATGGTAGAGCCAACGGCTCCTAAGGTTGCCATTAATGATATGAAAGCCGTGCTGTATCGTATGGATGGAATGATGAATTTTCCTGTAGTGGACAACTACAAAATTGTAATAGACCCGAGAATGCCCGGTATGGCCAACCATAGTTCGCCAAACAATACAGACCTGGTACAGGGGACAGACAAAATGTATCAGGGCAAATTAAGCCTTACGATGACCGGGTACTGGAAAATCAATTTACAGTTGCTTGATTCGATTGGCACTGTGATAAAGGGGGAGAAAGTAACGGAAACAAATGAAGGTAGCAGTATTTATTTTGAGTTGGAATTCTAACATTCTCTAAAAGTGCGTAACGATCCGGGCAGAGACTTCGCTTTCTGCCAGTATCGTACCTAATTTCTTTATCATGTATCGATCATTCATAATTATCATAACAATGGTGTTGTGGTCAGGGATCGGTTTTTCCCAGACAGATACAACACGGAGACAGGATTCACTCCGATCTGAACACTTACAGGAGGTTATCGTTATAGCCCAACGCAACCTAAAAGATAACACAACCAAGCCCCTGGCAACACTGGACCATTACCTGGAAAAGTCCGGTATGGTCAATATGATCAGACGGGGCAGCTATGCCTGGGAACCTTTCCTGAATGGCATGGCTACAGAACGCAGCGTCATCACCATTGATGGTATGCGGATATACGCTGCCTGCACCGACAAGATGGACCCCATTACATCTTATGTTGAGGTTACCAATCTGGCAAAAGCGACCATCCACAGTGGATCGGCCAGTTCAACGGGTGGATCAACCATCGCCGGAACCTTGGATCTTGTCAGAAAAAAGGGTTCATTTGGTCAGAGCGCATTGAACGGCATGGCTTTTACCGGATTTGAGACTAACAATAAACAAAAAATAGTAGGAGGATCTCTGAATTACTCACATCCTAAATTCTTCTCAGATGTAGACTTCACCATACGGGACGCAGGTAATTATCGTGCAGGGGGCGGTCAGGAGATACAGTACTCACAGTTTACCAAATACAATATCTCAGCACAGGCTGGTTATAAAGTAAAAGAACACCAGCAGATAGAGGCGTCATTGATTTATGACAAGGCAGTAGATGTAGGTTACCCCGCACTGCCCATGGATGTTTCCCTTGCCAAAGCACTTATTGGTTCAGTTTCCTACACCCGTCATCACATATCTCCGCTGATATATCAGTGGGAGACCAAGGTCTATTACAATGATGTTACACATGTCATGGACGATACTAAACGGCCCAACGTACCCATTAGAATGGATATGCCAGGATGGAGTAAGACTGCTGGCTTTTACTCGATGTTGCAGGGAACTTTCAACCGACATGACTGGAAGGCTAACCTCAGTGGTCATTATAACAAATCATTAGCTGAGATGACCATGTTTTCAAATACGCCAAACGAAAAAGATATGTTCATGCTGACATGGCCAGGAGTACAGACCTATTACGGAGACCTCTTCATTGAAGACAAGTATGCGCTATCTGATAGATGGAATGCAGCATTTAGCGCCGGACTGGCAATGCATCATAATAACATCGATAATCAATTTGGACTGGAAAGCCTAAGGATATTTTATCCTGAGATGCCCGGCAGCAAAATCCGGCTACTGAAAAGGCTTTCAGCTTCCGTTAGACATAATGCCGCTAATTGGAGCTATACCTTTGGTGCGGCTTATGGAGAGCGTGCTCCAAGTGTCTCAGAAGGGTATGGCTTCTATCTTTTCAACAGTTTTGACCAATTTGATTATATCGGCAACCCTGATATGCGTAATGAAAAATCCACAAGTGTAAATGCAAGTCTGGCCTATCAGAAAGCCGCCTTTACGGCCAAAATTAGTGGTTCTTACTTCCATATAGATGATTATATTTTAGGCAGACCAAGAAACGGCCTGAGCGTAATGACAATCGGTGCTTATGGGGTAAAAGTATACGAACAGCTAAAATACGCTGCCATCATCAATACTTCCTTTGACGTAGGATACCAGATTACAAAGGAACTTCTATGGACCGGGCAATTAGGATATCGGAGAGGAACGGGCGAAAATGGCCTGTTATTACCACTGATGCAGCCCTTTACTTATAATTCGGTTGTTACATTTTCCAGAAAATCTTTCTCCGCTGATGCGTCAATCAACGGCTCTTCAAACCATACACGTTACAACCCTGAGTTTGGTGAAAAACGTTTGCCTGCCTACGCTGTCTTTAATCTTTCTCTTGCCAATCGCTTTAAATTCAATGGCGCACAGGCACTTACTTTGAAAACAGGGGTGGAGAACTTATTCGATCGTAACTATACCACTTTCGCAGACTGGAACAGAATTCCCAGAATTGGCAGAAACTTTTTTATAAATCTTATATGGAACTTCTAAATCTATTTTTCTGTGTAGGTAAAGGGCGTTAGTACTACCCATTAATTTTTACTATTGGAAGAGGGATTAAGATAGATAAAAATTAGACTGAATCTTTTGGTTCAGTCTAATTTTATGTAGTGCTACTTTTCTTTGTTTTTATCGTGATGTTCTTTTTCATCATGATGTTCTTTCTCTGGATGGTGCTCTTTTTCTTTATGATGTTCCATCTCATCAGCGTGTTCCTTACCCTCGTGATGCTCCTTGTGAGGATGGTGTTCCTGATGTTCGTGGTGCTCAGGATGTTTGTGCGATTCCTTTTTTTGCTCTTCGTTGTTCATAACGTTTTTTTTACGATGAATACTATTGTTTACTATCAATATTAAACCAACAAATAGAGTGCCATTAGCTCATTGGAGAGTGGGATTAAAATGTATTTTTAGGGTTATCCACTTTGACCCTAATTATAAGTCCTGATCGTCCATTCTTTTCAATAACTCCGCCTTTAAAGCGTCGATAAATTTCACATTATTTATCTTTCTGTTTCTTATTTCGAGGTAAGTGTGGTAAATATCCCCCAGTTCGATATCAAACGTAGTTTCAAACAATCTCGAAATCACTTTAATGTCGCTTGCACCGTCATTAAACGCACCATAAGCATGAAGAGCATATATAAGTTCCACCAAAGCTGACTTACTCGCCGTCCATTTGATTTTTGAAGATTTGTTTCCACTTGAGTCGGGAAATCTTTTTATGTTTAAAAGTTTATCTTCTAAATATACCTGTATCATATCGTTGGAAATGATCTTAGCAACTTTGTAGTCATGGGATGTAGAAAATGTTTGGTCCGACTCGAAAACGAAGGTGTCCAAATGTAATTTAATATCGAAGTTTCCCCTGATGAAGTACTTATGATCAAGATAACTGCTGTTGGTTCTGTAGTATTTATAAAATTCAAGATTGTTGTCAAAAAACCTTTTTAACTTAGACAATTCACTATTCAGATATTTTTTTATACTTCTTTCACCCCCATAAGGCCGTCTGGTTTCAATCTTGTAAACAGCGTTATAGTATATCAACTTTGAGATGATTTTCGGTTTCAACTCTTTGAAGAAACGGATTTCATCTTCTGGCTTGTCAAATCCCTTTTCTTTGACAAATGTTCTTAACTGAGAAATTTTCACTAATGTAACTTCAATAAGTTTCTCGGATAATTGAATAGGATCACTTATCTCCACTGAATAGTTTTTGTCATCCTCATCAAGTTCTGCTACTAATTTTCGGCAATATGCAATCACTAAGCATTAATTTTAAATAAACAATAGGAATAAGGTTGTATATCAATATTCGGGATAGCGATACATTTTGGGGTACAGCTCACTTTTGTTGTTCTAATTTTTTTTTGTGCGCTTCACCCTTAAGATGAAGATAATAATGCCTTGCCTGCGCTATAATTGCAAGGATCAGTATCGCGCTCGCTACAAGAATGAATATTAGCCTTAGAACAACATACCATTTCTTTTTAGGTCGCCGCTTAGGTGTAAACTTCCTGTTGATATTATAAACCGGAGCAACCGGTTTTTTATCGTTTGGTTTTTTCTTCTTTCTCATTTTGACTGAATTAAAACGACAATAAGTAGAGCGGCGAAAATCCACACACTTGCAAAATCAGCAAAAGGAAATCCCAATAATCTCATTTGATCCGGTAACGAATAATTTTTCAAAGATTCTGAAGGATAAAATCGATCCTCTCTTCCCGAGGCAGTACAGGAACCTGAACTACCGGACATGGAAAGCGATTATAAACCTCAATGATCAGATTATGTATCCGGATCTGCTCTTGTTCATCCTCCAATCTTGCATAATCATTGATCAATGGAAGGCGGTCCAGGACGAATACTTTCTGATAACAGAACTTCTTGCACATCGCAATAAGCCTATCGTCATACTTCAGTCCGAGAAACTCATAGTAGGCCATTGCATCGGGAAGTGCTCTATCCAGAAAGGCCACCTTATTAACATCCAATGTTGATTCCTCCCTGATCTGTAAATTCAATATTTCCAGTTGGAATTGCTCTTTGTTACTCCTTAACTCTTCAACGGTCCGACCCTTAATTTTTTGGGTATCGATATAATGCCTCGCCTGTTCTGCAATAGTCACATATCCCCGTTTTGCCAGCAGTTCCACCACAGTGGTTTTTCCAGTGCATGGACCTCCGGTAATTACATACCAATTTGTTTTTATTTCTTTATGGTTAACGACATCCATTTTTGTACTATTTTGGTTGTTCACAGAGCATACTGCATTCATTAACTACAGACCTGATCTTCGCAGGGGACAGTCCTAACTTGTCTAAAATTTCGATACGTTGTGATAAAGACTTGCAGAGAATAACATCATTTGCCAACAAGAATTTTTTATCTCTTTCAGTTAAGGTAACCAGGCAGGTAACGGGATAAAGACCGGCGCGGTCTATAAGGTCCTTAAAGCCTTTGCCCTTTGGAAAATCCCACCCAAGCAATTTCATTTCCATGCAGTTGCCATATTGTATCGCATCGTCGGAAAATCGACCATTTGTTACTATCCAGCTTTGATGAAACTGGGGCCCATGACAACCACTATCCCGCCATTTTTTTTCCACATCAAGAAACCTTGATTGAATATAGAGTGGTATTTTGACATCGCTCACAAATCCCTCCCGGTTATGGAACTTGCATTCCACCATGATATGATGCTCCTCTTTGGTCGCAATTACATCTATTTCATGCTTTACACAATGTCCGGGAACAATCACCCCTGTCCGGGTGCTGTACCCCATTGATTCCAATATTTCCGCCGTAAGCTTTTCAAACGGAAAACCTGTAGGGCCGAACGCCATCACCGCTTTTTTCAGGTTATAACGGGCAGATACAGACTTTGACATTTTTTTCAGCCATTTGAAAGCAGTCCTGTAAATATCCTGGGTAGGCATTCCATCTTTGAGGATGTCCTGTACCTTTTGCAGCACAACTTCAACCTGTTCAGAAGTCGCCCCAGACCTGGACAGTGATTGCCTCAATTTATTACTGTCAAAAACCACACGTTGGCCCGATGCTTTGGTAATGTAAATTTCGTTGATGGCACTTTGCATAACTCTTTTCACTTTTAACTAAAGAGGTCTCCCCCTTCTAAAGACAATTAATAAACTAACCGCTAAAACTTCATTCGTTGTATCCTTATGGCATTTAATATGGCAATCAGCGACACCCCTACATCAGCGAAAACGGCCTCCCACATAGTAGCCAAACCTCCGGCTCCCAAAATCAAGACAATGCCTTTTACCACGAAGGCAAGAGTGATATTCTGCCATACAATCTTTTTTGTCCGCTTGCCGATATTGATTGCAATAGGGATTTTGGAAGGCTTGTCATCCTGAATGACCACATCCGCTGTTTCTATAGTCGCATCGCTTCCGAGGCCGCCCATTGCAATACCTACATCACTTAGTGCAACTACAGGAGCGTCGTTCACTCCGTCACCCACAAAGGCTACCGTTTCGTTCTTAGCTTTGATTTCCTTTACCCTGTTGACCTTATCTTCCGGTAACAGATCACCGAACGCATTGTCGATACCCAGCTTGTCGGCCACAAATTTCACTACCGTCGTTTTATCCCCGCTTAACATGGTTGCTTTCACATTAAGTTTATGAAGCAGGTCAATGGTCTGCTGAGAGTCTTCCTTGATGCTGTCGGCAATGGTGATATAGCCTACAAATTTTCCATCCCTGGCCACTGCAATTGTCGTATAAACTATGGATGAAGGGTCAACATCATAACTGATACCGAACTTATCCATCAGTTTAAAATTTCCGACCAAAAGTTCCTTGCCATTTATCGTAGCTTTCAAACCATGTCCTGCGATCTCTTCCGTATTTTCGAGCTTGATCGAACTATCAATATCCCCGACATACTCGTGTATGGCTGTTGCCACAGGGTGGGTACTCAGGCTTTCTATCGCATTTACAAGCTTCAATATCTCATCTTTATCAAACTCGGAACCGAACACTACTTCCTGTACCTTAAAAACCCCTTCGGTCATCGTACCGGTCTTATCCATCACTACATTCTGTATGGCAGCCATAGCGTCCAGGAAGTTGCTGCCCTTAAAGAGAATACCATTGCGGCTGGCAGCGCCAATACCACCGAAGTATCCAAGAGGGATAGAAATAACCAATGCACAGGGGCAGGAAATCACAAGGAATACCAAAGCTCTGTACAACCAGTCATTGAATACATAATTGTCAACGAAGAAGTAAGGAACAAGACAGATGCCTATGGCAAGAACGACCACGATAGGTGTGTACACTTTTGCAAACTTCCTGATAAAAAGTTCGGTGGGTGCTTTCTGGGACGTAGCGTTCTGTACCAGCTCCAGTATTTTACTTAGTTTACTGTCCGTATAAGCAGTAGTTACTTTTACACGGGCTACCGTATTCAGATTGATCATACCCGCAAGCACCGTTTCGCCTTTGTTTTTGGTATCCGGCTTACTTTCACCTGTGAGCGCTGCTGTATTGAAGGATGCACTGTCGGTAAGGAGTTCACCGTCAAGCCCGAGTTTTTCTCCGGGTTTAAGCTGGATGATATCCCCGATCTGGGCTTCTTCCGCCTTGATCGTCTTGGCACGGTCATCTACGAGGATGGTCACCTCGTCTGGCCGCTGGTCGAGCAATGCCTTGATGTTGCTCTGTGCCCTGGATACGGCCAGGGTTTGGAAAACTTCGCCTACCGCATAGAACAGCATAACTGCTACGCCTTCGGGATACTCCCCGATAAAAAACGCGCCGATTGTTGCAATGCTCATCAGGAAGAACTCAGAGAATACTTCGCCTTTTGAAATACTTTTGATGGCATCTTTGATTACAGGAAATCCCACAATTGCATAGGCTACCAGATACCAAATAAACCGGACGGTCCCTTTAAACCATTCCTGCGGCATCCAGTTGTCGAAAGCTATGGCAACAAGCAAAAGAATCAAAGAGAGGATGGAAGGAAGGAACATTTTAAATGGACTTCCGCTGGCATTGCTGTGGTCATGGCCATCATCATCACTATGGCCATGATCGTGCCCGTCATTTTTATAATGTTCCTCTTTTACCAGGTCTTTTGCGCCTGCCTTGGTATATACTTTTTCCGTTTGCGTGCAGCAGATCTGTTTGCCCTGCGCATCGTATTGATGTTTATGCTCCATAATTTCTATTTTAAAAGATTTTTCAATATTCTGTCACTAAAAAACTGCTTTGTAATCTTGTTGGCTTCTTTCAACACATCATCTATTGAGGGAGCTTTGTTGCCCAGATACTTCTTCGCCTGAAGTATGGCATCTTTCTCACTTTTAATACCTTCAGTTTCCTTGATAGCTTCTGACAACGCCAGTAGTCCTAAGCCCCGGTCTTTCAGTATTCCCAATTGCTCGATCATCCAGCTAAGTGCAAAAAAGCCATATTTGGAAAGCAACAAGGGATGCAGTTTCTTATCTTCCACGGGAGGTAATCTATTATAAGGAGAGCCTAATACGGAATCGGTAAGGTAGTTCTCTAACTCCAGTTCTTCCTGTTCAACCCCCACGAGCATTATACAACCCTGTAACGCTTGTGCGTATATACTCAACCAGCGCAACTTTCTGCGAAACTCGTGGATACCCGATTCTACATCGGTAAAAGCAACTTTGCCGTCTTTAGCGAAATCCATTATCTCTTCAACTTCAGACCGGTAGAATTTCAGAAGACGTTTGTGCTGCTTATCCTTATCTTTCCAGCCTGTTTTTTTCAGATCATGGTTAATCTTTTCCAATTGCTTTCCATTTAACCAGCCCTCGCTTTTGAGCAATTTATTAAGCTTGCTTACGGCTTGTTGCTCTTTATGGGAAAAATAGGATTTAACATCTTCGGGTATTTTCTCATTATTAAAAAACAGTTTGCCGTAAGCATCGAAGTAATCTATACTGCCCAGTATATCTTCCAGTAGCTTGAACTTTTCCCGCATCTTATCAAATTTCTTCTTATCGGGACCAGTGGAACTGTATATCCTGGCCAGTGCCTCCAGTTGGAACAATGGTGCTCTAAAATCGTTCTGAAAGAGGTACACAGCCGGGTCTTCGGTAGTTTTCGCCTCTTCCAAAAACGTAGATATTTTGTTTAAATGGATGTCAAACTGGATATTGTTTTGATTCATTGTCGTCTTTCTTACTGTTGAATAATTTTTTTACAAATCTCTTATACCATGCAAATTTGTTTACCGAGAATATCAGCAGGGTAATAGCTGTCGCTGAAATGGCTAAAACAAACATATTCAGTGCAATAGCTATCCCAATGGCTGCAATGGTCCATAGACCCGCTGCTGTCGTCAGACCTTTTGGTACATTCTTGTCGTCCCGAAAACCTATACCAGCACCTATAAAGCCCAGGCCGGTTGCAATGGCTGCCAACATTCTTGCAGTGGCAGATTTGTCTTCCGTCAGATGAGCAGCAACCGATACAAATAGGCATGAGGCAACGCAAATGCAGGCAAAAGTCCTGATACCTACATTTTGTTGTTCTATTTCCCGTTCCATACCGACAACGCCTCCTAACAGGAGCGCCAGTAACAATTTAGCTGAGAGTAAAAGTTCAAATTGAATATCCATTACGCTTCTGGTTTATGATTATTAATAATAACGCTACATTTCATAATAAGAGTCGTTTTTCGGTTTCACCGGAACATCTGTTTCCCCGACCATTTCCAATAGGTTGATCTCTATTGTTTGTGCTAAAGAGGTCATCGGTGTATCAACAGGAGTATTCTCGAAAGGGTCTTGCATGATGATGGCTGTTTTTTCGATAGCAATAAATAGTGTTGGTATAAGGATGGTCATAACGATTTCGACAGTAAGCTGCGAGTCCTCCAACCCAAACGGTAAAATTGCAGCAAAAACATAGATCAACGTATGGACCAAAAGGCTATAAGACTTTGGGAAAACCGTATTCTTAATTCGTTCACACTTACCCATACTATCACACAACCTCGCAATTGTTTCATTCAACTGTACCTGCTGAATATCTGTAATTGTTTTCGCAAAATACAATTGCTTAACAGTCCCCGAATGTTTATCCAGCAGTGCGTTCGGTATGTTCGCTGCTCTTATCTGGTGAACTTTTAAGTATGCCTGAACAGCAGGAGAAAATTCTTGCCTCCGCAGGGATTCGCCCAATGCATAGGTCCACACAATTTGCCTGTCAGCGAAATCCTTAAATTCGTTTTTGAGGTTGTCGGGCAGAAACTGCATGAACTGTCTCAGCAAGGTTCGCGAATCGTTTACGATGGCACCCCAAACCGTCCTGGCCTCCCACCACCGTTCATAGGATTGCGCCGTTCTGAATGCAAGCAAAAGGGAAACCGCGGTTCCCACCAGAGCAGGAACACTTAAAGGCAATGAAACTTTTTTAAATGTCGGATGCATATCCAATAGCCCGATAGATATTGCAAACACACAGATCAAAACGACCTGCGATTTGATCTCATTGACAAAGTACCAGATGGATATTTTTCGGTTTAGTAACATAAAAATATTGAGATTTTATATTATCTTTTTTTGACGCTGTTATCATTTCCAACGCCCTGATTTTTTCATAAACCTTATCGTAAGGTAATAGGTGCCAATTACCAACAAACATATTCCTGCATACTTTAGCTTAGTCTCCGGATCTCTGCCGATTAGGGTAGGATACTTGTACAATAATATAAACGCTATACCCAAAAGCCATACGAACTGTGTTCCATACTCTTTGATCAGCCACCTTTTCCAGTTAAATTTCATAGAGGAAAATGTATCCCCGATACCTTTAAAATTGGGAACCCACCGATTCACTCTCTTGGTATAATCTATAAAATCCATCCCGAACTTCTTCTTGAGGTACGCTTCTTCTGCCAGGACAATACATTGGTATATGCAAAGAAAAAGCGGCATTATTATAAGTGTAAAAAGGAATGAATTAGCCATTATACCGGCTCCCCATAACATGAGTATGTTTCCTATGTAAAGAGGGTTTCTTACATGGTTAAAGATACCGGTAGTGACCAATCCATCTGCGTACACTTGTCTGTTTTGTCCACCTCTTATAATATATGCTAACCCGATCGTTCCACCTCTAATAAGCTGACCGGAGACAGTTATCAGTAAGCCCAAAACAATGGGGTATAAAAAATATTTGTCGCCCCATCTCTCTGCTCCAAATAATTCTGCTGAAGGGACAAATAGTAGCAGGTACAGAAAAATGAAAATTATGTTTCTGCATCTAAAAAAGAAGTTTCCTAATTGTATCATCATTTTTTTGCAATTATTCCGGTGAAATTATACCAGCGAAAGAATACCTCGACCTCTCTAAAGCCGGCGTTTTTCAACATATTGATATTTTCGCTTGTCTTGTAAGGTATCAGAACGTTTTCGAGTGCTTCTCGTTTTTGAGAAATCTCTAATTCACTGTATTCGTTTCTTCTTTTAAAATCATAATAGTAGTTAATGTATTCCCTGTTAAATGAGGATTCCTCCGTAAGGATCTTTTCGACCATGATAAACACTCCGTTTTCGATAAGCCCATCGTATATCTTTTTGACAATCTCCAGCCTATTGATAGGACGAACAAATTGAAGAACCAATACCATCGTTACAACACAGGCATCCTGTACAGGCACTTCTTTGGTAATATCGACCATATTGAGTTCGATCTCTCTGCCAAGGGATAAGCTGTCAAGCTTCTCTCTGCATTTAACAATCATTTCTTCGGAATCATCTATTCCTATAAGGCTTACGTTCTCTGGCACCAGCTTAGACATTTGTATTAAAGTGGTGCCAGTGGAGCAGCCTATGTCATATACCTTTGTCTTTGGCTGCACATGGTTTTTTGCCAGTTCACTTACCATGCGTTGCATTTCTCCATAGAAGGGCACAGACCTACTAACCATGTCATCAAAAACCAATGCAACTTTTTTATCAAATGTGAAATCAGAAGCAGTATCAAACTTATTTTTAAATACATCATCCGACAAGTTGTTAGTATTTTCGTCTTTCATTTTAATAATTTATCTTGTTCATCAATTCAATATTAACGTCCTTAAATCTACTAAGCACTGACTTCCCATATTCGGTATAATAGCTGTGTGTCGTAAGCATTGCGGCGTTAACTTTCTGCCATTCTTCTTCCGAATACATTTTATCAAGAAACACTTCAAACTCTTTCCTGATGGCTATTGCATATTTAGGGTACGAGGTTTTAGTGAAATGGAAAAAGTCAGCATCACACAGTACTTTTTCCGCAATAGTCCTCGGATGCTGCGGAAATTTCGTTGCATCAATACAAGCCAACACTGATTCAATAAAATCAGTATTGGCATTATATTTCTCCAGATAACTTTTAGCTATCTTTTTACTTTCTTCTTCATGACCGATATAGGCATATGCATACCCGCAGTCATGAAACCAGGCGGCAACGATTAGTATATCCATTTCGGATTTATCCAAACCACTGTCTTGCCCTATTTCCCAAGCAGCTTTCACAACTTCATTTGTATGAGAGAAGTTGTGAAACACAAGATTAGTAGAGAGGGTTTCACTTAGAAAACCAAATACGTAATCTTCAACAGATTCTATTAGCTGGCTCATAACTTCACAGTTTTGGATTAATGTTCATGCCCTCCGGCGTTGCTCAGTTTGGCATTGATGAAGAATGCACCCTTTGTAACTATTTTTGCGTCTTTCGGAATTTGCGTTACTGGAGTGATCACAGTGTATCCCAATTCAGAAACTCCTTTCGCAACTTCTATCTTTTCAAAATTCATATTGGGTTCACTTTGTTTGTTCTCAGCAGCGTGATCATGCTTTTCGCCCGGCTTATGATCGTGGTCTTCTCCGGCTTTCTGGTCGTGGGTTTCTCCCGGTTTATGCTCATTACCGCTTTCCTCGTGACCAGCTTCAGGTTCTTTATCCGTATGGACAAAAACATAGAACTTACCGTCTGCTTCCACAATGGCGTCATTTGGCACAGTAGATGCCATAACATTTTCTACACTCACCATCCCGGTGATATTCATACCATCAATCAATCCGGTTTTATTCCCTACCACCGTACAGTGTACAGCAACCGTTTTGCTTTCATTCTCAAAGGAAGATCCTATGTTGAATACTTTTGCGCTATAAGTTACCTGCGGGTTATTGGTGATGGTAAAATTCACCATCTGTCCCACCTTCATATAGGGGAGGTCCCGTTCAAACACCTGAAGGTCAAGATGGAGCAAGCTATTGTCCACAATTTCAACCACGGGGGATGACACATCTACATAACTACCGATCTTTGCAAACTCACTGCTTATAGTACCACTTACAGGACTTGTAACCACCAATGCAGCTCTTAGATTTTCCCGGCTGACGCTGGACGGGTTGATGCCCATTAGCTGTATCTGCTTTTGCAGTGAAGCCTTGCGAGCCAATAGCGCGTTAAAATCGGCTGTAGCAGTTTGGAGATTCTTCAAAGCCCCTGCGTTGCCCTGGTTTAACTCCTTCTGACGGTTTAATTCCTGTTGTGCCAGGGTAATCCTGCTATCGATGGTAATATATTCTTCCTGCAACTGAACAAACTGGGGATTTTCAATGGTAGCAATAACCTGTCCCTTACGAACAAAATCACCCAACTGAACGCGGAGATCTTTAACAACGCCGCCGTAAAGCGAGGTGGCATTTGCTTTCTTATTATTAGGAACCCTCAGCGCACCATTGGCCTTGATAGTAGCCGTAAGATTTTTATTCTCGATGTTTCCAAGAGTTATTCCAACCGCCTTGATCTGTTCCGGGGTAAGTGAAGCAATAGTAGAGGATGCTTCTTCTCCATGCCCTTCTTCACCTTTAGCTTCAGCCGTTTTTGCTTCGGTCGCTGTAGCACTACCATTCTCTTTTTTAGCCTTTCCACCACAGCTATATAAAGATGATATGAGAATAGCTGCAACTAATATTTTTCCTATGATTTTCATTTTATCTTATTTGTTATTGAAGTAATTGAATTGGATGGCAGATTGGTTGTACTGATTCATAACATCCAGATAATTTTGACGGATGCCAATAGCCTGATTCAGAAATTGCCCGAGGTCTGCAAAACTTATCTCGCCGGTTCTATAGCTCAGGCTTGCTGCACTGATAATTTCCTCAGCTTGCTTTAGCCCCGAGGTTTCATAGAAATTCAACAGGGTGTAGTTTTTTTCTATTTCAGTAATTGCTGAAGCTCTTTGGGTTTGAAACAATTGAGTTTGATAGGAAAGCGCTTTTTCCTGTACTTCTTTTTCAGCAACTGCGACCCTAACCTTATTCCGATAGGCTCCGGTTCCGAACAGGGGAAAAGATGCCATTACCGAAAAGCCAGTGAAAGGGTCTTTCGCACCCCACACTCGCTGGCTGAAGAACCGACCCGAAAAATCCGGTTTGTTGGTGTTCTGCTGAACCTTGATATTTGAAGATGCAATATTTACATTCTGTTCCTGTAACGCCAACACCGGATGGCTGGTGCTGTTTTCCAGCAATTCTACTTCTACTTTATTAAGCGGTTCGGCCACCGGGAGCAACCACTCATTCTGATTTAAAAGCATCATCAATTGTTGTTGTTGCACCGTCATTGCCTTCTTGTTCTGTTCAAGGAAAGCCTTCAATTCCCGCAGTTTTGCCTCTGCCGCTATCTGGTCCAGTTTGGCAACGTCTCCCGTTCTTACCCGAACCTCCGTTGTGTTGAAAAGCATAGTGTATATGCTGTCCAGACGTTGAAACAGCGCCTGTTTGTCTTGTAAATACCAAAGCTGGTAGTAGGCGACTCGGACATCCCTTTTTATAATGGCGTTTAAAACATCGGTATTGAGCTCTGCATACTTCAGTTGCTCTCTGAAATAATTTTTCCGGGCAGCATATAGCCCCGGCCAGGCAATACTTTGTGACACGCCGATTTTTAAAATACCTACATTATCTGAAGGACGTAAATCTTCGTTTTCGGCGAAGACGCCTGTTTTGGGAATATCGTTCGCCGTCTTCACATTTAGAGAAGCGCTTCTAATCTGGGCACTATTCACACCAAACTGCTGGTTGCTCTTTAACGCGGTACCTATAGCGTTATCAATCGAAATCCGTTGCTGCTGTTGCGCATTTACAGATGAAAACCCTCCCAGGAAGAGTAAGATAACCACTGCGGTTGTTTTCATAGTACCTTTTCCTTTGATTTTTGAGTTGAAAATGATGTACAGGAGCGGCAGTACGAACAGCGTAAGAAAGGTCGCAGTCATCAATCCACCTATCACAACGGTTGCCAGCGGCTTTTGTACTTCCGCACCTGCACTGGTGCTGATAGCCATTGGCAAAAAGCCCAAAGATGCCACTGTTGCCGTCATCAATACGGGACGCAAACGGGTCAACGTTCCTTCCTTAACCCTTTGCAGCACATCATCCATACCTTCTTTTTGTAACTGATTAAACGTACCGATCAACACGATACCATTTAATACCGCTACACCAAACAAGGCAATAAATCCGATACCTGCACTGATACTGAAAGGCATCCCGCGAAGCATCAATGCAAAGACTCCCCCGATGGCACTCATAGGAATCGCCGTAAATATTAGGGTGGCCTGTTTGAAAGAATGGAACGTGAAATATAGCAGCATAAAAATGAGCAACAGCGATACGGGAACCGCTATCATCAAACGGTCACTGGCTTTTTGAAGATTTTCAAACTGGCCGCCGTAAGTAAAATAGTACCCGGAGGGAAGCTTCACTTTTGCTGCCAATTGCTGCTGTATATCTTCCACGACACTCTGTACATCCCTGCCAGAAACGTTGAATCCAATTACGATCCTACGTTTTCCAGCTTCCCGGCTGATTTGCGCTGGTCCCAACTTATATGATACATTTGCTACCTGTGATAATGGGATCTGCAAACCGGTAGCCGTTGGAACCATCAGATTATTCACATCATCAATACTGCTTCTGTGTGCGCTATCCAAACGTACAACCAAATCAAAACGCCTCTCATTTTCATATACCTGTCCCGAACTTTTACCGGCAAAAGCAGTACTTACCACGTCGTTAACATCCTGTATCGTTAATCCGTAGTTGGCAATTCGCGTGCGATCATACACGATATTAATCTGCGGAAGACCAATCACCCGTTCAACCTGTGGCGACGTGGCTCCCTGTACACTTTGAATAACCTCACTTACTTCTTTCGCATAAGAAGCGAGTGTATCTATATTTTCTCCAAAGATTTTTACCGCAACATCCTGCCTGATCCCCGTCATCAGTTCATTGAAACGCATCTGAATGGGTTGGTTTTTTTCAAAGAAAACCCCTGGAATAACTTCCAATTTTTCCATTATCGCGTCAGCCAGCTCGGTATAACTCCTGCCGGAAGTCCACTCATCTTCTGGCTTTAGAACGACCATAAGATCGGTTGCCTCCGGGGGCATTGGGTCTGTAGGAACTTCCGCCGCTCCTGTTTTCCCAACCACCATTTTAACTTCCTCAAATTGCTTGATAATACGTGACGCCTGCATGGAAGTCTCTATACTTTGGTTCAATGAACTTCCCTGCGGAAGGATACAATGAAATGCATAGTCGCCTTCCTGTAGCTGAGGGATAAACTCGCCACCCATTCTGCTGAAGAAAAATATTGCAATTGCAAAAATGCCAACAGTGACACCTACTATAATATATTTAATTCTAATAGCTTTCTGTAACAAAGGTTGGTACCAACTTTGAAGCTTACTCATCATTTTATCACTAAACGTTCGCTTGTGACTTGTTTTTTTTGACAAAAACAGGGCACACATCATAGGAATGTAAGTCAGGGACAATATCAATGCTCCAAAAATTGCGAAGCCAACGGTTTGGGCCATCGGGCGGAACATTTTTCCCTCAACACCAACCAACGTGAGGATCGGAATATATACGATCAGGATGATGATTTCTCCAAAGGCGGCGCTGGTACGTATTTTAGAAGCTGACTGGAATACCTCTTCGTCCATTTCATTTTGTGTCAATCTTTCCGTTGACTTTCGAAGGCCAAGATGGTGCATGGTTGCTTCTACCACGATTACCGCCCCGTCAACGATAAGCCCGAAGTCTATCGCTCCCAAACTCATCAGGTTTGCACTAACACCAAACACATTCATCATGCCAAGGGCAAAAAGCATTGCCAGTGGAATGGCGGAAGCTACAATCAGTCCGGCACGTAGATTTCCAAGGAAGAGTACAAGAACAAAAATCACTATCAGAGCGCCTTCGATCAAATTCTTTTGCACTGTACTGATAGCACGTCCCACAAGATCAGTTCTATCAAGGTAGGGTTCGATAGTAACATCATTAGGAAGTGACTGCTGGATGGTAGGTAGCTTCTCTTTTATCCGCTTAACCACCTCGTTACTGTTTTCTCCTTTCAACATCATCACTACACCACCTACAGCGTCTACTTCTCCATCATAGGTCAACGCGCCATACCTAACCGCACTACCAAATTTCACCTCAGCAACATCACTGATATATATTGGTACGACACCGGAATTTTTGACCACAATTTTTTTAACATCATCTAATGATGTTACCAGACCGATACCCCTGATGAAATAAGCATTCGGCTTTTTGTCGATGTATGCACCGCCTGTATTCTGATTGTTCTTTTCAAGGGCGGTAAAGATATCCGGGATACTTACTCCCATTGCTCTCAACCTATCAGGATTGACAGCAACTTCGTATTGCTTCAATTGGCCCCCAAAGCTGTTCACTTCGGCAATACCCGGAGTACCGTACAATTGTCTGGCAACGATCCAGTCCTGCATCGTACGCAGGTCTTTTGCATTGTACTTTTTTTCACTTCCCTTTTTGGGGTGAATGATATATTGGTACACTTCACCTAAACCTGTACTGACAGGTGCCATTTCCGGCGAGCCAATTCCCTGGGGGATTTTATCAACAGCCTCTTTGAGTCGTTCATTGATGAGTTGCCTGGCAAAATATATATCCACGTCCTCTTCAAAAACAACGGTGATCACCGAAAGTCCGAACCGGGAAATACTTCGGATTTCCTCGATCTTAGGAACATTGGCAATACTTTGTTCTATGGGGAAGGTTACGAGTTGTTCCACTTCCTGACCAGCCAATGTAGGACAGGTAGTAAATATTTGAACCTGATTGTTGGTAATGTCAGGGACGGCATCTATGGGTAATTTGGTGGCACTCCACGCTCCCCATATAATAAGTAACAAAGTCATTAAACCAATAATGATTTTGTTCTTTATACTGAATTTAATAATACGATCTAACACAGTGTATTTTGTTATTTAACGCTTAGTAAAAAAATATGAGACCTCTTCTCTGAATGAAAAAAGTTGGGAATAGATGCGTGCTATGGATGTCATACGTAAATCGTACAACACCTAATCAGTGCTAAAAAAACAATGATGTCACAGACGATATGCGTAATAGGCATATCACACGATAAGACACGATCTAAAAGAAATTATGCGTTAAATCTTGGCGGCTGCCAAATGTTTCCGGAGTAGTTGGAAACAAAAAAACAATCCCTTATGCCAACTTTTTTGGCCTTAAACTCTTTTAAGGGGATATTAAATTCTGGTATATTAAACTTAAAGGAAGTTATCGAAACACTGCAACAAGCACAATGACAGAAGGGGGAGCAGTTATCATCTCTATCTTGATTATGACTATGCTTCAGTTCTTTGGATGGAGATTTTATTTCGGCGCAAACATTATTAGCATCACTGCACGGAGCAACAAAAAGTGCCGCGAAGTAAATTACTAATATGGTTGCTATCCATTTCATGTTTGGATGCAAATTTAATAAAATTTCCATGCAATTATGTTGCAAAAATCATTTTTTTTACTTATTGCGGCTATTTTGTCTAAAATTGGGTAGTTAATGATTTGGACTTTATGCTTCGCTGATAGCCTACAATTATTCCAGTACCGTAGTAAAAGGCCCTACGAATAACAGATTTGAAGCTTAGAGTTGATACTCAAATATCCTAAAGCGTCCAATAAAACGTAACAACAATGTTACAAGTGATTGTCAAAAATTCTTATGTTTTTGCAACATTGTATAAAAAATAATAGCTTCTTCAGGGTCCATTTTAGGCGGTATTAATAGCCTTTTTCGGAAACCAATGTCCTCAAATCCTCCAAAAAATGGTTCGAAAATTGTCCCGACAGGCGACTAAAGGAGACACTGGATAACAGTTGTCTCCTTTTTTTATGCCAATAAGAATCTGTGACTCAAGCCGTTGCCGTCGAGTCATTTATAGTTCGATTTTATATTCAAAATTCGCGTGAACTTTAGCCTTGAATCTTCTGAAAAACTGCTGCTGTCTTCTGTTTAGAGTGTTTTTCAAACAGTTCGATATCCTCTTAAGGTTCTGATGCTTCCACCTTCTTTGGCTCTTTGTGATTCTTTGATATAAGATAGAGAAAGTCTAATATTAAAGTAGCTTCGTCTTCTTCCACATGGATACCATTTTGTGTCAATATTTCAATTGCCTGTTTGATAGAAACCCTTTTGTCTATAAAGTTCATCTTTATTATTTTAATATCTGTTTTTTTGTTAATAATATTTTTGATAATGCGCTGTTTAGTCTCAGTGTCATGTTGCCTGTTTTGAAATCGACCTTGAGTGGTGGGATCAGATTGACAAGATGCTTTTTGTCGGATAAATCCAACCCTGAAAATCCCTGTAAAATATTTAAGAATGATTTGGATCCTATTTGGCTTTGTCGGTCAATGCTTTCTAATTTTATATTAATATCCAGCAATTCCCTTCGCAGGCATTTGGCATTAGCTTCAAACTCCCTTTTTAAATTACTGTAATCATCAGGTTTCAGAGCTCCAACTACGAACAACTTTCGGGCTTGGGACATAATTGATTCCTGTTCGTTTAGTTTTCTTACCACAATATTTCGGTTCTGTACGTGTGCCGTTTTAAGTGTGTTAGCATTCCAATCTTCCAAAACGAGACTAAAAAGATCTGTCGCCTTATCTGAAAGTGCTAATCGCTGAAGTTCAAATTGGTAGCGATCATTGAGAAAAGTGGCATTGATCCTTGTTTTGCATCTTCCATGACAATGGTAGTAGGGGTATCTCTTCGTTGAACCTCTGGAAAAGCTTCCGCTGAGTTTTCGTTCACAATAAGGGCATTCTAAGACTCCTCGTAAAAAGAAAGTATTTTTTAGGAAGTCTTCTTTAGCAGTAACTTTCCTTTTTGTTGTGATAATGCGCTGAACCTCGTAAAACAGTGCCTCGGATATTATAGGGTTATGTGTTCCCTTCACAAGATCACATTCTCCGGAATTAAATTTTATTGTAATGAGGCCACAGTAAATGGGATTACGTATAAACCTAAAGAAATATGACCTTGAACACATCAGACCTTTATCACGAGCCATATTCCGAATTTCCTCTATCCTATGGATATTCTTAGCGAGTTGCTGGAAGACCCATCTTAAAATGTTTGCTTCCGGTTGCTTAAGGGCAATAATTTTCTTTCCTTCTATTGTTGTTACATTGATATAGCCTAAAGGAGCCTTGTTGGGGTATCTGCCCATCAGTTTTGCCCTGCGAATACCGGCTGCAGTATTCAGAGCCCTTCTGCTGTTTTCAGCTTCCGGTACGGAAAGGTAAACGGCAAGCATGACTGTACTTTCAGGTACCGAAAGATCCAAAGGCTGATCAATGGCCATTGCTGTTGTCTTGTATTTTCGAAGTAAACCGAGCATCTCATAGGCGTATTCAATATTCCGGCTAAATCGATCCCATTTAATGAAAAGTATATGTCTGTCTTCCTTTGATGACTTGTTTTTAATCGCTTTCATTAATTTTTTCCATTCAGGTCGGTTGAAGGTCTTGGCTGAGCAATCTTCGCGGTAGATGCCTTTAACTTCAATATTGTTGTACTCACAATATTTCAATAACCGATCCTCCTGCTCTGGCAGGGAGTATCCCTTTTTCTTTTGCTCATCAGTGCTTACACGGATATATAGATAAGCTGTTTTCATATGATATAATGTGTTTGTTTGACTTCAAGGTTGGTATTTCTTTGAGACTTTCAAAGAATTTAAAATCAGTGCACCGAAGAGTAATCGTTTAATGAACTAATTAAAAGCTGTTTGGACGAACCCCTGTGCCCAGCACGAATAGCTAAATGAGTTACTTTTTTTTAATTCGATGGTGAAGAATCTGTTGGCAAATCACAAGGCCTGCTATTTTAACGATAAAAAAATCGCTAAAAGTTTTGACGATAAAAAAATCGTTTGTATATTTGACGAGAAATTTATCGTTATACAGAAATGGAAGATCAGGATATATTTTTAAGGAACAATACAGGAAGCAAGTCAAAGTCTGCCATAGTAGATGGATTTGTTGTCAGAATAAACGAATTTGATAACATTAAAACCTCACTAGTGGAATCGAAGACCATTAGCGACATTCAAAACATAATCGTAATTGGACAAAGAGGGGCTGGTAAAACAACATTAATGCACCGTCTCAGCTATGCCATTTTGGATGATAAACATTTATCTAAACGGTATATACCAATTTTATTTTCGGAAGAACAATATAATTTATCTGACTTAACCAATTTATGGGAGGCTGTAGCGATAGGAATTGAGGACAACTTCTATAAAGAAAACTTGGCTGCTAAACTAGAGAACATAATAGAGTCAGATGATGAATATGAAAAAGAATCCTTAAAGCTCCTGCAAGACTTTTTAATTTCAAAAGACAAAACAGCTATTCTATTTATAGAGAACATAAACTTTTTCCTGAAGAAGCTTTCTGAAGACGAAAAAAAGCGCTTTAAGAAAATCTTCACCTCCAATTCACCTCTCCGGGTAATCGGATCATCTACTTCATATAATGATGGTACTATAGACTTCGGAGATTCCTTTTACAAATTCTTCAACATAGTTCAATTAGATAGTTTGACTCAGGAAGAATGTGAAAAGCTGCTGATTAAAATTGGACAACAGTATGGAGAAGAGCAGCAGATTAAAGACGTAATTGCTAATTTTCCAGGAAGAGTGGAAGCTTTGCGAAGGTTGACAGGAGGTGTGCCTAGAACAATATCATACCTTTTCCAGATTTTCCTGGATAACGAAAATGGCAAGGCTATCAAAGATCTGTACCTCCTGATAGACACATTGACGTTACTATACAAATCTGAATTAGACCAGTTGTCAACTCAACAACAAAAGGTCGTTGATGCTATAGCGAGGAAATGGGATGCGATATCTGTGAGAGAAATAGCTAAACGAACCAGGTTGGAAAGCAAAAATATCTCATCAATCCTATCATACTTAGAAAAAAACCAACTTGTCGAAAAGGTACCAACCTCAACGAAGAACCATCTGTACCGGATTAAAGAAAGGTTTATGAATATCTGGTACCTGATGAGATTTGGCAGAGCACACGATAAGGAAAATGTAAAATGGCTGGTTCGTTTTTTTGACGCCTGGTGCGATGAAAGTGAGTTGGCTAAACGTTTAAGAAAACACATCAGTAACCTGAAAGATGGCAAATACGATGCTATTGCGGCTATTGATATGGGTAATACATTCCTTTCATGTGAAAATATCCCTGACACGTTAAAGGAGGAGTTAATTAAAACTACCAATTCGGTCCTTCCCAATAGACTCCTAAAAAACACCAAGACAAATGGTGAGAACGCATTGTCTGAGGTCAAAAAATTGGTAAAGGAAGAGAAATTAGACGAAGCTATCAAAAGGTTAGATGATGTTGACAATAAGAATATTGATTACTTCATGTTGGCTACATCAGTATATCTTATGCAAGGAGAGTTCAATAAGGCTTTGAAAGCTGCAGAAGCCGCTTTAGCATTGGAAAATCAAAATCCTCTTGCATTAATATCGCTCGCTATTATATATGACTTTCATTTGGAGAATAAGGAAGTGGCTATAGAATTATACGAAAAGTGCCTTGAACTACCCCAACCACATCCTTATGCTGCCAATAGACTTGGAGAGATATATAGAAGAGGAGGAGATTATAAGAAAGCAATCAAATACCATGAGTTGGCTGTCACTAAGAACTTCAAACAATCGTTAATTTCCTTAGGGAATATTTACCTGAAACTAAAAGATCTGGAAAATGCCGAGAAGTATTACAGGGAAGCAATTAAATTCAATCAAAAAGGTGCATTCACTAAACTGGCTAAGGTTTTAACACGACTTGGCAGGGTTAAAGATACTGAAAAAGTACTGATTGACGCAGTAGCTGCCAATGAGAAAGGTAGTAATATTAACCTGGGACGATTCTATTTGATGCAAAAGCGGCCTAGTTTTAAAAAGGCAGAGGAACAGTTCAAAAAGGTGATTGAAAAGGAGCAGATCGATGGATTTAGTGAGCTAGGTAAATTATATTTAAAAAAGAGAGAGCTTGACAAGGCTATCGAAACATTTAACGAAGGATTGAGTCTTGGCGATCCAGAATCAGCTCATCATCTTGGGCATCTTTACAGCATAATGGAAGATTTTGAAAAGTCGGATCAAATGTTTGAAAAGGCTGTTGAGTTGGGAGAACATTCTGTTGTAGGTTGCTGGATTGAAAGTATTTACAACGCAAAACGAAAGGACAAGAAATTATTTGTTAGAGAGCTTTTAGAAAAGTACAAAGAAGATAATAGTGAAAGTATTAGCTATATGTTTTTGTATGCTAAAATATTGTTATGGAACGGAGAGGTATCCGATTCCATTAATATTATAATCAATAAAACTCGTGAGCTATTCGAAACTTTTACCGACGAGGGAAGAAATAGTAGGCATTTTCAAAAAGCTTTATCTGCGCTGGTTGACTATTTCTTATTGTTAATCGCTCAAAACAAACTGCATGAAGCTTTAGCATTTTTCGAAAAGCCAGAAAACGACGATTTTAAGATAATGCTTAAACCGGTGTACTACTTGTTAATGGAAGAATTAAAAGAAGAGTTCCCTACCGAATATTTAAAAGCCGGGAAAGAATTAGCCGAAACAATTATTGATTTAAAAAAGGAGGTGGAATATTTGAGAAAGGGGTAAAAAATAATAAAAAATATTAGGTGGTATAAAAAGTATAGTGTAAGAGTAGCTACCTCTTACACTATACTTAGAATATCACTCAATCTCCGAGGTTGGAGACGAGATAAATGATGATAACTATCATTTCGACAACACAAAAGTAAACAAACTTGTTTTTTGTGCAAGCATTATTGTCCTTTTCTTTTCTCTAACCTAAGCGGATTAACAACAATAACCAGCTTTCCTAATGTTTCCGCTGGAGCTGATTCCTTCATGTAAGGAATGAGAGTGTTGTTTGATTACAATAAGGTTTTAATACAAAAAATTAAAAGAAAAATGGCTAATAATGCTACTCTTAAGTATTACCCGGTGGGTAATGGAGACACGTCCTTAATTACGTTACAGGACAAAACTACGATTCTGGTTGATTGTAATATCAGGAATTGTGATAATGAGGACACTTATGATGTCAAAAAGGATCTGTTAAAGAGTGTACAGTACAACAATGGGATTCCATATGTTGATGTATTTATATTGACACACGGTGACCAAGATCACTGTAGAGGTTTCAAAAAGCACTTCTACCAAGGAGCGCCGGAAAAATATTCCGAAGCAGACAAAAAGGAAGGGCTAATCCGCGTCGATACCATGTGGTTCTCCCCAATGATTGCCGAGCAACATTCAAATGAAGATGAAGACGCATATCAGCAAGAAGCTGAACGTAGACTTGCACTTCACCGGAAAGGTGATCCAAAGAAAGACAATCCGGGAAATAGGATCAAAATTATCGGGTATGATGGAAACGCCGATTACAAGGATTTAGATCACCTAAGAGCTACACCTGGTGATATTGTCACACGTTTCAATGATAGAGATCAATCGCTCTTTTCGATTTTCATTCACGCTCCTTTTAAAGAACACCTTGAAGCTCTTGGTGATGACAAAAAGAATTCCACCAGTATCGTTTTCCAAGCGAGGTTCAAAAATAGCCCTTACCAGGAAGGCTTCTCAACCCTTGCAATGTTTGGAGGAGACTCTGATCATACGTCTTGGTGCATCATTTTAGAAAAAACCAAGAAATATAAAAATGAGCACGCGCTGTATTGGGATTTATTTCTCTCACCACACCATTGCTCCTGGTCATTCTTTAATGACAGACCCCAGGAAGAAAATCCCATTCCTAAAAAAACTTCTCTGGAAGTACTCGATTACAAGAGAAGGAACGCAAAGGTCATTGCTTCAAGCAAAAAGATAGTGGACGATGACGACAACCCCCCACATTATGAAGCAAAACGTGAGTATGTTAAGAAAGTTACCGAATACAACTTTTTTAACACGGCTATCTACAATGTGGTCAGTAGAGTTCCTCAACCAATTGTGTTCGAGGTGACCACACAAGGAATTGTGAACCCGAAACAATCGGAGGGTGCCGCTAAAGTGATTGGAGGTGCTGGTTTAGGCGCTGTTAACTCTGCTTCAAAATATGGAAATGGATAGGTTTAGTATCAGCTTACCTGTATTTTCTGATGATATAGAGAATCCCGCTCTTAGGGATTCTCTAAAATCACTGGAGTTAGTTTATGGACATAAGCTTCAAATCTTAGATTGGGGAAATGGCAGAATTGCTGTGCCTTATGAAATTAGTGTTGACTTGCCAAGTCTGGGTAATTTTGAAGATATAGATATCAGGGAAAAAGAGCACATCATTTTGGTTTTCGATTTGATAAATTATCCATTATCGGCACCTAAAGTATTTACAGATCGGCTTGATTTTCCTAAAAGTAACCTTGCGCATTTATACATAGCAGTCAATAATCGGCCTTCAGGATTTTGTTATGTAAGGGGTAACGCAGATGAATGGTATGCGAATAAAAGAATTGAGGATCTCATCATACGTATTAGCAATTGGCTTAGGGATGCTGCTACAGGTGAACTGACAGAAAATGGTGAGCAATTTGAAC
Organism: uncultured Sphingobacteriales bacterium; assembly: GCA_937888905.1. GTDB lineage: Bacteria > Bacteroidota > Bacteroidia > Chitinophagales > Chitinophagaceae > Terrimonas. Next base: position 32,213 of record CALATA010000002.1, read on the forward strand.
CGTTGCGATTGGAGGGATACACCGGTACTATAATTTATGACTATAACACACTAACGGGAATCGTTAATGGCGATAACGCCTTCCATTTTAAAGAACAGCTTGCTGTCGCTTTATTTGAACGTCCAAAGCAGGCGGAAAGGTACACGTATAAATTCATTAAACCACTTACAGCTGGGAATGTCTTGACCACGATCAAGGAAGTTGATGAGGAACGCAAAAAAGACAAGGAAGACGTTACCAGGAAAAATTATCATTACGCCTATGTATTATGGAATGAGGAAGATACTGTAAACAAAGGGTACTATGTTAATTTACCGAGGAATTGGAAAGAGTTTAAATCCTTCTGTGACTTTTATAGCCTAAATTACAGTCAATTAGAAGAATTTATTGCTACAAGTGATGGAAATTCATTTGTTCACTTTCCCGTAATTGTTGGTATAAGGCGACCTAAGCCATTAATTGGATATCCTTCCAACATCGAATTTATAAACTTACGCTTCCGGGTCGATGTTGATGATGTAAAAGATGGCAAAATTGTAAACAATATACCCATCGATTTACTATCGCACAATCAGCCTTTGACCATCCAACAAGCAGGCCATATATCCGGTTGCAAAATAGATGTGAATTCAAGAATTGCTGTGTTTGGATGTGGTGCCTTGGGCTCCAAAGTGGTTATGCATCTTGCCCGTTCCGGACAAACAAATTTAACCCTTATAGACCCAGATCAAATATCTCCACATAATTTAGTACGTCATGCCTTGTTTGGTGAAGATGAGGGAGAAAACAAAGCCACTGCATTAGCAGAAAGAATAAAAAAGATATACCCTTATGAGACGCTAAAAATTTATAGTGGGCCTTCATTCAAAGACGGGCTGATCGACAAGAAAGAGACTTTTGATAAATACAACTGGGTGTTAGACTTTACCGCATCAGACGCTTTCTTCAATAAATTAGCTATTGTCAAAAGTATGGATGAGCGAAATATTGGTAGTGCGTCAATATCCGATTTTGGGAACTTGGGCGTACTATATAAGGAGGGTGAAAACAGAAATCCACGTATCGATGATCTACAAGTGTATTTATATAGCCTGTCAGCGCATGATAAGAAAGTAAGTGATTGGCTTCAGCGAGAGCAGTTGGCGATTAATGGCAATAACATAACGGTGCGGGTAGGTGTCGGTTGTAATTCAGAAACAACCGTTTTATCCGACGACAAGATTTCTTCTCATGCCTCCTACTTTTCAGGAGTGCTAAAAAGAGAAATGATGGCTTCATCGAAGGATGGGAAAATCTATTTGAGTCGCATTGTAGAAGCCCAGGATTATACAATTGAAACACAGGTTATATCCGTTAAGACCTTTAGAGTGTTGTCAGCATTGAACGACCCCAACTGGACGGTTCGATTTAAAGATGGAATTGTTGAACAAATAGACCAGGTATGTTCTAAGGCAGGAAGAAATGAAACCGGAGGCGTATTTATTGGAATTTGCAATTATAAAACAAAGACAATCTATGTAACAGGTTGCATCAGTGCACCGATAGACAGTAAGGCAGATGCAACCCACTTTATTCGGGGACACGAAGGGTTACCTGATGAAATCGGGGAAATCAAAAATAACTCCGGGGGGCAGATTGGTTATATTGGTGAATGGCATTCTCATCCAGAGGGCCCGAATATGCTTAGTCAACAAGACATGATTAGTGTATATCAGCATAAAGCCGAGTTTGAACAACTAAATCCTCCGCTTCCGGTATTCTTGTCTATCATTACTCCCGATGGATTACACCCGTACATTTTTTAACCTAAAGATTATATAAATGGAGAAAGAACCTAACTTAAAAATAAAGAATGTTCCCCAGCTGTGGGTTTTCCTGGCAGCGAACATATTGATTTTATGTGGATTGATATTTCCTGCATATTTTAAAACACTAACAACTGGTGTTGACATTGTTTTTATACTCAAAGTGCTGGGGGTCTCAATAGCTCCTCTATTGCTATTTTTACTAAACGGGCTTATATCTAGTCATCAAAAAGCTGTACTGGTTTTCTGGAAATTGAAGAATCCATTACCCGGTTCCGAAGCGTTTTCGAAACTCAGCAAAAATGATACAAGGATAGATCGAGCAAAATTGAAAAGCGTTTATGGCTCCTTGCCTAAAAGTCCAATAGAACAGAATAAACTATGGTATAAAATTTACAAAAAGAACAGTTCTAATACGATAGTATCCGATAGTCATCGAGCCTTTTTGTTGGCACGTGACCTTACATCACTATGCGTCCTGTTTGTGATATTCTTGGGCATACCTGTTTTAATAATAGGCCAATGGCCAATTAGCCTATACTACTTTCTGGGCTTGCTATTGCAATATGTAATAGTAGTTATTGGCGCTCAAAACAGGGGGAGACGGTTGGTCACGAATGTTTTGGCTATTGAGTCCTGTAAATAATTATTTTAATACAAAGTCGCATTATATATAACATAAAATATGAACAGTCTATTCCCGGAAGAAAAAATTGAAATTACTTTCAATTGTACATATATAAAAAGTATCAACGGCAATAAAAAAGAATATTATATTGGAGTTGAACAAGGCATTATAAGAAAATTCAATGGAAGTACATTTTCAGGTTATGAATTTCTTTCCGAAAATGGTTCAAAGTATTTTATTTCAACAATTAAAAGCCAGATCCCACAAAATTATGATGGCGTATTCACATTGCTTGAAGAGTATGAAAAACTGACCATTGCAATTCTTTCGAAATGTAAAAAGAAAGCAGAGTATATAAAACTTCCTGATCATAAAAATATCCTTCAGACTTGGGAAGGGAAATTTAATTACAAAAAGGAAGTCAAAGATGAAACCGGTAATATCACTCAATTTGGGCTTAGACCTCCACAAATTGGTGCATTACATTCCATTCTCTCTCATTGGAGCATTTCAAGCAAACCCGCAGTAGTTGTAATGCCTACTGGAACAGGTAAGACCGAAACAATGCTGTGCTTAACTATAGCAGAAAAGTGTCAGGGCTTATTGGTAATCGTTCCCTCGGCCTCGTTGAGAACCCAGATTTTCAATAAATTCAAATCTCTGGGCGTTCTAAAAGATCGTAGATTTCAGATTGTTTCCTCCTCTGCCAAAAATCCTGTTATAGGTTTTCTAAAAACGGGTATAAAAAGCATAGAGGATGCAGACAGTTTGTTCGAATCAAATGTAATTGTTTCCACTCCGCAAATAATTACAGGAATATTGAGTGGTGATGAAAAAATAAAGGCATCATTCCTGAATTGGTGCAATCTTTTAATTATGGATGAAGCACACCATAGTCAGGCAAAAGAGTGGAATAACATCAAAGTACAACTTGAAACTTTTAATAAACCTATTTTGTTATTCACGGCGACTCCATTTAGAAATGACAAGAAACGTTTACAAGGTAAGGTAATTTACGATTATCCCCTCTCACTTGCTCAAAGAGACAATTACTATAAACAAATTGTTTTTCATCCTATTCTTGAATTTAACCCACTGAAATCTGACCAACTTATTGCAGAGAAGGCAATTTCCATTTTGGAAAAAGATATGGAGGAAAAATACGACCATATACTGATGGCAAGGGTGGATACAATGTCTAAAGCTGAAGAGGTGTTTGAAAAAATCTACAAACCATATCAGAAGTACAACCCTGTATTTATTCATAGCGGTATTAAGCAGGCAATCCGCAAGAAAATACTAGACGACATCATTGCGGGAAAACATAAAATAATTGTATGTGTAGATATGCTTGGAGAAGGATTTGACCTTCCTCAGTTAAAAATTTGTGCATTGCACGATTTGCATAAAAACATCACCACCTCATTTCAGTTCTTTGGAAGGTTTACGCGCGAATCAATATTAAAATTGGGCAATGCGTCTATAGTCGCCAATATTGCAGATCCGGAGCTTAAGGGGACTTTAAAAAAATTATATCAAAAAGATTCGGACTGGGATAAAATCATCAGTATGGCGAATGAAGATATAATAGGCTCAGTAAAAGAAGAACAAGACTTTTTTCAGAATTTTTCAGATGCTGAGATCCCGGCAAAAATTCCATTGCGAAATATAACGCCTGCGATGAGCACAGTTGTCTTCAGGTTATTTGATGATGAGATCGACTGGGAGCCACAGAATTATACATCTTGTTTTAATGACGAAAAATATGAAACAGTATCAGTAGAACATGAAGAAAAAAATCTACTCGTTATTGTTGCAAAAAAAATTGATCCTGTAAAATGGGGAAAAATAGACGATTTGTTAAACTGTCAATATGATCTCTATATAATATACTTGAACGAAGAACAGAAACTACTCTATATAAACAGTACAAATAATGGAACAACACATGATAAAATTGCCGAAGCCATTGTAGGCCCCAATAAAAGTTTGTTTAATGAGGCTGATATCTATAAGTGTCTGGATGGAGTATTTCAATTGGAGCTATTTAACTTAGGTTTAAAGTCTACTTTAGATGGTCCCATCAGTTTCACTATGTATGCAGGGAATTCTATTGTAAGTGGTCTGGACGAATTGGACAAGGATACTAAATCCAGTTCAAATCTTTTCGGTGTCGGTTATGAAAATGGAGATAAGGTCACTATTGGTTGTTCCTCGAAAGGTAGAGTTTGGACTAAATTGGTGAAAAGTATTCCTGATTTCTGTGAATGGTGTGATAGTCTTGGCAACAAGCTCTTAGATGATTCTATCGATACACAAGACATTTTTAAATTCATTCAGAAACCAGAATTGATTACAGAACTCCCCGCAAATAAAGTTCCTGTTGCCATGAAATGGAACGAAGAATTATATGCTTATACCTCTATGTCCTTGCACAGAGGCATTCCGGTGGTTGATTATAATATTAAATTGAACTCTTATGGCCGTGATTATGTCGAATTCTCGATTGAGTCGAATCAGAATGCCATTGACTATAAACTGGTATTAGATCCCAAGATTGGACGTGGTTATAAATATGAATTAGTTGGAACTATGCCTTTTGTAATTACCTACAAAGGAGACGAAATAGATATAGCTGAATTATTTTATGATTTTCCTCCGGTGACTTGGTTTCATGACAATTCCAAAATGTATAATAATATCTTCTTTCCTTTTAAAGGAAAAATCAACCTTTTTGATACCTCCAAAATACTTCCCTTAGAGTGGACAGGTACAGACATTCGGAAAGAATCACAAAAACTGGAAAAGAGAACAGACTCAATTCAATTTCATATTATCGAAAAGCTAAAATCTAATGCTGATTATAAAATAATATTTGACGACGACGATGCCAATGAAGCGAGTGATATTATAGCGATAAAATTTTGGGATGGTGGAGACAGCAGAATAAAAATAGATTTATATCATTGTAAGTTTTCATCAAAATCACAAAGCGGTCGTCGTTTAAAAGACTTATACGAAGTGTGTGGTCAAGCACAAAGAAGCTTTCATTGGAGGCATAACGCCTATGAGCTTCTGCAACATATGGTTAGACGTCAAAATTCACGTATTAACCAAGGGAAAGCAACTAGATACGAAACCGGTGGGGATGAAGAAATGAACACGTTATTGAATATGATAACATCAGGTTATTGCGAACTTGAATTTAGTATTTATGTTGTCCAACCAGGTATCTCAAAAAAGATTGTTGAAAAGGAGACAGAACATTTGAAATTACTTGGAGCAACTGATTTACTATTAAAAAAGACAGGGAATAACTTCTTTGTAGTGGCAAGTGAATAATGAAAACAATTGAAAATATGAGGGCATTCATTGTTGTAGATCCATGTTCTGTTTTGAAAGTTGGGATGAGTTCAAGCAATCTATTTACTGTGTCATTTAGTGTGCCAACATTTCTGTTGAGATTTGGGGTACCCCCGTCGTGTGACCCAAGAATAGCTATGCTCCGTATTTGGTTCAAATTTCAGAGTCGGGCCTCAGTTGTTTTTCAATGCCATGCTTATAATAGAATAGCCTTTGACTGTGATTTGCATAAATTCAAAAATCTCCAATTTGCATGAAAGTTCGAACCATTTATTTTTTGCGTTATTTGATTTTTAAATTTAAAACTTTATACGTTGAATAACGTACTGATAGTCAGTTGAAAATGTTCTCATTTGAACTGACCAATTTTTTCAAATCATCCAAGAAATGGTTCGAAAATTGTCCCGACAGGGCGACTACCCACAAAAAGCCCTTAGCGAAAGCCAAGGGCTTTGTTGTTATCGCCGCAAAAGGTTGGTAGTTTATAGTTCGATTTTCCTTTAGATCTCACTACTCATTGTTGTACTATATTTTCAAATATCCAATCATAAACATATCGATATTCTGGCTAAACTGATCCCACTTTAATGAATAGTATATACTTATCTTGCATTAATGACTTGTTTTAATTGATACGATTGGTTTTTCTCATCCAGCTGGTTGAAGGTCATTGAAGAAATATTTGCACGATAAGTATTCTAAACTTTAATATTGTTGTATGCACAATATTTCAATAATCGGTCTTATTGTTCTTCCTAATATGTGACTTTTTCTTTTTGCCTATCTGCACTTACATGAGTATATAAAAATTCAAAAGCGTTTAAATTATTTACTGCGTTTAAAAAAAATCAAAAGAATAGCTTCATTTAATCATCCTGATTCGAAATTATTGGAAAGGATTAACAAGGAATATTTCTTTCAATATCTTTTCGAAATGGGTAATCATATAAAGAAGCAATGGTGATACTTTTATGGAAATGGTACATTTTTCTCGCAAAGAAACTTTACAAAAGGGTACTGCTTTCCCTATTAACAAATATATTTGCCTAATAAGCAAATTATATGTCTAAAAAGACAATTAACCGGATTAAAGTAGTTCTTGCTGAACAGGGCAGAACTAATAAATGGTTGGCTGAAAGTCTAAGTAAGAACGAAACAACTATTTCTCACTGGTGTACCAATGAGAAACAGCCATCATTAGAGACATTGATTGGAGTAGCAAAAGTGCTGAATGTGGATGTCCGAGAGTTACTGCATTCAACCAAATAAAAGCACAATTAGTTTTAATGTCCTTCAACGAAAACTCACGTGTCAAAATTCCCGCATTGCTTCATCTGATGAAGCTGGGATATCAGTATATACCGCTCGATCAGCAACAGCGCAGGGTGGATACCAATATCTTTGAAACTATCTTCACGCAAAGCCTGGCACGCATTAACCCCGAGGTGGCCACAGAAGAAATCCTCCGTGTACTGGATGAAGTAAGCCTGGAACTGGACTATGAAGATCTCGGAGGAAAGTTTTACGATCGGCTGACGGCAACCTCGGGTATAAAACTGATCGATTTTAAAAATTTCGACAACAATAGTTTTCACATTACCGCCGAATTGACGGCTAAAAGCGGCGATGAAGAATTCCGTCCGGACATCACCGTGCTGATTAACGGGATGCCGTTGGCTTTTGTGGAAGTGAAAAAGCCGCATAACAAAGAAGGCGTAATGGCTGAACGAAGCCGTATTAATGCACGCTTTAAAAACAAACATTTCCGCCGCTTTGCCAACATCACGCAGCTGATGGTCTTTTCCAATAACATGGAGTATGAGGACGGCATTGTGGAACCTGTATTTGGCGCATTTTATGCCACATCGGCTTATGCAGATTTACAATTCAATTATTTTCGCGAAGACGAAGATTACCCGGTAAAACAGAAATTAGGAACGATTTCAGAACAGGAAGAAAACGAGATACTGAAGGACAACAACCTTTTGGTGATCAAACATAGCCCCGAGTTCAAAATCAATAAGGAACCCCATACGCCTACACACCGTATCCTCACCTCTTTATTCAGCAGGGAGAGGTTTGCTTTCACCTTACGCTATGCCATTGCCTATGTAAAAGAGGAAAGCGGTTTGCAAAAGCACATTATGCGCTACCCGCAGATCTTCGCCACTATGGCTATAGCCGCCAAACTGGATGAAGGCAAGCGTAAAGGGATCATCTGGCATACACAAGGTTCGGGTAAAACGGCACTGGCTTTTTACAACGTGCAGCATCTTATTGACTATTACCAGAAGCAGAACATCATCCCAAAGTTTTACTTTATCGTGGACCGAATAGACCTGCTGATCCAATCTTCCACAGAATTTTCTAATCGCGGTCTGAAGGTGAAACAGGTAAACTCCCGCCTGGAATTTATACATGACCTGCAAATAGCAGGTTCGCTACATAACGACAGTGGGAAACCCGAAATCACCGTCATCAATATCCAGAAATTCAGTGAAGATGCCACCATCGTAAGATTGCCGGATTATGATATCAATACCCAAAGGATCTACTTCCTTGATGAAGCGCACAGGAGCTATAACCCTAAAGGCAACTATCTCGCCAACCTGATCAATTCAGATAAGCATGCGGTGATCATCGCTTTAACCGGCACACCCTTACTAAAAGAAGTCGCCAAAGAATACGATTCCAAACTGCTGTTTGGCAACTACATTCATAAATACTATTACAATCGCTCCATTGCCGATGGTTATACCTTGCGTTTGATCCGTGAAGAAATCGAAGGCAGCTTTAAAATGGAGATGAAAGATGTGATGGAGCAGATCAAGCTCCTGAAGGGTGACATCAAAGCTTCGGATGTATATGCCGAACGAAAGTTTGCACAGGGCCTATTGAATTACATCACAAAAGATTTAAACGAGTTCAAGGATTACTGGCAGGACCAGAGCCTGGGCGGCATGGTCGTTTGCGATTCTTCTAAACAAGCCAAGATGCTTTTCCAGCTATTTGAAGAACGGTATGGTGAGCAGGAAACCGACGCGGCACAGTTGTCCATATCCGCCGAACCGTTTGTTCCTTGTGGCAAGCATGCTGACAAGCCTTTAACCGCGGCATTGATCCTGCATGATGAAAATGACAAAAGTGTACGCAAGGAACTCATCAAAGCATATAAAGCCGGTAAGATCGATTTGCTTTTTGTCTATAATATGCTGCTTACGGGTTTCGATGCCAGGCGTTTGAAAAAGCTTTACCTGGCGCGTGTTATCCAGGACCATAACTTGTTGCAGACTTTGACCCGCGTAAATCGTCCGTACAAAAAGTACCAGTATGGCTATGTAGTTGACTTTGCAGATATATCAAAAGCATTCGACCGTACGAATCAATTGTATTTTCGGGAACTGCAGGACGAATTAGGTGATGAAATGGAAATGTACTCACACCTGTTCAAATCAGAAGCAGAAATCAGGGCGGAGATTGAGAACATTAAAGAGGCACTGTTCCATTATGATACGGACAACCGCGAACTCTTTTCTCAGCAGATCGCGCAGTTGACGGATAAGAAAGAACTGATGCAATTGGTCAAAGCCCTGCGCAATGCTAAGGAGTTGAAAAACCTGATTGCCTTGCAGGGTATAAAAGGATTAGGTGAGCTGGTTGACTTTGATGTATTGAACCGCCTGATGGTAGAGGCACAAAACCGGCTTAACAATCTCAACTTTATAGAGAACATCGGCAAGGAAGAAGCTGCTCAAAACCTCCTAAATGCAGCTTTGGAAGACATAATCTTTCAGTTCATTAAAGTGGGAGAAGAAGAGCTGAAGCTGGCGGATGAGCTCAAAGAACAATTGCGCAAAACCCGGGAAGCTTTGCAAAGCAATTTTGACCAGGGGGATCCGCATTTTGTAAGTCTGAAGGAAGAGTTGGAACGCATTTTCCGGAAAAAGAACCTCACCGAAACCGCGCAGGCAGATATGGTGGAGAACCTGCCCCTGCTACGCAAGATATATGATGAAGCGAAAGAGCTGAACCGCAAAAATGCACTACTCAAAGCCAAGTACAGCAACGATGAAAAATATGTACGCATTCACAAGCGCCTGACTGAAAAAGGAACGCTCAATGCCAAAGAAATGCAACTGCACCGTGCGCTGATGCTGGTAAAAAATGAAGTAGACAGCAGACTCGAAAGCCAGGAAGATTACTTGAGCAACGAAGCCTTGTTTGACCGTTACCTGGTTAAGCTGGTAGCACAGCAATTTGTGGTGAATGAAAAAATAGATTTAGATACAGATACACGCCAGAATGTCAGTTCCCTGATCGGGAAAGAATATTTTCAATTGTATCATAACCGATATTAAGCAATGACATTAGATATTAACTATACGACAAAAACGAAGCAGCTCATAGACAACCTGAAGAGTGTGTGTGCCAACTATGGTTTAGGCAATGATGGCAACGAATTCAAGATTATCTCGCAGGTTTTTTTGTACAAATTTTTAAACGATAAATTCCGCTACGAAGTAAAAAAGCTGAAGCCGGAATTGGATGAGCATAAAGATTTCAGTGCCGCACTAACCAAGCTTAAAAAGAAAGAGTATGAGCTGCTGATGGATTTGCTTGATGAGAATGTGCCAAGACTGAGACCAGATCAGCTCATTGCACACCTGCACAATATCCAGAACAGCGGTGATTTTGCTAAAACTTTTGATGACACGCTTAATGATATCAGTACAAAAAATGCTGATACACTGTCCATAAAATCTATAACCGGGGCTAAAGACAAAGTGTTTGACCGGCTAAGTACATTTATTATTGACGAATCACAAAGAGACGCTTTCTGTCGGGCACTGATTAACAAACTGTTTGAATTCAGCTTCGAGCAAAGCTTTGAAAGTTATTTCGAAGAGAAATATGATTTCTTTAAAGACATTTTTGAATACCTGATCAAGGATTACAACTCCGATTCGGGCGGGAAATATGCAGAGTACTATACTCCTAATGCCGTTTCCCGGATCATTGCCAATATCCTGGTGCCCGGTAAGGTAAAACAGGCCCGATGTTACGATCCCAGTGTGGGATCGGGATCGCTGTTGATGTCGCTGGCGCACAAAATAGGAGAAGATAAGTGTACCATCTACTCAGAAGATATTTCGCAGAAATCGAGCACTATGCTGCGGTTGAACCTGATCCTGAACAACCTGACACACAGTATTCCCAATGTGATCAAGACCAATACGATTGCGCAACCGTTTTATCTGGAGAAGCTGAAGTTTGACTATATCGTATCCAACCCACCCTTTAAGCTCGATTTTTCCGATTTCAGGGACGATCTGGAGAATGACAGTTTTAAAGAGCGCTTTTTTGCCGGCATACCCAATGTACCCAAAGCCAAGAAGGAGTCTATGGCGATCTACCTGCTCTTTATACAACACATTATGTACAGCCTGAACGATAGCGGCAAGGCAGCTATCGTTGTACCGACCGGGTTTATTACGGCACAGAGCGGTATAGAAAAGAAGATCCGCGAGCGGTTGATAGATAAAGGCTGGCTGCGTGGCGTAGTGAGTATGCCCAGCAATATTTTTGCGAGCACCGGCACCAATGTATCCGTACTATTTCTCGATAAAAAAGCGGACAGCGAACACATCGTATTAATGGATGCCAGCAAGCTGGGCGAAACGGTAAAAGAAGGCAAGAATCAGCGCACCGTACTGACCCGTGAAGAAGAAGCCCGTATTGTAAACACGTTTAATAATAAAGAAGCTGTAGAAGACCTATCGGTATTGGTGACAAAAGTGCAGGTACAGCAAAAAAATTATTCCTTCTCTGCCGGGCAGTATTTTGAAGTGAAGATCGATTATGCGGATATTACTGGGACGGAGTTCGCAGCTAAGATGAAAGGCTTTGAAGAAAGGCTGAATACTTTATTTGCAGAAGGCAATCGTTTGGATAAGGAGATTCAAAAACAATTAAAGGGGGTGAGATATGAGTAAGTGGAAGCAAACATCAATCGGTGAATTTATAGATTTCAATCCTTCTGAATCAATCCGAAAAGGTGCAGTTGCTCGGAAAATTGGGATGGACAAATTAGGTGTGTTCCAAAGAAAAATAAATGGTTCAGAGTATGCAGAATATTCAGCAGGTCCAAAATTTCGAAACGGTGATACTGTTGTCGCTAAAATAACTCCCTGTCTTGAAAATGGGAAAACAGCATTGGTAGATATACTAGAAGAAGATGAAATTGCTTTTGGTTCATCCGAATTTATTGTATTAAGAGAAAATGAGAACTCCGATTCAAAGTTCATTTATTATTTAGCCAGGAGTCCCTTGTTTAGAGAACGTGCCATCAGTTGTATGGAAGGCACATCAGGTAGAAAACGTGTAAATGAAGGAGCGTTAAAAAGGCAAGAGATTTATATTCCTGTCTCAAAACTAGATCAACAGAAAATCGTCGCTGTTTTATCTGCTTTAGATGATAAAATAGAACTCAATAACCGCATCAATGCCGAGTTGGAGCAGATAACAAAAACACTATATGATTATTGGTTTGTGCAATTTGATTTTCCGGATGCCAACGGAAAGCCTCATAAGTCATCCGGTGGGAAAATGGTGTATAATGAGGTGTTGAAGAGGGAGATTCCGAAGGATTGGGAAGTGACAGTTTTCGACGATTGGATTGAAGAAACAAAGGCTGGCGATTGGGGAAAAGAAACAGAAGAAGGAAATTACACAGAAAGGGTTTATTGTATAAGAGGTGCAGACATTAATGGCTTGAATGGGAAAGGTGAAATAAAAGCGCCCGAGCGCTTTATTTTAAAGAACAACCTTTTTAAAGTGTTAGAACCTAATGATTTTATTATTGAAATTTCTGGAGGAAGCCCTACTCAATCAACTGCGAGAATCGCACTGTTGACAGAAAAAACTTTAGAACGATTTGATACAGAGGTAATCTGTTCAAACTTTTGTAAGGCTGTTTCTATAAAGGATGAAAAGTACATTTTCAACTTTCAGCAGGAATGGCAAAGGTTGTATGATTCAGGTGTTTTCTTCGGTTATGAAGGTAAAACAAGTGGAATAAAAAACTTCTTGTTCGATTCCTTTATGACTTCATATTATGTCGCCTCTCCTGATAAGAAGATCGTTGAAAAATATTATGAGGTAGTAAAGCCTTTAGAGGAGAAAAAGCAATCCAATTTACAACAAAACCAACAACTCTCCGCCCTCCGCGATTGGTTGCTACCTATGTTAATGAACGGGCAGGTGAAGGTTATGGATGTTGCAAAAGAATATCATGATGCGGAAGAACAGCCAGTATTGGCTGCAGAGCCGCCAGCTACTTATGGAACGCTCCCAAAATTGAACATCCCTGATAGCAGGAGAAATTTTGCCAAACAAGTGCTGGCAGGTAAAATTGTTTCGGAATTTAAAGATGATCCCAACTTTACCGACATCAAATTCCAGAAGATACAGTTCCTGGCAGAGCACATCATAGAAGCCGATCTGAAGCTGAACTATTATTACCAGGCTGCGGGTCCTTATGATAATGTATTCATGCATACCATCTACAATGATTTCCGCAAACAAAATTGGTTTGATTGCCAGAACAAGCAAATTCTTCCATTAGAAAAGCAGGGAAAGATCGAGGAGTATTACCAGGCATACTTTGCGCCGGTACAAAGCCAATTAAATAAGTTATTTGAACTGATGTATCAAACCACTGAAGCAAAAGCAGAAATCATCGCTACACTCTATGCCGTCTGGAACAATCGCATCATCGAAAAACGAACAATAACTGATCGGGAGTTGATGCAAGACTTTTACCAGTGGAGTGATCGCAAACGGCAATATTCAGAAGAGCAGGTATCCGAAGGGTTACAATGGTTACGGACACATCAAATGGAGCCGAAAGGTTTCGGGAAATTGATTAAAAAGGCGAAGAGTAAAAAATAATGTTTATGACCTTGCACGAAGCAATACAGGCTGTACTAAAAGAGCATAACCACCCTATGCGGGCAAAGGACATTGCTGATGCAATAAACCAAAAAGGCTATTATGCTCGTAATGATCGAGAGCCGCTACAAACCAGCCAGGTATATGCCCGTGTCAGGAAGTACCCTTTGTTATTGGAGAACATCAATGGTTTAATAACACTTGCCGAAAATCCTCGGTGGAAGATGATAAACGAAGGTTATCTGTACCTGAAAGAGAACCTGAGAGGTGTTTTTTCAGACGATGATATCCAGTACATTATAGCCGTTCTTTTCTTTTACAAGAGATTACTGGACATTAATGACCGTCCAGGAAGAAAATACCCGATAGATTTTCTGCACTACGATGATGCACTGGATACGCGTGCAGATAGGTGGGCAGAAAAAATACGTGAGATAGAGCGATTTCATATAGCGCCGGAAGGAGTATTTGATGAAATATCGGCACTATTACAACGTATAGATCACTTAAAGCGCCGGGGTATATTATCTATTATTACCCGGATAGATACATCCCCATTTGATGACCTGGCTTTTGGCAATATTTACGAATACTTTCTTTACCAGAATGCACGGGAATTGTCCGGATACGACCACTCTACCCCGGAGACGGTAAGGAATTTGATCCCGGAATTGCTTCAGGTGAAAGAGGGTGGTATTGTTTATGACCCGGTGGCTGCCGTCGGTGGCTTGTTGAGTAAAGTGTACAGCCTTCATAAAAAAGTTTTACTGCAAGGATCGGAGATTACCAAGCGCATAGCCCAGCTCGGTAATATGAACCTGATGATGTATGGGTACAATCATAACAATACGATAGACGACAAGGACTGTTTTAATGAATTAAATAGCGATAAACAGTTTGACTTTATCATCGGGGATCTTCCGATAAACGGCGTCGCCAATTCATCTGAAACCCGCACATTGTATAATCGATTCGGGTTGCAAATGTCCAAGTCAGAAAAAGGCTTCGGTCCTCTTGTTTTGTTCAGTTATGACAAATTGTCCTATGAAGGTAAAGCAGTAATTACTGTTTCAGAAAGTTTCTTAACTAAGAGTGGAAAAGAAAAAGAAATAAGAAGAATCTTAGTGGATGATGATGTGGTAGAAACAGTGATCAGCCTGCCCAAAGGTACCTACAGACCCTACACAGAAGCCAAATCTTCTATCCTTATTCTGAATAAGCATAAGCCCGCATACCTGAAAGAGAAAATAAAATTCATCAGGGCTAACGTAGTGCTTGAAGATAAAAAATCGCTTCTGCTAGATATCGACCAGGTACTTAAGGAATATCAGGAGGAAATACCTGGTAACAAACCTATACCCATCATTAGTATCAGGGATGTAAGGGACGACCTGAACCTGTCTGCTGAAGTATATGACACGCAGTTTTTCCTGGGAGACCAGATGCTTAAGGAAGGTACCGCTAAGCATCTAAAAGACGTGACGCATATCAGGTCCGGGGTTTTACCTGTAAAAGAAGAATCACCTGTGGAAGGAGAATTAGCGGTGATAAAAGTGGAAAATCTGTCAAAAGATATTTTGGATATCAACCTGGATGTGCATACGGTTTCATCAAAAACATATAATAGTCATAAGAACACACGGGCGATTATTCGCCAGAAGTGTGTGCTTATTGCCAAGATCGGCGATAGTTTGAAACCTACTATTTTCCTTCCTACACCTGAATACCCCGAAATCTTGCTTCATACGAATATACTTGCGCTTATTCCGAAGGACGAAACATTAAATTTGGAATATCTGTATTACTCCCTGTATTCGCCTTTCGTTATAGAACAACTCGAATCCACAGCGAAGAAAAAAGGAGCCTTGATACCTTTTCTTAATAAAAAAGATATTGAAGATATCATCATTCCTCTTGAAAGTTTAGCTAGTCAGGCATCATTTGTTCAGACTCAGAAAGCCAGCTTGATCGCCACTGAAAACAGGCGATTGGAGGAAAAGAAAAGAATGATGGGTTATGAAGAAGAAAGCAGGGAAGCGGAAATCAATATTGTCAGAACCATCACCCATCAGCTTAAACATAACCTGACAGGTATCGACGCACTTATCCGGAAAATAGCAGCTATAGTGCATAAAAATGGCATAGGCGCTGCTACAGAATATAACCCTGATGATCCCATCCTGTTAAATCAGGAAGGATTTGAGCCGCCGGAAAACGATACGCTGAAACAGACAGTGGATAAGGCTTTGAAAAAATCTACCTTATTAAACCAGATATTGACCGATGTTAAAAAAGCGATTCATCTGGAAATGAAATTTACTGATGAAAATCTTTTTACTCTTTTTAATGATTTAAAGAATGAGTTTAAGGACATTTTTATTGACGTAAAAGGAGATCGGAGCCTCATACTGCGAATATCGAAATCACACATGGAAGATTTATTAGACACGCTGATCAACAATGCTATTCAGCATGGTGGCTTGTCAAAAGAGACGCTGCGCATTAGTTTTACGATAAAGAAAGAGCCCGCTGCCATAAAAATAGAATACCGTAATAATGGGAGACCTATTGGTATATCGGAAAAGGATTTTAAATCTATTGCTACGAAGTCACAGTATAGTACCGGAACAGGAGTGGGTGGATATTATATCAATAAAATTATTGAGGCACATTCCGGAAGTTTAAAAGTAGATACTGATGTAAATTCCGGTGTACAAATGATTATTGAATTACCTTTAAATACAGATGCCAATGAATAAGGCTTTATTATTGATTGACGACAAGGAAGAATTCAAAGAGAGCTTTCAAACTATAGCCCAGAGAAAAAGCTATAATATAGCCTGGGGAAAAAGCCTAGAAGAAATGAAGGCGAAATTGCCGCAACTGTATAGAAAAATAACGGCTATTGTATTGGACATTAAGTGTTTGATGACCAACGATCAGGAAATAGAGAATGAAGATTTTATTCTGAGTGCTTTGTTATTTCTGCAGGCTGAATACAAAGACCTTCCGAGGATAATACTAACAGGAGATGAAAAAGCATTTGACTTTGCCCGTTTTGCCAAAGATGAACATGTCTTTCGTAAAGATCCGAAAGATATAGAGCAGTTGTTTGAACGATTAGAGCAATATGCACAACAACATGCGCTTAGAATTAAAACTGCCGACGAAAAGGAGTTCCATAAAATCATAGAAGGAACAGAAGGGCGAAAGCTGGAATTCAAATCTTCTTTACAATATTGTACAAAGGAGAATATTGAAAAAAAAGAATTAAGATTTGAAATCTTAAAGACACTTGCCGCCTTTGCCAATACAGACGGAGGAACGCTTTTAGTTGGAGTAACAGATAACAAGAATATTTATGGTCTGGAAAACGGGGATTTTACGACCATCGCTGCCGAAAATAAACACGACGGCTACAAGCTTTTAATAGATAGCCTGATGGTAGCTTCCTTTGGTGGTGCTTTTCATGCTAACCTCGAGGAAATTAAGTTTTATACGATCAATGACCGAACGGTCTGTAAGATTACGGTAAAAGGAAGATACACAAGTCCTGTCTTTGTAAAAAAGAAAGTGCCTAACAAACCTGCTTACGCTGCTTTCTTTATAAGAGCACAGGCAAGCAGCTTAGAATTGATCGGTGATGAAATAGAAAAACATATTAAAGCTAATTGGGAGTGATTACAGAGCCGGTAAATAACCAAAAATGAACGATAAGCATCCGGAAAAACACGCAGTACAAAACATCCTGCGCTTTTGGCGGGATACCGAGGTGTTTAATCTGCCCGATTTTGTTACCGGCGCCGCTGATCAATATTCGCTCCTGAATCTCCATCAACCCTTGCCTTGGCTGCAGGGGTATCGGTCGCCAAAGCAAGGACATACTCTCCAATACATCATTGTGATTGGCAGCATTTCAAAAACCGATGTCTTTACCGCCATCAGCAAACAATATGATCCCGGTGGCAGCGAAATAAACGAAGAGCAACTGCAAGCCATTAAAGGAAATACGTTCTTGTTTTGTGCCATCGTAAACGAAGAAGGTCGGGTAACTGAAAACTATCTGTTGCCTTCCTACCTGGTAGGCTTACAGCTTTTGCAAGAAAAAAAGTCGCTCGAAGAAGTAGATCAACAGCTGGAATATGAAGCGCAATTGTTTGAAGAACGTAATAATATTCCGCAAGTAGCGACCATACTCGATGAAACTGATTCTGCAGTAAACATAGTTACTTTGCGTACCGGCGATCTGTTTGCAATAGGGAAACTACAGGAGGAAATAACCTATCTCAAAACCTTAACCGCTTCCTGGAATCCGCAAGAGCAGCTAAGTATCTATTACAAGGTGGTAGAAAGTAAGAAAGAAGTGGAAGTGCCTTTTTTGAATAGCTTCTACCTCGAAGATCTGAACTATCTGATCCATACTCCGGCACAAAAACTCAACAAAAATGTACAACAACTGCTGGCTGATACAGTAGATGAAAAAAGCCGTATCAATATTCTTGAAAACAGGCTTGCCTTCTTGGCGACTATAGACGCCGCGCAGCTGAATACAGCTCGCTGGCCTAATTCCTTGTCTTACAGCTTATACCATGCACAATTAGGCGGGGTACAAGAAGCCCTTAAAACACTGGAAGATGGAGGCGTATTCAGTGTAAATGGACCGCCGGGTTCCGGAAAAACGACTCTGTTGAAAGATGTGATCGCTAACATAATTGTAGCCCGCGCGCAGAAGATGATCGACATAGGAGTGGATCATATATTTGAAAGAAGGGCTAAACAGATAGACCTGGATGACGGCTCTTTTACCTACTATTACCACGAGCTCAACAAAGCGTTTTTGGGCGAATATGGCATAGTGGTCAGCAGTAACAATAACTCGGCGGTGGAAAACATATCGAAAGAGCTGCCCAATATAAAATCGGTTGCCGTTGACGATTTTGAAGAGTTGGACTACTTTAAGGCTTTCGCCACCCGCCTGAAAGAGGAGGAAAGCCAAGAAAACTGGGGCATACTTGCGGCTGTCTTGGGCAATAAAGCCAACAGGGCGCAATTCGCTTCCCGGTTTTGGTACGATGATAAGCAAAATAATATTCCCGGTTTTTTTACGTTGCTTAAAAATATCGTCAGGGAAGAAAACGCTCAAAACGATCCGGATCACAGGGAAGCCTATAGCGCTGCCGTAGCGCGGTTTAATGAATATAATGCAACACTAAGCCAGTTTAAAGCACTAATCACCCAGTATCACCAACTCCTTACCCAATACCCGGATAAACAGGTACAACTGGCAATGCTTGGCAACAGGCAACAGGAAGTTGAGCAGGTATTACATGAATACCAGGAACGACTGAAACAGCTGAGTAGTGCCTGGCAGGAAAAAGATCAGCAGCAGAAACAATATCAACAGAACCTGACGCTGCTCAAAGAAACGCGGCCGCGGTTTTATTGCCTGCAAGAATTGTTCGGTACCAAAGCATTCAAAGAATTTAAATCACTTTTTACGGCACAAGCAAAACAAATATTAGCCTTGCAGAACGTGCTGCAACACCTGAATGAAGAGCTGCAGTCTACTAAACTTGCAGTAAGCAGTAAAGAAGAGGAGCTAAACAACATACTCAAACAAAAAAAGGTACAGAAGCAAGACCATGAGCGCTTTACCAAACTAAAGCATCACATACAGGATACTTACGCTATTAATAATAGTAATATGCCTGATGAAACTTTTTATACAGCCGATATAAAAACACTGCACGTAAGCATGCCCTATTTCTCCGGCAAAATAGCCGCAGTACAAACAAAAATCTTCCTGGAAGCTCTAAAAATACAGGAGTTGACAATCAAGATCAATGAGTCACGGTTTTCAAAAAATCTCAACTATTTTTTTGGGGTATTGCAGGGAAAACCGGTAAAAAACACCGATGCGTTGCAACATCTTTGGGATACCTTCTTTATCTGTGTACCGGTAGTATCTACCACCCTGGCTTCGGTTAGGAGGCAGTTTGCTCCCGATCTGAAGATTGGCTGGACATTAATCGATGAAGCGGGGCAGGCTGTCCCGCAGTCAGCAATGGGTATCATTAATCGTTCCAAACGAACGGTAATCATAGGTGATCCCTTGCAGATAGAGCCAGTAGTAACCATACCCAACTCCCTGGTTGAGAAATTGCGGGCTCAGTATAATGTGTCTATTCGTTGGTCGCCTTATAAAAACTCCCTTCAACAATTGGGTGATCGTATAAATCGGCTGGGATCGGTTATCACACATAATGATGAACAAACCTGGACTGGTTTCCCGCTACGGGTACATCGTCGGTGTATAGACCCAATGTTCTCTATCTCTAATAATATTGCCTACAATGGACAAATGGTACTGCCAGAAGACATGAAAGGAGCAGGCAGCCCGACTGATACACTTTTTCCCACAAAATGGCTGCATATTGAAGGAAAGCAGATTGTCAATAAACATGTGGTCATTGAAGAAGTGAAAGCACTGGAAGAAATACTGCAGCAGATGATCTTGCAACCTGATTTCAAATCACAAGATATCTATGTGATAAGTCCTTTTAGAAGTGTAGCAGACTATTGCCGCTATCGGTTTAGTGAAGTAAAATATCCAAACGTAAAATGCGGAACCGTGCATACCTTCCAAGGAAAAGAAGCCAATACGGTATTTTTAGTGTTAGGCACAGGTGCAGGCAATGGAGGTGCCAGAAGCTGGGCCTCGGCCAAACCTAACTTGCTGAATGTAGCAGTAACAAGGGCTAGGAAACATCTTATCGTGATTGGTAACAAAGATTTATGGCGCACAAAAAATTATTTCAACGAATTGTTCAGCAAAACGTATCGAAAGGAGTAAACATCCGAATTCAAGATACACGAATTTAAGGGAAGTTGACGCCAATCAAGAAACTTCATAAGTACAGCCATTGTAGAACAAATTTGCGAAAGTTGCTTTAATTATTCGAATTTAATCATTTAGTCGATGAATTGATCTACTCTTTTTGACTGAGGATCTCGTGGTCATTGAAGTCCCGAGACTTTTACAGTGCTTCAAATTGGATGGAAAAGCTTGAAATTTCCTTTAAATCCTCAATTAACCGGTTCGACATTTGTCCAGTCGTCCCGACAAAATAAGGAAGAGGCTCAAAGAAATTAGGGCCTTTTTTTATGCTTCATCACATATACATTTTACAAAGCCTGAAGGACGGGAAATATTACATTGGTTACACAACGGATGTAGAGGAGCGTCTTAAATTTCATAATGCGGGTTTACAGCGATCTAAACATTTCAACATCCACCGCTTCTTGGTACGGCATATATTATCTTGCCTGAAACGAACAAATTGAACACTTTGTCTTTTACAGAAGGGAGCATCATTTTCCATGTTTTTCCCTTGTCTGATGATCTGAAAATGCCGTTAGGATGACCACAGAAGAAGTTTTCACCAACCTGGATAATTGAGGAAATGGAGGATTGCGCCGGAAGGCCGGCATCAATGGGCTGCCAGGTTTTACCACCGTCGCAGGAGGTTCGCACCCGCCTGGTATTCGATTTGGTATTGAACGTGATTGCAGCAAATCCGCCTTGAATGCTTTCTACCGCTATACCTACACCTCCCTCACTAATCACCGCTTCCCAGTTTTCACCGCCGTCAGCAGACCGGATTATACCGCGCTGGCTGGTAGCCAGGAGTATGCCGTTTGATTCAACCAATTTCATTACCCAGCCGCCAGCTTGCACTTGTTTCCAGGTTTTTCCATTGTTCGTGGATTTAAACAGGCCCTTGTCGCAGCCGATGAAAACCGAGCCCCTGGCAGTTTCAAAAACCGTACGTATCTCTCTCTCGTGGAAATTTGTATACGCAGGCGACCATGTACCCGTTCCGCTTATTTTTTGTAAAATCTGACCTTCATAATTATAAGCCAGTATTCCGTTCCTGCCCGGCGCTATACTGCTCTGTTGACCCGGGAAGACCTCTTTTGTCCAAAATGAAAATATGGAATTTCGCTGACTGTGGTATAGCCCATTGCCGGCACGTAAATAGAATCCATTATCGTTCGCAAATAAACCATCCCGTTGTATAGCCTCTTCCCGAACGTTTGCAGGCAGCCCATCACTGATATCCTGCCATGTTTGACCGCCATCAGCAGATCTGAAAACGATGTTGGCAGCCCCCGGCTTATTGTTAGTCGACTCTGGCTGACTGTCCCTGGTTGGAAAGACAAAGGTGTACAGAAGAAGGAGCAAAAAGGCAAGGCTGAAGATCTTCATGGTTATAGTTTATTTGGTTAAACAATAAACTAAAGGTATCGGGCGTCGACCCGCATGACGCTTTTTAATAGTAAAGAAGTGTAAAGGATGCGTAAAACGTTTGTAAAACCACCGGAAAACGGTCTTTAAAAGGTTATTTTGCACTCATGAAGCCATTTATTCTCGTAGGATCTTCAGTCATGATAGTTGCCGTTTTGATTTCCGCGGCTCCATTTATCAATAAAAAGAATGAGATACCGGGGAAGCATTTAGAAGTTGTATTACGGGATTTAGGGCATCAGCTTTTGCTTGCAGCTAAAGATTCTTCATCGCGGGTGTTGCCGGTCAGGAAATTAAATTCAACTACCTACCAGCTTTCCTTTCAAAATGACTTTGGTCTTATTTCAGATACACTGATCAATTTAGTTCAACGGACATTTCAAAGAAATGCCCTGACAGATGATTATATAGTGAATTTGAAGAGTTGCAAGCAAAATGAAACTGTTCTGGCATTCGAAAAAAATGGCCAGACAGGCGATTTAACACCGTGCAGAGGTCGTACGATCGAGGTGGGTTGTTATGTTATTGACATTGATTTTTTGAAAGAAAATAAGTTTAATTTCTTCTGGCTGTTGCTGTTGCTTATCCCTTTGAGCATCGTTGGTTGGTATATAAAAGGTAAGTACCGGAAAAAAGAAGAGGCGACATCAATCTCCGATAATAACGATTATATACAGTTAGGAAACTTCAGATTTTATACAGCTAATAATATGCTTAAAAGTGGAGATAAAATTATTAGCCTGTCGGAAAAAGAGACAAAAGCACTAAAAATATTTGCTGAGAATATCAATCAGATCGTGGAAAGGGAAAAAATGATGAAAGAAATCTGGGA
The DNA here is from genome assembly GCA_937888905.1 of uncultured Sphingobacteriales bacterium. Lineage (GTDB taxonomy): Bacteria > Bacteroidota > Bacteroidia > Chitinophagales > Chitinophagaceae > Terrimonas. The sequence goes on from CALATA010000002.1 coordinate 55,099, forward strand.
AGATGAAGGTGTAGTTGTGATCAGTAGAAATGTTGATGTATTGGTGTCTAAATTACGTAAGAAGTTAAGCGATGATAACTCCCTTAAATTTATTAATGTACACGGCAGGGGTTACAAATTTATGATTGAGTAAAACCCGGCAACAGCCTTTATCTGTCTTTCACACACAGCTTTCATAAATACTGCTGCGATGACCGCTGACTAACCTCGCTTACGCCTCATTGGTTTTAAATTCTTCGATTTCTTCCAGGTATCTTTTGGCCTCAATGATAGAAGCCCACTCACGCCCGCCCATTAAAAGGCGGAACCATTTTTTGCCGGCATTTTTAAAAGAGATGTTACGATACAACCACAGCGATGCCAAAAATAATAATAGTGATATGGGAAAGGTGATCAGCCAGAATTTAATATCAGTTAGCATCCACTGTGTGTTCCAATAAAAGGTGGTATAAAAAGGTGCCTGTAAAAAAAGAATCCGGACAATATTGATAGTTGAAATCTGCAGTTCTGTTAACTTTTTTTGTGTATCAACAAGGCTGGATTCATAATTGATCTGGTTGATCAATATGACCTGTTTTATATAGGCTGCCACGGCGTAGATATTGAACGCTGCTATAACAGCTATGGAGGTGGAGAAGTAGAGATGTTTGAAACGGTCGCCTGCCACCAATAGCACCAGAAAAAGGACCCATATAATTCCCAGTGCGATCATCCAGTTTTTGAAAGTGGATAATCCATTGAGCTTGGATTGGGCCTTATGTTTTTGCAGGGACTCAAATGTTTTAGTACTCAATGCCCGGGATTGAAGGTTCAGTATACGGGCCTGCTCCAGTTGCTTGTTGGATGCGTCCCACATTTTTTTTAATTCAATGTCTTCCATTTTTTATATACGTTTGGTTGATGTTTTGCTTTATTTTTTCTTTAATCCGGTTTAATTTAGTGGCTACATTGGTTGCTGTAATACCAATGATCTCTGCAATTTCTTTGTAACTTTTTTCTTCCAGGTAGAGGATGATGAGCGCTTTGTCAAATTCCTTTAAAGCGCCAATTTCTTGTTGTAATAGTTGTTGTTTGTCTTCCTCTTCTTTCATTGACCCTAAATGGGCTGCTTCTTCTGCATGGATGTCGGATAGCGGGATATTGGGTATTGATCTTTTCGTTTTCCGGTAGTAGGAAATAGCAACATTGAGAGCCACGCGGTAGAGCCAGGTGGAAAATTTATGGTCGGGCCGGAAGCGTGCGCGTCCTTTCCAGAGTGTAAGAATGATTTCCTGGGCAAGGTCTTCACGGTCGGCAGGCTGGCTGCAATACGCGTTGCATATTTTAAAGATCAGCGCTTTATTGGCTTCAATGAGTTGTATAAAAGGGTCTTGTTCGGGTGGCATGAGAATGAGTAACCATTTAAGATATTAAACGGCGGGATGATCAAAAAATCACAAAAACTGGTGGTATTTTTTCCGTGATCATAATCAATCAGCCGTTTTGCTCAGTTTCTGAACAGGTAAACACATAAAAAGAATGTCGGCCCGGCAACATAAGCCGATTAAAAAAAAGCCCCGGTTTGTGCGCACACCAACCAGGGCCTTTTAACCAACTACTTAAAACTCAATACTTATAACTCAATACTTATCACTAGTGTCCGGTTAAATTAGGTTGATTTTCAATTGAATATTGTT
>CALATA010000003.1:0-93094 GCA_937888905.1 uncultured Sphingobacteriales bacterium
TCAAGTACTACAACAAAAAATTGCACTAGCTACTTGAACTTGCAAATTTTCAAATCTTCAAATTCTCAAATTGGCTTCCTGGCCATTCTCGTTCTTACTTTACTCAAAAATTCAGGGGAGATGCCGAGGTAGGAAGCTATATAATGTTGGGGTACACGTTGCGGGATGGTGGGATATTTTTCCAGGAAGTCGAGGTACTTGTCCTGCGCCGACGTGGCTATTGTTTTAAATAAACGTGATTGCAGGGAGGAGAGATTGCGTTGAACCATCAGCCGGAAATACCTTTCGAGCGAGGGGAGTTGCTGAAGCAGTGATTCTTTGGTGGCGGGATTGAGGACTAACAGTTCACAATCTTCCAATGCTTCGATGAACATGTGACTGGGTTTCTGCTCATGGAAACTGGCGATATCGCTGACCCACCAGTCTTCTATGGCAAATTGCAGTGTTACTTCAAATCCGTTTTCATCCAAATAATAAGAGCGGATACATCCCTGGTTCACGAACGCTTCGAAATGGCATACTTCGCCTTCCTGCAGCAACATGGTTTTGCGTTTTATCATTCGCTTTTCCAATAAGCCGTCCATGATTTCGAGATCGGCATCGGAGAGGCGGCAACTGCGGTTGACATGGGCGTGAATGCGTTCAAACAAATCCATAGATACAAATGTAAGGAATCAGAGCGCATGCAGGCTACCCAGCGCCATGGTGAGGTGGATCACGTCGCCCTTGCTGTAACGGGGCTCCAGCACCCGCACCCGGAGGGAACGGTTGGCGATCCGCACCTCCAGTTCCGTAAAACTTCCGTAGAACAATACTTCCTTAACGATACCGGATACGATCGCTTCGGATTGGTCGGTCGGAATGAATTGCTCCGGACGGATCATGATCTGTGCACCGGCGGATAATCGAGGGAAAAGTTCGGAAGGCAACAGGTTATAGGTGCCAAACAACCCCGCAACATATTCGTTTTTGGGCTGATGGTAAATGTCAAGCGGATTATCGCGCTGTATGAGTTTGCCATCGCGCAGTACCAGCAGCTCGTCGGCCCATGAAAGACTGTCGAGCGGATCGTGAGAGACTAATATGCAGGTAATGCTCAGTTGTTCACCGATATCACGGATCACCTCCTTAAGCCGTTGTTTGTGCAGCATGTCTGCATTGGAGAAAGGTTCATCCAATAATAGCAAATCTGGCAGTGTGGTTAACATCCTGGCCAGCGCGATACGTTGTTTTTCTCCTCCGGAAAGCTGATCAGTTTTGCGTTTAAGTAAATGCGTTATCTGGCAGATTTCGTATAACTGTTCCGCGGTATGTTCCGGCATTTTGCTGGCGTACTCGAGAATATTTTCTACGGTGTAATGATTCGGGAGTTCGTAATGCTGGGACAAATAGGCGATGCGTTCATGTCCGGGAATGAGTTTTTCCATCGGCCCTTTCACTTTTTTTCCTTCCAGTCTTACTTCGCCGGAATCGGGTTGAATGAGTCCGCCGATGATGCGAAGAAGTGTGGTTTTGCCCGAACCGGTTTCTCCCGCCAAAGCGATCTTGCGCAAAGCGGGCACTTCAAAACTGATAGGAGCGAGGGTAAAACCGCCGGGAAGTTGCTTACTGATATCCGTTACTGTTAATAGATCCATTGCAGGTAAAACAAAGATTTAAAGCTGACGGCGTAAAAATACAACAAGCGGATGCTAACCAGGCCGAAAACTACCGGTGATGATGATATTTTCTCCGCAGCAATAATACCTGGTAACGCAACGTGTCGTAGGTCAGCGCCGTTGCAAGCAGCATTGCGGCGAGCAGCAGCACCTTCATGTGCAGGTGGCTGAAGAGGATGCCGCCTGTTATGCATCCGGCCATGAAGCAACCGACGATTACGATACGCAGTTTGATCGAGGTCCGGAGCTTTTTGCGATCATCAGGCTGCCGGTAATACAACCATTGCGCCAATTCGATCCCCAGATCGGTGAACAACCCGGTGAGGTGGGTGGTCCGTACGATGGCGTTGGACACAGATGTCACGAGCGCATTTTGTAAACCCATGGCAAATAACAGCAGGCAGGCAATTATATAGGTCCATCGTTGGGCTGCAAGTAGTGGTAGCAATGACAGGGCGACGAGGATCAGCCCTTCGAGCAGCACGGGCACCATATACCGGTACCGGTCGTTGCGGCGCGAAAAGAATTCAGTCAGCCATCCGGAAACAAAAGCGCCCGCCAGGAAGGAAAGCACGAAAAGCAGCAATATGCCTGCCCTGTAATAATTTCCGTGGGACAGGTCCTCGGCAAAATAGGCAAAGTGCCCGGTTACATTGGTGGTCAGTTGTCCGATCGCCAGGTAGCCGGTAACGTTGACCATACCTGCAACAGCCGATAAAATCGAGGCCAGCCGGAGGTTGTGCAGTGGTGTTCGGGTTTTGCCTTTATGACGAAACACAATAGATGATTTGCACAAATTTACGATTTGTGGCAGGCATCTGGCTTACAAAACCAATTGTTCGAAAAGCCGGATGAGTGTGGCATCTGCATCTGCAGTAAGCCCGGGATGTACGCGCGAAGTCTGCACGATGGTACTGCGCCAGGCCGTTAGCCAGCGGAAACGGAGCGCAGGTTCCAGTAACGCAATCGGGCCGGCATCTTTTTTTCCGGCGCAGATGGACGCAAAAGCGGTGAGATGTTCCTTCAGTTCGTTGCAGTCGATATCAGGGGCAAATGCATGCAGTTTTTCGTGGTTGACCACGTATTTCATATCGAGAAAGCGGAGTGATTTGCAATAGACGATCACTCCTGCATTCAGGAATTCTTCGCGTTCTACGCGGGGAACAATGCGGATCACCGCATACTCAAACAAGTGACGCTCTTGCATGCAGTGCTTCGTTTAAAAACAGGTGAGAAGATTGGAGACGGGTTGTAAGGAAACGTGTATAAACATCCCGGCCTTCATCGGGTGAATTTATTTCTGCATTCAATGCAAGCCATTCGTCGGGGATCAGCGAAACAATATCGCGGATGCGATCGGCTGTGATCAGGGCATGCGCTTCTTTGTCTGCTTTTTCCAGCTCGGATGCCTGGTTGAGTAACACATGATCTTTGATCTGTGCAAAAGGCTTGGCCGCCTGTTGCTGCCAGTCGGGCCAGTTATGGTGAAAATAAAGCGAGGCGCCATGATCGATCAGCCAGAGCTCTTTGTTCCAGCTAAGCATATTGGTATTGCGGGCCGTCCGGTCTACGTTCATGAGAAAGGCATCCAGCCAAACCACTTTGGATGCCAGTTCTGCAGGCAATGGTGTAACGGCAGGGTCGTAGGTGATAGAGCCGGAGAGATAATGCAAACCAAGGTTGAGACCTGTGCTTTTGCGCAGCAATTCCTGGATTTCTTCATCGGGTTCTGTGCGTCCGAATGCGGCGTCCAACTGAACGGAAACGAGCTCAGGTACTTTAAAGCCCAGCAGTCTCGCGAGTTCGGCGCCGATGAGATCGGCAATGAGTGCTTTAACACCCTGACCGGCTCCTCTGAATTTGAGTACGTACAGAAAACCGTCATCCGCTTCTGCGATGGCGGGCAGTGAGCCGCCTTCGCGGAGAGGTGTTACGTAGCGTACGGCGTGTACGGTGCGTAAGGGTGTGATTTCGTTAACAGGCGTTGCAGACATGTATTGCAAAAATATTAAAGCGAAGCCACATAGCCATCAACGGATGTAAACGGCGGTTGCGGGACTTAAGGCGTCAGTAAGCCAGTTGGGGTGCAACTGAGCGAGTTCGTTCGCGGGTATCTGGTCGGGATGAAAGAATCGAAGCGCTGCTGTTTCTTCGTTGGAAAAATTTTCGGGGAACTCATTTTGTAAGCGTGCTTCAAAATAGGTGGTGATGTACTGAACCGTTTTATCGGTGTAATGGTATGTCTGGGATGAAGGAGAAGAATACACACCAATAAGGCGTAAAAGTTGTGCCTGTGTGCCTGTTTCTTCCGTTATCTCTCTCAGCATGGCTTCTTCAACACTTTCACCAAATTCAACGTGACCTGAGATCAGTCCCCAGCGATTGACATCTTTCCTTTTTTGAAGAAGAATCTGGCCCTGGTTATTAAAAACGGCAGCGGCAACGGCCGGGCGGATTTGTTGTTCTGTCATGATACTTAATTTAACGAAGGCCAATCTACTTCAAGTCTGGGAATAAAAAGCATAAATGATATGGGTTAACAGCAAAGTCGTTGAGATTTCTGATGCCTGCTTTGGGTTGTAGGTGCCCTTGTTGGTGTTAACACCAACAAGGGTGGGGGGATAGTTCTGTCATGATGAATAAAAAAGGCTTTTATGCAGTTGGGGTTGCGAATGCAGAGCTGGATATGATCTTTTTCCCTGAAACCTGCGCCGGGATATAATTCAGGGCCTTCTGTGAATGCATTACGGATGGATTCGAAAGGGGGTTGGTTTAAAGATTGCCGCATGTTATGTAGGTTCTCGATGACCCGGTAATCCAGCGTTCGCAAATCGTTTTTATTATGGATGCCTGATAAGTGTTGTTTGTAAATAGAATAGGAGTCCAATATAAGTCGTCTATCCATCGTATTCACTAAATTCAGGCAGTAGTCAGGGTCAATTACGGCACCTAGGACCGTTGGTTGCCGGATCGTTTTTGCAGGGGATTTTGTGCAAAATCCAACGCGCGTTCATAATCATTCTCCCAGAAATAAATTCCTGATCCCAACCAGTCATATTTGTTGCGGCTGTAGTTTAGCATTTTACTTCCATTAACAACAGCATCGCGAATGTTTTCATCGCATCCGTGAAATCCGAGGGTAAGCCCGGGGGTAAATCGATACATGGTTTAATTTTCTCGGAGGTAAAAAAAAGAGATACGTTATCGCATGGAAGGATTTTTGCCGGGTGTTGATCCGTTTATTCGAAAAAGCCACAACTCCTTGCTAAACGGCTATGCTGCAAAACGGCTGTTTCGTATTGTTTTTTTCTCTCGCTGTCACAGAACTTGCAGCTACAGGGGATGAAATTATCAGCATCTTTTATCTCTCCATCAGACCCGTCACAATAATTTCCAAATCCTATTCTAACAAGGGATTTTCGTCTGACTTCCGGAGAGTTCTTAAGTTGTTCACGTTGCTTCTTAAATGCCGCTATTAGTTCATCATGATCCCGTTGTGATATACTTGTCATCATATTAAATTTTAAAAGGTGAACAATACCCCAAAATTAATTTCACCAAAACCCGATAGCCGTATAAAAAACGGGTAAGTTTAAAACTGTCGTATTTAACCGCCTATTCGCCGCATTCACACCCCATCGAAACGGGTTTTTCCGGTTAGGTTTGTGTTTCATTCAAACACTTCTCTTATGCAAATACCTACACTCCAGCAACAATTAAAAAAAACACCCGATACGCTTGTCGGTATCATCAAAGCCTTCAATGCACACACGTTCAATCAATCCACCAAAGTCTCCGGCTGGACCGCCGGCCAGGTAACCGATCATGTCACCAAAGCCTGCGATATCGCCGCCCTGCTCGACGGCAATGTTAAACCTGCCGACCGTGATCCCGACGCGCTTTCTGAAGGCATCGCCAAAATGTTTCTCGATTTTACCATCAAAATGGAGTCGCCCGATTTCATCATACCCGGCAATGGTCCCTTCGATCCGCAACAAAGCATCGACAAGCTCACCCAAATCTGGCAAACGCTGCAACAAAAAGCAGCAGAATTGGACCTTTCCCTGCTTTGCCTGGATTTCGAAATGCCCGTTAACGGCGCACTCACGCGACAGGAATGGCTCAGTTTTATCGTTGTCCACACCCAACGCCACATCCATCAGTTGCGGAAAATTGCAGCCGAACTCAATATTGCGCTGCCTGCTGCTGCTGAATAACGCGCATTTAACCGGGTAGCAATTTTTTTTCATAGATTTTAACAGAGGCATTCTCCGTCAGTGCCGCTTTTTGCGTTCTTTTTTCCCGCAAAAACACCGCACGATCCTATAACTTTATTGGCATTAATACCGATTGTTATGTTTATGAATTGGCCCGTCGTTGCTTTCTGCCTCGCTCTTTTCAACTTCAATACCCCGGGGGTTAATGAACCTGTCCACGATCCCGCAAAAGCGATCGTCACAGGTGCCGATCAGACCGAAAAGTATGTGCCTTATTTAAAAGGGAAAAGAGTAGCCGTGCTCGCCAATCCTACTACCATCATCGGCAAGCGCCACCTGGTAGACAGCCTGCTCAGCCGGGGTATTAATATCGTAAAGGCATTTGGTCCGGAACATGGCTTTCGCGGTAACGCCAGCAACGGCGCAAAAGTAGCCGACGAAAAAGACGCCGCTACCGGCATACCTGTTATTTCCCTCTATGGAAATAAACGTAAACCCACCAAAGCCGACCTCGCCGATGTAGATGTTTTTATTTTCGATATCCAGGATGTCGGCTGCCGTTTTTATACTTATATCAATGTGCTCCGCGATGTAATGGAGTCCTGCGCTGATAATAACAAAGAACTGCTGATCCTCGACCGGCCCAACCCCAACGGTTACCTGATCGACGGGCCTATTCTCGATATGGAATATAAATCAGGCATCGGTCAATTTCCCATCCCTATCGCACACGGAATGACCATAGCCGAGTTTGCACAGATGATCAACGGCGAAGGCTGGATTCCGGGTAAGAAAAAATGCCGCCTGCGCATCGTTCCCGTTGCTAATTATCAACATGATCTGCCTTATACGTTGCCCGTTCCTCCCTCGCCTAATCTCAACACACAGGAGAGTATTATTTTATATCCCACACTTTGTCTCTTCGAAGGAACGATCATCAGCCAGGGCAGAGGTACCCATTTCCCTTTTACGGTTTTGGGCGCTCCCGCACTCAAAGGCCAATATGATTTTTCTTTTACGCCTGTCAGCATCCCCGGTATGAGCGAAACGCCGCTCCACATGAACGATACGTGCTACGGCCGCGATTTCAGAAAATATGATCTGGAAAAACTGAAAAAGCTGAAACGTGTGCAGATCGAATGGATGCTGGAGCTTTATCAGCAATATCCCGATAAAGCGCGTTTCTTCGACCGGTCGGTAAGCAAACAGATCGGACGCATCGAAGTGCTGGCCGGAAACGGTGTTTTTAAAGAACAGGTAATGGCCGGCAAATCTGCCGAAGAGATCCGTCGTACCTGGGAGCCCGGCCTAAGCAATTACAAAAAAATGCGCCTCAAATACGTGCTGTACCCCTGACACATCCCGGCACGCCGTATTTTTGCCTGATGGAGTATTTCAAGAAGCTGGAAGACCTGCTGAAACTCGAGCGCGAAGAAGATAAGCGTATGTATGCCACGATGGCTGCCAATGCTTCCGTAGCCGAACGCCGTGACAACGGTCTTTGCTGGTATCCCGTTGCCATCCGGGATAAAGAATTTGGCAAAGGTGATTACCTGACTGTAGAACTCGAACGTACCACGCACCAGGATCTTCCGCATCAATTGCGCTCAGGCGTGCCCGCCGCTTTTTTCTCCAATCATGCTCCGCGCGAAAACAGGACCGAAGGCATTGTAACCTGGGTCGGCGGCAACAAACTCCGTCTCTCGCTCCGAACAGACGAACTGCCCGATTGGGCCCGCGATGGCAAACTCGGCGTTGACCTGCTTTTTGATGATAATAGTTACGATGAAATGCAAAGCGCGTTGCAACGCGCTGCAAAGCTCGGAGAAAATGCAACTGACGGACGACTGGTCCGTGTACTCACCGGTGCTGCACAGCCTGCATTCAACCATGAAACATTTGAAATAACTATTCCTTCACTCAATCCTTCCCAACAACAAGCTGTTCAGAAGATCTTGCAGGCCGAAGACCTGGCAATTGTACACGGCCCTCCCGGCACCGGCAAAACAACTACGCTGGTGCAGGCGATAAAAGTATTGGTGAAAAACGGCAACCCGCGCATGCTCGTTACCGCTCCCAGCAACGCAGCGGTTGATCTGTTAAGTGAACGATTGGCTGCGCAGGGATTGAATGTATTGCGGATTGGTAATCCCGCACGTGTTTCCGAAAGACTTTCTTCGCTCACATTGGATGAAAAAATGTCGGCACATCCTTCGATGAAAGAGATCGGCCGGTTGAAAAAGCAGGCGAATGAGTTTCGCAATATGGCGCACAAATACAAGAGGCAATTTGGTAAAGCTGAACGCGAACAACGCAAAGCTTTGTTTGATGAAGCCTATGCATTGCTAAAACAGGTTGACCAGACCGAACAATACATTTTGCAGGATCTGCTGGATAAAGCGCAGGTGATTACAGCCACCCTGGTCGGAGCCGCGAATCCGGCTATCCGGTCATTACGATATGATACGGTGGTGATCGACGAAGCTGGTCAGGCATTGGAACCTGCCTGTTGGATTCCTATCGTCAAAACGCGCAAGCTGGTGCTGGCCGGTGACCATTGCCAGTTGCCACCAACCGTTAAAGCTGCTGTGGCCAATGGCCTGGAAAAAACATTAATGGAGAAATTGGTCGCCATTCATCCGTCTTCGGTGGTGATGCTGAATGAACAATACCGGATGCATGAACAGATTATGCATTATTCGTCTGCTCATTTTTACCACAATGCATTGCAGGCACATCAAAGCGTGAAGGATCACCGCCTTTTTCCCGATGACCAACCTTTGTTATTTGTGGATACGGCGGGTTGCGGTTTCGATGAAAAGCAGGATGGTACGGCGACCAGCAATCCTGAAGAAGGCGCCTTTCTTTACCGCCATCTGAATCACCTGGTAAAATTGTTGTCGTCGCATGAAGCGGGAAACTTTCCTTCCATTGGTATTATCTCCCCTTATCGCCGGCAGGTAGAGTGGTTGCAGGATGCATTGAATCACCAGCCTGCGCTGGCTCCCTACCGCCCGTCGATCACTGTTAATACCATCGACAGTTTCCAGGGACAAGAGCGTGACATCATTTATATCAGCCTTACCCGCAGCAATACCGAAAACCGCATTGGCTTCCTGACGGATATTCGCCGCATGAATGTGGCGATGACGCGGGCACGCAAAAAACTGGTGGTGATCGGCGACAGTGCCACTCTCTCGCAATATCCTTTTTATGCGGGCTTTATCAGTTATGCAGAAGGGCAAAACGCCTATCAAAGTGCATGGGAATTGATAGAAGACTAAGGATGTTTTTTATTTCCGGGATTTTCCAGGGCAATTTTTTCCAGGTCGCGGTCGGCAGGCCCGGTGAGCACTTTGCCATCCATTGAATAACGGGCACCGTGACAGGGGCAATCCCAGGATTGTTCGGCATTGTTCCAGTTTACGTCGCAATGCAAGTGCGTGCAGGATGGGTTGACGCCATGTAATATTCCTTTGTCATCTTTATATAAAGCGATTTTCTGTCCTTCTTCTTTGATGAGTTTTGCCTCATCTCGGGCGAGTGCTGACCATCCGCTTATTTTTTCACCGGAAAAAATTTTTCCTGCGAATTGTTTTACCACATCGGCATTGTGCTGAATGAAATTGACAAAACCGGCCACCGGTTTAAGCCTGTTCGGGTTAAACAATTTTGCATAGCGATCGTCTCGGCCGGTCAATAAACCCGTTAATGTGATCGCGGCCACGTTACTATAAGTCATGCCGTTTCCGCCAAAGCCTGTTGCCACATAAATATTTTGCGGATGCCCGGGAAGATGTCCGATATAAGGTAGTCCGTCCGCCGGTTCATAATATTGCGATGACCAGCGATATGCAATTTCTTTTACATTGAAATAGCGCTGTACAACGGCTTCCAGCGTTTCAAATAAATGCCGCGTATTTTCTTCATGGCCGGTCTTGTGGTCTTTGCCGCCTGCGATCAGGTATTTTTTTCCATTTATTTCCTGGCATCTGAAATAATGATAGGGATCGACCATGTCATAGCTTAACCCGTCGGGATACTCATCGTCCTGCAAAGTGACGGCCATGGCATAACTGCGGTAAGGCATGCATCGGAGATGAAGCAGGTTTACTCCCGGCGGAATATGCGTGGCATATATCAAATCCCGCGCTTTGAAGGTGCCTGCGTCTGTGGTGATCTTTAAAGGTTCTGTTTCTTCCACTCCGGTTACCCGACAATGTTCAACGATGGTGCCACCGGCTTTTTCAAAGGCTTCAGCAATGCCATATAAATAATGCAGGGGGCTGAAGCTCGCCTGGCCATTAACCTGTATAGCTTTTGTAAAAGGGATCGGGAAAGGGATTTCGGTAGTATACGTGAGGTCGATTCCCGCCGCTTCCGATGCTTTGGCGATCTCAGCCAGTTCTTTTTCCTGTTCTTCATTCTGCGCGTACAGGAAAGCCTGTTGTTCTTTGTAGGCGCAGGGAATGGCGAAACGATTAACACGTTCATGGATCAGCCGCAACGCTTCCTGTGCGGCTTTGGCCGTGAGTTTTGCATCATCTTCACTGAAGTTTTTCTGAATTGTGGTATAAGGTGTATCGAGCAATGTATTGAGGTGTGCCGTGGTACCCCCGGTTGTGCCGAAGCCCGGTATTTCTTTTTCCAATACAAGGCATTTTTTTCCGGCTTCCTGCAGGGAAAGGGCAGTGGAGATGCCTGTGATGCCACCGCCGACGATGATCACATCATATACTAACCGGGGATCAACCTTGCTTTGCGGTGTAAAGGCGAATATATTTCCCTGCCACAAACTGATCATGGCACCGTCGCGTTGTATCATAAATAATTGTTGAAATGAATAGATGCAATTGATTGATCAAACGCTATGCCTTTTAAACGGTAAAGGATACCGCTGTTGTTCAACTGACAAAAGTGTGCAATCGGCAACGGATTGTGTCGCTATATCCCCAATGCGTGCGGCTGCCGCTTAACGGCGGCTTTCCGGCTCCATCGGAAAATGATGGCTCGCTTTCAGCAGGTCGGAATGTTGTTGCGATAATAAAGCGCTGACTATCCCTGGCAGTCCTGTTGCTTTATCGAGCACGCGCCGGTAGATATTCCCCGTTGTTTCATTGATCTGGCTGATTACTTCTTTCAGCGACACTTCATTTCTTTTGGTAAAAAGAACTTCTCTCATGTGGAACATCGGGTGCCAGCATTCGGTATTTAACAACTCAAATGACGGGCGTATGGACGTTTTCAGCAGGCTGACGATCTCTTTCCTGCAATGACGGGCCTGAGTGGCCAGGTTGTCCATAAACTGGGCGATAGCAGGATTGCTATCGCCCGCCTTTTGCTGCAACTCACGTAATCTTATCTCACGAAATCCCTGCAGCAATTGAAGTTTGTATATATCGCAAAAGGAAGTTGCCGAGAGTGTCATAAATGATCAGGGTTTGGGTTGTTGATGTTGAAGGTGCATGGGCACGGAGTCGGTGCGGTTGTACGGCGTGTCGGTGGAGGGAATATTTCCTGTATCAATACGAGGACCGCTCGCCGGATTATTGCCCGGAATTGTAGAGTCTTGTGCTACCTCATTTGAATCCCGGTTGCTGTTTGGGTTGTTGTTACAAGCTGCCAGCAGGAAGAGTACGAGCCCTGCAAAAAAAATCTTTTTCATAATAAATCCTATTTAGCATTATATAATCAGGCATTGATCACTGTACCACCGTTGGGGTGCAATGTCTGTCCCGTGATAAAAGCACTTTCATCGGAGGCAAGAAATACATAACAAGGAGCAATTTCTACCGGCTCTGCAGGACGCCCCATCGGTACATCGTTACCAAATTCGGCCACTTTTTCTTCATCAAAAGAAGCGGGGATCAGCGGTGTCCATACGGGCCCCGGTGCTACGGCATTCACTCGTATACCCTGGGAAACGAGCGACTGCGAGAGGCTCCTGGTAAAGCCGATAATAGCGGCTTTGGTTGCACTGTAATCCATCAGATCGGGATTGCCGCGAAAGGCCGTAATAGAGGCGGTATTAATAATGGAGCTGCCTTCTTTCAAATAAGGTACGGCGTATTTTGCCAGGTAGAATTGCGAAAATATATTGGTACGGAAGGTCAGTTCGAGTTGCTCCGCCGTAATGTTGGTGATGTCTTTTTGCTGGAATTGAACGGCGGCATTATTGACCAGGATATCCAGTTTCCCGAAATGGGTGAGGGTTTGTTGTACCAGGTTTTTGCAGGCATCTTCATTGGTAATATCGGCTGCCAGTACCAGTGATTTGCTGCCGTACCACTCAACGATCTCGGCTGTATGACGGGCGTCTTCGTGCTCATCCAAATAGGCAATGGTGACCGAAGCACCCTCTTTGGCGAAGGCGATAGCGACGGCCCGGCCGATGCCGCTGTCGCCTCCGGTGATAAGCGCTACCTTGTCTTTTAGGCGTCCCAAACGCGGTTTATCATTGGTGTAAATGGGCTGGGGGTGCATCTGTTTCTCCAATCCCGGCTGGCGATTTTGGTGTTGCGGAGGTATAGTACGTTTGTCGGGCATAGATTCGTTTGTTTGGTAACCAGGTACAAAAGTCCCGCCACTCCTGTGTTTCAGGGGGGGGCAGCGATTTAAGGCTTTGTATTTTAGGAGATAAGAGAGGAGGGGAGTGTGGAGCAATAACGGAGTTGCCAGGGGGCTTGTGTCGACCTGTTTTCCCGCGAGTGTTACCGTATGCCCTCAGCTTCGGCGATGAAATTTTTTAAGAAAAGTGGGGGATATTAGGTGAAAATAATACCTTTAATTTCACAGTGATGGCACAGGTAAAATCAGGAGGTAAAATACCCCGGAGAAGCCCGCTGAAAAAAAGGTGGATTGAATGTGGGAAAATTATGCATCCATCTATACCAAAAGCTGTAAATTTAGTCATTAACCCATTAATTTAATATTAATAACCATGGCAACAGTAAAGAAAGCTGCGAAAAAAGCAGCTCCAAAAAAAGCAGTAAAAAAGGCCGCTCCTAAGAAAGCCGCCAAAAAAGCAGCAGCTCCTAAAAAGGCCGCTCCAAAAAAAGCAGCCGCTCCTAAAAAAGCAGCGAAGAAAAAATCAGCCCGCAAACCAAATGCAGCTTTCATGGCTCCTCTGACTCCAAGCGCAACACTCGGAGAAGTAATCGGAACCAAAGCTCTGCCCCGTACAGAGATCATCAAAAAGATCTGGGACTACATCAAGAAAAATAATCTCCAGGACAAAAAGAACAGACGTATGATCAACGCTGATGCCAAACTGAAAGGTTTGTTCGGTAAAGACCAGGTGTCTATGTTCGACCTGGCTAAGATTGTAAGCAAGCACGTGAAATAAGCGAATAGCTTTTCAACTGATTCAAGGGTACAATATTATGTTGTGCCCTTTTTTTATTGGTCAATTGTGAATCGTGAGTCGTCAATCGTGAATGGTGAATCGTCAATAAGTGAATGAACGGCCCGCGGCTACGGACAGGGTTCGTGCCCTTCGGGGACCTCAGGGAGCAAACCTGAATATAGTGCCTATCACCTATAACCTAAGTCCGAAGTACCGGCCTTACGCACTTACCTGCAACCTATCACTTAATACTTAAAACTTAATACTTACCACCTCACACCAGGCCTTCATGGATGGCCACTTTCACTAAACCGGCTGTATTTTTTACATTCAATTTCTGAAGCAGGTTGTTGCGGTGGTTCTCAACCGTGCGGAGACTTAAAAATAATTTTCCCGCTATTTCCTGGTTGGTGTGTTCTTCCACAATGAGTTTCAGAATATCTTTTTCTCGCCGGGTGATCATCTGACGGGAAGGCTGCCCGGCAAGGCTGTTGAGTAACTGCGATTTGAAATTTTCCTGCAAAAAGATTTCGCCTTCATGTACGGTTTCAATGGCTTTTATCAGCACTTCCGGACTCACATCTTTCAGCAGGTATCCCTTGCATCCTTTCTGCAGCATCTGCCGCACCTGTATCAGCACATCCACGTTGGTAAGTGCGATCATTTTGATTTTGGGATATTTTCTTGCAATGATCTCAGAGAGTTCAAAACCTGATTTGCCTGGCATCTGTATGTCCAGTAATAACACATCGGGCTGACGCTTTTCCAACCCTTCGAGTAAGGCGTCTCCATTGGAATACACGTCTTCCACCTGGATATTCGGAGCATCGGCAAGGATTTTCTGAAGTCCCTGCAGTATAATGACCTGGTCGTCTACTATGGCAATATTGATCATGATTTAATGGTTGTCTTCGTTTTCGTGGTAAGATTCAAATTCAAGATAGATGCTGGTGCCTGATTCGGGGGAACTCTGGATATCGAGCTTTCCACCGAGATCATTTACTCTTTCCTTTACGTTACGCAATCCCATGCTATAAGATTTTTCAAATGCTTCTTCCGGTAACCCGATACCGTCATCTTCGATCGTGACGCTGAGTGAACCGTCTTCATGATAGTTGAGCTGCACAAGTGCATGCTGCGCCTTTGCGTGCTTGATAATATTATGTACAAGTTCCTGTATGATCCGGTAAATAGAGAGGTCATAGATGGTAGTGGCG
Organism: uncultured Sphingobacteriales bacterium; assembly: GCA_937888905.1. Taxonomy (GTDB): domain Bacteria; phylum Bacteroidota; class Bacteroidia; order Chitinophagales; family Chitinophagaceae; genus Terrimonas. Next base: position 14,438 of record CALATA010000003.1, read on the forward strand.
CGGTTGGTGTCGCCGAGCGCCTGAAGGGTAATGGTCGTATCGCTTTTGCTCATCATTTTTTCGCAGAACGCCTGCACTGCGCTTGCCAGTCCGAGTTTGAGTAAAACTTCCGGCATCAGGTTGTAAGCGGCTTTGCGGAGCTCCACCGTTGCGTCTTCGAGCAGACGGAGGCCGTCTGTAAAATCTTCGTTTTCCTCCATGCCTTTCACTTTTTTAGCCAGTTCAAAATTCATCCGCGCTACGGACAGCAGTCCCCCGATGCCGTCATGCAATTCTCTTCCTATACGGGTACGTTCCCGTTCTTCTCCGGCAATGGAAGCTTTCAGCCGTTCGATCTTGATCTTTTGCTGAAGGCTGCCGATCCGTTCTTCCTGGAGCTTTTGTTTGTCAATATTTTTTTTGCGCCACAAACCAAAAATGATGGCGCCGCAGAGTGCAAAGAAGGAAATGCCAGCGATCCAGAAGTTACGGTCGCGCAAACGGCTGTTGGCTTCCGAAAGCGCGAGCTTCTGCAATGCAAGCTGTTTGTCTTTTTCCGCCATGCGGTTACGGATCTCCAGTCGCGTGATCATGTCCAGCCGCTCCTGGCGGGCCAGGCTGTCATTCAGTTTGATGAAAATGTTTTTGTATTCCAATGCCCGTTTGAAGTTGCCGAGCTTTTCATTGGCGTTGGCGTAAATTTCATAAGACTCCACTACTTCATTGCGCAGATGTGTGCCTGTCAGCGGTAACTCTGCCCAGGTTTTATTCAGTATGGTGATTACATCTTCGTAACGCTTCTGCTGGTAACGGGCCTTGGCTTCCAGCAGGTCTGTGAAGGAGAGATAAAAGGCGGTGAACTTCTTATTCTGCGGCTGGTCGCCGAGATTGCGGATGTTGGTGATATACTCAAATGCTTTGCCCGGATTTTCCTCCTGCAGATAAGTGTCGGCAATATTGGCCAGTGTGGATATGCGACGGCTGAGGGTGAGTTTGTCAAGTTTTTCGCGTTCACGGATATAAGTCTGATAGTAGTAACGTGCGCTGTCAAACATTTTTATTCCGTGGTAATAGGCACCCTGGATAAAGTAAACGGTACTGTTGGCATCGGCACTGTCTTTAATCCGCGATGCCGCATCGCGCACTTTCTCCACGAAGCGTTGTATTGTTTTTTTGTATTCAATACTGTTGTAGCTGCCGTAGTCAAGATTGATCCAGAAAATGGCAAGCTTGGTAAATACATCGATGGCAAATTGCGGCTCGGTTATATTTCCTTCTTCCATTTCCGCGCCCAGCAGGTAGTAATAGTAAGCGGAGGAATCTGTTTTTCCTTGTTCATCATAGGCCTGTGCCAGCAGAAGATGTACGCGGGCCACTTCATCGATAGAACCCCAGCGTGCGATGTCGTATTTGCGCAGCGCATCCGAAGCCAGTTCGATTGATTTGCCTACATCATTACCAAAGTACCAGGCACCCAGTTTGGCAGATGCCAGCGCCATACCTTTTTCAAAACCGGCAGCCTGGCTGTTTTCCAGGGCAACGGAGAGGTATTTAAAGGCTTCCTGTGGCAATCGCTCGGTAAGGTTGCTCCCCTCGCGGATCTGCGACATGATAACGGAAGTGTCCGTGATTCCCTTTAATGCGGCAGGAGCGGTTTTCTGGGAGAATGTATTCAACGCGGCCAATAAACCCAACAGCAGTGCAGTCAGTGAAGATATTTTTTTACCTCGCAGTTTGTTGAACGAAAAACGATTTCGTTGTTTGTCCGCAGGGTTATACAGGCAGTCAGTCATTTAACTAAATTACAACATCGGACGATACGCTCCGGAAACCTTAACCTGATAATTAGTCAGGGAAATGAAGCAGCACACCTTGCGGCGTGCTGCTTTCCTGAGACCTGGTATCTGCTTACTTGAGAAAATTGAAACGCAACAGCACTTCATGCGCGCTGTGTCCCGCATTGAATTCGCTGATTGGAGCGTTATAAATATCATAGCTGTATCCTACCGAGAATTTTTTCATGAAATGAATGCCTGCATTGAGCAGCCAGCCCTGTCTGATCCGGTAGCCAACACCCCACCAGAACAATTCGCGGTGTTCTACCCGCGCACCGCCGGTAAATTCAAACGGGGCATTGGGAAGGTAGATGCCCAATACATGCGGTGTAATAGTGGTGGCATCGTCTACGTTCCATTTGTAATGGCTGTGCAGGTAATAATGACGGTAAAGACGTCCTTCGGCTGAGCGGTTCAGGTCTCCTTTATAGAAATCCAGCTTCGATTGTACCAACTGCGACACGGCCGCTCCGATCTGGAACTTCGGTGTGGTGAATGAAATGCCGAATCCCGCATCAAACTTGAATTTATTATCGTTGCCGGCGAGCAAAGGGTCGTTGCCGAGTGACTCGCTCAGTTTTTCCATATCTACCGCATACTGCTGCATCCGTGCATCTATGCCCAGTGAGAAAACCGCATCATTGTTCAACGGGATGTGCTTGGCAAAAGCCAGATCGATACCCGTTCTGGACGTTGGTCCGGTTTTATCGCTGAAAATATAACCGCCAATGCCGGCCTTCAGGTCTTCCAGTTTAAACGAACCCACCAGGTTGAGTGTGCGCGGACTGCCGCTGATGCCGCTCCATTGCTGCCGGTAGCTGCCTCCCAGCATCCCCTTTACCGAAGGGGATTGCTGAACGCCGGCGATGGACGGATTATGCAGGATACCCTGCAGATCATAGTGAGAGGAGGTCTGCAGTTGCTGTGCATTGCCTGCTGCTGCTATAAGGGCAATGACAGTTGTCAGAATATATTTTTTCATTTTCATTCAGTTTGGTTGTTAACGTAAGATGGTCAGGTCGCCTTTCAGTGTTACTGTTTTACCATTGATCAGTTTGTAGGTAATGACGTAGTAGTAGGTTCCATCGGCTACTTTGTTGCCTTTGTAATTGCCGTCCCAGTCATTCTGATAGTAATCATTGGTATACACCGCTGATCCATAGCGGTTGAACACTTTCACCATTACCTGATCGGTACAACTGCTGCCTTGCGTTGCCATCCAGCGATCGTTGAAGCCGTCGCCATTCGGTGTAAAGGCTTTCATGGGTTTCAGGCAATAGGGCAATACGATTACCACTACATCGTCGGTTGATGTACAGTTGTCGCTGTTCCGTACAGTGATGGTATAGGTGGTTGTTTCCGCCGGACGTGCCTGTGGTGTGAGCGTGTTGGCCCCTGTAAGCGTGCCTGCCGGAGTCCACGCAATGCTGTTGGCAATGCCGGTAACAGTGGCGTTGAGTTGTGCCACATCTCCACTTACAATGGTCTGATCGCTTCCGGCATTCACGGAAGGTGCCGGTTTGATGCCGATACTTGCCTGTGCCGTGGTTGTACATCCGTTAAGGGTGGCAGTAATGGTGTACGTTACCGGAGAGTTTACGGTGGCCGTTGGGTTGGCCATTGCGGCGTTGGTCAAACCTGTTGCGGGCGACCAGCCATAGGTGCCGGCATTACTGTTTGTACGGAAGGTAACGGGTGCACCTGCACAAACCACTGTATCAGCCGGTGCAACAGTGAGTGTAAGGTCATTGGTAAAAGCGATTTCGACGGTGCGGGTGATCTGCTGACAACCTGCATCGCGGATAGTGATTGTTCTTGTTCCCTGCGCCAGACCTGTGAAACTATTGCCAGCCTGGAAGTCGGTGCCGTTGATGCTATAAGTATAAGGTGCAATACCACCTCTTGCTGTGATAGTAACGGCGCCACCTGCAGGTTGTGTACACGAAGCGTTCGTGATGTTGGTGGTGGCTGAAAGATCTACGTCAATTGCTTTGCCGTATTCCATAATATGACCTCCGGGTGTGGTGCCGAAGCCTACCGTCATGGTTCCGAGAAATACTTTGCGGTTGGCCATTTGCGTACCTGCCGGTACTGTTTTATCCCGGAAGCAGGCACTGAGGAAACCATTGGAAGGAGAGAATTCTGTCTTCCAGGAGGTGCCGCCGTTAGTGGTGGACAACATACCGCTTACTGAAATGACATAACCATTATTCACATCATGCATCAGTATTGCGTTGTAGTTTCCAAAATTGACATTGGATAGTACAGGAGAAATGTCTGTCCAGGTGGCACCACCATCCGTTGTACGGTAAACAACTTTACGGGGGAAACCATTTCCTACTACAAATACGGTCTGATCATTCAGCACCTGGATATCGCTGTAGATCATGGTGGTGTTGAGTGAAGGGAAGGGACTGATATCGGTCCATGTGCTACCTCCGTCTGTTGTTTTGAATACACGGCCTTTGCCACCAGCGGCATAACCCAGCGTTGTATTCTGAAATTTAGCTTCGGTAATGCTTGCTGCATTGGCTCCCAGCGGCCATGCCTTGATAGTATCCCAGGTAAGACCTCCGTCTGCCGTACGGAACAGCATGGTTTTTTCCTGCATGCTTGCAGGACCATTGCGATAGCCAAAGGCCCATATATGCGTGTTACCGGCGCTGGCAAGAGCCGTTACCTGTCCGGAGCCATAATTGGGATCGTAGTAAGAGTCTGCGAAGATCGGATCTATTGTAGACGCCTGGTCGGCGGAGGTATAAACAAATCCGTGCGAAGTACTGATCAATACACGGCTCGTGGTTTCATAGATCAGGTCGGTGACATAAATGTAGCTGTTGACAAAGTCTGTCCGGATTTTGTCAATCCAGGTTTTACCTCCGTCACGTGTAACGGTGAACTGACCGCCGCCTGCTGCAATGCCGTTGTTGCAATCCGCAAACTTTATCTTGTCGTAGCTTGCATTTAAGGTAACAGAAGTATAATTGGCTGTGTTCTGCCAGCGGCCGCCTGTAGCGGAATCTGCCAGTGCACCATTGGCTCCTGCAACAATTACTTTGCCACCAGGGGTTACCGATACGGCCGACAGTAGATTGTTGGCGTGGTACATGGTTGGGTCAAACACTTTCTGCAGGGTCCAGTTGCGGCCGGTGTCGGATGATACCGCTACCTGTCCGCCGAAAGACGGGATTACCAATTTGCCATCGGCTGTTTTGGCGATGTGGTACATATTGGAATTGGGCAGTACGGGCACGGCGGGGATGGGCGGATAATTAAGCGGTGGGAAAGGGTAGTTCAGCATTTCATATTTCCCCTTGAAGTAAACACCCGGCTGTGCGAGGTTTTCGGTGCTATCGGCTCTGCCGGTGCGGATGCTGGCGACAATAGAGTTGTTGAAGGAAGCTATTACCACCAACGAGTCGTTGATGGGGCGGATAGCGCGCATTATTTGTTGTGAAGGAGTGAGTGCGTTGTAGAGTGTGGTGCTGGTAACGGTGGTTGTATTGACACCGGTAAAGCCCGTTCGCTCTTTGCTGAGTGAATAATCGGTCAGGCGTCCTTTTTCAAATTTCCAAAGCAGACAGGCCGATCCTCCGGATGTAGTAGAGGTGCCGCCGCTGACGTTGGTATAAGGAAGCGAGTTGGTGCCGGATCCGGCGATATAACCTACCGAGTCGTTTACAAATATGATCTTATAGATTTCTTTTCCAGCAGCCGTCACATCTACCAGCTCTGCAGGGCGTGTTGGATTATTGACATAACCGATGCGCGTTTTGGGACCTACCGGCGCAGCGATAGAGTCCCAGGTAGAACCTCCGTTGCGGGTGAAATATAATTTGGGGGCGGGGTCTGTGCCATTCGGCTGCCCGGCGATATATCCGGTGTCTTTATTGACAAAATAAACGGTATTGATACTTTTGGCATTGCTGAATAAAGGATTGCTGATAGCCGTCCAGTTCAAACCTCCGTCTGTTGACTTAGCCAGTAAACCGCTATTGCCCACCGCGTACGCAACTGCAGGCGTTACAAAATGCACACCCGCGAAGCTGGGACGGATAAGCATATTAGAGGCATCGGTAAAAGTGAAGGCAGCATATTGCCAGGTAGCTCCACCATCAGAAGTTTTAGCTATGCCCCCTGCAGCGCCAACGGCAATGCCATTGCTGGCATCGGCAAAGGACATATCGAGTACGGTAAAACCAAATGGTTTTGGATTACTGAATCGCCAGGGGGAATTATCTAGTTGGGATAGTGCAGGCAGAACGCCTCCCAGCACAAGCAGCAGGAAAAAGAACAAACGTTTTTTAGTACCCATTTTTCTCATTTTGAATTAGTGTTTGGTTTGGTCCGGGTTGCCGGACGGACGGGATGAAAGCAGGAATTTTCCGGTGTCTAAAATTACAGTTGTGCTCTTGGTTGTTTCTGGGTATAAACACTTGATTATAGAATTGAGTAGATACACTCAATTTTGATTTGTTTGATCAAATACAGGCTGGGTGCAGGTTTCGGAATTATATTAATGGTTAATTTGGAACGCCTTCATCAATGCAAAGGTGCTCATGATTAAAAACTGCTTACTGCTTATAAGTCTTCTGCTGAGCATTGTCCTGACAGCGCAGGATAAATCAAATCGCGGAAAGGAATTCTGGCTGGGATACGGGTACAACTATCATTTTACGAACGAAATGCCCGTCAACAGTCAAACGCTTGTGATTTATATCAGCACAGAGGAAGCGGCGCAGGTCACTGTATCCGTTAACAATACACCCTGGTCGCAGACTGTTAATATTCCTGCCAATTCTGTAGATTTTTCTATCGAGATACCCAAGAGTGGTGCAGGAGATGCGCGCATTTTCAACGAAGGAATATCGGACAGAGGAATCCATATCGTAAGCGATGTGCCCGTTGTTGTATATGCACACCAATATCGCTCACAACTATCGGGAGCAACGATGCTGATGCCCGTTGAGAGCTATGGCTATACCTATTATTCGATCAACTATTCGCAGAATGCTTCCAATGTGCGCGACTGGTATTCCTGGTTTTTTGTGGTAGCATCGGAAGACGGCACCAGGCTTGAGATTACTCCCTCCGACACAACCGTGGGAGGTTGGCTTCCTGGGCATACTTATACTGTTAATCTCAACAAAGGTGAGATCTATAATGTTTTTGGAAAAGCCGTGTTCGATGGCTCGGCGCAGGGAGCCAGCAAAGATATGACCGGGAGCAAGATCGTGTCCATAGCAGGCGCAGATGGTAAGTGTCATCCGGTGGGTGTGTTTTCCGGATCGAGTGGCATACGCCTTTGTCAAGGCGATGGCGGTGAGTTCATGCACCAACAGGTATTTCCCGCCAATGCATGGGGTACGCGTTATCTCACCTACCATACGCTTAATAATTTCAACACGAATGTTACGGCACCCAATCTAAGTATTTACCGTGTGGCCGTACAGGATCCGGCTACCGTGGTGAAAAAAAATGGCGTGGTGATGACGGGACTGATCAATAATTTTTATTACGAATATACGAGCACCTCAGGCGAATACATTGAAGCGGATAAGCCTGTATTGGTAGCGCAGTACATGACCAATGTAAACCAGTGCAGCGGATCCAACCCGCTCGGTTATGGCGACCCTGAAATGTTTTATCTAAGTCCCATCGAGCAGGGGATGAAAAAAGTATTGTTTTATAATTCGCGGAACTATGGCATCGATTATAACTATGTCAACATTCTGCTGCCCGCTGCGGGGATAAGTTCGCTCCGGGTGGATGGTAATCCGTTGCCTGCAGCCAATATTATTGCGCACCCTTATAACCCGGCCTACTCAGTGGCGGTAGCGCGATTGACAGGCCCTGGAGCACAGCACAGCATTACTTCTGATTCAACTTTCACCGCTACTGTTTATGGCCTCGGCATATTTGAAAGTTATGGATACAATGTGGGCTGCCTGATCAATAACCTCAACGCCGTGAGTGAGGTGCAGAATGTGTTGAATAATTCGGGAGTGGCGGATACGTTTACCTGTGTTAAAACACCAGCGCGTATCACGGCGAAGATCGCTTACCAGGCAACGGATATCCGCTGGCACTTGAGTGAGGTGCCTGGCATGCACCCGGATGCAGATTCAGTTATTGCCAATCCCATACCTTCCGGTTCCGGGTTTATCAATGGCCGCCGTTATTACTATTATACTTTGCAGGAAGATTTTGTTTTTGATCATCCGGGTACATACTATATCCCCGTAACCTACACTTCGCCCGATATCGACAATTGCAGTCATACGGAAACAGTCCGGTTGAAAATAGTCGTAAAGAAAGGGCCTGAAGCAGATTTCTCAGCCGGCACTGCTTTGTGCCTCCAGGATGACGTGAACTTCACAGGGATCATAACGGCCAATGGATTTTCCATCGACCGTTATACCTGGCTGTTTGAAGATAACACCACGCAAACTACCCGCGACGCGGTCAAACGTTTTGCAGCGGCCGGTCCGCAGAACATACGATATACTGTGATCGCTACGAACGGATGCATAGGCGATACGACAAAACAGATCACTGTTCTTGATGCGCCGGTTGCAGATTTTGCCGATCCTCTTGCTATATGTTCGCGTGATTCAGTAAGACTGGAAGACCGGTCGGCAGTGAGTGCGGGTACGATTGCCGAGTGGCATTGGGATTTTGGTGATGGCAACCGGCAGGTGAAAACAACCGCAACACCTTTTCATCACCGTTATGCTGCTGCGGGCAACTATGAAATAAGTCTTGTTGTAAAATCCACCAATGGTTGTTTAAGCGATACCGTCCGTAAAAGCGTGACGGTGAACCAATCGCCCATAGCATATTTTAATGCCGCTACCGTTTCTTGTCTCGCCAACCCGGTAATATTTACGGATGCGTCTGATGCGGTCACGGGAGTACTTACGCGTTGGTATTGGGATTTTGGCGATACGCATACAGAAGAACGTACGGATGCTGCGGTTTTTGACCACAGCTATGATGTTGCAGGACTTTACGAAGTGAAACTTGTTGTTGCCGGTGATAACGGATGCACCAGTGATACGCTCCGGAAAACGTTACAGATAACCGATAAGCCATCTGTTTCATTCGACATAACAGGGAAGGCTTGTGCGGACAGTGTTTTCAGGTTTACCTCTTCCGTTATTACCGGACTAGGAGCTACGCAATGGTATTGGAATTTCGGAGATGGTAATGAAGAGAGTAGTACGGTTACGTATGTCGCCAACCACAGTTATCCTGCATCGGCACCCGGCGTTACCGTAAAACATGCGGTAATCATCGGAGGATGCAGCAGTGACACGGTCAGCCGTGTAATACCACGTATTCATGTAAATCCTGCCGTTACGTTCACTGTTAAACAAGACACGCTTTGCAGCAACTATCCTGTTTTGTTCGAGGCGTCTGTGGCAACCGGTATCCGCGTATGGCAATGGAATTTCGGTGATGGTACAGGCACACAAGTGCCGCCGTTCCGGCGCAGTTTTGCTGCAGCGGGCACCTACAATGTGCAGCTTGTTGTTCATTCCGACGAAGGATGTGGCTCGATGCCCTATACGGTTCCGGTACGGATAGCACCGGCACCGGTAGTAGATGCCGGACCGGATATTTTTTTACAGGCGGGCCAATCAAAGCCATTGCTCGCTACATCAGACAATACTACAGCTTACAACTATACATGGTCGCCTGCAACAGCGCTCAGCAACGCAACAGTGTTGCAGCCATCGGTCAGCAGTGACATCACGCGTCTGTACTACATCGTGGCTACCGATCCGGTGAACAATTGTTCTGCAAAAGACAGTGTATATGCCCGGGTTATTTCGGATATATATGTGCCGACAGGATTTACACCCAATGGTGATGGCCTCAATGATCGCTGGGATATTCCTGCACTGCAGGCATATCCCGATGCTTATGTGGCCGTCTATAATCGTAACGGTGAAAAGATCTATGAATCGAAAGGATTCTTTCAGGCTTGGGATGGCCGTTACAAGGGACAGTTGCAACCGACAGGTGTGTATGTGTACGTCATACGGGCCGACAAGCAATCGGGGAAACTGCTGAAAGGAACGTTTACATTGATACGATGATCACAACATAAAAAGAGAAAGCAACCAGACAACAAAAATGGTGGTTAATCCCATGATGATGGTTGCCACGGAATAAACCTTCAGCATCGGTCGCATATCGATAGAAGAGAATTTGCTGATCACCCAGAAGTAAGCATCATTGCCGTGTGACACCATCATGGAGCCGCCACCCATCGCCAGCAGGCAAAGCAGTTTCCCGTTTTCACTATCTAATCCCAATGCGCCCATCAATGGAGCTACGATAGAGGCAGCAGTAATGATGGCCACGGTAGACGAACCCTGCGCGGTCTTCAATACAAAAGTCAGGAGAAAAGGAAACAGTAAACCAAGACTGCTTAATGGCAACGCTTGTTGAAGATGTTCGCCGATATTGGTGGTGGCGAGTATGGCGCCAAAAGCGCCGCCTGCCCCAATGATGACGAGAATGCCGCCGGCTTTTTCTGCAGCCTCACCCATCAGCCGTCCCATTGCATGGCGGCGGCCCGTGCTGGTGGCCAGGGCAAGGGTAACGCCAATGGCTAACGCAATGACGGGTTCACCAAGTATTTTCAACACGGCATTCCCGCCTTCCAATCCGCTGAAGGCACCGGCACCGATCAATGCGATCGGTACAATGATCGGCAGAAAAGCTTTCCATGGAGCCATGGCCGGTAGTTCTTCCTGTTCTTCATCAATAAAACTTTCCTCGCTGGTGGGCGTTTTCTTTCCCATGTAACGCGCCCATGCGCATCCGGCGAGTGCCGCGGGAACAGCTACGAGTGTGCCGATAAGAATATGCATGCCCATGCTGCCGCCGATAATGCTTCCTGCTGCCGTTGCGCCCGGATGCGGGGGAATAAGACAATGGACGGCATACAGGCCCGATGCAAGGCTCACGGACAGCACGACAATGGAAACGCCGCTTCTGCGCGCGACGGAACGGTTCAGACCACTTAATACAATATATCCGGAATCGCAAAAGATAGGCAGGCCAACAATAAAGCCGGTAATACCCATGGCTGTTGCAGCACGTTTTTCACCAACCAATCTAAGGATCGCGGCGGCCATTACGCGTGTGCTGCCGTTGTGTTCCATAATCGAACCAAGAAGTGTACCGAGTATAATCACCAACCCAAGGCTTTGCATGATGTGGCCAAAACCTTTTTTCATGGTTTGGATAATGTCCATCGGAGCCATTTCCACGCCCAGGCCTACCACAAGGCAGGCTAAAAAAAGTGCAGGGAATGCATGTACGCGATAACGTACGGTCAATACGATGATCAGGCCGATACCGGCCAGCAGGGCAAGCAATAGCTGGGCAAATGAGGCGGTCATGCCACAAGATAACAATCTGAACGCATCTCAGACCGCCGGAAAGCCGTTTTTTTGGGTACGTACCCGGAAAAATGGAATCTGGCTAAAATATTTTTCTGAAACGCTCAAAATAGGCGCGCTCCAGCATGTCGCGCTGATCGGGATGGGCAATGTTGATGAGGAGCCTGGCCCGTTGCTCCATATTCTTGCCGTACAGGTTTACCACGCCGTATTCGGTAACAATATAATGTACATGTCCGCGTGTAGTGACCACGCCCGCACCTGGTTTGAGTAAGGGCACGATACGGGAAATGCCTTTGCTGGTAACGGAGGGCAAGGCAATAACGGGTTTGCCGCCTTCGGACAAAGAAGCACCGCGCATGAAATCCATTTGTCCGCCAATGCCGGAGTACTGATAAATGCCAATCGAATCGGCGCAGACCTGACCGGTGAGGTCTACTTCGATGGCGCTGTTGATGGCAACTGCTTTCGGGTTGCGTCGGATCACGGAAGTGTCGTTGACAAAGGAAACATCCATGAAAGCCACGGCCGGATTATCATGAACAAAATCATACACCTTGCGTGTGCCGGCGATAAAGCTTGTTACGATCTTTCCGGGATGTACTTTTTTATGTTCGTTGGTGATCACACCTTTTTCCACTAATGGCACAATGCCATCAGAAAACATTTCGGTATGAATACCCAGACCTTTATGATTGCCAAGTTGTGCCAGTACCGCATCGGGGATAGCGCCAATGCCTGTTTGCAAAGTAGAGCCATCTTCGATTAATCCCGCTACATGTTCGCCGATCCGCAACGAAGCGGCATCCACTTTTTCGGCATAGTTGACTTCAGGGAGAGATGACTCATCCCAGATCATCGAAGCAAACCTGGATACGTGTACCTGGCCATCGCCGTGTGTCCGTGGCATATTAGGATTGACCTGTGCAATTACCTTGGCAGCTACCTGCACAGCACAGCGCGCCGCATCGATCGAGGTGCCCAGCGAACAATAGCCATGTATATCCGGTGGAGATACCTGTACCAGTGCAACATCCAGCGGCAGGTATCCGTTGCGGAAAAGATTCGGGATTTCGCTGAGGAAAACAGGCACATAATCACCCGATTCGCTGTTGACCCATTCGCGCACATTGCCGGAAACGAAGAGCGAATTGAGGTAGAAGTTTTTCCGGATATGCGGATGATCCCAGTCGATATGCCCGAAGGTGCTGATAGCCACCAGTTCCACATCCGTTATTTCTCCACCCCGTGCCAGCAGTGCCTGCACAAGTGTAAGTGGCGTAGCGGCACTACCATGGATAAAAACGCGATCATTACTTTTTATGTGTTGTACAGCTTCTGCGGGAGAGGAATAAACAACTGCCATGTTTCTGGTATTTGAAACGGCAAAGGTACTATTGTGGCAAAGGAGCGGAGATGATGGTTTTCAGGAAGCGGGATGATCTTCGTTATACAGCCGTTATAAGTGAAATAGCCAGTAGTAAGTAATAAGTAATAAGTGTGTACGCGTTATGGCAGTTATATTCACTTATTGAACTATTGACTTATTCACCATTCACCTATTCACTCCCGAGGCTTCGGGATGACGATTGCCGATTCACGTCCTCAATCGAAATCAAAAAGGTCGCCGAGAAAGCCGCCTCTTTTTTTCTTTTGCGGATAATCTTGTTTTTTGTAATCTTTTTCATGGTATCCCTGGTCTGCAGGAAAGGAATTGGAAGAATCGGGCGCGCTGGAATTGTATTGAGCTGATCGTTCGATGATTTTATCGAGCTCACCTTTGTCGAGCCATACGCCTCTGCATTGCGGGCAGTAATCAATTTCTACGCCCTGTCTGTCGGCCATTACCAGAGTTTCATTACAATTCGGACATTTCATGTGGAGATCGTTTAGAAATACGAAGTTAGCAAGGTTGTGCTAATAAGTAGTAAGTAATAAGTAATAAGTAATAAGTAGTAAGTAGTAAGTAACAAGTATTAAGTGATAAGTGTGTAAAGCGTTGGCTGTTTATTCACAATTGACCATTCACCATTCACTATTTCACGATTTCACATTTCGTTCACTATTACTTCAAGCGTAGATATTCCCTCCCGGACGGTTTTTATTTTTTATTGATCGGGCGCAAGCAGTACTGGCATTGTTATTGACTTTTGGCGACTCAAACAATATTTTATGAACACCGCTAACAGAAAAACAACAGGGCTTTTTATGCCCATCATCGCCGTCTTGTGCGTATTTACTCTTATTGCTGCCTGTTCTAAAGAAGCTGAAAACGCTGCCCAGGCAGTAGATGAAGCAGCGGATTCGGCAGGCAGAACTTCACGATCGTTTGCCGTATCTGCCGGAGCAGATCAAACGATTACACTTCCCACCAATTCAGTTACGTTGAGAGCAACCGTTACAGCCGGCACGGCACGGACGTTCAAGTGGAGCCAGGAAACCGGAGCCACGGCCACTATCAGTTCTCCGAATAGCTCTTCTACCAACGTAACAGCGTTGACAGCAGGTGAATATCGTTTTCGTCTGCAGGCAACTGACAGCCGCGGCCGCAGTGCAACGGATACGGTACACGTGAGTGTGAAGGGAAACGGTACCGCGAATGCAGCTCCGAACGTCAATGCCGGCACAGATCAAAGTATCACACTTCCGGTTAGTACTGCCATGCTGACCGGAACGGCTACTGACCGGGATGGTACTATCGCATCATGGGCCTGGAGCCAGGCTTCAGGACCTGCCGCCACTATTCAGTCTCCCTCATCCGCTACAACAGCGATCAGTGGACTGACAACAGCAGGCACGTACGTGTTTACACTCAAAGTAACCGACAATGGCGGTGCTACTGCCAGTGCCAACACTACGGTGACTGTAAAAAGCGCTTCGGCTAGTGGAGGTGCTACCGGTAACTATGGCACACTGCTCTACAGCACCGGTTACAACAGTACATCGGATATCATCAACGGTTCCGGTCAGCAGGGCAATGGCGGTTTGTCTACCACCGTTTATAAAGACGGTCCCGGATCCTTTAAATCGGTTCCTGCCAATGTGTCTTCGGGTATTCGTTCTGAAGTACAGTACAGCGAATCGCTGACACCATTAGAGGGAGCGATTGAGTACGACGTGATGTATGAAAAACTTTTCCAGAACAGCGGACACAGTTTGCAATTTCACCCCGTAACATCCGGCGGTTCTGCTTCACCCGGCCTTTGGCATGTGGATGGAAAATTCTGGCTGGTGAACTGGAAAGGTGGCAGCAATGCTTACTATCCGACCACGTTTACCATTCCGACCAACAAATGGCTGCACATGGTATTTCAATACAAGATCGGCAGTGCAGGATACATGAAATTGACGATTGATGGAGTAGTGGTGTTTGACAAAACAAACATCCAGGTAGGTGATGGTTCCGGGCAATACCTGAAAGTAGGTGTGAATATGTGGCAGAACCAGGAGAGTGTTGTTTACTACGACAACCTGAAGATCTGGAAGAAATAAGCTTCGTTATTTGGAGTGAGCGGGGACTGTAAGGTCCCCGCTTTTTATTCTATCGAAATAAATGTTGAGGTGCAGTGGCTTTTTGAGCCGTTAAAAGAAGGGAGACTATATCCGCCCATCGCTCTGAACTAAACAAAGGGGAAAAATCCCCGATTGTAAATTCAAAGGTTAATTTCTATTTTGGCAATCCAATAATACAATATGAAAAACTTTATCTCTTTTTTAATTCCCGTTCTTCTGTTCGCCGGTTCTGCGAAGGCACAAACAATCGATGTTACACAATGGCTTAAAAAGAAGACCGTTGACGGTAAAGAAATGACCGTTCTGCGGGTACCGGATACCCAGTTTGGTTCTGCTCTCGTGGGGTATATTTCGGGCGCACAATTCCAGTTGGACCGTTTACCGGACTATTATAACCTGTCAGTTTCCTATGCCGGAGTAGACTTGTATAAAGACATAGAGCGTGACTGTGAAAATATTGAAAAGACCAATCCATCATTTCCGGTAAAATATTACCGAGATGAAATGCAGGCATTCAGGGATCTCAAGGAAGAAATGGCGCAAAAAGCGCTGGCGAAAAAGAAAGCTGACGAAGAAACAGCTTTTTTTGCCAGGTTAAAGTCCGATTACGCATGGATCAGTAGCGATACATTAAACGTGCGTTCAAGGCCCGATGCCAAATCACCCAGCATCGGTAAAATACTTCGCCTTAGTTATGTGAGAGCATATGAGGTCGATGATCATCCAGATTGGGTGCAAATAGATTTTTCGGAGCACAGCGGATATGTATTAAGAGACGACATAGCGATAGATTGGGAAGAACTGGAGCCCTCGCAGGAAGACAGCGCCCGGCTGGAAACAGGGCAACATCATTATTTCACACCTACCGCGGCCTATACCGCGCAATTAAAAAAACAAGCTGCCGAAGAAGAACGCGCTATGCGGGCAGCCAATGCAGCGCCAGCCAGAACCTATTACAGAGGACCAAGGGGAGGTTGTTATTTCATTAATGCAAGAGGCAACAAGCAATATGTTGATCATAAATATTGCCAGTAATTCAACGCAGTTGATGGAATAAAATGAAAAAGGTAAGAAACAGGTTCTTACCTTTTTTGTGCCCGGGGTCGGACTCGAACCGACACACCTCGCGGCGGCAGATTTTGAGTCTGCTGCGTCTACCGATTTCGCCACCCGGGCTTCCGGGGCTGCAATATTACATCATTCCCTTCAATTTTCTGCACAACTATTTCTTTTCACCGCAGATTTTGGTCAATAGTCAATAGTGAATGGTCAATAGGAGAATAGCAAAATTTCCGCTAACCTGTTACTTATTACCTATTACTTATAACGGCTGTTTCACCTTTTGCATACCTTTGCGTCGCTCAGGCTATTTTTTGGTAAAAATATGCCGGTTTTATGCTTGCAAATACCTGATTTATGATCAAGATCGGACTTATTCGTGAAGGAAAAATTCCAGCCGACAACCGTGTGGCACTGACGCCTGCCCAATGCAAATGGCTCCTCAAAAACGCGCCGGGCGTAACCGTGGTTGCCCAGTCATCTCCCGACCGTTGCTTCAGCGACCGCGAATACGAAACCGCCGGCGTGGAAGTGCGTGATGAGGTGAACGATTGCGATATCCTGCTCGGCATCAAAGAAGTGCCGGTCGAGAAACTGATCGCAGGTAAAACCTATCTTTTTTTCTCGCATACCCGCAAGAAGCAACCGCATAATAAAAAACTGCTGCGCACCATCCTCGATCAGCGCATCCGCCTCATCGATTATGAATGCCTCGAGCACGAAGACGGGCAGCGGATTATCGGTTTCGGTTTTTTTGCCGGCGTTGTAGGCGCACACAACGGTATGATGGCTTACGGCAACCGCACCGGTCTCTATCAACTCGAACGCGTATACAAGCAACGCAGCTTCCGCGAACTCATTCATAGTTATTTTGGCGTACGATTACCAAATGTAAAAATTGCCGTGACCGGCTCCGGACGTGTGGCACATGGTATTCTTGAAGTGATGAACCTGATGGGTATTCACGAGGTGGAGCCCGATGATTACCTGAACCGCCGCTTTTCTTACCCGGTTTACACACAACTGAAAGGTGCCGACCTCTATATGCATCGTCAGACCGGCAAGTACAGCCGTGAGGCCTTTCACCATAACCCTGAGCAATTCGTTTGCAAGTTTCTCCCTTACGCGGCCCAGACAGATATCCTGATGAACGGTGTGTACTGGGATAAAAATGTGCCACGTCTTTTTGAAAAAACGGACGTGAATACCGACAATTTTATCATCCAGACTATCGCAGACATTACGGATGACGAAAATGGTTCGGTACCGATCAATGCCGGTGATCAGACGATCGAAGATCCGGTATATGGTATCGATCGTGATACGCTGCAGAAAGTGCCGGCTTATACCAAAGGCGCTATCGATGTGATGGCCGTAGGTAATTTGCCGAACGAGCTTCCGCGTGATGCGTCACGGTATTTCGGCGAGCAGTTGATCAAGTTTATACTGGATGACCTGGTGAAAGGCGGTTCTCCAACGATTGATCGTGCTACCATCGCCCTCGATGGAAAATTGACGGAGACCTTCAGCTACCTGAAAGATTATGCCGGAGAAGCCTGATTGGATTAAAGATTCAGGTAGTAAGGATGCAGCAGTTGGATAAACTCAAGCGTATAGTTGTTCCCTTCGTCACGGATCGAAAACAGTTCCTCTTGTTTATCTATTGAAGGCGTTGGAGAAAGCACCGCCATCAAACGAAACAGCGGATGAGCTGGGCTGTTGCGTACGTTACATTGATGAACAATATGCAGTCCGCCAGCTTTTGCGAGTTCATATAAATCCTCTTTTCTTTTATAGGGTAACAACACAAAAAACTTTCCCTGTTCAGTAAGCAGTGTACGCACCCGGTGCATCAGATCTTTCAATGAAAGTGCTGCACTGTGATGTGCGAGTTGCCGTCCCTCAATAGGAGAACTTAAATCGTTTTCATAAAAAGGAGGGTTGCTGATAATGACGTCGAATAATTGGGTAAAGGGAAATGAGCGCACATCGCCTTCCAGTACCTTCATGCGTTCCTGCCATGGAGCAGCAGCGAAGTTCTGCAGGCACTGCCCGGCTGCAGTTTTATCCAGTTCAATGGCATCGATACGGCTGCTGTGTTGTTGCGCCAGCATAAGACTTAATAGCCCTGTACCTGCGCCAATATCCAATATATGTTTGGGAGAAGTATCGGTTTTAAGATAATGACTTGCCCATGCACCAAAAAGGCATGCTTCGGTGGTAACCTTCATTGCGCAACGTTCCTGGTGAACGGTAAATTCTTTAAAACGGAAATAAGTGTTGGGCATGAGCGTGAATCGTGAATCGTCAATGGTCAATAGTGAATGGTCAATAGTCAATAGTGAATAGTGAATGGTGAATGGTGAATAAGTCAATGGCTGCCTATTTATTGCCTTTTTGAATTTTGACTTTTTACTTTTGAATTACTACTCCCATTCCGCTCTGGCGGATGCTGCTACTGAAAGGTCGGCGAATTGTCCGGCCTGGTATTTATAATAACCGGTAATGGCGATCATGGCCGCATTGTCGGTACAATATTCGAACGGCGGGATATACGTTTTCCAGCCCAGTTTATCGCCTGTTTCTTTTAATGCCTGGCGCAGTCCGCTGTTAGCTGAAACGCCACCGGCGATGCATACTTCGCGGATCCCCGTTTCTTCAACAGCCTTTTTCATTTTATTTAATAAAATGCTGATGATGCGATGTTGTATCGATGCACAAAGATCGGCCAGGTTGTTTTGAATAAAAGCGGCGCGCTCTTCATCCGTAGCTTTGAATTCTTCTTTGTAAAGCAGGCTGGTGCCGGCATTGCGGAGAAAATAAAGTATGGATGTCTTCAATCCGCTGAAGCTGAAATTAAGTCCGGGAATGCGGGGTTCAGGAAAGCTGAACCGGTCCGGATTTCCTTCACGGGCATATTTGTCAACAAGTGGTCCGCCGGGGTAGGGCAACCCTAATAGTTTGGCCGATTTATCGAAGGCTTCTCCTGCCGCATCGTCGATCGTTTCCCCGATGACCTGCATATCGAGTGGTGAATTGCAACGCACAATTTGTGTATGGCCCCCGCTTACGGTAAGGCAAAGAAAAGGGAAAGAAGGTCTTTCTTCCGGTATGAGGTTGGCCAGTACATGCGCCTGCATGTGATGTACGGGGATCAGGGGAATGTTTAAGGACAAAGCCAGTGATTTAGCAAACTGTGCGCCCACGAGTAATGATCCGATCAATCCGGGTGCCTGCGTAAAAGCGACGGCATCGAGTTGTGCGGGTGTGCAGCCGGCCTTCTCCAGCGCCTGGTGTACCACGGGCACAATATGTTGCATGTGCGCGCGGGATGCCAGTTCCGGCACCACACCGCCGTACATTTCGTGCACTTTTTGTGTAGCGATGAAATTGGAAAGTATTTTGCCGTCGGCACAAACGGCCGCGGCAGTCTCGTCACACGAAGATTCTATAGCCAGGAGATACATGAGGCAAAGGTACTAATTTGATGATTTGAAAATTTGAGAGTGTGTTAATGAAAAGCCAGTGCCAAATCTTCAAATTTTCAAATCATCATATTGAAAGGTTGATATAATCGGCAAATCCACACCGCACATTTTTCAAATCCACACCGCCCAATAATCAACTTAAGTATTGCAATCAAGCAACTGTTACAATTGACACTGAAAGTTGCTTGATTTTCAATCACCACAGGACGGCTTACTGAACCTGGAAACAGATATTAAACAAAAAAAACAACCTCAATTGAAGGATATTTTTGTCCCAAAAATGTCCCTTATCTGTCCGGGTTTGTTCAAGTTCGATCTTAGGTAATTCGGAGATACTTAAAAAAATCAATTAGTACACAAGGGAAATGACAATGCTTGGATCACGCAGTTCTTTTTAAATTAAAATATAAAATAAACAAAAACCAAGGTGAGTGTGCGGTCTCGATTTTATTAAAAAGTATAAAAAATCCAATAAAACCCTTTGGCAGTAAGGGTTTGAAGTTTTTTTTTATAAACCTATTTTGGGCGGTCTGGATTTGCCACTTTTATTAACTATTTACTCCGTATCGCCACTACC
This sequence comes from uncultured Sphingobacteriales bacterium, assembly GCA_937888905.1. GTDB lineage: Bacteria > Bacteroidota > Bacteroidia > Chitinophagales > Chitinophagaceae > Terrimonas. The sequence continues at coordinate 34,308 of CALATA010000003.1, forward strand.
GGGTCCATACGGGCGGCTTGTGAGGCGGGAATGATGCCCGCTACGATGCCGACTACCACGCAGATCACGAATGTCCAGATCATGTTGTCGACAGAAATGAAAACGGGGAAATCGAGCGCTCGCGAAAGTATCTGTGCTAACACAAATACCAGGGTAAGTCCGATAAGGCCGCCGATGATACAGAGAAAGGCTGATTCCAGCAGGAACTCGGTAAGGATGATGCTTTTTTTTGCGCCGATCGCTTTTTTCAAACCGATCTGTGAAGTGCGTTCCCGTACCGTCACAAACATAATATTGGCAACGCCAAACAAACCAACGATCAGGCTGATGCCGCCGATAATGGCACCGCCGATATTGAGGCCAACAAAGGCTTCGCTTACGCTTTGGCTGAGATCATTAATGTCGTTCAAAGCGAAGTCTGCTTCCTGTGTAGGACTTAGTTTATGAATAGCACGCATAGCGCCGGTGAGTTCATCTTTCAATGCCCTGCTCGGAACATTGTCTTTGCCCTGTACCAGAATAACGGGATCCGACTTTAATTCGTTCATGATGTTGCGTGCAAAGCGATAAGGGATGATAACACTCTGGTCAAAGTCCCATCCGCCGATCATCTGTTTACCTTGTTTCTTTATTACACCCGCTACCAGTAATTTTTTACCACGAATGGTTACCTCACGGCCCACGGCATAATCAGTAGCGCCCAATAATTTTTCTGCCACATCATGACCTAATACCACCACGGCACTCCCGTAATTGAATTCAGGATCAGAGAGATAGCGGCCCCAGGGAATTTCCAGTGGCTGGATATTTTCGAAATCATCGCTGACGCCATAGATATTTACGTTATTGAGCAATGTGCCGCGGTATTCAACATTGTCCGTTACCTGGATGCGGAAAGCCACATACTTGGCGTAGGAGGTCCTGTTTTTGATCTGCTGGATTTCGCCATACTTTGGAACCGGCCGGTTTACAAATTTCCACCAGGGATAATCGGGGCCGCCACCCGCAGTGTAATCCCATTTATCTACATAAATAGTATTGGAACCAAGCGAATTGATTTCGTTCTGAATATTCTGTTGCAGGCTGTTAACGGTGGCCAATACACCAATGATGCAGAAGATGCCGATGGTAATGCCGAAAAGCGACAGGAAGGTACGCAGCTTGTTTTTCCAAAGCTCCTGGAGCGCCATGCGAAGACTGCTGGCCATGATCTCAAAGCTGCGTCTGATCATGTAACGAAATTACCGTTTGCTGCGGGAGCGACGAAAACAAATTTTGCCGGAGGTCGTTGAGGCGGATTACCGGAAAAGAAACTTCGTTTTGCCGATGACGGTATTCTTATCTGCTACGCGAATGATATAAGCACCGCGGGCAAGCGCACCGGAAGGCAGATTGAATATGGCACGGCCTGTTCCTTTGCTCAGTTGCCATTGTGCCATCTGGCGTCCTTTAAGGTCAAATAAAACAACATTGAGTTGGGAAATGGCGCCGGGAGTTTCGACTACCAGGTCTATATGATCACCGGTGGCGGGATTGGGCTGAACGACGATACGTATATCCGTTACTTCCGGATCCGGATTGACAGGTACGCATGATTGTGTCAGTGTTGCGCTGGCAGTATCGATGTATACAGCGGTAAAACCTGCCGCACTGGTATCGATGATCTGACGGATCCGGTAACTGATAACGGCGCCTGACTGTTGCTGGTTAATTGTTTCCTGGAATTGATAAGTGTGATTGGCCAATACGGTGCCGGCTTCGGGCTGCCGTTCTGCTATTTTGGTAAACGAATTTTCTCCGGGCAATTTGCGTTCGATCTCATATTTCATTGCATTCACATCCTTGCTGTGCCAGTTAAGTGTGGCAACGCAATTGCTGAAGCTCAGATCGGAACTTGCATAATCTGTAACCAATGAACCGAAAGCCTGTTTCAGATTGGGAATGCCGTACCCTGTGCGGTCATCCGGTGTAGATGAGCGATGACCGGAGTTGCGGAGCGCGTTCACGATTTTCATGTTGTTGAATTCGGGAAAGCCCTGCCAGAGACAGGTGCCCATACCGGCCATATTCGGCGCGGCAAAGGAGGTGCCATTTCCAACCCCAACTGTATTTGATGTGGTCTGGATCATTGCCTGCCAACCAACGGATGCAACATCGGGTTTTACGCGGCCATCGGCGGAAGGGCCATAACTCGAACTTGGCCAGACTGCACTGTTGGTATTAACGGCGCCTACGGCAATAACGCTGTCGCCATCTGCGGGCGTGGCGATATAATGCCAGGAGTTGGTGCCTTCGTTGCCTGCCGAATTGAATACCAGCAGGCCTTTGCGTACTGCAGCGGCGGCGCCTTTCACGATAGTTGAATTGCGGCCGTTCATATCTGCATACGTATAATTGAATTGCGCGCGGTCGAAATCATAATAACCGAGAGAAGAAGAGATCACATCAGCACCTACACTGTCTGCACGCTCTGCCGCACAAACCCAGTTGAACTCTTCGATTGGATATTCGGAAGCGGCATCTTCGGTACGATACAGGTGAAAAGAAGCTTTTGGTGCTTTGCCGATAAATTGCCCGGGGATATTGGCTGCAATAGTAGACAGGCATTGCATGCCATGCACATGATCTTCCACTACGCTGGTTTCGCGGGCAACAAAATCCCAGGTGCTTAAAACCTGTCCGTTGATCCGGATGCTGTCGAAAGATCTTAAAGAAGTATAATTGAGGAAGCCTGCATCCAGCATGGCTATGTGCATGCCCTGGCCTCTCAGGCCGATGTTGTGCAGGAATTCACCATTGTGAAGATGTATCTCGTTATAAGAGCCTGTTCCGTAGTCAAAGTAATCCGCTTGTACACCCTGTGTGCCGAACTCGCGGCCGGCAACGGGTGTGTAAGGCTGAACAGCTTCATAGCGGTCGACCTGTCTCATTTGTTGCCTCGCGGCAATGCCCGAAACAGACTGCACAAAACTGAAACCTTGTATAGTAGTGATAGCGGCGGCATCTGTCGTTTGTATAGTTACCTGGTTCAGCCATCGGGAGGCATTCAGCACTGTTACGTTGCTTACGCTGCGGATTTGTGTAAGATAAGCCGGCGTAACAGGAAGATCGGCGCTGTCTATGGCAATGCCATAACGTTGGCGTCTCGCAATCGCTCTCGGCGAAAGATATTGCGAGGGATTGGCCAGCGTAAAAGAAGCGTTACCCTTATTCTTTAGTTGAATGGTATAGCGGGTAAGCTGTGCCTTGCCGGCAGTACTGAAAAGCAACATGAACAGCGGGCATAGCAGAAATCTGATCTTCATGATGAAGCAGGTTAGTTGTGATCGATCATCCACATTGTAACGCCAAAGCCTGTGTAGGTGGGGTTGGCCGAACTGGAATTGTTCTGGTATTCCCAGAGATGATATTCTTTATAGACCAATCCGATATCGCGCGAGTAGCGTTCAACGGAACGTTCTTTCGAAGCGATGCTGTAATTGGGTTGTATCGGAAGGTTATGGCTTTCGTTGATCTGTTCAACGCTCAGCACATCGGTATAAGTACGGTTGTCGTAGCTGAAGTCCTGGAATGTATCGTAATAGAAATCCCAGTTTTTCATATCGTCGTCGACGCTGAAAGAATAATAACCACCATAAGGATTGGTGGGAAGATAGCGGTTACCTTTCCAACTGAAACCTTCGCGGAGCGGCACGTGCAGTTTGATCACGCGCTGGTTGTCGTCAGTAATTTCTGTCTGATCACTGAGAGAGGTTACCATGAAAGATCCGCTGGGTGTCCAGGGTTGCGTTCCGTTTTTGTCCCTGATATAGCGGTATACGCGGTAGGAGGGGCGGCCAAGGTTATCGTTGATCTGTGCATCGACAACGTGTTTTACCTGGTAGCTGTGGATTTCCACGTCGCGGTTGAGATTGGTAAAAACGGTAGAGTCGAGGCGGTAAACGATATAACGTCCTGGTTCCAGCGGAAGGTATTCGCTCATAGCGGGTGCGGTAAAATCTTCATCCTTATTGGAACAGGCACTGAATCCAATGGTCAGGAGCAGCGCGAAGGCGGCGGTAAGGGTTTGCAGCAATTTGCGGGGGGCTGAATTTGTCACGGATCGAACTTTTTTAATAAGACAACCGGAAGGACCAATTTGTGGCCTGCCGCGATAAAACTACAAACAAAAACCCGTACGTGGAAGCGATGGCGTTCAGATGGTTCTGCGGTCTGCATGAATGTGTCCGCCTGCGATCACGTCGTCGCCTTCGTAGAAGACGGCGCTTTGTCCGGGTGCGATGCCCTTGGCAGCCTCGTAAAAACGTACATTGACAGTATTGTTTTCCCCCGGATAAAGGTTGGACAGACCGCCTTTGTCTTTATAGCGGATTTTGGTAACAGCTTCCATACCAGGTGTTATGGTGTCGTATTTGATCAGGTTGAGTTTGCCAACGGTCATTTCAGTTTGTTCGAGATCGGTTTCGTCGCCGAGTACGACGGTATTGGTATCGGGATCGATGCGGGTTACGAAAACTGGGCGGCCGAGCGCGATATCCAGGCCTTTGCGTTGCCCGATGGTATAAAATGGGTATCCTTTGTGCTGTCCCAGTATTTTGCCGGTTTTATCAACAAAATTGCCGCCGTTTACGCGGTCTTCGAGTCCGTCCACGCGGCGTTTCAGGAAACCGCGGTAATCGTTATCGGGTACGAAACAAATTTCGTAGCTCTCGCTTTTTTTGGCGAGTTCAGGATAGCCATAATCCAGCGCCATTTGACGAATCTCGGTTTTATGATAGGGACCGAGGGGCAGTAGGGTGCGGCTGAGGAGGTCCTGTTGCAGGCCCCAGAGAACATAGCTTTGATCTTTGGTATCGTCAACGGCTTTGCTGATAACAAAGCGGCCGTTGTCGTGCTGGCGGACCTTGGCGTAGTGACCGGTGGCGATGAAATCGCAACCGAGGGCGTCGGCTCTTTTGAGGAGCGCGCGCCATTTGATATGGGTGTTGCAGAGAACGCAGGGGTTGGGTGTGCGGCCGGCCATGTACTCATCTACGAAATTTTCCACGACAAAGCCACCGAATTCCTCGCGGATATCGAAAATATAATGGGCAAAGCCGTGCTCCACGGCGGCCTGTCTGGCATCGTTGAAGCTGTCAACGTTGCAGCAGCCGGTTTCCTTTTTGCCGCCGCCGCTGCCGGTATAATCCCAGGTTTTCATGGTGATGCCGACTACTTCATAGCCCTGGTCGTTGAGCATGAGTGCGGTGACGGTGCTATCGATACCGCCGCTCATGGCTACCAGTACTTTTCCCTTTCTGCTCATGATTGAAAAATTTGCAAGCCGCAAAGATACGATGAAAAAGGAGATGTGGGGAAACGGAAGTTTAAGGGTTGATAAGGAATGCAATGCAAGAAAAATACTCGATTCCGAACGTTTTTTACCCTTGGAAACGGCCTCCCTGATGTGCGATATTGCACTAAGAAACGGCGGTTGGCCACTGTATCTGCTGATCTCTGTCGTGGAAGGTGGCTTGTAAGCAGAATATAAGTACTAACTTGCCGTTTCTTTTTTAGTTTAGCAATATAATAACACGACACTAAAATACTGAGTACTATGATTAAGTTACAGATTATCGGAAATCTCGGAAGAGACTGCGTGGTAAACACGGTTAATGGTAAGAATGTGATCAATTTTACCGTAGCGCATACGGAGAAATATAAAGATGGCCAGGGCAATAACCAGGAACGTACGACTTGGGTTGACTGTGCCTGGTGGACGGATAGAACGGCGGTGGCTCAGTACCTGACCAAGGGCAAGCAGGTATATGCTGAAGGACAGCCGGAAGTGCGTACGTTCACGAAGAACGACGGAACGAACGGTGCATCTCTGACTATGCGTGTAAGAGAAGTGCAATTGTTGGGTGGTCGTGCTGAAGGTGGTCCGGCTCCTTCATCCGGAGGCTATAACAGTGGTGGTAATCAGACAGCAGCTTCAGGTGCCGGTGCTATGTCAGCGAATGATGTGACAGAGCCGATGGATGATCTTCCATTCTGATAAGGCAACGTAAAATATAAGATAGTAATAGAACGGCCCCTTCCTCCGTGAGGGGCTTTTCTATGTCCGGAAGTGAAGAAGCGGAAAACAGGAAAACCGGGTGAGGGGACGAAGGCTGCGTATACTGACTGTGATCGGGGCGGAGATCAGGGTTTTGGAAAGCAGGAGTGTGGGACGGTTTTTCTGAAAATAGCTCCCGTTATTTTAGGACTGGCAGACGTGCCGGCGACGAAGAAGAAGGGGATGTAAATCCTTGGGGGCATAAAGGGGTATGGGGGACAACTGGGGAAACACTGGTAAAGGGGATACGCTTTTACTGATGATCCGGTTGAATGAGAAAATGAAGGATTTGAGAAAATCCAGGGAAATGTCGTGCCCGCAACTCAAAAAATCCATCTGCTCCCGGCTATTGTTGCGGCGAATCGAATCGGTGCCGCGGCAACCAAAGCCGGCAGCCATTCACAGTCCGCATCTCGCTCCCTGCCAGCGGCTCTCACCGTTTCTTGCCTTCCGCTTATATTTGCGGCATGCCTGAACAAGTTTTCGCCTACGATCAGTTACTTGCCTTTACCAAAAACGTTTTCCATAAGATCGGATGCCCGCCGCAGCAAGCCGACACCGCCGCCCGCGTTCTACTGTCCGCCGATATGCGCGGCGTCGATTCCCACGGCGTTGCCCGCCTGAGCGGATACGTAAGATTATGGGAAGTGAAACGGGTAAACGCAATTCCCGATATCAAGATCATTCACGAGTCTCCTTCCACAGCAGTCGTCGACGGCGACAGCGGACTCGGACTCGTCGTAGCGCCGTATGCCATGAACGTCGCTATCGAAAAAGCGAAACAGGCAGGCACCGGCTGGGTAAGCGTGCAAAACAGCAATCATTTCGGTATAGCCGCCTGCCACGCCATGATGGCACTCGACAACGACATGATCGGTATCGCCATGACCAATGCAAGTCCACTCGTAGCACCAACCTTTTCGATAGACAAAATGCTTGGGACTAACCCGATCTGTGTGGCAGTGCCCGCCGGCACCGAACCGCCCTTTGTTGCCGATCTCGCTACCACCACCGCAGCAAACGGTAAACTCGAAATATTGCAACGCAAAAGTCAACCCACACCGTCCGGATGGGTTCAGGATAAGGATGGGCAACCTTCAACCGATCCGCATATCCTGAAACAAGGCGGTGCATTACTCCCGCTCGGCGGCGATCGCGAACACGGAAGCCATAAAGGATATGCATTGGGGGCTGTCGTTGATATTTTCTCTGCTTTGTTAAGCGGCGCCAACTATGCACCGTGGGTGCCTCCGTTCCCCGCATACGTTCCCATGCCTTCACAACAACCCGGCAAAGGCATCGGCCACTTTTTCGGTGCCATGCGCATCGACGCCTTCCGCACAGCAGATGATTTCAAGGGACATATGGATAACTGGATCAAAGGTTTCAGAAACGCCCGTACCTCCGATCCTTCACTTAACGTACTCATCCCCGGCGACCCCGAACGTGAAATGGAAGTATACCGCGGTCAACACGGAATTCCATTGTTGCAATCCGTTGTCGACGATCTGGATAAACTTGCCGGTAACATGGGACTTGATCGCCTGAGCAATTCGTAAATACTTACGCTCGTGTGGTATAGAAAAAGGTTGCGGCAGAAATGCTGCATCCTTATCTTTGCAACCACATTTTTTTTATTCCAGTTTAAAATCAAGGGAGGGGGGAACAAATGAAAGTAATGAAGTTTGGTGGCACCAGTGTGGGCAGACCTGAACGCATGCATCATATAGCATCGCTGGTGACCAAAGAAACAGAACCAACTATCGTCGTATTGTCTGCACTATCCGGCACTACCAACGCACTGGTGGAAATCGGAAACAATATCGCACGCGGTGACCGGGAGGGTGCTCGTGAAACGATCGCTAAGCTCGAAGCACATTACCGCGCTTTTGTAAGCGAACTCGTAAAGTCAGATGAAGCGGTTGCCAAGGCACAACAAATCATCGATGATCATTTCGAATTCCTTACCATCATCCTGCGCATCTCATTCAGCGAAGCGCTTAGTAAAGACATTCTCGCACAAGGTGAACTGCTTTCTACCAAACTTTTCTCCGTTTATCTCGAAGAGCAGGGGATTCCCCACACGCTGCTTCCCGCGCTGGAGTTCATGACCATCGACAGTTACGATGAACCCCAGATCGGTAGCATCAAAGTCAAACTGAGCCAGCAACTGGAACAACATAAAGACAAAAAACTTTTCATCACGCAAGGATATATTTGCCGCAATGCGAAGGGGGAAGTAGACAACCTTAAACGCGGAGGTAGTGACTACTCCGCGTCACTGATCGCCGCGGCCATCAATGCTTCTGCCTGCGAGATATGGACAGATATCGATGGGATGCACAACAACGATCCGCGTATTGTGAAAAAGACAGTACCCGTTGAGCAACTCAGTTTTGAAGAAGCAGCCGAACTGGCTTATTTCGGGGCAAAAATTTTGCACCCCGCATCGATCTGGCCGGCGCAGCAGTACAGCATTCCCGTGAAATTGCTCAATACCATGCAGCCCGATGCAAAAGGCACATTAATTACCGCCAATGCCGCCAGCGTAGGTGTAAAAGCCGTTGCCGCGAAAGATAATATCATCGCTATCCGGATCAAGAGCAGCCGGATGTTGCTGGCTTATGGCTTCCTGCGGAAAATTTTTGAAGTATTTGAAAAATATCGCACACCCATCGATATGATCACCACGTCGGAAGTAGCGGTTTCCGTTACCATCGACAGCTCAGCCTTCCTGAAAGATATCATTAAAGAACTTGAACCTTTCGGATCAGTAGAGGTCGACGAAGGACAATCGATCATTTCAGTAGTGGGTAATGAAATTTCCCAAACGTCCGATATCATTAAACGGCTTTTTGGTTCCATCCTCAACATCCCGATCCGTATGGTGTCTTACGGCGGAAGCCCGCACAATATTTCATTGCTGGTGCCCGCAGCACAAAAAGACCAGATACTGCAACAGTTGAATAAGGGAATGTTCGGACTTGAATGAGTAAGTCAATAAGCGAATAAGTCAATCGGTGAATCGTGTTACTTAAGACTTATAACTCAATAAATGTCGAATGTTATTTACTGCATAAGTGGGTTGGGGGCCGATGAAAAAATTTTCTCACGCCTTGAACTAAGCGGGTATCAACTCGCACATATTCCGTGGCTGAAACCTCAAAGCCGCGAATCCCTGCAAAACTATGCGGCTCGCATGAAACAGGTCATCAACGATCCTTCACCTGTCCTCATGGGCGTATCTTTTGGCGGAATGATGGCCATCGAAATTTCCAGGCAGCTGCCTGATTGCCGCCTGGTGCTCGTTTCCAGCGTCAAAACAAGACCCGAGCTTCCCCTGTGGATGCGCGTATCGGGCAGTCTGCGCCTGAACAGGCTGATGCCATTGGGTTCCTGGACCAAATCCAGTCTCGCTGAAAAAATGAACAACAACCGTCTGGGCGTTTCATCGGCCGAAGAAGCCGCCTTAGCCAGAGATTATAGAAAAAAAGCCGATCCGGCTTATGTAAATTGGGCTATCGATCGCATCGTTAACTGGCGATCCGGTAATTTGCCGCCTCACCGGTTCCTTCATGTCCATGGAGATGCCGATAAAATCTTTCCTGTCAACAGGATAAAGAGTGCGGAAGTATTACAGGGAGCTACGCACATGATGATCTATAATCGGGCCGCCGAAGTATCGGCATTGATACAAGGATGGCTCCAAACCAACTGCTGATGCGAATTATTTTGCTGATGATTGCCTGCTCGGTCCTGCACGTTACGGCCGGTGCCCAGCCTGTTATTAAAGGACATGTTGTCAATGCTGAAACCGGCGTTCCCGTACCCGGAAGCAGCGTGTTCATTTCCAATACAGCCAGAGGAACGGTTAGCTCCAATGACGGTTCTTTTTACCTCGATAAGATTCCTGAAAGCTCCCAGCTCCAACTTGTTGTCTCCTCCATCGGATACCATACCAGAGTTTATAATGTCAACAGCAACCAGCTACCCATGGATATCAAAGCTGAATTGCTGCCCAAAGTTGATGAACTGGACAATGTTACCGTCGAAGCATACGAAGCCGAAACCTGGGATAAATGGGGTAAATTATTTCTGGAAAACTTCCTCGGATATTCCATAAATGCGCGTTATTGCCGCATCATGAACACGGAAGATATCCGTTTCAGGTATTATAAGAAAACGAACCGCCTGGAGGCCATTGCCGATAAACCGCTGATCATCGAAAACCGGGCATTGGGCTACCGGATCCAATACCAGATGGAACAGTTTGAAGTAAAGTTCAAGGAGAAGTCTTCCTTTTTTGCCGGCTATACTTTGTTCCAGGAACTGAATACCAAAACAAAAAACCGGTGGGTTAATGCCCGCGAAAAAGCGTATTTCGGCTCAATGAAACATTTCCTGCAGGCATTGTATAATAACAACCTGGAGGAAGCAGGTTTCCAGGTACGCCGGATGAAAAGAATACCTAATAAAGAGAAAGAACGCGTGAGAACTATGTGGCGCAGAGGCGCCATAAAAGGCAATCTGTTCGAAGGCACGACCGTTGTAATTACAGCACCTAAGCAGATTGCTGCAGATACCACACAAACCAGCGATGTTAATCACCCTGATTCTTTGGCCTATTACCGCATTGTACTAAGACAGAATGATTTTGTAGATGAATATGAGCGTCACACGCTCACCGCGGATAGTTTAATCCTGTCAAACACGCCTCCACACAAAACCTTCTGGTTTCCCGACTACCTCGAAGTCACTTATAAGCACGGACTCGAGTCACAGGCTTACCTGGATTTTTATCGCGAAACGAGAAATCCTTATTATCAACGGTCGCTTATTTTCCTGGCTGATAAAAAATCTGCCATGTACTTTGATCGCCGCGGTAATTACTGGCCTGTACAAAATATTTATACCAGCGCCTGGTGGGGATTTATGGAAAGAATCTGCAATATGCTGCCTATAGAATATGTTCCCGAATCGAAGAACGCGAAGTGAGAATTTAAGGTGTAAGGAATAGGTGTAAGATAGAAGCTTAAACAGCCGTTATAAGTGGTACACTGAGCTTGTCGAAGTGTTTTAAGTAATAAGTTATAGGTTGGAGTTATTGAATTGTACAACTGATACAGCCGAAGGCCGCGCCCTGAGGTCCGGAAGGGAAGTCCCGAAGCTATTGATTCACGATTGACGATTCACGATTGACGATTCACGATTCACCACTCACTCCTCGCTGTCCGAATTGATCGTATAAATCGCCACAGCCCCACCCGTAGCCGAACCCGCACCTCCGGCAAACGGCCCGCGAATCACTTTGATCATCGCTACATCCGTAATCGGAATACCCGTAAGCATACCCGGATTTATCGGAATCTCATTTAAAAAGATAGAAGCCCTGTTACCACGTATATATGGCACCCTTAGAAAATCTTCTCCCTTCCTGAGCGTCAGATTCGGTACCCGGCCTTCCAGGAAATCCAGGATATTCATAAACCCCTGACTGCCTGCCGACACTTTCGGATCCATCATGTCGAAAAAAGTTCCGTCTGCACTGGCGAATAAGCCACGGCAATAGGCCCGGTTCAGTTCTTCATTTCTGGTAAGCGCCCGCTCCTGTTTTTGTGCTTCAGCAGCCATGAACAGACCGCAGGCCATCACAATAAGTAACGCTCTTTTCATGTGTTGACATTTAGTATGAATTTACAAAATTTTGTCTTAGCAGGGTGTTAAACCCCAACACAGGATGCGCCGGGAACAGCTTTTACACAAACAGGCAAAAAAAAGCCCGTTTCTTAGAAACGGGCTTGATAATCAGATAACCAGGAGGGCATCGCCATAACTGAAGAAGCGATACTTGTCCTTGATTGCTTTTTTATAGGCTTCCATGGCCAGCTCATAACCCGCAAATGCACAGGTCATGATCAGCAGGCTCGTCTTAGGCAGGTGAAAATTCGTTACCAGTGAATCCGCAATGTTGAATTCGTAAGGTGGATGAATGAACATGTTGGTCCATCCTTCAGAAGGCTTTAACAGCTTCTGCGCCGTAAAAGAGGACTCCATTGCACGCATCGTGGTTGTGCCGATAGAACAGATACGGTGACCATATTCTTTCGCACGGTTAACGATCTTGCAGGACGCCTCATCAATGCGGTAATATTCCGCATCCATTTTATGCTTGCTCAGGTCTTCCACTTCAATAGGACGGAACGTACCCAAACCTGTATGCAGTGTTACTTCTGCAAAACGCACACCTTTGATCTCGAGACGCTTGATCAGCTCGCGGCTGAAGTGCAGACCGGCAGTAGGAGCCGCTACCGCACCTTCGTGCTTCGCATATACGGTTTGATAGCGTTCTTTATCTTCTTCATCGGGCTTGCGCTTGATGTATTTGGGCAGGGGGGTCTCACCCAGTTTTTCCAGTTGTGCACGGAACTCTTCCTCACTGCCGTCCCACAGGAAACGGATCGTACGTCCGCGGCTGGTGGTGTTGTCGATCACTTCTGCTACCAGGTCTTCCTGATCGCCGAAATAAAGCTTGTTGCCAACGCGAATCTTACGGGCCGGGTCAACAATTACATCCCACAGGCGGTTCGGCTTGTTCAGCTCGCGCAGCAGGAATACTTCGATCTTAGCACCTGTTTTTTCCTTACGGCCATACATGCGCGCGGGAAACACTTTGGTGTTGTTTACCACAAATACATCCTTGTCGTCGAAATAATCGAGGATATCCCGGAAGTGCTTGTTTTCAATCTGGCCGGTATGACGGTGAACAACCATCATACGGGCATCCTCACGTTTTTTAGCCGGATTTTGCGCAATAAGGTTTAAAGGAAGGTCAAAACGAAATTGTGAAAGCTTCATGCGTTAATAAGTGTATTTAGGTGTCTGACGACGCAGACCGGCGCAGGCAGGGAATGGACTTCACAATGACCGCTACCCAACGGTAGCCGGAACAGAAAGGCAATCCCCGGTCTTACGGCACCGGGCCTTGTCTGAGTATACCGTTAGCACGGTATACCGAAAGTGTGCAAAGTTACTAAATTTAGTTACTAAAGCAGTCAGTTTTTTTCCGGTAACATTTTTGCTCTCAATTTGTTGATTATTAAAGAACGGTATTAAACGGCCAGTCAGCTCCATGCCTCATGCCCTGGCTTTTTTTATGTCTTTTTTCTCAAAACGCATCTTACTTTTACGATCTACCAAAAGCCCCCGTATGTATCTGAAGCGAGCCTTGTTTTCTTTGTTGTTGTCTTTTATTGGTACCCTTGGTTTTTCTCAAACAGTTAAGCCCGATAAATATCCCAGCCTCCTCTGGGAGATCAGCGGTAATGGAATGAAAAAAACATCCTACCTCTTTGGTACGATGCACGTCAGCAGCAAACTGGCTTTCAATCTTTCCGACTCTTTTTATCTCGGCATCCGTAATGCCGATGTAGTGGCCCTCGAAACCAATCCCGAATCCTGGCAGGAAGACATGAGCCGCTACGATCTCAGTCAGTCCGATTATCTCGGTATGATGGGCGGCAGCGGCGGCGGTGGCTTCAACGATTATCTCCGCCAGAGCTCACTCAGTTTTGAGAAGTACGAAAAGTCTATTCAACAGATACTTTCCAGTTCACCCTCCGTTATCAATAACCTGCTGTACCGTTCCTATGGCGATCGCTCCAGCGATTTCGAAGAGGATACTTATCTCGATATGCACATCTACCAGTGCGGTAAGAAATGGGGAAAAAGAGTAGCCGGTGTGGAGTCCTACGCCGAAAGCATGCGCCTCATGATGGAAGCTTATAAAGATGCCGCGAAAGAAAAAAATAATCGCAAATCGCGCAGCTACGATTATGATGACGCTTTCTCTTCCGGTAAACTCCAGGACGCCTACAGAAGCGGCAACCTTGATCTCCTCGATACCATCAATAAAGTCAACAGCCAGTCCGAAGCATTCGACGAAAAGTTCCTGTACCGCCGCAACGAGATCCAGGCCGATAATATCGATTCCATTTTGCGTACCAACGCTTCATTGTTTGTAGGTGTGGGCGCAGCGCATCTTCCCGGTCAGCGCGGTGTTATCGAACTGCTCCGCCGCAAAGGGTATACACTCCGGCCCGTTAAGATGGGCGCACGTAACAGTGATTTCAAAGCCAGCGTGGAAAAGATCCGCGTACCCGTTACTTTCTCTGCACAGTTTGCACCCGACAGCTTCTATCGCGTGGACGTACCAGGTAAGTTATACGAAGCCGAGACCAGCCGCGGCGACAACTTTCGCCAGTTCGCCGATATGGCCAATGGCAGTTACTACGTGGTCACACGCGTCCCTTATAGCCCGTGGCTTTGGGGCCATTCTTTGGAAACCGTACAGCAGAAGATCGACAGCATGCTGTATGAAAATATTCCCGGCCGCATTCTCGAACGTTCCTCCGGCCGCCTCAATGGTTACCGCCATATTGACGTCACTAACAAAACACGTCGCGGCGATGTACAACGTTACCGTATTTTCATTACACCGTTTGAACTCGTGTTCTTCAAAATGAGCGGCAATGCCGATTACGTACAGAAAGGAACGGAGGCCGAGCGTTTCTTCAACAGCATTCAGTTCCGCAACTTCAAACCTGCTAATAATAGCTGGGTGCAGTATACACCACCAACCGGTGGTTTTACCGCTACATTCCCGCATACACCACATGTAAAGGCAAACGACACATGGTTCTTCGATGCAGAAGATTCTGCCACCCAAACGAACTACCGCGTTATCCGGATGGATATCCATAATCTCAATTTCGCGGAAGAGGACACTTTTGATCTTGGCTTGATGGAAGAAAGCTTTGCTACGTCCAAATTCATCGACAGCCAGGTCAACCGCAAACAATTCAATTATCAGGGTTACCCCGCACTTGATGTGCAATACCGCGATATACAGGGCGGCGTGCTGAGAACACGCTACCTGATCAAAGGCCCGCATTATTATATGATTCTTGCAAGAGGCAAAAAAGACAATCCGCGCCTGCAGCAATTCCTCGAGTCGTTCCAGATCAAACCATTGTTATACGCAGCCGCAACGGAACGCGTCGATACCAATCTTTACTATCGCGTGCAGTCACCTGTTTTTCCCGAACAGAAAAAAGAGAAGCTGGAACTGATCAATGTGCTCAAAAACTATGCACGCGAGGAGGACGAGTCGGAAGAGAATCAATTGGAAGAAGGCATGTCGAGAGTGAACACCATCGCCAGCGACAGCACGGGAGAAAAGGTCCTGGTTATTTTTTCCAAAACACAACGCTATTACTATACGCCGGATAGCAGCCGCCTCGAGGATGAATATGATCTGAGCAAAGGACTCGACAGCAACTGGATCGTCCGTTACAAACAACAACAGAAGCTCGCCAATGGCATGAAGTCGATCGAGATACATCTTTCTGATTCCGGCAGCAGCCGCATGTTGCGCCGCAAAGCATTTATCGGCAATGGTGTTTCTTTTGTACTCGCTGCCGAAACGGATACTTTACAGGCAAGCTCATTTATCCGCAGCTTCTTCGATACATTCACGCCCGCAGATACACTCAAAGGCTTTAACCCTTATGAGAAAAAAGGAAAATATTTCTTTGAAGATTTTTTCAGCGAAGACAGTGTCCGCCGTAAACGCGCATTGAAAAAAGTAGACGATGTAAAATTGTTTGAAGAGGATATTCCCAATATCCGCCGCGCAATAGCAGGGCTCAACTGGAAAGACAAAAAGTATCTCGATACCAAAAAATCCTTCATTGGTTCGCTGGGTAATATCCAGGCCAAACCTGCCACGGATTTCCTGGTTGAACTGTACACGGCGGCAGGCGATACGCTCGACCTGCAACAGGCAGTGCTCTCGGCCATGGTCGATCAGAAAACAACTTATTCATTTAAAAAATTCAGGGATATCATCGTAGCCGATCCTCCTGTGTTGATGGCCTCCGCCAACGAAGATTATACCCCGTACATGAATTATAACATTCGCCGGAATTTGTCCAAATACAGCCGTTTGTCTGACGTATTGGTGAAAAAATACCTGCGGGGCGATGCGGGTTCCTTCCTCAGCGATGTTACCGATTCCATTCAACTCGCCAGAACCATTCTTCCAGATCTGCTGCCCCTGCTGAATCTCGATGATTACGAGAAACCCGTTATGTCGATCCTCCGTGAAATGGTAGACAGCAACATGGTGAAGGCAAAGGAGTACAAAGAATACATGCCTAAGTTTTTGCTCAAAGCCCGCCAGGAAGTTAAACGCCAGGCTATCCAGGATCAGCAGAAAGCCATCCGCCAGGTAGAACAGGGAAAAGAGGAGGCTGCAATCGAAGAGACCGGCCTCGCCGCACGCGTCAACGTCGATTATGGCAATGAGAAACTCGAACTGTATGCCACCTTGCTGCTGCCGTATTGGGATAAAAATGCGCAGGTGCCCAGGCTGTTCGATCAGATGCTCCGGTCTTCCAACTCACGCGTGCGTTATAACACTTTGCTGCAACTGATCCGCAACAATAAACCTTACCCCGATTCATTGGTGAAAAGGTTCGCAGACGATGAACTGTTTGCTTATGAATTGTACAGAGATCTCCGTGAGATAAAAAAAGAAGGCGCTGTGTTTCCGGCGACATCTTTTAATAAAGTAAAACTGGCCAAAAGCCGGTTGATCATGGACAACAGCTCGGAGCTGCCGGATTCCATCGCCTACATCGATAAACTCCCCATGAAAATAAGTGGTCGCGAAACAGAAGTTTATTTTTTCCGCTACAGAGCCAAGAAAGATGACTTCGGCTGGAAACTGGCGATTGTTGGTCCGATGATCAAAGACAGTCTTCATTTCGATGAATACAACATTCAAAAGGAAACCGACGATTGGGCCGACTTTACAGAGATGACCGCTACCAAGTTGAAGAATGAATCGGAAGAACCGGTAGCCACACAATTGAAAAAACAATTACGGAAACTGGAATATTCGCTTCGCAAAAGCGCAGAATTTTTCTACGGACGTTCAGACCTGGACATGGGGTATTTGCGCTCGATGATGCCGGAAGATGATTGATCAGATGGCTGGCAAACCTTTGGGAATGGAAGCGATCAGTTGACGCGTGTAGGAAGATTGGGGTGAGAGATAAACGTCATCCGCATTGCCGATCTCTTCAATCCTTCCACGGTTCATTACCAGGATCCGGTCGCTGATATAACGCACCACGGAGAGGTCATGTGAGATGAAGATCACCGTGAAGCCGTATTCTTTTTTCAGATCGTTGAGCAGGTTCAATACCTGCGCCTGCACACTCACGTCGAGCGCCGAAACGGATTCATCACAAATAATAAAAGAAGGGTTCAATCCAAGCGCACGGGCAATTACGATGCGTTGACGCTGCCCGCCGGAAAATTCATGCGGATAACGGTTGTAATGTTCCGCTTTCAGGTTCACTTTTTCCAGCAGATCGATCACTTTGCCGCGACGGTCTTTGTCGCTGTTGCCAATGCCATGCACACGCATCGGTTCGGCAATGGCACTGCCGATCGTTAAGCGCGGGTTCAGTGATGAATAAGGATCCTGGAAAATGATCTGGATATCGCGCCGCATGCTTTGCAGGGATTTACCGGAACGCGCGGTGAGTTCTTCACCATTGTAAAATATTTTGCCGGAAGTAGGTTCTATCAGCCGCAGCAGCGTGCGGCCCAATGTTGTTTTGCCGCAACCACTTTCGCCAACCAATCCGAGCGTTTCTCCCTTGTATACATCGAAACTCACTTCATCCACGGCACGGGTAAATTGCAATGGTTTGCCCCAGAATGATTTCTTTATAGGAAACCAAACGGAAAGGTCTTCTACTTTCAATAATGGTTCTGGTGCAGCTGCTTTTTGTTCGGGTAAATTATCAATAACTATTGGTTGCGGCTGTTTTTCATTTCCCATGAAATCACTCACCACCGGCAAGCGCTTACCCCGGGGATGATTCACCGGGCGGCAGGCCAGCAATGCCTGTGTATAAGGATGGGAAGGGTTGGTAAACAATTCGCGCACCGGGCCACTTTCTACAATTTCTCCGCGATACATCACAGCCGCGCGATCGGCTACTTCTGCCACCACGCCAAGATCGTGCGTAATAAAAATAACGCCCATGCCCGATTCCTGCTGCAACTCCCGGATCAGTTGCAGGATCGTTTTCTGAACGGTCACATCCAGCGCCGTAGTAGGCTCATCACAGATCAGGAGTGATGGATGACAACACATCGCCATCGCGATCATCACCCGTTGTTTTTGCCCGCCGCTGAGCTGATGCGGAAAACGGTCGTAGATCGCCGCGGGGTTCGGAAGTTTCACACGTTCGAACCAGTAAAGTGTTTGCCCGCGTGCTTCCTGTGCGGAAAGATTTTTATGTAAGCGCAAGGCTTCCGCTACCTGCTGCCCGCAGGTATAAACAGGATTGAGCGAGGTCATCGGTTCCTGGAAGATCATGCTGATATGATTTCCGCGCAATTGCTGCATGGCAGCGGCAGATTCTTTCAGCAGATCCGTTTGTTTTTCGCCGTCAGGCGAATAAAGTATCTGGCCCTGTTTAAAGACGGCAGGAGGAGTGGGCAACAAACGAAGAATGGAAAGCGATGTTACCGATTTGCCTGATCCTGATTCACCAACCAATGCGAGGATTTCGCCGCGGTTGACCCTCAGCGAAACCTGGCGCAATGCCGGTATTTCTCCCTGCTCACCGGAAAAATGTATGGTCAGATTCTGTATATCGAGCAAGGGCTTCATGCAATGATCAGGGCGTCACAATTTTTATGTTCACCCGCTTTTGCGGAACGGGATAATAAGCCATACAAACCGCACAATCCTGTTGTTTGGCGGTATCTATTTTAAAGTAAAATTCTTTCGCGCCATCTGTTGCCGCATTGGCTTTGTTAAATCCGCAGGGATTGCCCAGGGCAAATACGTTGGTGTAGGATTTACCGGTGGTCTCGTCTGTCCAGTTGGCCTGGAACAGTGCCGTATCCACTTTTTCATCCAGTACCTTAATGGTAATGTTGGAACAGATGCCCGCTACTTCCACCCGGCCTTTATAAACCTTATCAGGGTCGGCAGTCTTTTTTTTACCGCAGCCTTTCTGGCCTGCTGTCAGCGCCAGGGTAGCTGATAACACGAGGAGGAGTTTCATGGTATGTGTTTTTTGAAGTGTTACGATCAAAAACGCAAATGTCGTACCGTAAGCCCGTCGTTGATCAGTTGTTTCAGTGAATCGATGCCGACTTTCAGATGGGTCTCTACGTAACTGCCTGTTACTTTTTTGTCACTTTCTTCTGTTTTCACACCTTCCGGTACCATTGGCTGATCACTTACCAGCAGCAGTGCGCCGGTAGGTATCTTGTTATAAAAACCTACGGTGAAAATGGTGGCGGTCTCCATGTCAATCGCGTAAGCGCGGATTTGCTGCAGGTATTCTTTGAACTCTGCATCATGTTCCCACACACGGCGGTTGGTGGTATATACGGTTCCTGTCCAGTAGTCTACGGAATAATCGCGGATGGTGGTCGACACAGCTTTCTGCAGGGCGAAGGCCGGCATGGCAGGCACTTCGGCAGGGAAGTAGTCGTTGGAAGTACCTTCACCGCGGATGGCCGCGATAGGCAGAATGAGATCTCCGATCTTGTTGCGTTTTTTCAAACCACCGCATTTACCTAAAAACAATACAGCGCTGGGCTCAATAGCACTCAGCAGGTCCATGATCGTGGCGGCACCGGGACTACCCATGCCAAAATTGATAATCGTGATATTGTCGGCTGTGGCGCACTGCATAGGACGGCCTTCTCCAACAACTTCCACACCATTCCACTCGGCAAACATTTTTACATAGTTACTGAAGTTGGTCAGGAGAATATATTTTCCAAAGTTCTCCAACTTCTCGCCCGTATAGCGCGGAAGCCAGTTGTTGACGATCTCTTCTTTTGTCTTCATACTATGAAAATTAAATTCGGCTAATATAATGTTTTATTTTTGGACTAATGATAAAACTGAGCTACCCGGAACCTGATTTTAGCATACGGCATGAGAATGACCGGCCGATGATCTTCGACAGGATCCGCAAGCGCTGGTTGCTGCTGACAGAAGAGGAATGGGTGCGTCAGAATTTTGTCCGTATACTGATCGAACAACTGCATTATCCTGTTGCCCTGATTGCGCTGGAAAAAGAAATACGCGTAGGTGAACTCCGCAAGCGTTTCGATATCCTGGTATATGATCAGCAACACCAGCCATGGATGCTGGTCGAGTGCAAGGCACCCGATATTCAACCCGGAGAAAAAGCCTACTACCAGGTTTTACGTTATCATATAACACTTCCTGCTACTTTCCTGGTGATTACTAATGGCACCTCTACCCAGGCCTGGGAAAAATCAAACGGCACTTTACAGGAGCTGAATGCATTGCCGGCATGGCCCTGATAATTCAAAAGTCAAAATTCAAAAGGCAAAAAGGCGATAAGTTATAAGTAGTAAGTTTTAAGTAATAGGTGATAATTACGAACGTCCTGTGGCTTTCACGCAAAGACGCAGAGTAATTAAGTCGCTAAGACCCATTCACGATTGACGATTCACCATTCACTTATTTGCGAAAGCGCGGGCTCACCACGAGATCTTTGCTGCCTGCTGTATACACATAAAATCCTTCTCCTGATTTTACACCCAGTTTCCGTGCTGTCACCATGTTCACCAGCAACGGGCAAGGCGCATACTTCGGATTACCGAATCCGTCGTGCAACACCTGCAGGATAGAAAGACATACATCGAGCCCGATGAAATCGGCCAGTTGCAGCGGTCCCATCGGATGGGCCATACCAAGCTTCATCACTGTATCGATTTCTTCCACGCCGGCTACACCTTCGTACAGGCTGTAAATGGCTTCATTGATCATCGGCATCAGGATGCGGTTGGCAATAAACCCGGGATAGTCATTTACCACACAGGGAACCTTGCCGAGTTTTTTGCTGAGCTCCGTGATAGTGGCAGTTACTTTTGAATCGGTGGCGTAACCATTGATGATCTCAACGAGTTTCATCACCGGTACCGGATTCATAAAATGCATACCGATCACCAGTTCGGGACGGGAAGTAACGGCGGCTATTTTGGTAATGGAAATAGAGGAAGTATTAGAAGCGAGAATGCATCCTTCAGGCGCGATCTCATCGAGTTGTTTAAAGATCGATAATTTGATGGCTTCGTTTTCGGTAGCGGCTTCCACTACCAGTTGCGAATGCGAGATGGCGCCGAGACTGCTGTGCGAGCTGATATTCTGCAGCGTCGACTGTTTGATATCTTCCGTTATGGAACCCTTGCTTACCTGGCGGTCGAGGTTACGGGTAATGGTGGCGATGGCTTTTTCCAGGGCCGCTTCCGATACGTCGATCAGGTTTACTTTATAACCGTTTTGGGCAAATACGTGCGCAATGCCGTTACCCATGGTGCCGGCGCCAATAACAGAAACGTTCATATGTTCGCAATGTTTTCAGGTGAAAAATAACTGCAACAGCTTCTGCCGCGCAGATGCCGGCAAAAATAAGCATCTCGGCGTAAACGGTTATTTACGTTTGAAATCGCCTCTTTTCCAGGATTGAATGAAGTCGGCCCAGGCAGCCGGGTTGAAGATATTCATCGGTGGTACCTGTCCCTGGTAGCGGGCGCGTTGTGCCACGCGGTTGAACTGCTGGTTGATGGCTTCTGCTCCATCGCCCGGCGTATTGTTCATACGGGCGCGAAGAGCGGCGGCATTGGTATTGCGTCGCGCAATTTCAATATCATCGTCCGGCACAGGTGTATTGACAAAATCCCTCGCGAATTGCTCGGGGGTAGGCCTTGGTTTGATGATGGTGGCAGGAAGGTAAACGGTATCGTTCACCATCAACTGCACCATGCTGTATTGATTGCCCTTTATATTCCGGGGCACTTCAACGAGTTTGGTCTTATAACTTACGTGCGAAAATTCCACCATGTCTCCTTTCAGTACCACAATCGAAAATACACCATCCGCATTGGTAATGGTGCCACGGTTCTGGCCTTTAACGGAAACGCTTACAGCCGGGATGCCTTCCAGGCTGTCGGCCGTCATTACAACGCCATAAAGCTGGACAACGGAATCACGAACAGTTTCGAATTGGGCTTTGGCGGCAACCGGAAGCAGGAGAGCAGCAGTGAGCAGGTATTGTAAAAGTTTCTTCACAGAGTAAAAATAAGTACAAGTTGTTGAAAAGAGCCAACAAAATAGACGATTGTGTGTTTACCTTTGCAGTCTTATTTCTTTTTTAACATAGGTTTTAATATAGCTGCTTCAGCGGCAATTTTTTAAAGAATACTTACATGGCGGAGATTACCCGGGAACAGATACTTGATGCGCTCAGCAATGTGCAGGATCCCACAGAAGGAAAAGATATCGTATCGCTTAATAAGGTCGGGGATATCGTTGTGGAGAAATATTATATTTCGTTTACCCTCGATTATGCCACCAATGCCGGCACCGTAAGGGATGAGGTGAAAATGGCCTGCATCAGCACACTCCGCCGCCTGATCGACAAGAACGTGGTGGTACGGGTTAATTTTTCCGGTAAACCGGCCGCTGCTGCCAAACCATTACAGGACGCCCCTCCGCGCGTGCTGGGTGGCGTGCGCAACACCATCGCCGTTTTCAGCGGTAAAGGTGGAGTAGGGAAAAGCACGGTTGCCGCCAACCTCGCACTCGCCCTGGCCGAAACAGGCGCCTCCGTCGGATTGATGGACGCCGATATTTATGGTCCCAGCGTTCCCATCATGTTTGGCGTGCGCGGCGAGCGCCCGATGATGAAAGACGTAAACGGGAAAGGAATGATCGTTCCCCTCGAAAAATACGGCATCCGTCTCATGAGTATCGGTTTGCTGGTAGATGAAAAGAATGCCGTGGTATGGCGCGGACCCATGGCCAGCAGTGCTATCAAACAATTTATCACCGATGTTGACTGGGGCGATCTCGATTACCTCGTGATAGACATGCCGCCCGGTACCGGCGATATTCACCTTACCCTGCTGCAAACCGTGCCCGTAACCGGAGCGGTAATTGTATCCACGCCGCAGGACGTGGCCCTCGCCGATGCCAAAAAAGGTATCGCGATGTTCGGCCAGGCCCAGCTCAACGTAAAAGTATTGGGATTGGTAGAGAACATGAGCTACTTCACGCCTGCCGAACTTCCGGAAAACAAATATTACATTTTCGGCAAAGAAGGCGGCAAGCGCCTGGCCGACGAATACGATCTTCCATTCCTCGGACAGATCCCGCTGGTGCAGGGCATCCGCGAAGGTGGCGACCGCGGCCGACCCATTATGATCAGCGACGATGAAATTACAAAAGAGGCTTTTCGGGTGTTTGCAAAAGAAGTCGTGAAGCAACTGAGCTGAAAATGTGTCCGGAGCCCCGCACATATTTTCACACTGGCATAACCTTGCCTTAAGAAAATACACCTACTTTCGCCGTACTTATCCGACACATGAAACGCAAAACATTTTTTAATTATAGCCTCGTAGTGGTTGCCTTTTTCGCAGCCTGTCATATAAGCCGTAAAAACGTGCCGCCAATAGCACCTCAACCGGAAACTTTTGACACGGAGGGCCATCGCGGCGCACGCGGCCTGGCACCGGAAAACACATGGCCCGCTTTCCGCACCGCCCTCGACCTCGGCGTTACCACACTCGAAATGGATGCGGTCATTACAGCCGATAAAAAGGTGGTGCTCTCTCACGAACCTTTTTTCAACCACGAAATCAGCACACATCCCGACGGCAAACCGGTTACCGAAGCCGAGGAAAAACAACTGAATATTTTCAAAATGCCTTATGCCGAAGTGGCGCGTTTTGATGTGGGCATGCGTCCGCATCCGCGTTTCCCGCAACAGGCAAAAATGAAAGCGACCAAACCATTGCTCGCCGACATAATAGACAGCGTGCGGCAATACATGATGGTCAGCCGCCGGCCATTTCCCTACTATAATATCGAAACCAAAACGCAGCCTTCTACCGATAACATTTACCACCCGGAGCCAGGGGAGTTCGTCGAGTTGTTGATGAAAGTGGTAAAAGAAAAACAGATCGAAGAACAGGTAATCATTCAGTCATTTGACTTCCGCACCTTGCAATACCTGCACAAACATTATCCCGCGATCAAAACAGCCATGCTGATCGAAGACAACGATCCGCGTGACCTCACGGCTCAACTGAAAGCACTTGGATTTACACCCTATATTTATAGCCCGGCGTACAAACGTGTAACAAAAGAATTGGTAGAGGAATGCCATGCCTTGCAGATGCGTATTGTCCCCTGGACGGTTAATACCCGCGAAGAAATCAGTCAATTGAAAGCTTTGGGCGTGTCGGGCATCATCAGCGATTACCCCGATCTGTTCTGATCAGCGGCCCAGCCATTTCAACGCATTAGCAGAATAAATTTTTTCCTTCAATACCGGATCGGAGATTAGTTCATTCACGAGTTGGCCGGGTACCGCTTCACCAAGCGGAAAAGGATAATCGCTGCCTACGCAAATGGTTTCATGACCCATCAGGTCCAGCAGGAAACGGAAAGCTGCGGCATCGTGCACGAGGCTGTCAACCCAGAAGTGTCCGAGATAATTAACCGGGTCCACGGCATTGTCGACGGCCACCAGGTCGGGACGTACATCAAAACCGTGACGGATGCGGCCGAGCGTAAAAGGAAACGATCCGCCACCATGCGCAAAAGCCACTCTTAGTTTGGGAAAAGCAGCAAACACTCCTCCGAAAATAAAAGAACAAATGGCTCTCGAGGTTTCGGCCGGCATGCCCACCAGCCAGGGCAGCCAGTAGCGTTGTATCTGCTGCTCACCCATCATTTCCCATGGATGTACAAACAGAGCGCAACTTAATTTCTCCGCTGCTTCGTAGAAAGGAAAGAATTTTTTATCGGAAAGATTTTCTCCATTGATATTGGAACCGATTTCAAGTCCGGGCATACCGAGCTCCCTTACACATCGTTCCATTTCGCGGATAGCGAGGTCTACATCTTGTAAAGGCACCGTACCGAGACCGATAAAGCGTTGCGGCGCTTTGCTCACCGTTTCACCAATATGATCATTGAAAAAGCGGGAGGTTTCCAGCCCGTCCGCAGGTTTTGCCCAATAGTTGAACAATACGGGAATCGTTGACAACACCTGTATCTGCACATCCGTTTCATCCATCTCTTTCAACCGCACTTTTTCATCAAAGCAGTTGGGTTCTACTTCACGGAAAAGTTTGTCGCCTTTCATCATGCAGGCGCGGCAATTGCGGTGTTCGAGATGAATAAAGTCTCCATAGCCAAAACGTTGTACCCAGTTGGGCATGTGTTCCGGCATGATGTGCGTGTGAATATCAACCTTCATAAAGTCAAAAGTAAAAATTCAAAAGGCAAAAGAGTAATAAGTTTTAAGTAGTAAGTTTTAAGTAATAGGTAAAAGCGGTTGCAAAGGTTAAGACTCGGCCCGACGTTAAAAATCTTTGCGCCTTTGCTCCTTATGCAGCTTTGCGTGAATCCGCACGGTTTTTTCGCGCAGAGACGCAAAGTAATAAAGGCGCTAAGGGCGATTCACCATATTCAAAAGAGTAATAAGTTTTAAGTAATAAATATTCTTTGCGCCGTTGCTCCTTATGCAGCTTTGCGTCAATCCGCACGGCTTTTCCCGCAGAGGTGCAAAGCAGCAAAGCCGCTAAGGTCGATTGACCATTCACCATTCACGCCTTTTGAATTTTAACCGGTGGTTCCATCACCGTGCCGCATTTGCTGCAGGTGCGCAGCGATTCGGAAGAGTAAAATTTCTCCATGATGGGAGGTAATTGCTTCACGATGTCTTTTACAAATACAAATTCTTCGTAGAGTTTATTACCGCAGCTTTCGCAATACCACATGAAGGCATCCTTTTCATCTTCCGCTTCTTCACGCACTTTTTCAATTACCAGTCCCACGGTATTCGGCCCTCTTTGCGGCGAGTGCGGTGTGCGGGGAGGAAGCAGGAACATGTCACCTTCATTGATGGGAATGGTGCGCGGTTGTCCGTCGTCGATGATTTTTAATTCGATATTGCCTTCTACCTGGTAATACAGTTCTTCGCTTTCATTGAAATGATAATCCTTGCGTGCATTGGGGCCGCCAACCACCATCACGATGAAGTTTTCCGCTTCTTTGTAAATACACTGATTACCCACGGGCGGCTTCAGCAAATCGCGGTGTTCGTCGATCCATTTTTTCAGGTTGAAAGGCGCAAGCACGGGCATAGTTATCAGTTTTTAATGAAGCAATAAAGCGAAACGATCGTTCGTGAAAATTACAACTTTTTGACGTAGGTTTGACGCTATGAATCTCTCTCTGACAGGAAAATATGCCCTGATAGGTGGCAGCACACAGGGAATCGGCCTGGCAACGGCGCGCGAACTGGCGTTGATGGGTGCCAATTGTATCCTGCTTGCCCGCAATGAAACATCGCTGCAACAGGCCGTGGGTACGCTCGATACACAACAGGGGCAGCAACACAGTTATGTGGTGGCAGATTTTATGCAGCCGGATACACTTCGTGAAAAAATTCAGGGGCTCACTGCTTTGCAGCCCGTTCATATTCTCATCAATAATACCGGCGGACCTGCAGGCGGACCGATCACCGAAGCAAAAGAAGAAGCCTTCCTGGATACGTTCAATCAGCACCTGATCTGTAATCATATCCTGGCCAAAGCGGTTATTCCCGGTATGCGTGCAGCAGGCTTTGGCCGCATCGTGAATATCATTTCCACATCGGTAAAAATTCCGTTGAAAAACCTGGGTGTATCCAATACCATCCGTGGTGCAGTGGCCAGTTGGGCCAAAACAATGGCGAATGAATTGGGAGCCGATAACATTACCGTCAACAACGTATTGCCCGGCTTCACGCGCACCGCAAGACTCGAAGGGTTGATTGACAATATAGCGCATAAAACCGGACGCGATATCGACACGATTGAAAAAGATATGCAGACGGAAGTGCCGATGAAGCGTTTTGGTGAAGCGGAAGAAATTGCGGCCGTCGCTGCATTTCTCGCCAGCCCCGCCGCCAGTTACGTGAACGGGGTAAGCATTCCGGTTGATGGCGGAAGGACGGGAAGTATTTAGTGAATCGTGAATCGTCAATCGTGAATGGGTCTTAGCGACTTAATTACTTAGCGTCTTTGCGTGAAAACCAGCGCGGGTTCACGCAAAGCAACATAAGGAGCAACGGCGCAAAGATTTCTAACCTCGACCAGGGGCGTGACTTGGCACCGGCTATGTACTTATTACCTATTACTTAAAACCTATTACCTATAACCCTACGCCTTACACCTTAAACCTTTTACCTTTTTGAATTTTGACTTTTGAATTATGACGGTTCCTCAACAACTCTCCAACTATATCAACGGCAGGCTGCAGGCACCGCTCAGCGGTAATTACCTGGAGCATATCAACCCCGCGACGGGCGAAGTGGCCGGGCATTTGCCTGATTCGGGACACCGTGATATCCAGGAAGCCGTGAACGCTGCAAAAGCCGCTTTTCCTGCATGGAGCAATACATCACCGGAGGAAAGATTTACCTTGCTCAACCGCATCGCCGATCTTATTACGCAATACCAGGAAGTACTGGCCCTGGCTGAAACAAACGATAACGGTAAACCGATCACACTCAGCCGTACCATCGATATTCCGAGAGCGGCCGCTAATTTCCGTTTTTTTGCCACCGCCATCATGCACTTCGCCAGCGAAGCGCACGGTATGGAAGACCGCGGGATCAATTACACCCTTCGTCAGCCGGTTGGCGTGGTAGGTTGCATTTCTCCGTGGAACCTGCCCTTGTATTTGTTTACATGGAAAATAGCACCGGCACTCGCGGCCGGCAATTGCGTTATCGCCAAACCTTCCGAGGTAACACCCGTTACGTCTTACCTGCTCAGCCTTATTTGCCAGGAAGCAGGATTACCACCCGGCGTGTTGAACATTGTACACGGCACCGGTCCCACTGCGGGTGAAGCCATCGTCACCCATCCCGATGTGAAAGCCATTTCTTTTACCGGCAGCACACGGGCCGGCGAACGCATCGCTTCACTCGCCGCTCCGAAATTCAAAAAACTCTCACTCGAACTCGGAGGCAAAAATCCTGCGCTCATTTTTGCCGATTGCGATTGGGATAAAATGATGAAGGAAACCTTGCGCTCCGCTTTCGCCAACCAGGGCGAGATTTGCCTTTGCACCAGCAGGATATTGATCGAGGCTTCGATATATGATCGCTTCCGGAATGAATTTATTGAAAAGGCCTCACAGATGATTCCCGGCGATCCGCTGGATGACGAACGCAGACAAGGTGCGGTAGTGAGTAAAGCACACCAGGATAAAATTCAGCGTTGCATCGATACGGCAAAGCAGGAGGGGGGCCGTATCGCATGCGGTGGAAAATCCGTACAACCGGTTGGCCGCTGCGCCAACGGCTATTTTGTACAACCCACAATCATCGAAGGACTGGGTCCGGACAGCCAGACCAACCAGGAAGAAATATTTGGTCCTGTTGTTACATTGCAGGCTTTCCATTCGGAAGAGGAAGCATTGCAGTTGGCGAATGCAAGCACTTACGGACTGGCCGCTACTATCTGGACACAGGATCTATCGCGTGCCGGTCGTCTCGCTGCTAAGGTTGAAGCAGGTATTATCTGGGTCAACTGCTGGTTGCTCCGCGATCTGCGTACGCCATTCGGTGGTGTTAAGAACAGCGGCGTGGGACGCGAAGGAGGATGGGAAGCGCTGCGCTTTTTTACGGAACCAAGAAATGTTTGTATTTCTTTTTGAATATAATTTATGAGTGACATTATTCATACATCCAATGCCGCTGTACCCTTAGGTGCGTATCCGCATGCACGCAAGGCCGGCAATCTGCTGTTTCTGTCAGGCATCGGTCCGCGAAATGCAGCCGATAACAGTATTCCCGGTCTTCACCTGGCAGATGACGGTTCTATTCTTCAATACGATATCGAAGCCGAATGCCATGCCGTTTTTGCCAATGTAAAAAGTGTACTCGAAGCAAGCGGCAGCAGTTGGGATAAGATCGTAGACGTTACGGTGTTCCTTACCAACATGAAAAAAGATTTCCCAATTTATAATAAGATCTACGGCGAATATTTCCGCGACGTACAGGCATGCCGTACCACCGTGGAAATTAAAAGCCTTCCAACTCCCATTGCCATCGAGTTAAAAGTGATCGCACTGCTCGATTAAACATGATTACAAGCATGGAAAATACATTAGCATTTGCGCGCGGACTCGATGCAAAAGATCCGTTGAACCAGTTCCGTTCGCGCTTCTATATTCCGCAACACAACGGTACCGATGCAGTATACCTCACCGGCAATTCATTGGGATTGCAACCGCGTTCCGCAGAAACGTATATCAAACAGGAACTGGAAGACTGGGCGAGGCTCGGGGTCGAAGGTCATTTCGATGCACGCAAACCCTGGATGCCTTATCACGAACAGTTCGCACAGCAACTTGCCTCACTTACCGGCAGTCTTCCCGATGAAGTGGTGGCCATGAACCAACTCACGGTGAACCTGCACTTATTAATGGTGAGTTTTTATCGTCCCACGAAAGAGCGTTTCAAGATCATTTGCGAAGCGAAAGCCTTTCCATCTGATCAATACGCAATCGAATCACAAGTAAAATTTCATGGCTTCGATCCGGCAGCAGCAATCGTTGAAGTCGCGCCGCGCGTGGGAGAACATACACTCCGGCAGGAGGATATTCTTGCTGCGATCAACCGACATGGCGCACAAACGGCATTGGTGTTGTTTGGCGGGGTCAATTACTATACCGGCCAGGTATTGGATATGCAAGGCATCACTGTTGCAGCGCATGAGGCCGGTGCCCTGGCGGGATTTGATCTTGCACATGCGGCGGGCAACATCACGCTTCGCCTGCATGATTGGCAGGTAGACTTTGCCTGCTGGTGTTCATATAAATACCTCAACAGCGGTCCCGGCGGTGTGGCCGGTGCATTTGTGCATGAAAAACACATCACCGATACATCTGTGCCGCGTTTTGCCGGATGGTGGGGATATAGAAAAGATACCCGCTTCAAAATGGAAAAAGGATTTGATCCGATTCCTACGGCAGAGGGATGGCAGTTGAGCAATGCACCTGTATTGTCAATGGCCGCGCACAAAGCATCGCTGGATATTTTTGAAGAAGCCGGTTGGGAAAAACTGGAAGCAAAACGTTTGCAGCAAAATGTTTTTCTCGATCAGGTATTGAAAGATGCAAGTACACGTTTCCAGGGACAACTCGAAATCATCACCCCAACGGAAACTGCACAGCGCGGATGCCAGGTATCGATGCTCGTGCATAAAAACGGCAGGAGGGTATTTGATAATCTTACGAAAGCCGGTGTGATCGCCGACTGGCGCGAACCCGATGTGATACGCATTGCCCCGGTGCCCTTGTATAATAGTTTTGAAGATATCTGGAAATTCGGACACCTGCTGCAAGAGGCGGCCGGTCAATAAAACTATATGGAAAAAGATAAACACGTATTGATTGCCGGGGCCGGACTTGTCGGCTCGCTGCTTTCCATTTATCTGTCGCGCCGCGGCTATCGCGTTACGTTGTATGAGCGTCGTGGTGATATGCGCCGCGAAGAAGTGCAGGCCGGTCGTTCGATCAACCTGGCTTTGAGCGACCGGGGCATCCGTGCTTTGCAGGAAGTAGGCATCGCGGAGGCCGTTCAGACCATCGCCATTCCCATGCATGGCCGCGACATTCATACTGCCGATGGCAAACGCGCCTTTCAGCCCTATGGCCGCGAAGGGCAATACATCAATTCCGTTTCGCGCGGCGAACTGAATAAAAAACTGATGGACCTGGCGGAGGCCGAAGGTGTTGAATTGTATTTCAACCACCGCTGCCACGAAGTAGACTGGGAAAATAAACTGGTGCAGTTTGAGCGGGAGGATGCAGCGATAGAGATCGCTTCTTTTGATATTTTTTTAGGTGCGGATGGCGCTTATTCTGCTGCACGTATGCAACACATGACGCAGCATCACCTGTTCGATTACCAGCAATTTTACATTGATTGCGGTTATAAGGAAATAGCGATACCGGCCGGTACGGGTGGTACATTTTTACTGGAAAAAAATGCGCTGCATATCTGGCCACGCAAAGACTATATGCTGATTGCATTACCCAACCTCGATGGAAGTTTTACCGGTACCTTGTTCTTTCCGTTTGCGGGTGATACTTCCTTCGAACAATTGACAACACCGGAAGCGGTTGCGCAGTTTTTTGGAGAAAAATTCCCGGAAGTGGTGCAGTTGGTACCCGATCTCACGGAGCAATTTTTTCACAATCCCACCTCTTCATTAGTGACGGTGAAATGTTTTCCCTGGATTCGTGAAGATTATTTTTCGCTGATCGGAGATGCCGCGCATGCGATTGTGCCGTTCTTCGGGCAGGGCATGAATTGCGGCTTTGAGGATTGCGTGGTGCTGAATCAGTTACTCGATCAATACGATGATAACTGGGAGGAAGTCTTGCCCGCATTTCAATTGTCGCGCAAGATCGACGCCGATGCCATTGCGGAACTCGCGCTCAATAATTTTATTGAAATGCGTGAGCGGACAGCCGATCCGAAATTTTTATTGCAGAAAAAAATAGAAGCACGCCTTCATGAAAAATATCCGGATAAATGGGTGCCTGCCTATACACAAGTAACTTTTAGTCCGGACATCCGCTATTCCGATGCCCTCCGGAACGCCCAAAGACAAGAGGCTATTATGCAGGAGGTGATGAGTATGCCGGGGATAGAGATTTCCTGGCAGTCGGAAGAGGTTGAACATAAGATACTTTCTCTGATCGGCTGATGTGGAAATGTGTAAATGTGCAAATGAAATACACATTTTCACATTTCCACATCCCGGCGAAGCCGCACATTTCCACATTCCAAGATAATTGTTGCGCTAAGCGCAAACAATTATCTTTGGCCCATGAACAGGCAGCAACTCGTAGCGCTTATCCAAAAGCGCCGCTCGTATCTTTGTGTCGGACTTGATACGGATCTTTCCAAAATACCCGCCCATCTTCTTACAGATCCCGATCCTTTTTTTGCTTTCAATAAGGCGATCATCGATGCCACACGCGATCTCTGTGTGTCTTACAAGATCAATACAGCTTTCTATGAAGCAGCGGGCGTCAAAGGATGGGAAGCCATGGAGAAAACAGTCCGTTACATCGGCAGCGAACATTTCTGCATCGCCGATGCCAAACGTGGCGATATTGGCAATACTGCCGATCAATATGCCCGCGCATTTTTCGAAACGCTGCCTTTCGATGCTGTAACGATCGCTCCCTACATGGGCGAAGACAGCGTGAAACCGTTTTTACAATACGAAGGGAAATGGGGGATAGTATTGGGATTGACTTCCAACAAAGGCGCTGCCGATTTTGAATTACAAACACTCGACACGGCAGAAGGGAAAACGATGTTGTATGAAAAAGTGCTTACAACCGTTTCAACTTGGGGCACGCCCGAAAACCTGATGTTTGTTGTAGGTGCCACACAGGCCGATGAGTTCACTAATATACGTCGCCTTACCCCGGGTCATTTTTATCTCGTTCCCGGTGTGGGTGCACAAGGAGGAAGCCTTGAGTTGATCTCTGCTAAGGCCATGAACGAAGACGTCGGCCTGCTCGTGAATGCCAGCCGCGCAATCATCTATGCCTCTTCCGGCGAAGACTTTGCGGAGAAAGCGAGGGAAGTGGCCAGAGGTTATCAGCAAGAGATGGACCGCTATTTATGAATGTGTAAATGTGCCCTGCTGCGCAGGGACCATGTGTAAATGTGTATTTCATTTCCACATTTACACATTTACACATTGGCCCTAAGCCATTACCTCTTCACCAGGTTG
The DNA here is from genome assembly GCA_937888905.1 of uncultured Sphingobacteriales bacterium. Taxonomy (GTDB): domain Bacteria; phylum Bacteroidota; class Bacteroidia; order Chitinophagales; family Chitinophagaceae; genus Terrimonas. The sequence goes on from CALATA010000003.1 coordinate 67,366, forward strand.
CAACTGGCCAACACTTTCATTCAAAAAGTTGGGTAAAATATGCGCATAGGTCCAGCGGATCTTATCGGGATCGTTGAGCTGTTCCAGCATGCTGTTGAGTTTCTCTTCACCGTGGTTTTCGATCACCACCTGGCGGCGGTCGTCCTTTTGTAAATGCAGGCTCATACCTTCCGCATCTGCTTCCGGATGAAACTGTGTACCAATCATGTATTCGTTGAAACGGATGGCCATGATGGCGCGTTCATAAGGCACATGTGGCCGGTTCTTCTCTATACAAAGAATCTCTGCACCCAAATTGCGGAGAATAGTATGATTGGGTTGAACCACCTGGTAATCGCGGCTGTCAACCGCATAAAAAGGATCGCGGAGACCATCGAATACAGGTTCGTCGTATGCTTCGCGCAGCATGTGCACAGGGAATACACCAAAGGAAGTGGAACGGCGGCGCGTAACGATCGCCGTTTCAAAATGGCGACAGGCCAACTGGAAGGAATGACAGATTAAGAACACACGTTTCTTCTGCACATTGGCAGGGTTTTCATTCCAGCGGACCATATCACTCAGCCAGCGGTTCCAGGCAATGTCCCAGTCGTCGAAACGGCTGGAAAGCGGGTCGCCGGGACCACCACTTGAAATGAAAATATCGAAAGATGTATCGGGTAGTTCATTTTTCTGACGCACATCAAATTCTACAACCTCAGGGTTGAGCTCATTCTCTTCACTCCATTGACGGATGATCTGGCGGATACAACGCATACCCTGGTTGGCATGACCGTCGTTAAGATCGAGGATGGCGATGCGGACAGACTTGTTTTCGTTCCAGGTCATAGCCGCAAAAATACGCATTTTTTGCCTTCATGGAAGGAGTGGCAATTTACGGTTACCCACATTTGTGGAAACATGTATTTAGCGGCTATACAACTTTTTACCTCCAAGAAATGTATGGCGGACCTGAATTTTTAACAATTCGTTTTCCGGCGCCTGCATCAGGTCTTTATCCAGCACTACAAAATCGGCCCATTTGCCTTTTTCCAGGCTGCCTTTTTCTTTTTCTTCGAAATTGGCTTTTGCGGCCCAGATAGTCATGCCCCGCAGCGCCTGTTCGCGTGTAAGCGCATTTTTCCGCTGAAATCCGCCCTCGGGCCAACCCCTGGCATCCTGCCGCACCACGGCTGCATAAAATGTTTTAAAAGGCGAAATATCTTCTACCGGAAAATCCGTGCCCAATGGCATCCATCCATTTTCCTCCAGCAATTGTTTGTAAGCATAAGCACCGTTCAATCGTTCTGCACCGAGGCGGTCACCGGCCCAATACATATCGCTCGTGGCATGCGTAGGCTGTACGGAAGGAATGATGCTGTATTTACCAAAAAGAGAAAAATCCTGCTGGTTCACCACCTGCGCGTGCTCGATGCGCCAGCGCTGATCATTTTTGCTGACAAGATAACGGCCATAGATATTCAGGATGGTGCGGTTGCCGGAGTCACCGATCGCATGCGTGCACAACTGAAATCCGTCGAGCTGCGCCTGTGCCGCCACCGAATCAAAATGCGCGGGATTACTCAGTAAAAAACCAACATGCCCGGGTTGGTCGCTGTAAGGATGCAGCAGACACGCGCCGCGCGAACCCAACGCACCATCGCCATACAGTTTAAATCCACGTACATGCATGCGGTCTGTTTTGATGATACCGCGGCTGCGCAGGTAGGCATAATTCTCTTTATTGTCGCTTAGTAACACATACAGTCGCATCTGCAGGTGTTGATCGTCCTGCATTTTTTTCAATGCTTCCATTTGCGCAATGGAAAGGCCGCAGTCGTCGATCGTCGTAAGCCCGACCGCGAGGCAGTTCTTCTCCGCCTGCTGCACCAGTTCGCGAAAATAATCAGGGGAGATTTCCGGAATTTTTGCCGATACAAGGTCAACGGCATTGTCGATCAGTAATCCTGTAAGCGTGCCATTCTTTACCACTACATCTCCACCGGTCAGGGTCTGACCTGGTTTAACGCCGGCCAGTTCAAGCGCTTTGCTGTTGGCAATGGCAGCATGTCCGTCGATCCGGCTGAGTAATACGGGCCGGTCGGGAAAATATTGGTCCAGCAATTCTTTGGTGGGAAATTGTTGGCCGGGCCAGTTGTTCTGATCCCATCCGCGGCCGGTAATCCAATCGCTGCCCTTTCTTTGCGAAGCAAATTGACGGGTACGTTCCACCGCTTCTTCCCAGGTAGACGTACCAACGAGATTGACCGTACCGAGACTCTGCGCATACCCCGCAAAATGCGCATGTGCATCGATGAAGCCGGGATACACAAATCCTCCCTGCAGGTCGATACTGCTGTCGGCTTGATAATTCTTTTTTAATTCCTCTGCTGTGCCGGTTGCTACGATCCGTCCGTCGCGGATGACCATGGCATCCTGCCGGCTGAAGGAGGAATCAACAGTATAAATAACGGCATTGTAAATAAGCAGGTCGGCTTTGGTGCCGCTGTCGCATGCGCTCAATACGATCCAGCACAGCAGGGAAACGACAGTAAGTTTTTTGATCATAATAAAGTTGATTAACGAAAGTGCCCGGTGAAGGCATAACATACGCGGTCGTTGATCCGGTAGAAAATTTCGCCGTTGATGCTTCGTAAATTCTTTTTATCGGTACGGTCGAGCAGTCGTCTGCGGTCATCGAATAACTGCGGCCTGTCGAAGAATACCAGCGTAAAATATTTTTCAGCTTTGAAGCGCGATTCCAGATCACTGTGCCGGATCGACATAAACACAAATTGTTTTTTCTGCCGCAGCTCGTAGTAATCGACATTGCTGATCCAGGTGCATTGTGCCACACGCATACTGCTGATCAGTTGATGGAATGCTTTTTCATTGAAACCATATTGCTTCAAGGTGTCAGACAGGTTGGACTGATCTGTATGGAAACTGTAAATGTATTTGATGCTGTCCGTCATGATCTCGAATCCGATCTGCTTGAAATCCTTGTCGCGGAATTCCAGGGCGAAGGGTTTTTCTTCGTATAGCTTTTTATATTGATGGCGGATATCCTGCAACAGTACGTCGTTGTCGCGGTAGTAATTGGCAGTGAACTTGCGCGTAGGCGAGCAGCTTACCAGCATGGTGAGCAGGCACAGCGCAAGTGCGGGCGCGGTTATTTTGTTTTTTTGATGGTACACCATGTTATCCCGAAAATGATCTTTTTAAGAAATGCAGGCGTTACCTGTTGCAGACTTTTTCTGCCGTAATCCCAATACACGATATTCAGTTTACCATTGTCGGCCTCATAAATATCCATGAGCAATACATAGTGTGTGGGAATGCCGAAGCGCGCCACCACATGTGCTTTTTTGTAGAGCAGCCGGTTGTTCAGGTAAAGGAATACCGGCCCCTCCTCGAGCTTCTCCCGGAGGTACCTGTAAATTTTGTTTTTGGAAATGGAGGGACGTATGATATCTGCTCCCCGTGCATGTACTTTGAAAGGGAACAATCTTCTCAACATGCGATTGAACTTCGCAAAGTTGGTAGAAGCCCAAAGTGTATTTTCATCACCCTTGTGAAAGCGGTGGTTGAAGATGTTGAGGTAACCTTTAAAATGATCGGCCAGCACGAGGAACCACATTTGCCCGGCAGGGCTGATGTCCAGCGCACCCTTATAACGGATAAGTCCGGCTTCGGTACGCACGGCTTTGCCCGGGCGGAAATTCACTTTTCCCATAGTGGCTTTGCCATCGCGGTAGAGTTTTACCATGAACCGTGAAAAGCCTTCCGGATCATAGTTCAGGGGAATATAGGTAAGAGCGGAATAAGCACAGAAATTGGTCACCTTTCCTTCATAGAAACGCAACGGGGTAGTGGCAAAAACGCGCAGGTTTTCGAGGAAAAGACCGGGGTCTACATTGGGCCAGTGGCTGCTGGTGTCGAGGCGTCCGAGACTATCCAGGAAATTAAGCGCGGCCACCTGGCTGGCCGGCAGTTGTACACTGGTATTATTGGGTTTTTTCCCCGACTGCGCATAGGTTACACTGAACCAAAACAGTACGGTTAGCAGACAAATAAAATATTTTGCGGATTTTTTTCGCAACATCTTACCGCTAAAATAGTGAAACGCGCTCATTTTACCGTTCTGTCAAACGGATGATATTCATTAAATTCTGAATGCGTTCCGGTGTTAACACTTACGGATGTTACTGGAAATCATTACACGTTGTAGTTGCGCAACCACACGCTAATGACACGCTGATCTATTGATGTGGCCTGTGATTTGATCTTTCTTTGTGAGACAATATCCTTTGAAAGCATACGATCCTTATCCGAAGAAAAACCGTGAGTGAATCCAGTACCCTTTGAAAATTCTGTAGAAACCAATATCCTTTTAGAAAATCCCATCCTGTGAAAAACCACTGGCTTCATCCGTCTGCGGAAGGGAAGGTCAGTTTTGAAGAATCGATGTATCCTTTGAAAACCAAGTCCAAAAATCCGCAAAACTATGACTAACTATCCCGATTCCCGGCGACCGCTTTTTTGTAAGGTGTCGCTAAAGGGAATGATCGATCACCTGGTAAGCGGTTTCCTGGTCAACAGCCAAGGTGCCCTGAACAATCTTATTAATGAAATGCCCGAAGAACCATTGATTCTTGTAGACGAGAAGAGAACCGGACATGTCATCAGGGAATTGCTTACAGCGGTCGTGACCAACGCCCGCAACGGTGATATTCACATCCGTGCCGATCTGTACCCCAGCGAAGTTTGTTTCCAGGTAGAGGAGCGCAACAATTACAATGGTTGTGCGCTGGCGTCGAGGATCTGCTACATTCAAACCGTAGCGGGGCCGTCAGGCGGCTACATCTCTCACCAGGGAGACCGGCAACTGGTCACTACGATCAGTTATCATTTTCCGCTGAGCTGAGTAAACTTACTGAACAAAAGAAAGCCCCGCTTCACGGCGGGGCTTTTCTGTAGAACTATATCTGTCGTCAGATTAATAACGGTAGTGCTCAGGCTTGTAAGGACCTTCTTTGGCGATGCCAAGGTAGTCAGACTGAGCAGTTGTGAGTTCATCCAGTACCACACCGATTTTAGCGAGGTGCAGACGTGCTACTTTCTCGTCGAGGTGTTTAGGCAATACATACACTTTGTTCTCATAGCTCTTGTGGTTGGTCCACAGTTCGATCTGAGCGAGTGTCTGGTTGGTGAATGAGTTACTCATTACGAATGAAGGGTGACCGGTAGCGCAACCGAGGTTCACCAGGCGGCCTTCAGCCAGTACGATGATGTCTTTACCATCGATGTTGTACAGGTCAACCTGTGGCTTGATGGTGTCTTTGGTATTGCCGTAGTTGTCGTTCAGCCAGGCAATATCGATTTCGATATCGAAGTGACCGATGTTACAAACGATTGCTTTATCCTTCATTGCTTTGAAGTGTTCGCCTGTGATGAGGTCGCGGCAACCTGAAGCGGTAACAACGATGTCGGCTTCTTTAACGGCGTCGATCATTTTCTTCACTTCGTAACCGTCCATTGCAGCCTGCAGGGCGCAGATAGGATCGATTTCGGTAACGATCACGCGGCAACCTGCACCAGACAGGGAAGCAGCAGAACCTTTACCTACGTCGCCATAACCACCCACCACGGCTACTTTACCAGCCAGCATTACGTCGGTAGCGCGGCGGATAGAGTCCACCAGTGATTCTTTACAACCGTATTTGTTGTCGAATTTAGATTTGGTAACGGAGTCGTTTACGTTAATGGCGGGCATTGGCAGGGTGCCTTTGGCCACACGCTCGTACAAACGGTGAACACCGGTAGTTGTTTCTTCAGAGATACCTTGTACGTGTTGGATCAGTTCGGGGTAGACATCCAGCACCATGTTGGTCAGGTCGCCACCGTCGTCGAGGATCATGTTCAGGGGACGGTCAGCGCCGCCGAAGAACAATGTCTGCTCGATACACCAGTCGGCTTCTGCTTGTGTCTGACCTTTCCAGGCAAACACACCGATACCTGCAGCAGCGATAGCCGCAGCAGCGTGATCCTGTGTAGAGAAGATGTTGCAGGAGCTCCATTTTACTTCAGCACCGAGGGCTACAAGTGTTTCGATCAGCACGGCAGTCTGGATGGTCATGTGCAGACAGCCTGCCACGCGCGCACCTTTCAGGGGTTGAGACGGTCCGTATTCGGCACGGAGGCTCATCAGACCGGGCATTTCAGCTTCAGCCAGACGGATCTCTTTGCGGCCCCATTCGGCCAGGCTGATATCAGCCACTTTGTACTTCAGCGAAAAATCAATCGCTGTTTTTGTTACGGTAGACATATTTTGTTTTTTAAGTAGTAAAACGAAAAGCGTCCGGGCTTCCGGCAACGCCGGCGCAAAGTTACTTAACCAGGATAAAATATAATCGTTTATGCTTTATTTTAGTATTAAATACCAGTTTGGTGTAAATTAGTAGCGGAAACAACTATAAAACAATGCCCAAACCTCCTCAAAAAGCAGAAAGACCCGCTGCGGCTGGTGAACTCGATGAAAAAGACCGCGCTATTCTTCGTTTGTTGCAGCAAAATGCCCGCATGACGGTCAAGGAAATTGCCGAAGCCGTGCATCTCAGTCCCACGCCCGTACACGAGAGGATAAGACGGCTGGAGAGCTCCGGTATTATCCGGCAATATGCCGCCCTGCTGGATCCGGCTCAATTAGGTAAACGCCTGATGGTGATCTGCTATGTATCACTCAAGCAACACAACAAAAATGCGGGCAGCCGTTTCATCAAAGCCATCAACGAACTCGATGAAGTGATCGAATGTTACAACATCTCGGGTCAGTTCGACTTCATGCTCAAAGTGATGGCCGCGGATATGGACGACTATTATCATTTTCATGTAGACAAACTCAGCCAGGTGGAAAATATGGGACAGGTGCAGAGTGTGTTTGTAATGGGAGTGATCAAGCAGACACACCAACTGCTTTAGGGGTAATTCAAAATTCAAAAAGAGTAATAAGTGGTAAGTTTAAGTAACTAAACATCCGTTGCAAAGTTTAAGACTCGGGCCACATTAGAAATCTTTGCGCCTTTGCTCCTTATTTCGCTTTGCGTGAACCCAGCTCTTTTTCAAGCAAAGGCGCAAAGTAATTGAGACGCAAAGACTGACCTTGACAACCTTATTTGCCTAATCATCAAATTTTCAAATCATCAAATTGGATTTTTTATCTTTAAGGATAAAAAATAACCATGCATCCAGTCTACGACACCGTCTCTGCTGCTACAAACGGCCTTCGGCAGCGGGGCTATACACTCGATTTCAATGCTTCTGAAAATTGCCTGATATGCGAAGGCGAAAAATACAAAGCAGAAGAATTTGAAGTAACGGAAGTGCATCGCTTCGAGGGTAACAGCGATCCCGCTGATGAAGCGGTAGTGTATGCCATCGAAGGAAACCGGGGGCATAAAGGTGTGCTCGTTACCGGCTACGGCATATCTGCAGAAGGCATGAGCGCAGAGATCGCGGGCAAACTGGACATACAGAGCCGCTAGCTTCGAGAACCTCAGCTACCAGCTTCGGAAACTCAGCCTGCAAATCCTCAATGCAGCAACTTCGGATCAAACCGTCAAATGCTCAAATCATCAAATCCCGAAACTTCGGGATCAAACTAATTTCTTTTCCATCACATAATCATTCATAAAGAAACCGTTTCCTATGTCGATGTCTTCTTCGTGAAGAATGGAGAAACCTATTTTTTCGTAAAATCCTTTCGCGGGGTTGTGGCGGTTTACATTCAGTTGCAGACTGTGACCACCGGCTTTTACAACGGCAGCGCTGATGCGCTCGATGGTTTGTTTGCCAAATCCTTTTCCCTGTACCTGTGGTAAAAAATAGATCCGGTGAAGTTTGGTGACGCCGGGAGCCGTCCACCCATAAGAAGCGAAGCCCACTACTTCCACACCGTCGTAGATAAGAATGTATTCTTTCCCTTCCTGCATGTCGCGCTGCAAGGATTCCTCGCTGTACATTTTTTCCATCATGTAATTGCTCTGCTCGATGCTGAGAATGGAGGAATAGGTGGCCGGCCATATTTTATGCGCAAGGCCATGTATCAGCCGGACGTCTGCGGGATAAGCTTTGCGGATATGCATTTGTTCGGTAGGCGCAAATGTTTTTTGCGAAAGAATGCGGTGCTGGCGGATAAAACGCCTGCTCAGCCGCACCGCCAGGAAGAACGACAATACCGCCCCGGCAAACAGCAATACGTCGGATAAATAGTCTTTCACATAAGGATTGCCCTGCAGGAAAAGAAAGAAATCATAAAGACCGTGTAAAACTGTTGCAGCCAGTATCCCGGTAACCAGTAATCCGGCGGAACCTTTGTTGCCGAATTTCGCTTTGCCGGCAAAGTATCCCATCACAATACCAAAAGTTGCATGCGCGGGTACCGCGAGCAGCATCCGCATAAACGCCACCTGGTAACCCATTCCCATCGAAGCGTATTTGTTGACGTAAAGAATATTTTCTACTGTGGCAAAGCCCATACTCGCCATTACACCGTATACAATACCGTCAAGCGGTTCGTCGAAACTCTTTTTAGGATAACTGTAAAAACGCAGCACCGAAAATTTGCAAAGCTCTTCTGTTAAAGCCACCACGAAGAATGCCTGGATGGCCACCGCGGAGATGGTATTATCATTTATGCTCAGCGCCGTTTCGATAAAAACCGCCGGAAGAATACTCAGCGCACCGAGCACAAACGTCAACAGCAGGTTGAGTTTTGGCTCCCGGTTATAAGCATCGCGGTGAAAGATGAACAGGCAGATAGCCAGTCCCGGAGCTATGGCAAGTGCGATGAGGTTCATGGCGGGCGGTTTACTACGGAAGATAGTTTTTTTTGGAATGTGAAAATGTGTAAATGTGCCCCGGGTCGGGGCCCATGTGAAAATGTTTTACAAGCGAAGCGTTCTTCATTTACACATTTCCACATTCCCGCTGGCCGATGCCCCGGGCACATTTACACATAAAAAATCCCCGCCGAAGCGGGGATTTTTTTAAAGGCTCATTTTCTTTTTCAGGTTGCTGTCGATCGCATCCAGGAACTCTTCCGTGTACAGGTAGTGTTCGCCGTGGCTTACTTTGTTGCCGTGGATACAAACCGCCAGGTCTTTGGTCATTTTGCCTTCTTCAACTGTTTCGATACAAACAGCTTCGAGTGCATTGGCAAAATCGATCAGCGGCTGGTTGTTGTCCAGTTTGCCGCGGAAGGCCAGACCACGTGTCCATGCGAAGATAGACGCGATAGGGTTGGTGCTGGTAGGCTTGCCTTTCTGGTGATCGCGGTAGTGACGTGTAACGGTACCGTGGGCAGCTTCTGCTTCCATGGTTTTGCCGTCAGGCGTAATCAGTACGGAAGTCATCAGACCCAGTGAACCAAAGCCCTGGGCAACGGTATCGCTTTGTACGTCACCGTCATAGTTTTTACAAGCCCATACAAAGTTGCCGTTCCACTTCAGTGCGCTGGCAACCATGTCGTCGATCAGGCGGTGCTCATAGGTGATACCCGCTGCATCGAACTGTGCTTTGAATTCCTGCTGATAGATTTCTTCAAAAATATCTTTGAAGCGGCCATCGTATTTTTTCAGGATGGTATTTTTTGTAGAGAGGTACAGCGGCCATTTTTTGCCGAGCGCCATGTTGAAACAACTGCGTGCAAAACCTCTGATGCTTTCTTCGGTGTTGTACATGGTCATGGCCACGCCATCCCCTTTAAAATTGTATACTTCAAAAACCTGGGGTTCGCCGCCATCTTCCGGAGTGAAAGTCATGGTCAGCTTGCCTTTGCCTTTGATAACCGTGTCTGTAGCACGGTATTGGTCGCCGAATGCGTGACGGCCTACGATGATCGGAGCATCCCAGTTGGTCACCAGGCGGGGAATATTGCGGATGACGATTGGCTCGCGGAATACGGTACCATCAAGAATGTTGCGGATAGTGCCGTTGGGGCTCTTCCACATTTGCTTCAGGTTAAATTCTGTTACGCGTGCTTCATCAGGTGTGATGGTAGCACACTTGATGCCTACGCCATGCTCTTTAATCGCGTTAGCCGCATCAATGGTTACCTGGTCGTTGGTCGCGTCACGATGCTCAACACCCAGGTCGAAGTATTTAATATCAACGTCTATATAAGGAAGGATCAGCTTGTCCTTGATGAATTTCCAGATGATCCGGGTCATTTCATCCCCGTCCAATTCAACCACCGGGTTGGCTACTTTGATCTTTTGCGACATAAGCTTTGATTTAGGAGTTTAAATTCAAGAGTTTGCAAAAGTAACGTTTTTTAAGAGCGAAATGACCGCTTAATAACCCGGGATTTATTTTTCCTCAAACATTACCAATTATCAAAATATTAGTTGTATCTTATATATTCCTTATCTCATTTATGGAAAATGTACAACCATTTGTAAGTTTTCTTCGGCGGTTCACTCCCATGACCGATGAGGAATTGTACAGGGTCCTGCTGCCGGTTATTAAAATTAGGCAGTTCCGCAAGAAAGAGATCATCACCCGCGAAAACGAGATTGAGAATTATTTCAACTTCATTACAAAAGGGCTGGTTAGGAAATACTACCGCAAAGACAACGAAGAGATCAATACGCAGATTTCAATGGAAGGACATCTCATTCTCAGCCAGGAATCTTTTCACAGCCGCACACCCTCCGAATACGTGATCGAGACGATCGAACCCTCAACGCTTGTATCCATCACCTACGACGACCTGGAAAAAGTTTATTCTTCTTCCTCCGCCATGGAACGCCTGGGCCGTATGGTTATCACCTATTCGATGATCATCAAAGACCGCTGGCAAATGCAGATGGTAAAAATGACACCCCGCGAACGGTTCCTGAACTTTGTGTCAAGAAATCCCGAACTGATGCAACGGGTGCCGCAGAAGTTTCTGGCTTCTTACCTCAACATCAAACCGGAAACATTCAGCCGGTTCAAACACCTGCTCAAAACAAAACGGGATTTATGATTGATCACGGGTCCGGATCACGAGCACCGGTATGTGCAGCCCATGCCGCACAGTGTTGATCGTTTCTCCATACAACAAATCCTTGATGCCGCTGTGGCCATGTGCACCGATTACCAGCATGGAGGCGCCACTTTCATTCACCAATCGTACGATCTCTTTCGCCCGCTCCCCAAACCCGATCAGCGCATCGGCAGCATAACCTTTCTCCTGCAATTGCAAAGCATAAAAATTAATATGCTCCCGGTCTTTCTGTGTTTCACTATCATCGCTCTGGTGTTCATACAAACGTGCCGGCACACTTTCCACCACATGTATCAATACATATTTGGTGGATGGATGGCCTTGCCCCAAGGCATGTGAGATAAGCAACTGATCATGATCGCTGAAGTCAAGCGCTACGGCAATGATGGGATAGGGTTCAATAGCTTCGATCTCCAGCGGTTTTGCTTCGCGGTGCAATTGTGCATCGGTCCGTAACTGCCGCTTTTTCTTCAGGGGATAGATGATGGCAATGGCCAATAATCCGATAAAGAGTAGCGTGGCAACAATAATGGCGATTTTAATTCCCCACTGGCCCGGGTCGCGGAAGTAGGAGAGTGCGCTTTCACCCACCATGGCCAGATTCAGTACCACCAATATTACGGTGATCAGCCAGGCGGCTATCTGCGTAATGCGTTTGATGGCAAACTCGCCCATTGTCTTTTTATCACTCACGAAATGAATGAGCGGTATGATCGCAAATCCTAACTGCATACTGAGTATCACCTGGCTGAAGATGAGCAGGTCTTCCACTTCTTCTTCTCCACTGATCAGTATCACCAGCACGGCCGGAACGATAGCGATCATCCTTGTCAGCAAACGGCGCATCATCGGATTGATCCGTAAATGCAGGTAGCCTTCCATCACGATTTGTCCCGCAAGCGTGCCGGTGACGGTAGAACTTTGACCGGCCGCAATGAGTGCTATGGCAAAAAGACTTGCCGCAAATTCACTTCCCAATCCTGCGGGCAATAGTTTATAAGCGTTACGGATATCACCCACATCGGTCTGTCCTGTTTTATAGAATACGGCAGCGGCCAGTATAAGAATACCGGCATTTACGAAAAAAGCGAGATTGAGCGCAATGGCCGTGTCGGCAAAATTCAGGCGCAAGGCTTTTTTAATTCCTTCACGCGTCCGTTTGATTTTTCTTGTTTGTACAAGCGCCGAATGCAGGTAAAGGTTGTGCGGCATTACGGTGGCACCGATGATGCCGATGGCGATATACAAAGCGGCATAATCCGGAATGCGTGGGATAAATCCGGTGGCGACCTCTCCAAGGTTGGGTCTTGCCATCACCAGTTGCACCAAAAATGAAAGACCGATCACGCAAACCAGTCCTACAATAAAAGCTTCCATTTTGCGCATGCCCAGGCGTTGCAAAATAAGAATGAGGAAGGTGTCGAGTACGGTAATCGTAACGCCCCAGATCAATGGCAATCCGGTAAGTAATTGTATACCGATGGCCATGCCCAATACTTCGGCAAGGTCGGTTGCGGCAATAGCTACTTCAGCAAGAATGTATAAGGCAAAATTAACGGGGCGCGGATAGGTTTCCCTGTTGGCCTGCGCCAGGTCGCGGCGGCGCACGATGCCGAGCCTTGCAGACATGCTTTGCAATAAAAGCGCCATCAGGTTGCTCATCAGCAACACCCAGATCAGGGTGTAACCAAAACGGCTGCCACCAGCCAGGTCCGTGGCCCAGTTGCCGGGATCCATATAGCCAACGCTTACAAGGTAAGCCGGTCCGAAGAAGGCAAATATTCTCCGCCATACCGGCTTGTTGGTGGAAGTCGTGTCTACCGATTCGTGTACCTCGCTCAGGGATACATCCTGGTGCTGTTTAGCCATCGTACTTTACATAAATATTTTGAGCCAGTTGTTTACTGATATTGACCGTTTGCTGGCGGCCAACGCGCACGTCCATGGAGCCGTCGAAGTCAAACTGTTTTTTGAGTTCCACACGCGTACCGATCGCGATCTTTTTATGACCGAGCAGTTCAAGCATGGAAGAAGACTGATCACTTACATGACAAACCGTTGCGGATTTATTGAGAGGTAAAGCGGTAAGTGCCACCTGTCTGCTTGCTTCAATTTTTCCATTGGCATCGGGAATCGGATCACCGTGTGGATCGTATCGCGGAAAACCGAGAAACTCATCCAGTTTGTCGATCAGTTTTTTGCTACTCACATGTTCGAGTTCTTCTGCGAGTTCGTGCACTTCGTCCCAGGTGAATTTTAATTTTTCTGAAAGAAAAAACTCCCACAGGCGATGGCGGCGGATGATCATCAGCCCCGCTTTCCTGCCTTCGGCGGTAAGCCGGAAACCTTTGTAAGCTTCATAATGCACCAGTTTCTTGGTGCGGAGTTTTTTCATCATGTCGGTGATGGAAGCCGGTTTGGCGCGCAATTCAGCGGAAAGTTCGTTCGTCGTTACCGTATTGTCGCCATGCTGGAGGCGGAAGATCGCCTTGATATAGTTTTCCTCACTCACCGAGAAATTCAACATATCTAAAATTTAATTTAGGTAAACCTAAATATTTATTTGCTGATTTCAAAATAATTCAGTTGCCCGTCGCCCCGGAAAACGTTATTTTGTCTCTTCAATTCTATATCGGTATGCGAAGATTTCAGGTTTATTGGCTGGCTTTACTGACCTGTTGCCTTATATGGGCGGCATGCGGAGAAAAAAAGAAGAAGACATTATCGGGCGATGATCCGGTGACCGTGCAGGACTTCCTTGAGTTTTACCCTGAAAAAACGCTTCCTTTTGCCTACGGCGATACCATTTTCAACAAGCGCCCGGGTGATTCTTTGCTGATCAGTTACAAAGTCATCAGCCAATTTATACCCGATAGCGTGTTGTCGAAAATCGTCGCAAAAGGACAACAGAAATCCCCGGCAAAATATTATCCGCTCGCACGTATCAAAGGCCGCAACAAAGACGTGTACCTTTTTACCAATGCGTTCATTGGCACAAAAAAAATATCTTTTGTTTCGGCATTCGGCAACGACGGGAAATTTATTGCGGCGATGACGGCACTTGCGCCGGATGCACTGTCCAATACGCAGCAGCAGGTGAGCATGGACCGGAGTAATTCGGTGGCCAAACTGGTGACCCGCAAGAATACCGATGAAACGGTCAGTCAGGGGCAGGATGTATTTGTACTCGATCGTTCCGTGAATCAATTTGCCCTGGTGATGACGGACCCACTGGATGAAAAAGTAGGCGAATTGCTCAATCCCATTGACTCATTTTCCCGTAAACAAAAATATACGGCCGACTACACGGCGGGTAAAAGAAACCTCGTATCTGTCCGTGATGGCCGCCGCAGCGATCGCCTTACGTTCTTTATCCATTTTGAAAAAGACGGGGGCGAATGTACCGGCGACCTGAAAGGTGAAGCAACGATGATCAATGCTAATACGGCTGAATACCGCGTTGGAGGCGATCCCTGCGTACTGCAATTCAAATTCACCAACTCTTCCGTTACCCTGCACGAAGTAGAAGGTTGCGGGGCCCGCCGCGGACTGCGTTGCTCGTTCGACGGCAGCTATACGCGGAAAAAAGAACCCGCAAAACCCAAGACAAAAAAGAACTGACAAAGCGGTTTTTTTATTTTCCTTTATCTTGCACTTTTGTGTCCAAATCACACATTATGAGTTTTACCAACTTTACAGTCCCTTACCCGGTTGAACAGGCCTATGCTAAACGTGTTGCTTATTTCTCGATGGAGTTTGCCGTGCACCAGCCGCTCAAGATTTACAGCGGTGGTCTGGGATTCCTGGCCGGTTCACATCTCCGTAGCGCCTATGAGCTCCGTCAAAATATGATCGGCATCGGCATTTTGTGGAAATACGGTTACTACGACCAGGAACGCAACCAGGATCAGACACTGGAAGCTACCTGGAATGAAAAACAATACAGTTTCCTGGAAGACACCGGTATCCGGTTTCAGATCAATGTACACGAACATCCGGTATGGATTAAAGTCCTTTACCTCAATCCCGAAACATTCAAGACCGCTCCGCTGTTTTTGCTAAGTACCGATGTACCGGAGAACGATTACGTTTCCCAAACCATCTGTCACCGTTTGTACGATGCCAACGTGGCTACCAAAGTAGCGCAGTTCATCCTGCTGGGTGTAGGTGGCGCCAAGTTGCTCGATATACTGGGTTTCAATCCTGAGCTGTATCACCTCAACGAAGCACACGGCATCTCTGCCGGTTTTTATCTGTATAAAAAATTCGGCAACAACCTCGACGAAGTAAGAAAACGCCTGGTGTTTACCACGCACACACCGGAGGAAGCGGGCAACGAAAAACACGATATTTATCTCTGTCACAAGATGAGTTATTTCTGCGGTCTCAGTGTGGAGGAAGTAAAACAACTGAATGGAGACAGCAGTGATCAATTCAATCATTCCCTTACGGCCCTGCGTTTTGCACACCTTGCCAACGGCGTATCGCGCCTGCATGGTGAAGTGTCGCGGCATATGTGGAGCAAATATGAAAATATCTGCCCGATCATTCATATCACCAATGCACAGAACTGGCGTTACTGGGCCGACAAACAATTGTATCGTTTCTCCGATGCCAGCGATCATTACGGATTTGACGACCGCAAAAAATACCTGAAGAAAAGAGCGTTCGATATTGTGGCCGATCAGACCGGCAAGCTTTTTAATCCCGATGTATTTACCATCGTATGGGCGCGTCGTTTTGCCGGTTATAAAAGAGCGGGATTAATCACCACTGATGAAGGACGTTTTGAACGTTTACTTGCGAGTGCAAAATATCCGGTACAGATCATCTGGGCAGGCAAGCCTTATCCGATGGATCATCCGGCGATCAGTGAATTCAACCAACTCGTTTACCTGAGCAAGAAATACAGGAACATGGCCGTGCTGATCGGTTATGAATTAACCTTATCCAAACGCCTGAAACAAGCGGCAGATTGCTGGCTCAATAATCCCCGCGTTCCGCGCGAAGCATCGGGTACCAGCGGTATGACCGCAGCCATGAACGGCGCTGTCAACTTCTCGACAGATGACGGATGGATCCCGGAATTTATCAACCATGGCCATAATGGTTTTGTGATCCCCAAGGCCGATTATGCTCATATGGCTACGCACGAACAGGACCAATACGACCTGCATAAGTTGTATGAGATCCTCGAGCAGGAGGTGTTGCCACTTTACTACAATGATTATCCGACCTGGCGTCAGATCATGCGCAATGGTATGCAGGATGTGAGATTGCAGTTTGATAGCAATCGTATGGCGCATGAGTATTATGAGCAGCTCTATAAGTGAGGTAAGTGAGGTGTAAGCCGTAAGGCTTAAGGTGTAAGGTTGGTATTAGGTAATAAGTAATAGGTTATAGGTATTTTCCCATGGTTCGTGTATACACGAACCATGGCTTTTTATTTACCATTCACGATTGACGATTGACGTTTCACGAAAACTTCCCGCTGATCTCGTCAAACGAAAGCGCTTCAGGAAAAAATCCTGCTATCTTCTGAATGATGGATTCAACAATGGCATCGGGGCAGGAGGCGCCGCTGGTTACCAGGATTTTCACCGGATGCTTTGTGGGAAGATATCCGTGTGTAAGCCTTTCTTCTTTTTGGTGAAAATTATAATGCAATATTTCGTCAGCAGACAAAATCTTTTCATTGCTGTCGATATAGTAGGTGGGTAATTTTTCTTCGCAAAGTTCAACGAGGTGTGAAGTGTTTGACGAGTTGTAACCGCCGGCTACGATGGCGAGGTCAGCGGGAGTTTCCAATAAACCTGTTACGGCACTCTGGTTGTCGTTGGTGGCATAACAAAGTGTATCGCGTGTATCGGCTACGCGTTCCCCTACATTGGCGTCGGTAAGACCGAAGTGATTCACCATGGTTTGTTTCAGGAAATCGGCGATGGCCTGCGTGTCGCTGGCCAGCATGGTTGTCTGGTTTACCACACCGATGCGTTGCAGGTCGCGTTCAACATTGAATCCTTCGCTATATTGACCCTTGAATACTTCGTAAAATTTTTCTGCCGGTTCTTCTCCGGTGATGTATCTGGCCAGTTGTTGTGCTTCGGCCATGTCTTCCACTACTACAGACGGTGCATTGGCCGCCGCATGTGAGAAGGTGGCGCGTGTTTCTTCGTGTTTGGGTTTGCCGTGAATGATGATCGTGTAATTTTTTTTGGCGATCACCTCGCTGCGGTTCCATACTTTTTCTACAAACGGACAAGTAGTGTCGTATTGCGTGGTGGGGATACCGATGGCCTGTAGTTTGCGTTCGATCGCGAGCGTGGTACCGAATGCGGGAATGATTACTACATCATCGGCTGTGAGCGTGTCGAAAGAGATCAATTCGCGTCCATAGGTATCCTGCAGGAAACGTACACCTCTTTCCTGCAGGTCGTGGTTGACCTGGGGATTGTGGATCATTTCACTGAGCAGAAAAATCCGTTTGCCCGGATTTTCGTCCACGGTGCGGAAAGCTATTTCAATGGCGTTCTCAACGCCATAGCAGAAGCCGAAGTGGCGGGCCAGGTAAAACTGAACAGGGCCGAAGTCAAGCAAAGTGGGTGAGAAGTCCTTTTTCATCTTGTCGGCTTCCCGGCGTTTTTTCTTGATCGCTGAGATCAGCGGGCTGCGGTACACGATGGGGACATCGAATTGTTTCATATGGCAAAAATAGCTCAAAAACCGCAGATGCTATCGGGTGCGTCCGGAGCTTAATGCTTATCTTCCGGCAAAGTTTTGGAATGAGATATTTGTTGCCTGCCTGTATTCTCGGCCTGTTCCTTACCTCCTGCATCCTGATGCCGAAAAAGGACACCGAATCCACTGAAAAAATAAAAACCATGCAAAACGGGATCCGCCGCGTCGACTGGAGACACCATGCAAATATTTACGAAGTCAATATCAGGCAATACACGCCCGAAGGTACGTTCAAGGCCTTTGCAGCCCATATGCCGCGCTTAAAGGAAATGGGCGTGCAGGTGTTGTGGTTTATGCCCATTACGCCCATTGCGCAGCAAAACAGGAAAGGAGCGCTGGGCAGCCCGTATGCCTGTTCCGATTATACCGCCATCAATCCCGAGTTTGGCACGCTGGAAGATTTTAAGCAACTGGTAAAACAGGCCCACGATATGGGGTTCAAAGTCATCATCGACTGGGTGGCCAACCACACCGGCTGGGATCACCGCTGGACCCGCGAACATCCCGGATACTATCTCCGTGATTCTACCGGACAATTCCAGATTGCTTCGGGTATGGATGATATCATCGAACTCGATTATGCCAATCCTGCCATGCGCGACGATATGATCAAAGCCATGCAATACTGGGTAAAAGAATGTGATATCGATGGTTTCCGCTGCGACCTCGCCGCCTGGGTAGAAGTGGATTTCTGGGAACAGGCAAGACCACGCGTGGATTCGCTTAAGCCCCTTTTCTGGCTGGGCGAATTCGACGAATTGGAGAATCCGGCTTATGGAAAAGTATTCGACGCCAGTTATTGCTGGAAGTGGATGCACCTCACCAAAACTTATTACGAAAAACAACCTTCACTCGATACGCTGATCAACCTGTTAAAGGATTACAGCCAGCTTGGCGACAGCTCCATGCGTGCATGGTTTACTTCCAATCACGATGAGAACACCTGGAACGGTACGGAGTATGAGAAGTATGGAGACATGGCGCCCGCGCTTGCGGTATTCAGCGCCACCTGGAATGGCGTGCCACTTATCTACAGCGGCCAGGAACTGCCGCTGAAAACCAAACGTCTCGAGTTCTTCAAAAAAGATGACATACCCTGGACTTCGGAGAAGCCTGCCTTGCATGATTTTTATAAGACATTATTGCAGTTGCATGCCACCCATCCCGCATTGGCTGGTGGCGATCCTTCGGTACAGACTTTTATTATTCCTGTAAAAGACAACGATAAGGCATTGGTATATCTCCGTAAAAAAGGCGACCGCGAGGTATTGGTTGTGCTACAATTGGACGGGCGTAAAAATGCCGTCGTGCATCTCGATGATGCGCGTTTGCAGGGAAACTTCAAAGACGCCTTCTCTAATGAAACGATCGCAATCGATCAGCATCGTCAGTTAAATGTGGGGGCGTTGGGGTATCGAATTTGGGTGAAATAATATCGCAGCTAAGCCGCGATTGTTATTTCACAATTTGATGATTTGAAAATTTGAAAATCGAATACATTCGGTTTTGGTGCCGCCACTAATTCTCAAATTTTCAAATCATCAAATTACCACATTAAAAAAGCCCCCGCCGACGGCGGGGGCTTTTTTCTATCATTCTTCATCGAGATTTAAAGGATACCTGTACATGCCTGAGCCGGGATAAAACCCTTCCAGTTGTACGGTGCCGGTGGTGGAACCGAGCAGGTTGGCGAGTTCGTTCATGTTCTTCACCTCGGTGCGGTTAACGGAGATGATGATGAAACCATCATCCATGCGGGTCTTGCTAAGCAGACCATTTTCTTTGATCTTCTTAACAACGATGCCACCGTTGACCTCGTACTGCGCAGCTTTTTTGCTGTCGAGATTTTCCAGGTCGGCACCCAGTTTGTCGCCGAGAATTTCAGCGCTGGCAATTTCCACTTTGCTTACTTCACCTTTCAGCACGACGTCGGTAGTATATTCTTTGCCTTCGCGGATATAGCTGATGCGTACTTTGTCACCGGGTTTGAAGCTGGCGATACGTCCGCTCATTTCAAGGCCGGAGCTTACAACAGAGCCATTGATCTTGGTGATCACGTCACCTTTTTTCAATCCTGCTTTTGCCGCAGCGCCGTCTGAAGGAACGGCCAGGGCGTATACACCACCGCCTTCTTTTACACCGGCTCTTTTCAGCCAGCCTTCATTATCGGTAGTCGGATAGGAAATGCCGAGGTAACCACGTTTTACGTCGCCGTACTGGATAAGATCATTCACGATCTTCTTCACGATGTTTACCGGAATGGCGAATGAATAACCGGCATAAGTACCGCTCGGAGCAAGAATAGCGGAGTTGATGCCGATCAGTTTACCGTCGGTGTTGATCAAAGCGCCACCGCTGTTGCCCTGGTTTACCGCTGCATCCGTCTGGATGAACGATTCTACCGGTGAATTGCTTTGGCGGCTGTTGATACCGATGGTACGGCCTTGCGCACTGATGATGCCTGCTGTTACCGTTGCTTCCAGTGTGAGCGGATAACCCACAGCCAGCACCCATTGTCCAAGCTTGGCATCATCAGAGTTGCCATACACCATAAAAGGAAGCCCCGATGCATCGATCTTAAGCACGGCAATATCGGAACTGGGATCGCGGCCGATCACGCGGGCTTTGTAATTCTTTTTGTTTTCATTCAGGGTAACGGTGATCTCGTCTGCCACACCATTGCCGCCATCGGAGATAACGTGGTTGTTGGTAACGATATACCCGTCTTCGCTGATGATTACGCCGCTGCCGGAAGCGCGCTGCTCGGGCTGTACGCGGGGACCATAGTTGAAGAACTGGTCAAAGAAATCATCCATTTCACTACCACGGCTGCGGGGCAGATCGTTGCTGACCTTGCGCGCGGGAATTTTTGTTTTGATGTGCACTACGGCAGGTACGGCTGCCGAAGCGGCCTTTGTAAAGTCGGTGAGTTCGGGGGATTGGGCGGCGTTTTCATAAAAACCGGCATAATTTGCCGGCAGTTTGCCATCAGAGGTGGATTGTACAAATCCCGCATTCCGGGAGGTCACTTTGCCATACAACCAAACACTGCCCACGGCTGAAGCGGAGCTTACAGCTACGACCAGAAGGAGTTGTTTCAATTTCATATTCTTTCCTGATTTTTTTATGTGAAATCGGTCAGGCTTCACTCGTTCAAATTGTGTGCCTTTGCCATACAAAATAACAAACTGTCAGAACGATTTCTTCGCCGCCCGTTTAGTTTAACATATTTTTACTAAGACCTTCGTAGATCAGTCAAGTTTACAATCCCGGGCATCAGGATTCAAATTAACCCATAAAAAAGACCGGTCAGCAGATCAGGACAGATTTTTCAGGAATGCCAAAGTGTCTTCACCGTCAGCATAATCTGTAATACCCGGTTGCTGTGCCTGACCAAAAGGAATATTGGTTTTACCAACCACACATTGTACCTGTGCGTTCTCCGCCAACTGTGCTGCCAGCACTGCCGGTTCACCGGAATAGTAACCGAAGTTTAACTGGCTGATGGGAGAAAAGATCGCTTCTTCTTCCACCAGTAATAAAGCTTCATTACTCATGTAGGGCTTCTTATTGAGCAGATGCAACGCCAGGTTGTAATCGTAATTGTTTTTGTATTTGTGATGATCGCCGAGGTAATTGTATTTGTCGAAACGGCGGAGCAGGGGTTCAAAATTATAACCTTCCGGCACATATAATTTGGTTACGTTGCGGCAACCCAGGCCGAAATACAGGTAAACATCGTCGGCCAGCCGGTCCAGTTCTTCCGGTGTCTCATCGCCGGTAAGAATGGCTACTGATGTACGGTTGCGGCGGATAAGGTGCGGATATTTTCCAAAATAATAATCGAAATAACCGGCAGAGTTGTTGCTGCCTGTTGCAATGTAGGCGTCGCAACCTTTGAGCAGTTCGGCAAAGCTGATCAGGTGGCCCGCCCGCCGATCCCAGTCGATGAGCTTATCCGCAAGATGACGGATCAGCACTTCATCGCGGGAGGAAGGTTTGATTACGGCATGGTGGCCACTGATGAAGACACAGAGCAGGTCGTGGAAGCCAACCAGGGGAATATTACCTGCCATGACAATGCCTACCTTACGCACAACTGTCGGGGTATCGGGAAGATGATAGGGAGCGGTCCATTGTTCCAGGATGTCTTTGGTCAGGAATCCGCCGGCAATGGCCGTGGTTGCCAATTGTATAAATTCGGGTGTAAACCAGTTATTGGTCAGTGCGGCACGCTCGCGGGCAGCTTCCCATTCCGGCTCATTTCCTCTCATATAATCGCCCAGGCGGGCCATAAGCACAATACGTTCTTGTAAATTCATTTCCAAATATTTAATTTTGCCGCAGACGGACAACAAAAGACAAAAATAACTTCAACCTGTTAAACATAGTGATATGGCGATCAAGATAACTGACGAATGTATAAACTGCGGTGCATGCGAACCTGAATGTCCCAATAATGCCATTTATGAAGGTGGCGTAGAATGGGCGATCAGTGACGGTACTTCCGTGAAAGGCACTTTTACCCTCATGGACGGTTCCCAGGTGGACGCCGATCAGAAAAATGCCCCGATAAGCGTAGATACTTACTATATAACTCCGAATAAATGTACTGAGTGTCAGGGCTTTCACGAAGAACCACAGTGTGCAGCAGTATGCCCGGTAGACTGTTGCGTACCTGACGAAATGTACGAGGAAACTGTAGAAGGCCTGATGGAGAAAAAAGCGCGGCTGCATATCTGATCCCGGATGTGCATAAAAACCTGCCGCGGGTGGGTCATCGAACCAGAAATTATCCTAACTTGAAGGTATATTCAGTTATTGAATAAGCAGTCCAAAGCTGCTAATAATGCAGGCGGGTGATATTTCCCGTCGTAAAAAGGTGAAGGGCCAAACGGACTTCACCTTTCTTATTTTAACATTTCCCTGTAAGTCTTTCGCGGTCAGCGTGCAATAAAAAAGTGAATTTTACTTTTATTCTTTCTGCTTACCTTTTTTTCCGCAATATTTGCGTTCTAAAAACCAACGGAATCAATGAAAAAGAACATAGCCCTCGTAACGGGCGGCTTTTCCTCGGAAGCAGTTATCTCTTACCGGAGCGCAGCAACGATCGAGAAACATCTCGACAAAAATCTTTTCAATGTTTACAAGATCGATGTAAAAACGGACAGTTGGAGTTATGAGCTGGCCGACGGCCGCAAAGTGCAGGTGGATAAAAATGATTTCTCGCTTCACCTGGACAGCCAGCATGTTCGTTTTGATGCGGTGTTCATCGGTATGCACGGTACGCCTGGTGAGGACGGCAAACTGCAGGGCTATTTCGACACGCTTGGTATTCCGTACACAGGTTGTGATGCTACCTGTTCGGCCATCACTTTCAACAAGCGGTATGCGGTAGCCGTAGCGCGCATGGGAGGCATTGCGGTAGCCAATTCCGTACACCTATTCAAACATACTCCGTTGACGGGTAACCAGGTATTGGAGCAACTGCGTCTTCCGGTATTTGTAAAACCGGCCAACGGCGGTTCCAGTATCGGCATGAGCAAAGTGAGTGATGCCGCGCACCTGGATGCGGCTATCGCAAAGGCATTTGCGGAAGACACGCAGGTGCTGGTGGAAGAAATGATCCAGGGCCGCGAATTCACGGTAGGTGTTTTTAAAACGGAAGGTAACATTACGGTGCTGCCGCTGACCGAAGTGAAAGCGGATGACGACAAAGAATTTTTCGATTTCGAAGCAAAATATGAAGGCAAGTCAACGGAAGTTACCCCGGCGGTAGTAGACGAGTCGATTGCCAATAAAATCCGTGAGGCGGCGAGACGTATTTATGAAGTGTTCAATTGCGGCGGTGTGATCCGTATCGATTTTATTTACCACGAAGAAACAGGTAAACCGCATATGCTGGAAGTAAATACGATTCCCGGGCAAAGTGATGCGAGCGTAGTGCCGCAACAGGTGCGTGAGATGGGCTGGAGCCTTACGGAATTTTATGCTAAATTAGTTAATGAGTGTTTCGTGAAATAAGCCGCCATTTGGTTATCAAGAATCATTTGCATGTTTAAATTCATCACCCATCGCCCGTTGTGGCTGAACATTGTTACAGGTATAGCATTGGCTATCGGCCTTTTCTGCCTGGTCGTTTTGTCGCTTAACTGGTTTACCAACCATTCTGCATCCAAGACAGTGCCTTACGTATTGGGCAAGTCTTACGAAGACGCGGAAAAGCTGCTGACCAAAGCAGGTTTTGAAGTAGTGATCCAGGATTCCGTTTACACGGATACCACCAAGCCGCTGACCGTACTTAAGCAAGTACCCGACGCCGATGAGGTGGTAAAAGTGAACCGCACTGTTTACCTCACCATCAACAGGGCTGTGCCGCCGATGGTGGAAATGCCGAATATTGTCGGATACAGTTACCGCAGCGCGGAAATGGTATTGATGAATGCAGGTCTGAAGCCCGGCGACACGACTTTCAAACCCGACTTTGCCAAAAACTCCATATTAGAGCAACGTTTCAATGGTCAACTGATCGCCGCGGGCACACAGGTGCGGATGGGAAGCCGCATCGATATGGTACTGGGCGACGGGGTAGGCAATCAACAGATCGTAGTGCCGAATCTTATCGGTAAAACTTATGAAGAGGCGCGCGTATTGCTTGAAGCTTATGGAATATCCTTCGCTTCCGTGATGGCATCCGGGGTGAGCGATACAGCCAATGCATTTATTTATAAACAAACACCGGAGCGGATGCGTGAAGATCATCGCTACAACTATATCCGTCCCGGACAAACCATCGATATATGGCTGCAGACGGATCGTCCCGCATTGGATAGTCTGCTGCCAATGCCCGATGTATCAAATCCAGAATAAAACAGACGCAATATGCAAACAATAACCGCAGACGAATTAAAAAGCCGGCTGGATGCTGGTGAAAAGATCAATATTGTAGACGTGCGTGAGCCGAATGAACATGCCGACTTTAATATCGGTGGTGTACTGGTGCCTTTGGGTCGTGTGCAGGCGATGGACGTGGATGAACTTGAAGCATTCAAAGAAGAAGAACTGGTGGTGTATTGCCGCAGTGGCAACCGCAGTGGACAGGCTTGCCTGTTGCTCGAAACCATGGGTTTCAAAAATGCCAAGAACCTGGCCGGCGGTATGCTTAACTGGCAGGAGAAATTTGGCCGATAGATGTGAATGGTCAGTTGTCATCCCGAAGTCTCGGGAGTGAATAAGTCAATAGGTCAATGAGTGAATAGGTGAATACTTCTGCCGTTTAACTTACTACTTTAAAATACCCCAACCGGGGTATTTTTTTGTGCCGGGTATTCCGCATTTTGTGAAAAAAAGAGATGAAGCGTTTTTTACTGATTTTATTCGTTTTGATTTCCGTGGTGGCTGCCGGCCAGACGGGGGAGCTCAATTTTAAGCTGACCAAACTCACCTTCAGTATCAATAAAGAAACCATTGGCACGGGTTGGCCGCTGGAGTCGTTTACGTCGGCCATTGGTGCCGGTGCACGTACCAGGGATGGTTATAACCGCACACACTCTTATGATGATCTCGGCATAGTGCTGTTTGAACCAAGTGGCAAAGAAGGATATTCGGGACAGGTATCGGAGATACAGCTATACTTTCAGCCAATGGAGCGCAAGGAGGTAACCCCGAAGGGTTTGTTTGCAGGCAGCTTCACTATTGACAGATTGTCTCTCAACGCGCAAACAACGCTGACGATGATTCGCGAAGCACTGAAAGGTTTTGATGAGTCGAAAGGTTACGAAGACTCAATAGTGAGGATGGCCCGCGGTGATTATTATCTCTATTTCCATTTTAAAGAAGACGGAACGTTGGGAAAGATGAGCATGGGTTTGGTGAAGAATAAGTAATAAGTAATAAGTAATAAGTAATAAGTAATCACTAGTGTCCGGTTAAATTAGGTTGATTTTCAATTGAATATTGTTT
>CALATA010000004.1:0-589041 GCA_937888905.1 uncultured Sphingobacteriales bacterium
ACACGACTACCAAGACTTTCAAAGAACTTCAATTAAATTATACCGGACACTAGTGTTAAGTAATAAGTAATAAGTGAATCCGACATCACGCCACCGTTGGTCTCCAGACCAACGGGCCTGATCATCCCTTCGTTAGGTACGAAGTGGACCTTAACCTGTCAAAGAAACCTGACTCTTGCTTGTTGGTCGGGAGACCAACAAGGGCGCCAACTATAAGTTCTAAGTAGTAAGTAATAAGTGATTCAGTCGTTGGAAGGTAGAAGTCTTAAGGTGTAGGGATAACTTACAACCTAATACTTACTACTTAATACGGCTGTTTAACGTTTGACTTTAAAAAAATCCCCCGCAATTGCGGGGGATTTTTTTTATCAGAAGATCGTTTTGAAGAAGGCTTTCATATCGTTCCACGAAGCGGTGTCGGCCGCAGCGTTGTAGCTGATAGGAATGCCAAACTTCTTACCGTTGGCCGTTGCATCAGGATTGGTAAACGCATGCTGCGCACCCGGATAGGATTTGAATTCATAGCTGGCACCCAGTGAATCGAGTTGTTTGCGGAAAGCAGTGATCTCTTCGGGCTTGATGAAGCCGTCGGCTTCACCGTGGCAAACCAGGATTTTTGCTTTTAATGCTTCTTTGGTGGTGGGGATCACGGGCAGGTTGCCGTGGAAACTTACCACACCATTCAGGTCTTCACCCAGACGCGCAATGTTCAGTACCATGGCACCGCCAAAGCAATAACCGATGGCTGCTTTTTTGGAAGCATCGGCCTGCGCATAAGTGAGTGCCTGGTTCAGGGCTGCATCAAAACGTTTTTTCGCCAAGGGGGCATCTTTATAAAAAGCGCCTGCCCATGCGTCGGCAGAATCACGGGTATCGGCAACCTTGCCGTTTCCATACATATCTACTACAAATGCCAGGTAACCAAGCTCTGCCAATTGACGCGCACGGCCACGCACATAATCCGTAACGCCCCACCATTCGGGAATGATCAGCACCACCGGACGTTTGCCTTCAACGGCATTGTCGTAGGCCACATATCCCTGCATGGAAAGGCTGTCCGATTTGTAGGTTACGTTTTCTCCTTTGATATCTTTTGTGGCCGCCGTTTCAGCAGGTTTCTCCTGCTTGTTTTCATTATTACAAGCGGTCATTGTAGTCGCTGCCAACGCTATTCCGGCAGCAAACAACAGACGATTGAATTGCATATAGAGTGTGTTTTTGTGTGACAAAATTAGGTATTAAGTTATAAGTTTTAGGTAATAAGTAAACAGCCTAAGCATCATGCACGCTGAGTATTAAAGCGATGCCCGGAAAACGCTGCTGCAGGTTCTAAGAACACAAACCAGGGCCGGCTGTTTATTGACGATTCACCATTGACGACTCACTCGTACAAATCCGACTGCCTCGACAAAATCTCCCGGTACTTATTAAACAACATCGACTTGGACACAAAGCCTCGGAATTTCTTTTCATTATCCAACACGGGCAAATACCAGCTTTGTGTAATGTCGAATTTCTCCATAATGGTGTGCATGCTTTCCTGGTCGCTGATGGTGGCGGCAGGTTTTTTCATGAGCGAACGCAACGTGGTCTTTTCAAAAAGATGCGGTTGAAAAAGTTTTTGCTTGATGTCATTCAATTCGATCACACCGGCAAAACGGTCTTTCTGATCATGGACGGCGAAAATGTTTTTGTCGCTGTGTTTGATCACTTCTACCAGTGCCGACAAGGGCTGGTCGATAGCGAGACTCTGATAAGCGGGTTGCAGTATATCATCGAGGTTGATGGAAGTGAGGATGTTTTTTTCTTTTTTATGGGTAAAAATTTGTCCCTCGAGCGCCAGCTTCTTCGTTTCCATTGAGTAGGGCTCATAACTTTTTACAATAAAAAAAGAAATGGAGGAAACGATCATCAGCGGAATGAATAGTTCATAGCCATTCGTGATTTCCGCGATCAAAAAGATAGCCGTGAGCGGACAATACATCACGCCGCTCAATACGCCCGCCATGCCCACCAGGCTGAAATTGCCTTCCGGTACGCGAAACCAGTTGGTATTGTTGAGCAATTTGGAAAAGGCAAAACCGAGGTAGGAGCCGGTGAACAGGGAAGGTGCAAAGTTGCCGCCGTTACCGCCACTGCCAATGGTAATGGCAACGGCAATCGGTTTGAGTAAAAAGATCAGGATCGTAAAACAAACCAATCCCCAGTCACGGCCGAGTAATCCAAATAATTTCGCTTTTTCAGTGATGGTATCCATTTGTCCGCTGGCCACCACTTTCACGCTTTCATAACCTTCACCAAAAAGAGGCGGGAATAAAAAATACATGGTCGCCAGCATCACGCCACCGATCAGCGCTTTGGTGTAACCATTGATCTTCCAGTGCTCAATGCGTGTTTCAGTGCGTTTGAACAACCGTGCATAGTACAATGAAACAAAACCACTCGCCACTCCAAGCAAAATATAAAACGGCACATTGTTGTAGTCGAAGGTTTGCTTGAGTGAAAAATTGAAAAGAATGGCCTCTTCGAGGATAATCTTTGAACAGAGTACTCCGATGACGGAAGAAATAATGAGCGGAATAAAATAGCTCACCAGCGTTTCGGCGAGTAAAACTTCCACTGCAAAGATAACGCCCGCGATAGGCGCATTGAAGATAGCCGAAATGCCGGCTGCAGCACCACAGGCAATCAATAAAGACCGCTCCGAATAATTGAGGTCACTGATGCGGCCGAGATTGGAACCGATCGCGGAACCCGTTGCCACGATCGGGGCTTCCAGACCAGCTGAACCACCAAAACCAACGGTTGCAGAACTGGTAATGATATGCTGATAAGTGTTGCGGAGCGGAATGAAAGACGATCGTCGCGCGATCGACCGCAATACCATAGCGATGCCACGTTCGATCTGGTCGCCAAAGAAACGGTGAATAATGAAAACAGTGATCAGCAAACCAACAGCGGGAAAGAACAAATAGGCAAAACGGGAAACCGGGAGTGTTTCGATCCAGTATTGCAGGTAGTGCACCAGCGTTTTCAATCCCACCGCGGCCATACCCGAAACGAATCCGACCAGCGAGGCAATGATCATCATGAATTGTGGCCGTGTGACTTTTTCCCGGAGAAACTGAAGCAAATATTGATACAATTTCTTGAATCCCTGCATTCTCTGTGATAACTGATGAAGGGCAAAGATAGGCTGTTGGGGATAAGGACAGGAAAAAATGCGCAACGCGAACAGGTCTCGCTCTTTTTTTATTATTTTGCCGGCTCATTCATGAAGAAGATTATTGTAACGATAGATGGTTGGTCCAGTTGCGGAAAAAGCACCCTGGCGCGTCAATTAGCCCGCGAACTGAACTATGTGTATGTAGACAGCGGAGCGATGTATAGGGCTATTACGCTCTATTTTCTCCGTAATCATATTGACTGGACCGACGAGCGTGAAGTACATAAGGCGCTCGGGGAAATTCACCTCGATTTCCATTTCAATGAAAAAACACAGAGCAGCGAGATGTATCTCAACGATGAGAACGTTGAGTATGTGATCCGCGACCTGGTGATAGCCGAGAAAGTGAGCGATGTGGCGGCCATCCGCGAAGTGCGCGAGTTTGCCGTGGCCCAGCAACAGAAACTGGGAAAGAAAAAAGGGATCGTGATGGACGGAAGGGATATCGGCACAGTCGTATTCCCCGATGCAGAAATGAAAATCTTCATGACGGCAGACAATGCCGTACGTGTGGAACGCCGTTTCAAAGAGTTATATGAAAAAAATCCCAACGTAACCATCGAAGAAGTAAAGAACAATCTCGAAATGCGCGATTATATCGATTCACACCGCGAGGTAAGTCCTCTCCGTAAAGCGGATGACGCCGTGGTGCTTGACAATACAAAATTGACAGAAGACGAACAGTTTAACCTCGCCCTGGGTTGGATCCACGCTAAAAAGAAAGAAAAGAAGTAGCGCCGCTACTTGTGCATTTCAAATAAATATGCTAATTTGATTACAGCTACTTCAGCTAGCTGTAGTGTCTTACTCCCTGTTCCTGGAAAAACCTTCCCGCGCGTTCTTCAACTCGATATCCTCATCACATCTTTTATCCTGACGGATGACCTGGTCCAAGCCTGAACAGCCGCCGCCAGTGGTATACCTGTGTGTACCCGACCCTACGCAACACCTAAATAAGATGTTATGAAACGCGCCTTACTCTTTGTTGTGGCACTTGCACTGCTTGCCGCCACTCGTATTCAAGCCCAATGTACTTTTATCAGTCCCACCGTGGAATTAAACTCGGTTACCTCTGATGTGAATGGTAACTGCGTCGTTAATTTCGATCTGGGATTTGAGATCGACATCAACAACGGCAACAAGATTATCTTTGTACATCTCTGGAAGTCGGCCGATTATGTTGATTTTAATTATGCTACACAAAGTCAGCCAAAGGAGGCCAATGTGTTAGCCAATGCACTTGCCACCATTATTATTGACAACGATTTGCTGAACAACAACCCTGCTGCGCCGGCCAGCCAGGTTTTTCTTTCGTCCTACGGACCTGATCCTGGTATTGATGACAATACAGGCCCTGCGCAGCAGCAGGTGAAGGATGCTTCCGATGGGCTTACCTACAACCGTATAGTGGTAGATGCGGCTAACAATATTTATCGTTATACTATTTCCAATATTACCCTCGTAGTGCCGGGTGCCTGCTCGGGTATATTGTCCTTTACCGGTGACGCGTGGTCAAGCAACAGCAATGCCACTAATTCTTCCGTACAATGTACGATGGAGGGCATTACTTTCCAGGCAAATGATCCGACCATTTCCGGGTTCCGGCCCTGCTCTAATCCCCGTACCTACAATGTTGGTATCAGCACACAAAGCGTAACGCCGATCAATATTACTTATGATGTATACCTGGACAACGGAGACAATGTATTCGATGTGGCATCGGATATATTATTAGCTAATGATCAGGGTGGCGTACACACGATATCGGCTTCAACACCTTACAGTATTTCCAATCAGGCTTATCCGCCTTACTCAGGCAGTGCCGTATATGATACACGAATAATATGGGTGCTGGTGTCGGTGGCCGGAAGGTCAAATCTTACGCTTAAAGGCCTGCCGGACGGGAATTGCATACCATTGCCGGTAAAACTGAAATCATTTCTTGCCAAACGTACCGGAGCCGCAGTGCAATTGGATTGGGTAACAGCAGGCGAAACCAATAATAAAGGATTCGAAATACACCGTCTGGCTGCTGACGGTACATCCTGGGTGCCTGCAGGGTTTGTGGCTGCCAGGTCAGTTGGAGGCAACAGTGATGCGGAACTTTCCTATTCATTTATCGATCCCAATTACAACAAAGGACTGAGTCAGTACCGGTTGAAACAAATCAATATAGATGATAAAGTGCAATACAGCGATGTGCGCACGGTAAGTGGACTGGCACAAAAGGAGACCATGATTGTATATCCTAATCCATCCACCAGCGGTACGGTCACGCTCTTTTTCCGGGAACAGCGTTCATCGGTGCAGGTAAGTATTTTCGATATCAGCGGCAGGCAGGTATACATCCGCCAGCAATTCAGTGGCGATAACCTGTGCATCACCGGCCTGGGGCGTGGATACTACCTTGTAAAAGTGACGGATAATGCGACTAACGAAACAGGGACGCAGAAGTTTGAGATAAGATAGTACCGGTAATAGATGAAAAAAGGTTGAGTAATGCTACTCAACCTTTTTTTTATTTTTTGAACCGTGACTATGATTGTTATTGCCCTGCGCCAGTGGCTTTTTTCACATCGAGCAACTCTACTTCAAAGATCAGGGCTGCACCACCGGGAATAACGGGAGGGCTGCCTTGCAATCCATAACCAAGATTGTAAGGAATGAAGAGTTTGTATTTGGAACCCTGGCTCATCAATTGCAAACCTTCCGTCCATCCCGGAATGACACGATTAAGCGGGAAGGAGATGGGTTGTCCGTGTTTGTAAGATGCATCGAATTCAGTACCGTCGATCAGTGTGCCGCGGTAGTGAACGGTAACCGTGTCTTCAGCAGTCGGCTTAGGACCTGAACCCTGGGTGAGTACTTCGTACTGCAAGCCGGTAGAAGTAACTTTTACTCCCGAGCGCAATTTGTTTTTAGCGAGATAATTCTGACCTGAGTCGATCGCAGATTTACTTTTTTCTTCCTGCATTTTGCT
This sequence comes from uncultured Sphingobacteriales bacterium, assembly GCA_937888905.1. GTDB lineage: Bacteria > Bacteroidota > Bacteroidia > Chitinophagales > Chitinophagaceae > Terrimonas. The sequence goes on from CALATA010000004.1 coordinate 6,207, forward strand.
GGCGTAAGCATTCAGGACCATGAACGAAGAATTTTCGTCGATCAGGGTTGTTTTGTTGTTGAACACATCCTGCATGGCGCGGTTGAGCAAAGTAGTATTGATGCTGGTCATGTTCTGCATCTTCAGGGAAGTGGCGATGTTGACGCCCAGTGCGTAGCTGGCAGAATCGGAAAGGTTTTTAAGAACGACACCGCCGGTTGCAGGTTTTGCAGCAGGTTTGGTGGCGGGTTTGGTTGCTGGTTTCTTCACCGGCGTTTTCTGCGCAGCGGCAGAAAGTACGAGACCGGCAGATAAGGTAACAAGGAATAATTTCTTCATGTACTAAAATTGAATGGCAAAAATATAGTCTGCCTTCCGATTCCGGCGTATAAATCCTTTAATTTTAGCGGCTGTTAACAAAATCACGCGATTATGGACCGTTTTGTACGTGAATTACAGGTGCGTTGGTCGGATCTGGATCCGAATGTGCATCTGCGTCATTCTGTTTATTACGATTGGGGCGCATTCTGCCGGATCGAGTTTTTGAATGGATGTGGTCTTACGCCCGCTGTGATGGCCGGTTTATCGATCGGGCCGATCCTGTTCCGGGAAGAAGCTTTATTCAAGCGGGAGATCAGGTTGGGCGATAAAGTGACGATCGATCTGACGCTGGTGAAAGCCCGCGCAGATTTTTCACGCTGGTCGATCCGTCACGAGATTGTGAAGAATGATGATACGGTGGCCGCGATCGTTACGGTAGACGGAGCGTGGCTGAATACAACGAAAAGAAAAATTGCAATAGCACCGCAACAGGTAGCCGATGTGTTCAACCAGATACCGAAGCACGAGACGTTTGTATGGGAGGATTGAGGGGAATGTGGAAATGTGTAAGTGTGAAAATGATTTAATAAATAGTCGCTATGGTTCGTGTCCTCACGGGCCATAGCAGCGAGGGATCGCTGTTATTACTTAAAACTTATTACTCAATACTTATTACTTAAAACTTACAACGGCTGTTTCAACTCTTCAAAACTTCCTCACGCGCTGGGGGTACTTATCCGCATAACTATGCACCAGGTTGCGGATAAACAAATTCTCTTTATAAGGCGTCAGCATATCGCGTAATTGATCGATATCGCTGATCTGTATATCGGAAGCGATATAACCCATCGCCACAAATTCCCCTTTCCACACCAATATGCAGGATTGCTCCTGTGGTTGCCTTCCTTCTTCCACAATAACAAAAGAAGGACGTTCTTGCACGGAACGCATGGCTGCCCTTACGCGTTCATTATAAGTGTCAGCATCTTCTTCGTGTTCGCAGGCTCCATCGCAGTAGCCGTCTTCCAGGCCCACGCAACGGTCGTTGCTGGTCTGGATAAAACACAACTTCGGACACAAACGGTATTCCTGTATCAGGCGGCGCAGCAATGTATGCCCTTCGGTGAGGTAGTGAAAAGTGTGAACGGCTTCTAGACGGGCTTTGTTTTTTTCAATGATCAACCGCTGATAACCATTGCGGTCCTCATAGGCGAAAATGCCATAAAGCTGCTCCTGTCTTTTCTGCGAATAATTATAGATGGGCCAGCGTCTTTTGATTTCCGTTGATTCCAGTATCTGCGCCATCAGTTCCGTTGCACAGGGCTGATAGGATATCTGGTGCGTATGCCGGAGAAAATTCTGTTTCTGCCGGCTCTGGCTGTTGTTGCTGAAATGGCTGTTGACCCGGTAGCGGATATTGCGTGCCTTGCCTACGTAGATCACTTTGCCCTTGTCATCATGAAAATAATAAACGCCGGGGGTATAGGGGAGTTGATCAAATTGTTCCTTCGGCACATGTGGTGGCAGGATCGTCTCCTTGGAGTTCCGTTGCAGGCTTTTAAGGATGAATTTTTCTTCATCACGCTGTAATAAATAGGAAAACAGTCTGGCCGTGGCAGCGGCATCACCTGCGGCACGGTGACGGTCTTCCAGCGGTATACCTAATGAATGACATAAGTTGCCAAGACTGTACGAAGGAAAGCCCGGCGCCAGTTTGCGGCTCAACCTGACCGTACACAGTTTTTTTACCTGTAATTCATATCCGCATTTACTCAACTGGCCTTTGACAAACGGATAGTCGAAGTTGACACTGTGCGCAACAAACACACGTCCGTCGAGCAACTGATAAATTTGCTCCGCGATATCTGCAAACGAAGGCGCGGCTTCCACCATTTCATTGGTGATGCCGGTGAGCGCCGTAATGTAGCGGGGTATGTGCTGATGCGGATTGACAAGTGACTGAAATTGTCCCGTTACCTGCTGGCCATCGTGCAGCATGATGGCTATTTCCGTAATACCATTACCGGACGCGTACGACCCCGTTGTTTCTATATCCACTATCGCATACATGGTAAAAAAAAGCGACAGCTAAGATCGTATTTTCTAAAATAAAATCCTAAAATAATTAGCAAAATATTGTTTTATAAGGGATAAATTTTTTTTCCGGCTTAATCATCAAATCTTTGCGGCATGCAGGATAAGTTCGACATGTTTCGCAACAGGCTGGAAAAAGTGTACAGGCATCTCTCGAAAACGGCAAAAAGGCAGGGTGTTACCTGCTATCGTCTCTATGACCACGATCTGCCGGAGTTTCCCCTGTGCGTGGAATTGTATGAAGACAAACTATACGTTGCTGAGTACAAGCGCCGTCACAACCTGACCGACGAAGAACATGACAACTGGCTTTCGAAAGCGTTACTGGTGTTGTCGGAGATCCTCAGCGTTCCGGAAGAGCGTATTTTCCTGAAACTGCGTCAGCGCAAACCCGGACGCCTCGGTCAATATCAACGCCTCGAGCAGGCGCGCAACGAATGGGTAGTGGAAGAAAACGGTTTGAAGTTTCTCGTAAACCTGAGCGATTATCTCGATACCGGGTTATTCCTCGATCACCGCCTCACACGCATGCGTGTAAGAGAATTAAGTGAAGGCAAAAAAGTGCTGAACCTGTTTTCCTACACCGGTTCTTTTTCTGTATACGCAGCGGCTGGTGGTGCCACGCAGGTTGATACGGTGGATATGTCGCGCACTTATCTCAGCTGGGCGCAACGCAACCTGGCGCTGAATGGGTTTACCGACGAAAACCGTTACCGTTTCATTCCTGCCGATGTAAAACAATATCTCCGCGAACCTTCCGATACGCTGTACGATATCATCGTACTTGATCCGCCCACCTTCAGCAACAGCAAACGCATGGAAGACATTCTCGATATCCAGCGTGATCATGTTGTGCTGATCAATCAATGCCTCGACCGGCTCCATCCCGGCGGACACCTTTTCTTCAGTACGAACTTCAGAAAATTTGTGCTTGATACCGAACATATCAATGCCACTTCGTTCCGCGACATCACGAAGGCGACCACACCGTTTGATTTTGAAGGGCGATTATTCCGCTGGTGTTATTATTTCACCAGGTAATCTTTTTGCAACAGATGGAGATATGCGCCAAACACGTGATGCGTGAAGGGCTTGTCAGGATTTTCAGGATATAATTCATAATACCTGCTGTCAGGCATCAGGATGATGGGAGACCCGGCACGCATGTAATTGCCATCATGTACATAGGTGGGTTCTTTCATACCTGGTAACTCTTTGCGAAGTGCCAGCCTGAATAATTTTTTTCCAAGATATTTTTCATACTTGCGTTGTGCCTTGCGTGGCTTGCGTTCCATTTTGTTGTAAAGCGTATTGCCGACAAGCCGTACAAAGAACTTTTGTTTTTTGATGGTCTTGGGCAGATTCACAAATACGTTGGTGGGGTTAAGACTGTTGATGGTTTGAATGGAGAAGGGTGTTTCCGGTACCCAGTCTGCCGCGTTTACCACATTGAAGCCCCAGCCGCCGCGCGTGATAAAATCATAATCGTATGCATAGAACATGTTGCCGGGCTTAGGTGCTGCGCTGCAATAGGTTTTGAATTTTACATCGGCAGGTAAACGCCCGGCCTGTTGTTCATAATACAGGTAGGAGCGAAGCAAAAAGGAGATGGCACCTCCCTGGCTGTGACCGAAGATGTAAAATTCTTTGATCTTTTTTTTACTGTAATACTCACGGATTTTATTGGCTACGTCTGGCCCGAGATAAGCCAGTGCTACGGTCCATCCCACATGCACATTGGCTTTGGGATCGGCGGATAGTTTATAGGAGAATTGCGTAGTGTCATTGAGTTGCAGGCTGCCGGTAGCGGGAATCATGGCCGCATAGAAATTGGCCAGCCAGCTTGCTTTATCCGCCACCGTTCCTCTTACGTCGATCACGGCCACACCATCTTCTCGCAGGTACAATGTCCAGCGGTTTTTGAGACCGACCTCAGGGGACCGGTATTCGAGGTGATAAGGATCGTGTGTAGTGAGGCGGGCTGTAGAATCGGGAATACTCGAGCTGTAAAAAGCAAGCGATAAAAGCTGGGCATATTCGCGGGCATCAAAGCCTGGTTGAATGGTTTGGGCATGGCTGCGGGAGAGCAGCAGGCATAAGACAAGGCAGCTAATAAAACGCATGAAGAAAATTTACTTAAATATACGCGGCAAACGGCTAAGAGGATGCGTGTTTACGCAAAAATAAAGGGCGTACATGGTACGCCCTTCGTATAAATATCAGGAAAAAGCTCAGAGGGTTTTCAGCACGTCGTTCATGCTTCTTACCGCGTCGGCGCTCTTGTTGAATTCTGCTTGTTCTGCTTCGTTCAATCCGAAGTCCAGGATTTTCTCCCAGCCATTGCGGCCGATGATCACGGGTACGCCCAGGCAGATATCTTTCTGGCCATACTCGCCTTCGAGGGCTACGCAGCAGGTAAACAATTTCTTTTCATCGCGCAGGATGCTCTCTACCAGGGCGGCACCGGCAGCACCGGGAGCATACCAGGCAGAAGTACCGATAAGTTTGGTAAGGGTAGCACCTCCAACCATTGTATCGGCCACGATTTGTTTTTGCTGATCTTCAGACAGGAACTGTGTTACAGGTACGCTGTTCCAGGTAGCGAGGCGGATGAGGGGGATCATGGTAGTATCGCCGTGGCCACCCACTACAACGGCATTCAGATCCGCCGGGCTGGCACCGAGGTGCTGGCTCAACTGATACTTGAAGCGGCTGCTGTCGAGCGTACCGCCCATACCGATGATACGGTTTTTTGGCAGGCCTGTAGCAGTGAGCGCGAGGTAGGTCATGGTATCCATCGGGTTGCTGATCACGATGAGGATAGCATCCGGAGAATATTTGAGGATGTTTTCGGCAACAGACTTTACAATACCGGCGTTGGTACCAATGAGTTCTTCACGGGTCATGCCTGGTTTGCGGGGAATACCGGAGGTGATAACGACTACGTCGCTGCCGGCAGTTTTGGAATAATCATTGGTGCTGCCGGTGATCTTGGTGTCAAAACCCAGCAGTGCCGCCGTTTGCATCATATCCTGTGCTTTGCCTTCGGCCAGCCCTTCCTTGATGTCCAGTAAAACCAGTTCCGAAGCGAGCTCTTTGCGTGCAATATTGTCTGCACAGGTAGCACCTACGGCTCCGGCACCTACTACAGTTACTTTCATGAATCGAAGAATTTATGGAATGAGGAAATTATTTGCGCGGCAAAGATAAGTTGTAAGTTTTAAGTTATAGGTGATAAGTTTTAGGGCAATAGGTGAATCGTGAATCGTCAATGGTGAATGGTCAATGGTGAATCGTCAATGGTGAATGGTCAATCGTCAATAGAACAGCCCGACCGTTGATCTTTACCATTTTCAGCCCCGGCTTTCACTTATAACCTATCACTTAAAACTTACAACGGCTGTTTCACCTTATGCCTTAAGCCTTACACCTTATACCTAACACCCTACAGCCCAAACTTCGCCAATACCTTTTCAATGGGCAATGCGCCCTCCACCACGTCCATCAGCTCCTTCTTGCTATTGTAAAATGCGAGGAAGGGATAGTTTTTCAGATCGAAATAAACGGGCAGAAGGTAGTTGACGTCCTTGCCCACTACCATGTTCTTGTATTTGTTGAGGCCGTAGCTGGCAATGTATTCGCGCATACGGTCCAGCGGGGCCGTAGTGGCCATCACGATCTGGATCTTTTTGAAGCGTTCCATTTCCCGGATAATACCTTCCGTTTCATGCTTGCAGTGCTCACAATCGGGACTGAACAACATCAGCAACACCGGCTTTTTGCGGGCAAAATCTTCACGGGTGAATTTGGTTGTACTGTCCGGCAACAACAACTGCAACGGCAGGTTTTGCGGAAAACGTTTGTACGGCGGACGCGCTATGTCGACGCTGTCTGTTTGTGCTGCAAGCCCCTGCATGAGGCTGGTAATCATCAGCAGCAGGACAATATATCTCTTCATCTTACAAAGAAACAGCATTCAGCCACCGGGCGTCATTTAAATGCTAAAAAAGAATGCAAAAAATTTGTCTATCTACGAAATATTCGTAATCTTTACGAAAACTTCGTAGATTTATATGGAACGTTTAACCACACAGGAAGAAGAAACGATGCTCGTGATCTGGCGTACAGGAGAAGGAAACATCAAGGCTTTTATGGAGCAGATGTCTGACCCGCCTCCTTACACCACATTGGCATCCACCGTCAAGAACCTGGAAAAGAAAGGTTATTTGCAAAGCCGGCTTATCGGTAATACTTATCTCTACAAGCCGGCTATTGACGAGGACGATTACAAAAAGAAATTCATGGGCACGGTGGTGCGTGAGTATTTCGACAACTCCTATAAAGAGTTGGTGAACTTTTTCGTAGAACAGAAAAAGCTCAGTGCCAAAGAGCTCAAAGAGATACTGCAGATGATTGAAAAGGGAAAGTGATCTTTTCATAATAAACTATTTCTTGCATGTCAACCTTGTTGTTGTATCTGCTGAAGCTGTCATTATCGCTCGGCGTGATGTATATTTTTTACCGCCTGGTATTGCAGCGCTTCACTTTTTACCGGCATAACCGCTGGTACCTGCTGTTGTACTCGATGGTCAGTTTTCTTATTCCATTGATCGACCTCACCGATTTGTGGTCGCCGTCTTCACCGGGTATGCAACAGGTAAAAGAATGGGTGCCTCCGGTAACGCAGTATGCACGTCCTGCTGCGGAAGCCGCCGGCCTCAGCACCTGGGTCATGGGGCTGTTGGTTACCGTAAGCCTGTTTCTTTTGCTGCGTACGTGTGTCCGTATATGGTCGCTGCAGCAATTGCGCAGCAAAGCTTCGCTGCTGCGCGATGGTCAGGTGAAAGTGTACCAGGTGGAAGAGCCGATCGCTCCTTTTTCTTTCGGCAATGCTATTTATATCAATCAGCATCAACATACCGCCGGTGAACTGGAGAATATATTGCGGCACGAGTTTGTGCATGTCCGCGAACGCCATACGGTGGACATGTTATGGGCGGAATTTCTATGCCTGATCAATTGGTACAATCCTGCGGCCTGGCTGATCCGGAAAGCCATCCGCCAAAACCTGGAGTTCATTGCGGATAACCGTGTGCTGGCAACCGGTGTCAATAAAAAAGAGTACCAGTACCTCTTGCTGCAGGTGCTTGGTCAGCGACCTGTACCGGCAGGCATTTCCTTCAATGTCTCTTCACTTAAAAAACGTATAGCCATGATGAACAAAAACAAAACAGCAAGGGCACATTTGTCCTGGTTCCTGCTACTGTTACCGGTAGCCTCCATCGTCTTACTTTCTTTCCGCAGCAACTGGCCGCCACCGCCGCAAAACACAACCATGGTGATAGCACCCGCATTGCCGCTTACAGATACGGTGCCTGAGGTGAAGGAAGTAAGGATCGAGAAAAAAGCATTTAAAAAACCGGCGGCTAAAAAATCAGTCAAAGAGCCGGTAGTGAAAGAGGTGCGTTTCAAAGCGCCGAAAACGCAACCTGCAAAAACGGAAACGATCGAGATCGTACCGGCGAAAGAAAAAACAACAACGCTGCAATTGGCACCCGTCGAAAAGAAAACACAAACCATTCAAATCACGCCGGTCAGGGAGAAAAAAGTGCCGGAAGAGAAAATGAAAACCAGGGAGAGAAAGGTCCAGGAGATCGAGATCATTGAAACTCCTGCGAAAAAAAGCAAAGTGGCCGCAGACCCCGGTCAGCCGGCATCTTATAAAGCCAACGCAAAAGTGGTATATGAGTATGGTAATGTTAAGCTGATTGCCGATTCCATAAAAGTGACGGAGAAGGAATATCGTAAAAACGAAAAGAGGGAAATGCGTTCTGAAAATAACCGTGTTATCAATGCAGACCGGAAGGAGAAGAAATCGCCGGGCGCTCCGGCCAGGCCGCTGAAATAACCATCATCCGTGCCCTGCATTTTTAGATTTTGCGGTTAAAAGGGCAGACCCTTATCTTTGCCTCCCCGAAATTTTCCGGGATCAAAATCGCAATTATGGCAACTACCTCAGATATCAGCCGGGGCATGATCATCAAACTCGATGGCAGCCTTTATTCTATCGTAGAATTCGGTGAAAACAAAACTGCCCGCGCAGCCGCCAAAGTATGGGCCAAGCTGAAAGGTGTAGACAACAACCGCTCCATTGAAAAAACATGGAACTCCGGTGACAATATCTACCCTGTGCGCGTGGAAAGAAGAGCGTATCAGTTTCTTTACAAAGATGACTCCGGCTACAACTTCATGGACAATGAATCGTTTGAGCAGGTAGCACTTGCCGAAACACTGATCGATGCTCCCCAGTTCCTGAAAGACGGACAGGAAGTAAGCGTGCTCATCAACACCGAGACTGAACAACCGATGAGTGTTGAATTGCCTGACAAGATTGTATTGCTGGTGACCTACGCAGAGCCGGGTCTGAAAGGCGACACCGCCACACGTACCCTGAAGCCTGCAACCGTGGAAACCGGCGCTTCTGTAAGCGTACCTTTGTTTGTAAACGAAGGCGAACTGATCCGGGTGAATACCAAAACCGGAGAATACGTAGAACGCGTAAAAGAATAATTAGCTCATATTTATTGAAAATGGCCTGAAAACAACTGATTTTAGGCCATTTTTTATTGTTTTTGGCGAAAATTAGGGTAAAAATGATCTGCGAATCCGCTATTGCCCCTATCTTAGCCATCCTTTTCTTTAAATAAAATACCTGTTAAATTGAAACACATGGACTTTAAACAGATCCAGGAGTTGATCAAAATGGTCAACAAATCAAATATCGGTGAGGTGACCATCGAGCAGAAGGATTTCAAGGTAACGATCCGGCAGAAAGAAGACAATATCACGCAAGTGGTAGCTGCCCCGGCTCAGATGGCCGCTCCGGTATACGCACCTCAGCCTGCCGCTCAGAGCCAGCCGGTAACAGGAACCGCCCCTGCCAGTGAAAAACCCAAGGCCGAAGCACCTGCTTCCAACCTGGTAACGATCAAGAGCCCGATGATCGGTACATTCTACCGAAAATCATCTCCCGACAAACCTTCATTCGTTGAGCCCGGCGACGAGATCGCACCCGGTAAAGTAGTGTGCATTATTGAGGCCATGAAGCTCTTCAATGAAATCGAAAGCGAAATAAGCGGTAAAGTAGTAAAAGTGCTGGTAGACGACGCCTCTCCGGTGGAATACGATCAGCCACTGTTCCTGGTAGAACCTGCTTAATAAAGCAAGGCTAAACAACCAGGACTGCGATTTACTATTTCATCTTTTTATTTATTCAACACACTATGATCAAAAAGATATTGATTGCCAACCGTGGTGAGATCGCCCTGCGCGTCATTCGTACCTGCCGGGAAATGGGTATCAAAACGGTGGCCGTCTATTCTACCGCTGATCGCGACAGCCTGCATGTTAAGTTTGCCGATGAAGCAGTTTGTATCGGCAAACCGCAGGGAAGCGATTCTTACCTGAATATTCCTCATATCATGGCCGCGGTGGAAATCACCAACGCCGATGCCATACACCCCGGTTACGGTTTCCTTGCCGAGAATGCCAAGTTTGCCAGCATCTGTAAGCAACACGGCATCAAGTTCATAGGACCCACGGCTGACATGATCAGCAAAATGGGCGACAAGATCACCGCAAAAGATACCATGATCAAAGCCGGCGTACCCGTGGTGCCCGGTGGCGAAGGGTTGCTGCAAAGCGTGGAAGAAGCCCGTGGCCTTGCACGCGAAATGGGTTACCCCATTATCCTCAAAGCTACCGCCGGTGGTGGTGGTAAAGGGATGCGCATCGTATGGGAAGAAAGTGAACTGGAAAAAGCCTACGATACTGCAAAAGCAGAAGCCGGTGCCGCCTTCAAAAACGACGGTATCTACATGGAAAAATTTGTGGAGGAACCCCGCCACATCGAGATCCAGGTAGCCGGTGACCAATACGGCAACGTTTGTCACCTCAGCGAACGCGATTGTTCTATCCAGCGCCGTCACCAGAAACTCGTTGAAGAGTCTCCTTCTCCTTTCATGACCGATGAACTCCGTGCACGGATGGGGGATGCCGCCAAGAAAGCTGCTTCCGCTATCAATTACGAAAGCGTGGGCACCGTCGAATTCCTGGTAGACAAACACCGCAATTTCTACTTCATGGAAATGAACACACGTATCCAGGTAGAACACTGCGTAACCGAAGAAGTGATCAACTTTGACCTTATCAAAGAACAGATCAAGATCGCTATGGGTGAGCGCATCTCAGGCAGCGATTATATTCCCCAGATGCATTCCATCGAATGCCGCATCAATGCCGAAGATCCTTACAATGATTTCAGACCTTCGCCCGGCAAGATCACCACATTACATCAGCCAGGTGGCCACGGTGTACGGGTAGACAGCCACGTGTATGCAGGTTATGTGATCCCGCCATACTACGACTCCATGATCGGTAAACTGATTACGGTTGCCCGCACACGCAACGAAGCCATCGATACCATGTATCGCGCACTCAGCGAATACGTAATCGAAGGTGTAAAGACCACGATTCCGTTCCATCTGCAATTGATGCAGGACGAACGCTTCCGCAGCGGCGACTTTAATACCAAATTCATCGAAGGATTCAAATTGCAATAATTATTTCCCGCATGATAAAAAGAAAAGCGACCTGTACAGGTCGCTTTTTTGTTAACGTGACGGCAGCTTTTAGGGGTTGGTTTTCACGAAAAGTCTTTTCGAAATTGCTTTTGTCCCCGCTTGTAAACAATGATATAAAGAAGACGGTTATGGATGTCATAGTATTTCCATTCACGATCACGCTGTCCGTGATGATAAGCGCCGGTGCCGCGCTCCGTACGGTCCCTTGACCATTCGACCCATATACCATCGCGCAAGCCATTTTTATAATAACCCGAATCCAGCAATGCACCGTTGTCTGCATAGTTGAGGTATTGTCCATGCAGTACACATTGTGCAAACACCGGTATGTAGCCGATATGATTGGTAATATTACTGGTAACGATGTCGCGGAGCGTGGCACCTGTAGCCGAACGTTGAAATGATTTGTCGGGATGCAGACCGCGGAGTTCGGCACCTGAACGTGTACGTGCCAGTCTGGTTAGCGGATATAACGGATGCTTCACTGGTTTGCTGAGCTCTTCCCTGATGCGCGACCACTTCACATACGAATAGTTGCGGACGTGACGAACCTGGCCGTTCTCATACCATGTTTTCCATTCACCATCAGGAATGCCTTTTTCGAGGCGGCCTTCATCGCATTTTTTTCCGGAAGCATACCAGCTTGTCCAGCTACCGTGCAATTTGCCATTGCGCGTAATGCCGCGGTAAAGCGGGTGACCTGCTTCATGGTGGGCAAACAAAACGGAGTCTTCAGAGACAGGAGTGGCCTCTTTGATATCAGCAAGATGAAACAACGGCTGGCTTCGCGTATGCAGAGAAGCCGCTGTAACCAGTACGAATAGAAACAGCTTCATATGCAGGCAATTGAAAAAATGTGCTAATCAGTTCTTCTTCTAAACCTGCCGCAAAGATAATGCTTAAACTGACGCTTGTTCGTACAGTAATTTTTATTGATAAAACGTATGCACGCAAAAAGCCCGGAACAATCGTCAAATGACAATCATTCCGGGCAGGAGTTGAAATAAATCTAAAGCAGTTGGCGATTTTTTTTAAAATGACAACACGGCTGCTACGAGAACACTGGTGGCAGATTTGGAGCCTGCGCCATTTTTGTCGGTAAAAATCTCTTCACTGGCGTTATCGAAACGGATCTCGGGGATCAGCGTAAGCGAGCTCACTTTGAAATTGGCCGACAGGGTAGTGGCGAATATGTTGCCGCCCGCGGCTGCGCCGGAGAATGTTTTCAGTTGGTTGTCGTCATTGAAATATTCTCCGCGAAGTGTGAGGCCAAACCATGGTTTCGGATCTACATTCAGGTAAAGCGCCGAACCCCACCAGCTTTTGGAACTTGTATTCTTTACGCCATCCCAACCGTTTACAAACGCAACGGTACCGTTGTAACCGATGGAGAATTTGTCGCTGACTTTTGCGGTGACCACGGCATCGACCTGGTTGCTCTTGGTTGTATCGGGAGCTTTACCGCCTACATAGTTCAGGTACACGCTCACTTTGTCGCCGGCATAAGCGTATTGCGCAAGCGCAAATTTTTTGTTGATCTGATCCTCCGGCACCACACGGTAATCAGTAGCGTTGGCTATACCTGCCATGAATGAATGTGCACCTTTTGTTACCTGCGCTTTAAAACCGGTATGACCGAAAGGTCCGTTGGTAAACATATACGACATACTGTAGTTGCGGTTGACCTGCGGATCCAGCACTTCGTAACCTACGTGCGTACCCCAGGTGCCCAATGAAAGCGTCAGCCATTCTGCAGGAGTATACGTTACATAAAGTTGTTTGATCGCGGCAGTAATGCCATCATCGGTATAAGCGAACTCTTTTGCACGCGGGCCAAAACCAAGATCAACGACTGCACCGATCTTATCGCCTTCGTATGTGGCCTTGATGCTTCCCATTCCCAATGCAAACGAATTGTGTTTGCCGGTGAAACTGGTGAAGCTGTTGGCGGCTGTTTTTGCGAAATCATATTTGTAATAGCCATCGACCGAACCGGAAAAAGTAAGGGGAGATTTCTTTTCTTCTACAACTGTTGAGTCTTGTGCCATAGCTGCCGTAAAGGGCATGAGGATGACCGATGCTAAAATTTTTTTTCTTAACATTGTGGTTGGTTTTTTTTATTAGAAATGGGTACAGCACGGGCTTGTGTCAGAAGTCCAATGTGCTGTACCTTTTTTTGCAACAGGCAAAATGCTTTGCCGTCTTATTCTTTCACGATCTCTATTTCCTTATGTATTGTTTCGGTAACTGTCAGCGAACCGTTGGTGCCGTTGACAATAAGATGTCCCTGGAAATATTTTTCGTCATGTTGTGAAGCATCGAGGCCGGACTCTTCTTCCTGTTCGCTTACGCGCATCGGCATTACCCAGTTGATCACTTTAAAAAGAATAAAGGAAACGATGAAGCTGTAGCTGACGGCTACGACCATGCCTACGAGTTGAATGGGGAATTGTGATTTGAACAACGCAGACTCGCCGGGGGCAGTCATGCTGAATACGCCTGTCAGCAGCATACCAGTCATACCTCCGAGACCGTGGCAGGCAAATACGTCCAGCGGGTCATCGAGTTTTGTTCTGTGTTTGAGTACTTCTGCTACGTAATTGGAAACGATAGCGGCAACAAAGCCAATGAAGATGGCTTGTGGAACGCCTACGAAACCGGCAGCGGGAGTAATGGCTACCAACCCTACAACCGCACCGATACAGAAGCCGAGCACGGAAGGTTTTTTACCGCGGACAACATCGAAGAACATCCAGGCGAGGCCGGCAGCGGCCGCAGCGGTATTGGTAGTGGCAAAAGCATACACGGCCAGTGAACCTGCCCCGACAGCACTACCGGCATTGAAACCAAACCAGCCAAACCAGAGCAGGCCGGTGCCGATGAGCACATAGGGAATGTTGGCAGGAGAACTGGCTGTCTTGTTTTTGCGGGGTTTAAGCACCAGGGCGCCTGCGAGGGCGGCCATGCCCGCAGAAATATGCACAACTGTACCGCCGGCAAAATCCTGTACGCCCCATTGGAACATCAGGCCTTCAGGGTGCCAGGCCATGTGTGCAAGCGGGGCATAAACCAATACGCCGAAGAGTACAATGAAAAGAGTGTAAGAGCTGAAGCGGATACGTTCGGCTACAGCACCTACGACGAGACCGGGGGTAATAATGGCAAACATCAGCTGGAAAAAAGCAAACAGCGGGAGGGGAATAGTAGACGCCAGTGGCCAGGGCTCCCCGTTCATTACATTCTTAAAGAAAAAGAATGTGGAAGGATCACCGATAATGCCATTGATCGATTTGCCGAAGCAAAGGCTGAACTGAACTACTACCCACAGCACGGAAATGATACCCGCCGATACGGTGCTTTTGATCATGGTTGATAAAACGTTCTTGCGACCGACCATGCCACCGTAGAAAAAAGCCAGGGCGGGGGTCATCAGGAATACGAACGCGCAGGACACAAGCATCCAGGCAATGTCGCCGCTGTCGTAAGTGTACTTGGGAGCTCCGTTTTCAACAACCGAGGAAGGATCAAAGGCGGTTCCGGGCGTAACGAAGATGGCGGCCACGGCCACCGCCGTCAACACCAGGAAGGGGGCGATTTGCTTGATGCTTAGTTTGGGCATAGTGCTTTTTTTAAATGATAAATATGTGTAATATTAAAATAACATTATGAATTTAAACTATTGTGCTATTAACGCCTGTTAGTTTTGATAAAATTGCCTCAAAATGTGTAAAAGATTCAACAAATGGCCAAACAAAATTGATATTATTTAAAATTATAATTAGATTAAAAAAAACGTATATATGGGCGTTTCGCAATAAAAAACCCCGCTCAATGGCGGGGTTTCGTAATTTATTATCTTGATTATCAGCGCAGGAACAGCAGCTCGCGATACTTCGGCAGGTACCATTCGCGGTCATCCACCAGTAATTCGAGCTTATCCACGTGATAGCGGATCTCATCGAAGAAAGCATCCTTCACCTGGCTTTGGTAAGCAATAGCCTTTGTGCGGGTGTCTTCCATGGCGTTACAGATCTTGCGGGCTTCGATCATTTTTTCCACCAGGTCGCTGGCTTTGTTGATGTGCTCGGAGATCTTGTTCAGGATTTGCACCTGGTTGCTGTAAGCGGATTCGGACAAACCTGCAGCTTTGAGGCCATTGATGTTTTTCACCAGCAGGGTTTGGTAACGGATGGCCGGCGGCAGTATGTGGCTGGTAGCCAGTTCGCCCATGACGCGGCTTTCGATCTGCACTTTCTTGATGTATTTCTCCAACTCAATCTCATGACGGGCTTCTAACTCGGCATGTGTATAGATTTTGTTGCTTTCAAACAGGTGCTTGGCCTTTTCGGTAACCATGGCATCCAGCGCGAGCGGAGTTGTTTTAACGTTGGGCAGTCCTCTTCTTTCGGCTTCCTTCGCCCAGTTTTCGCTATAGCCGTCACCTTCAAACAATATTTTTTCGCTGGCTACGATGTACTCGCGGATCACGTGCATGATCGCGATTTCTTTTTTATCCCCTTTCTCGATCAGCGCATCAACGTCTTTTTTGAATTGACGAAGTGTTTCGGCCATGATCGTATTGAGTACGGTCATCGGGTTGGCACAGTTGGCAGAAGAACCTACAGCACGCAACTCGAATTTGTTACCGGTGAATGCAAATGGTGACGTACGGTTACGGTCGGTGTTATCCATCAGCAGTTCAGGAATGCTCTTGTGGATATCGATCTTCAGCATGCTCTCATCCTGCTCGTCGAATTTATCACCTACACGCTCTTTTACGTCGTTGAGTACTTTGAAGAGGTATTGACCGATGAATACGGAGATGATGGCAGGAGGCGCTTCGTTGGCACCGAGACGGTGATCGTTTGGTGCAGAAGCGATGGAGGCACGGAGAATATCAGAGTAGTCATGTACTGCCTTGATCGCATTCACGAAGAAGGTAAGGAACATGAGATTGGTCTTCGGAGTTTTGCCCGGAGCCAGCAGGTTAACACCGGTGTCGGTGGCCATGCTCCAGTTGTTGTGCTTGCCGCTGCCGTTTACACCGGCGAATGGTTTTTCATGTACCAGCACGCGCAGATGGTGACGGCGCGCTACGCGGTCCATCACGTCCATCAGCAGTGAGTTGTGGTCCACGGCCACGCTTACTTCTTCGAAGATAGGTGCGCACTCAAACTGTGCGGGGGCTACCTCGTTGTGACGTGTGCGCAGCGGAATGCCAAGCTTGTAAGATTCGGTTTCGAAGTCGCGCATGTAAGCATATACGCGCTCGGGAATAGAACCAAAGTAATGGTCTTCCAGTTGCTGGTTGCGCGCTGAGTTGTGTCCGTATACAGTACGGCCACACAATACGAGGTCGGGGCGTGCATTGAACAAGGCCTCATCCACCATGAAGTATTCTTGTTCCCAACCGAGGGTGGCGGTTACTTTGGTCACATTTTTATCGAAATAATTACATACATCTACTGCAGCGCGGTTCAACGCTTCCAGCGCTTTCAGCAATGGTGCTTTATAGTCGAGGGATTCTCCTGTATAAGAAATGAAAATGGTCGGAATGCAAAGTGTCTTGCCCTGGCCGATGTCCATGATAAACGCCGGGGAAGAGGGGTCCCAGGCGGTGTAACCGCGGGCTTCAAAAGTAGCGCGCAGGCCACCATTCGGGAAGGAGGAGGCATCAGGCTCCTGTTGGATCAGTGCATCTCCTTCAAATTGTTCGATCGGAGTACCGTCGCTTTTCAAGGTAAAAAATGAATCGTGCTTTTCTGCCGTGGTGCCGGTGAGAGGCTGAAACCAGTGCGTAAAGTGTGTTACACCTTTGCTTTCGGCCCAGGCACGTACGCCGTTGGCGATCTGGTTGGCCATGGCGCGGTCGATCTTCTGGCTTGCCTTGATCGAAGCCAGCAGGCTCTTGTATGCCTCGTCGCTCAGAAACTCGCGGGCTGTCTTAAGGGTAAAAACGTTGCTCCCGAAAATGGCTGTGATCTTGCTCGATCCTTCCACCTTCGTCTCCGGAGCAGTAGAGATGTTGGCGATAGCATTAAAGCGAAGTGACATAAGTGTATTGTGTTTTTTACAAAACAAACACAATTAAGACAATAAGCCAATTTTTTTTGGGGCTGCACCGGAATTTTAGCGAAAAATCAATAAAATGATAGAGAAATATTCGATTAAATGCTTTTGAAACGACTGTTTGTGTTGAAAAAATTAATATATTTTATTTTTTAATATTTTTTCCGGTCCATTCATTCAGCCGTCTCCAATCGATGCCCGCAAGTATAGGCGTTACCATCAGCGGAAACAAAATACTCCTGTACCGCACAATGGCGCCCAGGTTATTTACACTGAAGCCGATTGCTAATAATAATGTACCCGAAAAAAAAACGGTGAACCACAAAAAGCTGTTCATCCGCAGACCGGCCACGGGAAAAGCGATCAGCAGCAGCACCAGCAGCCACAGGAGTGTGATCTCCGCGGCGGCGGCCATCGACAGGATGTGATTGGCATCGGTCGGCAGCGGCCGCATGGCCGACAGGAAGATCGCCTGCGGTATATTAATTATAAAACTCCAGGGAGTGGGTTCGAGTATGCGCGTATCGATGGAGGTACTTCCTTTCAAAGCAAGAAAGGCCGCCTGTTTGTCTACTACTGCCTGCGGAAAATCGAGCCGCGCATCCACATATCGCATTGTGAAGAACAATACCATGCATACGCTGTAAAAAGTAACGAACACAAGCCATGCGCGTTTCGGCCTGCGCGACGCAAGCCACCAGGCTGCCAGCGCAGGCAGCAGGATCGCCAGCACAAAATTGCGCAGTGTAAGCAGCAGCAGTAAGCCCAGCAGTATCGTCAAGATACGGCCGGCGCCCCACCGATTATCGCGCAGTCCGAAGTAAAAATGGTACACCACCAGTCCAATGCCCAGCGCAATGGCGCCTTCTTTATGGATACCGCTCGACCAGTAAAGAAAGGAGGGCAAAAGGAAGCTGCCGATCATCACGGCGGTTTTTTGTTTGGGAAATACATCCATCATTACCCGGTAAATGGCAATAGGCCCAAACAAGGTGAGGAAAGAATAGAAAATGACATTGATATAATAATTACCAAAGCTGAAGATGTCGAAAAGGGAAAGGATTTTGGCAAACATATTTCCCTTCAGGTCATTCCAGTACGAATCGGCAGAGCCGAAAAAACTGTCCACGCCGCTGCCGTGGTAGGGGTCGCGGAAAAGATTGGTGAAATATTCATGCGGGTTGGTCTTCAGGATCTCGTATTCGAGCAAACCGTTCCGGTGGTGTGCCCAGGTGTCGAGCATTTGCGCCGTGTCGCCATAATAAATACCCATCCACCCGTAGAAAATGCCTGTCATTACTTTGAGCAGCAACAGGATCACCAACTGCGGATTGCTGAGGCCGGAACCGCGGAAAAAACGCACGGCAGTTACCAGCCAGGCAAATAATACCAGGTACGCAGCAAATAGAAGATTCTCCAATGATTGATTTTAGTGCGCGCAAAATAGAGATTATTATCGGGAAAAAAGTGGATAACGGATTCTTTCAAATGGCCCGATCCGTTGTACTTTTGCGCCGTCTTACACCTTGGCATTCACTCCTAATATCAATCATTCATGGACGTAACAGTAAAAACGGCACAGCAACTCCGGTTAACCGAAGAAGAATTTGAGCTTATCAAACAAAAACTTGGCCGCACGCCGAATTTTAATGAGCTCTGCGCTTTCTCCGGTATGTGGAGCGAGCATTGCAGTTATAAGAACTCCATTAAATGGCTTAAGACCCTTCCACGCGAAGGCGGTCGCATGCTGGTAAAAGCAGGCGAGGAGAATGCCGGTCTGATGGATATCGGAGACAACCTCGGCGTTGTATTTAAAATAGAATCACATAACCACCCTTCAGCCATTGAGCCTTTCCAGGGCGCGGCAACCGGCGTGGGTGGTATCCATCGTGACATTTTCACCATGGGCGCACGTCCGATTGCAGCCCTCAATTCACTTCGTTTCGGTAAACTCGAAGAAGAAAAAACACGTCACCTTCTTGCGGGGGTAGTACACGGCATCGGCCATTACGGCAACTGCTTCGGCGTACCTACAGTGGGTGGTGAAATATATTTCGATCGTTGTTATCATACCAACCCGCTGGTAAACGCGATGAGCGTAGGTACCGTGGAAGCCGGTCAGACTGTGTCGGCAATAGCCGAGGGTGCAGGCAATCCCGTGATGTTTGTAGGCAGTGCGACAGGTAAAGATGGTATCGGCGGTGCATCGTTCGCATCGGCCGACATCACTGCCGAAAGTGTGCAGGAATTACCCGCCGTACAGGTAGGTGATCCTTTCCAGGAAAAGAAATTGCTCGAAGCCTGCCTGGAAGTGATCCGCACCGGCGCTGTGGTAGGCATGCAGGACATGGGTGCTGCAGGCATCATCTGCTCCACCGCAGAAATGAGTGCAAAAGGAAATGCTGGTATGCGCATCGATCTGGATAAAGTACCGACACGCCAACCCAATATGAAAACATGGGAACTGCTGCTGAGCGAAAGCCAGGAGCGCATGTTGCTCGTGGCACACAAAGGCCGCGAAGCAGAAGTACAAGAGGTATTTGAAAAATGGGATCTTCCCTGCTCTGTTATCGGCGAAGTAACCGACGATGGGCTGTTGAAGTTTTATATGAATGGTGAACTGGAAGCCGAACTTCCGGCACAGGACCTGGTGCTGGGTGGCGGTGCTCCGCAGTACGACCGCGAATACAGGGAGCCGGCGTATTTCCAGAAAATCGCTGCATTCAAACAGGAAACCGTGCCGGTACCGGCAGACCTGCGGGTAGTGGCAGAGCAGATTATCAGCCTGCCTTCCATTGCGAGCAAGCGCTGGATCTATCAGCAATACGACAGCATGGTTGGTACGGTCAATACTTCAACGAATGCTCCTTCGGATGCGGCAGTAGTGGCCGTTAAAGGCACAAAGAAAGGCATCGCCATTACTACAGATTGTAACAGCCGTTATGTGTATGCCGATCCTTATAAAGGTGCGATGATTGCGGTAAGTGAAGCGGCACGTAATATTGTCTGCAGTGGAGGCCAGCCGCTCGGGGTAACCAACTGCCTCAACTTTGGCAACCCTTATGACCCCGAAGTATATTATCAGTTCGTGAATGCCATCAAGGGGATGGGAGAGGCCTGCCGTCGTTTCGACACGCCGGTAACAGGCGGTAACGTAAGTTTCTATAACCAGAACCCTGACGGACCTGTTAATCCGACGCCAACAATCGGTATGGTAGGTCTGCTCGAAGACATCAACCGCAAGATGACACTCGACTTCAAAGAAGAAGGTGATGTATTGTTCCTGCTTGGCCGCAGCACCAATGATCTGGGTTGCTCGGAATACCTGCATAATGTGCACGGCATAACGCATTCACCTGCGCCACATTTCGAACTGGAAGAAGAAGCGGCGCTGCAGCAAAAACTGGCGGCGCTGATCGATCAGGATCTCGTCCGTTCTGCACACGACGTAGCGGAGGGGGGATTGTTTGTGACGCTTTGCGAAAGTGGTTTCTCCAATGGGCTGGGCTTTTCGGCACTTTCTCCGGATTCGCTGCGCAAAGATGCATGGTTGTTTGGTGAAGGGCAGAGCCGGGTAGTGGTGAGCGTGGCACTGGGGCAGGTGCCTGCATTTGAAAAAGCCCTGCAAGGATTCAGTGCAGAAAAAATCGGTGTCGTTACCTCCGGAGATGTGTTGATCGATGGAGAATTCTGGGGAACAATCACCAGTTGGAAAGACAGATATGATACGGCTATCGGCAACCAGTTGCGCAAAGAAGATGCTGCGGGAGCGCTGGGAGCACTTTGATAAAAGTTGTAGTAAAACAAAAAAGAAAGAGTCCGCCTGAGCGGACTCTTTGCATTATGCACGACCACAAATTCTTTACTTTTTCGGCATCAGTACGCCGTCGATTACATACGTTACGCCATTACTGGAGATAACATCGGCGATAGTGATGTTGACCTTCCCACCTTTGGCATCAGAAACAGCCCATTTGCCGTCTTTGTACCAGATGGTCAGTTCTTCGCCCTGAACTGTTTTCAGTTTTTGTCCGTCTTTCAAATCGGTGGATTTGTAAGAACCGGGAACTACGTGATAGGTGAGTACGTTGCTCAGTTTTGCTTTGTTTTCGGGTTTCAACAGGTTATCAACGGTACCGGCGGGGAGTTTTCCAAATGCTTGATTGGTGGGAGCAAATACGGTGAAAGGTCCTGCTCCTTTTAATGTTTCAACCAATCCTGCTGCTTTAACGGCGGCCACTAATGTGGTATGATCAGCAGAGTTCATGGCGTTATCAACGATGTCTTTTGAAGGAACCATGTTAGCGCCGCCAACCATTACACCTTTTTCTTCGGGCATTGGGGCGGGTTCCATTTGTGTGTTTTTGGTAGCGGTGTCATCAGTTTTTACGGTATTGTCCGCCTCATTGTTACAGGCAACCATGAGCAGAGCCATCATACCGGGGGCGAGCAAACGCAGATTTTTTGTCATAACTATGATTTTAGGTTATTTGTTCTCCTATATACGAAGCGGGGAGAATTTTGGTTTTTGTCAATTGTCAATCGTCAATCGTCAATAACTCACCTACTACCTAATACCTGTAACTTAAAACTTAATTACCTTTAGGCATTATGGGAAAAAAGATTGCCATCATTGGCGGAGGAAACCTCGGATCAGCTATCGCAGAAGGATTATTGCACGGAAAATTCAGCAAACCGTCGGAAATCACTGTCACCAAACGTAATACGTCCACCTTGCAGGGACTCAAGAAGGCCGGCGTGCAGGTAACGTCCGACAACCAGGCGGCCGTTCGGGAATCCGAAGTGATCATTCTGGCCGTAAAACCCTTCCAGGTGGCCGAAGTATTGGGAGGTATTAAAAAGGAACTTACTTCAAAAAAAATACTCATCTCTGTTGTTACGGGCGTGCTAATCAGTGAAATGGAAGAAGTGGCAGGTAAAAAGCTTCCGTATTTCCGCGCCATGCCCAACACGGCAATAGCCATCCGCGAAAGCATGACTTGTATCTGCAGCCGTCAGGCCGATGCTGATACGGTTGGTTATGTAAATGATCTTTTCCGCAATCTCGGCGAAGTGGTGACCATCGACGAAAAACTGATGGAAGCCGCTACCGTACTCGCCGCCTGCGGTACCGCCTTCGCCATGCGTTATATCCGCGCGAATATCCAGGGAGGTATTGAAATTGGTTTCGATGCCACTACCGCATCGTTGATCGCCGCCCAGACCGTTAAGGGGGCTGCGGAACTCTTATTGAAAAAAGGTACACACCCTGAACACGAGATAGATAAAGTAACCACGCCCAAAGGCTGCACCATTGCAGGACTCAACGAAATGGAGCACCAGGGATTCAGCTCTTCGCTGATCCGGGGCGTCGTGGCCAGCTATAAAAAAATTGAGCGCGATTAATCCCGCGTGACAATACGTTCAGAACCGCCCCGGTGTACAACTCACCGGGGTTGTTTTTTGGCTGGCACGGGAATATAATTTACCTTTGCATGACCTCCGGGAATTACTCCTTATTCTTCCCCTGGTCACGACAGGTGGGCCTCTTTTTTCCAAGTTTGATCATTTTGAGAAGATTTTTAGTTGAACATCGTTCAAAACAGACCGGTTTTTGCCTGTTTTTTAGGATAAGGATTTGCAAAGAATAAAATGACCGTTTATGGCTAAGTATATTTTTGTAACCGGCGGGGTTACTTCTTCATTGGGTAAAGGAATTATTGCAGCATCGCTGGCCAAACTACTTCAGGCTCGCGGCCTGCGCGTGACTATTCAGAAATTGGACCCTTATATCAATGTAGACCCCGGCACGTTGAATCCTTATGAACATGGTGAATGTTATGTAACCGAAGACGGCGCAGAAACCGACCTCGACCTTGGCCACTACGAACGCTTTCTCAACCTCTTTACCACACAGTCCAACAACGTTACCACCGGTCGCATTTACCAGACCGTCATCAATAAAGAAAGAGAAGGGGCTTACCTCGGAAAAACCGTGCAGGTAGTGCCTCATATTACAGACGAGATCAAACGCCGTATGCTGCACCTGGGGCAGAATGGCGACTATGATATTGTAATCACCGAGATCGGTGGCACCGTAGGCGATATCGAAAGCCTTCCTTTTGTGGAAGCTGTAAGACAATTGCAGTGGGAACTGCCCGAAGAAGATACCGTGGTGGTACACCTTACCCTTATTCCTTATCTGAAAGCAGCGAAGGAACTGAAAACAAAACCCACACAACACAGCGTGCGTATGCTCAGCCAGGAAGGCGTGCATCCGGATATCATCGTATGCCGCACCGAGCGTCCGCTTACACCCGAACTCCGCAGAAAGATTGCGCTGTTCTGTAATGTAAAGCAGGAAGCAGTAATCGAAGCGGCCGATGCACCTACGATCTACGAAGTGCCGCTGACCATGATGCGCGAAAAACTCGACGTGATCTGTCTGAAGAAATTCGGTATCGCTGAATATGCTGAGCCGGAACTTTCCCGCTGGAAAGAGTTTCTCGACAAACTGAAATACCCTAAATCAAAAGTGACCATCGGTCTGATCGGTAAATACCTGGAACTCCAGGATGCTTACAAATCAATCCTCGAGTCATTTGTGCATGCAGGCGCCGTTAACGAATGCCAGGTGCAGATCGTGAACGTACACAGTGAATATATCACCCCGGAAAATGTGGGCGAGAAACTGGACGGCCTCGATGGCCTGCTGGTAGCCCCCGGTTTTGGATTGCGTGGGGTGGAAGGAAAGATCACTGCGGTGAAATATGCCCGCGAAAAAGGACTGCCTTTCTTTGGCATCTGCCTGGGTATGCAAATGGCGGTTATTGAATTTGCCCGCAACGTGCTTAACCTGAAAGATGCCCATTCCACAGAAATGGATCCGGAAACACGCGAGCCTGTAATCGACCTGATGGACGAACAAAAGAAAGTAACTGCCAAAGGTGGTACCATGCGCCTGGGTGCTTATCCCTGTGACCTCAAACCTGGTTCACTGGCCTACGATATCTACGGCAAAACGCCGATCAGCGAGCGTCACCGCCACCGCTGGGAATTCAACAACAAATACCTCGACCAGTTTGAGCAGGCCGGCATGATCGCCAGTGGCAAGAACCCGGATACAGGTCTCGTGGAAATTGTTGAACTGCCCGGTCATCCCTTCTTCATAGGCGTGCAATACCACCCTGAACTCAAGAGTACGGTGGAAAATCCACAGCCCGTTTTCGTGCGTTTTATCCGCGCAGCAAAAGAACGTGCCGAAAAAATAAGCGAAATCAAAAAGACCCAGTTGCAAAGCAGCGAAGTACTCTGATCCGATTCGGTAAACGGTGTTTTTTAACCGGTCAACGACCGGATAAACACCTTGCGCCCTTACCCGCAAAGTCCCTATCTTTGCGGTCTTTAAAATTTTCCACGAACGATGAAATTTGATCGTAATACCATTATCGGCTTTTCACTGCTAGCCGTGCTGTTCATTGCATTTTTCTACATCAGCAATAAGAATCAGCAGGCTGCCTTGCGCGACAAACAACACAAGGATTCCATTGAACTGGCCCAGAAAACAAAAGCCGATTCACTGGATGCGTTGAAAAATCCGGTCGATACGGCTTCCCTGCGCCGCCAGCAGGCGATTGCCGACTCAATAGGCCGTTTGAATAAAGCCGGTATTTTCAGTGCCGCAGCCGGCGGTGAACAAGCCGACAGCCTGTTCCCGGTATCCAACGATCTGTTTACCGTCACCTTCACCACAAAGGGTGCACAACCTCGTTCTGTCGAATTGAAGCATTTTAAAGACAAGGACAGTGGCAATGTAAAACTGGCCGCTTCTACGTTCAATCAGATAGCTTATAAGATCAATACCGCTCCGGGTCAGTCTGCAAGCACGGCCGACCTGTACTTTGCCGCTCCGCGCGTGGAGAGCAAACCCGACGGCTCACAGGTAGTATCGTTCGATCTCATCGGCGGTGACACTACTTCTAAAATCGCTTACATCACTCACCAATATACCATCCGCAAAGACGACTACATGATCGACTTTAATGTGATCATGCAAAGCCCTTCTACGTTGCTGGAAAATGGTGACCTGAACCTCACCTGGAAATATGCTGCAGCGCAGCAGGAGTCCTCTCTTTCATTTGAAAAAGAGAATACACAGATCGGTTATGTGGAGAATGGCGAATTCGACTACCACACCATCGGCCGCAGAAGCGACCTGAAGTTCGACGATGGTCCCGTGCATTGGCTCGGTATCCGTCAGCGTTTCTTCAACACCTTCCTGATCGCGAAAGACAATTTTACTTCCGGAACAATGGAATGGACTGTTCCTCCGGATGCCAGCAAAACAGTAGTAGAAGCTACTTCACTGATGAAGTTGAAAGTACCTGCAGCCAACCAGGCTAACATTGCCATGCAACTGTTCTATGGTCCTTCGGACTTCAAGATGTTGCAGAAATACGATATCAAACTGAGCAAGATGGTCAACCTCGGACAAGGCATGTATGCGTTTGTGCGCCCGTTGAACCGATACATTGTATTGCCCGTTTGGGATGGTATTAAAAGTTTCGTAGGAAGCTTTGGGATGGTGATCGCCTTGCTGACGCTGTTTATCCGTCTGCTGATTTCTCCGTTGTCTTACAAGAGTTATCTCAGCGGTGCAAAAATGAAAGCATTGCGTCCGGAGATTGCCAAACTGCGTGAAAAAACGGGCGGCGATCAGCAGCAGATGGGGATTGAGCAAATGAAATTATTCAAAGAAGCAGGCGTTAGTCCTTTCGGCGGATGTGTTCCGGCGCTGTTACAAATTCCGATCTTCTTTGCTTTGTATAGCTTCTTTAACTCGAGCGTGGACCTGCGGGGTGCAGACTTCCTCTGGTCACAAGACCTTTCTGCATTCGATGCACCTATCCGTTTTGGTGTTAATATTCCATTGCTTGGTGATCACCTGAGCCTGTTTACCATCACTGCGGTGCTCACCAGCTTGCTGATCTCTATCTACAGTATGAGCATGGCGGCTGATCAGAGCAACCCGCTGATGAAGTGGATGCCTTATATTTTCCCCGTATTCCTGTTATTCATCTTCAACCGCCTTCCTTCAGCGCTTACCTGGTACTACACGGTATCCAACCTGATTACGTTGGCGCTGCAGTTTGTGATTCAGAACTATATTATCGATCACAACAAGATCCTGGCTAAAATCGACGAGAACCGCAAAAAGCCAAAAACCAAATCAAAATGGCAGGAGCGGCTGGAAGCGATGCAGGAACAGCAGAAGAAGATCAAGGAAATGCAGGATAAAAACAAGAAAAGATAATAGGTAAATGTGAAAGTGTGTAAATGTGGAAATAAAGGAAATTGAGAAGCATTTTCACATTTACACATCCCGGCACTGCGGGCACATTTTCACATAGACGCACATTGCCTGGCAATGTGCGTCTGGCTTTTTGCAACTTATTCCCTATATTGTCTCGTCATTCAGATAGAAAAAACGGAGATATCCGGTATGAAAAAAATAATCCTGATATTGTTGATGGGTGTGGGAGTGTGGAACCTTCCGGCAGCGGCTCAAAAAAAGCTGACTGAAGCTACATTGTCTTATGATATTGTAATCAATACGGACAATGCCGCCCCTAAAGCCGCCGATATGCTCGATGGAGCTACCAGCGTAATCTACCTCAAAGGCAACTCAAGCCGTTCCGAAATGATCAGTTCGCTCGGCACGACCGCTACGATCGTGGATGGTAAATCGGGAAATGTGACCATATTAAAAGACTATGGTCAGCAGAAATACATGATCACCCTTAACCCGGACAACTGGAAGCAGTCTAACCGGAAATATGAAGGCGTGACTTTTACTTACGAAAATGAATATAAGACCATCGCTGGTTACAACTGTCAGAAAGCTATTGGTAAACTGACAGATGGGAGCACGTTTACGGTTTATTTTACCCGCGACCTCATTCCCGTTAACAGGGAATTTCAATACCTCAACAAGAATCTGCCCGGGCTGGCTATGCAATATGAAGCCACCCAGGGCAAGACAAAGGTTACTTACACCATATCCAACATCAATTTCGGATTGGTACCTGCTGCCAAGTTTGATCTCCCCCGCTCAGGTTATCGCGTGATGACCTATGAGGAGAGCATTTCAGGCGGCGGTGGGAATTAATGAATGCGTAAGAAACAGCCGCTATTAGCCCGCGATAACTTAGGACTCAAGTAGTAAGTAATAAGTAATAAGTAAAGCAGCCATTGACTTATTCACCTATTTACTTATTGCCCTATTCACGCCTCTCACAGCACGTGCCGGGCCGAAACAAAAAAACTTCCTTCCGGAAGTTACTCATTTACCAAAATCATTGCTGGATAATCAACGATAGCTGCGGGTAGCTTCGTTGGGGTTGAAGACAACTTTGCTGAGTACACGGGTTTTAACCGGCACAACATAGGTTTTGTTGCCTTGCTGGTAAGTAGCAACAGAAGAGTTCAGATTGATATACTGTGGAGCCTGCGTGCTGATCACTTCAGTACCACGGAATGCATAACCTGAACGGAGAGAAATACCACCAGTGCGGACAGTATTCTTTTTTGCCGAACTGACAGCCTTGTTCTTGCCATATTTACCATCACCAAGGGTAGCAAACGCCCCCATGGCAGAAAAAGCCAGCAATACGAGAATGGCTGATTTTTTGCCTGCTTTAAAGCGTGATATGGTAGTATTCGGTTTCAATGACACAAAATTAACGAAAATTAAACGAAATGCTGAAAAATACTTGCGTTGATTTTAATACTTATTTAACGCGTAGAATGCAAAATTGTTACAGAAACCTGAAAATAAATAGTCACAGATCTTAACATATGGGGATAACTAAGCTTGGTAGTCGATTTGTTTTTGATATAACTTGTTGATAGTTAAAACAGACGATCGCTTCGCGCCTTTTTATCCAATTTGTTCACCTTAAAAACCACCGCGTCCATGAAAGAGCAACCATACCGCGAAGACCGGGAACAGATGCAGGAATTGTTGAAACAGTTTGATAATCTCCGCCAGGGACGCAGCCATTCTTTCCTTGAGGAAGAATCGTTTGAGCGGGTTATTAACTATTTCGAAGAAAAAGAAGACTATCGCAATGCGCTGGAAGCTGCTGAGCTTGCCATCGAACAATATCCTTATTCCGGTTCTTTACTGATCCGTAAGGCCGACGTTTTACTGGCCAACCGCCGCTACCAGGAAGCCCTTGACAGTCTCGAGCTGGCTTCCCTGCTCGATAGTGGTGATATCAATCTCTACATTCTTAAAACAGATGCCTACCTCGCACTCGACCGGCAGGAAGAGGCTGTGGCACTACTCGAAGAAGCACTCCAGTCGTTCAACGGAGAAGAAAAGATCGACCTGCTATTCGAACTCGCGGATGTATACGACGATTACGAAGACTTTGATAAAGTATTCGACTGTCTCAAGATGATCCTCGAACAGGAGCCAACCAATGAAGAGGCTTTGTACAAAATATGTTTCTGGACCGACTTCACCGGTCGTAATGAAGAAGGCATCCGTCTGCATCAGCAAATCATCGACGAACATCCTTACAACGAGCTGGCCTGGTTCAACCTCGCCGCGGCGTACCAGGGATTGAAATTGTATGAAAAAGCGATCGATGCTTATATGTATGCCATCACGATCGAAGAGAAGTTTGATTATGCCTACCGCAATATGGGTGACGCCTATATCCGTTTGCGTAAATACAAGGAAGCCATCGAATCGCTGGAAAAAGTGCTGGAACTGGCAAAACCCGAAGATGTGATCTATGAAGCAATCGGGCACTGCTACGATAAAATGAAAAATTTTGCGCAGGCAAGATTTTATTATCGCAAGGCATCACATCTTAACCAGGAGGACAGCAAACTCGTCTATAAAATTGCCTGCACTTATTACAACGAGCAGCAGTATGAAAGTGCTGTGAAGCAATTGGAAAATGCTTTGCGTATGCAAAAGCAGCAGCCGGAGTACAACCTGCTGATGGGAGAGTGCCGGATGGAACTCGGACAGGTGCGCGAAGCCATCCAGTATTTTTCTGTGGTAGTAAAAAGCCGCCCGCGTGGCGTGGCCGGTTGGGAAGCGCTGGTGCGCGGATTGCATAAATCCGGTTTTGAAGAACAGGCACTCGAACAGGTGCAGTCTGCACTGGAAGCCACGGGACACAAACCGCTGTTCCTTTATTATAAAGCCGGCATCCTGCTTTCACTGGGAAAAACCAAGGAAGCGTTGCTGGTACTCGAATCGGCATTGGAACAGGCGCCACGTTTGTTAAAGAAACTGGTGAACCTCGATCCTGCCATTTTGCAACACCAGCAGGTGTTGGACGTGCTGGCCCGTTTCAAACGCAACCGGTCTATTTAAGAAAAAGGGGCTGAGGAAGAAAGCCTTTGTATGGTAATCCGTCATTAAATCTTATTTTTGCCGGCTTGCTATTGTAACCTTAAAAGGAAGAAGGCATGAATTTTAATCTCTCTCAGATTCCAGAACGTCATCAGAAACCCCGTACTGCAGGCATTACCATGGTGATGGATAAGGGCCTCAGCATCGAAGAAGCAAAGAACTTCCTGAGCGTATCTTATCCCCATGTTGATATTATCAAGTTAGGTTTTGGTACTTCGTATGTAACCCCCAACCTTCGTGAGAAACTGGAAGTATACCGCAGTTATGATATTCCAATCTATTTCGGCGGCACCTTGTTCGAGGCATTCCTCGTGCGCAACCAGTTTGACGATTACATCCAGGTATGTAAGGATTTTGGCATCAGCTATATGGAAGTAAGTGATGGTTCCATCACTATTCCGCATGCAGAAAAATGTGGGTATATCGAGAAACTGACCAAGCATGGTACGGTACTCAGCGAAGTAGGCAGTAAAGATGCCGCGCACATCATTCCTCCATACAAATGGATCGAACAGATGAGTGCTGAGCTGGCTGCAGGTGCTACGTATGTGATAGCAGAAGCACGCGAGGCCGGCAACGTAGGTATCTACCGCGGATCAGGCGAAGTACGGGAAGGCCTGGTACAGGAAATCCTCACACAGATCCCCGAAGAACGTATTATCTGGGAAGCTCCTCAGAAAGCACAACAATTGTATTTTATCGAATTGATCGGTTGCAATGTAAACCTCGGCAACATTGCTCCTTCTGAAATGATCGCGCTCGAAGCCATGCGTGTTGGTTTGCGCGGCGATACATTCAGCATGTTCCTCGACAAAAAACAACCTGCCTGATGCGGCTTTTCGGCCTCATCGGTTATCCGCTGGTACAATCCTTCTCCCGTAAGTTTTTCCTGGAAAAGTTTGCGCGGGAAGGATTGACCGATTGCGGTTTCGAAAACTTTTCCATTCCCGCGATCACTGATGTTGAAGAAGTGTTGCACCGTAATCCTGCATTGGAAGGATTAGCGGTGACCATTCCCTATAAACAACAGGTGATCCCTTATCTCCACGACAGTTCCGGCATTCCCGAAGGACTCAACGCCTGCAATTGCATCCGTATACGCGATGGGAAATTGTATGGCTTCAATACCGATTATATCGGGTTTGAAAAAAGCTTTGTGCCTTTATTACAGCCCCATCATAAAAAGGCATTGGTATTGGGAAATGGTGGCGCAACAGAAGCGGTATTGTTTGTGCTGCGTTCGCACGGCATCGCTTACAATATCGTAAGCCGTCAATTGCATGGTCAGTCTTCATTGACCTATGATAAGCTGAATGATGACGTCATGAAAGAACATACGGTCGTCATCAACACCACTCCGCTGGGCATGTATCCCGACACGGATAGTTTTCCCGCTATTCCTTATCATGCAGCAACGCCAGCGCATTATTTTTACGACCTTGTGTACAATCCCGTAAAAACATTGTTTTTGCAAAAAGCAGAGGAGCAGGGAGCCGTGATCTGTAACGGTGCGGACATGCTGGTACTACAGGCCGAAGAGAACTGGCGGATCTGGAACAGCTGATCAGTTATTTTCCTCAGTAAATAAGTTTACGTGGACGCCGGAAACGTTCCATTTTTTCCTGCGGAAATAATCAAGCAGCCCGTCGAAAGGCGCAATCACGTGCGCGAGTCCCGCTTCGATAAAATTCTTTTTACCACTTTCCCTTTCAATAATTTTTACCCATTGCTCATTGCGACGGGTTATAAGTAAAGTGTCTGCGGAATAGCCGAGGAATGAAATGACTTTTGCCGTATCCTGCGCGCGATAGGCTTTTTCCAACAATGCATTGGTCTTATAATAGCTTGGATAAACCTTCAGCAACCATTCGGGTTGATGCTTTTCACGAAGAATAAGTGCTGTCTGATGAATACTATCCGGATGATCCAGCGGCACAATACGACGCTTATGAAGTTTTGCTTTGGCGATAAGATAGTTGTCAAGCTCAAGGTGGCGAAGGCTGTCTTTAGGAGGAAGTTTCGACAACATGAAGAAGGGAGCGTAAATAAATGAGTGGCGGATAACAGAAGGCGCAACGTTGAGCTGGCCGGACAGTTGTGCGGTCAACTGTTTTAAGTCTTTTTTTGAAACAAAGTCTTTCAGGGTTTTGCCTCCTTCATAGCGCTGCGCACGTGAAAGCCGCGCCAACTGTTCACGCGACAGGTGTTCGTCTAACAAAGGTTCTTCAAAGAACACGTCAGCCGCGGCAATCAATGAATCAAAAATAGGGTCTTCGCGAAAACCGTCACGGTCGGTATAATGCATGGTGCCCATTATCCAGGTAATGGTATCGCCATTGGGGCTTTCGCATTTATAGAGTAATTGTGCGTTGAGGGAAAACGCACCCGTGAAAAGCAACAATAAAAGCGCAGGGAATTTCTTCATTGACCGCTGAGTTTTTGCCGGGCTTCTTCGGGAATGGCTGTTATTTTTTTCTGCTGGTAGTCGTAGCAAACCATCCCGGTTTTGGCTAGCGCAACGAGTACGCGTTTGCCCTCTGTTTCTTTTTCCAGTTTATAATAAATGTCGAAACTCACCCGGCTGAATTCTGCAGCGGTAACAGAAGCCAGTACCGTATCACCATAAAAAAGTTCATTGCGGAACTCGATACCTACATCGGCCATGATCATACCGGCACCTGCGAAATTGACCTCGCTGTACCCCGCACTGGCCAGGAAATGGATGCGCGCTTCGTGCAGCAGGCTCAGCAACCGGTCGTTGCCTACATGTCCACCGTAATTGATATCGGTAATGCGAACGGGAATAGAAGTGGTGAAAGAAAAGTTTTCGGGTGCCTGGATCTTTATACGCGCCATCTGTTGGTTTGAATTAATACCTCGCGAAGATCGGTAATTTCCGGAGGAAAGCGGGATCAGAGATCGGTTTCGTTCAGGGTATTTACAAGCGTAAGAATGTCCATGAAGTTATCGGGACTTGGTGCTACCGGTGCTTCGGCCATTTTCTCCTGCCAGCGTTGCAATTGGTCTTTGCAGGCATCATCCTGTTCTTCGCCGGATACGCAGCAAACCATATCGCCCCATTTTTTAGACATGCGGATGACGTTGCCGTCGGGCGTGATGAGCATGATGTAACGGTCGGCGGGATCTTGGGCAGTGACCGTAGTATTCGACGTATACAGCGCATTGCTGTAACCGTTGGTACTGCCCGTGCGCGTGCGGGTTGGCTTCAGCGATTCGCCGGTAGTGGCGGCCAGCAACTGCTCGTCGGTCATTTCCGGTGCGGGAGTAGTCCTGGTATCTTTTGTGGTTTGTTCGATCAAAGGTTTAACGCTGATAGTATCGGTAGAAGCGATGGCGCTTTCTTCTTCCGAAGAACCTAACCAGTTCCAGGCAGCGAGTACGGCTACGCCGGCGAGAACTGCGGCGGAGAGGTAACGGTAAAATGTGGTGCGGCGTTGCTGCATCGGTATCACCCGCGCAGGTTGTGCTTCATCGAGTGAAGCGGCGATCTGCTGCCAGGCAGTGGCCGGCGGTTGCACTTCGGCGTTGTATAAGTTAGCGGCGAAAGCGGGACGCTGCGCTTCTTCCGCATCGAGTGCGGCAGCGATCTTGTTCCAGTTGTTTGCGGGGGGAGTGGCTTCAGTGTGGTAAAGTTTCCGGCCAACGGCTTCATCCTCCAGCGACGCGGCAATGCGGTCCCACACACCGGATGGCGGATTTACTTCCTGATCGTATAATTTATGCCGTGTGCTCATTTCTTTACACCCATGTCTTTTGTGTCTTCAATGAAATTTCTCACCATGTCCTGAAGGATCACTTTTGCTCTTGATAGCTGCGACTTGCTGGTGCCTTCGCTGATACCGAGCATTTCGCCGATCTCTTTGTGACTGTATCCTTCCACCACATACATGTTAAAGACGGTTCGGTATCCTGGTGAAAGTTGCTTGATCAGTTCGAGGATGTCTTTTTCTCCGAGTTGATCGAGCACGGATACATATTTCCCTTCGATGGTGTTTTCTTCTTTTTCGGTAACGGGCTGCAGGTATTTTTTACGGCGGAAATGTTCAATAGCCGTATTGACAAATATCCGGCGGACCCATCCTTCGAAAGAGCCATCACCCCGGTAGCTGTCCAGTTTTTTAAAGACTTTAATAAAGCCTTCCTGGAGAATGTCTTCGGCTTCTTCCGCGTTGGAAGCATACCGGAGACAAACGGCATACATGCGGGGGGAGAGGCGGCGATACATTTCTTCCTGCATACGCCGGTCGCCTTCCATGCATCCTCTTATTAAGTCGTCTTCGGAGATATTAAGGTTGCTTTGCAAAATCAAAATTTATTAAGTGTTTCAGGAGAGACCTTTCAAAAATACAACCAGTTTTTCAACTGCCTTCTTTCTGTGGCTGAACCGGTTCTTTTCGTGCATGTTCATTTCGGCAAATGTTTTGTCGGATCCGTCGGGAATAAAGACCGGATCATAGCCGAATCCGTCGGTGCCGCGCTGTTCGTGCGTGATCCGTCCGGTGCAGATGCCTTCGAAAAAGCTTTCCTTTCCATCGATGATCACCGAAATCACGGTGCGGAATCTTGCAGAACGCCCGGGTTGATTTTCCAGGGCGCGGAGCAGTTTGATGATGTTGTCCTGTGAAGAACGGCCTTCGCCGGCATAGCGGGCGCTTTTAACGCCGGGTTCACCATTGAGGGCGTCCACTTCCAGTCCGGTGTCTTCGCTGAAACAATTAGCGCCACCCGTCATGTCGTAAATCGTTCTCGACTTGTTGGTGGCGTTTTCTTCCAGCGTATCGAATGGCTCTGGGATATCGGTGTCGATACCGGCTTCTTTCAAGGTCAGCAGTTGAAGCTGGTCGCCCACTGCCTGCCGGATTTCGTTGACTTTGTGTTGATTATTGGTGGCGAAAATGAGTTGCATCCGTTTTTTATTGATGGGCAAAAGCCGGGCCATTACAGCCCGAAAAAAGGTTGCAGGGCAACCCAGAGTTTGGTTTTAACAAGTTTGTCAGCCTTGATGGCAGAGAGGTCCGGCGCATGCAGGAACTGGCATCCGGCAAAAGCCTGCTGCTGGAATTGCGGAAAATTGATAGGCAATCCCCATTGTACCGGGTCCAGGCCAAACAGGATTACACGGCGGCTGCCAAACTTTTCCAGCACCGCCTGGTAGGAAGTCTGGCGGTAATGAAGAAAATTAACCAGTGTGATATCGCCGAGGTTGAGTTTGCAGGCGGCCAGCAGTTGCGTCAGGAAGCCGAGTTCCTCATCAGGGATATGGAGGGCAGACTGATAGTCCACCACGATCAGCACTTTCTGTGCGTTTTTGCCAAGGAATTTCCAATCGTCGTCTGTTGGAGGGGCGGCAGCGATAACGGGCGCTGCAGGCCCGGGAACGGGAGAGGTAACCGGTTCGGGTGTTAGTGCAGGGGCAACAGCAGGCTGGCTGATGGTGTCAGCAACCGTCGGCGGTTCGGCAACAGGAGGGCTTACGGGTTCCCGGCTTTGTGTTACCTTTGCCGGAGCACGTTCTCCTGTATCTACGAGCACCTGGCCATAGAGTTCCGTTAACAGGGCAGCGTTCAGATCAATTTCGTTGAGGCTCATGCGAATGAACAAATAATACGATCAGGTGTTAGTTTTTTTTGTTTCTTTGACCCGTCAAAAATAACATATTATGATAGAGGCTATGGATATATCTGTTACAAAAGCGGAAACCAGCAAGTTAAACGACTTGAACCTGGAAAATCTGCCATTTGGCCGGTATTTCAGCGATCATATGCTGGAAGCCGATTATGAAAATGGTGAGTGGAAAAACATTGAGATCAAACCCTACCAGCCGTTGCTGATGAGTCCTTCACTGGCCGCACTCCATTATGGTCAGGCCATCTTCGAAGGTATCAAAGCTTACCGCGATCCGCAGGGCAAGGCATTTATATTCCGTCCTATCGATAATTTCCGTCGTTTCAATATTTCAGCGGCGCGTATGCAGATGCCTGAAGTACCGGAAGAATTGTTCATGGAAGGCATGCGCCGCCTGGTGCAGCTCGATAAGAGCTGGATCCCTTCGCAGCCCGACCATTCGCTGTACATCCGTCCGTTTATGTTCTCCAGTGATGAGATGATCGGCGTACGCCCTTCTGAGACGTATAAATTCATGATCATTCTCAGTCCCACGGGGCCGTATTATGCGGCTCCGATGCGGATTTATGTGGAAGAACACTATGTGCGTGCCTGTGCCGGCGGTATCGGCTATGCAAAAGCGGCCGGTAACTACGGAAGCTCTATGCTGGCAACGGCCGAAGCGCGTAAAAAGGGGTATGACCAGGTATTGTGGACCGATGCGCATGAACACAAATATGTACAGGAGATCGGTACGATGAACGTGTTCTTTGTTATTGGCAACAAAGCCATAACGCCTGATCTGGAGCAGGGCACCATTTTAAATGGTGTAACGCGTCAGACCGTAATCACGTTGTTGCAGGAAATGGGTATAGAAGTGGAGGAACGTCCGTTGAGTATCGATGAAATCATCGAAGCTTATCAGGCCGGCACGTTGAAAGAAGTGTTTGGTACCGGTACGGCAGCCACGATCACGTTGATCCGTGAATTGAAATACAAGGACACCGTGTTATCTTTTGATACGGATACCTGGAAAGTAACCACGCAGATCAAGGAGACATTGAACAATATCCGCGAGGGTCGTAGTGAGGATACACATGGCTGGATGTGGCCTGTTTAAGATTGAAAATTAAATAGTTAGTATAAACGTAATACGCAAGGCGCTTAAAATTTCAAGCATTTGCGTATTTTTTAAGCAATATTTTGGTATTTAATGACGGAGGTCTTACCTTTGCCGTCCCAAAAACAAAGCATTCAGAATGCCTACGATTCAACAATTAGTAAGAAAAGGAAGAGAAATTATCCGCGCGAAGAGCAAATCACGTGCGTTGGACCAGTGTCCTCAGCGTCGTGGTGTTTGTACTCGTGTGTACACAACAACACCTAAGAAACCGAACTCTGCGCTGCGTAAAGTAGCCAAAGTGCGTTTGACCAATAAAATTGAGGTTATTGCCTACATCCCGGGTGAAGGTCACAACCTCCAGGAGCACTCAATCGTATTGATCCGTGGTGGTCGTGTAAAAGACCTTCCGGGTGTACGTTATCACATTGTACGCGGTTCTCTGGATACTGCGGGTGTGAAAGACCGTAAACAAAGCCGTTCTAAATACGGTACCAAGAAAGAGAAAGCCAAAAAGTAATTTTTAAAAAGCAACTTCAAGAATAAGTCATGCGGAAAGCACAAGCAAAGAAACTGCCTTTAGCACCAGATCCCCGGTTTAACGATAAGCTGGTAACCCGGTTTGTAAACAACCTGATGTGGGAAGGCAAAAAAAGCGGAGCCTTTAACATCTTTTACGACGCACTGGACAAAGTAGCGAAGCAAACTGGTGAAGAAGGATACGAGGTGTGGAAGAGAGCATTGTCGAATGTGACACCTGCTGTGGAAGTACGTAGCCGTCGTATCGGTGGTGCAACTTTCCAGATTCCTGCTGAAGTACGCCAGGATCGTAAAGTTTCCCTGAGCATCAAATGGCTGATCCGTTACAGCCGCGACCGGAATGGTCGTAGCATGGCCGACAAACTGGCCAACGAAATCGTAGCGGCAAGCAAGGGTGAAGGTGCTGCTTTCAAGAAAAAAGAAGATACACATCGTATGGCAGAAGCGAACAAAGCTTTCGCTCACTTCCGTACCTAATATATTCGAAAAGACTTTCTGAATGAAACCATCGTCTGAAGACGGTGGTTTTTTTTTAAGGGGCAAGGAGTAAGGACTAAGGCGTAGGGCGTAAGGTTATACGGTCGTAAGAGTGATAAGTGATAAGTAATAAGTAATAAGTAGTAAGTAATAGGTAATAAGTAATAGGTAGTAGGTAATAAGTAATAGGCTGTAAGTAATAGGTTATAGGTATTAAGTAGTGATAAGCTTTGCGCCTTTGCTCCTTACGCGCCTTTGCGTGAACCCGAATTTCCACGCAAAGCTGCAAAGTAATCAAGGCGCAAAGGTTATTCACCATTCACCATTGACATCCCCTCAAAAAGAAAAGGCCATTCCTGGACAGGAACGGCCGTTTATTGGTACCCTTTTGTAAAAAAGTCTTCAGTAAAATCAGCGGATCAGCAATGACTGGCGCAGCTTGCCTTCAGCACCCTGCCATTGGATGTAATAAACTCCGGCCGGCAGACGTGACAGATCGATCTGCGTCTGACGGGCATTGTTGGCGGGGCGTGTCTGCCATACGGGAAGTCCGGCTGCGTTGTACAACGACAACAGTTGGCCACCCGCAGGATGTGACACCTGCACTTTACCACCGGTGGCAGGATTGGGATAAGCTACCAGCTCGTTAACCGTTGTGCGGTATTGTATTCTTGCCACAGCACTGTATTTGAATCCTCCATCGATGTCCACCATTTTCAGGCGATAATAATTTACGCCAGTCTGCAAATGCGTGTCGGTAGTCTGATAGTCGCGGGGCTCGCTGCTGCGGCCGGCTGCAGGGATGGAATCGATTGCCACAAACTGGTTGTTGTCTGTGCTTTTTTCTATGATGAAATGATGGGTGTTCAGTTCTGATTGCGATTGCCATTTAAGCAAACCCGCACCATTGTTTTCCTGCGCAGTAAAGAAGTTGAGTTTAACAGGAAGCGGTACATTGATGGTAAGCGTCTTGTTATTATAGGCAACGAATGCTACGTCGCTGCTGCCGGAAAGATTGATGCGGAATTTAAAAATAGAAAGGTAATTGTCGCGTGTGATACCGAAATCGCTGAGATCCGCAGCCCACAGACGGATCGGGCGGTCTGTATTGGTAAAACCAGCCGTAAGAACGCGCGGGTTTACATTCGCTTCGTAGAAGTCGGCTGTCCAGTTGGCTACAGGTGAAATGTTGGTGAAACGAATGCTTTTGGGCGAACCAACGATCTGACCCGCTTCATTGATAAAGCTGTAAGTATCGGTAGAACCGCTTGGGTCGGCGATTTGCGTTACAATGATATCGGGAATGCCGTCACCAATATTCTCAGGCCGGATATTGGCTACCGCAAAGGTAAGCGTGCCGGCGGGCAGGTTGGCCACACAGGTGCCAAGATCCAATCCCTTAATACCATCAGTGAGGTAAGAAGTGAGATACATATCGGGCTTGTTGGGGCCGGCTCCGTTATGCATACCATCATACATTTCACCTACACCTACTTTTGTATCGGACGTAACCGTACCGGAGTATCCTTCTACCGGCAGTGACCAGAAATCCCCTGCAACGAATGTTTCACCTTTTGAAGACAGCAACGCATCGTTAACCCCTGTAGAATACTGTTTGTTGTTGTAGGTAAATGACAGGAGGTTATGGCTGTTAACAGGTTTCACGCTGTTTACCTGCGTAGCAGAAGTCTTCCAGAATCCGCCATAGTCGGTAATAATACCTGACACAGCCTGCTGTGCGTGCACGGGAATATAGAAAAGGGAAACGAGGACCAATAAAAGCCGGAACCGGCGGGTTTGGCCAGGCATAACAGCCTTAGCCGAAAGGGTAAAAAGAGTCATTTGGGTACGTTTTCTTACAAAAGGTATTAGGATCTGGATGCAAAGGTAGTATTGCTTATGAATTATCATAGCTTTTTACGAGATTTTTTTGCAGAAATTACGATTTTGGTATCGTGAAACCACGTGATTGTACGTGCAAGAGGGGTGTTTTTATAGGTTATTACCCTTAAAATGAACTTATTATCCATGATTAAATGGATACAGGTATGATCGGAATTTTTCCGGGCATTCGTTGTTTTACGATAAGGTTGAGTAATAAGTTTTAAGTAATAAGTAGTAAGTAGTAAGTAAAACAACCTACCGGTTTCTGAGGCTGATTTTTTAATCCTGGTTCGGAAAACCCCGCTTTGGTTCCTGAGGACACCACAACGGTTCGGAACGTTTATACCCAGGAGTCGCTTTTCACTTTTAAGCTTAATGGCGGCTTGAGGTAGAAGTTAGCGCCCTTGTTGGTCTACCGACCAACAAGCAAGGGCCAGGTTGCTTTTATAGGTTAAGGCAACCTTCGTACATAACTCAACGATGAGCAGGCCCGTTGGTCGGGAGACCAACGGTGGCGTGATGTTTGATTGATAGGTTTTAAAATCTTCCGAACAGTTGTGCTGAGGACACGAACCATGGTTAGCCTTTTATTCACTGATTTACTCATTGACTTATTGGCGACCTTCCGACAAAAATAGTACGTAATTATTTTTTGCATGCCGGTAGTTGGTTTTTGACAGTTTTGCATTTTTATCTTCCAATCGGCGAAGGGATAATCCATCAGAAAGCCATTTTCAGTATTTTGTAGCCTATTCTATGCGACATCTTTACCTCCTGACCGCTTTATTGACTTTAACGCTTATTCGTGTTTCGGCACAACAAACAAAATCCGGTGTTGTGGCCGATAGCCTTTCGCGGCAACCGCTGGCTTTTGCCACGGTCAAAGCCGGAGGCCAGGGAAAAGGCGTGATCACCGGTATTAATGGCCATTTCAGCCTCGCCATTCCCGACGGTGCAGCATCGCTGCAGGTATCTTACGTAGGTTACCAGTCTGCCACATTTTCCCTGGCAGATGAGCGTGATACCTTATTCCTTTTACCAGCTTCCGGTATATTGGGAGAAGTAGTGATCCGTGCCGACGCCGAAAAGATTCGCTCCATTTTACAAAAGACCATCCGCAACAAATCCAATCATAACCCGGAGATGTACGACCGCTACAATTGTAATATTTATTACAAGATGAAAGTAGACCTCGTGCCTAACCTGGATACTACTGCAAAGAAGAAGGAGCCGGTTGCAAAGTCTTCGAAGAAAAACAATAAAAATAATAACGAACCGCCATTGCCCGAGCCGGATACGGCCAACCTCAACTTCCTGCGCAACAATCATGTTATTTTATCAGAAAGCTAT
Organism: uncultured Sphingobacteriales bacterium; assembly: GCA_937888905.1. Lineage (GTDB taxonomy): Bacteria > Bacteroidota > Bacteroidia > Chitinophagales > Chitinophagaceae > Terrimonas. The sequence goes on from CALATA010000004.1 coordinate 46,744, forward strand.
AGCCGCCGCAGTTACCGGCGCCCGCAACAATTACAGGAAGAAGTGATCGCATCCCGTTTTTCAGGATTGAAGAAAACTTATTTCACCAATCTGGTTACCGACGTATTACCCTTCCATGTTTACGGCGATTACATTTCACTCAACGGCCGCGACTATAATAACCCGGTTGCGAAAGGCTGGCAACAACGGTATAAATTCCGGTTGCTCGATGAGGTGATGACGGGGAATGATACTACCTACATCCTTAGCTTCGAACCAAAACGTAACGCCGTTTTCCCTTCGCTGGAAGGAACGGTTTATATCAATTCGAATGGCTATGCCATTTCGCATTTGATCGCGGCCACTACGGATTCCGCATCTGAACGCGTGATCCGCATTGAACAGATTTATCAGCTTGTGGAGACACGCTGGTTCCCGCGGGAACTTAATTACCAGGTAAACCTGCTTCGTTACCCTTCCCCCGAAATGGGCATCAGCCTCAATGGTCATTCCGTGATCGACTCCGTGTCCTTTGATGCAGCGCATGCATTGCGCCAGCGTAAAGCTTATACGGTACGGCTTGGTGATTCGGTGGATCTGCACACGGAACAACAGTGGCAGCAATTACGACCGGATGGGTTGACAGAAAAGGAACAAAATACCTATAAGGTTATCGATAGTCTTACCACCAAGATGAAGCTCGAGAAGCTGGTATATGCCGCCGGCAAATTCGGTTTGGGTAAATTACCGCTTGGTCCGATCGACATCGAAGTAAACAGGTTGGTCGCCATCAACAATTTTGAAGGCACCCGTTTGGGGCTCGGACTTTCTACCAACAACCGCATATCGCGTTATTTCTCGATAGGCGGTTGGTTTGGTTATGGCACCAAAGACAAACAATGGAAATATGGCGGACATGCACGTATATTTCCCGCAGGGGACAAAGATCACTGGCTGGAATTTGCTTACCAGCAGAATTATCAATCATCCGGCCTTGTACAAATACATCCCGAACTTGATCGCACCGGGTTTCGCAATTGGATATTGACACGTGTGGATTGGCTGAAAGAATACCGCGCAACAGGACATACACAATTGGGATACTGGCAGGCTGAAGCAGAAGTATTGCAACGGTATCTTCGGCCCCGCTACGAGCAGAGCCAGTTTGAAACAGATGGAAAAAATCCCATCGACTATCGTGTACGCGAAGCGGGTGTGGGTTTCCGTTATGCTTACGGAGAAAAGCGTGTACCGCTGTTTGAATATTATCTTCCCGTATCCACCAAATATCCGGTTCTCTATTTACGCGGCGCATCGGGCACTGTACACAACGGTGATTACCGTGCAAACTATCTGCGCACATTGGCGGCTGTACGTTTTACCAAACATATCAACCGCTGGGGATTCGATCATTTCAGATTGGAAGGCGGCATGATCAGAACGGCCGACAACAAACCATTACCAAGATCATTGCTGCTGGCAGGTAACGGATTCCGCAACAGCGGTACCAACTATTATGCGTATGGTGGATTTGTAACGATGAAACCTTATGATTTTTATTCCGACCGGTATGTGTCTTTTCTGTATCGTCATGATTTCGATAAGCGATTGTGGAACCTGAAACTCAGCCAGCCTTATATAAGTCTTGCGCACAACCTGATGTATGGCGGATTAAAGACAGCGCATCGCGAAGCAAATACCGGCGTTGCTGCTCCGGTGAAAGGGTATCATGAATCGGGTGTGATGATCAATCAGCTTTACCAGGTGAACCTTTTCGGCCTGGCTTATTTCTATATCAATGGCGGTTTATTCTATCACTGGGCGCCGCAGCCGGATTGGAAAAAGAACAGTGTGTGGGTAGTTGGCTTCAGTACCGGATTTTAACTAACAGTTCTATTTAATGATACGTGCCAGCAGGAATGCGGCCCCTGCGGCAAGTGTACCCAGTATCAGCATGCGGGCTGCACCTGACCAGGGATTGGCATTGGACAGCCGGTTCTTGAGATAACCGAATACAAACAGGCAAACCAATGTAACAGGCGCTGCGATTGTCAGCGCCATATAGGGATCAGCAATGAAAAAGTAAGGAGCTAGTGGAATCAACCCACCGATGAAGTAGGAGAAGCCGATGAGGAGTCCTGAACTGCGTGGTGAATTGAAGTGACTTTCGGACAATTGCTGCATTGCTGCTTGTTGTTCCTCGGTCAATGCAGCCATAGCTTCCTCCTGCATTTCTTCGGTAAAACCAATATTGGCGTAAAATTTCCGGTCTTCTCTGGGTCCGCTACTTTCATCTTTCACGGTGTGATAGCCGCTTATTCCCATACCGGCAGCGCCGATGAAGGTAGCGGCCAGCCCCGCCGTCAATATCATTCCCGGATCAGCCGACGCAGCGGTAAGACCTGTGGCTATGGCAAACGGCACGGAAAGCCCGTCGCTGACACCAATGATGATGTCGGCAAAAACACTATCCATTTTTGCGGAAGAGAAGACCGGGTGCGTAGACATAGACGACAAAGTTAGCTCCTGTCAAAAATCTCCAATGATTTTTTGATAATGGCAACGCACGCCTGTATCTGTGTTTCGTTAATTACAAGTGGTGGTGCAAAGCGGATCTTATCGCCGTGCGTAGGTTTGGCGAGCAGACCATTCTCTTTTAGTTCGAGGCAAAGATCCCATGCCGCATCTGGATTGTTGTGATTAATGACGATGGCATTGAGGAGTCCTTTTCCGCGGATCAGCGAAATGTGCGGAGATTGTAAAGCTGCCAATCCATCACGCAAAATTTTGCCCATGGCTTCGGCGTTCTCCGCCATTTTTTCATCCCGCAAAACTTCGAGTGCTTTGATAGCCGTTTTGCAGGCAAGCGGATTGCCACCATAAGTGGAGCCGTGTTCACCGGGACGAATGGTAAGCATGATGTGATCGTTGGCTAATACGGCACTGACGGGCAGCATACCGCCACTCAGTGCTTTGCCCAGGATCAATATATCCGGTTTTACGTTTTCATGATCGCAGGCGAGTAATTGACCGGTGCGGCAAAGCCCTGTTTGTATCTCATCCGCGATGAATAGTACATTGGCGTCTTCGCACAATTTCTTTGCGGTAGCAAGATACCCTTCATCGGGAACGAGCACACCTGCTTCGCCTTGTATTGGTTCAACCAGGAAGCCGGCTACATTGGGGTTGCCGAGTGCCTGTGCGAGTGCCACGGTATCGTTATAAGCAACGGCAATAAATCCGGGAGCGTATGGACCGAAGTGCGTGCGTGCGGAAGGATCGCTGCTGAATGAAATGACGGTAGATGTGCGTCCGTGGAAATTGCCTTCGCAGACGATGATAACCGCTTCGCCGTCCGCAATACCTTTTTTCTCATACGCCCACTTGCGGCAAAGTTTGATGGCTGTTTCCACCGCTTCCACGCCGGTGTTCATCGGCAATACTTTATCAAATCCGAAATAAGCGGACATGAATTTTTCATATTCGCCTAATACATCGTTGTAAAAAGCGCGGCTGGTGAGCGTGAGCCGCCGGGCCTGTTCGATAAATGTTGCTACAATAGCGGGATGGCAATGTCCCTGGTTAACGGCAGAATAACCGCTGAGGAAGTCAAAATAACGGTTCTCATCCACATCCCATACAAAAGCACCATCGCCGCGGCTTAAGACAACGGGCAAAGGATGATAATTATGGGCACCATATTGTTCTTCGAGATCGATAAAATATTGAGCAGACCGGCTGGCCAGTACATTCGCGGACATGATTGATCAGTTTGTTGTTTAAAAAGTAGGAGAGAGAGCAAGGGATTAACAATCACTGTCAGTGATTCAACAGATCGAGATTCTGTTGCAGGAATGCTATGGAGGAAAGGCGGAGTGCCATGAAGGCGAAGGTAAGTATTTTTAAATAAAGGCGGAAGGCGTAAAGCGTAAGGTGGTGAAACAGCCGTAGTAAGTTATAAGTAGTAAGTTGACACGCCCGGTTTAAGGCGTAGGGTGTAAGGCATAAGGCGTAAGGTTTAAGTCGTAGGGGGTAGGGAATAAGGCATTAGGAGGAAGATACGCAGTAAGTAGTGGGTCTGCTTAGTTAAGTGTGTCATTTGACGTTTCTACTCCCTGGTTCGTGTATACACGAACCAGGGCATTCACGATTGACGATTGACGATTCACGCTTGACCATTCACGCTTGTCGTTATCTGAAAATAATCCGCATCAAACTTTATGGGAGTAACCGGAGAAGAAAAAATTCCGAACACGCTGCTGCCGGAGCCGCTCATAGAAGCATATACGGCGCCTGCATCGTAAAGTTTTGCCTTGATGCGTGCAATGGCGGGATGTTGGGCAAATACGGGCTTTTCGAAATCATTCACGATGGAGTGTTTCCAGGTATCGATGGGTTGTTTGAGTAAGGTTGGTAATGTTTCTGCAGGTACAGCGGGCGTGAGTTGCGAAAAAGCCTGTGCCGTGGAAACATGAATGCGCGGATGGATCAGCAGGATCGAATAGCCGGAAAGATCGAGATCAATTGCTGTCAGTTGTTCGCCGCGTCCGGTAGCATAGGCGGGACTGTTAACCAGAAAAAAAGGAACATCGCTTCCTAACAGCAATGCGTATGCCGCCAATTGTTGTGATGAAATACCGAGTTCGAACCGTTGATTAAGTAGTATCAACGCAAAGGCGGCGTCTGCACTGCCTGCGCCGAGGCCGGCACCGGGGGGCAGTGTTTTATGTAAATGAAATTGCACCGCTGGTAATTGCGGATAATCTTTTTTCAGCAACTGCCAGGCTTTTATAACCAGGTTGGTCTGCGGATCACCGGGAATGGGTTGCCCGCTTAACTGAATAGTGGCAGCGATATCTTTTCCGCCGGGGAGAGGAATGGCTTCGAGGATGTCGCGAACAGCGATTGGGAGGAAAACAGTTTCCAGGTCATGATAGCCATCGGTTCTTTTGCGCAGGATGCGCAGGCCGAGGTTGATCTTGCAATTGGGAAAGTTGACCACGCGGGTTACTTTTTCTTTTTGCGGCTGTTGATCTCGTCGCGGATGGTGATGGCGCGGATATAATCTTCGTTTTCGAGCACTTCGTTGAGCAGTTGGTTCAGTTCATCGAGGCTGAGGCTTTTGAGCTCTTCGTGGCTGGCTGAGTCCGTTTCTTCTACTACGGCGGCTTCCGGCTTTGATGATTTTTTCTTTTTGCCGGCACCGGTGTCTTCCATCATAATGCCGGCGCTTTCGAGGATGTTCTCGTACGTATAGATCGGGCATCCGAAGCGTACGGCCAATGCCAGGGCGTCCGAGGTACGGGAGTCGATCTCGATGGTATCGTTGTCAGATGAGCAGACGAGTTTGGAGTAAAAGATGCCTTCCTGGAGATCGCAGATAATGATTTCGTGCAATTCAATATTGAATGCATTCAGGAAGTTTTTCATGAGGTCGTGGGTAAGGGGCCTGCTGGGTTGCATTTTTTCCAGGGCCACTGCAATGGCCTGAGCCTCAAATCCGCCGATCACGATAGGGAGCCGGCGCAAACCATTCACTTCTCCCAATACCACAGCATACGAATGCGTCTGCGTAATGCTGTGAGATAAGGCCACTATTTCCAGTTCTATCTTCTTCATAAATATCCCACGAAACTACGGCTTTTGCCGAAAAAAATAAACCAGCCCTGCCGGTTAATTCAAAATTCAAAAGCCACAGCGTTATAAGTTATAAGCAGTAAGTTTTAGGGAAAACAGCCTTCTTTTGGCCGGTGGTCACGCAGTTTTGACTTTTGAATTTTTACTTTTGACTTTAATCGGGCTTCCGCGCGGGCGATGTCTGCCCGTTTTTCTTCTTTTTTGGGGCAATCGGTGCTGCTGGAGGAGGAGGAGGTGGTGGCGGCGGTTCTTCCACGGCCTCTGTAGTCACAACAGTGTCCACCATTACTACTACAGAATCTGCCGGGTAATCGCCGGCCATAAATCGCCTGTCTTCGGTGTACCCGTTTGGCGGAATCATGAAATCGGCCGAAGGCACCGTCATGGGGATTACTTCCACCGCTTCCATGGTAAAAGATTCAGACCGGGCATCTGTTATGTCAAATTCCCTGGCAAAACGTGCGTCCAGCCGCAGGGCAATGTGGTTGTCATGGATTACCAGGAATTCAGGATTGATACGGAGGGAGTCGGGGACAGGGAAGTAGAGATCCGGCGCCGTATAGGCAACAACCTGGTTGGCCCTGAACCGCTCTCCGAGTACCGATGAAATAGAAAATGCCATGCGTTCCCCTGCCTGCGTTTTGTAACCGGCAATTGTTTTCTCATCAGCCTTAACTACGGCAGGTTTGGCTCTGAACAACGGACGGCCAAAATAAGTTTTCGCTTTAGTGTTGAGTGTATATGTTTTACCGGAATCTATTTTTACCACTAACTCTTCCTTATCGAAGAACTCCTTGTCGCGAAATTTGAGGCGAAGAACATTTTTACCGAAGTATACTTTTAATTCCGCCTCATCTCCGTGGTCGGTAATGCCTTTCAATTTGTAGGTGATGATGCCTTCAAATGGTGTTTGCGCTTGCAGGGAAGCTGCTAACAGGAAGGAGGCGAATACCAGGTAAAATTTTTTCATGATAAGCAAAGGTAAAAAGGCAAAGGCAAAATGGTGAATGGTCAATTGTGAATGGTGAATCGTCAATCGTCAATAAAAAAGCCATGGTTCGATCCCTTCGAGTGCCTCAGGGAGCGAACCATGGCTTTAAACTTATTACTTACTACTTATTACTTACTACCCGTAACTCAACTAACGCCTTTCAGTTTCCTGATCGCTTCCGTCAGCTTCGGTACTACTTCAAATGCATCGCCTACAATTCCGTAATCGGCTGCTTTGAAGAAAGGCGCTTCGGGATCTTTGTTGATTACTACGATTACCTTGCTGCGGTTTACGCCGGCGAGGTGCTGAATGGCACCGGAGATGCCGATGGCGATATAAAGATTAGGCGCAATGGCGAAACCTGTCTGGCCTACGTGTTCGTTGTGCGGGCGCCAGTGTGCATCGGCAACCGGGCGACTGCAAGCCGTGGCAGCATGCAATACTTTGGCGAGGTCTTCAACAATTCCCCAATGCTCGGGGCCTTTCAATCCGCGGCCACCACTTACTACTACCTCTGCTTCTGTCAGCGGCACTTCACCACTTGCGCGGTTAACGCTGGCGACTTTCACGCGCGCTTCATTGGCCTGCACGGTTGCGGCAACAACTTCAGCAGTGCCGCCTGTTTCCGTTACAGGGTAAGCATTCGGGTTAAGGGAAACGATTTTTATGGGAGTGTTTACGGTAACATTTGCAAATGCTTTACCGGAGAATACGTTTTTGCGCACCGTGAAAGCGCCGCCTGTTTCGGGCAGTGACACGGCACCCGGTACCAGACCTGCTTTCAGGCGGGCAGACAAACGTGGAGCGATCGCTTTGCCATTCAGGTTGTGCGAAAGTACAATCACGTCAGCACCGCTGGCAGTGGCCAGTTCGGCAATCGCTTTTGTATAAAGTTGCGCATCGAAATTGTTGAATACATCGGCGGTAACATGGTGTACTTTTTTTACACCAAAGCGTCCGAGCGCAGCGAGATCTTCGCTTGCAGCTCCCAGCACCACGGCTTCTGCAGCAGTACCGGTTTGTTCCGCAATTTTAGCTCCATAGCTGAGTGCTTCCAGGGAAGATTTTTTCGCTTGTCCTTCAGCAGTATCGACAAATATTAAAACAGACATGTTTGAAGTTTGAAAGTGATGAATGAGAACAATCGGATGGCTGATCAGATGGCTTTTGCTTCTTCGTGCAACAGGCGCACCAGTTCTTCCACGTTATCGGCCGGCACCAGTTTTACACCGGCTTTAGCAGGCGGCAAACCGAAGCTGGTAACGCTTGTAAGCGCATCCACAGCAGCAGGTTCTACCACTTTGAGCGGCTTGGTACGGGCAGCCATGATGCCACGCATATTGGGAATACGTTGTTCGGCCATTCCTTTTTGTGCACTTACCACAATCGGAAGTGAAACTTCATTCACTTCTTCACCGCCTTCGATCTCACGGGTAAGGGTAGCGGCAGTGCCGTTGAGTTCCAGCTTGGCAGCAAGGGAGATAAACGGCATGTCCAGCAACTCGGCTACCATGCCTCCGATAGCGGAACCATTGTAGTCGATGGTTTCTTTACCGGTAAAGATCAGGTCATAACCACCTTCTTTGGCCACGGTGGCAATCTGCGAAGCAATATAAAAACTGTCCTGGCTGTCGGCATTTACACGGATAGCTTCGTCGCCACCTAATGCCAGCGCTTTACGGATTACCGGTTCTGCATCCGCACCACCAACAGTAATGAGGTGAATAACCGTCGCAGGATCTTTTTCTTTCAACTCGATGGCACGTACAAGTGCATACCATTCGTCATAAGGATTGATGATCCATTGCACGCCTGCGGTATCGAATTTCGTGTTGTTGTCGGTGAAAGCTATTTTTGCCGTTGTGTCCGGCGTTTTGCTGATACAAACTAAAATCTTCATTACGTGAGTTTTGAAGTGATCGTTAGAAAGGTAGGTAGGTTAGTTGTTTATGCAACTATAGCAAAGATAAGCGAAGCAAAATAATAATGGTCACAAAACGGAAATTTTTTTAAGGCTTATGGACCGTATACAAAAGCTCCTGGCGATGTTGGCAGATCAGCCTTCGGACAGCTTTTTGCAGCATGCCCTGGCGCTGGAATATGTAAAGGCCGGAGATGACGAAAGGGCCCGTAATCGTTTTCAGGCGCTGCTTTCGGCCGATCCCGGCTACGTTGGCAGCTATTATCATCTGGGTAAATTGCTGGAAAGACAGGGCGAGGACGAAGCCGCTATTTCCGTTTATCGCAAAGGAATGGAAGTAGCGCAGGCCGCCGGTGAAAAACATGCTTACGGGGAATTGCGGGGAGCACTGGAAGAATTGGAATTTTAAGCGCCATGGTTGGCAATAATCAGCAGATCGGCCAACAATACGGCCATTGCCAGCAGACCCATACGGAATACAAATAACCAGACGGCAAGGAGCACCAGTCCTATCATGATTTCGGGATAATGATTTTCTTCACAGGGAGCAAGGCGCAGAACGCCGGCAATAAGTGTGAATGTAAGCACTAATAAAAATGGCCATTTCAGCGCAGGCTGTATCCGGATCAACCAATGGCGAAAAGAAACAAGCGAAGATTGCATCAAGATGGATTTAATAACAAAATTTAAAAATTATATAAAGCAACATGATCTTTTTACCCAAAAAGACAAACTGCTGCTGGCCGTAAGCGGCGGTCTTGACTCCGTTGTGCTCTGCGAATTGTGCCATCGTTGTGGTTTTAATGTGGAAGTTTTGCACATGAACTTTCAATTGCGCGAAGCGGAAAGCGAGCGTGATGCCGCTTTTGTTGAAAAGCTTGCGCAACAGTACACCTGGCCTTTTCATTTGAAAAAAATACAGGCTGCCGCGGAGTCGGAACGCCTGCGCAAAGGCATCCAGGAAACCGCACGCCTGCTTCGGTACGATTGGTTTGAAGCATGCAGAGCGGATATTGCAGCTGCTTCCGGCAAAAGAACATGGGTGCTCACCGCGCATCATCTGGATGATAATATCGAAACGTCCGTCATGCATTTCTTTCGCGGCACAGGCATTGCCGGTTTGCGTGGTATGCTGCCGGTCCAGGGAAATGTGGTGCGGCCCTTACTGTTTGCATCGCGTCAGCAATTGCAGCAGTTTGCCAAAGAGCAACATCTTGCATGGGTAGAGGATAGTTCTAATTTGCTGGAAACATACGCGCGTAATTATGTGCGTCATTCATTGCTCACAACGGCGGAAAGAATTTATCCGGATCTGCAAAACCGCCTGGCAGGCAATATTGCCCGCTTCGCGGAAACGGAAGCCTTGTATAAACAGGCGATCGCTTGGCATCGCAAACAATTGGTGGAACAAAAAGGGAATGAAATGCATCTTCCCGTGCTCAAGTTGAAAAAGACTATTCCGCTGCAATCTGTTTTGTATGAATTGCTGCAGCCATATGGCTTCCAGGCCACACAGATCCCGGATGTGATGTCCCTGCTCGATGCGGAGACAGGCCGTTTTGTAGCGTCTGCTACTCATCGCATATTGCGCAACAGAGCCTGGCTGGTGGTATCACCAACAGACACCACAGACGCGGTTACCATTTTGATCAATGGACCGGGCGCGTATGTATTTCCCGGAGGGGAATTGCAAGTGACCGAGCGCGAATACGGGAAGGAGGAAGAACTGGAAACGGACGCAGCCATAGCCATCCTTGATGCGCGTAAGATTTCATTTCCTTTGTTGCTGCGCAAATGGAAAACCGCAGATTATTTTTATCCGCTGGGTATGCGCAAAAAGAAAAAGATCGCGCGCTTCCTGATCGATCAGAAGAAGTCTAAAATTGATAAAGAAAAGATTTGGGTGCTCGAAGCACAATACCGGATTTGCTGGGTGGTCGGTCATCGTATCGATGACCGCTTTCGCGTGCTGCCGGCTACGTCGAAAGCACTCGAGCTGAAATGGAAACCGGCTTAGAAAAATTTACTAAGGTGCATCTGTACCTTTTCCACAAAACTTCGCGGAATATCGTAGTCGGAATACAGTGCCGACAATGACAGCACAAATACAACGCCGTACAAGGCACCCCAGATGTGAGCGGAGTGGTTGATATTATCGGCCGCGCGGCGCGCCAGCATGTGCGATACGATAAGATATAAAGGCCCGAAAATATAACCCGGAATAGCAATCGGCAGGAAGAACATACTCACGCCACTTCTTGGCTCCAGCAACAATGCAGCAAATACCACCGCACTTACCGCACCGGATGCACCCAGGCTGCGGTAATGATAGTCGTTGCGGTGTTTGAGATAGGTAGGCAGTAAGGAAACAAAGAGCGCCGACACATACATCAGCAGGTAGAAAAGTTTTCCGCGTTGTACACCAAAAATCTGCAGAAATCCATAGTCGATACCGTCCGTATACCGGTAACCATTTTCCACCAATTGACCGAAAGAATACAGGGCTACCATATTGAAAATTAGATGCAGCCAATCCGCATGAATAACACCCGAGCTGAAGAAACGATACCACTGACGACGGTTGGTAACCGCAGGCGGATAAAAGATCAAATCGTTGATGACCTTTTGATTATTGAAACCGGCAATTGAAGTGACAGCCGTTGCGATAACTATGATGAGGGTGATACTCAGTTCCATGCTTTAAATATACGGGTTATGCGTAATGCGTGGTATAGCTAAACGTGATGATATTTTTCATTGCGGATAATGGTGCAGGCGCGATAGACCTGCTCGGCCAGTATCAGCCGTACCAGTTGATGCGGAAATACCAGTTTGGATAAACTCCAGGTCAGTTGCGCACGTTGTTTGACCGCTTCATCCACGCCAAACGCACCGCCGATCAGGAAAATGATCTTACGTGTACTGGCATTGGCGCGTGTTTGAATGAATTGTGCCAGTTCGGGCGAACTCAGCATTTGTCCGCGCTCGTCGAGCAACACGAGGAAATCATCTTTATCTACATGCTCCAGGATGAGTGCGGCTTCTTTCTTTTTGAGTTCGGGTTCGGAAAGACCTGCGGCTTGTTTGGGTACGGGCAGCAGCAGCCATTCGGCTTTGAAATAATTATTCACGCGTTTGGTAAAGTCTTCGATGCCTGCCTTTACCATGGCTTCATGCGCTTTGCCTATGCTGCAGAATTGTATTTTCATAAAAAGAAGGCCTTCCCGTCATAGCGGGAAGGCCTGGTTGATCAAAATGCTTTTTTAGGAGGTTCGGCGGAAATTTGTACTTCCGTTACTTTTCCATATTTCTCTGCGATCTTTTTGATATCGGCAGCTTTGCCTACCAATACAAATTGCAGTTTGTCTTTGGGGAAATAAGTGTTGATGATTTGACGGGCTTTATCCAACGTGAGGCCGTCTACATTCTTCTGGAAATTATTGATATAAGATTCGTCGAACTTGAACCAGAACATGTCGGTGAGCAGACCAGCGAGTTGACCGCTGGTTTCGTAGCGCGGAGGGAATTGCCCTTTTACATAATTCTTTGCAGACGCAAGTGCCTGTTCGTCGATGCCTTTTTCATGCAGGGTTTTCAGTACTTCCAAAGCCTTGTCGATAGCCGGCTCTGTAGTTTTTGACGCGGTGAAGGTGGAGATCACGAATGAACCACCGTTCTTCAATGGTGAAAAGGAACTGTTCGCGCCATAGGTAAGACCGGTGTTCACCCGCAGCTCGTCGTTGAGCATGGAAGTAAAGCGGCCGCCGAATAAAGTATTGATTACGGAAATCGATACAAAGTCGGGGTTGTTGCGGCTTACACCCGGTGCACCAATATAAAACGTGGTTTCTTTTGCATCGTCTTTGTTTACCAGCAACACGCGGTTCTCGTTGGGCTTGCTGATCGGGCGCGCAGCGAGATTGGCTTCGGGCTGACTGCCTTTTTTCCAGCCGGCAAAAAGTTTGGTCAGCAGCGCTTTCATTTCCTTGCTGTTAAAATCACCGGCAACAGCAATGGCGCTTCCGTTGGGAATGTAATTGTTATGGTAAAACTGTTGGGCATCTTTTGCTGTCAGCGCAGCTACCGTTGTTGGTGTACCCGCTACAACGTTACCGTATACGTGATCGCCGTAGATCAGTTTATCGAAATAAGAACCGATCACTGCGCGCGGACTTTCCTTGGCCTGGTTGAGGCGAACGAGCACGCGGTTTTTTTCTTTGGAAAATTCTGCCGTATCGAAAACGGGGGCTGTCAATAACTCCTTGATAATGCCAAGCACTTTTTCGCGGTCTTTGGAAGCGAACTCGGCAGAGAGACGTGCCGCTTCTTTGGTGCTGTAAGTGTTAATACTGGCGCCGATGAAATCGAGTTCTTCATCGAGTTTGGCTTTGGGATAAGAGCGGGTGCCGTGTTTCAAAGCAACTGCGGTCAGTGAAGCCAGGCCGGCTTTATCTCCATCATAAATGGCTCCGGCGGGAAGAATAGCCGATACGCTGATCATCGGTACTTCGCGTTGCTCCATCAGGTAAATGGTGAGGCCATTGGGCAACGTGAACTTTTGGTAAGCAGGCAGTTTATAATCCTGTGCAAAAAGCGTGGTGCTCTGTACGAGCAGCAATGCCAGGATAAATGAGGTAAATCGTTTCATATATAAAAAGATAGATCGTTAAAAATTAGTCGTCTGTTTTGGATTTGAGTACGCCTACGGTGCGGGTGGTCTTGGTCAGGTATTTATTGGCTACGCGGCGGATATCGTCGAGCGTCACCTTGTTGTAAGCGGCAGGGGCATCAAACATTTTTCGGTAATCGCCGAAGAAAACTTCGTAAGTGCCGATGTTATTGGATTTGCCGTTGATGGTCTCCACCTGGTCGTAAAACTCGATGAGTTTTTTGTTTTTCACTTTTTGCAATTCACGTTCGGTGATGCCGTCTTTCTTGATCTTCTCCAACTCTTCATAGATGGCTTTTTCCAGGTCTGCTTCATTGACGCCTCTGTTGGTCACCGCATAAATGCCGAAGAGGGTGGGATCGAAGCTTTCGCTGTAACTGGTAAAAACTGTAGTGGCTAATTGTTTTTGATCGACGAGTGCGGAATAGAGGCGGGAAGACTTGCCGCTGGAAAGAATGTCGCTGAGCAGCATGAGTGCGTAGTAATCTTCCTGCGTGGCCTGTGGGGCTTTGTAAGCAATACCGAGGTAAGGCGTGCTAACGTCTTTGCGGATGGCGATGCGGCGTTCGCCTGTTTGTTCGGGCTCGACGAGGTGAACCGGAGGAGGGGCGGGTTGCGCCGGAATCGGCTCGAGGTATTTCTCGGCGAGGCGGCGGATATCGGCAGCTTTGATAGCACCGGACATTACCACTACGCAATTGTTGGGAGCGTAATAAGTGCGGAAATAGCGTTCAAGATCGGCCTGTTTCCAGTTTTTGATATCGTCTTCATAACCGATCACGGGCCAATGGTAGGGGTGTTCCTGGAAAGCGACGCCTTGCATACCTTCCATGAGCATGCGCCAGGGAGAATTTTCGAGGCCGGTGCTTCTTTCGGAGGCAACGACGCCTCTTTCGCTTTCCACCATTTTGGGATCGATGGTGAGGCTGGAGATGCGGTCGGCCTCAAGATCGAAAATGACTTCGGTGGCGGAAGCGGGGAACCAGTTGGTATACGCGGTGATGTCTTCGCGGGTATAGGCGTTGTTGGCGCCGCCGTTGAACTCCATGGTGCGGTCAAACTCTTTGGGGCCGTATTTTTTAGCACCGTTGAACATCATATGTTCGAAAAAGTGGGAGAGGCCGGTGATGCCCTGGTATTCGTTGCGGGAACCGACTTTGTAGAACAGGTACATATTGGCGTTGGGGATGGAGAAGTCTTCGATGACGAGGAATTTCATCCCGTTTTTGAGCGTGAAGCTCTGTACGTCGTCTGCTTTGAGCTGTGCTTGTGAGGAGAGCGACAGCAGGCAGAGAGTGGAAAAAAACAAATTTCTCATATTGCGAAAGTGATTAAATGAACGCTAAAGCTAAGTAATTCGGAGTATGGTAAACAACCGTTTATGGAAAAGATGGGTTGCGTAAACGGGAAAAAAATATTGAAGAAAACCGAAAATCTTTTTGTGTGGAATGAGTTTTTCTTTACTTTTGCCCTCCCAATCAAGGGAATGGCTGCGTAGCTCAACTGAATAGAGCATCTGACTACGGATCAGAAGGTTTCAGGTTTGAATCCTGACGCGGTCACAGAAAAAAGAAAGCCCTGCAATTTGCGGGGCTTTTCTTTTGCAAAATCTCCTCTGGCACAAGCTGTTCCTCTGGTATTATTTCATGACCACCGGCGATCGTTTAGCGCCTGTTTGTAGCCAAATGGTAGCCAAAAAAGAACAGATCGTCAGGACATGCGTATATTGTTATCATAAAAACCATGACGCCATGCTCCGAAAAAACCTTCTAACCGCTTTACTGGCTCAGTTATCCGTTGGTTTATATGCCCAAACCTATATCACCAACGTCACAGTCGCTGACGTGGAAAAGCAAAAGCTGGTTCCCAACCAGACCGTCATCATCAGCGGTGAACTGATCACCAAAATTCAGCCGGCCAAAACTAAAATTCCCACCAACGCGGTCGTCATCGACGGTACCGGTAAGTACTTATTGCCCGGACTTACAGATGCGCACATACATTTCTTTCAAAATGGAGGACTGTATACCCGACCCGATGCGATCAACCTGCAAAACAAAAAGCCGTATGCAAAAGAAATAGAACTCGCGCATCAGACGATGGAGGATAAACTCCGAAGGTATTTGCAAAATGGCATCACCAGTGTGATCGATGTGGGGGCTACCTATAGTTTTTTGAAACAACGGGCCATCTTCAAAGACGCAGCCTATGCTCCGGCTGTTTATATGACCGGCCCATTACTGACAACGTATGAACCGAAAGTGTATGAAAACCTGAAAGACGAGGAGCCGTTCAGCCTGGTAAAAACCGTTGACGACGGAATAAAAATGCTGCAACAACAATTGACTTATCAACCGGATTTTATCAAAATATGGTATATCGCAGGAGCAGACGGATTGGGCGTGGAACAAAGTGCCCGTAAAAACCAGCCCATCATAAAGGCCATCATAGATGAAGCACACAGGCATAACCTGAAAGTAGCTGTACACGCTACGGAAAGAATAACGGCGCAATTGGCGGTGGAAAGTGGTGCAGACTTTTTGGTGCACAATGTAGATGATGAATTGGTGAATGATGCCTTTGTGCAACTGTTGAAGAAGAATAAAACGATTTTGTGTCCAACGCTGGTAGTATCCGGTGGATATGGAAACACTTTTGGTCAGAAGTTGATAATGGATGATCACGAATTGAGGTATGCCGATCCTTTTCAATTAGGATCGCTGCTGGATCTGAAGCATTTGCCAGATACCGCATTAATCAACCGGTATAAGCATTGGACCAACCAGCCTGAGCAGGAAGCCAGGGCCAAAGCAACCTATAAGATCAGCCTGCAAAATCTCAAGAAATTATCCGACGGCGGTGTGATCATCGCAACAGGAACGGACGCTGGAAATATCGGTACGTTGCATGCAACTTCTTACCTGAACGAACTGATGGCAATGCGTCAAAGTGGTATGAGCAACTGGCAGATCATTCAAGCCTCGACCATCAACGGCGCAAAGGTATTGGGGAAAGAGAATGAATTTGGAACCATCACTGCAGGTAAAAAAGCCAACCTTGTTTTATTAAATGCCAATCCGCTTGACAGCCTCGCCAACCTTACAAAAATATACAAGGTGATTAACAGGGGTGTTGTCTTCGATCCGGATACGCTCGTGGCTGAAACACCCGTTGCGCTGGTACAACGTCAATTGAATGCTTACAACTTCCGGAATATAGCGTCATTCCTCGAACCTTATGCCGATGATGTGGAGCTGTATAACTTTCCCGGTCAGTTAGATATGAAAGGAAAGGAAAAGATGCGGGAGGTGTACAGTACGATGTTTGACAAAACACCCGGTCTTCATTGCGAACTGGTGAATCGGATCGTACAGGGAAATGTAGTGATAGACAAGGAACGCGTTCATTTCAATGGTAAGATGATTGAAGCTGTTGCTATTTACCAGGTAGAAAATAATAAAATCAGGAAGGTGTATTTTATTGAATAAGAATTTTTGATTTCGGAGTCCGACAAACTGTCCTGTCCTGACTATCCATCAGCCCCGCAAACAGCGGGGCATTTTTTTAGATTAGCCCGGAAAAAAGCCATGACTTCTTGTGTTTTTTAGCGTTGAGTTATAACCCAGGTGTGATATTTTTCCGATGATAAAATATTTCAAAAAATAATGTTCTCTAAAAGAGAACATTATAAAAATACTCATACCTTCGTCATGAAAGTACATTTGATAAGAAGAAGTACGATAGATGATTTTGTTTTGAAAAATATACAAAGTAAAAGGCCTTTTGATGAATGGCTAAGCAGGATTAAATACGCCAAATGGTGGAAGCCTGCAGATATATTAGAGACGTTTCCATGTACAGATTTATTGGGGAATGGATCAAGCAGGGCGGTTTTTGATATCGGAGGCAACAATTACAGGATGATAGGCAAATATGGATTTGGGGAAAACCAGGTGCATTTATTTATCTGCTGGATCGGTACACATGCTGAATATGAAAAGTTATGTGATGGCAATAAACAATTTATAGTAAACATGTATTAAAAAAAATAAATCTTATGTCAACATTAAAATATAAAGTTATCTCGAGTAAAAAGCAGTATAAAGAATATTGCGACAAGCTTGAACAACTGGTATTTGCTGGCGCAAAAGACCGTAACACCAAAGATGAAATCGATTTGCTTACGCTATTGATTGAAAAATGGGATGCAGATCATTCGTCATTTGAAGAGAGCGATCCTGTCAGCCTGCTGCAATCCCTGATGGCCGACCGGCAGATGAAAGCGAAAGACCTGGTCGACCTGTTGGAAGTAAGCAAAGGTTATGTTTCCGATATCCTGCACTATAAAAAGGGATTGTCAAAAGAAGTGATCCGGAAGTTGGCGATGCATTTTAAAGTGTCCCAGGAGGCATTTAACCGGCCTTATGCCTTGGCGGGGATGAGTATTGCCACAACCAGAACCAGGAAGTTGAGGGTTGTTTGATCTTAATGTTGTTTACCATGCCGCCCTGGTTTGTCTATTGACAAACCAGGGCGGTGGCTGTTTAATTTACACATTTACACATTCCGGTACGCCGGGTACATTTTCACATCCTGATCCCGAAGGGATCAGATCACTTCCATCCACCTCCCAGTGCCTTATAAAGTTGCGTAACCGCACTCAAACGGCTTCTCCGTATTCTCGCCTGGTTCAGTTCCGCTTGCAATGCGTTGCTCTGTGCCGTCAGCACTTCCAGGTAGATCGCCATATCACTTTTAAATAACAACTGCGCATTCTTTACGGCATCACGCAGATTGCTCACCTGCGCACCCGCCAGTGAGTCCTGTACGGACAGTTTATCCAGTTGCACTAATCCGTTCTTTACCTCACCAACAGCGCGCAGTACCGATTGCCGGAATGTGGTGACAGCCGCTTCACGCTCTATCTGTGCTATTTCATATTGTGTACGCAAAGCCCTGCGTTGAAAGATCGGCTGCGCTATGGAACCGGCCGCCAGACCAAACAACGAACCGGGAAGATTGAACCAGTTGCTCGCGGTCAACGTTTCCAAACCTCCGCCAGCGGTGATCGTCAGCGCCGGATACATGTTTGCCTTTGCCACGCCTACTCTCGCGTTCGCTGCCCGCAGTGACCATTCGGCGGCCTGCACATCCGGACGACGCCCCACCAATGCCGCGGGCAGTCCCGACGGCAAATTATTGTTGTCCGGCCCGTCTTCCAATTGACCGCGCTGCACGCGGCCGGGCAAACTGCCAACCAGGTATTTGATCGATGTCTCCTGTATCGCAATGTCCTGCTCCAGCTGCGGTATCAGCAGCGCCGTTGTTTGTTGCTGCGAAATGGCTTGTTGCAATGCAAGACCCGTAACCTGACCCGCATCTTTCAATAATCGCGTAGCGGTAACAAAGCTATCACTCAACGCGAGATTACGTCGTGCAATGGTAAGTTGCCGGTCGAGCATCAGCAGGTTGTAATAACCTTCAGCCACTTCGGCAACGATTTGTGTTTGCACGGCTTTAGTGGCTTCTGTGGTGCGCAGGTATTCACTCAACGTTGCTTCACGACGGCTGCGGAGCTTGCCCCAGATATCTGCTTCCCAACTTACCGTCAGGGCCGCCTGGTAATTTTCGATATACGATTTCTGTAAAAATGTTTTGGTGCTTAAGCCATTCAGGCTGTTGTCTGATGGTCTGTTGAGCTGACCATTTACCTGCAATTGCACTTCGGGTAATTGAATAAGACGGGCTTGTGCGGCCTCTTTGCCGGCTATGTCCAGCCGGCGCATGGCGAGTTGCAAATCCTGGTTGCTGTCTACGGCCTGGCTGATCAGTTTTTGCAACAGACTGTCTTTGAAAAATGCAGCCCAGGGCAGATCGCCTACGCTTACTGTGTCGGCTGCTGTTGCCGTACTGTCCAGTTGTACCGGCAGATTCAGGGTTGGTCGCTGATAATCGCGGCCAACACGGCAACCCGACACGATCAATGTGATGGTTAATAAGAGAAATAAAATATTGCGCATGATTGCTGAAAATATTTTTGAGTCAATTTGTTTTTATATAGGTTGTTCCTGCTCCGGCGGCTGCGGACGGCGAATACGTTCCTGCAGGTATTGGAAGATGACAAACAATACCGGTATGATGAAAATGCCTAACACCACACCCGTGAGCATGCCACCCAGCGCACCGGTGCCGATGGAGCGGTTGCCCAATGCGGATCCTCCGGTGGCCCATGTCAATGGCATCAGTCCCACAATGAAGGCCAGCGATGTCATAAGGATGGGACGCAGACGCATGGCCGATGCTTCCATCACTGAAGAGACAAGCGTTTTGCCTGCTCTTCTTCGTTGTACGGCATACTCCACGATCAGGATCGCATTTTTTGCCAGCAATCCGATCAGCATGATCAGGCCAACCTGCACATAAATATTGTTTTCTATTCCGGTGAGATTAATGAAAGCAAACACACCCAATACACCTGTCGGTATCGTCAGAATCACGGCGAGCGGCAGGATATAACTCTCGTATTGCGCCGCCAGCAGGAAGTAGACAAATACAAGGCTTAACAGGAAAATGACAGTGGTGGCGGTTCCCGCTTCCCGCTCTTCGCGCGTCATGCCCGACCAGTCATAAGAGTAGCCGCGTGGCAGGTAGGAGGCCGCTACTTCTTCAATCGCGCGGATCGCATCGCCTGAACTATAACCGGGCTTCGGCATGCCATTGATGGAAACGGCATTGAAAAGGTTGTTACGGGTGACGGTCTCGGGACCATATACTTTTTTCAAGGTTACCAATGTATTGGCCGGTACCATTTCTCCGCGCGTGTTTTTTACAAAAATGCTGTTGAGCGATGCTTCGTCAGCGCGATAACTCACATCGGCTTGCGCAATGACCCGATAGTATTTGCCAAAACGGTTGAAGTCTGATGCAAAGGTGCTTCCGTAGTAGACCTGCAGTGTT
This sequence comes from uncultured Sphingobacteriales bacterium, assembly GCA_937888905.1. GTDB lineage: Bacteria > Bacteroidota > Bacteroidia > Chitinophagales > Chitinophagaceae > Terrimonas. The sequence continues at coordinate 66,898 of CALATA010000004.1, forward strand.
TGCAGCAGGTCACTTATCGGCACACCCAGCTGACGCGCCTTCGGTTCATCTATCTCCAGCATGTATTGCGGGTTGCCGGTATTGAAAGTGGTAAATGCATAAGCGATCTCGGGACGCTTCATCAGTTCACCAATAAATCCATTGGCTACCTGTCCCAGTTTATCAAGTGAGCCGCCGCTGCGATCCTGCACCAGGAATTCAAAACCGCTGGTATTGCCAAACCCCTGCACGGTCGGATATACAAACAGGAATATACTTGCTTCAGTAATCGGACTCAGGGTTTGATTCAGTACACCAACGAGTGCATTGATGTCTTTAACTTTTCCTCTCTTTTCATGCGGTTTCAGACGGATAAAGCCTACGCCATATGCGGAGCTGTTCGAGTTGGCTACGATGTTTTGCCCGGCCACGCTGCCGAGTTTGTCAACCGCTTCCACATTTTTCAACAGGTTATCCATTTTAGCCATCACTTTTTCCGTACGGTCCAGCGAGGATCCCGGTGGCAGGTTGATGGAGTAAATGATAAAGCCCTGGTCTTCGGTGGGGATGAAGGCAGAAGGCGTCCGCTTCATCATCCAGACGGTAACCACCGTTACCAATGCCAGACCTGTCAATGCCACCCACTTTCGGCGAAGCAGGAAGCGCAGCGCATTTTTATATTTGTTGGTGGTGGCCGTAAAACCAGCATTAAAACCTTTGAAAAAACGTTTGCTAAAGCTCAACTTTTTTCCTTCGTGTTCAGGAGAGGCGTGCTTGTTTTTCAATAGCAGCGCAGTCAGCGCGGGACTCAATGTCAATGCGTTTACGGCAGATATAAGAATCGCAACGGCCAGGGTAAAAGCAAACTGTTTATAAAAGACACCGGCAGGTCCCTGCATAAATCCGATGGGTACAAACACCGCCGTCATCACCAGCGTGATGGACACGATGGCGCCGGATATTTCCTTCATGGATTGTATCGTTGCCTGTTTTGCATTCAAACGTGTCCGTTCCATTTTGGCATGCACCGCTTCCACCACTACGATCGCATCATCCACCACAATACCGATGGCGAGCACCAATGCAAATAACGTGAGCAGGTTGATGGTAAAGCCAAACAACTGCATAAAGAAGAAGGTGCCAATGATCGCAACGGGTACGGCAATCGCAGGGATCAGGGTGGAACGGAAATCCTGTAAGAAGATAAACACCACAATAAACACCAGCACAAATGCTTCGAGCAATGTATGTACCACCTGGCTCACCGACGCATCGAGGAACTCTTTGGCATTATACATATTGAAGTAGGAAATGCCGGTAGGAAAATTCGTGGCTGACTTTTGCAATACTTTGTCTACCGATGTGAGAATATCGTTGGCATTGGAACCGGCGGTCTGGAAAATGGCAATACCGATACCGGGTTTGCCACCGATGCGGGTGTTGGCACTATAAGAAAAAGAACCGAATTCCACCCGCGCCACATCACGCAACCGGATCACTGATCCGTCGGGCGAGGAGCGGAGAATGATATTCTCATAGTCTTCGTTTCGCGTAAGCTTGCCCTTGTATTTTAATACATATTCAAAGGAAGCATTGGAACTTTGGCCAAACCGTCCGGGTGCTGCTTCGATGTTTTGTTCACGAATGGCACCAAGTACTTCCTGTACCGAGAGATTGTTGGCGGTAAGGCGGTCGGGTTGCAGCCAAATGCGCATCGCATAATCTTTTGCACCAAATACCATGGCCTGACCTACACCCGGTACGCGTTGAATCTCGGGAATGATATTGATCTTGGCATAGTTCTGCAGAAAGGTTTCATCATAGGTGCTGTCGGTGCTGTAAATCAGCGGCACCATGATCATGCTGTTCTGTTGTTTTTGTGTGGCAATGCCCGCCTGCACTACTTCCTGCGGCACCTGGTTCACCGCTTTTGATACGCGGTTCTGCACATTCACGGCCGCGAGGTCGGGATTGGTACCGAGTTTAAAAAATACATTGATCGCAAGTGTGCCGTCATTGCTGGAAGTGGACGTCATGTAGGTCATGTTCTCCACGCCGTTGATGGCTTCTTCCAATGGAGTGGCCACGGCACGCGCCACTACTTCTGCGTTGGCCCCGGGATAAGTAGCAGTCACCTGCACCGTCGGCGGTGCGATATCCGGAAACAACGTAACCGGTAAAGTGTAAAGGGATAAGAGGCCGAGTAAGGTAAGCAGTACAGATACGACTGTTGCCAATACGGGGCGTTCGATGAATCGTTTGAGCATCCGTCTGGATTTGTTAGTGATTGATCAGGGCAAACGGTGCCTGGCAGAAGATCATTTCACTTCTGTCGGCACCGTGATGCCCATCTTTTTAGTGGTTGATAATAATTAGCGCAAAGGCGTGTTCAAAGGGTTGTTGCGGAGAAGGCTGTCGAATGAAATGTTTTGCGGCTGTATCACCGTGCCGTCTCTCAAGCGATCGATACCGGAGTAGACGATGCGGTCACCGGCATGCAGGCCACTGTCTACGAGATAGTAGTTGCCACTTTTTGCATTGATGGAAAGCGGCACACCCAATACCTTGTTGCTGTCGCGAACGGCAAAGGCAAATACTTTGTCCTGCAATTCAAATGTGGATTCCTGCGGCACGGCGAGGAAATGACTGCTGTTTTGCGGAATGCGTACGCGGCCGGTACCGCCCGAGCGAAGAAGCCCTTCGGCATTCGGAAATACTGCGCGGAAACTGATCGATCCCATACCGGGCTGGAACTGTCCGGTTACCGTTTCAATTTTTCCTTTGAAAGGATAAACAGAATTATCGGCCAGTACCAATTCCGCTTCAGGAAGGTGTTTCAATTTTTCTTCCACAGAATTACCGGGAAATGATTGCTCGAACACCAGGAAATCTTTTTCACTCATGGAGAAATAGGCATACAATTCTTTGACGGCTGATACGGTGGTCAACGGATCGATGGTATTCAATCCCACACGGCTGCCGGTTTTGAAAGGAATTCTTCCTACATAACCATCGGCGGGCGCAGTGATGAGTGTGTAGCCCAGGTTCACTTCAGCAGCTTGCACGAGTGCTTCCGCCTGTGCCACACCGGCGGCTGCACCACTGCGTGAAGCATCTGCCGTGTTGAGTTGCACGTCCGATACTACCTGGTTGGCCACGAGTGGTTGCAGACGCGATACGTTAATGTCGGCACTGCGCAGACCGGCCCTCGCGCTGAGCAAAATGGCCTTCGCGTTGTTGAGCTGCTCGCGGTAGGCGCGGTCGTTGATCTTGAAAAGTGGCTGGCCTTTGCGTACAAAAGCTCCTTCGTCGACAAAAATCTTTTCGAGATAACCATCTACCTGCGGACGGATCTCTACGTCCTGCTTGCCTTCAAGCGAAGCGGAAAAATCGCGGTAGGTAATGGCCGGAGCTGTTTGTATGGTTACAACCGGCAGGGCAGGGGCAGTGGCTGGTGGTGGTGTGCTGCCCGAAGATTGAGTGCAGGCATACAATAAAACACCGGCTGCTACGGGAAGCAGCAAAGCGGGAATGTTGTTGAACCTGGGATGGTGGCGGGTTACGTTGGTTTTTTTGATCGGTACACGCATAGAAAGGCTGTTAGGGGCATGACCCCGGTTAAAAAATGAAATCAATATGGAATGATTAAACGGTTTTGGCGTTGCGAATTATAACAACACTATTTTTCCTAACATTGTTAACTAAAAAGGCAAAAAAATTATTTTTCTAAATTTTTAATGAACCCGGCAATGGCATCATCCAATACCATCTTGTTCAATTCTCCTGAATCGGCTACCATTTTAATGGAAATCAGCCCGTGCATAACCGACCAGTAAGTGTGGTATTTTATACAGGGACTGGCCTCTTTGTTGCCGTGCTTATCGAGAATGCGTTGGATAGGCTCCATCACCAGGTCCGTGAAGATTTGTTCTTTCGGTGCGCACTTCTGCATTTCACAGCAGGCCATGCCCAGTCCGTACATCAATTGATAGTATTCGCGGTTGTGCATCGCAAACTGCCAGTAGGCATCCGCCATGTGCTTCAATTGTGTGGCGGGATCGTCGGATTTCTTCTTCGCGGCCTGCAATTTTTTTACCAGCAGTTCAAAACCCTGCCGCGAAAAATCTTCGAGTATTGCCTCTTTGTTTTCAAAGTGGTCGTATACCACGGGCACACTATACTCGATCGCATCCGCAATTTTGCGGATCGACAATGCCTGCCAGCCTTCTTCCCTGACTATCTGCCAGGCTGTTTCAAGAATGCGATGCCGCACTTCTTCTTTTTGCCGTATGCGTCGTTCTGTAATACCCATGAGGTTGTTTTACCTAACACTGTTAGCAAAATTAGCGCCCTTTTATCCGTTTCACCAAATTTTTATTTGTTAAAACATCCTGCCGCGCCTGGTTGTTACCTCATCAATCATTGTATTACCTTTGATACACAGGCCCTTCACGCAAAATTTTTCTGCTCATGAATTATGTGCAACTGCTGGAAGATGTTAAAAATGAAATGATCCGTTTCTTTCATACCCATGAAAACCCGGAACTCGTTTATCACAATCTCTCCCATACACAGGCGGTAGTCGCCAGTGCGGCGCAGATAGCGCGGCATTACAAGCTCGACGACCGCGATTTTTTTGTGGTGTGCGCTGCTGCCTGGTTTCACGATGCCGGCTACTATATCAGCGGCGCTACCGAGCATGAACGCCGTGGGGCCGAACTGGCTACTGCGTTTTTGCAGCAACAGGCCGTGGATGAATTCGTGATCTCCGACGTGCGTAATTGTATCATGGCTACCTGCATGCCCCAGCATCCGGCTACCCTGTTGGAAAAGATCGTGGCAGATGCAGACCTTTATCATCTCGGTACCGACCGCTTCATCGAACTCAATAAAAAGATGCGCAAGGAAGCGGAGTGGCGCAAAGGCGAGAAGATCGGCAAGTCCGAATGGCGGCAGGGGACGCTCAAATTGCTGGAATCACATCTTTACCATACTGATTATGTGCGCGATTTGCTCGAACAGGGCAAGCGCGCCAACATTCAACTGTTGAAAGAAAAAGAATCGGATACGCCCGCACCCCTTATGATTACAACAGAACAAGGACCGGTACCGGAAACGCCGGTGGTTAAAAAAGTAAAAATTGAAAGGCCCGAGCGCGGCATCGAAACGATGTTCCGCATCAGCTCCAACAACCACCAGCGCCTCAGCGACATGGCCGACAACAAGGCCAATATCATGATCACCACCACGTCGATCATTCTTTCAGTATTGCTGAGTGTATTGCTGCGCAAACTCGAAGACAATCCGCATCTTATTATACCAACCGTGTTATTGTTAACGGTTTGCGTCACCACATTGGTCTTTTCCATCCTGGCCACACGCCCCGCATTACCCGAAGGAAGATTCACGCCGCAGGATATATCGGATAAAAAAGTGAACCTGCTCTTCTTTGGTAATTTCTTTCGCATGAGTTACGAAGAATACAATAAAGGCATGCAGCAAATGATGAACGACCGCGACTTTCTTTACGGAAGCCTTACGCGTGATGTGTATTCGCAGGGTGTGGTGCTCGGGCGCAAATACCGCTTGCTGCGCAAAGGGTACAATGTATTCATGTTCGGGATTATTATTTCTGTGCTGGCTTTTATGATTGCCGTTGTTTTTTTTAGTTGATCAATATGTCATTACCCATTTTTTTCGACAGGGATCTCAGTTGGCTCTTATTCAACGAGCGTGTATTGCTGGAAGCAGGCAGGAGTGATTTGCCCTTGCTCGAACGGTTTCGTTTTCTGGCTATTTATTCTTCCAACCTGGATGAGTTTTACCGCGTGCGTATGCCCGCCGTTCTTGCCTTGCAACGGGTAGCGAAGAAAAAGAAAGCGCCGGAGTTGTTTAAACAGATCACCGCTACTATCTCGCGGCAACAGGAATTTTTTGGTCAGTTGCTCAATGAACAGTTACTGCCGGCGCTGGATTCACGCGGGTATAAATTATTGTATCATCAATCCATTCCCGCAGAACTGGCAGCAGCGGTGCAGCAATATTTTTATAACGATGTAGCCGGATTACTGCGACCCGTTTCGTTATCGGATAAAAAGGATTTTTTTCCGGAAAACAATCAATTGTATTTGTCGGTAGTAGCCGAAGACCAGGATAAAAATGAACAGCATTACCTGGTAAATATTCCTTCGGAAACGCTTCCGCGTTTTTATAAAATAAAAAACCAGGAAATTGTTTTTATCATTTTCCTGGAAGACATTATCCGTTACTGCCTGCCGTCGGTTTTTCCCGGTATGAACATTATTTCGGCCAGCAATATCAAGATCACCCGTGATGCGGAACTGGATCTGGAAGACGAGTACGGAGAAGATATGGCCGAGAAACTGGAAAAATTATTGAGTAAACGCGATAAAGGTCTTGCCACGCGCGTGCTGTATGAGCCAGGCATATCATTGCGTCATCTGCAGCAGTTGATCAGTCGTTTTGGACTACAGGCCGCGGCAGTGGTGGAAGGTGGTCGTCATCACCATTTACGCGACCTGGCTAAATTACCCGTTGGCGGGGCTGGTTGGGAATATGAAGCATGGCCTGCGGCCAATACAGTTTTGCCGGAAAAAACATTATTGCAATCAGTCGAACAACAAGACATCTTAATCAATCCGCCGTATGAATCCTACGAAACGGTGCTGCGTTTTTTCAACGAAGCAGTCATCGATCCGGATGTGCAGGAAATATACACCACGCTTTATCGTGTAGCCAGTGATTCGCGTATTTGCCAGGCATTGATCAGTGCGGCGATGAACGGCAAAAAAGTAACCGTACTCGTAGAACTGAAAGCGCGTTTCGATGAAGCCAATAATATCCGTTGGGCCAAACGCATGAAAGAGGCGGGCGTACGCATTCTTTACAGCAGCAATGCGTTGAAAGTACATGCAAAAGTGGCGTTGATCAAGCGGTCGCATCCGGAGAAACCACTGCTCGGTTTGCTGGCAACCGGCAACCTTAATGAGCAGACGGCACGTTTTTACACGGATCATATTTTACTGACTTCCCGGCAGTACCTGCTGGAAGAATTGAATACGTTGTTTGAATGGCTTAGTAAAAAGAAAAAGCCCGATCCTTCCGATACACCCTTGTTCAATCATTTGCTGGTAGCGCCTTTCAACCTTCAGCAGCGTTTTATTGCATTGATCGACCGGGAGATCGAAGCAGCTAAGAATGGCCGGCCCTCCGGCGTGTTGATCAAACTGAACAACCTGGAAGAAGAAGTGATGATCAATAAATTGTACGAGGCCAGCAAGGCTGGTGTGGAAGTGCGCCTGGTGATTCGCGGCATTTGCCGCCTGGTGCCGGGCGTGGCGGGTGTCAGCGAACGTACTACGGTTCGCCGGGTGGTGGATCGTTATCTCGAACACGGGCGCATTTTTATTTTCCATAACGCCGGAAAGCCCGAAGTATTCATGGGTTCGGCGGATTGGATGAACAGGAATATTTACCGGCGCATCGAAGTTTGTTTTCCTGTGGAAGATGCGAAGGCAAAAGAAACCATACAACAACTGGCCGAATGGCAATGGGCCGATAATTCACGCGGTGTACAGTTAAATGAACAGTTGCAACAACAGCCGGTTGCCGGTGATGCAATCGTACGCGCGCAGGAAAAGAGCTGGCAGTGGTTATCAGGTAAACAACAATAATCTTGCATGAAATTTATTTTACCATACATAGTGGTCTTGCTGGTGCTGGGAACGGCTTGCAGCCAGAACAGCAAAGATCCTGACCCACCGGGTTATCATTTTAATGAACCAGAAAAATTCAATCTTCCGGAGAGCCTGCTCGAAGTATCGGGCATTGCTTTTTACCAGGGAAAAGCAGATACAGTTTATGCCATCCAGGATGAAGAAGGAAAGTTGTTCGCGCTGCCGTGGAAGGTGAAAAAGCAGACCCACACGCGTTTTGCCAAAAAAGGTGACTACGAAGACCTCGCACTGCTGGCTAACAAAGCCGTGGTGCTGAAAAGTAATGGTTGGCTCTATACATTTCCTTTTGACGAACGCCATTTCCCCGAAACCGATAGTACGCGGGAATGGAAAGGTTTGCTGCCTCCCGGTGAATACGAATCACTTTTTGCCGATGCAAAGGACAACAGCCTTTATGTTTTATGTAAAAATTGCCCCGGCGACAAAACAACGGACAGGGTTTCCGGTTATATCCTCACCTGCGGAGATTCTGTGATGGTGACCGGGAATTTTTTTATTGATGAAAAACAACTGTCAACGGTTGCCGGAAAAGTGAAACGCGGTTTCCGGCCTTCGGCATTGGCGCGTCATCCGTTAACGAATGAATGGTATATTTTATCTGCCGTGAACAAATTGCTCGTGATCACCGATGCGCAATGGAAAGTGAAAGCCACTTATCCATTAAACGGAAACCGTTTCAACCAGCCCGAGGGCATTGCATTTGACAGCGATGGAAATCTTTACATCTCCAACGAAGGAGATGATCTGACCAATGGTAATATTCTGCGTTTTGTATGGCAACAGCGAAAAAAATAATGATAACCTGTTTGGTACTGACCGGATATCTGTTATCCGGTCTCTCCGCTATGGCGCAGGACAGTATCCGGCAGCGTGTCATTCTCATCGGCGATGCGGGAGAGATCAATGGTGCCCAGCACAAGGCCCTCGAAGCTGCTGCCGGCATGATCGCCACCGGCAAAACAACGGTTTTCTTTCTCGGGGATAATATTTATCCGCATGGCATGGCTCTTCCCGGTGAAAAGAAGCAGGAAGCAACCCATGATATTTTGCGCGCACAGTTTGTACCAATGCGGGCGAAAGGGGCGGCGGTTTATTTTGTTCCGGGCAATCATGATTGGGATCGTTCCGGCCCCAAAGGGTTGGCGCGCATCCGTGAGCAGGGACAGTTTCTGCAGGACCAGGGCGATTCCTTATTGCAGTTGATCCCGGCGAACGGTTGTCCCGATCCGGTGGCTATTCCCTTAGGCGACAGCCTGGTGGTGATCGCTTATGACAGCGAATGGTGGGTATATCCTTTTGCCGTTAACAATGATGATGCAGGTTGTGCCTGCGGTAATAAACGCGATGTACTTGCCAAACTCGAAGAGTTGCGGTACCGTTACCGGCACAGAACGATCCTGATCGCTTCGCATCATCCGTTTAATAGTTATGGTTCGCACGGCGGCCGGTTTACCTGGAAAGATCATTTGTTTCCCCTGACCGCAGCCAATCCTAAATTATACATTCCGTTACCGGGAGTAGGTTCGCTGTATCCTTTTTTGCGTAAAACATTTGCCAATCCTGAAGACCTTGGTCATCCTTTGTACAAAGACATGATCAATAAAATAGGAGCAGTGTTCGACAGTATGCCCAATCTTGTGTATGTAGCCGGACATGAGCACGGTCTTCAACTGATCAAAAACAAACGCCTGCAAGTGGTAAGCGGTGCCGGTGCAAAACATACGGCTGCCATCCGCGGACGGCACTCATTATTTGCCGCATCCACACAGGGATTCGTGATTGCCGACCTGCTCAGCAATGGCGATCTCCTGCTGCAATATTTTATTTATGAAAATGAGCAGGTAAAAGAAGTATACCGTTATCGCCAGCCATACCGTTCATTCAGCGAAGCGGATCCGCTGGCGGGAACACCGATCACTACCGACAGTGTTACCGTAAAAGTGCATCCTTCCTACGACAAACCGGGACGTTTGCATCGCTGGTTGTTCGGGGAAAATTATCGAAAGGAGTGGGCGGCGGAAACCACGTTGCCAGTATTACGCATCAGTGAAATGAAAGGTGGGTTGACACCATTGCAACTCGGTGGCGGTATGCAATCGAAGTCGTTGAGGCTTGCAGACAAAGATGGAAAAGAATGGGTCATCCGCAGCGTGGAAAAAAGTCCGGATGCACTTTTGCCCGAAGGGCTGAAGCAAAGTTTTGCGCGCGACTGGCTTGATGATGTCACGAGCGCCCAACATCCGTTCTCCGCGTTGATCGTTCCGCCGTTGGCAAATGCCGTGCAGGTGCCGCATTCCAATCCCGTAATTGGTGTGGTGTCTCCCGATACGGCGTTGGGCGTATATGGTAAAACCTTCGGCAACATGGTGGCCTTATTCGAAGAACGGGAACCTGTTGGTTCGTCGGATAATTCCGACAAAATGAAAAAGAATTTGCGCAAGGACAATGATAATACGCTTCACGGCAAGACGATGCTGCGCGCCCGCATGCTCGATGCTGTTTTGGGTGACTGGGATCGTCATGAAGATCAATGGCGCTGGCGCGATGATGGAAAGGGCAAATCAAAAGATTACCTGCCGGTGCCGCGCGACAGGGACCAGGTGTTTCATTTGACGGAGGGCATTTTCCCTAAACTGGCATCGCGTTCTTATATATTACCAACGCTGCGCGATTTCGATCCGGGTATGCGGCATGTAAAATGGTTGCTGTATAAGACAAGATTTGTGAACGCCTATCCTTCGATGCAATTCAGCCGTGAAGAATGGCGTAAACAAGCCGAGCGCGTAAAAGCATCACTCACGGATTCTGTACTGGAAGTGGGACTTCGCCGCTTACCGGAGAGTGCTTATCAACTACGGCATGATCAATTGCTGTCAACATTGAAGGCGCGCCGCGATGAATTACCGGACGCCATGGACCGGTATTATCGTTTCACACAAAAGATTGTTGACATACAGGCAACCGATAAAAATGAGCGCGTATTGATAACGGGAACCAAAGAAGGCGGACTGCGTGTGCAAATGAATAAAGTGAACAAGGAGGGACAGGTGAAGGATGAATTGATGGATAAAACATTCGATCCGCAACTGACCAGGGAAGTCAGAATTTACCTGCACAATGGTAAGGACAGCGTGATCGTTGCGGATTCGGGCTCGTCGATAAAGTTGCGCCTGATCGGTGGCAAAGATGCAAAAAACTATGTAGTGCAGCAAAGTCCGCGCACGGTGCGCGTGTACGATACCGATAATGGTTCAGTAGTAAGCGATCCGTCAAACCGGTTGAAGCGTCATTTGTCCAACGACAGTTTACATACGGCCTTCACACCCGTTAATCTTTACAATATCTGGATGCCGGTGATCAGCCTGGGGCTTAACCTCGACGACGGATTTATTCTCGGCGGCGGTTTCCGCCATATACGCCAGGAAGGTTTTAGAAAATATCCTTATGCAAGCCTGCAGCAGTTCTCCGTGGCACATTCTTTTTCCACGAGCGCCTATCGCATCCGTTATACGGGGGAATGGATACAGGTGATCGGTAAGGCCGATGTAGTGGTGCAGGCGCAGATACGGGCACCGAATAACACCGTGAACTTTTTTGGGCGGGGCAATGAGACTTCGTTTAATAAAAAAGATAATCATATCCGTTATTACCGCACAAGGTTCAGCACTTATTTGTTTGAACCGTCGTTGCGGTGGCGCGGAGGGAAAGGCAGTCACCTGAATATCGGCCCTTCGCTTTATTACTATCGCTTTGATCCGGAAGATAACCGGGGGCGGTTTATTGAGCAAGCGGCGGCTATTGGTTCGTATGACAGTCTTACGATTGCAAGAGCCAAACTGCATTTGGGTGGGGCTATTGAATATGTGTCGGACAAGCGTAACAACAAAGTAATTCCGCAATGGGGAACTTATGTGCGCACGCGGATACATGCGTATAAAGGGATAGGCGGATATGCGGCGGATTTCGGGCAGTTGGTGCAGGAAGTGGCCTTGTATAAAAGTCTGAATGCGCGTGCTTCAATTGTGCTGGCGGATCGTTTCGGCGGTGTGATCGGTTTTGGCAAAGCGGCATTCTATCAATCGGCTTTTGTTGGCGGGCATGGAAACCTGTTGGGTTATCGCCAGTATCGTTTTGCGGGGCAGCATAGTTTCTATAACAACCTGGAATTGCGGGTGAAGCTTGCAGATGTCGGAAGTTACATATTGCCCGGACAGATTGGCATTACAGGGTTCTGGGATATCGGCCGCGTGTGGGAGGCGGATGACAATTCAGGCAAATGGCACAATGGAACGGGTGCTGGTATTTATTTTGCTCCCGCGTCGATGGTCGCCTTCAACGTGGTAATGGGACATTCGCGTGAAGGATGGTACCCGTACTTTACGATGGGTTTCCGTTTTTGAGAAGGCGTATGGGAGGAAACAGCCGTTATAAGTAATAAGTATTAAGTTATAAGTAAAACAGTGGCGCGCTGGGGCTTCGAAGAATAAGTAGCGTGGGCCGATGCATTGATGGTTGCTCATTCACGATTGACTCCCGAGGCTTCGGGATCACGATTCACGATTATGAAAAAAACTGCTTATGTACTGCTGTTTATTTTTTTCTGCCAACGTGTAAATGCACAACCGGCAGAAGACACTATGCATGTCGCAGAAGATTCCTTCGTATTACCTGCTTACAAACTCAATCCTGCTTACCTAAAAGACAGTTGGGGCGCTTTGAAATATACTGCCGGGCGACCGTTGAAATGGAAAGGGAAGGACTGGACCAGATTTGGTGTGGTCATCGGCGCAGCAGGCGGGCTGATGACAATGGACTGGGAGATACGTCACCGCGCGAAAAAAATGCATGCACCTTTTGCAACGAGTGTGGCCAATACGGTGGAACCTTTCGGAAACTTTTACGGGTTATATATTTTTCCCACCATCTATGTTGCCGGCGAATTATTGCATCAACCCAAAGTGGCATCGGTGGGTTTGCGGGGAGCGCAATCATTGGCCATATCAACGGTCATCTATACGGCCGCAAAAAAAATGATCCGGCGCCGGCGGCCGGATGAGGCGTCTTCACCGTTTGATTACCGTATACCTTTTGCCGGTAAACGGTACACTTCATCGCCATCGGGCCATAGTAACACGATCTTTACCGTGGCTACGGTGCTGGCCACCGAATTTCATGAACACCGCTGGGTGCCGTGGGCGGCTTATTCGGTAGCTTCGCTAACGGCATTATCAAGAGTATATCATAACCGTCACTGGTCCAGTGATATATTCCTGGGCTCCATGCTCGGGCATTACGTTACCAGGGCTGTTTATCGTTATCATAAAGAAAAAAAGAAAACAATCCTGCTTCCCTGATTGTTATTGATCAAAATCATTCGCTATCGAATATAATGTTACACGCTAATACATGCAGCAGAAACTATTGAATATGATGCAGTCTCCCGACGCGGAGACTAAATGTGAGTCGCACCTTTCCTTTAAGCCGTTCCTGGACAATGTGCGGCTGCGCCTGCAGGATGAGACCAGTATCAAGTCTGGTTTTTTCCGGCATGTGCTGAAGGAATTTGCTCCCTATCCCGAACTGGAAGGCAACGTGCCACTCGAAGATCTTACGCGCTATAAATCGTTGTTCGATCTTTTGTATGTCGGGTTATCGACCCTCGTGGACGATGAGAAAAAAGTTTATTGGGGAATGAGTGTGCCCATGTCGCCCATTGTTTTTTATGGTTCCGACCTGTTTTACAACCTGCTGTCAGAAGCCAATCTTCAGGCGCTCGATTGTTCGCTTCCCACCGAATCGCTGGCCGAAGCCGAAAGGCAGAAACTCGAATGGTTCTACTCGTTTATTTTGGAGAAACTATACGGCATCCGTTTCCGCAGAAAGGCGGATATGGTGAAAAGTATTTCCGAAACATCTTCCGGATTGACAAAACACTTCCGCGTAAATCTTGATACGCGTTTCATCGATGTGCATCCGATAGGAGAGCTACCGGTTATCGATACGGAAGTGATCCGTTCTTACTCCTTTGAGGAAGATGCGCTGGATGTATTGTATCGTTTATTGCCGCCGCAATTATTTGTGCTGTCGGGTTTTTCCATCATTACCATTACGGACGTGACGGCTGAATATGCGTTGCAGACCATTCGTGAGCATTCTTCCGACAGTGCCGAAGAAGCTTTTCCCTTGGTAGTAAAAGCACTCAAGGAACTGGCAGGAAGAAAAGAAATAGAGTTTAACATTCTGCCATTGCTGCGCGTGAATGGCAAATTGGTGGATGATGAAGAAACATTAGGAAAAAGTATCCTGTTTGACTGTGGCAGGAGAATGGGTTTCTCGGGAGAGGCTTGTATATCGATGATTGAAAAATTTGTCAGCGATCCGAAGATCGTTTATTTCGGCGACCTCGAAAGCGAAGCAAGCCTGCAGAAAGACGCGGGCCGCTTTTTACATAAATCCGGCATCAAGGCCTACGCGCTGTTTCCCGTATATGCCAACAATAAATTGCTTGGCGCACTCGAAGTATACAGCCGCGAAAAAGGCTTGTTGAATGAAGCACTCTTTGCATTGATCGAACCGGCAATCAATATGTTGTCGCAACTAATGGTGCATGCCGTATCTGAATTCGATGAGCAGATCGAATCGGTGATCAAAGAGAAATTCACCACCTTGCAGCCATCGGTGCAATGGAAATTCAACGAAGTGGCCTGGCAATATCTGCGAAAAAAGAAAACGAAGCCGGGCCGGCTTGAACCGGAAGAAATATTATTCCCACAGGTATACCCGCTTTATGGTGCCGTGGACATCCGTAACTCAACAGTGGAGCGGAATAAAGCTTTACAGGAAGACCTGAAAATACAATTCAGCGAACTGTTGCAGGTGTTGCTGCGGCTGAAAGAAGCGTCGGGGTTTGGATTGCTGGATGAGAAAATATTCCAGGTGCAGCAATGGCAGCAGCGTATTGATGCAGGTCATGGATTCAACCATGAAATACGGTTAAATGATTTCCTGGAAAATGAGATGACGCCCTTCCTGGTGCAGTTTACAGACAGCCATCCTTCCTATCGGGCCATTGCGCAGGAATATTTTGCAGCCATTGACGAAAACACGGGTGGTGCGTTTGTGCATCGCCGTCAGTTGGAGTCATCGATGACCACGGTAATCTCTGCCGTTAATAACTATTTCGACCTGCTGAAAGATGAAATCCAGCGGGCTTATCCAAGTTATTTTGAAAAATTCCGGACCGATGGTGTGGAATATGATATTTATATAGGGCAATCGATCACGCCGGACAAGCCGTACAGTGATATCTATTTGAAGAATCTGCGGTTATTACAATTGAGTTCGATGGCGGCGATTGCGCGGTATTCGCATGCGCTGCTGCCGCAATTATCCACGCCGGTGGAAACCACACAGCTCATTTTTATTCATTCCCATCCGATCGATATCCGGTTCCGCCGGGACGAAAAACGTTTTGATGTGGAAGGGGCGTACAATATCCGGTATCATATTATCAAGAAGAGAATCGATAAGGTGCGTATCCGCGATAGCCGCGAGCGGTTGACGCAGCCCAATAAAATTGCATTGGTATACTTTAATCAGAAGGAAGCCGACGAGTATATTGGCTATATCCGTTACCTGCAGGGCGAGGGCATGTTGCTGAATGACCTGGAATACCTGGAATTGGAAGAATTGCAGGGCGTGTCGGGATTGAAGGCGCTCAGGGTGGGGGTGAATCTGGCAATCAGTGAATAGGGGAGTCGTGAATCGTCAATGGTGAATCGTGAATCGTCAATGGTTTGCCTTGGTTCGTGTTTTCACGGATGGAGGGAACGGGTGAATCGTCAATCAGTGAATGGTGAATCGTGAATGGGATACCGTGTTTCGTGTATTCACGAACCACCAGTCGGGTGCCGCGATTGCAGGTCCATCGCTCAACGCTCGAAAGGGAAAATAAAAAGGGGCGGCATAGACATGCACCCCCGTTTTTTAATCCAATATCCTATGAAAAACCAATGCAAGATTACGCCGATGCGGGGAAACCTGCAATACCATGAAAGTGGTATTTTTTAAATGGACCGCGGCTGTTTATTGACGATTCACGATTGACGAGCGCCCTTCGAGAGCCTCAGGGAGCGTAACTATTGACAATTCACTTCCGACATTTTCACATTTTCGCATTTTCAAATCGCCTCAGCCATTATCTTTGCTTTTTAATGAGCCTTTCTACAAAACATCTTTTGGGGATCCGGGATTTGACCAGAGATGATATTGCCCTTTATCTGAATACGGCCCGGCATTTCAAAGAAGTACTGCAACGTCCCGTTAAAAAAGTACCGTCCCTCCGGGATGTGACCATTGTCAATCTTTTTTACGAGAATTCTACCCGCACCCGCATTTCCTTTGAGCTGGCTGAAAAAAGACTTTCCGCCGATACCATCAATTTCACGGCATCGGGATCTTCCGTTTCAAAAGGCGAAACCCTGCTGGATACAGTCAACAACATCCTGTCGATGAAAGTGGATATGGTAGTGATGCGTCACAGTGCCAGCGGTGCCCCGCATTTTTTAGCCAAACATATTCCCGCGGCCATCGTGAACGCCGGCGACGGTATCAACGAACATCCTACCCAGGCATTGCTCGATGCGCTCTCTATCAGCGAGAAAATGGGCGGACTGGAAGGGGTGAAAGTGGCCATTATCGGCGATATCCTGCACAGCCGCGTGGCACTGAGCAATATTTACCTGCTAACCAAAATGGGGGCTAAGGTGACGGTTTGCGGACCACCCACCCTGATCCCGCGTTATATCCGCGAATCGCTTGGGGTGGAAGTGAGCTACAATCTGCGCGAAACACTTGAATGGTGCGATGTGGCTAACGTATTGCGTATCCAGCTCGAACGGCAGAACCAGGTATTATTTTCTTCGCTTCGCGAATACAACCTGGCTTACGGCATCAGCCGCCGCATGCTGGAAGAAATAAAGAAAGATATCGTGATTATGCACCCCGGCCCGATCAATCGCGGCGTGGAGCTCGACAGCGATGTGGCCGACAGCGGTCAGTCTATCATCCTGCAGCAGGTAGAAAACGGCGTAGCAGTGCGGATGGCGGTCTTATACCTGCTGAGTTCGCAAAATCCTACGGCCTAAGCCAAAACTTCTTATGTTCGCATTATGCAACGAATCTGTCTGTTTCCCGGTACGTTCGATCCCATCACACTGGGCCATGTCGATATTATCAACCGGGCTATTCCGCTGTTCGATAAAATAGTAGTGGGCGTTGGTCTGAATTCAGCCAAGTCACCGATGTTTTCGGCCGATCAGCGGATTGAATGGATCCGCGATATTTACCGCGGCAATACGAAAGTGGAAGCAGCCGCCTACGAAGGGCTGACTATTGATTATTGCAAACAGATCGGTGCGCATTTTATCCTCCGCGGTATCCGGTACGTCAGCGATTTTGAGTATGAAAAGACGATTGCTGATGCCAACCGCACGCTCGATAATTCAATCGAGACCATCTTCCTCACCGGCGAACCGAAGTATACTTCAGTGGCATCGACCATTGTGCGTGATATCATCCGCAATGGCGGCAACGCCAGCCCGTTTTTGCCGGATGTGGTATTTCAAAGTCTTCCCCACAAATCATAACTATGATCTGGTTCGATAAAGAACTGACTACGGCTAAGCTGAGTCCGCTCGGGCAGCATACCATGGGCGAACATCTCGGTATCGAATGGACGGAAGTAGGAGCCGATTATCTGCAGGCGCGTATGCCGGTGGATGACCGCACGCGTCAGCCTTATGGTTTATTGCACGGCGGTGCTTCCTGCGTATTGGCAGAAACGATTGGTAGTGTGGCTTCCGCCATGGTTGTGGATCATGAAAAATTTTACTGCGTAGGCATGGAGATCAATGCTAATCATCTTCGCAGCGCGCGGGATGGTTATGTAACGGGTACAGCGCGGCCTCTTCATCTTGGCGGCACCACCCATGTATGGGATATCCGTATCACGAATGAAGCGGGGGAACTCGTTTGCGTAAGCCGGCTGACAGTGGCCGTCCGCCGCCGCTGATTTCCTATTTTTTATAACGGGCATCGAGTACATCGCGGACGGAAGGAAAAGTTTCCGCGCGGTAAGCAGCGAGATCCGCGGGAGCAGTCCAGCGCAGTTCCTGGATGTCTTCTTCCGTTTGTGGTACCAGTTCCTGTTTGCCTTCGGCTTTCATCAAGTACCAATGTGAATCCTTCAATATAAAATGTGTGCCTTCGTGGTAGGTATGGTAGGTGATCAGCAGGGGCGCGGTCAGTTGTACCTGTCGCAGGCCGGTTTCTTCGCTTACTTCGCGCACGGCGCATTCTTCCAGTGATTCTCCTTCATCGAGTTTGCCTTTGGGCAGGTCCCACTTGCCACGGCGGAAGATGAGTAGGCAATCGCCGTTTTCATTTTCCACCAAACCTCCGGCTGCCTGTACCTGCGTGAATTTTTTGAAGAAGGCATGTTTCAGCTCTTCCAGATCGGTGTGCAGAAAAACGCCTGCATGTACGGAAGGTTTCTGCATTTCATGGATCATGCTTTTCACGGTATGCGGATCGAGCTCATCGATAAAAACCGCATCGTCGTGATGCAGAAATGGTTCGATGACGGGCTCGATGGCATCGCAGAGAAACAGGGGATTGTTGCCGAAGTAGATTTTGATGTACATGCTGCAAGATACGTAGCTCCTGGCTATCGTACCGTATTTCTGGCTACCTTCGCCGCATGAATGATGCAAAAGTTGTTGCCGATAAATTGCTGCAGGCACAGGCCGTAAAGCTGAGTCCGCGGGAGCCTTTTACCTGGGCCAGTGGCTGGAAGAGCCCGATCTATTGTGACAATCGCCGGGTGCTGTCTTTTCCCTATATCCGCGATTACATCAAATCGGAAATGTGTAATGTGGTGTTTGAAAAATTTCCCGAAGCGGACCTGCTGGCGGGCGTAGCCACGGCAGGTATTGCCTGGGGTGCCATGGCGGCGGATCAACTGAAGCTGCCTTATATATATGTGCGCCCGAAACCCAAAGAACATGGTCTGGGCAACCAGATCGAAGGATATTTTGAAAAGGGACAAAAGACGGTCGTGATCGAAGACCTCGTATCGACCGGTAAAAGCAGTCTGCAGGTAGTGGATGTGTTGCGCGAAGCGGGGCTGGACGTGATCGGCATGGTGTCGATCTTTACCTACCAGTTTCCGGTATCAGCTGAAGCATTTGAAAAAGCGGGGCTGGCTTATTATTCACTGACCGATTATCCGACCCTGATCGGACTGGCGGCTGAAAAGCAGGTGGTACCGGCGGAAGATCAGGAGCTTTTGTTAAAATGGCGCGAGAATCCGTCTGCATGGACCGGAGTTTTGTAATTTCACGTACATAAATAACGCACATGAAATACCTGTTGACCTTATTGCTCGCTGTAGTGGTGTTTACGGCACAGGCGCAGACCAAAGCGCAGATGACGGCCAAGATCAAAACGCCGAATGCGTTGTGTTGGGAATGTCAGAAGCGTATCGAAACAACCCTCGCACGTTATGATGGTGTATTGTCGGTGAAAGTGAATTATAAACGTGGAGAAACGACCGTGAAGTACCTGACTGACCGCACCGATATCGAGCAACTCAAAACCGGCATAGCCAATATGGGTTATGATGCGGATGATGTATCGGCAAATCCGGATGCATATAAACGTTTGCCAAAAACTTGTAAGAAAGCGGAAGATGGCGGCGGGCATCCCGTTCCGAAAAAGAAACCGGCAACGGAAGAGCCGGAACCTGAAACAGAACCGGCGTCCTGATTACTTTACGCGCAACGTATCTCCGGACATCAGTTGATTCAAACTTATTTTCCCCTGGTAACTCAGGGGAATTTTTTTGCGCAATGCTCCTTTGCTGACGTTGGCTTCACCGGCCAGCCGGATCGGAAGGCTGTCGCTGAACATTACCTGTAATGAATTTTGCAACACCTTTTTCATCTCGATCGTCAATTTCACTGGTACCGAAAAATCTGCCCTTGCGGGAATGCTGACGGTGGTGTCGAGTAAAAAATTGCCGAGTAAGGTCTGATCGAGCCAAACCTGTCCGTTGCCGCCGGTGAGTTTAGCTTTGGTATTATTGGGATTATTGAAAAAAAGATCGAGTTTTAAGGTGGTGGATTTCAGGCTGGCCCTGGCGACGTCGATATTACCCACGCCGAGAAAACCCGGTGCTTTGAGCGTGGTACAGGCGGTGAAAAATAAAAGAGACAGGGTGAGAACGGCGAGTATAGCTTTCATTGCTGTAAGATAATACAGGTGTTTAAAATGACGTGCCGTAAATATGTTAAATACTAATGATGGCAGGCTGACGTTATAAAAAAAATGAATAAGCAATGATGAAAAAAATAAGCAGGCTGCTTGTTATTGGTTGTTTGCTTTTTGCGACGGCGGTCAAAGCGCAGGAACCTGCGTGGGATACGATGTTTGTAGCGAAAGGTCCGCTGCCGGACGGTATGATATTTTTGCCGTCACCCGGAATGGGTGTATTGGAAGGCAGCGATAACCTGGTGGAAATACGTTCAAGGAAGGGGAGCATCTACAACATGCAGGATGCAACGGTGGTGAGGATCTTTGCCGTGGAGGGCACTTTGTCGGTAGTGCTGCGTACAATAAAAGACGAGTACTATGTGTATTCGAACCTGGCTACGGTATGTCCGTCGGTAGGAGAGGAAGTAGCTGCCGGTGTGCACCTGGGTGAATGTCTGACGGACAATGAAGGGTGGTTTGTGCTGGAGCTGGCGAAGTCGGAAAAAGATAAATTTTTGAGCAAGGCGGAAGTAATGAAGATGTTGTGGTTGCTGGATTGAAAAGGAGAGATAAATGAATAGTACCGTAAAATTATTTTTCTGTCTGGTTGCTACCGTGTTTACTTACTCCTGCAACGAAGTCTCAAAGCCGCAACAAATCGTTTTACAAAACGAAGGGATGAAAAGCCAATCGCAAAGCAATGAATGGATGATCGACTCTCTGGATTTACAAGTACAATACGATTCTGTCAAATGGTTTGTTTATTCATTGTGCTTCCCGGATACACTGAAATGGAGTATTGCAAGGGCTGGAGACGAAAAAGATGTTTATACTTTTGGTGAATTGAACATCGATCTTGATACGCTCACGTTCAGGAAGGATACGGCCGATTTTAAGATTCAATATGCGATCCGGTGTGACGACCATGCAGAACAGTTTATCGGGAATGTAAATTATGTATTACATATTGGTTTAGTAGTGAATGAAAATAAAGTCGTGTATTATATCACCGCCAGTAATTTTGAGCGAATTGTCGACAGCACGGTAAAAAGTCAAATTGCGGAGCAATTGGAATCTTTACCAGATTACCTGCATAAGGTTAAAAAAATAAACCCATGGTTTAAAGACCAACTGCTAAAAAAAGGGTTGATATCTTATTAATTTAGTTTATGTAATTAGATAAAAATTGGCATCGCCTTTATGGGCACAATTAATTTGAGAACCAAGGCTATGAAATGTCTCATTTTTTTTGCTTGATAGCGTTGTTCGTCGGATGCCGGAGCGAAGAGGCCACGATATATGTGCATCATGAAGGCATCAACGACCGCACATTTTATTACAGGCTGAATATTGATGGAGAGGAGTTGTTGAGTGATTCTCTTTCTTATTCGAACCTGGTGCCGAACTTCAGCAGTTATTCAACGTTTGTGCGCGGTAAGACATTGACACTTCAAATGGGCAGCCTGACCAGTACTGTTCAGTATTCAGATGACATTAAATTCTATTCATTTTTTATTTTCGAAAATGATAGTACCCGTAGTCTGCGGATTATCGGTACAAAATATAAAAAAGCGCCTGTATTTAGATGAGGTACCCGTCCCTAACTGAAATGTATGATATGGAAATAAAAGGAAGAAGTAAGGTGATAGGTATTTTACTAATCAGTCTATTGCTTTTTTCGCCGGCTCTCGCTCAAAAACAAACCAAAGGCGCATTCGTTTTGCCGCACTCCATGATTCAATCGTTCAATGCCAAAACCTTTGAATTCACTCTTACGCCGGAAGGCAGGGACTCGGTAGCATCGATGGACTTTACGAGGTATAGCTTCCTGCAATGTCGGATGCTTCGGATCTTTATTTATTGATTAAGGAAAAAATGGAAATCCCGCTGCCGGAGTTATTCATTTATAAATCTGGTAAATCTATTCTCTCAAATAATGGCACTATCCGGTTTGAGTTCAGGCGCCTCAAAAGTGCCGGTCCGCAGGTGGTAAAATTCCGTAAACGCATGGCCGCGCTGGTTGCGCGGAATAAAAAGTAAATTGAAGACAGTCTTTCTTCCTACATTTATTTTCCCCTTTTTCGCTGAGCAAATTCCCTTCTTCAGTTCAGCAGAATTATGTTCCTTTATAGTATTGTAGTGTTAACGCGATTTTTTTGTACGTGGAAGCGCGGACGTAGAGGCCCGGTTTTTCTCAGTAGCCTGCAAAGCGAATTTAGTGGCTCACAAAAACATTATCCAATGAGTCATTTTATTACTTTGTCCGAGGCTGAAGATATGACCAGCCGCTACCGCGACAACCGCAATTCCATCCTCGGAGAAGATTACCAGGGTCAGGACATTCTGCCGGTCTGCGAAACGTTTGACCGCGAAGCATTCGACACGGTCCTGGAACAGGAAGGATGTCAGAAAATCCGTATTTACTACGGTATGGAAGAAGACCTGAAAGTGCATGCCATCATCGTAGGCGTTAACGCCGAAGACGAAGACATGCTGCCGGGCATCGGCGTTGAAGCAGTTATCATTGAAAAAGGTATGCGCTGTCCGCCAATGTGTCCGCCGTCGTCACCACTCAATTCGTAAAAAAGAACGGATGAGCTTTGTGCAACATACACTGTTCAGCCTGTCCATAGCGATAGGAGTAGTTATTGGCTGGGTCCGGTTCCGTAAAACGGATCCGGCCTTTCTACCTTTCCTGTTATTGCTCACAGCCGGTCTGCTTAATGAACTGACCGGTTTGTTTGTGATGCTCCGTGGACAAAACAATTCCGTCAACTACAATATCTATTCTCTTGCAGAACCGATATTGATCACCTGGCAATTTCACCGGTGGAAATTGTTCAACGGACGGAACTGGCTTTATTTTTTGTTGCAGTCGACCTACGTACTGGTATGGGCCGCCGAATACGCGCTGGCCACTGAATCCCATCTTTTCAACTCTTATTTCCAGATACTTTATTCCTTTGCCATCGTCGTCATGAGCATTATGATGATCAACCGCCTGCTGTTCAGCGTCACCAGGTCGTTGTTTACCGATGCCACCTTCCTGATCTGCATGGGACTGGTGCTTTATTTCCTCTATGCCATTCTGCTGGAGGCCTTCTGGTTGTACGGATTGAACAAGAGCCGGGTGTTTCAGTTGCGGATATACTACCTCATGTCGTATATCAATCTGTTCACCAACATCATTTTTGCGCTGGCTACACTATGGATGCCTTTGAAACGACGTTATATCATGCGGTGCTGATCTTGAGCGGGATTTTAGCCTTGTTATTCCTTCTTGTCAATATTGCCGTCTTACGGAATAAACGTAAAAATCATCATGTACAACGAAAACTCTTCCTGACCGAAATAGAATTGCTCGAAAAAGAACGCACCCGCATCGCGCAGGATCTGCACGATGAACTCGGCCCGTTGCTATCGCTTACAGGCATCCAGGTGAAAGAAGCGCTGGATGATGAGGAAGAAGCGCCCGTACTGCTCAGGCTCGCCGCCCGCAATATTGACGAATTACAGGACAGACTCGGTGGCATTGCCCGCAACCTGCTCCCCGGCACACTACTCCGACGAGGACTCAATGCAGCCCTCAGCCATTTTTTTGCCCAATACCAATTGGTTACTCCCATCGATTTTACCTACCGCTACGAGGTACGCGACGATCTTCCTGCACATATCAGCCTGCAGTTATTGCGCATGATCCAGGAACTCGTACTCAATGCCGTTAAACATGCCAAAGCCAAAAGGGTAGAAGTGCTGCTCAAACAAAAAGGTAACAAACTGTTTGTTTCCTGCAGCGACGACGGCACCTGGAGCAACGCCCGCAAAGCCGGCGGACTCGGGCTCACCAGTCTCACTAACCGTGTGGAAATGATGGGTGGCCGTATGCATTTCGCCAGCGATAAAGGCACTGATTATTTCTTCGAAATCCCACTGACAAACCCATGAAACCCCTCCGTATCATCATCGCCGACGATTATGAACTGTTCCGCGAAGGACTGCAATTATTGCTGCGCAAAAACCGGCGGTATAACGTGGTGGCGGAAGCGGCCGACGGCCGCGAACTCCTCGACATGGCGGCCACTCATCAGGCAGATGTGATCATCACCGATGTACAAATGCCGGATATGGATGGCATCGAAGCCACGCGCCAGATCCGCGCACAAGACGATAAGGTTAAGATCATCGCACTCACCATGTTCGAAGAGGAACAACTGATCGTGGATATGATGGAAGCCGGAGCAAACGGCTATCTCGTTAAAAAAGCCGGCAAAGCCGAATTATATACGGCGATCAATCAGGTGATGGAAGGTCGCGTATACTATTGCGATTATACCAGCCATAATCTTTCCCGCATGCTGGCCGCCAGCAAGAAATTGTCGCGCCAGACCGAAGACCTTGCGCGGTTCAGCAAAAAAGAACTCGAAATCATCCAGCTCATCTGCCGCGAATACGCGAGCAAGGAGATCGCATCCGTTACACATCTCGCACACCGCACGGTTGAAAAATACCGTGAACGCATCATGGAAAAAACCGGCGCGCAAAATATGGTGGGGATTGTAGTGTATGCGATCAGGAACGGACTCTTTAAGTTATAATTCAAAATTCAAAAGTCAAAATTCAAAAACAGCAGCGAGGCCTGACTACCCAAATCTTATACCTTTTACCTTAAACCAGATGATTAATACCCACACTTAGAACTTATTACTTATTACTTATAACTTATTACTCCGTCCTCCTTTCTCTGCATTAAAAAAATCCGCTTAAAATTTCTTTTGACTAAAAAAATAACTATTTTGGATCGTGGCCATTGTGTATCGTCTCGACTCGGCATTGTTCGCATACCAAAACATTTATTTTTAGTCATGGCTCTGAACGATCACGCTGCTATTCTGCAGGCTGTTACCAACTGCATGGACGGCTACATATGGTGTATGGGCAAGGATCTTGAGCTCCTGTACATGAGTGGCAAAACCCGCGAGATGATCGACCGTGTATACGGGACGACCTTCGAAACCGGCGATAAACTACTTGAAAAGTACGCGCTGTTCGATCCGCAGGGGGCGCAAGATTGGCACCGCCTTTACCAACTCGCCCTCGACGGTATTCCCCAACAGATCACCCGCCACTACCATTTCGCCGGTCAATCCGCTATCGCCGAGATCAACATCAAACCTTTTTTTTACAACGATTCCTTTGTCTGCCTTGTCTGCTCGGCCCGCGAAATGTCCGACGACGAGCGCAGCCGCGAGAAACTGGAAGTACTCGAAACACGCTTCCGCGCGCTGACAGAAAACAGTCTCGAAGGCATGGCCTTTATGAACGAACGCGAAGAGCTTACTTATGTCTCGCCGTCGGTAAACCGCATTCTTGGTCTCACACCGGAAGAAATGCTCGGCCCGTTCAAATGGGAAGAGATCGATCCCGATGACCAGATGGCTTTGCGTGGATCATTGATGGAAATTGCACGCAGCTACGGCCAGTCATTCGAAGGACTCACGCGCGTGAAACACAAATCGGGAGAGTGGCGCTGGATGTTCTGCCGCCTCACCAATTGGCTGCACGATCCGGCCATTCATTCCATCGTACTTAATTTCACCGACTTTACCGACCGCATTAACCACGCAATAGCAGCCGAGAATTCCGAACAACTCTATCAATCACTTTTTCATACCATGCCCTCGCCCATTTGGGTCTGCTCGCGGAAAGACCTTTCTTTCCTCGAAGTAAATGAAACGGCCGTGAAAAGTTTTGGCTATTCACGCGATGAATTTTTACAAATGACAGCCTTCGATCTCCGCACCGAAGGTAACCGCGACGACCTGATGCGCGTGGTCCGTGAGGCAAGCAGCGAGCCGCTGCGCAACAAACTCCGCCGTCATATTAAGAAAAACGGCGAGGTCGCTTTCGTGGAATTGGTGGTGGAACCGATCCTTTACAAAGGCGAGGAAGCTTACCTGATCATCGCCAGCGATATTTCCAATACACTGCGTTTGCAACATACTTTAATGAAAGAGCGTGTGGAACGGCAGGTAGCCATCACCCGCGCTACTATCGAAACGCAGGAGAAAGACCGTGAAATCGTAGGCAAGGAACTGCACGATAATGTGAACCAGATGCTGGCCACCGTTAAATTATACCTGGCCGCTTATGGTTCGGCTCCGCATGTGGACGAAGAACTCCTGAATAAAAGCCGCATCATTATCGACGACAGCATTGAAGAGATCCGTCGTATTTCCCGGAGCATGGTGCCGCCATCGCTGGGGGAGGTTTCCCTGAAAGAATCTATTGACGAATTAACCTTGCTGATCCCGCTCTCGCGTAAACGGATACATCTGTGCCTCGACCAATTAAATGAAGCATTCATCAGTGATGCCTTAAAGATTTCTCTTTATCGCATCGTGCAGGAGCAGGTGAACAATATCATTAAACATTCCGAAGCTGACAATGTATATATCCGCATTTTGCAAAGTGATTCCCGCCTCGATCTGCGGATTGCTGATGACGGAAAAGGATTTGATACCGCTACCCGCAGAAAGGGGATAGGTCTCACCAACATCATCAACAGAAGCCTCACTTTTAACGGACGTACATTGTTGAATAGCAGTCCCGGCAACGGTTGCCGGCTGCATATTTGTTTTTCGCTCCGCGGAACCGAGTAAGATACTTTTTGGGGTTAGTAATGTTTTTGCGCCTTTGCTCCTTATGCGCCTTTGCGTGACATCGATGTTGCTCTTTCACGCAAAAGGCGCAAAGAAATTAAGACGCAAAGAATAGCTAAGGCACTCATTCACTATTCATCATTCGCGATTTTGAGTTTTACCTGCCCATAAGGATAACTCTCTCCGTCGTCACCGCCCTTCCTTTCTCCGCATATTCGGCCAGGTAAATTCCTGCCGCCAATCCCTCGAGTGACCACTCATTGCGTCCCTGCTGCAGGTTGCCGAACTGACGCACGGTTTGTCCGTGCAGATTGATCAAACGAAGCGTGCTGCCCGCGGGAACGGCTTCCGTAAATTGCAAGGCCAGTTTTCCATTGCGTACCGGATTGGACAATATTTTCAACACACCTTTTCTTTCGATCACTACGGTACGCACGACAGAATAACTGAATCGCCCGTCACGGTCTTCTATCCGGAGACGATAGTAATTACGGCCAGCCACCGGTGAATGATGCGTGTAGCTATAAGCAACGGGTGCGTTGCCGGTTGCGGCAACAGTTCCTGCCGTTGTATACGCCGCACTGCCATCGGACCACTCTACCACATAACGCGCCACGTTATCTTCTTCGCCGACCTCCCAATTTAGCTCGGCCTGCGTTCCCGCCGCTTGCGCTGTAAAAGAAGTAAGTCGCGCAGGTAAAGTAACCGAAGGATTATAAGTATAACTGTACTCAATCGCATCGGGACCCACCTGCCAACTGTCCAGCGCGCCCTGTGTAACTGTTACCGGCGCACTGCCACTGTATTCATCCGCACCGATATCGCGTGTACCGGTACGGCTTTGTTTTTCAAAGTCCGTATTGATCTCCGGATAAGCGGTGGATGCCGCATCGATAGCGGGACTTCCTTCTCCCAGACGCCATACTTTATAAGCAAGTGAACTTGCACATCCTGAACCTGAACAGGCAGGCTGCATCAATTTCGGATCTGCTACCGTAATGGCGGAAGTGGGCAGCGTAACACCCACACTCGCATTCAGGGTCGGATAAAAAATGTTTCCCGTAAACTGCACGCCGTTGAGCGATGCAGTGCTATAGGCTTTCACTATCGCGCGGCTGCTGTCTACAACAACGTTGTGCAAAAACTGACAGTTGACCGGACGTAACGGATAGTTACCGTTGTTGTCGAAACCGATTTCGATATTGGACTGGTTGTGAACAAAAGTATTGAATGCCACCACGAGATTTTCCGGCAGGTAATGTTCTGCAAGACTGGATGAACTGTTGGTCACGTCGCCATTGGTAATGGTCATTGCCGCATCCCATTTTTGTCCGGTCAATCCATGAAAGTAGTTGTTGACAATGCGATGGTCTTTACCATATACACGGATGCCGCCGCAGCCGATTGTGCCTCCGTTGAATTCGGCGGTTTTATTTTCTCCGAAGAAAAAATTGCCTTCGGCCACACTCCGGAAACCCTGGCGCAGGCAGAGTGTGCCCAGGCAACGCACAAATGTATTGTAGCGGATAATGTTGTCGCATGATTTGATGGACACGATCTCCGGATCACCGTCGCAATCTTCAAAGCGGTTGTACTCGATGATGGTAAAGCCACTGCTTTTCGACAGTGTACTCACGCCTACACGGATGCTTTCTTTTTCATTGGCGGCTCGCGGACCGTTGTTGCGGAAAAGGTTGTGATCGATGGTGTCGTATTGGGTTTGCTGGTTGATGTTGCCATCCATGCGGATAAAGTTGCCTGCTTGTGTTTTACCGTCAAACAGGTTATGGTCGATTCTGTTGTAGCCGGAACGTAAAGGTTCTGGACTTGCATACGTATCGCCTACATATACCCAGGTGCAGGAACTGCTTTCAATGATTTTGAAACTGTTCTGGGTGATGCGGAAGCGGCTGCAGTTTTCCAGTTTAATGCCCGTACCGATGTTTACGCTTTCAAAAGCGAAGCCCTGGAAGGTGGTATATTTTACATTGCGGAAAACCAGCGTAGTGGCGCCATTAAGTACCGCCATGCCTTTGTTTTTGGCGCGGATGATAATAGGTTTCTCAGCACAACCGGAGCGTGTGACGGTTGTGCTGCTGAGGTTGTATTGTCCGTCGTTTACCTCAATGGTATCACCGGGGTTCATGGCCGCCAATGCATTCTTGAATTCGGTAACGGTACTCACTGTGCGTTTGACCGAAGGTGTCGTATTCGGGGAAATGGCTGCGCCGATGTTTACGTCTCCGGTTACGGTAAACGTTCTGCTGAGTTGCGTACCCGATAAAGCGCCGGTCCAGCCGTCGAACTGGTAACAGGCTTCGTAGCTGAGGGTGGCGGTCACTTTTGTTTCGGCATAATAACGGCCATCGGGGGAAGTGGGCGACAGGGTGATGGTGCCATTGGCCGGTTGCGCCAATGTAACCTGGTAAAGCGCTGGCGGATTTGCAGGATCTATATCCACGTCTGCGCTGATGCTCATGTTGCCGGCAATGGTGAACGTTTTGGAGAGTTCGGTGCCGGTGAGCCCGCCTGTCCAGCCATTGTTGCGATAGCCCGCGGGCAATGACAAGGTAGCGGTAACGGTGGTGCCCATTTCGAATACAGGTCCGGCGGGGTTCAGGGTGATGGTGCCAAACGCCGGTTGTGTAACGGTAACCGTGCGTGTGGTGGAAGAAGCACCGAATGAAACATCGGCGATGGGTGTTTTGCCAACATAAATATCATCGACGCTTGCGTCGGATGTGGCGGTTTGTGTATCGTTGGTATGATTGAAACGCAGCGAGTGGAATTCTTTAACGCCGGCCTGGCGCGTGCCGCTGGCAGTGGGTGTATAGGTTTCGCGGAAACTCATTTCCGTAGCGAAAACAATTCCGTTTACGGCCACTTTATATTTTTCCGTCGCGAAATCCATTTTCACGGACAGGCGTACCCATTGGCCGGCCACCCAGTTGGCTACGTTCACGGCAGAAGATCCGTTGTAAGCTTTGATCTTGTTATCGGTACCAAACTCCAATACAAAGATGCGCTTGGAGCTACCGCCGTAGAGGTCGTAACCATTTACAGCAATCCCCTTGGTGGCAAAGGAGGCGGGGTTGATCCACATATCGGCGTAAACTTCTTCGGTAATGCCGGGTACGCTCCCGGCATAAGCCACATAATTAAGCAGCAGTGCGGTGCCGGAAGCAGACAACTGTAACCCCTGGGTGCCGCTGTGAGCGGCGGATGAGGACACTGTAGCATTGCCGGCGCCCAGCGACCAGCCTTGCTGGCCATTAACTGAACCTGTGGTGTAGGGCGATTCAAATGAAGTTTGTAAAGCCGTTTGACCGGCAACAGAGAAGCAGCCAACCAGGGTTGACAAAAGAAGGACAGACAGCAATCGGAGCATGGCAATTAGATTTAAGCAGGTTAGAATGTAACATTACGTTGAAAACGGCTCGCTTCGGGTTGCTGCCTGCTTAGATGATATTGAAATTATTGGCGTGTGAAGGTCGTTTCATTTAAAAAAAATGGGGAATGTTTGTGCTTTCTGCAACATTGATTACCGGTAGCGATGCCGGTAACGTTCGCGGCAATCGTGAATGGTGATCCCGAAGCCTCGGGAGTCTATCGTGAATGGATTCGCCTGATTCGTCCTTCGGGGACCGACACCTGGTGTCTACTTACTACTTAAAACTTACTACTTATTACTTATGGCCGAAGCTTCGGCCCGAAGTATCGGGCGGCTGTTCCTTCTTCTTACACCTTCTTCTTACACCTTCTTCCTTCTACCTTACGCCTTATACCTTATACCTTATACCTTCCCCCTTTACTCCCTATTTTTGCATCATGAAGCATCTGAAGGCGCTGAATAAATATTTCTGGAAATATCGCTTGAGATTGGCAACTGGCTTATTGTTCGTTTTGCTTTCCAACTATTTCAACGTACTTGCCCCGCAGCTTACGGGCTATGTCATCAATTTCGTTAACCGCGCAATCGGATCGGCACCCGCCGGGGCGGGCGATCAACCCGGTGACTACGACGTTCTCGTGCAAAAGATCATCTCGATGGTCAGCGGTATTGCGGATGTATGGAAACTGGTGGCCATATGTGCCATTATTTTATTGGTACTTGCCTTACTTCGCGGCTTCTTTCTTTTTCTCATGCGGCAGACCCTGATTGTAATGAGCCGTCATATCGAATACGATCAGAAAAACGAAGTGTATGCGCATTATCAGCAGCTTGATGCGCTCTTTTATAAAAAAAATAATACCGGCGACCTCATGAACCGCATCGCCGAAGATGTAAGCCGCGTGCGGATGTTTACAGGTCCTGCTATTATGTATGTGGCCAACCTGGTAACCATCATTTCGCTGAGTATCTTTTTCATGGTCAGCCGGAGCCCGGAACTCACCCTGTATGTGCTGATGCCGCTTCCGATCCTCGCGGTGATCATTTATTTCGTCAATATGACTATTCACAAAAAAAGCGAACGCATCCAGGAATCGCTTTCCGGTCTTACCACCAATGCACAGGAATCTTATTCGGGTATCCGTGTGATCAAGTCTTTTGTTCAGGAAAGAAACATGCTGGAATTTTTCTCCCGCAACAGCGAGGAATACAGGCAGAATGCGGTGGGACTGGCAAGGGTGGAGGCGATCTATTTTCCTTCCATTACTTTATTGATCGGTTTCAGTACGCTGCTGACGATCATGATCGGCGGTCTTTATTATATCCGTCATGAGCATAACATGGAGCTGGGCACTATTGTGGAATTTATTATCTATGTCAACATGCTTACGTTTCCGGTGAGCGCGATAGGGCTTACGGCGAGCATGATCCAGCGGGCAGCGGCTTCCCAGAAACGATTGAATGAATTTTTGCAAACAAAACCCGCTATTGCTGAACCACTTCAACCCCTGGAACCCGTACTCAAAGGCGGTGTGCAATTCGATAACGTAACGATGGTTTATCCTGATACAGGCATTCATGCGCTCGAAAACTTTACGCTGGATATCCGCCCCGGCGAAAAGGTGGCTATTACCGGGCGGACGGGCAGTGGTAAAACAACTGTTGCCCAGTTATTACTTCGTATGTACGATCCCGTGCAGGGAAATGTGTCTGTGGACAATGTGCCTTTGAAGGAAATCAGCCTGCATTCCCTGCGCCGCCAGATCAGTTATGTGCCGCAGGATGTATTCCTTTTCAGCGATACCGTGGCCAACAACATTGGTTCGGGTATAGAAAATGCCACCCGCGAACAGGTGGTGCGGGCTGCGGAGATGGCAGGTGTTGATCCGGATATCCGCCGTTTTTCCGCAGGATATGAAACCATGATCGGTGAGCGCGGCGTAACCTTAAGTGGGGGACAGAAGCAACGGATCTCGATAGCGAGGGCATTGATCAAAGATCCGGCGCTCATCATTCTCGACGACTGCCTGAGCGCGGTGGATGCCAAGACGGAAAAAGAGATCATCGGACGGCTGAACGAATTCCTGGAGGGCAAGACAGCCATCATTATTACGCACCGGGTATTTTCCCTGCTGGAATTTGACCGGATTGTGGTGCTGGATCACGGACGGATTGCGGAGCAGGGCACGCATGCCGAGCTGATGCGCATCCCCGACGGGCATTATGCGTCGTTATACGCCCGCCAGCAGCAGGGAATGGCCGAGGGATGACACCTTGAAAACGTCGTTTCCTCCGGGAAAATACGGGGGTAATTAGGATTTGGCTGTTTCAAAAACATCTATATATTTGTGCCTTCCCAATTTGTATATCTTTTAACAACCGAAAAAACTAATCAAGTGGCGTACGAGAACAACGACAAAAAGATGGAAAGCATTTACAGCAAACGCATCCGGGCGGGAAAAAGAAGAACTTACTTCTTTGATGTGCGTGCTACCCGGGGTAATGATTATTACCTGACCATCACTGAAAGTCGCAAGCGGTTTGATGACAACGGGTATGACCGTCACAAAGTTTTCCTGTACAAAGAAGACTTCAATAAATTTATAAAAGCTCTCAACGAAGCGGTGGATTATGTGAAGACCGAATTGATGCCCGACTTCGATTTCGACGCCTTTAACCACGATGATCTTGGTGAGGAAGGAGAAACTGTGGTGGCTGAGGTAACTGCCATTTCTGAGATCGAGATCAGCACTGAAGAAACAGCGGAAGCTGCTGAAGAGATCAGCCCTGCACCTAGCAGCACTGAAGAAGTAGACAAGTGGTAAGTAAATTAAACAACCGACTGATTATGTATGGTGCTTCCCTCGCGGGGAGCATTTTTTTTGGGTGAATAGTGAATGGTGAATGGTGAATCGTGAATAAAAAGCAGCCGTGGTTAGTGTTCTCCGAGAGTCTCAGGAGCGAACCACGGCTGTTTTTACTTAAAACTTATTACTTACTACTTACCTCAGCTTCTTATAGGCATTGATCAAACCATTGGTTGAGCTGTCGTGGCCGCTGACGGCCGTTTCATCACCTAACTCCGGCAGAATGCGGTTGGCCAATTGTTTGCCTAATTCCACACCCCACTGATCAAAGCTGAAGATATTCCAGATCACGCCCTGCACGAAGATTTTATGCTCGTAAAGTGCGATCAGTTGTCCTAAGGTAAAGGGAGTGATCTTTTTTACCAGGAATGAATTGGTGGGACGGTTGCCGCTGAAAACTTTGAAGGGAACCAGTTTGCTGATCTGCGCCGCTTTTAATCCGCTTTCTTTCAGTTCGGCACTTACTTCTTCTGCGGTCTTGCCATTCATCAGCGCTTCTGTTTGTGCAAAGAAGTTGGACAATAATTTGGGATGATGATCGCCGATAGGATTGTGGCTTTGTGCGGGTGCAATGAAGTCGCAGGGGATGATAACAGTGCCCTGGTGGATCAATTGGTAAAATGCGTGTTGTCCGTTGGTGCCGGGCTCGCCCCAGATGACCGGTCCTGTAGCGTAGGTAACAGGTTGTCCGTCGCGGCTTACACTTTTACCATTGCTTTCCATATTTCCCTGCTGGAAATAAGCGGCAAAGCGCAGCATGTACTGATCATAAGGAAGAATGGCCTCTGTCTGCGCACCAAAGAAATTGGTGTACCAGAGACCGATAACCGCCATCAACACCGGGATGTTTTTTTCAAAAGAGGTATTGCGGAAATGGTTGTCGGTATTGTACGCGCCTTTCAGGAGCTCTTCAAAATTTTTATATCCGATAGACAAGGCAATGGAAAGACCGATCGCACTCCAGAGGGAGTAACGTCCGCCTACCCAGTCCCAGAAACCGAACATGTTTCGCTTGTCGATGCCGAACTTCACCACTTCTTTTTCGTTGGTGCTGAGTGCCACAAAATGTTTAGCGATATGGGCTTCGTCTTTTGCTTTCCGTAAAAACCACTCACGCGCTGTATGTGCGTTGGTCATTGTTTCCTGGGTAGTGAATGTTTTCGAGGCTACCAGGAACAAGGTGCGTTCGGGTTTTACTTTCTTCAGTGTTTCGGCAATATGTGTACCGTCTACGTTGGATACGAAGAAGGTCTCGATATCTTTTACATGATAAGGACGCAGGGCTTCGGTCACCATCTGCGGTCCGAGATCGCTGCCGCCGATACCGATGTTCACGATGTAACGGATGCGTTTCCCGGTATAACCGCGCAACTCTCCGCTGTGGATTTTGTCGCAGAAACTTTTCATTTTTCGTAATACCTTTTTTACTTCAGGCATCACGTTTTCTCCGTCGGTGGTAACGGCGCCGGGGGAGAAATTACGCAAAGCTGTATGCAGCACTGCGCGGTTCTCGGTTTCATTGATCTTTTGTCCGTCGAACATGGCGGTTATTGCTTTCGCAAGACCGGATTGTTCGGCAAGTGCCAGCAATTTGCTGAGCACATCATCATCGATGATATTCTTGGAATAATCAAAAAGGATATCACCAAGCCAGATATTGTATTGGTCGAAACGTCGCGGGTTCTCTGCAAACAGTTGTTTCATCTGTACGTCTTTCATGCGATCGTACGCTTGCTGCAGTTGTTGCCAGGCCGCGGTAGTTGTGGGATCTTTTTTAGGAAGCATATGCTTAAGAATTCAAAATTTAAATCGTGAATGGTGAATAGTGAATGGTTATTTCATTTTCACATTCTCTCACCCGTGGTTCGTGTATTCACGAACCATTTTCGGGTCTGCGGTCAATCGTGAATCGTCAATCGTGAATCGTCAATGGTGAATGCCTTGGTTCGTGTATACACGAACCAAGGGGTGTTAACTTACTACTTAATACTCATCACTCACAACTTTCCAAACTGCTCTATCGTTTGCTTAATCATACCGGCTGTTATGTCAAGATGAACGACCAGCCGGATGCGATCAGGCGCAATAGCATAAGCCAATATACCCAGTTCTTTCATCTTTTGTACAAGCGCAGGAGCGGAGCCGGCTTCGTGCAATTCGAAAATGATGATATTGGTTTCTACGGGCAATACTCTTTTTACCCAACTGCGGCCTTCCAGTGAATCTGCAAGCTGACGCGCATGTGCATGGTCTTCCTGCAGCCGGTCGATATTATTTTTCAATGCATAAATACCCGCCGCAGCGATATAACCGGCCTGCCGCATGCCGCCGCCAAATACTTTTCGGATGCGTCTTGCGCGACGGATGAATTCTTTTTTACCCAATAAAACACTACCTACCGGGCATCCCAGGCTTTTGCTCAGGCAAATGGAAATACTGTCAAATGTTGCTCCGTATTGTTGTGGTGTTTGCGATTTGGCAACCAGCGCATTGAATAACCGCGCACCATCGAGATGAAAGGCCAGTCCGTGCTGAGTGCAAAGTGCATGTATAGCCGTGATGTCGTCCCATTCATAGCAACTACCGCCGCCACGGTTGCTGGTATTTTCCAGGCATACCAGGCTTGTACGCGCGCGATGAACATCATGGGGGTTGATGGCGTTGGCCACCTGCTTGGCAGTAACCCGTCCTCTGTCGCCTGCCAGTAATTTCACCGACGCTCCGGCATTAAAAGCAATACCTCCGCCTTCGTATTGATAAATGTGTGCATCAGCATCACAGATCACTTCATCGCCGGGTTGTGTATGTACTTTGATGGCGATCTGGTTGGTCATGGTGCCCGACGGGCAAAACAATCCTGCTTCCATGCCAAACATATCGGCCGCCAGTTGTTCAAGTTCGTTGATGGACGTGTCTTCGCCGAATACATCATCGCCAACGGGAGCGTTCCACATGGCTTTGAGCATTTCGGGGGAAGGTTTGGTAACGGTATCGGAACGGTAATCGATCATAGCAGATATAAATTACCTGCAAGATAACAGTTCACTACCGAAAAAAGGCAGTTGGCGGGACGCTGTAAACAGTTGAGCGGCGATTTGTTAATTTGGTGCCGTGAATATCGGATTCTGGCAATACCTCATCATCATACACGCGGCGATCGCACTCGCTTTGAGCGGCATGTTCCTGTTGGCTAATTTCAAACAGTTGTTCAGGAAATCCATCCGAAACGAATGGCTGCGGGCCAATATCTCGGCCTGGCTGATTATCTTTTGTTTCATCATGGCCCTGCTGCCGCTCAATGGCGGTCTGTTTGAAGCCATCGGAGAATATGGGGTAGGTATGGCTTTGCTCGGGCAGGCGATATTAGTAACGCTCAACACGCTGATCGTGTTCAACAGTGTGCGCTGGGTAGTGCGCCATCCGCGTTTTAAGCAATGGTCATTTGCAAAGCACCAGGCATTGATATTAGTGACCTTGATCGTAACAGCCGTTAGTACAAGCCTGTTGTTTTATATTGCCACGGCCGAAAGGGAAAACATACACAACTGGCAATCGACGGTATTGATCAGTCTTTATTTTGCCACCGGCGTCGGATTGGTGCATGTGTTCTCTGCTTATGTTTCACTGGAAAGGCAAAAAAGAATGGACGAGCAATCGCTGGAACTTAGCCGGCTGCGGGAGGCAAAAGCCAGGGCGGAACTGGAAGCATTGCAGGCCAAGATCAATCCGCATTTTTTATACAATGCATTAGGCGCTATCGCAGACCTGTCACTGACCGACGGCCTGCGCGCGAGGGAGATGACGCTTGCACTGGCCGATCTGTTCCGGTACAGTCTCAACTACGCTGGTGACAACTACGCAACGGTGGAAGAGGAACTGCAATTGAGCAGCCTGTATCTGAGGATAGAACAGATCCGTTTTGAAAATAAACTGCAATACGAAGTGCATACCGATGCTGAAGCCGGTGCATTCCGTGTACCGCGGTTCTTATTGCAACCGTTGTTGGAAAATGCGGTGAAGCATGGACTGAAAGCGACTGACCGCCTGACGTCGATCCGGATCGATATCACCACTCTCGAAGAGGGCATCAGTATTGCGGTGGAAGACAATGGTCCGCCCTTTCCGGAGGAACTGGTACCGAGATACGGATTGCAAAGCGTATTCGATAAGCTGGATCTGTTGTTTCCCAACCGGTATGAAGTATTATTCCTTGCACAACCGAAAGCTGTGGTTATAAAAATGTACACACCAAAAGCCAGGCGACATGTATAAGGTATTGCTCGTGGATGATGAACCTGCGGCACGACGCACCCTACGGCGTTTGCTGGAACCTTACGGGCCGTTGT
Organism: uncultured Sphingobacteriales bacterium; assembly: GCA_937888905.1. Lineage (GTDB taxonomy): Bacteria > Bacteroidota > Bacteroidia > Chitinophagales > Chitinophagaceae > Terrimonas. The sequence goes on from CALATA010000004.1 coordinate 104,209, forward strand.
TCAACATCATTGGCGAAGCGGCAAACGGGGGAGAGGCGATAGAAAAAATCCAGGCATTGCACCCGGAGCTTGTATTTCTCGATATACGGCTGCCGGATATGTCGGGCTTTGAAGTATTGCAACAACTGAAAGAAGTACCGCATATCATATTCACCACGGCGTATGAAGAATATGCCATCCAGGCTTTTGAAACATTTGCGGTGGATTACCTGCTGAAGCCGTTGCGCGAAGAACGTATCGCGCAAACGGTGGAAAAACTACAGCGGCTGGGACGTCTTGGAAATACAGACACCGCTCCCGACCTGCAGGCGCTTATCGACCGGTTCAATCAACCGGTAGCTGCTACCTCGCTGAGTGTACGAACTGGTGATCGCATTAACCTGTTGCGTTTTGATCAGATCACTTATCTCGAAGCCGATGATAAATATGTATGGATTTACCTGGTCACCGGCCAGAAATATTTATCGGGAGCTACGCTGAGTTCATTGGTAGAAAAATTACCGGCCCACTTTTTTCGCATACAGAAGTCTTACCTCATCAACAAACAGCTCATCCGGGAAATGCATCGCCATTATAACGGACGTTATCGTTTTGTAATGAACGATACCAATTCCACCACCTTATATTCCGGTCGTACTTATCAGCAGGAAATACGAAAGGAGTTCGGCCTTTAGCGCCGCTGAAGGCGCCTAATTGCCATTTATCCCAAAATAGCGGCCAACTGTAACCCGGTCCGGCTTCGAGCGTCCTATTTCCAACTTTACCGTTACCGTTCATCCCCTCAATTTTGCCGTTCAATTCAAAACAATGTACTATGCATTGTATAGTACCTACTTTTGAGTTGTAACAGCTAAAACAAAGTACCATTTTATAAAAGTAAACCAAATGAAAAAGATTCAACTGATTGTACTTCTGCTTCTTATGTCCGGTGTGGCAGTGAATGCGCAGAGCCGGATTACCGGGCAGGTGCAGGATGAAAACGGGAAATCGGTTCCCGCGGCAACCATTACCCTTCGCCACGCGGCAGATTCAGCCATGGCAAAAATTGAAATGACAGCAGCCGATGGTCACTTTTCCCTGGACAGCCTGAAGACCGGCGATTATTTCGTCAGCATCACTTCGGTAGGTTTCCAGGCCGTAAATTCGAAGTTGATCTCTTTGAAAGAAAATACACCCGTTCAACTGCCGGCCTTCCGCCTGTCGCCCGAAGCCAAAGCCATGACGGGCGTCACTGTTACCGCCAAAAAACCAATGGTGGAAATGAAGGCGGGCAAGATGATCGTGAATGTGGATGCCGCGCCTACCAATGCCGGTTCAACCGTGATGGAGCTACTCGAAAAATCTCCCGGTGTAACCGTCGACAACGATGGCAATATCAGTGTAAAAGGCAAACAAGGCGTAATGGTGCTTATCGACGGCAAGCCTACTTATATGAGCAACGCCGATCTCGCGGCTTACTTGAAAAATCTGCAAGCCAACCAGGTGGAGCAGATCGAGATCATGACCAATCCTCCCGCTAAATATGATGCATCAGGTAATTCCGGTATCATCAATATCAAAACAAAAAAAGGTGCGATCCGCGGTACCAATGGTAATACCAACATTGGTTATACCCAGGGCATTTATGCAAGAATAAACGGTGGCCTCAACCTCAACCATCGCAGCAACAAGTTTAATGTGTTTGGTAATTATTATGTGGGAACATATGAAGGCTTCAACAGGCTGTCCATCAACCGCCGCTTGTACGAGGCAGACAAAGAAACCATCATGCGTACGATCGACCAGGTTTCACGTCCGCATTTCAAAGGCAATTATCACAGCATGAAAGTGGGAGCGGATTATTATTTCTCCAAAAAAGATGTGATCGGCCTTGTGTTCAATGGCAATTTCAATAAGAACGATGAAGATCCTTCAGGCCGCATCAATATCCGCAGACCCGACGGTAGTCTCATCAACCGGCTCGAGTCCAACGCTAATAATAATCGTAATTCACAGAACTATGCTTTTAACCTTAATTATAAAAGAAGCATTGATTCTACCGGTCGCGAACTGACCACCGACTTCGACTATGCCCGTTACGTTAACGACAATGCATCTTTTCTCAATACTCGCAGCTTCGATCCGCTGGGAAATAAATTAGGCCCCGATGTTTTGCTGGCTGGTGACCTGCCGTCCAATATTACCATTTACAGTGGTAAAGTAGATTACCTGCATCCGATCAATAAAAATCTTAAACTCGAAACGGGTGTCAAGGCAAGCCTTGTAAGTACCGACAACGAAGTAAACTACCAGCGCAATGAAGGAACCGGCTGGATCAAAGACAATCGCAGTAACCATTTCATTTACGATGAAAACATCAATGCAGCTTATGCGATCATGAGTGGTTCCCTGAAGAAATTTGAGTGGACGGCGGGGCTTCGCCTGGAGAACACGCAGGCAAAAGGTCATCAGCTTAGCAATGACTCTTCTTTCCGCCGCGATTATACCAACCTTTTTCCCAACGCTGCACTGAGTTATAACCTGAACGATAAAAACCAGTTCAGCCTCAGCTACAGTCGTCGCGTTGCACGTCCGGATTATGACGACCTGAACCCGTTTGTATTCTTCCTCGATTCCCTGACTTACGGACAAGGCAATCCCTATCTGTTGCCCCAGTTTACTAACAATATCGAGTTCAGCCACACGTTCAACAGGTTCCTGACCACTACGTTGAACTATACACAAACCTCCGATGTAATCACCGAACTGCTGAAGCAGAACACTGCGGAGAGCATCACCTACCAGACCAAGGACAACCTGAATACGATGAGGCAATTGGGTATTGCCGTGATGATCAATACAGCGGTAACCAAATGGTGGAACACGAATATCTACGTGAATGTATACAACAACCGTTACCAGGGATTGTATAATAATGATCCTGTTGATCTGCAGTTCAGCACACTTGTTTCCTCGGTCAATAACACGTTTACTTTTGGTAAATGGAGCAGCGAGATCAGCGGATGGTATCGTTCGCCCAGCGCGGAAGGCTTGCTGAAAGCTGGTCACATGGGCGCGCTCAACGTTGGTATCGTACGCCAGGTGTTTGAGAAAAAAGGCACGATCAAACTCGGCTTTTCCGATGTGTTCCGCACACAGGTGTTCAGAGGTGATGTGCGTTACAGTGATGTGGATGTTAATATCCACGCCCGCCGCGATACAAGACAGGTGCGCATGACCTTTACTTATCGTTTTGGTAAAAAGAATATTGCGCCCGAGCGCCGTCGCCGTAGCGGACTAGAAGACGAGCAGAACCGTATCAAATCAGGTAATTAACCATTATTGTTCTTTTCTCCTGTAGCATGATGGGTCGTTCCGTTGTCCGGAGCGGCCCTCTTTTAGTAGTAAGTAATAAGTAATAAGTAATAAGTAATAAGTATCTGGTGATAACTGCCTTATTGACGATTGACCATTCACGATTGACGATTGACCATTCACGATTGACGATTGACCATTCACGATTGACGATTGATCATTCACCCCTACCTTTGTACGAAATTCTTGTTATGCCATCTTTCGATATTGTCAGCAAAGTAGATGCCCAGGCGCTCGATAACGCCGTTAACGTGGTAACCAAGGAAATCGGTAACCGCTTTGACTTTAAAGGGTCACACGTGGTGATCGACCTGGATAAGAAAACATACGTGATCAAACTGGAAACAGATGACGACATGAAAATGCGTCAACTGCTGGACGTGCTGGTAAGCCGTTCCCACAAGCAGGGGATTGCACCCGAAGCCTTCGATCTGTCCAAAGAAGGCGGCGTAAGCGGCAAGGTTTGGAAAAAAGAAGTAACCGTGCGCAACGGCCTGAAACAGGAAGATGCCAAAAAAGTAGTAAAACTGATCAAGGACAGCGGCCTGAAAGTGCAGGCGTCCATCAACGATGATTTGGTACGTGTTACCGGCAAAAAAATCGACGACCTGCAGGAAGTGATCCAGGCCTCCAAGGGCTGGGACCTCGGGGTGCCGCTGCAATACGAGAATATGCGTTCATAACATGTGCGAAACCCCCTGTTTTCGGGCATTTCCGGTGGATAATAAGGTGCAGAACAGGTGCAAAACGGGAGGGGTGAAAATTTGGAAAACGCAAATAGAACAACGTATCTTAGAAGTAATATTTGCAGAGATAATGACAAGGAAAAATGAGATCTTCGGCTGATACGGAAACGGGTAAGCAGAAATCTCAGGAAAAACCATCAGAATGCTGCAAGCAGGAGAACCGCTCAGGCGGTGATCCAAAAAGCATCGGGTTAAATGTCTACGAAGACTTATGTCAACGAAAACAATAACTTGGTGCTTTTTTGTTTATAATCCAGTCTGTTATAAAAGGATTAATGGAAAACAGACCAATAAACGCCACTTCTTCCCTATATTTTCCTACCTTTGCCCTCCAAATTAAATCATCAATACGGCAAAATCCGTATTGCCTTAAAAATCATAGCATTATGAAAAAAGGACTCCACCCGGAACAATACCGGTTAGTTATTTTCAAAGACATGAGTAACAATACCGCGTTTCTGAGCCGGTCTACTGCTTACTCTAAAGAAACCCAGAAGTGGGAAGATGGTAACGAATACCCGGTTATCAAACTGGAGATCTCCAACACGTCTCACCCTTTCTTCACTGGTAAGAATGTATTGGTTGACACTGCAGGACGTATCGACAAGTACAAGAAGAAATACGCCAAAAAAGCATAATATTACTTATGGATTCAGCTTTTTGCTCAGGCAAAGAGTTTGTTTTTCATGGCTATACTTTAACCCCGGAGATTCCTCTTCGGGGTTTTTTCTTTTCGCGCACTTTACACCGAACACCCGTTCCGTGATCATTCGTTATCTTCCGCTCTCAATTAGTTCCCATGGACAAAATACTGTTTACGGAAGAATTTTGCCGGCCGGAGAATCTTTATCCCTTTACACTCACGCGGCAATTACAGGATATCCGCGTCGGGATATTGACGATCCGTGAAAAATGGGAAAAGGCTTTAGGACTGCCATCCTTCGATAAAAAAGAAGACGATTACAAAGACCTCTTATTGGCCCGCGATCTGGCAGAAGCTACCGCCGACGGTCCCTGTTACCTGATCCACGGCAACATCTTGCCAACACCTGCACTCATCGCCGCCGTTAAGGTGCTACAGGAAGGCGAATGCCTCATGAGCCGCGAAAATGAATCACTCGTATTCCGCATTTCCGCCGGACAAATAACCGGCACACACAAAGTGCAGGTCGATAAAGTGACCTATTTCGAAGAAACGCTGCTGGTAATCCGTTATCCCTGGGATATTTTTCAATTGAACGATAACGCCATCCGTCTCGATTTCGATACACTCACCGGCGAACGGACTTCACAGCCCTTACCCGATAATAGCCGGCATAGCGGTAATGAAAAATTATTCATTGAAAAAGGGGCGCGCATCAGTCATGCTATTTTCAATACAGACACAGGGCCCATCTATATCGGTGAAGATGCCGAGATCATGGAAGGTGCTATTATCCGCGGACCCTTTGCCGCAGGTAAATCTTCCTGCGTAAAGATGGGCGCGAAAATTTACGGTGCTACTACCATCGGTCCCTATTGTATTGCAGCCGGTGAGATCAAGAACAGTGTGCTCATGGGTTATTCCAACAAAGCGCACGACGGTTACCTCGGCGATTCGGTGATCGGGGAGTGGTGCAATCTTGGCGCGGGTACCACCAACAGTAATCTCAAGAATACCGCCGGTATCGTAAAAGTATGGACGCCCGCCGGGCTTGTGGCAGCAGGACGCAAATGCGGCGTGCTGATGGGCGACTATTCACGCACGGCCATCAACACCAGTATCAATACCGGTACGGTGATCGGTACCGCGTGCAATGTATTTGGCGCGGGACTCACACCGCGTTATGTACCTTCCTTCTCCTGGGGAAGCGAAGGAGTGGAACGCTGTGATTTTGAAAAAGCCCTCGTGGCCATCGACAACTGGAAACAACTGAAAGGCGCATCGCTGCAGGACACCGAACAGGTAGTGTTGCAGTATGTGTACAATCATTTATATTAACCCGTCCCGCCGTAGTGGCGGAGACTTAATGTTATCTGAAAAATGAGAAAGCAAATTGCCGCTGCTAACTGGAAGATGAACCTCAGCTATGCGGAAGGAGAAAAACTGATCGACGAATTATTGGCCGCCGGTGTCAGCCTGGCTGATCATCAGCAGGTAGTGCTGGCCGTTCCATTTCCCTACCTCACCATGGCCCGCGACCGCGTAGCCGGACAAAAAAATTACAGCGTTGCTGCGCAAAACTGTTCACAACACGAGTCAGGTGCTTATACCGGTGATACCTCAGCCGCCATGCTGGCTTCTATCCGGGTGCCCTACTGTGTGATCGGTCATAGCGAACGCCGTGAGTATTTTCATGAATCAAATGAAGAGCTTGCCCGGAAAGTAGACCGCAGCTTTGCCCACAGCATCACACCAATCTTCTGTTGCGGCGAACCGCTTGAGATCCGTGAAGCCGGCACACAGAATGATTATGTAGCGCAACAGCTCAGTGAGTCGCTGTTTCATTTATCGGCCGAACAACTGACGCAACTCGTGGTCGCTTACGAACCTATCTGGGCAATCGGTACCGGCAAAACCGCTTCCACGGAGCAGGCACAGGAGATGCATGCGCACCTGCGTGCTGTACTGGCAAAGCAATACGGTGCGGAGATCGCTGACCAGGTACCCATCCTCTATGGAGGAAGTGTAAAAGCCGGCAATGCAGCCGAACTCTTCGCTTCGCCCGATGTGGATGGCGGATTGGTAGGCGGGGCTTCGCTGGTAGCGGCGGACTTTGCGGCTATCATCCGTGCGTTGAAATAATCATCACGCCCAATTAAAATATGCGTGGAACAGGAACCGTATTATATCGTGATCACGCGCAAGAACCAGGTGCTGCTCAGCTTCCTGAAGATTCGTGTGGTGATCGATAAAAAACAGATCTGGCCACTGGCTGACTGCAATCCGGTGGTCATCACGCTGGCAGAGAATGACCTGCAATTGCTGGCTACCGACGGGTTTCATTTTTCACGTCCGCTTACCTTACACTACCCAAAGGAGGGAACTTATTTCCGGTTGAAAATCGTTTGCGCGATCGATGACCGCTCTTTACTGACCGGCGCATTGATATTGGTAGTAAGTTACCTCCTTGGCTTTTATACGGGCTTTCTTTTGCTGAAGATCATCAGCTTCCTGCCGCTCATTTATTTTCTGCTTTACTACTACGTCAACCGCCGTGATTTTATCCAGGTAAAACAAGACCGGCCGAGAGCCGGGTTATTGAAAAAGTGAGGGAACGCGCGCGCGGATGTTTTCAATCGTATAGTATTGTGCGCCGGCTAATGCAGCGGCATTGTGTTGTGCCAGATCTGCCGTTGATAATTTTTCCAATAAATCCTGCGGACTGCGGTAACGGATGGCAGCTTGTTCCAGTGCCTGGTCTACATGGATGTTGGCGGGTAACAAAAACGGTTTTGCATGCCGGATCACGTCGCCGATATTACCGGAACAAATCGTTTCCCCGTAAGTTTCCTGTACGCCATCATGGATGATGGTGTCGTGTTGCAATGGCAGCCACAGCAGATGTGATTGCTGCAGGTATTTATCAAAAAGCGGCTGATCGATCAGCGACTCGTCAAAATAACGTAACCGGCCATTGTCCGGGTAGGCTTCGCACCACGCTTTCACCTGCCGGCCATGTTCCGGATGAAATCTTCCCAGCAACATCACCGCTATATCAACTTTCTGCTCATCCGCCAGGCGAAGCAATTCAAACACCTGCCGGTAGTCGCGGCGTCTTTCATCTACTGAACCGGGTACGACTATTCTTATCGATTCGTTTGCGGGTAAAGGAAGCGGCTGATAATTTTCTTTTTCGAAAAATCCTCCTGGTACATGATATACTTCTTTTGATCCGGATAACTTGCTGCGAAGATTTTCAGCCAATCGTTCGCCCAGTACAATGAAGGAGTCTGCCTGCCTGATCAGTGAATGCTTCCCAAGATACCGTACCATGCGACGCAGGCTGGGCGCAGGTTTCCAGGTGAAATAGCTGTTGATGTCATGCACGATCATCGTCGTTTTTATATTCAGTTTTTTAATGCCATTGGCATAAAGAATGAAATTGTCGTTAATGGTGCTGAAGCAAACGAGATCGAATGGTTGAGACTGGAGATGATTAAAAATGCGGGAGATGAATGCACGGTTACTCTCTGTTTCCGGACGCACGACCCAGGTAAGCTGGTTGGTCTTTTCCCCGGCTAAAAATTGCAATTGCCGTAAAGAAGAAGCATCGATAAAAACAGTGAGGTGGTGATGCCCGTTGTCGAACAGCCGCAGCAGCGTATGAGTGACCTCAAAGTGACCTGATTCGATGATCGCGATTCGCTTCATTAGTTAAAAAGTCAAAAAAAGTGAATGGTCAATAGTCAATAAGGCAATCAATCACCACATACTTACTACGTGCAGCGGCGGATTTTCACGCAAAGCTCCATAAGTAGCAAAGGCGCGAAGCTTTTACCGGCTGTTTTAACCTTACACCTTCAGCCTTTTTCCGGTGATATTGAAACCAAAGATATTACTTGTGGTAATGTGGGTATGGTAAAAGTTTTCCTGGTCAAACCAGCTCTTTGCTTCTTCGTGCGTATGTTCCCAGCGGAATTCGGGTGTGAACTGGTCGAGAATGTCAATCATCAGTTCGCGTGCAGGTTGCTTATTGCCTTTGACACGTTTAACTACAAAAGCAAAGGGAAACAGGATCCACCTGCAGATCCAATACAAAAGTGGAAGCGGGAGTTTGGCCAGCATTTTTCTTAATAACAAAATGAAACGGTGGCCGGCATTATTTCGCGGGTGATATAACCATACGCTGAGTTTCCCGCCTTCTTTTACACAGGGTACGAGACAATTGAATGAATGTTGCGTGTTGCTGGTATGAATGAGCACACCGCTGCAATGAACGATGTCGAACGCTTCGAAGGCCACCGGCGGAAACTGTACGTCACCCTGTATGAACAAAGCGTTTGCTTCGGTGTTTTCGTTAAAAGCCTGCTCTACACTGCGGCTGAAATCCATCCCCAATACCGTAGCCCCATTTGCCGCGATCAGTTGGTTCAATTGTCCGTTTCCACAGCCGGCATCGAAGATTAGCTTGCCGTTGATTGATGTGGCCGTTTCATCCGTTTCGGTCAGGAACCGTTCGAACATCTGCGGCTTATCAGCTTCCCAGGTCCGGTCCTGCTGGTAGTCGAATTGTTTCCATTCGTAGGCAAAACTCTTTTTGGTGCGGTCGTTCTTCTGCTGAACGGACGCCAGTAACGAGCCATTTTTGGCTATCAGTGCATCGCGTCGTTGCGGAAAATCGGGGAGATGGGTTGACAAAAAATCATTGTAATCGATCACTGCTTCCACGATGAGCCGCGGTATACCGTCGATAACCGGATAAAACCATTCCGAATTGCTGAAGAGAATACCATCTTTGATGATGGTTGTTTCGGTACCGTTATACACTTTTTTCCCATACCGTATAACCTCCAGCCGCAAGGAACTGCGGCTTACCGGACAACGCAACAAAGGGATCAGCAATTCGGTCATCGGACGAATATAGGGTTGTTTTGATCAAATATAGTAAGTTTGTAAAGCTCGCTAACTCACTATTTTGTAAGCCTTTGGCAACGATCAAACGAAATCTTCTTTACAACTTCCTGCTTTCCGTCAGCCAGGTATTATTCCCGCTGCTGTCGATCCCGTATGTAGCAAGGGTGTTGGATCCCGAAGGTGTGGGGCGTGTGGCCTTCATCGATTCGTTCAGTTATTATTTTGTAGTGATGGCCGAACTCGGCATTACCGTATACGGCATCCGTGAAGTAGTGAAGCTGCGCGATGAACCCGAACGGCTTAAACGATTGGTGAAAGAGTTGATGGGACTACGGGTAATTTCTTCCTCCCTGGTGATGCTATTGTATGCAATCATGATGTGGTTGCTATGGGATCGTATTGCCGATTGGCGGCTGCTCGGATTTTCCGTGACTTTTTTGCTGATCAACTTCCTGGCCTGCGACTGGTATTTTATGGGAATGGAACGGTTCGGGTTCATTACCATCCGTTCGATATCGGTGCGGATACTCGGTTTGATCGCTTTGTTTGTTTTGGTAAAAAATACGGATGATTTTGCCACGTATTATGCTGTGATGGTTTTATCTGCGGTGGCGATCGGTATATGGAACTATGGCGTGATGGTCAGAGAGCAGGGCGGAGGATTTCTGTTTACGGGATTAAAAGCACACCTGAAAAAGCTCTGGGTCATTTACCTGATCGGCTTATTGTATAGTATTCCCTTGATGCTGGACAATGTATTGCTGCGGCTGGCCAGTGTGGCGGCGGCTGTGGGATTTTATACTTTTCCTGCGCGGCTCGTGCGCATCAGCAGCAATCTGCTGACGGATTCCTTCCTGGTGTTTCTGCCGCGCGTAACTTATCACGATCACCGGCAGGAAGCGGTAGCAGTGCAGGACCGGTTGTTGCAGAACAGCCGCCTGGTGGTATTGCTTTCGGTACCGATGGGCGTGGGCATCTATTTGTTGTCGGATCAACTGGCCGCTGCGTATCTCGGTGATAAATTTCTTCCTGTTGCCGCTAATCTTCGCTGGCTGGCCGTCTTTCCTTTTCTCAAAGGCATGGCCTTGTTTCTCAGTAACCCTGTATTGATGGCACGTCACCAGGAAAAATCCTACCTGCGCAACCTGGCGGTGAGCAGCACCTGTTATATTCCGCTGGCGTTGTTGTTGTCGGTTTATTATGCTGATGCCGGCGCCTGTATGGCTTTGGTAGCTGCTGAATTGTTATTGCTGTTACTGAACCTGCTGTCCGTACGCAGGCTTTTCCCGGGGCTGCGGATCTTCGACTGGCGTTTGTTTGCCGAAGCGTTGTTACTTTCGGCTTTGTTTATTTTAATCGTTTTTGGGATTAAGAATATAGTCCATGACGCTATACCGGTATTATTGACAACGATACCGGCATGCATCGCCGTTTATTTTTTATTATTTATCTATGTATTGAAAAATCCATTTGCACAGCAGTTGTGGGCTGGCATAAATGGATTATTGAAACGCCACAGGCATACCAATGAAGCATAAGCAGGCTTATTATATCCGTCAGTACAGTTTCGAAGACTATCGTCATGGCGGAGTGGGTTATGCCGATGCCGAAACGATCCTCTCGCGGGAAGGTTATCGTCCGCTGGAGCTGCCGGGCCGTACATCGGGTGGCTTTTTTTCTTTTTTCAAAAGATTGTCATACATCATCACGGCGGCGTTGCGCGTTAAGCGCGATGAGAAAGTAGTGTTGATGTTTCCCGTATACGCCAGGATGAATCAATGGCTGATTGCGTTGTTACGTATGCGTGGAGCAAGACTGATCTGCTACGTTGGCGATATCGATGGGCTGAAAGACAATGATAACAATGTATTGGAAAAAGAGATTGCTTTTTTTCGCAAGTTTCACTATTTCATTGTGCACAATGCTGCGATGGCTGAATGGCTGAGGCAACAGGTCGGGGAGCGGACGATCAGCAAAATTGATTTTTTCGATTTTCTCGTTCCGCCGGTTTTGACGCCGCGTAAGCCTGCGCGGGAAGTGGTTTTTGCGGGCAATCTTGCTATCCGAAAATTTTATTGGCAACTGGGAAAAGTGAACGATGTTGTTTTTCATGTGATGGGTGCGGAAGCGGAGCAGGGCAAAATAAAAGTCCCCGGCGTGCAGTGGCATCCGCTGGTATTTCCGCAGGAGTTGCCGGCGCGGCTGCCTGGTTCATTCGGTCTGTTGTGGGACGGCGATGCGGTAGAGGAATTAAAAGGCCCGTTGGGTAATTACTTCCGGTATATTACTTCGCATAAATTATCGCTTTATATACTTGCGGGTATGCCGGTGATTGTGGCAGAAGAGGCCGCCACAGCGGCATTGGTAAAAGAATATAATATCGGCATTGCAGTGCCGGGTCTTGTTGATCTGGCCGGACGCATTAATGCCATAACATCGGAGCAGTATCAAATGATGCAGGAAAATTTAAAACCCCTTGCGGAACGGATCAGCAAAGGGTGGTGTTTGAAAGATGCGTTGGGGCAAGTGTGAATCGTCAATCGTGAATGGAACAGTCACACGGATAGCGGCGCATTTTCACGCGAAGCTGCATAAGGAGCAAAGGCGCAAAGCTTTTATCGGACCGTTTAACTTACTACTCATGTCCGAAGTACCGGGCGTATTACGGCTGCTTCACTTAATACTTATAACTTAATACTTTTCATATACTCCGCATTTGCGGCTACCGCCTTCAATGGCGTAGTGCCTTCATATTTTTCCTGCTCCACGATGAAATACTCCATGCCATGTTCTTTGGCTTTTTTCAGCAAAGACGGATAGTCGATGCTGCCCTGGCCGAGTATGCACGATGCGTTACCACCGGAGGCATTTTTTTCGCGGTCTTTGATATGACAGAGACGGAAACGGTTGTTATATTTTTTAAACCAGGCTGAGGCATCTTCACCAGCCGTCACTACCCAATAAATATCCATTTCAAAGTCCACCAGCTTCGGGTCTGTTTCTTCCATCATCACATCTTGTGGTAGGCGGCCTTCGAGCAGTTTGAATGAGTAATCATGGTTGTGATAGGCGAAGCGGATGCCGTTTTTACGGCAGATCTCACCTTTTACATTGAAGTCTGCAGCAAATCGTTTGAAGTCGCTGAGTGATTTTTGTGGTCCTTTCCAGGGGCAGATTAGATATTTCATACCGATGGAGGCAGCGTCGGCGGCTTTGCGTTCGAAATCTTTATCGATCTCGCAATGACTGGCCACCAATGTTGTGCCGATATCGTCGAGGTATTTTTTCATACCGGCGGCGCCCATTCCCCAAAACATACCAAGTTCTTTTGGTTCGTAGCTCTCGAGTTGTTTGTAACCCATAGCCGCCACTTGTTTCAACACCCCCCGCGGGTCGCGCGGCATGTCTTCGCGGAGCGTATAGAGTTGCAGCCCGAAAGTTGGAATGGAAGCGGTTTGTGCAGAGGCCGGTGTTTTACAGGCCCATGAGCCAAGTGTTACGGCGGCTAATGAACCTCCGGTCAGTTTTAAAAAGTTTCGACGCGATTGTTGCATGATCGTTAGGTTTTAAAGGATCAGCCCCAGGCGCGATCCCCTTTTTTGTAATCAAGACAGCCATCATATTTTCCGGGTACGGCCACGTGCCGCAAGACCTGCGTAGCACCGGGTTCCGATGTAAAGAAGCCAAGTATGGTAAGCTGTTTCATCATCGTGAAATAGTGTGCCGGCATTTTCTTGTCTTTCGACTCTTTGTCGGCTTTCGACTTTTTCTCGTTGTATTCTATAGCTTCCTTATTCAGTTTGTTCAACAGCTCATGCCTTTGCTCCGGCGTGATATCGAGGAACGCTTTTTTGTATTGTTCCTTCGATGCATCGTTGAGTTTACCGATGCCTTCGTGGAAGATCTTTTGATCATCCTTTGTGTAGGTATCGTTCACCATTACCGTCATAAACTGACCAACAGCAGCGTCTTTTGCACCGGGCGTTTTTGTTTTGGGTAAAATGGTTTCCGCCACTTCATCGAGGAAGCGGATATCGTCGGTGCTGAAAGCGGTGCCGCCAATGGTTGGTGATTGACCACAACCCGAGAGCAGCAGGTCGCCTCCGATCATGGCGGTGCCTGTGAGCACAGCGATCATTTTCAGTAGTTCTCTTCTTTCCATATCAGAGGTTTCCTTTTTTAAGTTCATTAAATGCGAAGTCTGCCGCGCGTGCAGTCATCGCCATATAGGTGAGTGATGGATTCACGCAGGAGGCGGACGTCATTGCCGCGCCGTCTGTTACGAATACATTCGGGGCATCCCATACCTGGTTGTGCCCGTTGAGCACGGATGTTTTGGGATCGCGGCCCATGCGCGCGGTACCCATTTCATGAATACCCATGCCCACTTCGTACGGATTATCCCAGGTGCGTACATCTTTCACGCCGGCTGCTTCGAGCATTTCTTTGGCATCATTGATCATGTCCTGCCGCATTTTCTTTTCATTGTCTTTGATCTCGGCGTCCATGTCGAGGACGGGTAATCCCCATTTATCTTTTTTATTCTTGTTGAGTGTGATTTTGTTTTCGTGGTAGGGGAGCATTTCACCAAAACCGGTAATACCGATGGTCCAGGCACCGGGCTCTGCCAATGCTTCTTTCAGATCGGCACCGATGCCGAGTTCTGCCACATCTCTTTTCCAGTTGCCGCGGCTGGCTGATCCCTGGTAGCCGAATCCCCGCAGGTAATCGCGTTTGTCACCATGAATATTGCGGAAGCGTGGGATATAAATACCGGTGGGGCGGCGGCCATAAAAATATTTGTCTTCGTAGCCTTCGACCGTGCCCGATGCGCCGCAACGGAAATGGTGGTCCATCAGGTTGTGGCCGAGTTCGCCGCTGCTGCTGCCCAATCCGTCGGGCCAGATATCGGTAGCAGAATTCATGAGCACCCATGTAGAATTGAGTGCAGACGCATTCAGGAAAATCACTTTCGCTTTATAAACGTGCGTCTTGTTTGTTTCGGCATCGAGTATTTCCACACCTGTGGCGCGTTTGGTGTCTTTATCGTAAAGAATGCGTGTAACGATAGAGAAGGGGCGAAGCGTGAGGTTTCCCGTTGCCATGGCTGCAGGCAGTGTGGCGGATTGTGTACTGAAGTAAGCGCCAAAGGGACAACCTCTCCAGCAACGGTCACGGTACTGGCAGTTGGTGCGTTTTTGTTCGGGTCTTACTTCGGTGATGTTGGCGCTTCGTCCGATGATCATATGACGGGAACCTTTGTAAATGTCCTGGAGACGTTTGGCCACATCTTTCTCCACGCAGTTCATCTCCATGGCTTTTACATAATCGCCGTCAGGCAATACATCCAGTCCGTCGCGGTTGCCTTGTATGCCGGCAAATTTTTCTGCGTAGCTGTACCACGGAGCCATGTCTTCATATCGGATGGGCCAGTCTACGGCAATGTTTTCTTTTCCATTGGCTTCAAAGTCCCATTTGTTGAAGCGGTAACTCTGGCGTCCCCAGGTGAGTGAACGGCCACCAACGTGATAACCTCTGAACCAGGAGAAGGGTTTTGTTTCGGTATAAGGGCACTCTTTATCTTTTACCCAAAAGTCCAGCACGGTTTCATTAAGCGGGTAGTCGCGTTTAAGCACCGGATAATCTTCAATCATTTGTTGGGTGCGGCCGCCGCGGTGCGGGAATTCCCAGCTTTCCTTGTTGGCATTCACGTAATCCTTTACATGCACAACGTCTCTTCCGCGTTCGAGCATGATGGTCTTCAGGCCTTTTTCGCAGAGTTCCTTTGCGGCCCAGCCACCGCTGATACCGGATCCTACGACAATGGCGTCAAATTCGTTTTCTGGCATAGTATATACAGTTTGTCCGGAAGGCTCTGCACGAGACCTCAGGAGTTGAAAATGTGGATCACAGGTTTGAAGGTTTATACATCACATATTTGTATGGCCTTTTTCAAGGCGGCTATTTTTTCTTCAGGTGTTTTACCGGTGGGGCGGAATTCCTGCGCTACATATCCTTTGAATCCCGTTTGAGTAATGGCTTTCATCACGGCAGGATAAAAAATTTCCTGGCTGTCATCGATCTCGTTTCGTCCCGGCACACCTGCTGTGTGATAGTGACCAAAGTATTCATGATTATCGCGGATCGTATGAATGATATCGCCTTCATTGATTTGCATATGATAAATATCGTACAGCAATTTGAAGTTAGGCGAACCGAGTCTTTTACACAACTCCACGCCCCATGCACTTTTATCGGCCATATAATCTTTGTGATCGACTTTGCTGTTGAACAGTTCCATCTGTATCACTACTTCTTTCTTTTCCGCGAGCGCCATGATTCTTTTTAATCCCTGCACACAATTATTCAACCCTGTTTCGTCATCCATACCATTCCTGTTGCCGCTAAAGCAAATGAGATTGGCATAACCGGCAGCCGCTACCAGGTCGATGTGTTTTGTATAATTATCGACGAGTGTATTGTGGTATTGCGGATCGTTCCAGCCTTTTACCAGGCTGATCTCTGCGCCATTGCACATGGAGGAGTCGACGCCATTTCTTTTTAAGATGTGCCAGTCTTTCGGGCCAACAAGATCGATAGCGGCAAAGCCGATGTCTTTCACTACATGGCAGAGCTCATCGAGCGAAAGAAAATTATAAGTCCATGAACATACAGAGTGAAGGATATTTCCTTTCAAAGCGGGTGTATTTGTTTTGCCGGAAAAAGCACTCAGCGTAGTGCCGGCGCCCGCGGCCAGCGCGGCAGTGGTAACGGATTGCAGCCATGATCTGCGCGATTGTGTTCCTGCCATAAAAGTATTATAAAGAGATTTTCTTCGTTTCTTTTTTAAATAACAAAGCAAACAACAGGAATACCACTGCTGCGATGCCTGCGGGAATTAACCAGATCATTTTGTAATCGAAACTGCCTTCGCCGGTCTTGTAATGATCGGTGATCAAACCTGCTATTTTGAACCCGATAAGCATACCCACACCATAAGTAGCCAGTGTAATCAAGCCCTGTGCAGCGCTTTTATATTGTTCACCCGCGCGTGCATCGGTATAGATTTGTCCGGATACAAAAAAGAAATCGTAACACACACCGTGCAGTACGATGCCGAGTATTAGCATAAAGAAAAGATCGTCTGCATTGCCGTAGGCAAATAGCAGGTAACGTACGACCCAGGCCAGCATGCCTACGAGTATTGTTTTCTTGAAACCATAACGTGTAAAGAATACAGGCAGTAACAACATGAATAAAACTTCAGATACCTGCCCGAGTGACATAAGGCCTGTTGCGTTTTCAACACCTGAATGCACCAGGAATGTATTGGTTACCTGGTAGTAGAACGCAAGCGGAATACAAATGGCGACCGACGCGAGAAAGAAGACGGCAAAATTGCGATCCTTTAATAGTTTCAACGCATCTACTCCCAGTATTTTACCGATGGAAATTTTTTCACCTTTTGCGCGCGGAGGTGTAGCGGGCAGGGTAAAGCTGAAAAGTCCGAGGAGTAAAGAACTGCCACCCGCCAACAGGAAGGTGTTTCTCAATTGACCGGCTGCTGCGGCTTCTGAATTATCCCAACGGAATGCATAGCTGATCAGCAATCCCGCAACGATCCAGCCAATAGTGCCGAATACACGGATGGAAGAAAATTGTTTTTCCGGATTACTCATTTGATTGAACGATACAGATGCAACCAGCGCCAGGGTAGGCATGAACAAGATCATATAGCCAAGCACATAAGGATAAAATTCACCGACTGTTTCTGCATTGTACATCTGGTACATCAGCACTGCGCCGACAAGGTGCAGGAAACCTAGGATGCGTTCAGCCCGGATGAAGCGATCGGCTATGAGGCCGATGATAAACGGAGCAATGATCGCTCCCCATGACTGCGTGGAGAACACGTCTCCTGTTTGCGCTCCATCGGCTTTAAGGTTGATGGAAAGAAATGTTCCCAGGGAAACAAACCATGCTCCCCATGTGAAAAATTCAAGAAACATCATGGCCGATAAACGGACACGGATCATTGGATTCATACGCAGCTCGTTAAATTTATTTGTCAATAAAAACTGATTAAATGTACTATTTTTAGCCATACAATTTTTTATTCTTCAACCTCTTTTTAAGAAAGCAAAAACGATTGAGCATGGCCAAACGCAAACTCAGAATGGGAATGGCAGGTGGCGGACCCGGGTCATTCATAGGCGCTGTACACCGCATGGCTGCTGCATTAGACGGCGAGATCGAAATCGTTTGCGGAGCGTTCAGCGCGGATCCTGAGAAGTCGGCACAGACCGGGTCTGCACTTGGATTACCGGTTGAAAGAGTGTACGGATCGTACCGCGAAATGTTCCGCGCGGAGGCTGAATTGCCACCACATGAACGCATGGAATTTGTTTCAATAGTTACCCCCAACCACGTGCATGCCGAGCCCGCAATGCTGGCTTTGGAGCACGGATTCCATGTAGTACTCGATAAACCGATGACCCTGAACCTGGCCGAAGCCATCGAATTGCAACAGGCAGTCGAACGTTCAGGATTGCTGTTTTGCCTTACCCATACTTACACCGGTTATCCGATGATCAAGGAAGCAAAACAATTGGTGGCCTCCGGAAAATTCGGCACTATACGAAAAGTATATGTAGAATATCCGCAGGGATGGCTCAGCACTTATGCCGAAGGCGGCGACAATAAGCAAGCTGCCTGGCGTACCGATCCCGCACGCAGCGGCATTGCCGGTGCAATGGGCGACATCGGAACACATGCCTTCAACCTGGCAGAATATGTAAGCGGACTCGAAGTGGAATCCTTGTGTGCCGACATACAAACCGTTGTACCCGGAAGAAAACTCGATGATGATGGTTCGGTGTTGCTGCGTTTTCACAACGGTGCCAGTGGTGTGTTGATCGCCACGCAAGTGGCAGCCGGTGAAGAAAACAATGTGCGCATAAGAGTATATGGTGAGAAAGGCGGATTGGAGTGGCAACAGCAGGACGCTAACACTTTATTGGTGAAATGGTCTGACCGGCCGGCTGAAGTATGGCGCACAGGCGGAAGTTATGTTTCGGAATATGCGGCACATAACACGCGCGTGCCGGCAGGGCATCCCGAAGGATATCTCGAAGCCTTTGCCAATCTTTACCGGAACTTCGCGCTGACTTTACGTGCACGTCTCGATGGTACGGAAGCCACGGCGGTGGTGCTCGATTTTCCGGGAATCCGCGAGGGCGTGAGAGGAATGATGTTTATCGATCGTGTAATAGCGAGCGGACAGGCCACGCAGAAATGGACAGCGCTGAATACAGGCGCATGATTGTTTATCTTATTTTCACCTGATATGAAAACAGTAAAAGGACCCGGTATATTTCTCGCGCAGTTCCTGGGCGACAAAGCGCCCTTCAATAATCTGCGCTCCCTTTGTTTGTGGGCGGAGTCACTTGGTTTCAAGGGCGTGCAGATTCCTACATGGGACAGCCGTTGCATCGACTTGCAGCAGGCAGCGGAAAGCAAGACCTATGCGGATGAAGTAAGAGGCATCGTGGAAGAATGCGGATTGGTGATAACGGAATTGTCTACCCATCTGCAAGGTCAGTTGGTGGCGGTGCATCCGGCTTACAATGAATTGTTTGATGGCTTTGCGCCCGAAGCATTACGCGGTAATCCCGCGGCGCGCACCGAATGGGCTGTGCAGCAATTGAAATATGGCGCGCAGGCGTCGCGCAACCTCGGGCTTACAGCCCATCCTACTTTCAGTGGTGCGTTGATCTGGCATACCTTCCATCCCTGGCCGCAACGCCCTGCAGGATTGGTAGACGAAGCGTTTACCGAGTTGGCAAAACGCTGGCGCCCCATCCTTGATTATTTCGATGAACATGGTGTGGATCTGTGTTATGAAATTCATCCGGGTGAAGACCTGTTCGATGGCATCACCTATGAAATGTTCCTGGAAAAAGTAAACAATCATCCGCGTGCGTGCCTCTTGTATGATCCGTCGCATTTTGTATTGCAGCAACTGGACTATGTGCAATACATCGATTTTTATCATGAACGTATCAAAGCATTTCATGTAAAGGATGCGGAGTTCAATGCCACGGGCAAACAAGGTACATTCGGTGGTTACCAGAGCTGGCTTAACCGTGCGGGCCGTTATCGTTCGCCGGGAGACGGACAAGTAGATTTTAAAAAAATTTTCAGCAAACTGGCCGAGTATGATTTCGATGGATGGGCGGTGATGGAGTGGGAGTGCTGCATCAAACATCCGGAGGATGGAGCCAGGGAAGGAGCAAAGTTTATCCAGGATCATATCATCCGTGTGACGGATAAGGCCTTTGATGATTTTGCCGGAGTGGAAACGGATAAAGGACTGTTGCGAAGGATTATCGGTTTGGATAAGTGAATCGTCAATCGTGAATGGTCAATGGTGAATAGTCAATAGTCAATGGTGAATCGGTCATGAGGGTTATCTCACTTAACACTTATTACTTAATACTTATTACTCAATACTTATTACTTAGAACTTATAACTTTGATACAAAACAACAAATCGACATGAAGAAAATTATGGTGGCGGCTCTGGCAATAGTCGCTTTGGTAGCCTGTAACAATGAGTCAGGGGAAAAGAAACCGGAAGCCGGTGGCACAGACCTTTCGTCTAATCCGGTTTACAAAGAAGGACTGGCACTGGTGGGAAAAAACAATTGCATCAGTTGTCACAAAGTGGATGCAGCCGTAACCGGGCCGAGTTATCGTGACGTGGCGGAAAAATATGCCGGCGCAGGTCCCGAAACGGTGACGGCACTGGCTAAAAAAGTAATCGAAGGCGGCGCCGGTGTATGGGGAAGTGTTCCGATGACACCCAACTCCTGGGTATCGCAGGAAGATGCTGAAAAAATGGTACGTTATATCTTACTCTTAAAAAAATAAGTATGATCCGGAAAACATCGGCAGCTCTTTTGCTGGGATTATCCCTGATGGCTTGTAATAATCAAAACAACAAGAAAAGCGCACCGGCTTCTGAAACTTCTTCCGTTGCCAAAGGCGAATGGCAATCCCTGTTTGATGGCAAAACCACCAAAGGATGGCATCGCTACGGTGCGGGTGCTATCGATTCTGTATGGCAGGCAAAAGATGGCTTGTTGTATCTCGATGTGGCCAAAAAGAAAGCGGCTGGCATCCGTGGCGATTGGGATATTGTCACCGAACAGGAATACGAAGATTTCGAACTCGAACTCGAATGGAAGATCAGCAAGAACGGGAACAGCGGCATCATCTTTTATATTCACGAAGACAAGAAGTACAGATGGCCCTGGGAAACCGGTATGGAAATGCAGGTGCTCGACGATGCCGGTCACCCCGATGGCAAAATCATCAAACATCGCGCAGGTGATCTTTACGATCTGATCTCCGCATCCAAAGAAGCAGCCAATCCAGTAGGTGAATGGAATAAAGTGCGCGTCCGCAGCGAGAAAGCCAAACTCGATATGTACCTCAACGACGTAAAAGTTGTGAGCACAACACTTTGGGACGATCAGTGGAAGGCACTCGTAGCCGGCAGCAAATTCAAAAACATGCCCGACTTCGGTACATACCGCCGCGGCCGCATCGGTCTGCAGGATCACGGTAACGATGTATGGTACAGGAATATACGTATTAAATCCCTATAATTTGGCAATTTGATAATTTGATGATTTGAAAATATTTGTAATAGCCAATAAAAAAGCGGTGGGCCCATAGGATCACCGCTTTTTTTATCAAATTATCAAATTGTCAAATCATCAAATTATCTCACTCAACCTTGGTAATCTTCAACACGTTCGTAGGCAGGTGCAGGTGTACAGGCGTGCTGCCGGTGCTCACTACAATGTTGCCTGTTTTTACAAAACCTCTTTCTTTTAAGATTTCGATCTGGTCGGCGAAGATGTCGTCGAGGCTGTCTTCTTCGTCATAATAGAAGGCTCTCACGCCCCAGCTAAGGCAAAGCTGGTTAACCAGGGAGCGCTCTTTGGTGAAAATATACAAGGGGGATTTAGGACGATAGCTGCTCAGCATGAAACCGGTGTAACCGCTTTGCGTCATACCCACCAGCGCTTCCGCGTTACTGTCATTGGCAAGACTACACGCGTTATAGCAAATGGCATCGCTGAGGAAAGAAGGAGAGTGGGCCTGCGGTTGCAGTACTTCCTCCAGGTTATAACGGTAATCGGTTTTCTCCACTTCCATGATGATCTTGCGCATGGTCTGCACCACCAATGTAGGATGTTTGCCGGTAGCCGTTTCCCCACTCAGCATTACGGCATCGGCGCCTTCGAGTACGGCGTTGGCTACGTCGGTGATCTCACTGCGGTTGGGTTTGATGCGATCGATCATGCTCTCCATCATTTGCGTTGCCACGATTACAGGCTTGGCACGGTGAAGACATTTCCGGATGAGATCTTTCTGGATCAGCGGTACTTTCTCTACCGGCAATTCCACGCCGAGGTCACCACGTGCTACCATTACACCATCTGATTCCACAATGATGTCGCGGATATTGGTGAGGGCTTCGGGCATTTCGATCTTGGCAATGATCTTCGATTTGCTTTTATGATCATTCAGGATCTGACGGAGCCCGCGGATATCTTCCACGCGGCGAACAAACGAAAGCGCTACCCAATCGAGTTGCTGCTCGATGATGAATTGCAGGTCGACCAGGTCTTTCTCTGTCAATGCCGGAAGGGAAATGCGTGTATCGGGAAGGTTCACACCTTTCTTGGAGGAAATTACACCACCCATGGTTACTTCCACCTGCACATCGTTGTTGGGCAGGATGGCGGTTACCACCACTTCCAGTTTGCCGTCGTCGATCATGATCTTGTTGCCCACCTGCACGTCTGAGTGAAGATTGGGATAAGATACATAAATGCGCTCCTTGTTGCCTACCAGTTTTTCATTGGTAAACGTAAGAATGTCGCCCGCTACTACGGGGAGGGCATTGTTCTCGATTTCTCCAACACGCAGTTTAGGTCCCTGCAGGTCGCCAAGGATTGCAATATTGTAGGGCTCGTTTTTAATGATTTCACGGATATGACCGATGATGCGGGCTTTATCCTCATGGCTGCCGTGAGAGAAATTGAGGCGGAAGACATTGACACCCGCTTTTACAAGGTCGAGAAGCTGTTCGTAAGTGTCGCAGGCCGGACCAACTGTTGCTACGATCTTTGTGCGGTGGTAGCTGTGGTCGATACCCGCGTTTATGTCCATTTGTTTGTAGTAATACTTTTCCGCATGTCTGGTCATAGAAGTATCAGCATTTCTGGTTGCAGGCTGCTGGCTGCTTGAACCGGTGATAAAAAATTCTGTAAGCCGCTCACCGGATCAGCCAGCGACCCGGTTTCAGCTGATTAGTTTATTAGCTGGCCAGGATCTTAACGATCTTCATCCATTCCTGACCGATCTTGTGTTTTTCTTTGACTGCTTTGTCCAATGGTGTGTAATGGATTTTGTTATTGATCACACCTACCATTACATTTTTGCGTCCGAGCAGCAGGCTTTCCACGGCATAATAACCCATGTGGCTTGCTACCAGTCGATCTTCGCAACTGGGTGTGCCGCCGCGCTGGATGTGGCCCAATACCGTTACACGTACATCGGCATTCGGCATTCTTTCGCGGATCACTTTCGCTACTTCGTTGGCGCCACCAAATTCTTCACCTTCTGCCACCACGATCAGGTTCACCAGCTTTTTGCGCTTTTCTTTTTCGGTCAAACTTTCGATAATGGCTTCGATATCCGTTTTTGTTTCAGGGATCAGAATGTTTTCCGCACCCGTAGCGATGCCGCTGTGCAGTGCGATGTAGCCGGCATCACGCCCCATTACCTCTACGATGAATACACGGTCGTGTGCATCCATGGTATCGCGGATTTTATCGATGGCTTGTACGGCTGTGTTAACGGCGGTATCAAAACCGATGGTCACTTCAGTACCTGCCATATCGCGGTCGATGGTGCCGGGTACGCCCACGCAGGGGATATCGTATTCGTTGCTGAATTTCTGTGCACCACGGAAGCTGCCATCACCACCGATGATCACCAATCCGTCGATGCCTCTTTTCGTCAGGTTGTCGTATGCTTTTCTGCGTCCTTCGGGTTCAAAGAATTCTTTGCACCGCGCAGTTTTTAAAATAGTCCCGCCACGCTGAATGATGTTGGCCACCGAGCGCGACTCCATTCTGAAAATATCATCTTCCACCATACCCTGGTATCCGCGCATGATACCGAAAACTTCCAGTTCATGATAAAGCCCCGTTCGCACTACCGCGCGAATGGCAGCATTCATGCCTGGTGAATCTCCCCCTGATGTTAAAACGCCGATCCTGGTGACTTTCTTACTCATATTATCGTAGTAAACAATGTAAAAAAACGCGGAATTTCGAAGCTCCAAAAGTAAGGCATTGTCATGATTATGTAGTGCGTACACATGAATATAATATGAACTCACACTAATGAGTGTTAGTGTAAAAGAAGCGCATGATCAGATTAGAAGCAGATGAGAATCACAGGCTTGTCTCAACAGGGGTTTCGAAAAATTTCGTCTTGATTGCGTTTCCTTATCTTTAAGCCCGGTAAAAGTTAACCAAGATGAAAAAAATATTTTTTATACTGTTTATGACAAGTGCCATTTCCGCAACAGCACAATGGAAATATCCTGTGAGCAGGAAGGAAAATGTAACCGACGACTATCACGGAACCAAAGTGGAAGATCCTTATCGCTGGCTGGAAGACGACAACAGCAACGAAACCAAAAAATGGGTAATAGATCAGAACGTTGTTACGGCTGATTATCTCGCTAAAATCCCGTTTCGCAAACAAGTATACAGCCGCCTGGAGAAATTGTGGAACTATCCCAAGTATTCTTCTCCCTTCAAAAAAGGGGATTATTATTATTTCTTCAAGAATGATGGTTTGCAGAACCAAGCGGTGCTTTACCGCCAGAAAGGCCTCAATGGTGAAGCAGAGGAGTTTCTGAACCCCAATACGCTCAATAAAGATGGTATTGCCGCACTCGGTGGTATCTATTTCAGCAAATCAGGAAAATATCTTGCTTACAGCCTGGCCGTTGCCGGCAGCGACTGGCAGGAAATTTTTGTGATGGAAACAGCTACCCGTCAGCGTATAGCCGACAAGATCGAATGGGTGAAGTTCAGCGGCGCAAGCTGGAACGGCGATGAAGGGTTCTATTATTCAGGTTATGATAAGCCTGATTCAGCTTCCAGACTCAGTAAGAAAAATGAATATCATAAAGTATTTTATCATCAAATAGGTCATACGCAGAATAAAGATCAACTGGTGTATGAAGACCGCAAAAATCCATTGCGTTATCACAGCGCAGGCCTTACGGAAGACAAGCGTTTCCTGATCCTGAACGTATCGCAGGGAACAAGCGGTGGAGAGATCTGGTATCGCGATCTGAAAGATCCGCAACAAAAAGAATTTAAACTGCTGATCGCGGGTTTCAATACCGATCCGGATGTGATCGATAATGCCGGAGATAAATTACTCGTACGTACCAATGATGGCGCGCTCAACTATCGCATCGTACTCATCGATCCGAAGAATCCTAAAAAAGAAAACTGGAAAGTGATTGTAGCGGAAAAGCCCGAAGTATTGCAAAGTGCAGGTACCGGTGGCGGCTCGCTTTTCCTTACCTATCTCAAGGACGCGGCAACCAAAGTGTACCAATATACTTACGATGGCAGGCAGGTCAGGGAGATCGTGCTTCCGGGTGTGGGCTCCGCGAGTGGATTCGGTGGTGAGAAAACAGACAAGGAATTTTTCTACAGCTATTCATCTTTTGCCACGCCTCCCACCATCTACCGTTACAATATCGCTACCGGCAAATCAGATCGTTTCCGTTCGGCAGAAGTGAATTTTAATCCCGATATGTTTGTAACAGAACAGGTGTTCTTTACCAGCAAGGACGGCACACGTGTACCGATGTTCCTGACCTATCGCAAAGGCATGGTGAGAAACGGAAACAACCCCGTATTGATCTATGGTTATGGCGGGTTTAATGTGCCGATGACACCCGGTTTCAGTGTGAGCAATGCTTTCTTCATTGAGCAGGGTGGTATCTATGCAGTGGTGAACCTGCGTGGAGGTAGCGAGTATGGTGAGAAATGGCACAAGGACGGCATGCTCGACAAAAAACAAAACGTATTCGACGACTGCATAGCCGCTGCTCAGTATCTTATCAAGAATGACTATACCAATAGCCAGAAGCTGGCTTTGCGTGGCGGCAGCAATGGTGGATTGCTGGTTGGTGCTGTCATTACACAGGAACCGGAACTCTTCAAAGTAGCGCTGCCTGCGGTTGGTGTCCTGGACATGCTGCGTTATCACAAATTTACCGTAGGATGGGGCTGGGCAGTGGAATATGGCAGTGCCGACTCGGCGCAGCAGTTTGGTTACCTGTATAAATATTCTCCTTATCACAACCTCAAAAAAGGCGTAAACTATCCGGCAACGCTGATCACTACGGCGGATCATGATGACCGTGTGGTGCCGGCGCATTCATTCAAATTTGCGGCGCGTATGCAGGAATACTATACAGGACCTAATCCTGCATTGATCCGTATAGAGACCAACGCGGGGCATGGTGCCGGTAAGCCAACGGGCAAGATGATCGAAGAAGCGACCGATATCTGGAGCTTTGTGATGTATAACCTCGGTATGGAGTTCGACAACAACCCCGCTGAATCTGCCCGTAAATCTGCACAATTGCTGAATGTTGATGGAAGCATGCCAACGCCTGAAGAATTGAAAAAACGGGAAGAAAAGCAACGTATCGAAGCAGCCTCCGGCCGCGGATATGTTGATCCGAAAACACAGGAAGGCGTGAAATCAAGCCAGCCTACCAAACTCGCGGAAGCAACGCCGGCAGCACCGCCGCCCAGTAAGAAAACACCGGAGAAGAAATAATGTGAAAATATGTAAGTGTGTAAATGTGAAAATGATGAATGAAACACATTTACACATTTTCCACCCCGGGTACATTTCTAAGTATGATAAAAGCACTCGTTACCGGCGCAACAGGCTCCGTTGGTCACTACCTGATTCCTGCACTAGCGAACGATGGGTTTGACGTTGTGGCGACAGGACGAGCTGACTTCGGGAGCCTCAACCAGGGACATCCGTGGGCATCGTTGCCCCATGTAACATACAAACGTCTCGACTTCACCGATCCTTATGCCGTGGATTCAATGATGGAAGAGGAAAGGCCTGATGTCATTATTCATGCGGGAGCGATGAGCAAACCCGATGATTGTGAGCAACATCAATGGGAAGCCTACTTCACCAACGTGGAAGCCACCATGCAACTGGCTATGAGCGCCGAAGAGAACGGAAGTTTCTTCATTTTTCTTTCCACCGATTTTGTATTCGACGGCAAGAAAGGAATGTATACCGAAACGGATGAGCCTTCACCGATCAATTTCTATGGGCGAACGAAACTTGAAGCGGAACAGGCCGTTTCCGAGTTCGCAGGCGATTGGGCAATCGTGCGCACGGTTGCTGTATTTGGTAAACCCGTGGAAGGTAAGCGGCAATTTCTGTCGCAGGTAAAAGATCACCTCGAACGTGGCGAGGCCTATCATGCTGTAACAGATCAGGTCCGCACGCCGACTTATGCCGGTGATCTGGCAAAGGCGTTGGCCATTATTGCCCGTAACAAATACCAGGGGATTATTCATGTAGCCGGTGGGGAAGTAGCCACGCCATTTGAACTCGCCACTAAACTGGCCGCACACCTGGAGCTCGATAGCACATTGCTGAAACCGCTCTCCAACGATCAGTTGCTATCCGCCGCGCAACGCCCTCTGCGTACAGGGCTTGACATCACCAAAGCGCGT
This sequence comes from uncultured Sphingobacteriales bacterium, assembly GCA_937888905.1. Lineage (GTDB taxonomy): Bacteria > Bacteroidota > Bacteroidia > Chitinophagales > Chitinophagaceae > Terrimonas. The sequence goes on from CALATA010000004.1 coordinate 131,760, forward strand.
GCGCTTTTCAATTATCAACCATTGACGATCGACGAAGCATTAGCAATCAGTTACCCGAAGCAATAGGTTTGGAGAACTTCTTTTCACCGGCTGTAATGGCCATCGGAATAAAATTTTCCGAAGGAGGAATGGGACAGTTGAAACGTCCTTCAATATAAGCGCAATAAGGATTATAGGCTTTGTTGAAATCGAGTACTACTTCACCGTTGTGAATATCGGTAAACCGCAGATCGATATACCGGCCTATTTCATACGAACCTTCGCCATTGGTGTGATCGGTAAAGGGAAGAAACAGGTAATCGCGGTATTCGTCCAGTTCCATCAGTCGCTGCGACTGGTATACATTTAATTTCACCAATGTATCATGTAAACGGAAAGTGAGTTTGCCATAAGTGCGGTAAATCTGTTTTTGCATCCCGGAAGTTTCCATCGTGAACCATTGCGGTTGACGGATATGTTCGAAGCGGGCATGTACCCGGAAATTGCTGTCGATCGGATAAAATTGCAACCAATGATGGTCTTCGTCTTTTACCACTTCATGGTCGTCGACATATTGCTCACGGTATTGGTTGATGGAGTCTGTGTAGTCCAGCGATTGGGAAAAGACGGACAGGCCGGACAGTAATAAGATTAGCAGGAAAAAGTTCTTCATTTCAGGGTGTGTCGTTCAGGATTCGCAGTAAATATATAAGTTCCGGTGCAATAACAATGCGAAAAAAAAGCAGGAACGTATTTTTTGCGAAAAATTGATCTGAAACAAGGAAGGAGTGAATTGTCAATCGTCAATCGTGAATGGTGAATAGTGAATGGTGAATGGTGAATGGTGAATGGTCTATCGTGAATAGAGGCCAGTGCGCCCAAAGCCATTCTTTGCGTCTCAATTTCTTTGCGCCTCTGCGCGATAAAATGCAGCGGTCTCACACAAAGCTGCATAAGGAGCCCTCAAGACGCCTGCAACTTAATACTTATAACCTATACCCGAAGTATCGGGCGGCTGTTTACTTAAAACTTACTACTTACAACTTATTACCTTACACCTTATCCCTTCCCAGGCAAATGAATCTCTGCCATCATGCAACGCGCGCTGCCACCGCCATTTTTCTCAATCACATCCAAGGGGGCATGCACAATGGGGTTGAAGGAGGAAAGCTCTGTTATCTGCCCCGGCGTAAGCGAACTGAAGGCTTGTGTAGACATCACCAGTAATTTTCTTCCGCGCAGGCTTTGCACCTGCAACATATTCCCGGCGAAATGATTCATCTGATCAAGCGTGATTGTGATGACCGTTTTGCGCGACCCTTTCAATTTTTCTTCCACATGCTTCCGCTCTTCTGCGGAAGGAATGGCGTCCAGGCAGATCACCGCATAGTCATCACCGATACACATCAATACGTTGGTGTGATAAATAGCCACGCCCTGCGCATCGGCTGCATGGAATTCAACCGTTTCATAACCGGTGGCATCGGCAAAGGCCTTCAATACTTCAGGATGCGTGCGCGTTGAAAGACAGGCGTAAGCCACTTTATGTGTTCTGTCCAGCACCATGCTGCCGGTGCCTTCGAGATAAAGATTTTTTGCTTCAAACTCAGATAGGTCCGTGGTGCGCCCGATACGGAAATTCTCCGCTATTTTTCCGATGATATGTGGTTTGCGTTCCAGTCGCCGGTTTTCGGCAAACATCGGATAGAGTATCACACTGCCGTCATGATGAAAGGATATCCAGTTGTTGGGAAAAATAGAATCGGGTGTATGCGGTTCCGGTGTATCATCGATCACGGTTACGTCCACGCCATGTCCGCGCAGCAGGGCCACGAACCGGTCAAATTCCTGCTGCGCTTTTTCCTGCACACCGGTTTCATTGTTCACCTGTTGAAAAGCATTGTTCACCGCAGTCTGTGCATTGAAGCCAAACTGTACCGGACGGATCATCAATATATGCGATGTGGTCTGCATAAGTATCGTTTAAATGTCTTCACGCCAGAGGGGCATGCTCATACAATGGAATCCTCCGCGTGCTCTCGATAGTTCGGCAGAAGGCATGGTGATGAGCGTGTCTTCCAATGTTTCAGTTGTCCATTCTCCTGATTCGAGTTTATCGATCATTTCGCGTGCCGGTACTATCTTAAATCCTGCCGCTTCAAAGGCTTCGAGTGTTTTATCGTTGCGGTCATAACCCAGTACCACACCCTCTTTCAAAGCGAGCAGGTTGCAGGAATCGGTCCATTGTTCACGAGCATCGAAGGGGAACTGGTTGTTGCCGGAGTAGATGAATTTTACTTTCTCTTCGCATTTCAGGTCATGTTTGCTGATGTCGGCGAGCAGCTCTTCGAGGTTGTCGAAGTGAACAGGATTTTCCTGGTCTTTTTTGCGGAACTGAATGATGCGGATCTTGTCCTCTTTTTTCCGTTCGTCCAATACGCGTTCGATGGGGTCGGCGTCTTCCATTTTAATGGTCTTTTTGGAAAAGGCGCCCAGCATGACCCACATGTTTTTCTTCACCTGCGTAAAAACGGTGTCGATATGCATGTAGTCGCGCTTCTTCGGAATTTTTACCACCGTTATTTTCTTGACTACATTTTTTTCAAAAAGAATGCGGATGGCCTGGTGTGCTGCTTCCATCGTGGTGCGTTCGCTGATGCCGATCAGCAAATGCTCTTTGGTCACTACCATGATGTCGCCGCCTTCGAGGGTTACTTTTTTATCGTCACCATCGCGGGGCAGCAGGAAATGGTGTGAAGTGTCGGGCAACTCGATGATATTTTCGCGGCAATGCGCAAACAACGGGTGGTTATAGAAAATATATTTTATCAGTAATGCTTCGCGCGTACGTGCTTTTTTCGCGGGTTTGTTCAGCAGGATATGATCGTTGATCACAATGCCGATGTCGCGCGTGAAAATAAAGTTAGGCACTGGAGGGAAGAGCATTTCTTTTTCATTGTTAGTGCCGCTGATAAAGAGTTTGGCGAGTTGCGCCGGTGTCAGGTTTACCAACGATTCCTGCATTTCATAACTGCAATTCTCGAGTGCACAAACGGAAGCGATCAGTTTCAGTTTGATCTCCCGGTCTTCCAATACATCGGCCAGCAGCCATTGCAGTTCGACCACGTTCTCGGAACGGTAGAAATCGGCGTGATCAGGTTTGTAAAAATTGAAACGGTTAGCGGGATCGTCGATCTCGTGAAGGCGTCCGCGGATTTTGCCCGGATCGAGAAAGTATAAAAGGATTTTGGTGTAATAATCATACTCTTTGCGGCGGATGGTTTCGAGGTGCACGATGTCTTCAAAAAGCCAGTCCTGCGCTTTGGAGGGGACCACTTTTCCCAAACCACTGTCGGGGCTGTGGACTAATAATCGTTTAAGCGTGCCTATTTCTGAACTTACATGGACTTTAGCCAGGTCATTTTTTGCCATCTTTCTCAGGTTTGGTAAAAGAAAAAGCAGGGAATCCCTGCGGAGCGATTGCGCTAGTCCGGAATGGCCGGCAACAGGCCGGAAGCTGGTTCCGGTAATATGGTCAGAAATGAATAACGCATAGAGGCAATCGCGGCACAAAAATACGGTTAAGTTGGAGTATTAAGTAATAAGTTTTAAGTAATAAGGCTTAAGGTGTAAGGTATAAGGCTTAACGTGTAAGGTGTAAGGTATAAGGCGTAAGGTAATAAGTAGTAAGTTTTAAGTAAACAGCCCTTCACGATTGACCATTCACTATTCACTATTCACCATTCACCATTCACGCCGCACTTTTTGACTTTTGAATTTTGAATTTCTATCTTGCGTGCCGGAATGAAAAAAGCCTTCCTTCAATTGCATATAGCGGTATTCCTTGCCGGATTTACCGGGGTACTGGGCAAACTCATTACCCTGAATGAAGGTTTGCTGGTTTGGTATCGTTTGCTGATCACAGCCGTAACCATGTGGATACTCTGGGGTTATCAGCGCAAGATCGTTCCGTTGCCGGCAAAAGATAAGCTGCGCATCACCGGAATCGGCTTCATTGCCGCCCTGCATTGGGTCAGTTTTTACGGGGCCATCAAATACGGCAACATCTCCATTGCATTGGTATGCCTCTCTGCCATGAGTTTTTTCAGCGCTATTTTAGAACCGCTGCTTACCCGGCAGCCGTTTAAGCTGATGGAACTACTATTGGGATTGATGGCCATTGCCGGCATCTATATCATTTTTCATTTCGATGCGCGTTTTAAAACAGGCATTATCATCGGTCTTGTTTCTGCCTTCCTCGCGGCTTTATTCCCGATCTTTTTACGCAAAGAAGTACAGCGCATCAATGTGGAAACCGTGCTCACCTGGCAGATGACCGGCGGCTGGCTCACCTTGTCACTCGTGATGCCATTTTACCTGTATTATTTTCCCACGGACCAGTTATTCCCCGACCTGTCTAATTGGTTCTGGTTATTGGTACTGGCGTGGCTGTGTACCGTGCTGGCGATGCGGCTATCCACCAATGCGCTGCGGAAATTATCGGCCTTCACAGTTAACCTTTCGTACAACCTGGAACCGGTTTATGGCGTGACGCTTGCCTTTTTGGTAGCGGGAGAAAACGAACAGGTCAGTCAATGGTTTTACCTGGGTTTTGCCGTGATCATTTTTGCGGTGGTGGTGCATACCTCGCTGCTGCGCGTGGCCTCACGTCGCCAGTTGGCCGGGCAGGAAACGAACTGATCAGGCGGCGTCCGAAATAAATTTCACCAGGCTTCTTTTTACCACCGGCAACAACGTTTCCTCTACCGGAAATTTCAACTCCGTTTCTATGGCATACACGGCAGGGTTGGGTAGTTCCTGTTTGCTGCGGATTAATTCAGCTTTTATTTGCTCGTAGGTAGTGCTGATGCCGCGGTAACGCATATCCACATACGAAGTGCGCATACTGCGATAACGCGCGTCGCGTTTTTCAAAAATAGATAAACGATAGTGGTAAATGCGTGTACGCCGCGCATTGCCATTGCTCAGGAAAAAATACCCTTCCTGTGTATCGAGTGGCATGATGCCAATAGGGGAAATGTTCAGTTTTTCTTCTACAAATTCATAGATTTCCGTACCGCTGTGGATGGTCGAGCGCATGCGTTCTGCGGCGTAATGGATAATCTGTTCCAGCTCCGTCATCACTTCATCATCTGCCATCATCTGCTCATATAACAGTTGAAGTTTTTCCAGTTGAATGCCTGTCAGTTTTTTGGGAAATTGTTCCTGCAGGTATTTTTTGTTTTCGCGGAAAGCGATGATGTTATTGTAATGAAAGATAAGATCGGCCAGTTGCGGATAGAGTTTGTTTTGGGTGAAATGGCCATTGATCTGCTGCAGATAGGCGAGCAGGGTGTATTTCTTTAATTCAAAGTCGATATAGCCTTCGGCAAACCATGTTTCGGATAACTGTTTCATATGCCCGGTTTTTCGTGAACTGTTATCCTAATTTAAGAAAAATGTGAAAATGTGCAGATGTGGAAATGTGAAAATTGTGCGAATTGAATCCCATTTTCACATTTACACATCACGCCAAAGGCGGGCACATTTCCACATTTCCCTAATCGACGTTTCCCGGAATCCGTTCATTCGGATTCTTGTCGCCGTCGATGTCGATCATGAGTGTGAGCTGGAAGAAATGTTTGCCGGCACCGACTTCATTGCGATAGTCGTATTGATACACATAACCGGGCTGTACACTGAAGTAGGAGGAAATTTGGTAACCGATCCCCGCAAAGAAACGGTTGCGTTCAAAATAAGGCGCTTTGTTGGTCAGAAAGACTTCATTGAAAGCGCCGAGGTAAAATGTTTTAGGTTCTATCTTCTTTTTGGCAATTGGCATGGCCGCATTCAGCCTGTAACGGAAGCGGTTGCGGTAGCCGGTCTTGAACCAGCGCTGTTCCACGCGGTAACGATGTTCAAATTTGAGTACATCAAGATAGTTGTTCATCGTCAGTTGCTGCCAGAAACGTGTTTCGTTGGCGGTAACAGGTTTGGTGAAGTTGCCGGGATCGGAGTAGGTGGTGTATTTGCCTACGCCCATCAGCAACGAGAAGTTTTTATTGAGGAAATACGACACGCCGCCTTTTATCTCATGATAAAAATGGTCATTATAGAATGACTGCGAACGGAGTTGCAGCTCATTGAAAGCTTCCCACTTTGGAGCGAGTGTTATACGTGTATTGATAACGTTCCAGGAACCGAAATTCTTCTTCTGGCCGTGCGACAAGACAGCGACAGACAGCAAGAGCAGCAAAAAGCCTGTTCTCATTTTGAGTGTTTAATTTGATCATACGGGATCAGATCTCGCGATCGGGGCTGAAGTTCTCCAGCTCTTTTGCTACGGCTGTGAGGAAGGTAGCGCCGAGGCTTCCATCCACAATGCGGTGGTCATAGCTCATGCTGAGATACATCATGTGACGTATGGCAATGCTATCGCCCATGGGTGTTTCCACTACCACAGGTCTTTTCTTGATGGCACCAACTGCCAGTATAGCCACCTGCGGCTGATTGATGATGGGCGTGCCCATCAGGCTGCCGAATGTGCCTACGTTGGTGAGGGTAAAAGTGCCGCCTTGTGTATCGTCGACTTTCAGTTTGCCGTTGCGGGCGCTGTCGGCCAGGCTGTTTACTTGTTTGGCAAGACCTACCAGGTTGAGCTGGTCGGCATTTTTGATCACCGGCACGATGAGATTGCCGCTGGGAAGCGCCGTTGCCATGCCGATATTGATGTCTTTTTTAATAATGATCTTGTCGCCATCGAGTGAACAGTTGATCAGGGGGAATTTTTTGATGCATTTCACAATCGCTTCTACAAAAAGCGGCGTGAAAGTGATCTTGGTTCCTTCGCGGCGTTCAAATTCTTTTTTCGCTTTGTCGCGCCACATCACCAGGTTGGTAACGTCGGCTTCGGTGAAGCTGGTTACGTGCGGGCTGGTATGTTTGCTGCGTACCATGTGATCGGCTATCAGTTTCCGCATGCGGTCCATTTCGATGATCTCCACGTTACCGGAGTAAGTGGTCATCGCCTGGGTTTCGCGGGGAGCAATGGTAGCCGGAGCAGACTGCTGTTGAGGCTGTGCCTGTACTGTAGGTTGCTGCGCCGCCGGAACCTGTCCGGATTTGCGCTGGCTGACGTACTGCAGGATATCTTTTTTGGTCACGCGGCCTTCGTTGCCGGTGCCGGGAATTTGTTCCAGTTCGCTCATGCTGATGCCTTCGCTGGCGGCGATGTTCAGCACCAAAGGAGAGTAGAAACGTGCGCCACCGGAAGATGCCGCTGGTGCAGCCGTCTGCGTCGATACAACAGCCGCCTGTGTGGCAGGAGCAGCGGGTTGTTCGGGCGCGGCCACCGTTTGCGCCGGTGCGGAGGCAGCCGCTTCGCCACCCTGGCGGATGCGGGCGATGACCGTACCGATAGGTACTACATCGTTGACCTTGAAGAGAATTTCTTCGATGACGCCTTCTGCTGTGCTGGGCACTTCGCTGTCCACTTTATCGGTGGCGATTTCGAGTACAGTTTCGTCCATTTTTACGGAATCGCCTGGTTGCTTGAACCATTTCAGGATGGTGGCTTCCATAATACTTTCTCCGAGCTTAGGCATTATCAGGTCTACTGTCGCCATATTATTGATTGAGCGGTTAATATTTAAAAATTCCGGCAACGGGATTACTACCTGGCGGTTAACAGGGCAATGAATACCAGGTTGTACTCACTGGCAACAGGCAAGCAATTCCATCGTCGCCGCAAAAATAACGATTTGGAAGTAAACACGATTATTCGTGAGCAAGAATGAATTTTCGTAAAAAGTTGAGCGCCTGTGCCGCCGTCTGGACGATATTTCGCATACGATCAAACCGCAGGTTGAGCAGGAGTGTGGCCGTATGTTCTGCACCAGCCACGGCTATCCACACGGTTCCCACCGGTTTTTCTTCACTGCCTCCGTCCGGCCCCATGATACCGGAAGTGGCCAGCGCGTAGTCGGTTCCCAGCAATTTGCGCGCATGCTGCGCCATGGCGATCACGGTCTCTTCGCTCACGGCTCCGTGTGCCAGCAACGTTTCGTGCGGTACATCCAGCACTTTTTCCTTGATTTCATTGGCATAGCTGATCACACTGCCCTGGTAATAAGCCGAAGAGCCCGGGATGCTCGTGAGCAGGTGGGCGATATAACCGCCGGTGCAGCTTTCGGCGGTCGCCACCGTTTTTCCTTTTCCTTTCAGTATGCTGCCAACGACAATTTCCAATCCTTCATCGGTATCCGTAACCAGCACGTCCTGGATGAATGTCTTGAGTTGATCAAAGAACGGCAGGAGCTCGTTTTCTACGGTTTCGCGGTCAGGCCCCTGCGAGGTAAGCCGCAGCCGCACCATGCCGTAACTTGGCAGGTAAGCGAGTTTAATATGAGGAGGCAACGAAGCTTCAAAGTCTACCAACCGCTCGGCAATCATCGATTCTCCCATACCGGCGGTAAAAGCGGTGCGGTGGACGATGGCGGGTAATGGAAACCTTGTCAGCAGTCGGGGAATCACCTGGTCCTGAATCAGCCCTTTCATTTCATGCGGTACGCCGGGCAGGGAAATAAAAACGCGGTCGTCTGGTCCTTCAAACCACATGCCCGGCGCGGAGCCTCTGGCATTGTGCAATACCGTACATACGTCCGGCACATCGGCCTGACGCAGATTGCGCTCGAGTATGGGACCGGGGCGGCGATAGATTTTTTCAAACAAATATTTTACGTGCTCCAATACACCGGGATCGGTCACCATTTTTCCGCCAAAATATTTACACAACAGCGGCTTGGTAATATCGTCGGCAGTAGGGCCGAGGCCACCGGTGATAATGATCAAGGAAGATTGTTTGCGCTCTTCGTCGAGTGCCTCCCAGATGTCTTTGTATACATCACCGACAGCCACACGGCGGCGTACCCAGATGCCGATGCGGTTCAACTCCTGCGCAATGAAAGCGCTGTTGGTGTCGATGGTCTGGCCGATCAGCAGTTCGTCGCCGATGGTAATGATGGAAGCGTTGAGCATGTGTGCGTATTTATCTGCAAATATCCGTAATGCAGACGTGTCAAATAAGTTCGGCTGCGTAAAAACTTTTGCAGCGCCTGGCGTATCTTTCCCGTCCTGTTTTTAATAAATAAGATTTTCATGAAACGAATCACCGGATTTATAGCTCTTTTGTTGTTGTCGGGACTACTACATGCGCAGGACATTTCCAAAAAACTCAGTGAGGCCTTTGCCGTTTTTGAGGCGGATAGCCAGTTGAAACATGCCATCAGTTCGTTGTATGTAACCGATGCTGCATCCGGCAAAGTGATATTTGCAAAAAATGAAGAAACAGGACTGGCGCCGGCTTCCACGCAAAAGATCATCACGAGTGTGACGGCATTCGAACTGCTGGGTGCCGGCTACCGGTTTACCACTACGGTCCGTCTTGTCAACAACGAATTGGTGATTACCGCAAGCGGCGATCCGGCTTTAGGCAGTTGGAGGTGGGCATCGACAAAACCGGACGAATTCATCAATAGCATCGTGACATCCCTGAAGACAAATAAAATAACATCAATAGCAAGTATCCGTATCGAAGCGCCGGGGTTCACACGCTCCGCCATTCCGGGCGGATGGATATGGCAGGACATTGGCAATTATTACGGGGCCGGCGCACATGCGCTGAACTGGAAAGAAAACCAATTTGACCTTCTCTTAAAATCGGGTGATAAGACAGGGGACAAAGTAGACATACTGGATGAAGGATATGCGGCGCTTTATAACAATGATTTGAAAACAGCTGCACGGGGCACAGGTGATAACGCCTACATCTATTACGACAACCTGGTCGACGGCACCATTCCTGCCGGAGAAAAGTCATTCCGTATTTCCGGCGCGGAAAAAGATCCGGGCGGACAGTTTATTGCCGAATTGACCAGCGCGCTTCGTAAAGCAGGTATTTCCATAGCCGGCAAATCCGGCAATGGCGCCGCTGTTGCGTTGGTAAACTATACCTCCCCATCGCTGGACTCGCTGATCTACTGGTTCAATAAAAAAAGCATCAACCTTTATGGCGAAGCGTTAATAAAAGCCATGGGTAAGGAAAAGGGAAAAGAAGCCGGCACCGATGCAGGCATCGATGTGCTCAAAGATTTCTGGAAAGAAAAAGGCCTGGACGTAACGGCGCTGAACATGAGTGATGGTTCAGGATTATCGCCGCAAAACCGGGTGACCACTCATGCGCAGGCAGATATACTGCGTTATGCACGCCAGCGTCCGTGGTTCGCGAAATTCTATGATGCCCTGCCCGATTATAACAATATGCGGATGAAAAGCGGCACCATCAACCGCGTAAAAGGTTTCTGCGGCTACCACACATCCGGGGGAAAGACCTATGTATTTTCTTTTTTAGTAAATAACTACAGCGGTGCAGCTTCTTCGCTGGTGCAGAAGATGTATAAAGTGCTTGATGTATTGAAATAAGATCAGCGGAAACGTTCGAAGAAGCGAAGGTCCAGTTCGAGCAGCCACGGTGCGGCGAAAGCGCCGATCCAGATCAGGAGCAATACTATTTTCCCGGGAAGAGAAACATCCTGTATCAGGTTGCGTTGCAGAGAGCCTTGTACCTGCAACATCATTTTGTCTTCGCGGTCGCTGTAGGAATAGGGCGGTCCCGGTTGCAGATCGCGGAAGGCAGGTTGTGTTTCGATGAGTACGTCGCGTATTTTCCAATAATCTTCATCCGGCATTTCCTCGTAAGAGGTATCGAGGTTGATGCCTGCTGCTTCCAGCTTTTTTTCTACTACCGTGTACCGCGCATCGGTGCGTAAACGCAGCAGCAACATTACGGGGAAGGCAATCAATGCGAGGTAAAAAGCATTCCCGGAGCGGCTGTACATATGCCAGGCAAACCACGCCATGGCCGCCACAGAAACGAAAATAAAAATGCGGCTTACCAGGCTTTCTTCGTCTAAAAAAACACGGTTCAGCAATTGCCCGCCATCGAGCGGATAGATCGGCAGCAGGTTGAGGAGGTTCAGTAATATCAGCAACAGACTGGTTGTGTACAGGGATATATCGCCCCAATATATGCCACCCAGGTGCCGGTCGAGAAAATACAAGCCGATGCCGAGCAATACCCCGGGCAACGGACCCGCTAACAGAATAATAGCTGATTGCCGTTGCGATACTTCGCGTTTTGTGCCCGATACATAAGCCCCCAATAAGGGAATGAAAAAAATGCCGAGATCATTGTACCGGAAATATTTCATGGCAAGAAAATGTCCCAGTTCATGAAACATCACGATACCCGTGATCAGCAGCAGCATTTCATAACTCGGAAAAATATAATATCCCAGCAGGAGATAGAGGGCAAGACTCGTGAGAGAGCGGAGCCACACATTGGTGGAAGCCGGCGCGGTCTGGTATTTCGGTGGATAGTCAATGGTTTGAGCACCGGATTCTTCTGGCCGCTCATCCGGTACCTGGATATCTTGCATGGGATTAAAGTTAAGGAATAGGTTGTAAGTTTTAAGTAGTAAGTTTTAGGTAAATGGCGTAAGACGTAAGGTGTAAGGCCCGAAGTGTCGGGTTAATTCAAAATTCAAAAGTCAAAATTCAAAAAGTCAGGAAAATTCAATCTACGACTCTCCTTATTCACGATTGACGATTCACGATTGACAATTCACCATTCACGAAAAATGCGGTTCCAGTTTCGCGTGAAGCTCCGGCGGCATCACCGTTCTGCGCATCGTACTTTTTTCCATAAAATACAATGTTACCATACCCGTTGCCAGCAACTCACCCTGTTCATTGGCAATTTCCTGTTCAAACACGATGCGGTGCCCGGCAGGTAATTCGCGGAGGATTACTCTCACCGTCAGCAGGTCATCGTACAAAGCCGGGCGCAGATAACGGCACTGCACTTCTATCACGGGCATGATCACGCCTATTTTTTCCATATCGGCATACGTAAAACCGAGATGACGGATGGATTCGGCACGCGCAACTTCGAAATATTGGAAGTAATGCCCATGGTAAACGACACCCATCTGGTCAGTTTCTGCATAGCGTACGCGAAGGGTAGTTTCTGTGGTGTACATAATTGAACGGCTAAAAAAAAGCTGCAGCCCGCAAGCTGCAGCTTCCTGTTTGATAAAACAATTTCCTTATTTGCCGAGCAGGCGGTCGACACTGATTTTGCCGGGGCCTACAAACAAAAGGGCTACGAAGATCACCAGGTAGATGCCTGCAGCTTCACCTTCTCCGAGGCGCGCATGATGCGCCATGAAGAATGCTACGCACATGGCGATGATCAGCGGAATAGTCGCAAGTCTAGTTAGTAAACCGACGGCTACGAAAATGGCACAGAAAAACTCTGCGAAGACGGTCAGCGACAGGCTCGCCGATGCGCCGATGCCGAAAGGATCGCCTACCCCACCTTTTGCCAGCTTACTTTGGAAGTGAATCAGTTTATCATAACCGTGGTTGAGGGCCATGGTCGTACCGGCAAATAAACGAAGCAGGAGGATGGCAAAATTGAATGCATTATCCGAATAACGGGTGCTGAACAGTTTCTTCATTGGTCTTGATTTTGTATGCAATATTAATAAATATCATTTTCTGTAACACCTGCGGATGCAAAATGTTAAACAATCCATATATCTGGACTTATCCACACCTGTTTGGAACGTTCTTTGGTCATGGCTGAAATAATTTGAATATTCGCGACGTTATCCTACACGGTTTAAACGGACACTCCGCATGAAGCAACAACTTTTATTGGTACTCGCCACTGGTGGCAGTATCGCTGGAATGGCGCAACAAACGCGCTATTATAATGACCCGCAGGAAAAATTCAAAGAAGCGAAGGAGTATTTTCAGAAAGAACAATACAGTCTGGCTTATCCGCTGCTGAAGGAACTGCACGCCGGTTCACGGGAAACCGACCGCGTTAATTATCCCGTAACAACCCAGGAACTCAACTATTACACCATCGTGTGTGGGCTCAAACAGAACGAAGAGGTGGCCGAAACCAAGGCCATTGACTACATCGATCTGGAACGCAATAACGCACGGGTGCAGATGATGAGCTATCATCTCGGAGAATACTATTTCCGCGTTCGCAAATACCCCGAATCCGTCCGCTATTACGAACAGGCCAATATTGCCAACCTCAGCAATGCCGAAATAGCCCGGATGAAATTCAACCAGGGTTACGCCTATTTCACCCTTCAGCAGTTTGCCAAGGCCAAACCGCTTTTCAATACTGTGCGCAGTATGAAGGATAACGAGCATTACCTTGACGCCAATTACTATTACGGTGTACTCGCTTTCCGCGACGCACAATACGAAGAAGCGCTCAGCAGCTTCCGTATCGTGGAAAATGAAAAAGAATATGCGACTGTAGTGCCTTACTACATCGCACAGATTTATTATATCCAGGGAAAAAAGGACGAAGCCCTCGCATATGCCGAAAATAAACTCAAAACAGGTTCTTCCCAGTATTACGACCTGGAGTTGAAACAAATGATCGGCCATGCCTACTTCGAGCGGAAAGAATACGCCAAAGCGCTTCCATTCCTCGAAGATTATGTGGCCCGCTCCGAAAAAGTAAAACGCGAAGACCTGTATGAGTTGTCGTATTGCTATTACCAGACCGGCAACCTGAATAAAGCAATCGAAGGCTTCAAACAACTCAGCGGCAAAGAAGATGCCCTCAGCCAGCACGCCATGTACCTGCTCGGAGACGCCTATCTCAAAACCGGCCAAAAGACCAATGCGCGTAACGCTTTTCTTTTTTGCGCCTCCAACAGCAGCAATGCCGGGCAGAAAGAAATTTCCCGTTACCAGTATGCCAAGCTTTCTTATGAGCTCGGCTACCAGGACGAAGCACTGAACGGCCTCCGTTCCTTCCTCACCGACTATCCCAATTCAACTTATACCGCGGAAGCACGCGAGCTGCTGGTAGCCGTTTTGGCCAATACCAACAACTACCGCGACGCACTTACTTTACTCGAAGGCGTAAAAAATCCTTCGGAAAACGCCAAACGTCTTTATCCGCGCATTCTTTATGGACGTTCGACAGAACTGATCAACGACGGCCGGCTGGCAGAAGCAAACACTTTGCTGGATCGCGCTTTGAAAGATCCGAATGCAGGCGGTGTATTGCCGCTCGTGAATTTCTGGAAAGGCGAACTGGCTTATCGTACCAACAAAGTGGATGATGCCATTAAGTTTTACCACGCCTACCTCGATGGCGGCGCTCCAGCAAGCGGAGAAGCCAGTGCAGTCAATGCACGTTATAACCTCGGTTACTGTTATCTCCGCAAAGAGAACTATCCCGTAGCGCTTACGTTTTTTGAACCGATCGGTAAAAATGCTTCGCTGAAATCAGACGAACTCACCCAGGACGCATATCTCCGCACAGCAGACTGCTATTTCATGGAAAAAAATTATGCACGCGCCAAAAGCATGTATGATAATGTAGTGAAATACTCCTGGCCCTCGGAAGATTATGCCACTTTCCAGAACGCGATGATTGCGGGTATCAAGAGTCCGAAAGATAAAATCTCGCTGATGTCGACCATGACGCGGAAATTCCCGCAGTCTTCATTGGTGACAGATGCCAATATGGAGATCGCCAATTCTTATATCAGCGATGAACGTTTCAACGAAGCGATCCCCTTCCTGAAAAATGTGATCGCCAGTTCGGGCAATGCGAGCCTGAAACCGCAGGCCTATCTGAAACTCGGTCTGGCTTATTATAATATGAACAATAACACGGAGGCGTTGAAGCAATACCAGACGCTGGTGTCGCAATATCCCAATTCTCCGGAAGCAGAAGACGCCCTGAATAACATCCGCACTGTTTATCTCGACGATAACAAAACCGATGAATACGCCGCCTATATGCGTCAGGCCGGCAAACCGCTGAGCGTAAGCGCGGAAGATTCCTTGAGCTATTCCGTTGCGGAAAGTCATTACCAGGCTAACAATATCAACGCTGCTTTAACAGCTTATAATAATTACCTGCAGAAATTCCCTTCCGGTGTGTATGCCGTCGACGCGCAATTCAATCGTGCAGAGATTTACAACGACAAAAAGGATTGGAACAATGCGCTGAAAAGTTATGAGTTTGTGGCAGGCAAAGCGCCCAACGTATATGCGGAGCGCGCCATACTGGAAGCGGCAAGGATTAATTTCTTTGAGAAAAAAGATTATGCAAAAGCGGAATTGTATTATGGTCAACTGAATCAGGAAGCATCCAGCCAGGAAAATAAACTGGAAGCCATGCGCGGCTTGCTGAGAAGTCAGTACCAACAGGAGAAATGGACTGAAGCCGTTGGTAATGCAAAAGAACTGGCGATTGCGAAAGGCAGCAGCTCGGATGACAAGGCACTTGCCAACATGGCCATTGCCAAATCTTACGAAGTAGAGCGCAAATATGACCTGGCTATTGGCACATTCCGCACTGTGGTGAGCCAGAACAAAGCGGCCCTCGCAGCGGAAGCACGTTATGAAATAGCAAACTGTCTGCTGGCACAGGGCAAACTGGCCGAAGCAGAGAAAGCTGCTTTCGAAACGGTCAATAAATCCGGTTCTTACGATTTCTGGGTTGTGAAATCCTACATCCTGCTTGGTGATATTTATTTCCGTCAGAAAGATTATTTCAATGCCAAGGCCACTTTCCAGAGCATCGTAGACAATGCCGCCAATCCTGATCTGAAGAGCGAAGCGCAAGCCAAACTCGACCTGGTAACCGAGGAGGAAAAAAAGGATAGCAAAATCGGTAAATAATAATTTCCTCTTCGCCTAATAATAAACTCGAAAGATGAAAAGAATAGTTTGTCTCGTGGTAATCGGCACTCTGCTCGCCTTTACAGCGTCTGCGCAGGATACCACCCGCAAAAGATCTGTTGATATCACGTCTTCCTTCAAACCGATCTTACGCGATGCGGCCAAGATCAATTTCAATGCAAGTCCGCCCGCCGCTGATACCAGCAAGCCGCGGCTGCAATACAGCGTGCCTAATCAGCATCTGTTGTTTCCCTATCAACCCGGATCATTGAAGCCACTGGCTTTACAAACGGATACAGTAGGGAAATGGGACAACAGCAACTACGTGAAAGCCGGTTTCGGTAGCCTGAAAACGCCGTTTGTACAGGCAGGGTTTTCTTTTGGTGACGGACAGACCGCGGGCGTTGATATCTATGCCAAACACGTATCCTCACAAGGCAAACGCGAGTACCAGGATTTTTCCAACACACAGGCCAGCATCAAAGGTTTTTATAAAACGGCCGGCGGACTGGAATGGAATGCAGGTCTTGGTATGAAAGCCGAACGTACTTACAAATACGGTTACGAACCCGAAACATTATCATTCGACAAAGACTCGATCCGTCAGCGTTTTCAGACCATATCCGGGCGCCTTGCCATGCGCAACATCCGCAAAACCGAATACGAATTGAGTTATGCACCCGAGCTGAGGATCGATGTATTTGGCGATCACCTGAAAAACAACGAGAGCAACACAGTACTGACCCTGCCGTTGGAAAAAGCTATTGGTAAAGATTTCACTGCCGGTATTAAAGTGGGATTTGATCTTACACGACTTTCTCCTGATGAAAAAAATGCAGTCAACAACACCGTATGGTATGTAGCACCGGGAGTACAATACAAAAGTGCGCAATTCAATATCCAGGCGGGCATTCGTCCAAGTTGGGACAACGGGGAGTTTAAAATGTTTCCGAATGTGCTGGCCGAAGCCGGTACACGCGACCAGCGTCTCGTAGTGCAGGCCGGCTGGACGGGTTATGTGCGTAAAACCACCTATCAATATCTTGCTTCGCAAAATCCCTGGCTGTGGGCGCCTGAGCGTTTGAACAATACCTGGGTACAGGAAATCTATGGCGGTATCAAAGGGGCGCTCGGCGATCACTTTACCTACAATGCACGATTTGGTGTAACGGCACTCAACAACCAGCCATTGTTCATCAATGATACCAGCGCTGCGGGTGATGGTAAATCGTTTGCCGTGGTCTATGAAGATAAAATGAGCATCATCACCATGGGTGGTGAAGTTGGCTACAATGTGCAGGAAAAATTCTCCGTAACAGCGGGTATCAAACTGAATCAATTCAGTGGCCTGCGCGAATCCAATGCGAAGGCATGGGGTCTGCTGCCGATGGAATTCAATGCGGCCCTGCGATTGCTGATCATGAAAGACCTCTGGTTCAAAACGGATATTTTTGCCTGGGATGGTCCGCACTATCTGAAGAAAGATGCAACGGTAGGCAAGCTCAGCGGCGCATTCGACCTCAATGCAGGACTCGAATTCAAAATCACACGTAATCTTAATCTGTGGGCACAATTCAATAATATCACCAACAAAGAATACCAGCGCTGGAACCAGTATCCGGTATATGGCTTCAACTTTGTGGGCGGTATCGTATATTCGTTCGCACAAAAGAACTGATATGTACAAGGCATTGTATGCGTATCTCGTCCGTTATGGACGCCTGACGATTCCGGGAGTAGGGATATTGGTGGTAGAGCGGCAGGCTGCTGTCATGGACTTCACCACGCGTACAGTGGAACCGGCATCGTACCGTATTGCGTTGCAGCATAGTGGTGAAGCCGGCTCCGAAACTGCCAGCCATCGCTTATTTGGCTGGTTGGCCGGCGCGCTGAACATCCACCAGCGCGAAGCCGTTATCCGTTTCAATGATTTTGTATTTGACCTGAAAAAGAAACTGCGCGACGGCGCTAAGATCCGCTGGGCCGACGTGGGCACTTTGAGCACGGGGCTGGCCGGCGAAATACGTTTTGAATCTGCAGTGCGCGCATTCCAACCCGAAACGGCCGTACCGGCCGAACGCATCATCCGCGAACAATCTGAACATACCGTGCGCGTGGGAGAGGAGGAGAAAACTTCAACCGAAATGAAGGAACTGCTGGCTCCGGTGCCCGTACACCGTAGTCCCTGGCTGCTTATCGCAGGTATTCTGCTGTTGCTTACCTTACTGTTTACCGGCTGGTATTTGTCGCAACACGGACTGAATCCCGCTGCGGTGGGTGATCAATCTGCGGCACCATTAAAAATAACCCCCGTTACTTACGAGGCAATTCCTGCTCGGTAATAGCCACGATTAATTTTTTCTCACCCACGATCCATACCACATCACCTTCTTCGAAGATGGTCGTAGACTCGGGATTGAGGATACGTTTGCCATTGCGTTCGATACCTACTACCAGGCCGTTGGCTGTACCGCGGATACCCGAATCGCGGACAGACAGGTTAAGGAAAGGTGAGTCGTGTTCGATGGTGAATTTATCCAGTTCCACTTCGGTATCTTTCTGACTTTCCATCAGCTTTTTATCAGGGCGAAGAATGGCATTCATTTTTTTCTCCTGCGCATCGGTACAGATGATGTACAATTTGTCGCAGGGAAAAATGCGGTCATGCTTTTGAGGGGTGGCGATTGTAATCTGCCCACGCCGGATCATGGCAATGTTTACACCGATGTATTCGCGCCATTGTAATTCTTCCAGGGTTTTACCGATGATCGACGGGCTTACTTCGGGTTCTACATCGAAGGTGGTCATGTGCGCATCCCACGGCGCGAGATCTACATTGCGGCGGCTGGCCTGTTGTTCTACCAGCCGTATTTCCTCCTGCAGATCGCGGTCGTTGAGGTTCCGGATAAAACGGTTTTCGATGCGGTCATACAGCGCCTGTATCTTTTTGCGGAACACCACAAAGAAGATGATCATGATTACAGCACTGTACAAGGCAATATTGATCGAAAAGAAACGGTTCAGCAGGAAAATGATGGAGAACAAGGCCAGCACCAGCTTGATGGCGCGCATCAGCAGAATAGGGCCTCTGTAACGTTGCTGCGCGTAAATGATCACGAACGATTCATTCCGTTCATTTCTTACCACCAATGCCCAGATAAACGGAGCCATGATGGCCAGTGTGATCACTGCGGCGGTTATGCCACCAAAGGCATACTCGGTATGGGTAGCCACCCATGGCAATACATAAGTAGATGACAGGTACACGATGGCGCCGATGATCACCGAAAAGATGATCACGTTCATCATGAATGATTTTAATACCTGCTGGAAATCGCTGGTGGCCGTAATGGTGGTAGCTTCCGAACTATAACGGTTCAGCGATTTGCGCCATTTCTCGGGGAGACGTTTGTCTATCCATTCGTAAAAAGGCGTGCTGGCGCGGATCAGGTAAGGCGTGGTGAAGGTGGTAACGCCCGATACTGCAACAATAATAGGGTACAGCGAATCGCTGGTGGCTTTGAGGCTGGTGCCCAACGCGGCGATGATGAAAGAGAATTCACCGATCTGCGCGAGGCTCATACCTGTCTGCATCGATACTTTCAGTGAGTTGCCGGACAAATAAGCTCCCAACCCGGTGGTGATCACTTTACCAACAATACAGGCGATGGTAATTACAATGATCGGTATCGCAAATTCCCCCATCATTTTCAGATCGATGAGCATACCGACGGATACAAAGAAGATGGCGCCAAACAGGTCCTTTACCGGTTTTACCAAATGTTCGATACGTTCAGCCTTGGTCGTTTCGGCGAGCAGGGAACCCATGATGAAGGCCCCCAATGCATAGGAGAACCCTGCCTGTGCGGCCAGGAATACCATCATCAGGCACATGGCAATGGACACCACGAGCAGCGTTTCGTCATTCATCAGATGCTTTGCCTTCTTCAGAATGGAAGGGATGAAGAAGATGCCCGTGATGAACCAGAGTATGAGGAAGAAAATCAGTTTTAAAATGGAAAGGATCATTTCTGTCCCCATGAACTGCTGGCTAACAGAAATCGTAGTGAGCAATACGAGGATGGCAATAGTAATCAGGTCTTCCACGATGAGAATGCCGAATACAAGGGTAGCGAATTTCTTTTTCTTTAATCCGAGTTCTTCCACCGCTTTGATGATGATGGTGGTGGAAGAAACAGCAAGCGCTGCGCCGAGATAGATGCTGTCCATCGTGGACCAGCCTAATAGTTTACCAATGCCGTATCCGAGGGCGGACATACCCGCGGCTTCCACAAAAGCGGAAACGGAGGCCGAACCGCCGACGGTTGCCAGTTTGCGGAAGCTGAATTCAAGACCCAGGCTAAAGAGAAGAAAAACGATACCGATTTCGGCCCATACTTCCACGTTCTCTTTTTCCTGGATGTTGGGGAACCAGGAAAAGTGGGAGCTGATAAGGATGCCGGCAATGATATAACCCAGTACAAGTGGCTGTTTCAGCCATTTAAATAGAAGGGTCATCAGCGCGGCGGCGCCAAGTATCAATGCCAAATCGGTGATCAAATGTGGTAGATGATGCATGCAAGCGGCGTTTCAAGCTAATAATTCTGTTCCAGTCTGTGTTTTCCGTAAAATCGCCGGTCCGCCGTAGACAGACCGGATATAGAGTATGACCAGGCAGGGCGTGCCCTGCAAAAGATACCGGTCGGCACATCACCAACACCGAAGGAGCTGGTTTGTTCAAATATAACGGATTTAGGGCAAAAAGAGCGCCGTCGGCGCAATGTGAAAATGTGTAAATGTGCCCCGGCTCTACCGGGGGCCATGTGAAAATGTACGGGTAGCAGGTGTAAGGAGTAAGGTGTGAGGTGTAGGGGGGAGTTTTTAAATTATTGGTAACAGCGGTTTTCACAAAAGCGAACAGGGTGCCAACAATTCGTTTCATTTCCACATTTACACATCCCCGGGCGAAGCCCGGACACATTTTCACATTAAAAAAGCCCCGCGCTGGCGGGGCTTTTTATTATATCAGGCTTTTTTAAACCGTTTTGTTTTTCTCTGCGGCTTCTTTCTTCTTCCTTTTACCGGCACCCAGATCCACCAGGATCGGAGCGGCTACGAAGATAGAAGAGTAGATACCGGTTATTACACCGATCAGCATTGCAAATGCGAAACCTTTGGTTACCTCACCACCAAATATGAACAGGATGAGGATGGTCAGGAACACCGTAAGTGATGTCATGATCGTACGGCTCAGGGTTTCGTTGATCGCCGTGTTGATCACCTGCTTCAGCTCCATGTTCGGATGCAGCTTGCGGTCTTCACGGATACGGTCGAATACGATTACCGTATCGTTCATCGAGAAGCCGATCACCGTCAGGATCGCCGCAATGAAGTGCTGGTCGATCTCCAGCGGGAATGGCACGATCTCACGGGCAAAGGAGAACACGATCAGCGTTACGAGTACGTCGTGCAGCAGCGCGACGATGGTTCCGAGTGAGAATCTCCAGTCGCGGAAACGGATGAAGATGTACAGGAAGATCACGAAGATGGCGAAGAGGGTTGCTTTTACAGCGCCTCTCTTCAGGTCGTCGGAGATTGTCGGCAGTACTTTCTTGAAACCGAGTTTATAGTTTGCATCGAATTGCTCGTATGTAGGTGTTTTGTCATAATGCTTCTTCAGACCTTCGTAGAGTCTGTGTTCTACTACTGAGTCGGCATAATCGGCACGCGGTTCTTTGATCAGGTAAGCTGTGGTGATGTCGAGCGTTTTGTCGTCACCTACAGTTTTG
Organism: uncultured Sphingobacteriales bacterium; assembly: GCA_937888905.1. Lineage (GTDB taxonomy): Bacteria > Bacteroidota > Bacteroidia > Chitinophagales > Chitinophagaceae > Terrimonas. The sequence goes on from CALATA010000004.1 coordinate 153,323, forward strand.
ATCACCGGGTTTTCACCTTCGAAAACTTCTTTCAGTTCGTCACGAACCTGTTCAACGTTTACTTTTTTATCGAATCCGATTTTGTAGCTGCGGCCACCATCGAACTCCACACCGTAATCGAATCCGTTGAAGAACGAAGCGATACCCAGACCCAGCACCACGAAGGAGATGATGTAGGCAGTCTTACGGAATTCAATGAATTTATAAGCGGCATGCTTGAAGATACGGCGGCTTACACCGGTGAAATATTCGAGGTGCTTGTTGCGGTTGGTAAACCAGTCGGTTACCCAGCGGCTCACGAGTATACCGCAGAAAAGAGACAGCAACAGACCGAGAATCTGTGTTGTAGCGAAACCTTTTACCGGACCAAGACCGAAGTAGAACAGGATCACCGCTGTGAGCAAAGTGGTTACGTGACCGTCGAGTACCGGCGGCAGTGAACGCTTGTAACCTTCGTTGATCGCGGGGATATAACCTTTACCGCGGTTCAGTTCTTCCTTGATACGTTCGTAGATGATTACGTTTGTATCCACGGCCATACCAATGGTCAGTACCAGACCGGCGATACCGGGAGCGGTCAGTGTGGCACCCAGACCGGCCAGTACACCTACGGTGAACAGCAGGTTAAGGATAAGCGCGATATTGGCTACCCAGCCGGCGGTGTTATAGTACACCAGCATGAGTACGAAGATCACGAGGAAGGAGATACCGAACGACATCAGACCGCCTCTAACGGCTTCTTCACCGAGGGTGGGGCCTACAGTTTGTTCCTGTACGATCTTGGCGGGAGCCACGAGTTTACCGGAACGCAGGATGTTGGCCAGGTCTTTTGCCTCCTGTACGGAGAAGTTACCGGTGATCTGTGAGTTACCATATAATTCGCCGCTGGCGATGGGGGCAGAGTAAACGATGCCGTCCATTACGATAGCGATAGGAATTTGTCCTTTTGCACTTTCACCAGTCAGTACGCTCCACTTCTTGGCGCCTGCGTCATTCATTTCCATAGAAACGATAGGACGGCTGCCGCCTTGTTGTTCGAAGTCTTGCTTGGCGTCCTTGATCGCGTCACCTTCTACCGGCGCTTTTTCGCTGCCATAGGTTTTCAGGGCGTAGAGTGGGAATTTGCCTGCAAGAGGTCCGGCGTTTTTACCGCTTTTGATTTCAGTACCGAAAGCAAATACGGCATCGCGGGGGAAATATCTGCGGAGAGCTTCAGAAGTCAGGTAGGAACGTACAGCCACGGTATCGCTTACATAACCGAGAATGCCACCGTCTTCCTGGTTGAACATGATGAACTCCTGCAGTGACCGCTTGTTGTTTTCAGCGCCGGCGGTTTGCTGTTGACCTTTGCTGCCGGTATCATTACCGAGGTCAGCGAAAATATTGGTGTCTTTCTTGACCGCCGTGTCAGGTTTAACAGCCGCTTGTCCGGTGGTGTCCGGCGTAGCAGTTGTAACGGCGGTATCGGGAGCAGGAGCCTGGCCTTTCATGAAAGCATCGAAAGCGGCATCTGCCTGCTGAATAGCGGGAGCCAGTTCGCTGAGTTTGTAGGTCTTCCAGAACTGCAGGTTGGCAGAAGCCTGGAGGAAACGGCGTACGCGCTCTTTATCCTTTACACCCGGGAGTTCTACGGTGATAATCCCTTTGGATGGGTCAGGGCTGATATTCGGCTGTGCTACACCAAACTGGTCGATACGGTTGGTGAGAACCTTGAAGGTACTTTCGAACGCTTCTTTGGCCTGCTCTTCGAGGATGCTGATTACACGGCTGTCAGAATAGTCAACCTGGATCAGTCCTTTGTTAGCAGATGCAAAGATGGAAGCGAGACGGCCACCGGGAACCAGTTTCTTGTATTCCTGCGCAAACAGACGTACGAAGTTGGCATCACTGTTAGCGCGGAGTTTATCTGCGTTTTCCAGTGCTTTCAGAAAGTTAGGATCGCGGGGATTGTTGGACAAACCTTTCAGCAGACCGTTCATTTCCACTTCCAGCGTAACGTTCATACCACCTTTCAGGTCGAGACCGAGACTCAGTTCCTGTTCTTTAGCCTTCTGGTAGCTGATAGCACCGGTGATACCGTAGGTAACGGTCACATTTTTGGTGCTGTCTTCCAGGCGGGTGATTCTGGCTTCAATGAGTTTGTCCAGTTGTTCCCGGTATACTACCTGGGAGTCGGTGTTATTGGGGAATTTTACTTCGGGTGCCGGATACTGTGCGCCAATTTCTCTCTTCGCCTGCGCTGCCAGTTTATCCTCATGATTACGCACTACCCAGGTAAAGGAAAGCTGGTAAAGCGAGTAAATAATAAGCAGGATCGTAAAAAATCGAACCAAACCTTTCAGTTGCATACGTTGTTACAGTTTACGTTTTAGTGGCCTTTCCTTTTTGCAGTCGCATCCGGGCAAGACTTGTCGGAATTTTTAAAGAGGTGCAAAGATAATGTTTTACCATATAAGTTAGAATGGGTGTTATTATCTATTTAATTTATTGATTATTAGTAAATTAAATCGGTTGTCCAGCGCCACGCAGGCTATTGCGCCGTTTTCGTTTTTCAACCCGGTTGTTTCTCATTATTTTCCCCAAATGAAATACCTGCTGCCAGTTTGCGGAATTGTCCTGCTCTTTTATGCCTGTTCCGCACCAAAACCTACCGGTCAATCTGCACCTTACACGGAAACATCAAAGATTCCTGCCACCGATACGTTTCTGCACAACATCATGGCAGCGCATCCACAACTGTTCGACTCCCTGCTTCAACGGGCCGATACACTCGACGTGCAGGTGATCTATACACAGATCGACCGCGGTGAAAAAGGTGCGGCACATTTCACCAATCATTTTTTTCATGTGCGCGAAGACCGTTATTTCTATCCCGCATCAACCGTAAAACTTCCCATAGCCGCGCTTGCTTTGCAACGCCTGCACGAACTCAACATCGATCCTGAAACGGCTATGATCACCGAAGCCGCCGGCGAAGGACAGACCGCCGTTTACAACGACCCTTCCACCCCCGACGGAAGACCAACTGTTGCGCATTATATCCGGAAGATATTACTGGTGAGCGACAACGATGCTTATAATCGCTTGTATGAATTTTTAGGACCGGATTATATCAATGCGCAACTGCATGCGAGAGGTTATTCTTATGCCCGTATACTGCATCGTCTTGTATCTTCCATACGGCAGGATTACACCAATCCCGTTGCCTTCGCCGATACCGGCGGAAGGTTGTTATACCAGCAACCCGCACGTTATGCGGCACACTGGCGGGCCGGTCCTTCCATTTATCGGGGAAATGGTTTTATCAGCAACGGAAAACTTGTTTCATCACCATTTGATTTCGGCGCGAAAAACAGGATTACACTTCCGGAGTTGCACGACATCATGCGGAGTATTATGTTCCCTGAAGATGTGCCTGCGAAGCAACGTTTCAACCTGCGGCAGGAGGATTATAAATTTCTGCGTACTTATATGTCCATGGCGCCGCGTCAGGCAGGTTACCCGTCCTACAACAACAGTGTTTATACAGATACCTATGTGAAGAACTGGTTATATGGCACCGAAGGCAACCCCTTTCCCGGCGTACGCGTGTTCAACAAAACCGGAGGAGCCTACGGCTATCTGCTCGATATCGCTTATATCAAAGAGGAAGAAACAGGCGTGGAGTTCATGCTGAGCGGCATTATATACTGCAACAGCGACGGCATTCTCAACGACAATAAATACGACTACAAAACGGTGGGCTATCCGTTTTTCCGTGAGTTGGGCAAACTCATTTATGCGTATGAAAAACAACGCAAGCATAAACGATGATGTAGCGCATGAGCTGTTGAAACGTTGATGAATAAAGCATTCAAACGTTAGTTACGAATCGTAAAAAGTATTCAAGAAACGACACCACATCGCCGCAACACGTTGTGCAAATCGTTACATTTGTAACCGCTTGCTCATTCATAACCCCTTAAAATTTTCAACCTATCTCCATCATGCAGTTATCTTCTCTTTTGCAGCGCTTCAATGAGCCGGAAACTTTGAAAATGGCCAAACTCGGCCGCGAACTGAGAGCCCAGGGTATCGATGTTATTGATCTGAGCCTGGGTGAACCTGACTTTGATACACCGCAGCACATCAAAGATGCTGCTGTAAAAGCCATCCAGGACAACTGGAGCCATTACACGCCGGTGCCTGGTTTTCTCGATCTTCGCGAAGCCATCTGTACCAAGCTTAAACGCGATAACAATCTTGACTATAAACCGGAAAACATTGTGGTATCAACAGGCGCGAAACAAAGCCTGGCCAATGTGATCCTGTCGCTGGTAGATGAAAATGATGAAGTGATCATTCCCACTCCTTACTGGGTTACGTACAGCGAACTCGTGAAGATCGCGCGTGGTCGTGTGGTGGAAATCAAAACTTCTGCAAAGGAAGGTTTCAAGATCACACCTGCACAACTCGAAGCATCGATCACGCCGCATACCAACGTATTCCTGTTTTCTTCACCCTGTAACCCCAGCGGCGCCGTTTATACACGCGCAGAACTGGAAGGGCTGGTGAATGTGTTCCGCAAATACCCCAACATCACCATCATCTCCGATGAGATATACGAATACATCAACTTTGTAGGCGCACATGAAAGCATCGCGCAATTTGAAGACATCAAAGACCGCGTAGTAATCGTGAATGGCTTGAGTAAAGGGTTTGCCATGACAGGCTGGCGCCTCGGCTATACAGCATCGAGCGTAGAGATCGCCAAAGCATGTGAAAAGATCCAGGGACAATTTACAAGCGGTACCAACTCTATCACACAGAAAGCTGCGGTAACGGCCCTGACAACCGATCTCAAGCCAACGATGGAAATGGTGGAGGAGTTCACACGCCGCAAAAAAAGAGTATTGGAGCTGGTAAAAGAAGTGCCGGGTATCGAATGTCCCGAGCCTGATGGCGCTTTCTATATTTTCCCGGATGTAAGTTCCTATTATGGAAAATCAGACGGCAACACAACGATTCATACATCCGGTGATTTCTGTATGTACCTGTTGAATACGGCACACGTATCATCGGTAATGGGAGAAGCATTCGGTGACCCCGAGTGTGTACGTTTCTCTTTTGCCAACAGCCTGGAGAAAATTGAAGAAGCCTGGGCGCGCATCAAGAAAGCGCTGGCCAACCTGAAATAAAATAATGGTGTTGAAATTATTTCAAACGTCTTCCTTAACGGAGGACGTTTTTTTTTTCAGGGTGATGCGATAGCCGTTGCTTTTTCCAGGAGTTGCTGGTGCAATTGCAACACTTGCGGAATGAGTAATGTTTGTTCATCATTGTGCAACACGGCATGGCAGCGTTTCATTTTTTCTTCCTCCGGCATCTGCCGTTGCATGCGGTGGCGCACCTGTTCGGCTGATACACCGTCTCTTTTCATCACTCTTTCAATACGTACATTTTCAGGTGCGGTAACACCGATGAGGAAGTCGAGGTATTGATCGGCGCCTGCTTCCACGAGTAGCGCTGCTTCTTTGATAGCGTAGGGAGTAGATTGGCGATGCATCCATTTGTCGCTGTCGGCGATGGTTACGGGATGGGTGATGGCATTGAGGCGCGCCAGTTTCTGCGGGTCAGGAAATACCAGCGATGCCAGATGTGCCCGGTTGAGCAGCCCTTGCGCTGTATAAACATCGTTCCCGAATTCTTCGGTGAGTAGCCGGCGAATTTCCGGATCGGTGTTCATCAATTGTTTTGCCGCATCGTCGGAGTAATACACGGGAATGCCCAGCACTTCAAAAATGTGGGCAACGGTTGTTTTGCCGCTGCCAATGCCGCCTGTGAGTCCTACACGTAGCACGTTATAAGTAGTAAGTATTAAGTATTGAGTTATAAGTAAGCTTAATCATTCACCATTCACTATTGACAATTCACAAAAGCACAAAAAATCCGAAATCTGCCGGAGCGAATTTCGGATTTTCAATGCGGAAAATATGATTATTTTTTATCAGCGGGAGCAGTGCCTGCAGCTTTGTTCACCTGAGCAGTCCAGTCCATGCTGATAGCAGATTTTTCGATGCGGATGTAAGAACCGGGGCTGGTTTCGATATTCAGCGTGGTGTCTTCATTTACTTTTGCAATCGTACCGTGAATACCTGCGATGGTAACGATACGGTCACCTTTCTGCAGGTCGGAAATGAATTTCTTCTGGTTCTTTGCACGCTTGGCTTGCGGGCGGATAAAAAACAACCAGAAAACAACGATCATAAGTCCCATTACGACAAGCATCTCGTTACCACCCAGGGGACCAGAGGGTTTGGCTTGCAAAAAGAAAATGTTCATTCTTTATTGTGTTTTAGCGTTAAAACGATTTATTCAGTTACTTCTACCTGGAAGTCCAGGTCTTGTGAGTTCTCCGGCAATGTGTTGGCTTTTACCGTTACATGTTTGCGGTGAGGGCCGACTGTCTGGTTCTTGCTGTCGAAGTTGGCTTTGATCACACCTTCCTGGCCCGGAGCAAATGGTTCCTTCGGTGTATCGGCTACCGTGCAGCCACAACCGGGTGTTACCGATTCGATCACCAGGTTTTTGGTACCGCTGTTGCGGAAACGGAAGGCTACTTCCACCACTTGTCCCTGTTTCACCTTGCCCATATCTACAAATGTAGAGTCAAGCCATTGAATGGAGGTAAAGTTGGCGCTGTCTTTCAGCATCTGTTCTTTTTGCTCCAGGGAGGTTTTCTTATCGGTTTCGCCGCAAGCGATCAAAAGGGTAGCGGCAAATCCCGCCAGTAGTAATTTCTTCATATTCCTTTTTCAATTGTGCGTTGCAAAGTTAGGGGTATCGCGGAAATAGGTCAGGATATCTTGCGGTGGTCAACCTTCCGCATTTTTCCCTGTGCCACCAGGTCTTTGTGAATATTATCCAGGATGCCATTCACAAATTGTCCGCTTTGTTGTGTGCTGTATTCTTTTGCCAGATCGATGTATTCGTTGATCGTCACTTTCGGAGGAATAGTCTCGAAGTAGAGAAATTCGCTCACGCCCATTTCCATCAGGATCATGTCGAGCAGGGCGATCCGTTCGGGATCCCAGTTTTTGAGTTTGGGAACGATGAGTTCCTGCAGATATTCTCTTTTATCGATCACGGTCTGCAACAGGCTCTTGGCAAACTGTTCCTTATCGGGGCTCAGCATCTGGTTGAACAGCAACTGACCGGGTTTCTGAAGATAACCAACGAGCAATTGGATCACCATTTCCCCGTCATCATCCCAATTGGAAAAGAGTTCTTCGATATGGCTGGTGAAGTTTTCCGAACCGAGCAGGAGATCATTGAAAATAAATTCAAGAATTTTTCGCTCGTCGCCTTTCTCACGTGTGGCATCTGCGATATACGCGCGGTATTCAGGAGTGTCTTTGAGTTGCAGGTATACTTTGCGGATCAGTTCAAGGTCTGTGCGTTGTACGGGTTTGTCTTTGCCCACCTGTGCAATGAACTGCGGATCTTCGAGGATCTTCCAGAGCAGTTCGTTGCCCGCCAGTTTGGTGTTGACATTGAGGTCTTCAGCCGAGGGCAAATGTTTGCTTGCACGCTGATGAGCATCTTTTTCCGCGTAGCGGGCTACTTCTGTCAGGAACCAGATCAGGTAAACAAACAGGGAACGGGTCTGATCAAAATGTTGTTGTAAGATTTTCCGGGGCTCGCCGGGTTTCGCTTCGGTCTCCAGGGTCGATACAGTATAGAGTGATTGCATCACTTTTACCCGTATGTTTCTTCTACTGATCATGTAAGAACTTTTGAAGCCGCAAATATAGGGCAAACGAGCCGTTTACCGAAGGGTCGCGCAATAATAAAGGGTATCTTTTCAGATACCCTTTAAATCGAAGGTTGGTTTGGGTTTACGCAGGTGTTACCTGCCTGGTTTACTTTCTTCTATATTATAATTTGGTGATCTTAAGTGTAAGTACTTCACTTCCATCGCGCAGTTGTACATAGTATACACCTGCTGCGAGTCCTTTGAGGCTGATATTTTCCACATTCACACCCCGCTGCCAGCGCAGTGCGGTGCGGCGTACCACGGCACCTGCGCCATTGACCAGGATCAGGTCGCCCTGGCCCGTTTTATCGGCCACGATTTCCAGCGTTCCCTGTTCCCTGGCCGGGTTGGGGTATACAGACCAGCGCAGTCTGCCGCTTTGCTGCGGTGTTACAGTGGCAACATTGGTATAACTGAATTTGCCATCGATATCTACTGCTTTGATCCGGTAATAAGCTGTTGTGGCCAGCGGACTGACGTCGGTAGATGTATAATTGATCCGTGCATTGCTTACAAACGCTGCAGGTACGGTGTGCAGGGTGGTAAAGCTGATACCATCAGCGGAACGTTCGATCTCGAAATGACTGCTGTTGGATTCTGTTGCAGTAGACCAATACAATTTTACAGCATTGGCAGATTCCCATACAGCCGTCAGCGGCAGCAGTTGCACCGGCAATGGCACGAAGACATTTACCGATACTGCATTCTTGCTGAGGTTTCCGCAACGTGTAGCCGGATTGTTTTGCAGATCGTTGGTCAATGCAGACAGCGGACCGCCTACATAAGCATTGAGTGTTGCGGTGTTGAAATCGGTGGCAAGATAGGAGAACCCGTATACGGTATAAGTACCGGAAGGGAACGTACCCGCATTGGTCAGGTTCGGTGTGGTGAGAATAGCCACGATGTTACCCGTAGCGTTGTTAACCACTACGTAGCGGTAATTGTACTCAAGACCTGGCTGGAGGTAGCCGGATACCACATCACCGCCTGCAGGTGCAGATACCAATGAAATGGTATAGTTCAGTGGCAGGGTAGGTTGCGTTGAAGAGAACGTACCGATCACGAGGGAGTACCGAACACCTGCAAGCAGGTTGGCAGAGATCGTGTTACTGATATTAACATTGGAACCATTAAAGGTACCGTTGGACGCGACAAGGTTTCCGCAGGGAGCACCGGGGTTGAAGTCACCGCTGTAAACATTCATCATGAATGTGCCGGTATTTTTCTGGAATCCGTATGCGCCGCTGACTGGTACCTGGAAATTATAAATGTCGTAGCGCATCTGGTTGCCGTTGTAATTGGTACAGCCGCCGGTAACGGAATTATTCACCGCAGTCGTACTGTTGAGATCACTCGTAGTGAGTGTACCGGAAATAGGCATGATCGGATCGCCGTAGTTCGGCGCGATCGACAGGTTGAGTGCCGCATTACCCGGTCCTGCACTCACTGTTGCGGCCGGAGTAAGCGTCGCGCCTTCAGCCCCGCAGGCGGAGGTAATCGTAATATTGGCGGTATTGATGTTATAGAAAATATTCTCCGCAGAGCGCACCATGATGCGACCTGATGTGGTGGGAATATTGGGAACGACTACCGTGGTTGAGCCGTTATTGGGAACCGAAGCGGCCAGCACATAACTGAAATTATTGCCACCATCGGGTGAGAAAAGAACACGGACGTTGGGACTGTTGAATGGCGCCGAAGCGGTAATGCCGTTTGTCCAGGTGATGGTCATGGTGTTGGTACCATTGGCTACGTAGGTGGTGGGTGTATTCTGTGATGTAACGACGAAAGCACCACTGGTCGTGTTAACATTTACTGCAATATCGGCTTGCGAGTTACAACCGCCTCCGGATGCATTGTCGCGTACATTCACACGGAAGTTAAGGGTGCGGTCCACACTGGAAAGCACTTCATAAGTTGGTGTAAAACCGGCAATCACACTCGCGATATTGGGAAGATAGCGGGTAGGAGAACTGTTGGGAGGGAATGAACGGAAGTTAGCACCCGTTGTTGAAAATGCAGAAGGTGCCGCAGATGAAGTGCCAACGTCCATTTGTTCCCAGGTATAGCTCAGGTTGTTGCCGTTGGCATCCGATGTCTGACAGGTAAGTACAAACGGTGTACTTGGGGGAATGGTGTAAGAAGAAGCGGCCACGGTTACCACCGGGGCTACATTCTGCAATACTGTGCGTACCGCGCAGCTATTGCCGGTGCCTGTCGTTGCATAGGTTGCTATCTGCTGTACGTTGCCAACATGGAAATAGAGATCGGATCCTTGTTGGTAGGAGTTGTTGGTACAAACGCCTGCATAAGCCATGAGCGTAGAACCTCCACCGGGTTCCCATGAGGTACCGGCTGAAACGTTGCTGCCGCATGATCCGTTGGTAGCAGAAAAGCTGTGTGTGGCGCTGAACTCGTGCGCCAGTTCGTGGGCAACGGTTCCATCGAATGCGGGACCTTGCGGACCCTGTACAGGGTTGGCACCGAAGCCAAAGCTCAGGCCCGCGCCGCCGCGACCTTTGCCGGTATTGCAAACGGCGTTCAATTGCGCAAGACCGCCGTTCCATCCGTTATGGAAAACGATACCGAGATCATAGCCGTTTACCGTGTATACACTGTTGAGCGCAGCATTATTAGCATCTAATACGCCGGAATTAAGTGTGGTGGTAGTATAAGGATCCGATGTGGCATCGGTAAAAATGACAGGAGTAATATCCACCAGGTTAAACCGGATGGTGGCATCTCTTTCATAAATGGCATTGACCGTGTTAACCGTGGTGGTAATATAAGTAAGCGCATTGCTCACCGATCCTGCCCAGGCGGTATATTCTCCGGTGGCGGCCACAGCCAGGCGATAGGTACGCAATTGACAATCGCCGGCATTCACGCGGGCGCCCGAGGTTGCCTCATCGTGTTGCGGCTCGTCATTTACGCCACAGGCAAGCGGAACCGGTGGTACCACGTCCCTGGTATAGTAAACGGCGTGCAGACGGTTGTTTTCCTCGTCAACCGGGTTGAAATAAACGGTTTGGTCTTTTGTAAACAGAATACCGGTGATGCCGTTGCCGGCTATGGTGATACGGCCCAGGCTGCTGCCGGTAGCGGGGTCAATAAGTTGATAAGTCTTTACGTCGGGAATACGCGCCTGCAGCGAAGGTACAAGGATGGAAGATTCTACCAGTTCGGCAGCAATCTGTGAGCCGTCTGGCAGGGGAAAGCTCATGATCGGGCCTTTGGCGCCGCGACCGGCTTCGGCGGCCTGCTGGCTGCCCTGAAGCAGGCTGGTATTTAAACGCAGCAACCGGAATTTATCGGGTAATGTCCCCCGGTTCGTACCCACAGCCTGGCGCTGGTTGGTGACGGATTCTTCCTGCCATAGTGACTGGGAGTAGAGCGGCAGGGTGAATAAAAACGAGAAAAGAAGGGCCAGTAGCCCGGGTGTGTAGCGTTGTCTCATACAGGGTTATTAATAGTAGCAGAATTTGGAGGAAAATTACCGTAATCCCGTCATAGTACGTGAAAAATTGTCCGGTAAATTTTGCCACCGGGCTGCCGGTTTCTGCCAAAAATGAAAAAATGACCGTTAAAAATCAACTGGCATACAATTAGACTACCTTTGCCGTCCCGCAAAAATGGCGGGTATTGTCATTAAAAATTCAAAAATCAATACAACTATGGCTAAAAAAGTCAATGTTACCCCGCTTCACGACAGGGTAATTGTAAAAGCCGCCGCTGCTGAGGAAAAGACTTCAGGTGGCATCATCATCCCCGATACTGCTAAAGAAAAACCCCAGCGTGGTACTGTGATAGCAGCAGGTCCTGGTAAAAAAGACGAGCCTGTGACCGTTAAATCCGGCGATACTGTATTGTATGGCAAATATGCAGGTACTGAGATCCAGATCGACGGTGAAGAATACCTGATCATGCGCGAGTCGGATATCCTGGCTATCGTATAATTCAAGCACATTTAAAAGAATGTTGCGACTGATATAATTGTCTAATCTTCAAATCCCGAAACTTCGGGATCAAATTTTCAAATTAAGTATATGGCAAAGCAAATCTTCTTCGACATTGAAGCAAGAAATAAAATGAAAAAAGGTGTTGACATACTTGCCAACGCCGTAAAAGTTACCCTCGGTCCTAAAGGCCGCAACGTGGTAATCGAGAAAAAATTCGGTGCACCTGCTGTTACCAAAGATGGTGTTACCGTAGCAAAAGAAATTGAATTGGAAGATCCCATCGAGAACATGGGTGCCCAGATGGTAAAAGAAGTAGCATCCAAAACTGCTGACATCGCAGGTGATGGTACTACTACTGCTACCGTACTGGCTCAGTCCATCATCGCCGAAGGCCTGAAAATGGTTGCCGCCGGTGCTAACCCGATGGACCTGAAAAGAGGTATCGACAAAGCCGTTTCATTGATCGTTGAAAACCTGAAAGGTCAAAGCCAGACTGTTGGAAGTGACAGCAAAAAAATCCAGCAGGTTGCTACCATCTCTGCCAACAACGACGAAACGATCGGCAAGCTGATCGCTGAAGCGTTCGCTAAAGTGGGCAAAGAAGGTGTGATCACTGTTGAAGAAGCGAAAGGCACCGATACTACTGTAGACGTAGTAGAAGGTATGCAATTCGACCGCGGTTACATTTCCCCTTATTTCGTTACCAACAGCGAAAAAATGGAAGCTGAACTGCAGAACCCTTACATCCTGATCTACGACAAGAAAATCTCCACCATGAAGGATATTCTGCATATCCTGGAGAAAGTGGCTCAAAGCGGCCGTCCGCTCCTGATCATCGCTGAAGATCTGGAAGGCGAAGCGCTGGCTACACTCGTGGTAAACAAACTGCGTGGCACCATTAAAGTGGCTGCTGTTAAAGCCCCCGGCTTTGGCGACCGCCGCAAGGAAATGCTCACTGACATCGCGATCCTCACTTCAGGTACCGTTATCAGCGAAGAGCTGGGTCACAAACTGGAAGGCGCTGATCTGACCTCTCTGGGTCAGGCTGCTTCTGTAACCATCGACAAAGACAATACAACTATCGTTGGTGGCAAAGGCAAAAAAGCAGACATCGTTGCCCGCGTTAACCAGATCAAAGCGCAAATTGAGAACACTACTTCCGACTACGATAAAGAAAAGCTGCAGGAACGCCTGGCTAAACTGGCCGGTGGTGTAGCTGTACTGTATGTAGGTGCTGCCACTGAAGTGGAAATGAAAGAGAAAAAAGACCGCGTTGACGACGCCCTGCACGCTACCCGCGCTGCTGTGGAAGAAGGTATTGTACCGGGTGGTGGCGTAGCCTATATCCGCGCAATCGAAAGCCTGGAAGCCAAAGTAAAAGGCCAGATCGCTGACGAGCAGACAGGTATGGCTATCGTACGCCGTGCACTGGAGGAGCCTATCCGCACCCTCACTGCCAACGCAGGTATCGACGGTTCTATCGTGGTGCAGAAAATCAAAGAAGGCAAAGGCGACTTTGGCTTCAACGCCCGCACTGAAACCTACGAAAACCTGTTTAAGGCAGGTGTAATCGACCCTACAAAAGTTAGCCGCGTGGCCCTGGAAAATGCCGCTTCTATCGCGGGTATGTTGCTGACCACAGAATGTGTGGTAGCCGACAAACCCAAGAAAGAAGAAGCTCCGCATGCACACGGTGCACCTGACATGGGTGGCATGGGTTATTAATTCAGCCAGGAACACCGGCGCAGCCGGTTACATATTAGAGGAACCCCGCATGTATGGCGGGGTTCCTTCGTTTTATCCCCGCCCGGGGATAAATTTCGTTGGCGACTTTCCGGATTAGTGATACATTTATCCCTTAGCTAATGCCAAGAAATTAATCGCTTATGAGAAAAATTTACACACTTTTTTTATGTGCCATACTGTGTGCAAGCATCACCGGTGTCAACGCACAAAACAACTTCTTCAGAAAGGCCGATCCGGCCACACTTTCCAAGAGTAAAGGCGTACGCGCCATCATCCCTTCTAAATACGAAGCGGTATCGGTAGATATTTTTGCAATGCGCAATTTCCTCTGGTCCCTTCCGGAAGAAAAATCAGTCAATGCCAACCGCGCGGCGGCTCCAGTGATCACCCTGCCCATGCCCGACGGTTCCAATGCCCGTTTCCATGTATGGGAGAGCAGTATCCAGGCACCCGGACTGGCTGCCAAGTTTCCCGAGATCAAAACCTTCGCCGGTCAGGGTATCGATGATCCTGCTGCAACGATCCGTTTTGATTACAGCCCTTACTTCGGCTTCCGGGCACAGATTCTTTCTCCCAATGGCCGGATCTATATCGATCCTTACGCAAAAGGAGAAACGGATAATGTTATTACTTATTACCAGCGCGACAATCTGCGCGGGCGTTCGTTCAAATGCGGCACTGAGGACATCCCGGTTCCGGAAAACACCGCCAACCGCGTGATGGCCGGTCCCTGTCGTGGTACAGAACTGAAAACCTACCGGCTGGCCATTGCCTGTACTGCAGAGTATGCGGCGGCAGTAGGTGGCGGTCTGGCCGGCCCTACCCATGCGGCCATCGTTACTTCTGCCAACCGTGTGAACGGTGTGTATGAAACCGAACTGGCCGTGCGCATGGTATTGATCGCCAACAACGATCAGATCGAGTACCTGGCCAACCCCGATCCCTACAACAACGTAATCAGTTCGGCAGAACTGACCAATAACCAGAACAACCTGAACGCGACGATCGGTGTAAATAACTATGACATTGGTCACCTGTTTACCTCCGATGATAATGGTCTGGCGTCTGTTGGGAGTGTTTGCGTATCAACCAGAAAAGCCAGCGGTGCAACCGGTAGCCCAAGCCTTATTGGCGATGGCTTCGATATCGACTACGTTGCACACGAAATAGGACACCAGTTCGGAGCAGGTCACAGCTACAACTCCAGTCAGTGTGCCAGCCCTGGCGGTTCTTATGAAGTAGGTGGTGGCACCACTATCATGGCTTATGCCGGTATCTGTGCTGCTTCAGAAAATATTCAGCCTAACAGTGATCCCATTTTCCATGCTATCAGCTTCGACCAAATCAGCAACTTCCTCACAAGTGGCGCTGGTTCGTCCTGCGGTGTTGCTACACCAACGGGTAATACATTGCCCGTGATCACGTCCATGTCTGCCAACAACCTCAGCATTCCGGTTAACACCCCCTTTACTCTTACAGCGACCGCTACGGATGCAAACGGTGACGCACTTACATATAACTGGGAAGGATGGGACGTTGGTCCTGCCGGTCCATCCTGGACTGCGGCCGCCAGCACTAACAACCGGCCTTTGTTCCGTACACGTGTTTCCAAAACAACCGGTTCACGCACCTTCCCTGATCCGCGTGTAATTGCTGCCAACTATCCCAACAATGCAGCCCCTTCCGCAATGGACGGTCTGCGCGGTGAAATATTGCCCCAGGTAGAACGCACCATGAAATTCCGCGTGACCGTGCGTGATAACCGTGCCGCAGGTGGTGGTGTGGTTTCCGGTGGCGATGGTTGTCAGAATGCTACTGTGTTCACCGTAAATGCTATCAACTCTACACCTTTCACGGTTACATCACCCAATGGCGGAGAAAGCTATCCGGGCGGTTCTACTCAAACCGTAACGTGGAACGTATCCAATACCAACGTAGCCCCGGTCAGCGTTGCCAACGTTAAGATATCCCTGTCTACGGATGGAGGTCTTACGTTCCCGACCGTACTGCTGGCGAGCACTGCCAATGACGGTTCTGAAGCGGTGACATTCCCTGCCATAACCAGTACTACTGCCCGTGTGAAAGTAGAAGCGATCGACAATATCTTCTTTGATATTTCCAACGCTAACTTCACCCTCACTACCCCGGTAACGGGTTTTGATTTTGGTGCGGCCACACCGGTAACACTTAGTTGTCCTGCTCCGGCAAGCACTGCATTCACTTTCACCACTTCCGGTGTAAGCGGATTCAGCACACCGATCAATCTTACTGCAACCAACGTGCCTGCAGGTGCCAGCGTATCTTATGCTGCCAACCCTGTAACACCTGGTACGTCGGTGACCGCCACAGTGAGCGGACTCGCTTCATTGGCTGCGGGAACATACACGATCACTATTACCGGTACTGCAGGTGCTGTGGTTAGAACACGTGATTTGCAGATTACCATCAATCCGGGTGCAGCTCCAACAATCGGCACACAACCTTCTGCAGTTACCTCCTGCGCAGGTTCCAATGTGAGCTTTACCGTTGCCGCAACCGGCGCTACCGGCTACCAATGGCAGGTAAGCACGGATGGTGGCACCAACTACACCAATGTTGCCGGTGCAACAACGGCGACGCTTTCACTCAATGCCATTGCAGCTACACTTAATAATAACCGTTATCGCGTAGTAGTAGCCGGTCAGTGCGGAAGTGCTGTTTCTAACCCGGCTCAGCTGACCGTGCAAACCGCTCCTGCTATTTCTGCGCAACCACAGAGTGCAACACTTTGTCTGGGCAGCAATGCTACCTTCTCTGTAACGGCTTCCGGTACAGGGATCAGCTACCAGTGGCAGCTCAGCACCGACGGTGGCGCCAACTTCAACAACATCGCGGGTGCAACCAATGCATCTGTAACGGTTAACTCTATCACCACGGGTATGAACAACTACCGTTACCGTGTAATCGTGAGTGGAACCTGTCCTTCACCGGCAACCTCCTCTGCGGCTACATTGACCGTGGTAAGTCCGCCTACAGTAGGTACCAACCCAACCAGCACGGCTATTTGTGCTACCGGTAACGTAACCTTTACGGCTTCTTCCACGTCGCCCGGGGTGCTTTATCAATGGCAGGTAAGCACCGACGGTGGTGCCAACTACAGCAACATTACCGGGGCAAATGCCAATACTTTGCAACTGAACAATGTGACAACGGCGATGAATAATAACCGTTACCGCCTGGCAGTAAGCAATGCAATCTGTACCGCTCCTGTATTCTCTACAGCAGCAGTATTAACGGTAAATGCCCGTCCCACTGTTGATCTTACTGCCACACCGTTTACCAACCTGCTGCCTGGTCAGCAGACCACACTGAATGCGAACATCGTTCCGAGTGCGGCCGGCTTCAACATTACCTGGTACTTCAACGGCAATGTATTGCCCGGTGTAACAGGAACCAGTTTCCTTGTTGACTCCGTAAAAGTTGGTGATTATAAAGTAGCTATTGTCAATACGACCACCGGCTGTAACAATGAATCGAGCGTACTGAGCATCGGAGCTACTTCCAGCTCAAGACTGTTCATTTATCCCAGCCCGAACAATGGCCGCTTTACGGTTTCTTACTTTAACTCAAACGGTCAGAACACGAGCCGCCTGATCACTGTATTCGACTCCAAAGGAGCCAAAGTGTATCAGCGTCAGTTTACTATTACCGGTCCTTACCAATTACTCGATGTTGACATCCGTCCGTTGATGGGTGGCATCTATCACGTAGTGGTAGGCGATGCATCAGGTAAAAAACTGGTAGAAGGTAAAGTGCTGGTTGTAAACTAATCAGGCTTTTTTCTAAAAAAATAATGAATAGCCACGTCCTCAAAGACGTGGCTATTCTCTTTGAAATAATGTACACTAGCGCATTTTAGCTTACCTTTGCACCTTCCAAAAAAGACCCGGCTATTCCGGGAAACGCAGACTTAATAATTTACGAAACATGATCAGTGTTAAGGACCTTAAGCTGGCTTACGGCAAAAGGGTATTGTTTGAAGAGGTTAATCTCAATTTCACCAAAGGCAATTGTTACGGCGTAATCGGCGCAAACGGAGCAGGAAAGAGTACTTTTCTGAAAATCCTTAGCGGAGAAATAGAGCCAAACAAAGGCGTCGTATCCATTACGCCCGGCGAACGCATGGCCGTCCTCAAACAAAACCAGTTTCAGTTTGACGAAGAAACAGTCCTCAATACCGTAATGATCGGCCATACCAAACTGTGGGCGGTGATGAAAGAGCGTGAGGCGATTTATGCCCTTGCTGATTTTACCGAAGAAGACGGCATGAAAGCCGCCGAACTCGAAGGCGAGTTTGGAGAAATGGATGGTTACATGGCCGAAAGCAATGCCGGCACCCTGCTCGGAGAACTGGGCGTGGGAGAGGAGTATCACCAGGCATTGATGAAAGACATTCCTTCTACCCTTAAAGTACGTGTGCTGCTCGCACAGGCGCTGTTTGGCAATCCCGACATCCTGCTGCTGGACGAACCTACCAACGGTCTGGACATCGAAACCATCGGCTGGCTGGAAAACTTCCTGGCCGACTATGAGAACATCGTACTCGTAGTGAGCCATGACCGTCACTTCCTCGATGCGGTGTGTACACATATTGCCGACGTAGACCGTCAGAAAATCAAGATCTTTACCGGTAACTATACCTTCTGGTATGAAAGCTCGCAACTGATGGCCCGCCAGTTGAGCGATAAGAATAAAAAAACAGAGGAAAAACGCCAGGCGCTTATCGACTTCATCGCACGATTCAGTGCCAACGCGTCAAAGAGCAAGCAGGCAACCAGCCGGAAAAAAGCCCTGGAAAAATTGTCTATTGAAGAAATTGAACCGAGCTATCGCAAATATCCCGGCATCATTTTCCAACCGTTGCGGGAGGTAGGCAACCAGATTCTGAACGTAGAAAAATTGACAAGCTCAGTCGATGGCCGTATTCTGTTCAAGGATGCTACTTTTTCTGTTAACAAGGGAGATAAAATCGCTTTCCTGAGCCGCGACCCGCTGGCGGTAACAAGCTTCTTTAATATTATCAATAACGAAGGCACTGCCGACTCCGGCACTTTCGAATGGGGCACAACCGTTACTACGGCTTATCTGCCGCAGGAGAATAGCAAATACTTCAATGAGCCGCTGAACCTGATGGATTGGTTGCGTCAATACGTACCACCGCATGTAACGGATGTAGATGAGCCGTTCCTGCGCGGCTTCCTGGGCAAAATGTTGTTCAGTGGTGATGACGTAACAAAAATGACTAATGTACTCAGCGGAGGTGAAAAAGTGCGTTGCATGCTCAGCCGTATGATGCTGCAGAATCCTAACTGCATCGTACTCGACCAGCCGACCAACCACCTCGACCTGGAAAGCATCCAAAGTTTCAACGAACAGTGTATGGAATACAAAGGCATTATCCTGCTTACGAGCCATGACCATACGTTTATGCAAACGGTGGCCAACCGTATCATCGAGCTGACGCCTAAAGGCATTATCGATCGTCTGATGACCTTCGACGAATACCTGGACGACAGCCGCGTGAAAACGCTTCGCGAGGAAATGTATGCCTGAGAATAGGTAATAAGTAGTAAGTCATAAGTTTTGGTAAACAGCCGGTATAGCGAAAGCCTCACCGGCTGTTTTTTTATTTGTCCGGGGGCGGGCGCTTTTGACTTTTGAATTTTCCACAGGGTGTCAATAATTTTTGGGCTGAGTTATTTGAATAAGATAAAGAACGATATATCTTAGGCTCAGCAACCACAGTTCTTTACACCCTTTTCTGGGATCCAAATTCCTCCTTTCACCTGTTAATCCGCGCGGGAAAGACCTCATATCCGGCCGTCGGTATGTCAGTGAAACTGATATTCGGGTTGAAGCCAGAAACAAATTGATTGCCCTCCAATAATACCTGGGGGGCTTTTTTATTTAGGAAAGCGGTGAGAACGATAAACAAGGTTGAACAGGTTGAACAATCTTTTAATACAGACATATTCCGAAATCCCGGAATCAAATTTTCAAATTGAATTTACACTTGCTGCCGTCCCTGTCTTATCTTTAATACATGGAGAAGAATCGTCGCCGCAATATCATTGTTACCGGGGCTTCCGGAAATCTCGGAGAAGCTGTAGCCCGTCGTTTTTTTGACGAAGGATACAACGTGACCGGCACATTCGGCCACGGAGACGCTACGGCTATTGCGCGCAACGGTGTTCTTTGGGAGAACAATATAGTGGACCTGAAAAACGAAAAAGCTGCGGGTGAATTTGTAGCCGGTTGTACAAGAAAATTCAGACCGGTGGATGTGGCCGTGCTTACGGCAGGTGGCTATGCGCCGGGCGATCTCGAACACACGGTTGTGGAGAATATTACACAACAGATGGAGATCAACTTCCTTACTGCTTACAATATCATCCGGCCTTTATTTCCACATATGTTAAAATACGGGCGTGGGAAGATATATTTAATCGGTTCGCTGCCCGGAGAACATGCCTCCAGAAGCGCGTCATCGCTTGCTTACGGCCTTTCGAAATCCTTACTCTTTCGGCTTGCAGAAGCTTTGCAACCCAAAGCAGCCGAAAAAGGCGTAGCCTTTACTGTTATCGTTCCCTCTACAATCGATACACCGCAAAACCGGAAAGCGATGCCGGATGCGGACTTTTCCAAATGGACATCTCCCGATGTTATCGCGTCTATTATCCATGACGATGCGCAATCTGCTACCCAGCCGGGCAAAGAACCGGCAGTAATTCATGTATAGTATGCCCCTTCCACACCGCAAAGTGTGGAGATAACGCTTCACCAATCACGTCATTACAAGCCTGAAAAAAGTCTGGCAAGCCCTTTGCAAAAGTTAGGTCGATAACGGCCAACTGCATCATTCTCTACCGGTTGGACTGATAGTACAGATCAATGCTGTCAGACAAAGATGTGGTTGGTTATGCACTCTAAAAAACGAATAAAGTTTGTTAACCTAAAAAGCAAAAAAATGAAGCGTATCGTTTTATCCGTTCTCTCACTGTTTACCCTTGCTGCCGCAGTGAAAGCACAAAGCACCACAAGCCCCATGTCATCACCAGGCTCGTCCGTAATTATCAAAGGAGGTGTAAACTTTGCCAACATCTCTAACAAAGACGACGGAGGCTATGATGACTCCCGCATGCTCACAACCTGGCAGGCTGGTATCGTTGGTGATTTCAACATTACCGAATTCCTCGCCATTCAACCCGGTATCTTTTATTCAAGTAAGGGTGTAAAACTTCAGAACGGTGACCCCGGTGATCTGGATTATGTGAAAACAACATTCAATCCGCAGTACATTGAAGTACCAGTAAACCTGGTATTCAAAACACCGACTGGTGCAGCTAAACTGTTCTTCGGTGCTGGTCCTTATGTAGCCATGGGTGTAGGCGGTAAATTCAAAACAGACACCGAACTCTTCGGTAGTTCAGAATCAGACATCGAATTCAACGATGACGATCCGCTGACGGAAGAGCAGGAAGATGCAGGTGTATTCCGTGTACGTCGCTTCGACTTTGGTCTGAATGGTCTGGCAGGTTTTGAAGCTGGTGCTTTCGTATTCACTGCCAACTACGGTCTGGGTCTTGCTAAAATTGCTTCTACAGGCGATAACAGCGAAGACCGCAACAACAAACACCGTGTGTTCAGCCTGACAGTAGGTTTCAAATTCTAAGCATAAAGAATTGTGTTTTTCAGCAAAGACGGCGCCCCTCAAAAGGTGCCGTTCTTTTTTTTGTGAATTGTCAATGGTCAATCGTCAATCGTGAATCGTAAATCGATCTCCGTTGTTCTTTACACGAGCCAGGGAAATTTTATTCAATATTTAGCTAGCGCCCTTGTTGGTCTCCGACCAACAAGCAAGCGTGAGGTTTCCTTGCGCCCTCGCTGGTCTCCGACCAACAAGTAAGCGTGAGGCTTCCTTGCGTCCTCGCTGGTCTCGGACCAACAAGTAAGCGTGAGGTTTCCTTGCGTCCTCGCTGGTCTCGAACCAACAAGTAAGCGTGAGGTTTCTTTTCGCCCTCGCTGGTCTCGGACCAACAAATAAGCGTGAGGTTTCTTTTGCCCTCGCTGGTCTCCGCCAACAAGCAAGCGTGAGGTTTCCTTGCGCCCTTGTTGGTCTCCGACCAACAAGCAAGCGTGAGATTTCTTTGATAGGCTAAGGTCAACTTCGTACCTGACTCAGGGATGACCAGTTCCGTCGGTTTGCAGACCAACGGCGGCATGATGCCGGATTGAAAAGTTTTAAAAATCTTCCGAACAGTTGTGGTGAAGACACGAACCACCAGGCGGCTACCGCTTGCGCAGGTCAAACGTTCAGTGTTCAGCACATTGCCGGTCCCTTTTCCAGTGCTCAGGTATTACGACGCCTGAATACCCAATTGACATCCCGCTCTTTTTCCCTACATTTTATATCTTGCACACGCATACGACCGTAAAAGAAAAAATATGTTTGGAAAAACTACCTGGATTGGCTTACTGGCTACTGCATTACTGATTGCCGGATGTTTTATGAACTGGATCATTGTTCCGGGACATGATATCGTAATCAGCGGAGTGGCTGCCGAGGGCACACGTTATGGCCGGCCGGGTTATTTCCATTTCCTTACCACCTTTTTTTTCCTGGTATTTCTTTTTACTCCGCGCATCTGGGCCAAAAGACTCAACCTGCTGGTTGCAGCACTCAATATGTCCTGGGCTATCCGCAACTTCATCGTGCTGGGACGCTGCGAGGCAGGAGAGTGCCCCGAACGCGAAGCCGGGTTTTATGTTGTATTGGTTGCCTCAGCCATCATGCTTGTCGTTTCCCTGCTGCCCGATTACAAGACGCCCAAACCCGCCACAGGAGACACTCCCGGCGAATAAAAAATTTCCTGGAATGTCCAATCATGGTTATATTCGGTGTCCGGCGTCCGAATCGTATTACCATCCCCTTAGAAAACACATTCTCGTCATGTGTTGCAGTGAAAGGAGCTGAGTCTTCAGTACCTGGCATCTCCCCACATGTATTTCGTCTTTTTAGGCCATAGCACTACTGTTAAGCCGCTCCGGAAGTGAGACTGGCTTTCTCCTATTGGTCAGTTATTTTTGCGCGATCCTTAACAGCAGTGATAGCAACAAAAGATTTTAAACGGCTTAAAGCTGTGTTTACAGAAACTTAACACAGAATTTTTGCCAGCACAGAAAGCTTTCTGTTCATAGGTGAAATTATTGTGGCAGGATAAAAACCTGGTCGGGCAGGGGAAAAATCCGCTGTCAGGAATTTGGCTGAATACTCAGTAATACAATAGTTTCGCTGTTCGCATAGCAATCGAACTGCCATCTTTCGAAAATTCAACTGTCCAATTTCCTCCTGAAGCCACTCACCTGGAAAACATCTTCTTTTCATTAAAAAAAGGATCTATGAGGAAAATTTACTTATTTCTTTCTTCGATGTTCGTTGCCGGCGCGGCATCTGCGCAAATCAGTCTCACCAATTTAGCGCCTGCCTATTCGCAGGACTTCGACGGGATGGCGGCCACCACAACATTGCCGGCCAACTGGCGTATGGGGGCTCAAACATCTAGCCCGACATGGGCCGCCGGAGCAAGTGTTGTTACTCAACAGGCAAGTTCGGGTTCGCCTTCTTCAGGAGGAACCTACAATTTCGGAACATCTGCCTCCGAAAGAGCTATAGGAGCAATGACTTCCGGCGGCTTTGCCAGTCCTAACAATCCTATGGCATTCTTCGTTAACGACGGTACTACTAATATTACCGAACTGACCGTAGCCTATGACGCCGAGCGCTACCGCGTTAACTCCGCAGCAGCATCTATCCAGTTTTTCTATTCCACGAATGGCACCACCTGGACGTCAGTTGCCGCAGGCGATATAGCAACAACGTCATTCCCTACAGGCAGTAGTTCCTATACGTTTGCTTCCCCGCTGACAGTATCCAGACCTGGTATTGCCATCAGCAGTTTAAGCATTGCACCAGGAAGTAATTTCTATCTCCGTTGGCTTATTAATACTACCGGATCCAATTCACAGGGTATTACCATTGACAATGTATCCGTAACGGCTACTTATGCTGCCACGGCTTCCGGTCTTTCAACTATTACTGCCGGACCTGTTGCAGCGCCAGCAACCATTTCTTCGCTGGTAAACAGTTCCGTTGCAGGCACAACTAATTTCAGCTTCACGGTAACCGACGACGGCAGCACTAACGATGCCGACCCCACACTGATCAACCAGATCATTATTGGCCAGGGAGCCAACAATAGTGTTAGTCTTGCCAACTGGACACAAGCTATTGCAGGTGCCGAGTTGTCTGACGGAACCAACACCGTTACAGGTACAATCACTGCAACCGCTATTACTTTCGGTTCGTTGCCGGTTACGGCGGGCAGCATCGGATATATTGGAGATAATGCGAGCAAAAGCTACACCGTAAAAGTGTGGCTGAATTCCGTACTCGGCGGCACATTGCCTCTGACTATCGATGGAAGTCAATTTGAATTCCAGGTGCAGACTTCCTCGGTCAGCACTGTAGGCTCCGGCAGTTCCGGTATTGCGGCCAGTCAGTCTGTAAGTTCAGGAGCCGGCACCAACGCAGTAACCGTGGCAGCTACACAACTCGCTTTCATTCAAAATACAACTTCACCAACGGGATTGAATACCGCAATGGCTCCTGCTGTAACCGTAAGCGCCAATGACGCAAATGGCAACCGCGACCTTGATTTCACCGGTAACCTGCGTGTAACCTCTAGCGGTACACTCAGCGGCACACCCGTAGTAACCGCAGCAGTCGCTGGTCTTACGACCTTTGCGTCGCTGACGCACACCGCAACGGGTGCAGGCCTCACGCTTAACATTGAAAGAGATGGAACGCTCGACTGGGATATTACCAGCGCAGCTTTCGATATCCAACTTGCTTCTTCACCGAGCGATTATTTCCGCTCCGCTGCAAGCGGGAACTGGAATAGTGCGGCTACCTGGGAAACTTCTCCCGATGGTTTGAGCTGGACTGCTGCCACGCTTACTCCTACGACGGCGGCTAATACCATTACCATTCGCAATGGTCATACGGTCACCGTTACTACTTCCGCGACGGCCGATCAGATCGAGATCGCCACGGGCGGTGTATTGGAAAATGCTTCCACAACAGGTAACCGTCTTACGATAGCTGATGGTGCAGGAGATGACCTTATCATCCATGACGGTGGTGTATACCATGTAACTTCCGGTCTTGGCTATACCAACTATCAAACAATCAGCGCCGGTGCAACCGTACTGATTCAGACCAACGGTATCATCCGCCTGGGTACAGGTGGTTCTATCGGCGGCGGCGGTCAGAATGGTTTCCTCGTAACAGCCACCACCTATATCTGGGAGAACGGTGCAATCTTCGATTGGAATACGACCGCGGTGCCCGGTACCAGCGGTGTTACTTTCTTCCCCGATGCCGTTGCTACTACACCTATATTTCGTATCTCGGCACCGCTTGCCTCAGTAGGAGGCAGCACGCCGCTCACCGTTAATGGTGTATTGGAGGCAAATGCCAATGTAAGCTTCACCGGAGCAAGCGACAAGACTTTCCGCAACGGTATTACCGGTACCGGTAATGTTACCATTGCCATCGGGGCCGGTGCATTGGTTGTTGATGGCACAACCGCCACGTTGGGCGGTACAGGTACGATCAACCCGAATGCAAACGGATTGGAAATAGGCGTAACCTCCACCGTTACACTGCAATCTGCCAAAACGGTAAACGGTGACATCAACCTGCAGGGAAGCGGCTTCATTGTGCTTGGCAACAACAACCTGATCGTGGCGGGGAATATCAACAACGTTTCTCCCACAGCTTATGTCCGCACGAATGGTACAGGTGGACTGCAACTCAATACAGTGGCCGGAACCCTGCGTTCATTCCCCGTTGGCAACAGCACCTACAATCCTGTAAACATCAACAACGGCAGTAGCCTCAACTGGAGCGTGCGCGTTGAAGATGCCGTCAATAATGTTGTATCTCCGTTCAACACCAGTAAGGCGGTTAACCGCACCTGGCATATAGCGCCTTCGGCAACCGTATCCACAGCGCCGGATATCATGCTTTATTTCGACGATGCAGACAATAGTCAGCTTGTGAATGATGCGGCTTATAATGGCGATCCGGTACGAACTGTACGTGTTTGGCATTACAATGGCAGTGACTGGGTTGCTGCAGGTGGAATCGAACCGCTGACTCCTGGCAATGGTTTACAAGCTGTAGCTCTCACAGGCCAGCTCAGTTTTTCACCGTTCGCCATCAGCAAAACCACTGCTGCGCTGCCGGTTAGTTTCGGTAATGTAAAAGCAGTACAACAAGGTACAGGCATCCGCATCGATTGGTCAAATCTGACGGAGCGTAACGTGCTGAACTACTCTGTTGAACGTTCGGCCGACGGACGCAGTTTTACCGCTATCGGTGATGTAAACGCACGCCTCAACAACGGTGAGAAAGCGGAATACTCCTTCCTCGATGCAACTCCGGTGCGTGGAATCAACTACTACCGCATCAGGTCTGCAGAGAGCGATGGCCGCAACAAATTCAGCATTGTTGTGAAGGTTGATATCAGCGAAGGACAAACTACTGTAGTAGTGTTGTATCCCAACCCGATCGTTAAAGGTCAGCAGCTTTCCCTGCAGGCGACAAGCCTCGCCAAAGGCACTTACAACATCCGTGTAGTGAACATGCAGGGACAGCAGATCGTTAACCAGGTGTTTGTACACCAGGGTGGTGCTATCACAGAAGCCGTACAACTGCCGGCGAATACACAGGCAGGTACGTATCAGCTTATCATCGCTGGTGCCGACCAACAAATGGTTCGACCTTTCGTGATCAAGTAAGCTTAATCGATTTCCTTATAACAGACCGCTTCGTTTTTTGCGAAGCGGTCTTTTTTATATAGTGGTTTTTGCCTGGTAAAAAAACGAGGGAGAAAGTCAATTACCTGCTGCTGTTCTTTTAGGTGAGGTCAATTTTGCCAATCATTAAAAAAAGTTTGCGTTAACAATGAGGGAAAAACACGCGGAAATACCCGTAATACATTATGGCTTGTAGGTGTTAATGCTTAAATATAAAAGCGGAAAAATCCGCGGCATGAATATCACGTATAAGTACGTTCTATGAAGAAAATCTTTGATCTAACTTCGTAAGACTGACAATCAGATCAGATCGAATTCCTATTGAAATGAACCAATTTTTATCCCGGATAAACCGGGTGTTGTCATGTATGTTGTTCGTTTTCTTCATACACAACAACACCAATGCCCAGCTGCACGCCGACTTCTCAGCCTCCGTTACCGAAGGCTGTTCTCCGCTTGTGGTACGCTTCACAGATTTGTCCACAGGCAACCCCACCTCGTGGAGATGGGATCTGGGCAATGGTACTATTTCCACCCTGCAGCATCCCACCGCTTCTTATTTCAATCCAGGTACTTATAGCGTAAAACTTGTTGTGCGCAATGGTGCCAATGCAGATTCCGTTGTACGCCAGCAATTGATTACCATTTTTCCTAAACCTGTTGCTTCATTCACCGGCACCGGCACGGCGGGCTGCTTTCCGCATACCGTACAATTCACCGATGCCAGTTTGCCCGTAAGCGGCACATTAAGCAACTGGCTATGGGACTTTGGTGACGGTACTACTTCCACTCAGCAAAACCCCTCACATACTTATACCATCGCCGGCAACTTTACCGTTACATTGCGCGTAACCAACAGCCATGGCTGTACAGAAGTTTTTTCCATTCCTTCCTACGTTTCCATCACGCAGGGTGTAAAGGCGGACTTCACTAACACTACGGCGCAAACCTGTGAAGCGAATCCCACCATTCAATTTACCAATACGTCTACCGGCCCGGGTAACCTGAGCTTTGAATGGCAGTTTGGTGATGGCGGTGTTTCGGCAGAACAAAATCCCTCACACACTTATACGGCACCGGGCACCTACACGGTTATGCTGGTAGTTATCAGCCCGCAGGGTTGCCGCGATACCATCCGCAAGCCCAATCTTATTTCCGTAGGTACGATCAATTCAACGTCTACATCACCCGATAGCGTGTGCGTTGGCAGTCCTGCCTCTTTTGTGAATACCACGAGTCCTGTACCAGGCGTGTCTGTCTGGCACTTCGGCGATGGCACAACAGCTACGGGTTTAACGGCTACGCATATTTATACAACAGCTGGTACTTACACTGTAAAACTGGTGAATGATTTCGGCGCATGTAAGGACTCCATTACACGTGCGATCAAAGTAAATCCGAAACCGCCCACAGGTTTTACGGCAAGTGCCACGCAATCCTGCCAGGCGCCATTCAACGTTTCCTTTACACCAGCCGCATCCGGAAACTATACTTACGAATGGAGCTTTGGTGATGGTGGCACATCTTCCGCTTCCAATCCTTCGCACACCTATACCGCACCGGGTGTGTATACGGTGCAACTGATCGTAACCAATGCGTCCGGTTGCCGCGATACATTGACCCGTACGGATTATATCAATATCGAGTTGCCCGAAATAACAATCGAAGGTTTTCCGGTTACCGGTTGTGTACCGGCTACCGTTCATCCCATGGCCACCGTTACGGTTAACGAACCGGTGGCGTCTTATCTCTGGAATTTTGGAGACGGCACTACTTCCACATCCTCCACACCTGCACATACCTACACGCGCGCCGGAACATACGATGTATCATTGACCATCACAACAGTTGGCGGTTGTACACGCACTGTTACTATTAACCGCGCAGTAAGGGTGGGGGTGAAGCCCAATGCCGATTTCAGTGCATTGCCTCCGGATGTATGCGCATCCGATCCTGTGCAGTTTACCGACAACAGCACAGGTGATGACATTGATGAATGGTTCTGGGATTTCGGCGATGGTGGTACTTCTAACCTGCAGCATCCTTCACATCTTTACAGCGATACCGGTTATTTCAGTGTAACGCTGATTGTAATGAGCAATACCTGCGCCGATACGATCCGTTACAACAACATCGTCCACATTAAACCACCGATCGCCTTGTTCGATGTGGCGAATAATTGTACTGACAAATATTCGAAACAGTTCACCGATCGTTCGATCGGGCCTGAAACATGGTTCTGGGAATTTGGTGACGGACAAACTTCTACGCAGCAGCATCCTTCGCATACCTATGCTTCACCAGGTACGTATACCGTTATGCTGACAGTAACCAATGGTAGTTGCTCGCACCGGACAACAAGAACCGTAAGGGTGATAGATGAAAAAGCAGCGTTCACACCGGCGAGCCCCGAAGTGTGCCGCAACACGGCATTGGTCTTTACCGCAAATGGCATCAATAGTGCGAACATACAATCATGGCAATGGACTTTTGGTGATGGCACGTCTGTATCGAACAATCAGCAGTCCGTATCGCATACTTATACAAATGCAGGTACTTATACGGTTAAACTCGTTATCGTCGATGCGCTCGGGTGCTTAGACAGCATTAAGCACACGATCAATGTATATGGTGCAACGGCGGCCTTCCTCCCTTCTGCACCGGCCGCCTGTATTTATAATCCTCATATCACGTTCAACGATCAGTCTGTGACAGACGGACAACATCCGATCACCAGTTGGGAATGGGATTATGGAAATGGTGTAACGGAAGTAAACACGGCTCCTCCTTTTGGGCATACTTATGCTACGGCCGGTACTTATACCGTATCGCTGACCGTTACGGACAGCTATGGCTGTAAAGACAAAATAAGCCGCACGGCAGCCGTAGTGATTTCAAAACCGGTGGCAGATTTTTATTCGCCGGACACGGCATCCTGTATCGGCAAACCGGTCAGCTTTATCAACAACTCATGGGGTGTTTCGCTGAATTACACCTGGGACTTTGGTGACGGACAAGGCGCAACAGCTATTAATCCGGTTCATAATTATGCCAACACAGGTCTGTATCCAGTGAAATTGGTGGTAGTCGATCTGTATGGTTGCCGCGATTCCATTACAAAACCCAATTATATCAATATCAGCATGCCGCAGGCCGGCTTCACAGTGTCTGATTCGGTTGGCACCTGCCCGCCGCTTGAAGTACGTTTCACCAATACCGCAGTGAATGCACGCAGTATCACCTGGGATTTTGGTGATGGCAATACTTCTGTGCTTACAGATCCTGTGCATACCTATACGTTGCCCGGTATTTATTTCGCGAAGCAGATTATAACGGGTCCGGGTGGTTGCCAGGATTCAGCGATTCAACGCATCGAGCTGAAAGGGCCTTCCGGTACCTTCAGTTACACACCGCTCGTTGGTTGTAACCCTTTGACTGTAACTTTTACCGCCACCGCTTCCAACGCCGCTACTTTTCTGTGGGACTTTACGGATGGTACGACTGAATTGACTTCGGAGCCAACCATCACCCACACTTATGCAACAGCCGGTGAGTACATACCACGTATCATCCTGCGTGACGCAGCAGGATGTGCTGTGCCTATCCAGGGGTTGGATACGATCAAAGTGACCGGTGTGGTAGTCGACTTTTTTGCGGATCGTCCCGCTGCCTGTGATCAGCTTACGGTGAACTTCTCCAATACAACCGTGAGCAACGATTATATCACAGGATGGTTGTGGAGCTTTGGCGACGGCACTACCAGCACCGACGCTGCGCCACAACATTTCTACGCCGCTCCCGGCGATTATGATGTTAAACTTGTTGCACAAACACAAACTGGTTGTTCCGATTCGCTTACGCTTCCCGCGGCGGTGCGCGTACATCCAAGACCACTTGTTGCCGTTCAGGGCGCTACTGAATCCTGCGTACCTGCGGAGATTCAATTTGCAGGTTTAGTAAACCGCGGTGATGCAGCTTCGCTGCAGTGGGACTGGCAACTGGGAAATGGCAATACGGCCAGCGTGCAGCAACCACCACTGCAAACCTATGCTGCCGCAGCTACGTATAATATCCGGCTTATAGCAACCGATACAAACAATTGTCATGATACCACAACGCATACATTGGTCGTACATCCGTTGCCCGTCGTAAGCGCCGGACCCGATCTTGTGGCATGCCTGGGTACGCCTTTACCATTGCGGGCAACCGGTGCCAGCACTTATCTGTGGCAACCTGCCGCCACATTGAGTTGTGATGACTGTGCGGCTCCGCTCGCTATTCCGCAGGATGATATTCAATACATCGTGGAAGGAGTGAGCGCTGCGGGTTGTCGCAACAAAGACACGGTTGCCGTGCGGGTGCGCAAACCTTTTGTAATGGAAACAGGCCCAGGCGATACCTTGTGTGTGGGTCAGAGTACGCGGTTGTCTGCTTCAGGTGCCGATAGCTATACCTGGTCGCCTTCGGCAGGATTGAGCAGTACGTCTTCACCAAGGCCACAAGCCAATCCGACCACTACTACAACTTACCGCGTCATCGGACGTGACAACGATAATTGTTTTGCAGACACGGCAGACATACTGGTTAAAGTGCATTCTATTCCGCAGGTGGAAGCAGGTCCTGATCAGACGCTGGCTGTTGGTTCGGCTGTGCAATTGCGCGCCACGGGTTCTGCCGATGTCACGGTGTGGAGATGGTCGCCGGCTTACAATCTCACCTGTATCGATTGTCCTGCGCCATCGGCTTCTCCGCGGCAAACGACAAAGTATGTAATCGATGTAACCAACGAAGGAGGCTGTTCCGCACGTGATGAATTGACGGTTTATGTAGTGTGCAACAATGGCAACCTGTTTGTACCGAATACATTTTCTCCTAATGGAAATGGCATGAACGAAGTGTTTTATCCGAGAGGCAAGGGACTGCAGAAGATCCGTTCCTTCCGGGTATTCAACCGTTGGGGAGAATTGGTGTTTGAAGCGCAGAATTTTAATGCCAACGATGCTGCTGCAGGATGGGATGGTACCTATCGCGGCAAGAAGCTGGCTCCCGATGTTTTTGTATACAGCATCGAAGTGGTTTGTGAGAATAACGAAATATTGTCCTATAAAGGTGACGTGACTTTGTTGCGGTAGACCTTTGAAATTCGAATACCTATTGAACGACTATGAAAAAACTATTTTACTTCATTCAGACAGCAATGGTTTGTGCGTGCGGGCTAACGGCGGCTGCACAGGATATCCATTTTTCCCAATTTCATGAAACACCGCTGTACCGCAACCCGGCGCTGGCAGGTATTATGAAAGGCGATATACGCGTGCAGGCAGTTTACCGCTCGCAGTGGAACAGTGTGGCCAACGCTTATAAAACCGGTTCTTTCAACGTGGAATATAAATCAAAACCCGGCCAGGGCGATGATTACATGACACTTGGATTACAAGCTTATTATGACCGCGCGGGTACCACTAATCTGACCACGACCATCGTAATGCCGGCCATCAACTATCACAAATCACTGAGCGATTACCGCAACAGTTATCTGTCTGCCGCCTTTATGGGGGGAATCGTACAACGACGCTTCGATCGTTCCAAGATCACTACCAACAATCAATATGATAATGGTTTTGACGGGGAAGATCTGGTGGCCAGCGGCTTTACTTACTGGGATGGAAGTGCCGGCCTGAGCTACAATACAAGTTTGGGTGAAAATGAAAACAACAACCTGGTGATCGGTTTTGCCTATCATCATTTCAACCGTCCGCGTAATTCATTCTTCAATGCTTCTTCTGTAGTGCTCGATCCCAAGATGGTATTGTCGGCAGATTTTAAAGCCGATGTAAATGACTATTCAACCATTACTTTTTATTCAGATTTCATGAAGCAGGGCAGTTATACCGAATTTATCGGCGGTCTGTTGTACGGATTGAAGATCGGTCCGCTGATCGACGAGCCGGATTATATATTGCATGGCGGTGCGTTCCTGCGTTGGGGCGATGCCATCATCCCGACCATCAAACTCGATTACCGCCCGTTTGCCGTGGCTTTCAGTTACGATGTAAACATCTCCAAACTGGCTACGCGTTCGGTAGGACGGGGTGGTTTTGAGCTGTCGGTTACCTACAGAGGATTCCTCGATAAATTCAATACTTCCCTTGACGCAACACGCTGTCCGCGATTCTAAAACACTACCAGATGTTCGGGTGCCGTAATTTTTCCTAAATTTGCGGCATGACAATCGAAAAATTACAGGATATGCGGTCCCGCATTGTCGGGATAAGGAGGTTTCTTTGACGTCGAGAACCGCCTCTTAAAGATTGAAGACGATAAACAACTTTCGCTGAGTCCCGGTTTCTGGGACGACAACAAAAGGGCTACCGAGATTCTCAAGAACATGAAGGTCAATGAGTACTGGGTAAAACTCTACGAAGCCACCGAAACGGCCGTGGAGGACTTTGCCGTGCTCTTCGAGTTCTGGAAAGCAGGTGATGCCACCGAGGAAGAAACCCAGCAGGCATACGACGCTGCGCTGTCCGCCCTCGAAGACGCCGAATTTAAAGCTACCCTCAACGAGCCGGAAGACGAGCTGCCAGCCGTACTGCAGATCAATGCAGGCGCCGGCGGTACCGAAAGCCAGGACTGGGCCGAAATGCTCGCCCGCATGTATCGCATGTACGGCGAAAAGCAAGGCTGGAAAGTAACGGAAATGGACTGGCAGGAAGGAGATGGCGCAGGTATCAAAACCGCCACCCTGCAGTTCGAAGGGCCTTTTGCCTTTGGCTTTTTAAAAGCCGAAAACGGCGTACACCGCCTTGTGCGTATTTCTCCTTTTGATAGTAATGCCCGGCGACACACTTCCTTTGTGAGCGTATATGCCTATCCGCTGGTGGATGATACGATTAACATCGAAATTAATCCTTCCGATGTAAAAATGGAAACTTCGCGAAGCGGAGGTGCCGGCGGACAGAACGTAAACAAGGTGGAAACCAAGGTGCAGTTAACGCACATCCCAACCGGAATCGTGGTAGTTTGCCAGCAGGACAGAAGTCAGCTTGGTAACCGCGAGCTCGCGATGCAGATGTTGAAGAGCCGGTTGTATGAAATGGAACTGCAGAAACGCAATGCACTAAAGGATGCCACCAACGCGAAAAAGAAAAAGATCGAATGGGGAAGCCAGATCCGGTCTTACGTATTCCATCCTTACAAAATGATCAAAGATCACCGTACGGACTACGAAACCGGCAATATCCAGCCGGTAATGGACGGCGAACTCGACGGCTTTATCAAAGCCTACCTCATGAGTGAGAAAGAAAACGAAACATCTAACTGATTACTATAACTCCCGCAACTGCGGAATTAATTGTAAAATATGAGCATCGGAACTTTTTCTTATCCGCTTCCGGCCAACGAACCTGTACTCAATTACGGTCCGGGTTCGGCAGAAAAAAAACGTCTGAAAGAAGTATTGGCTGAACTCAAAAATGAGCAAGCCGATATTCCCATGTACATCGGTGGCCGGGAAGTGCGCACGGAGAAAAAAGTAGCCATTCATCCGCCACATGAAAACAAACACGTGCTGGGTTATTTTCATGCGGGTGATGCCACGCACGTGCAACAGGCCATCGATGCAGCCCTGGGTGCGCGCGAAAGCTGGGCGGCCATGAGCTGGGAAAGCCGCGCAGGCATTTTCCTGAAAGCTGCCGATCTGATCGCCGGTAAATATCGTCCCTATATGAACGGTACTACCATGCTTGGTCAAAGCAAGAACGCTTACCAGGCAGAGATTGATGCCGCCTGCGAACTGATCGATTTTCTTCGCTTCAATGTTCATTTTCTCGGCGAAATTTATAAACAACAACCCGTGAGCGGACCCGGCATGCACAACCGCATGGAGTACCGCCCGCTCGAAGGATTTGTACTGGCCGTAACGCCGTTCAACTTCACCGCCATCGGCGGCAACCTGCCCACATCGGCCGCACTTTGCGGAAACGTAGTAGTATGGAAACCTGCCAACACACAGGTGTACTCGGCGCAGATGTTCATGCGCATTCTGAGAGAAGCAGGTCTGCCCGAGGGTGTGATCAACCTGGTGTATGTAGATGGCCCGACACTCGGCGAAGTATGTTTCAATCACCGTGATTTCGCCGGCGTACATTTTACCGGATCCACAGGTGTGTTCAACAAAATGTGGGAGACGATTGGTAAGAATATGTCCAGCTACCGCACCTATCCACGCATAGTGGGAGAAACCGGTGGCAAAGACTTTGTACTGGTGCATAAAAGCGCCAACGCCGATGTGGTGGCCACAGCTTTGCTGCGCGGTGCATTTGAATTCCAGGGACAAAAATGTTCTGCGGCGTCACGTGCCTATATTCCTTCCAACATTGCGGAAGACGTGAAAGCAAAACTGGTGGAAGGAGTAAAAAGTTTCAAAGTAGGTACGGTAGAAGACTTCACCAATTTTGTGAATGCGGTGATCGATGAAAAGAGCTTTGACAAGATCAGGCAATACATCGACGATGCGGCAAAAGATCCCAACGCAACGATACTCGTTGGTGGCGATGCCGACAAAAGCAAGGGATATTTTATTCAGCCTACCGTTATCGAAACAAAAAATCCGCAATCGGTTACGATGTGCGAAGAGATCTTCGGGCCGGTGCTGACTATTTACGTATACGATGAAAACGAATTTGAGCAGGCATTAGAGCTGGTAGATACTACCTCTCCTTATGCACTCACCGGTTCCATCATTGCAACCGACCGCGCTGCTATCGAGCGGGCAACGGTGAAACTGAAGCAGGCCGCCGGTAATTTTTACATCAATGATAAACCTACCGGTGCAGTGGTAGGGCAACAACCATTTGGTGGCGCACGTGCGAGCGGAACCAATGATAAAGCGGGAAGCATTCTTAATCTTTATCGCTGGCTGAGCGCTCGCACCATTAAGGAAACGTTTCAACCACCGGTTGATTACCGGTATGCATTTTTGCAGGAGCAGTGAGCAGAGAGCAGAGGTATAAGGTGTAAGGCGTAGGGTAAAACAGCCGGTTATAGGTATTAAGTTATAAGTTATAGTGTAGGTATTTATAGCTGGTCATGGCCGCTTTGCTCCTTATGCGCCTTTGCGTAAACCGCCGCCTCTTTGCACGCAAAGACGCAAAGAAGTAAAGGCGCAGAGATTATTTAACCCGCTTATTGACTTATTGACCATTCACCATTCACTATTGACGATTCACCATTCACCATTCACAATTCACACGCGTAATTCCCTTTTTCCGGATAGAAGAAATACCACATACGTGGTATTTTTTGTTTTTAGTGGCGTCCTGATTTTGATTGTGACGTTATCTGGCCTTAATTTTGCTTAATCGTTCAACCATTAACCACTAAGCATGAAACTATTCCTCACTCAAGCACTGTCGTGTCCGGAAAGGTGCATTACAGTCAACTCTTCCGGTATTCATTCATTACATTATTATAAAGTCTAGACCCTCGCGTTTTTATTGCGCAAAGGGTAGGGCCTGTTATAAACTTGTCAGACGGTAGTACGCCGGTGCTGCTTATACCACTGTGTGTATAGCTGACCGTCCGGCACATCATCATCAAGTATCTTTTCACAACCATATATTAACCAACCATTTTAAGTATGAAAAAAGTCCTCCTTGCAGCTATTATCTGTCTTGCTGCACAAGCTGTATCAGCACAAACATCCTTCGGCATCAAGGCCGGTCCCAACATGAGTTTCCTCCGTTATAAAATTGAAGCGGGTAGCGAGAATCAAACATGGGATGGCTCACGCCTGGGGTTCCAGGTAGGTGGTGTTGCGCAAATTGGCATTGCTGAAAATTTTGCTCTTCAGCCCGAACTATTATTTGTGATGAAAGGTGCTAACGGCGTTCGTCCCGAAATGTCGACTAACGACATCGATTTCACGCTAATGACAATTGATATGCCGATCAATTTCATTTATCGCAACAAAGGATTCTTTGGCGGTTTTGGTCCTAACCTGCAGTTTGGTGTATCCTCCAAAGCAAAATCAGATGGGGATACCTATGACATGTACGATGAAGACGAAGCCTCTTTCTTCATTCAGAAACGCTTTGAAGTAGGTGCTAACGTTGTGGCTGGCTACAAACTTGCAAGCGGTCTGGCATTCAGTCTGAACTTTGCAAAAGGTCTTACCAATAGTTCCAAATACAACGATGATCTCGACGAAGCGACGATCAAACATAATTCTTCTTATATCGGCCTGTCGATCGGCTATTTCTTCGGTAAATAATTTTTTAACCTGCTAATTAATTATCAAATGAGAATTTTTCTTGCAACTGTTATGCTTTCTTTAGCAGCGGTTACCGCGTCGGCGCAAACCTCTTTCGGTGTAAAGGCCGGAGGTAATATGAGCTTCTTCAATTATAAAATTGAAGAAGGAAGTCAAAATGTAAAATGGAACGGGTCCCGCGTGGGCTTCCAGGTAGGTGGCGTAGCACAGATCGGTATCGCTGAAAACTTCGCTATTCAGCCCGAACTGCTGTTCATGATGAAAGGCGTGAACAAAATGGACGTTGAAGAACTGGGCGATGTTAAACTTAACATCAAAACCTTTACCATCGATATGCCCATTACGTTTATTTATCGTACCAACGGGTTCTTTGGTGGCATTGGTCCGAATCTGTCTTTTGGCCTTTCATCTAAAATGAAAGTAGATGGCAACGACGATGTAGAGTACGATCTCTATGACAAAGATGCTGATGGCGAAGTGTCGATCTTCAGTCAGAAACGTTTTGAAGCCGGCGCCAATATTCTAGCGGGCTATAAATTAAAAAACGGCTTGTCATTCAGCCTGAATTTTGTTAAAGGGCTTACCAATCTTTCCGAATACAACGACGATCTCGAAGATGCTTCTATCAAAACAAAATCTTCCTATATCGGCTTGTCCGTGGGGTATTTTTTCGGCAAATAATAGTTTAGTTTCCGCTTAGTTCAACGGGGGATGGCTCAGGCCGTCCCCTTTGTATTTCAGGCACATAGAAGAGCCTAAACGTGATTGGCATGATTTTTTAAAAGAAGGGGACGTTGAAACCGGTAGCCGGTTCTGATTAATAAAATAAATCTGCTAGTTTATGAAAAAGGTACTTTTTAGTAGCATCGTTCTGTTCCTCTGTATCTCCGTAACAAAAGCTCAACATGTTGAGTTTGGTTTGAAAGGAGGACTTAATTTATCAAAAGTGTCGATCAACGACGGACGTGATTATGATACAAAAGCGGGCGCACATTTTGGCGGTCTTGCACATATTCACCTCACAAGAATGTTTGCCCTGCAACCTGAAGTGGTATATTCACTGCAAGGCGGTAAGGACGGCGACAATATGCTGAAGCTGAATTATGTGAACATGCCCGTACTCGGACAGTTCATGTTTGGCAACGGTTTCCGTCTGCAAACAGGTCCGCAGCTCGGTATCCTGGCGGTAGCCAAGAGCAAGGTGGGTGATGTGGAAGTTGATGTGAAAGATGATTTAAAAGCGATCGACTTCTCCTGGGTATTCGGCGCCAGCTATATTTTCCCTGCCGGTGTTGGTTTTGATGCCCGCTTCAATGTGGGAGCCAGCAATATCAGCGACAGCCGCGCTTTCGATGCGCATAACCAGGTGTTTCAACTCGGTGTGTTTTATCAGTTCAAGCACCATTGAGTTGTAAGTAATAAGTTTTAAGTTTTCGCCCTGGTTCGTATATACACGAACCAGGGCGTTTTAATGGTCAATAACCAGTAACCTGCCATTTAAAACTTACAACTTAATACTTAAAACTTATTACTTCTAAGTAAATTCGCCAAAACAACAGGCTTGAAATCGATACTTACGGCTTCGCAACTGGCTATTACTATCCGCAGACTGAGTCACCAGATACTGGAAAATCATGTTGACCTTGAAAATACTGTAGTCATCGGTCTTCAGCCGCGCGGGATTTATTTGTCCGACCAGGTGGTAGGGCAGATCCGGCAATTACTGCCGGCGGACCGTACGGTAGACTACGGCAAGCTCGACATCACCTTTTACCGCGATGATGTGCGTAAGGAATTGCATATGCCCAACCAGACCGATATCTCTTTTTCCATTGAAGGAAAAAATGTGGTATTGATCGATGACGTACTGTATACCGGCCGTACTATCCGCGCCGCATTGGACGCGCTGCTTGCTTTCGGCCGCCCGGAAAAGGTAGAACTCTGCGTATTGATCGACCGCCGCTTCAGCCGGCAATTCCCCATACAACCCGATTACGTAGGCAAATCAATCGACTCCCTCATTTCCCAGAAAGTAAAAGTATACTGGCAGGAGAAGGATGGCACGGAAGAGGTGGTAATCCTGGATTAATCAGGCAATTTGAAGATTTGATGATTTGAAAGTGGAATTGTCTAATTTTCAAATTATCAAATCTTCAAATTATGCCCGATAAGTGGATGATAAACAAATGATTGTGCCGGGCATATTTTTTCCACAACCGTGTATAACTCAATATTCCGGCGGGGTCGCCTGTTTTGTTATATTTGCCGGATTGCATAAACGGCGAGCCGTTACAAGACTATTTTTTCAGCATCGTTAGAACCGTACTTAAGAAGCAATGGCCAAAGAGAAAGACACAAACATGTTT
Source organism: uncultured Sphingobacteriales bacterium (assembly GCA_937888905.1). GTDB lineage: Bacteria > Bacteroidota > Bacteroidia > Chitinophagales > Chitinophagaceae > Terrimonas. The sequence goes on from CALATA010000004.1 coordinate 192,383, forward strand.
GAATATACCGACGACAGTATTAAAACGCTCGACTGGAAAGAACATATCCGTCTGCGTCCCGGTATGTATATCGGCAAACTCGGTGATGGCTCCTCTCCGGACGATGGTATTTACGTACTCGTCAAGGAAGTAATGGACAACTGTATCGATGAGTTTACCATGGGTTATGGCAAAACAGTCGAACTCTCCATCGAAAACCGGCAGGTGACCGTGCGCGACTACGGCCGCGGTATTCCGCTCGGCAAACTCGTGGACGTGGTAAGCAAGATCAATACCGGCGCCAAATACGACAGCAAGGCATTCCAGAAATCTGTTGGTCTGAATGGTGTGGGTACCAAAGCGGTGAACGCCCTCAGTAATTATTTCAAAGTAACCGCCATCCGCGACGGCAAAGAGAAAAGCGCAGAGTTTGAACGAGGCGAATTGATCAAAGAACACAAGGAAACAAAAAGCACGGAACAAAACGGTACCGCCGTTGTGTTTATACCGGATGAAACGGTTTTCAAAAACTTCAAATTCCAATACGAGTTTTTGGAAAATCTCCTTTGGAATTATTGCTTCCTGAATGCCGGTCTCAAAATCGTTTTCAACGGAAAAACATATACCAGTAAAAACGGGCTGCTCGATCTCCTGCATCGCAAGACCAATGTAGACGAGATCCGCTATCCCATTATTCACCTGAAAGGTGAGGATATTGAAGTAGCTATTACGCATAACAATGACTATGGTGAAGACCTCTACAGTTTTGTAAACGGTCAGCATACCACACAAGGCGGTACACACCAGCAGGCATTCCGTGAAGCTTTTGTAAAAACGGTCCGCGAATTTTTCAAAAAAGATTACGACGCATCCGACATACGTACCGGTATCGTTGCTGCCGTTTCCGTAAGGGTAGTGGAGCCGGTTTTCGAATCGCAGACAAAAACCAAACTCGGTTCACTCAACGTAGACGTGAATGGTCCGAGCATGCGCCAGTTCGTGAATGATTTTTTTGCAAAAGAACTGGATAATTTCCTGCATAAAAATCCAGCGGTGGCCGAGGCCATGAAAAAGCGCATCGAGCAAAGCGAACGCGAACGCAAGGAAATGGCGGGCATCAAAAAACTGGCGAACGAACGCGCCAAGAAAGCCAACCTGCACAACCGCAAACTCCGCGATTGCCGCTACCATTATAACGACGAACCGCCGGCAAAGAACCGTGAGGAGTTCATCGCGAAGCAAAATGAAACCACCATCTTCATTACGGAAGGAGACAGTGCCAGTGGTTCCATTACCAAATCACGCAATGTGGAAACCCAGGCAGTTTTTAGTCTGCGTGGTAAACCGCTTAACAGCTTTGGGCTTACCAAAAAAGTAGTATACGAAAACGAAGAGTTCAACCTGCTGCAGCACGCCCTGAATATCGAAGAAGGCATGGAAGGACTTCGTTTCAACAATATCATTATCGCCACCGATGCCGACGTGGATGGCATGCACATCCGTCTGCTGCTGATGACTTTCTTCCTGCAATTCTTCCCCGACCTGGTAAAACACGGAAAAGTATATGTGCTGGAAACACCGTTGTTCCGCGTGCGCAACAAACAGGAAACTATCTATTGTTTCGACGAAACGGAGAAACAAAAAGCCATGAAGAAACTCGGCAACCGTCCTGAAGTAACGCGATTCAAAGGGCTTGGCGAGATCAGTCCCGATGAGTTTGCTCAATTCATCGGTGCCGATATGCGCAAGCAATTGATGCGGGTGGAAGAAGGTGATCATATTCATCACCTGCTCGAATATTACATGGGTAAGAATACTTCCGACCGCCAGGAATTTATTATCAATAACCTCAAAGTAGAGTTGGATGCACCGGTGGAAACCGAGTGATCTGCTCCCTTGAAATAATTTATGTTACACATCGTATTCAATGAAAGTGAAGTAGCGCTGATGCAGCAGGTGCTCGAACTCGAGGAGGACCTGGCAGGCGAAGTATGGCAGATTAAAGATGATTTTGCCGTAGGACCTATCCAGGCCATTTATGAGCCGGAAGGTTACCAGCAACGCCGCGACTGGTGGAAAACATTGCTGGAAAACTCTCCGTACGCCGAACAGGCCGACCTCGTCGATGATAAGCTCACGGTGCACAACCTGAAAAAGAAACTGGAAGAAGAACCGGAACTGGAAGTATGGATATGGATGGGACAAAACCAGCACGATGTATCGGGCTATTACTGGCTGATGCCGCAGTTGCGCGAATTCCAGGGACGCATCATGGTGTTGTACATGAACAACCTTCCTTTCATTAACGAGAAGGGAAATATTTTCTATCCATCCTGGTTGCACGAGATACGCCCGTCTGAATTCCGTAAGGCGCGCAAACTGGCCCGTCCGATCACGCTCAGCGAGTTTGAAGTAGATCCGGATGAATGGAAAAAACTGTGTGATGAAAATGCCATAGTACGTATACTCGAGGGAGGAAAGAAAATCGTGAGTAAGGATGAAACATTCTATGATGATGAACTGCTGAAAAATGTTACCGGTGAATGGCAGAAGTCATGGCGCGTGTTATCCAATACACTCAACCGCATGAAGATCAAAACCGGTGACGTGTTTATCATGTGGCGCATGAAACAACTTGTGCAGGAAGGAAAGATCGAAGTACTCGGCGATATCAATAAAGGATGGAAAGAATTTGATGTAAGACGTCCGGGGGCACCAAAAACGGAGACAGCCAACGCAGCAGAAGAGCAGGCCGGTTAAACATGAAACTATTAATACAGATAGAAGAATTATGTATGCTGGCGCTTGCGGTGGCGGCACTGGCATACCTGAACGGCGATTGGTGGATGTATCTGTTACTAGTGTTGGGGCCGGACATCAGCATGCTCGGTTATTTCGGTGGAAATAAAACAGGCGCATTTTGTTACAACCTGTTTCATCACAAAGGCGTAGCTATTGTATTGATCGTGCTGGGATGGTATCTGAAAGACAACACCATCATGATCGCAGGCATTATCCTGTTTGGTCATTCATCGATGGACAGGATATTTGGTTATGGACTCAAGACAAATCAAGGTTTTAAATTTACCCATCTGGGAACAATAGGAAATAAGAACAAGTAAGACGATGAGTGCAGCAAAAAACAAGCTGGCGGAAGTTACCAATAATGATTCCGGTTTATACGGCCAGTATAAAAACTGGTTCCTGGATTATGCTTCCTATGTAATTCTTGAACGGGCGGTTCCCGCCGTTGAGGACGGACTCAAGCCCGTGCAACGCCGTATCCTTCATGCCATGAAGGAAATGGACGATGGACGATTCAACAAAGTAGCTAATATCATCGGACAGGCGATGCAGTATCACCCGCACGGTGATGCCAGTATCGGCGATGCGCTCGTGAACCTGGGTCAGAAAGACCTGCTGATCGAAACGCAGGGTAACTGGGGCGATGTGCGTACCGGTGATGATGCAGCTGCTCCGCGATACATTGAAGCACGCCTGAGCAAATTTGCGCTGGACGTGGCTTTTAACGCGAAGACTACTGATTGGCAATTGAGCTATGACGGTCGTAAAAACGAGCCGGTGGCATTGCCGATGAAATTCCCGCTACTGCTGGCGCAAGGTGCTGATGGTATTGCGGTTGGTCTTTCCACCAAATTATTACCCCACAACTTCTGCGAACTGATCGACGCGTCGGTGAAATACCTGCGTGGTAAAAAGTTTGAATTATACCCCGACTTCCAGACCGGTGGTATGGTGGATGTGCAGGATTACAACCAGGGTAAACGCGGTGGCAAAGTAAAAGTGCGGGCACACATCGAGGAAGTAGATAAGAAAACACTGGCGATCCGCACGGTGCCATACGGTGTTACCACTACGCAACTGATGGAGTCGATCGTAAAAGCGAATGACAACGGAAAGATCAAGATCAAAAAAGTAACGGATACCACTGCGGCGAACGTGGAGATCCTGATCGATCTGGCGCCCGGCATTTCTCCCGACATCACGATCGACGCCTTGTATAAATTCACGGACTGTGAAGTTTCCATTTCTCCGAATGCCTGTGTGATCGTAAACATGCGCCCCGAATTCCTGAGCGTGCATGATCTGTTGCGCTTGTCGACCGACCGCACCAAAGACCTGCTGCAGCAGGAACTGGAGATCAGGAAAAAGGAGTTGGAAGAGAAATGGCATTATACATCGCTGGAAAAAATATTCTTCGAAGAAAAAATCTATAAAGAACTCGAGAAGAAACACGATACCTGGGACAAAGTGATCGACGCAATCGACAAAGCATTTGTTCCGTTCAAAAAGCAACTTAAGAGAGATATTACCCGCGAAGACATTCTCAAGCTCACCGAGAAGCCTGTGCGTCGTATCTATCGTTTGGATATCGATGAACTCAATGCACAGATCAAAGGTCTCGAAGCAGATATCAAACAGGTAAAACATGATCTCGCCAATCTCGTGGATTTTGCGGTAGCCTATTATGAGAACCTGTTGAAGAAATATGGTAAAGGCCGTGAGCGTAAGACGGAGATCAAGCAATTTGAAGTAATCGAAGCGAAGCACGTTGCGATAGCCAACACCAAACTCTTCGTCAACCGCGAAGAAGGATTCATTGGTACGAGCCTGAAGAAAGATGAATTGTTATTCGAATGTTCCGATCTCGACGACATTATTGTATTTACCAGACGCGGCATCATGAAAGTGGTGCGTGTGCAGGATAAAGTATTTATCGGAAAAGACATCCTCCATGCGGCGGTGTTCCAGAAGAACGATGAGCGTACGACGTATAACATGATCTACTCCGATGGTAAAGGAGGCGTGAGTTATGCCAAGCGTTTCAATGTAACGGGCATAACACGCGACAAAGAATATGACCTTACCCGTGGTGATGAAAAAAGTAAAGTGAACTATTTCTCCGTGAATCCGAACGGAGAAGCGGAAGTGGTGCGTATACTACTGACGCCGGGATCTTCTGCACGGATCAAGGAATTCGATTTTTACTTTGAAGAACAGGCGATCAAAGGTCGCAGCAGCCAGGGCAACCAGGTAACGAAATATCCGATCAAATCGGTGAAATTCAAAGAAGCGGGACGTGCCACGCTCAGCGGCAAGAAGTTGTGGTTTGATGAGAAATTTGGCCGCCTGAACACGGACGAGAAAGGCTCTTTCCTGGGCAAATTTGAAGCAGAGGACCGGATACTTGTGGTGTTTAATGACGGCAACTACCTGATTACGGATCAGGAAATGACGCAGCGTTTTGATGCGGAGAACATTTTGCTGATCGAAAAATTTGATGCGGATAAAATTGTGACGGCTGTTTATCTCGATAAGAAAAATCTCCAGTACAATGTGAAGCGTTTCCGTATCGAGACCAGTACGTTGAAGAATAAATTCTTCTTCATCAAAGAAGGCGATGGCAACTATGTGGAAGCGGTAACAACGGATGAAGAGCCGGTGCTGGCGGTGCAAACCGGAAGAGGAGAGCAGGTGCGCAAGGCCAAATTCAAGATCGGTAAAATGGCGGAGGTAATGGGCTGGAAAGCTGTGGGAGCAAAGCTGATCGATTTCAATAAAAGTGTGCAGATGGAATGGATCCGTGAGAAGACCGACCCGAACCAGACGGAGCTTTTTTAAGGCTGGGGAGTAGTAAGTAATAAGTAGTAAGTAAAACAGCCGGCCGATACTTCGGGAAACGGCTCCTCCATTGACTTATTCACCTATTGACGATTGACGATTCATATCTTTTAAAGCCTCCCGGCAGGCTTTTTGACTTTTGAATTTTTACTTTTGACTTTCATGATGGATCACTGGGAAATATTAGATCTCTACAAAGCCCTGTCGGCCGTGGCGGCCGGCGTAATCCTCGGGCTTGAGCGCGAACTGAAAGATAAAGCGGCCGGTCTCAAGACCATCACCGTGATCTGCCTTGGTTCGGCACTGTTTGCTATTATTTCTTATAAAGTGGGCGGTGCGGACGGCGAAAGCACCCGTATCGCGTCTTATATCGTGAGTGGTGTCGGTTTTCTCGGCGCAGGTGTGATCTTTAAAGATGGGGTAAATGTGTCGGGGCTCACCACGGCGGGCATCATCTGGCTGGCGGCGGCAGTGGGCACGGCCATCGGATTTGGTGAATTCTTTCTCGCTATCACGTTTGTGGCCGCCGCATTGGTCATCATGTACGCCAGTCCGCATCTTAACCGGATCTTACGTCCGCGGAAGCAGACGCGGAGCCTTAGTTTCTCCCTTCATTCCCGCGATTATGGCCAGCGGGCCGCTATTCTGGCTTCTATCCGTGAGCAGGGTGTGCGCCTGGACGAAAAAAAGGTGGAATTCAAAGGCGATGTGATCACCATTTCCATGGAGGCGGTGGTCCGGATCAAAAGCCTGTCCCAACTGGAGGCCTACCTGGTTAATAACCCGGCCATTCTCTCTTTTTCCCTCTGATATCTCCCCAATTTATGCACTGGTAGCGCTATATCGTAAAGATTTCTTAATATTGGCTTTGGCTCTGACTGTCTTGCTGACCGTAGTTTTGCCGGTCGAATCCTTCCTTGTTAAAACCGCTCGCTTAGAATCCGGTAGCCTGTAGCATTTTTCAACTGAATACAATCTGCATGAAGCAAACTTTTACCCGTCTGAGAAGAGGAGTGATGCTGCTATTCTCTACCCTTTTAATTCAACAGGCCACACTGGCCCAAACCACCTACACCCAGGGCTTTGATGTAGCAGGTAACTGGGGTGGTACCGCACCTCTTACTGGTTATAATACCGACAGAACATATGCCGAACCCGGGCAACCCGTTGTATTTGCCTGTAGTAACGCTGCATTGCGAGAAACGCAAGCCATAACAACAGGAGTCAACTCTACTTATAACCCATCGACCTACGCTTGGCGTATTCAGAACTCGGGAACAGGTAGCTGGACCGCGACAGTTGGTGCCGGCGGTGTGGGAACCTTTTCCTTCTGGGTACGGCCCTGGAACACCAGTGCGCTTTCTTACGAAGTTGAATACAGCACCAACAACGGTGGTTCGTGGACAGCAGTTCAATCAATCAACCAGACTTTTTTCAGCAATACGGTTCAATGGTTGCAGGTCAGCGGCACCATCAATACCGGTAACGGTCCGGGTGCAGCCGATGACATCATTATCCGCGTACGCCGTGTAAGCGGGGAGCGTTTGATGATCGATCAGTTTGAGATGACCGATTACAACACTTCTACCAATACGATTACGGCCGGTGCGGTGTCAGGAGCTCCTTTCAACCTGGCAACCTGCGCAGCTACTGCAACAGGAACTGTTGCCTATACTTCAACCGGCACCTTCACCGCCGGCAACGTATTTACCGTACAGCTTTCTGACGCTTCCGGCAGTTTCGCGGGAGCAATTAATGTGGGCACACTTGCATCGTCCGCCAATAGTGGTACCATCAATTTTACTTTACCCGCAGGGCTTCCTGCCGGTACCGGATATCGTTTGCAGATCGTATCGAACGGTCCTTATACCGTTAGTTCGGCTTCTGCCACCTTCTCCGTTACCAGTGGTTGTAACGCATTTGCAGGCACCCGTCTTAATCCCGGTGACCTGATGATCATTGGTTATGATACTTATGTGGGAAGCGCCACAGACCGCTTTTCCGTTGTGTTGTTAGTGCCTGTACTACCCGGTACTTCTTTCAGCGTGGCCAATGCCATTTATGAAGATGGCGCAGCGGCTAATACCCGTACGAATACCTGGAAAAGTTGTGACTACGCACCTACCGGTGCCGTAGCATCCAATCTCGTAACTTACAATGGCGCCGCCACACTTCCTGCGGGCACGGTTGTTTGTTTTGACCTGCCTAGTATTTCCGGAGTGCCAATCAATAACTTCACTTTAAGCGGAGTTCCTACCACTGATTTTTCAGCAACTAATAACGGAGCCCCTGGAGCGGGAACGATCAATATTTCCGGATCAGATCCTGATGCCATTTTCATTATGCAGGGAACCTGGACTTTTGGCAGCGCATCTTCCACCTTCACTGGGAATGTACTGGCCGGTATTCAGACCGGCGCTACCTGGGTTGGTTTTAATGAGAGCATCGGAGGCCAGCGCCGTTCACGCGTACATCCGCAGATCGAGTGTTTCAGCATTCAGGGATCCACCTCTTCGGGTGGTGGCAATGGTGAGTTTGGTTATTATAATGATGCCGCAGGTGTTACCGGCAGCCAGCCTGTACTCATTGGCCTGATCAAGAACTACAGCACCAACTGGACGACAGCCCGCAACAATAACAGCCCCGACGATATCTCTGCTGCCGTATGCGGACTCAACTTCACTGTTACCGCTACTGCGCTTTCCAACCGCTGGAACGGCAGTTTCAATACCGATTGGTTCAATTGCTCCAACTGGGACAACCTCACGATTCCGTCCAGCACAACAGACGTAATCATTCCGCCTGTAGTGAACAACCCCGTGATTGGTGCGTCACCGCTGAACTATCCCGATGGCGCGGAATCGCATCACATTGATCATACGGGTACACTCACCATCAACAACCCTTCGAGCCGCTTTAATATCTACGGCAATTTTGCCAACAACGGTACACTCAACCATACCAATGGTGATGTGATCTTCACCGGTGGTGAAATGCAAACCATCAGCGGCACAGGTACTACTTCGTTCTATCGCGCAAGCATTACCAAGCTTTCTAATAATGTGGTGTTGAACCGTCAAGTAGATATTCAATCGAGCCTCACATTCGCCAGCGGATTAGTCGAAACCAGCAATACCAACCTGCTGCGTTTCCTCGCGGGTTCTGCAGTAGTCGGTACGCCCTCAGGTATCAGCTATGTGAGCGGTCCTGTACAGAAGATCGGTAATACGCCTTTTATATTCCCGATCGGCAAGGCCGGTTATTATGCGCCTGCTGCCATTTCAGCCCCTGTACTGGTTACCGATGCCTTTACAGCCGAGTATGTGAATGCTGCAGGTCCTAACCGTCACCTCAAACCGCCAAGCCTCGATCATATCAGTGCCTGCGAATACTGGAACATCGAGCGTACTACCGGTACATCCGATGTGCGCGTCACACTCAGTTGGGATACCCCGCGTAGCTGTGGCATCGGCAATCTCAGCGATTTGCGCGTAGCGCATTACCTGCCCACCCCTATCTGGGAAGACCTGACGCAGGGTGATTTTGCAGGCAACACAACAGGTACCACGGTGGCAGGTACCATCATCACGCCATATCCTGTTACTAATTTCAATACGACGATCTTTACGCTGGCCACTTCGACCATTGCCAACCCGCTGCCGGTACGTTTGCTTACTTTCCGCGCACGTTACAATGGCCGCACGGTAGACCTGAACTGGTCAACTGCTACTGAACTCAACAGCGATTACTTCTCCATTGAGAGAAGCAGCGATGGTATCAACTTCTCGGCTATCGGCCGCGTACAGGCAGCCGGCAATAGCAGCAGCACACTCCACTACGTCAGTGAAGACCGTCAGCCATTGAAAGGAGTAAGTTATTATCGGCTGAAAATGTACGACCGCAACGGAGCCTTCGAATATTCTTCGATCGAGCGTATAATCATCCAGGGTGATCTGCTAACCGTGGCACCAACGGTTACTTCCAATGGCCGCGTTACAGTACAACTGGCTGCATTGCCCAATGGCAATCCTTCCCTGCAACTGTTCGATATGACAGGCCGCCTGGTATGGAAAGCCAATGTGATCAATACGGTTATTCCGGTTGATCTTACACCTTATGCCAAAGGCATGTATGTCTTGCGCCTGGTGACCAACGATGGTCAGTGGGCTGAGAAAGTGCTGAGCAAATAAACAACTCAACGCTGCTTTATACCGAAAAAATCCCCTGCTACAAGCAGGGGATTTTTTGTGAATAGGTGAATGAGTGAATTGTCAATGGTGAATCGTGAATCGTCAATCGTGAATGGTTGGCAGGCATGAAGAATATCAGCCATTGCCTTGGTTCGTGTATACACGAACCAAGGCAATGGCTAAAACTTATTACTTAAAACTTATTACTTAAAACTTATTACCTATTACGGCTGTTTCACTCTCCGTCTTATCTTCAATACCGCATTCTTCTCCAGATTACTGGTCATCCTTATTTCGTGGCGCTTTTTGCCATCGGAGACGATCATTAACGCGGTGTTGGGAGGGATGGAGCCGAGGTTGTCGGCAAACATGCTGATCTCATTCACGTCTTTGGTGCTGTCGAGTACGAGATCGAAATGAATAGCCTTCGTGCTGAGACGCTGGTAGAAGGCGAGGAGCTGACTATTGAAGAATACCGAAATAGAATCGCCGTCCACTTCGCCGTTGTCATAAAAATCAACGGTAAGTGAATCGGAATCTACTTCAATTTCATTATTGACAATGTTTTCGCGTTGCTTGTATTGTCCTTCCACTACAAGGTTGGACACTTTGCGCTGAATGATCGTTACCTGTCGGACGGTATCTTTTTCACCGGGAGTCCATACCTGGTAGGTTTCCTTATACTCGCGGATAGCTTTCAGCACGGAATCTCTTACACTTATATCATCGTTAAGGGTTAGTGTGAAGTTGATATCAGGGCAGGTATACTGGTAGTCGGGCTGGCCTTTGAATGAACCCTGCAATACGGAGCCGGCCTGCGCCACGCGCAAGGTTGCCAGCATATTCATCATGCAATCCACTTCCATCTGGCTGTTGGAACCGAAATAGGTAACCGGGATGTCGTATAAATTAAGCTGACGCGTAGTATTGTTGTAATTGCCTTTGACCTGCAGGCTGCGATACGTGTTTTTGAAATAATAATTCAGAATGCCTTTCACATATCCCTTTTCGGGTTGCAGGATCAACTCGACGAGATAATTGCTGGCCGCAGCTTTTGTTTTTACATTGGCGTATCCATACCAGTAACCGAATACGGTCTGCGACTGGCCCTGGAGGCTTAAGAAGAGGCCGATGGCCAAAAGGATTTTCTTCATGTTGCGCATGTTCGTCAAAAATCGTGCTTGTCCGTAAAAGAGATTATTTCAGGTAACGTTTCATGTCCCGTTCTACGTCTTTCTGTTTGATCGACTCGCGTTTGTCGTACAGCTTTTTGCCTTTGCCTAATCCGATTTCGATCTTCACCAGGTCTTTGTCGGAGAAGAAGATGCGTAACGGGATCACGGTATAACCGCGTTCTTTCTTCAGTTTTTCTTCAATGCGGCGGATCTCGCGTTTTTGTAAAAGCAGTTTGCGGTCGCGCACGGGGTCGTGATTATTGACGGTGCCATGTGAATATTGGGCAATGTGCAGATTCTTGATCCACATTTCACCCTGATGCACCTGGCAAAAACTATCGTTGAAACTGGCCTTTCCTGCCCGCAGCGACTTTACCTCGGTTCCGAGCAGCACAATGCCTGCCTGATATTTAGCATCGATAAAGTATTCGTGATACGCCGCTCTGTTTTTCATGTCCGCCATGCAGGGAAGTAATAAGTTGTGAGTATTAAGTAGTAAGTATTAAGTAATAGGGAACTACTGGCCTATTGCGATTCACCATTCACTATTCACTATTGACCATTGACGATTCACGTGTTTAGACAAAAATACCGTTTTACCCGTCATTCCAACGGATAGAACGGTATACAAGCCAAGGGCTTTGTTAATTTTTAAACAGGGATAAAACTGTTGAAAGCTTTTCTTTCAGTTCCGGACGCGGTACAATGAAGTCCAAAAATCCATGTTCCAGTAAAAATTCGCTGCGTTGGAACCCTGCAGGAAGATCTTTTTTGATTGTTTCCTTAATTACACGTGGTCCTGCAAACCCGATCAGCGCGCCGGGTTCTGCAATATTCAGATCGCCCAGCATACCGAATGAGGCGGAAATACCACCAAACGTCGGATCTGTCAATAAGGAAATATAAGGCAGTTTGGCATCGCTCAGCAATGAAAGGCTGCCGCTCGTTTTCGCCAGTTGCATCAGCGAGAAGGCGCTTTCCATCATCCGTGCACCACCGCTTTTGCTGATCACCATATAAGGAAAACGGTGCTCGATGCAATACGTAACCGCTCTCGCAAATTTCTCTCCCATCACACTTCCCAATGAACCACCGATAAACTCGAAGTCCATACAGGCGATCACCAAGTCCTGGCCATTTACTTTACCTACCGCTACACGCATCGAATCTTTCAGATCGGTTTTGCTCCAGATATCTTCAAGTCGTTTGTGATAGGGCTTAAGGTCGGTGAATCCGAGAAAGTCTTTGCTGCGGATATCACCAAAGAGTTCGGTGTATTGGCCTTCGTCGAAAATGATGTCGTAATATTCTTCGCTGCCGATGCGGTGATGATAACCGTCTTTGGGACAAACAAAGAGATGTTCTCTCAGTTCGGTCATCGTGCAGATATAGTTACATTGGGGACATTTGGTCCAGAGTCCTTCGGGCGTTTCCTTCTTTTCAGAAGTCTTTGTATTAATGCCTTTCTTTATGCGTTTAAACCAGCTTGACTTCGTTTCTTCCGTTTTTCCTTCTTCACCAGCCAGGTTGGCGTCAAAATCTTCGATTTTTTGCGACATACTCATGTTGTTGAGCTACAAATATAGGGTGAAATGGTTAAGCGATCAGGCCGGGCTTCCCTGCTCATGATCGAGTGGCAGGCGGGAGGCCAGCCAGCTTTGTTTTACCGGGATAATCCATTCTTTTTCAAGTTGTTCCTTTGTCTGAACCGTGTTATTGAAATACAAAGTATCGCCCGTGATAAAGCCTTTTTCCACGGCATAGTTCAGTTGGTTCATCGGTAGCCGCTCCACTTTGTCTTTTACCACAAAAGCCAGTGTGGTGCGGTCGAAAAGGTTGATGTTGAAGCGGGATTCCAGGTCTTTGATCACGCGAACGGAACTGTCGGTGCTGCAACCGCTTACGCCGGTGGCGGTTTCGTCGGCCATCAGAATGATGAATTGGCCGAAAAACAGGTAGGCTGCGCCTTTGACCGGTGTGCCGTGGCTTTTCCAGTTGGTGGCAAAATCCTGCAATATTTCTTCTGCTTCCAGGGCTTCTCCCATGCTCAGCAGGCGGCTTGCCTGGTAAATCCAGACGCGGGAGCCGGGGTGAAAATTACCGTCCAGAAGGTATAGATAGTCGAGTTTCATAATGCAAATTTACGGGATAAAATCAGCGGAATGAAACCAATCCATGACGAACAAACAGTGTTGGCCAGATGGATCTGTACAAAGGAGGAATGGCGGGCTTTCGATAGATGGCGCCGCAAACGGCAAAGCCGCTGGCGTTATTTCTGGCACCGGCTGCTGGGCAGGAACCTGACAAAAGGCGCTGAAATCACCATTACCCGCGACGATGTACGTATCAATAATAACGATGCAGAGCCTTTCAGCACCGCTCACCGCGAATTGCGCCGCATCGATATCCGCGATGCCGGTTACCTGAATGTGCTGGAAATCTCTTATTCGGATAAAAGCGGGGCCGCACTCAATGAAATAAGAGTGCCTGTGCCCAGGGGAAAACTGCGCGAAGCAATTGCCCTGCAACTGTTGCTGTCGCCGGCCGAAGGGGAAGGATGATTTACTCCATGGAAAGGGCCACGAGTTCAGCCACATCGAGCACTTTGACGCCTTCTTCTTTTTCGGCCAGCTTCACACCGTCGGTGAGCATGGTGTTGCAGAAAGGACAGGCGGCTGCGATCACTTCAGCGCCGGTGCCGATGGCTTCGTCGCTGCGGTCGATGTTGATGCGGGTGGTACCTTTTTCTTCTTCTTTGAACATCTGGGCACCTCCGGCGCCACAGCAGAGACCTTTGCTGCGGCAGCGTTTCATCTCCACCAATTCCGCTTCCAGTGCTTCGAGCACTTTGCGCGGAGCTTCGTAAATGTCGTTGGCGCGGCCCAGATAGCAACTGTCGTGGTAAGTAATACGGCGTCCTTTATAGCTGCCGCCTTCTTTCAGGCGGATCTTTCCTTCGTCGATCAGTTGCTGAAGAAAAGTAGTGTGGTGGATCACCTCGTAGGAACCACCCAGCTCGGGATATTCGTTTTTGATCGTATTAAAACAGTGTGGGCAGGCGGTGACGATTTTTTTAATACCGTAATTGTTGAGGACCTGTATATTCTGATAGGCCATCATCTGGAACATGAATTCGTTGCCCGCGCGGCGTACAGGATCGCCGGTACACATTTCTTCCTTGCCGAGAATGGCGTAGTTGACGCCCACCTTGTCAAGGATGGTTACAAAGGCTTTGGTAATCTTTTGTGCCCGCTGATCGAAGCTGCCGGCGCAACCCACCCAGAACAATACTTCGGGGGTCTGTCCGCTGGCAAACATTTCAGCAACTGTAGGTACAAGCATGCCTGTAAAATTTGCTCAAATCTAAACTAAAATGACCATTCATGTACAGGAAGATAACGTTTCCTTTATTTTTGCCGCTTACATGGCGATGAAGAAATTTTTCCAGCGACTGTTCAATTGGGAATTGTGGAACTTTTATGTTCTCTATGCACCCATCAGCCCGGTGTGGTTCTGGTATTGCCTGCGCAGCAGGTCCCTCTGGTATTTCAGTTCTTCCAATCCCACGATCACCTTTGGTGGTTTTGAAGGCGAAGGAAAAAAAGAAATGTACGACCAACTGCCGTCACACCTCGTTCCCCGTACGATCTACATTATGCACGACTGGTCTTTCGACGAGGTGAGAAAGCGTGTGGCCGAAGCAGGATTTGCTTATCCGTTTATTGTAAAACCGGATGTGGGCATGAAAGGCATTCTCTTTCGCCGTATCGATAACGAGGAACAGCTTATCCGTTATCACGAACGCATTCCTGTTGAGTATATCGTGCAGGACCTGATCGAACTGCCGGTTGAAGTGAGTGTGTTCTATTATCGCCAGCCTGACGAAGCCAAAGGCCGTGTCAGCGGTTTTATCCATAAAGAATTGCTGCAGGTGGTGGGCGATGGTGAGGCCGATCTGCGTACGCTGGTAGAGCGTCATCCGCGTGCGCGTTTCCGTATGGAAGAAATGGAACACCGGCACGGTCACCGTTTCGACCGTGTGATTCCGGAAGGGGAAATATTTTATCTTTCCTACGCGGGTAATCATAACCGCGGGGCACATTTTACCAATCTGCACAACGAGATCAATGAACGCATGCACGAGGTATTCGATGAGCTCAGCCACCATACCAGTTTTTATTACGGTCGTTACGATATCAAAACATCTTCCATTGAAGATCTCAAAGAAGGAAAAAACTTTCAGATCATCGAGTTCAACGGATGTGGGGCGGAGCCGAATCACATTTATGATTGCGGCATGAGTCTCTGGAAAGCCTACGGCGTGATCCTGGAACATTGGAAGGCCCTGTTCCGCATCAGCCGTTACAACCACCGCAATGGCGTACCTTACTGGTCGTTTCGAAGGGGAAAGGATTTCCTCCGCGAATCACAACGGCATTTTAAGATGCTGGAGAAATTTGATTAAGCGACAAAAATGTGTAAATGTGAAAATGAAAAAAAACACATTTTCACATTCGGAAACAGAACTATAACAATAATCTAGGCCTCAATGCGTCATCCGTTAATCCGCATATTTTTCACCGGCATGTTGGTTAGTTTTCTGGGGTCTTTGCCACTGGGAACGCTGAACATTGCGGCCATGCAGTTGGCTATTTCCGATGGCGTATTGGCCGCCATGTTGTTTTCAACCGGATCATTGCTGGTGGAAATAATATACGTGCGGCTGTCGCTGGTAGCTATGGACTGGGTAAGAAAACAAGAGAAATTATTCAAGATATTGGAATGGGCAACATTCGTGATTGTGGTAGCGCTTGCCGCTTCCAGTTTTTATGCGGCATTGCATCCTTCGGTCGAAAAAAATATTATTCTCAGCAGTTCGCTGCCGCCACTTGTGCTGGGTATGATGATGTGCGCCATCAATCCGGTACAAATACCTTTCTGGTTTGGCTGGAGCACCGTATTGTTTACCAAAAAAATTCTGTTACCGCGGAAAGATCATTATAACACGTACATTTTTGGTATCGGCCTCGGCACCTTTCTCGGAAACTGTGTATTCGTTTTTGGCGGATTGCTGATAGCCCGTAAGATCAACGATAACCAACACGTACTAAATTGGGTGATCGGCGGCATTTTTTCCTTGACAGCACTCATCCAACTCTGGAAGATCCTGAAGAAAAAAGATGCCGTGCATGATATCGCCAACCCCGAAGAAATGCAGCATCGGATAGAAGGCCAGGCGGATAGGATGATGCATGACAATAGTGAATAAGGTGAATAGGATTGTTTGCATGGACCGCGTCCTGTTTCACGCAAACTTTCAATAAAATCAAGGTGTAAAGGATTGCCTATTACTTTAAACTTACAACTTAATACGCAAAGCAATGTCCCTGAACAAAGCCCTCGCCAACGAATCCCGCCACGAAGGATCCCTTACCAAAAAACTACTGGACCGTATTCCGATGGATAAAGCCGATTGGAAGCCGCATGAAAAGTCGATGTCCTTAGGGCAGCTCGCTAATCATACGGCAGAGTTGTTTCGTTGGATCCCCGTTATACTCAGTACTGATCGTATCGATCTGGTAACGCAACGTTTTGCGCGGGGCACTGCAGCTACACAGGATGAATTGCTGGCTCAATACGAAACAAACTGGCAGCAGGCGATCGGGGCATTGGACAATACTACAGACGACCAACTCGATGGTATGTGGACCTTGAGCAAAGGTGATTACGTACTGTTCACCATTCCGCGGAAAATAGCCATCCGCTCGCTGGCCTTGAGTCATCAATATCATCACCGCGGGCAGTTGACGGTTTATCTCCGTTTGCTGGACATTCCCATCCCGGCTTTATACGGCCCTTCCGCAGATGAAATAGAATAGCTTATCCGAATTTTACGGAAGTCATATTGAGAGAGCCCGCTACCAACTGATCGTTGAAGAAAATGGGCTCTTCTTTTTTATCCTGCAGTCCGAGAATATACATCAACGGATAATAATGATCAGGTGTAGGTATGGCGAGTTTGGCAGACTTGCTTAGTTGCTGATAGTTGATCAGCGCCTGGTGATCGCCCTCGGTAATTTTTTTGCGGAATATTTCATGCATTTCAATTGCCCAGTCGTATCCGTAATTTGGTACGTTCATTTTATCCCAGGCAATCAATCGCAGGTTGTGCACCATGTTGCCGCTGCCAATGATCAGTACGCCTTTTTTGCGGAGGGCTGCCAGTTCTTTCGCCAGTTCATAATGATACGATGCAGGTTTGCTGTAATCGATGCTGAGTTGCAACACCGGAATGCTCGCATCAGGATACATCCTGCGAACCACCGACCAGGTGCCATGGTCGAGTCCCCAATCATGATCCGGCATTACATCGGTTGTCTTCACCAGTTTCCTCGTTTCTTCTGCCAATGCGGGATTGCCCGGTGCGGGATATTGTACTTCAAATAATTCACGGGGAAAACCTCCGAAATCGTGAATGGTTTTCGGATGGTCCATTGCCGTGATGCGCGTGCCATCCGTAAGCCAGTGTGCGGAGATAACAAGCACAGCTTTAGGCTTGGGCAGGTCTTGTCCTGCCTGGATCCAGGCGCGGCTGAACGAGTTGTCTTCGATTCCGTTCATCGGGGAACCGTGGCCGATAAACAAGACCGGACTTTTCAGGTCCTGTTCGCTCAGCTCATCGGTAAAACGTTTAAATGCACTCAGACTATTCATACCTGCTACTCCAATTGCCAGTGTGGTTAAAAATTGTTTTCGTTTCAAGATGGGTGTTTTAATAAGCGGCAGTGAAACGCTGACGGATATGCCGTCCCTGTTCCACTTCATCTGCGGTTGCAACGGCCAGGTCTTCCACGGAAATAATGCTGCGGTTGTTTTCATCAAATACCGGATTTTCCAAAGCTGTACGGTATTCGCCCTTGCGCGTGCCGGAGGTGCCGGGATGCATTTCTATGGCAGGACTGATGAATGTCCATTCCAGTACTTCTTCCTTACGCAAAGTATCGAGGTAATCGCGGGCAGCAGAGGCACCGGGTTTGTATTCTTCCGGAAATTGGGGAGTGTCGATCAGTTGTAAGCCGGGGGCCACAAACAAACTTCCCGCGCCGCCGATCACAATCAATCTTTTTACGCCGGCTTCCCGGGTGGCCTGCTGAATGCTGTTGGCCCCGCGGATAAATTCATTGTAAATATCCGGGTTGGTCCATCCGGGATTGTAAGCGCTGATGACAGCATCTTGTCCTTTCAACGCAGTGACCAGCGCAGCGGTGTCGAGAATGTCGACGTTCTCAGCATGTACCAGGTCATTTTTCAAAGCAATTTTTTCCGGGTGACGGCTGATGGCTTTTACTGTATGACCGCGGTCGGTCAGTTCTTTTAAAAGTGCAGTGCCAACGAAGCCGGTAGCGCCTATGAGTGTTATTTTCATATAGTTCAAAATTTAAAAGTCAAAATTCAAAAAAGTGAATAGAATAGTAAGAGAATAAGTCAATAAGTGAACTGGGCAAGAGGCCAATGGCTCAAAGCGCCTTAGCTCCTTACGCCACTTTGCGTGAAAGACAACCCTGCAAGCTCTCCGGGTTTCAACGTTTCAATGATGGAGTGGGGAAGGGCTTTCTGCAAAGTCTCCGACGGACTGCCGGTTTCATTTATATGAATCACTATTTTTCCGGTCACCACTTCTTTGATTAATTGTGCTACCATTTCCTCTTCCGCTTCCGGTACGGTTAACAAAATGATATCCGCTTCCCACGACGCATCGCGCGTGCAGGTCATGGCCTCTATTTCAGCACCGGGAAATGAAGCGTGCAAGGTCTGTGTGAGTGATGCAAGTGCCGTGGTATCCGGCGAGAGCAACAGGAAACGAACACCGGGATGCGATGCCAGTTGCATCGTTGCCGCTTTTCCGGTTGGCTCTGTTGCGCCGATGATTGCTATTGTTTTCTTCATGACCATCTCCTCTTTGTTGACGGCACAAAGTTACAGGCATCTTCACCGCCCTTCCATTGATGAATCGCAAGGATTTTGCTTGATAAAAGTCAAGGCTTATTTGCCGGTCATCTGGCGGCGTACGCGGCTGAGCGTTTCGGGTGCAATGCCCAGGAAAGAAGCAATCATGTGTTGGGGAACGCGTTGAAGGATCGTAGTGTTGCCCGCAATGAGCTGCTTGTAATTTTCTTCGGCAGACAAACTGATGTTACCTGATAAACGCCTTTGCGTGGCAACAAGACTGTTTTGTGTGAGAATACGGAAATAACGTTCCATTTTCGGAACGGCTTCCATCATCGCTTCGTAAGAGGAACCGTTGATGAGCAGCAATTCGGTATCTTCCAGCGCATCGATATTATAGCCCGAAGGTTCGCCCGTCAGAAAACTGTAAAGGTCTGCGATCCACCAGTCTTCAACGGCAAACTGCAATACATGTTCATGTCCTTTCTCATCAACATTGTAGGATCGTAGTAATCCTTTTTCAACGAAAGCAGTATACTGGCATACTTCTCCTTCCTGCAAAAGGAACTGTTTCCGGCGAAGTTTTTTGGGGATGAAAAATGTCTTCACCAGTTCCTGTTCCTTTTCAGTCAGGCTTATTTTCTTATTGATATTGCCGAGTAATACTTCGAACATATAAAGTGTTGTCAGCGTTCACTATCCTTGTGCGGCCAGTTCTTCAGCCCATTTGTCGCGCTCATCGGGACTGAATTTCCAGGGGGCGAAGTTGTTTTCCACGTTACCGAACATCGCATTCCATTCCTGCGGTGCATTGCTGTCTTCCATGATAAGACTGCGGCGCAATTCGTAAATAATATCGAGCGGGGAAATGGATACAGGGCATTCCTGCACGCAGGCGTTGCAGGTGGTACAGGCTCTCAGTTCTTCGATCGTGATATAACTGAATAAGTTCTTGCCGTCGTCCTGGAAGGTTTTGTTGGCGTCGATGTTGCGGCCGACTTCTTCGAGACGATCGCGGGTGTCCATCATGATCTTGCGTGGTGAAAGCAACTTGCCGGTCTGGTTGGCAGGACAAGCCGCCGTACAGCGACCGCACTCCGTGCAGGCGTAGGCATCAAGGAGATTCTTCCAACTGAGATCGAATACGTCTTTCGCGCCAAACTTAGCGGGCGGCGCAGCATCCGCCGGGGCGAGTTCGGGTTGCATCGCATACAATACTTCGTTCTGTACGGATTGCATGTTATCCATTTTGCCCATCGGATCGAGTCTGG
This sequence comes from uncultured Sphingobacteriales bacterium, assembly GCA_937888905.1. Lineage (GTDB taxonomy): Bacteria > Bacteroidota > Bacteroidia > Chitinophagales > Chitinophagaceae > Terrimonas. Next base: position 212,588 of record CALATA010000004.1, read on the forward strand.
CATAATACGCATTAGGGAATGCCAGCAGGATATGCAAATGTTTGGAATAGGGCAGGTAGTTAAGGAAGGCAAAGATGCCTGCAATGTGCAGCCACCAGCATGTGCGCTCGATGGCGACCAGTCCTTCGTTGCTGATGCCTGAAAGAAGGGGCTGGAGGTATTGCGAGATGACGAAGTTGCCGGTGAGGTGTTGGGAATAATGTTCTGCTCCGCGCGTTTGCAGCAGGGTGTCGCTGGCATTCAGGAAGAGGAACAAGGTCATCAATACGATCTCGGTAATCAGAATGAGGTTGGCGTCTGTGCGGGGCCAGCCATCGAGTTCGTTCTGACGGAAACGGCGGATATAGATAATGTTTCTTCGTACAAGGAAAATAGCACAGGCTATCAATACGGTCAGTGCCAGTACTTCAAATGCATTGATCAGGAAGGTATAAAAAACGCCGAGCGGTGCGGCAAACAAACGGTGGGTACCCAACACGCCGTCGAGGACGATCTCGAGAACTTCAATGTTGATGATTACAAAACCGGCATAAACGAAGAAGTGCAAAACGCCGACTAATGGATTGCGGAACATTTTTTTCTGACCGAATGCCAGCAACAACAGGTTGCGCCAACGTCTTGACGGCTGGTCATTCAGCTTTTCATCGAGTCCGAGGAAGATATTCCGGTAAATAAAACGCGACTTTTTAGCAAACAGGTAAATGGCCGCCGCACTCAGCAGTATGAATAAAATTTGTTGGACAATTTGCATAAGCATCTGATTCTAATCGCTAATTTACGGCTTGTTAGCATAAGAGCTTAAAAAGATTAAGACCGAATACCATGGGTGGAAAAAAATATATCCTTGATCAGGCGGTTGCTGCCAGGAAAATGCGGCGGATGGCGCTTGAAATCCTTGAGCAAAACACGGAAGAAGCGGGTATTATCCTCGTAGGTATTGAAGGAAGCGGCGCCGTGGTGGCGCGTAATATCCTTCAGATGATCGAACAGGAAGGTACATTGCCCGTGCAATTCATTTCCCTGTCCCTCGACAAACGCCGGCCGGCAGAAGTTACACTCAGCGAAACGCCGGATTTTACGGACAAGGTGATCATAGTGGTCGACGATGTGGCCAACAGCGGCAAAACCTTGCTGTACGCACTTAAGCCATTTCTTAATTATTATCCGCGCAAAATACAGACGCTGGTGCTGGTTGGCCGCCGTCATAATTCATTTCCTGTTTACCCGGATTATGTGGGCCTGGAACTTGCCACTACTTTGCAAGAGCATATTTATGTGGAAGTGGAAGGGGCGGAGGTGAAAGGCGCTTATATGGAGTGAGGCAATGGTGAATCGTCAATAAGTGAATAGTACCGTGGTTCGGGTACGCGAACCATACAGCGCGACGCTCCCGGTCCTGTCAATTCTGCTCTTTGCGACTTAATTTCTTTGCGCCTTTGCGTGAAAAGTGGAATCTGTCTGGCGAAGGTACATAAAGAGGAAGGGCGGCAAAATTCAAAAGAATGACTTGTTGCGGTGCCTCGAACCTTATTCCTTAGCCCGAAGTGTCGGGCCTTATACCTTTCACCTCAGAAATACACCGCATACGCCTTCACTTTCCCCTTATTATCTATCATCAGCGACGGCGCGGGAAATTTGAATGAATTGAATACCGAGAAAGCCGTTTTCAGGAAACGGCTCTTCGTGGGAATTTTGGTAAGGTCGATATCGGGGGCAAGATAAAACTGGCGCTTGCGCGGAATATCGCTGCGGTCGTAATCGATACCGGTTGATTTGTCCGTCCATTTATTCGAATATCCTCCAAACATACCATCCGCGCCATAGCCAACGGCTATGTTCAGCCAGGCGGGCCAGTTACTGTCGGGGAAAAATGATTTCACATTTGCGCTCAACCAATAGGCCTGGGCGTTGTAATCTTTCAGCATCCGCTCGTACCATGCTTTTCCATACAGATCATCGGCTCTTTCCTCCAGCATGCCGGCAGGATATTTTTTTCGGTGAAAAGAGAATTTGTATTGAATGCGCTGCTCTCCCCACAACAATTCCTGCGACATGAAAGCCACCGATCCCAATACGTTAGCCCCCATGTCGCTCCAACTCCATCCCCATTTGGCAGAACGTGAATCGAGGAATTCGATAGCCGTGAGATAACCTGCTCCGCTCAACCCGCCGATCCATACGGCTTTTTTATGCGGCACGCCGGCCCATTCCCACAAAGCAGTTGACGCACGCCCCGTATTGTATGCGGTCCAGGCATGACCGATCTTGTCCATCTGCAACCACTCGCGGCTGTCGTCGTAAGAATGAATAGGGGAACGGGTTTCATTGGAATACCAGGCGGCATTCAGCACCACGAGTGAGCCGCCATATCCCGCCACATTGAGGCCGCCGATCAGCCACTGGCGTTTCGCTTTTTGCGCCGGTGTCAACGCGCGGGCCGCGGCACTGTCAACGGCCTGGGCATTGATATAGCCTGCGGGCAATAAAAGCAAGCTGAGCGACAGGAGCAGGGATAAACGTAGCAACATGGTTACAAAAATACGTTGCCGCAGCCGAACAGGTTTTAAAAACCATTAAAACAGCCTGATAAATAGCTTTAAAAAAATCAATAACTTCAGCCCTTTAAATAACAATGGAAAACGATTGACTTATGGATACAGCTATTCAGGCAAAAATCAATACCTGGCTGACAGGAAGTTTTGACGAAGACACCCGGCAGGAAATTAAAAAACTGCAACAGGAAAACGAAACAGATCTGGCCGATGCTTTCTATCGCAATCTGGAGTTTGGTACCGGTGGTCTCAGAGGTATCATGGGCGTGGGCACCAACCGTATGAACAAATACACCGTGGGAATGGCCACACAGGGATATGCTAATTATCTCAAACAAAGTTTTCCCGGCGAGGTAAAGGTGGCTATTGCACATGACAGCCGCAACAACAGCCGTTTTTTTGCTGAAACAACTGCCGGCGTATTCGCTGCCAATGGCATCAAAGTATACCTTTTCGAAAGTCTGCGTCCTACTCCGGAACTTTCTTTTGCCATCCGTCATCTAGGCTGCCAGGGAGGCGTTGTTTGCACGGCATCGCACAACCCGAAAGAATACAACGGTTATAAAGCTTATTGGAATGATGGTGCGCAACTGGTGCCGCCGCATGATAAAAATGTAATCAAAGAAGTAGAGAAAATTTCATCGGTAGACGAGGTGAAATTTACCGGGGGAGAAGAAAACATTACGCTCATCGGCCGGGAAATCGATGAAGCCTATATGGACATGGTAAAAGGGTTGAGCGTATATCCCGATGTGATCGCGCGTCAGCACGACCTGAAGATCGTGTATACGCCCATTCATGGAACGGGTATCAAACTTGTTCCCGAAGTATTGCAACGTTTTGGTTTTACCAACGTGACGATCGTGGAGGAACAAGCGGAACCCAATGGTAATTTCCCGACCGTGGCTTATCCGAATCCGGAGGAAAAAGAAACCATGAGCATCGGGCTTAAAAAAGCCGAATCACTCGATGCGGATATTCTGCTTGGCACCGATCCCGATGCAGACCGCGTAGGTATTGGCATTCGTGATAATCACGGTAAATGGGTGCTGATGAATGGTAACCAAACAGCCGTGCTCGCATTCAACTACCTGATCGAAGCGCGCCGCACCAAAGGCATCGCGCAGGCGAATGATATGGTGATCACCACCATCGTAACCACCGGGATGATCGATGAAATAGCCGCCGCCAATAAAGTGGCCTGTTATCGTGTGCTGACCGGTTTCAAATGGATCGCCGAAATGATCCGTGAGAAGGAAGGAAAAGAAAATTATATCGTAGGCGGCGAAGAGAGTTTTGGTCTGATGATCGGTGACAAAATCCGTGACAAAGATGCCGTAAGTGCGGTTGCATTACTTTGCGAAATGGCGGCTTATGAAAAAGAAAAAGGGCGTTCACTGTTCGATAAGCTGATCGAACTGTATATCCAGCACGGCTTCTATAAAGAAGATCTTATTTCCATTACGAAAAAAGGAATGGACGGTCAGCAGCAGATAGCCGCGATGATGGAAGCTTTCCGCGCACAGCCTCCGCAGACGATCAACGGGTCACCCGTGGTGAAACTGCTCGACTATGAATTGCAGCAGGGTAAAAATCCGCAGACCGGTGAAACATGGCCGATCACTTTACCCAAATCAAACGTATTGCAGTTCATCCTGGAAGACGGCAGCATCATCTCTGCACGCCCGAGCGGCACCGAACCCAAGATCAAATTCTATTTCAGTATTAAAGAAAAACTGGAAAATGCGGCTGATTTTGATAAGGTAAATGCACAGCTTGATGAAAAGATCAAGGCGATAGTGAAGGATATGAAGCTGAGGTAGGGCAATGTGCAAATATGAAAATATGAAAATGTGGAAATGAAATACAGGTTACTGCTATCAGTAACTATTCCACCTCGGGTAAACGCCCGCTAGATTATTTTCACATTTCCACATCCGCCGGGAGGCGGCACATTTTCACATTAAAGAAATGCCCGGTTTCGCAAAGCGAACCGGGCATTTCTTTATCCTCGCATTCTGCTATTGCACAGCTTGATGAAAAGATCAAGACGATAGTGAAGGATATGAAGTTGGGTAGGGTATATGTAAATGTGCAAATATGTAAATGCGGAGATGGAATACAGGTTGCTGTTATCAGTAACTATTCCACCTCGGGTAAACGCCCGCTAGATTATTTTCACATTTCCACATCCGCCGGGAGGCGGCACATTTTCACATTAAAGAAATGCCCGGTTTCGCAAAGCGAACCGGGCATTTCTTTATCCTCGCATTCTGCTATTGCACAGCTTGATGAAAAGATCAAGACGATAGTGAAGGATATGAAGTTGGGTAGGGTATATGTAAATGTGCAAATATGTAAATGCGGAGATGGAATACAGGTTGCTGTTATCAGTAACTATTCCACCTCGGGTAAACGCCCGCTAGATTATTTTCACATTTCCACATCCGCCGGGAGGCGGCACATTTTCACATTAAAGAAATGCCCGGTTTCGCAAAGCGAACCGGGCATTTCTTTATCTTCGCGTTCTGCTATGAGACCTACAGAAGATGGATATCGCCACAAAGGATTACGTAAAAAACTTGTTGACATAATTGCAGCGAAGGGCATAACCGATGAAAATGTTTTAGCTGCGATAGGCCGTGTACCACGGCACTTTTTCCTAGACTCGGCTTTTGATGAACTGGCATATGACGACCGTGCATTTCCGATAGGAGAAGGGCAGACCATTTCGCAACCCTACACGGTAGCTTATCAAAGTCAGTTGCTGGCATTGAAACCATTGATGAAAGTGCTGGAGATTGGTACCGGCAGCGCTTATCAGGCCGTTATACTGGCAGAACTCGGCGCTAAAGTATTTACCATCGAACGGCAAAAAGCTTTATTTGATGCCAACAAACAATTTGCGTTGCTCCGCAAATATCCTGCGATTAAGTTCTTTTACGGCGACGGCTATCAGGGACTTCCTACTTACGGACCTTTTGATCGCGTGATCATCACGGCTGCTGCGCCCGACATTCCTCAAAAACTTATACAACAATTGCGTCCCGGTGGCATGATGGTTATTCCCGTTGGGGAAGGCGAGGTGCAACAGATGCGCCGCCTTACCAAGAAAGAAGACGGATCGTATACCGAAGAACGGTTTGCCGATTTTTCTTTTGTACCGATGCTGAGTGGTACTAATAAGTGAAATCGTGAATCGTCAATCGTCAATAGGCGAATCAGTGAATATCTTTGCGTCTTAATTCCTTTACATCTTTGCGTGAAAAGCAGCAGGGTTCACGCAAAGGCACATAAGGAGCAAGGACGCAAAGAAGCGAATACTCGCCGATTTTCTTTTGTACCGATGCTGAATGCCTTTACGATCTTGTTACTTAATACTTATCACTTAATACTTATTACTTAATACTTATTACTTAATACGGCTGTTTGACTTAAAACCACAAAAAAAGGCGTAAAGCAAAATGCCTTACGCCTCAAACCTTTTATCTTATACCTCCCTTACAGGTGAATTGCTTCACCGTAGGCCACTTCAATAGCGTCTTTCACGCTTTCGCTGATAGTGGGATGCGGATGAATGCTGTTAAGCACTTCATGGTAGGTAGTCTCCAGTTTGCGGGCCGTTACCGTTTGTGCAATGATCTCGGTTACGTTGTAGCCGATAGCATGTGTGCCCAGCCACTCGCCGTATTTGGCATCGAAGATCACTTTGATAAATCCTTCTGCATGACCTGCCGCAGATGCTTTACCGGATGCACTCAGCGGGAACTTGCCCACCTTGATTTCGTAACCGGCATCGCGGGCCTGCTTCTCTGTGAAACCAACTGAAGCAATCTCGGGATAGCAATATGTACAACCCGGAACGTTGCCGTAATCGAGCGGCTCGGGCTGATGATTGTATTTTTTCTCTGCATGCGCAATAGCTTCAACGCAGATGATGCCTTCTTTGGAAGCAACGTGCGCCAGCGCCTGGCCAGGAACACAGTCACCGATCGCATAGATACCGGGTACGCTTGTCTGATAGTATTTATCCACGGTGATGCGGCCCTTGTCCGTCTTCACGCCTGTTTCTTCCAGACCAATGCCCTCGATGTTGGCAGATACGCCTACTGCGCTCAGCAATATGTCGGCTTCCAGTACCACTTCTCCGTCGGCAGTTTTCACTTTTGCTTTTACGCCCTCACCGGATGTATCAACAGAAGTTACTTCGCTGTTGGTGAGAATATCGATGCCTTGTTTTTTGAAATTCTTTTCGAGTTCTTTTGATACATCCTCATCTTCCACCGGCACTACGCGGGGGAGGAATTCAACTACGGTAACTTTGGTGCCGATGCTGTTGTAGAAATATCCGAACTCAACACCGATGGCGCCCGAGCCTACCACGATGATGCTCTTAGGCTGCGTTGGCAGCGACATGGCTTCACGGTAGCCGATCACTTTCTTACCGTCCTGTTTGAGGGCTGGCAATTCGCGGCTTCTGCCGCCGGTAGCGATGATGATATATTTACCTTCAACGATCTGCTTCTGACCGTCTTTTTCTACTTCCACTTTTCCTTTACCAACCAGTTTGCCGAAGCCCATGATCACGTCGATCTTGTTCTTCTTCATCAGGAACTGCACACCTTTGCTCATTTTGTCGGCTACACCACGGCTGCGCTTAATGATGGCGTCGAAACGCGGGGTACCGGTAGCTTCTATGCCGTAAGCTTCCGCATGACGGATATCATTGGCTACCTGGGCACTTTTCAGCAGTGCCTTGGTAGGTATACAGCCCCAGTTCAGGCAAATGCCTCCCAGGCTCTCTTTTTCGATAATAGCTGTTTTAAAGCCTAACTGTGAAGCACGGATAGCTGCCACATAACCTCCGGGACCGCTGCCGAGCACTACTACATCGTATGCCATATTATCTTGATTGATTTTTAAATGAATGAAGCTGATCAGTATGCGCAGCGAAGTTATTTTAAAACAACCAATTGGGCAAAAAAGGCGTCCCGCGGCCGAGGAACGCTGTTCCAATGCGGAAATTCCCCGGTTTTACTACCGGTTTTTTCCGTTTATAGACATACAACCACGAAAAAAAGGAACAGATTGCATGATATTGAATATCTTGTAGCCTCTTTCTGCATGCGTAACGTCCTTTTTCTAATAGCACTGTTCCTCACAGGCATGGGAGAATTGTCTGCCCAGGATGAGCGAACAATCCGTATTCAGGTCCGGTTATCAGGACAAACGGCTATGGCTGACGTTACCGTTGCATTACTGAAAAAAGATTCTTCCCTTTTCCGCACCGCAATCACCCCCGCCGATGGCAAAGTTGCCTTCGTCGTACCGCACGGCCATGATTATCTCGTGCAGGTCAGCCGCATAGGTTTTATCACCCGCGTGCAGCCCGTTCCGTCACGGGAAGACGAGAATGAGCATGTTATCGTGCACCTCGATACCGCCGCTACACTGCTTGACGGCGTTACCGTGCGCGCACCCATACGCCCTTTCGTACAGGTGTTACCCGATAAAACAATCGTAAACGTGGAAGCCGGAGTGACCAACGCGGGCGCCTCCGCACTCGAAGTGCTCGAACGCTCACCCGGCGTAACCATCGACCGCAACGGACAGATCAGCCTCAAAGGGCGACCGCAGGTACTTATATTGATCGATGGTAAACAAACCCAATTGGCAGGCACCGATCTGCAAAACCTGCTGGCGGGTATGAATGCCTCGCAGATCGCAGAAATCGAACTGATGGATATGCCGCCTGCGCGCTACGATGCTGCCGGCAATGCCGGCATCATCAATATCAAAACGAAAAAGAACCGGCAAAAAGGCTTCAATGGTTCATTCAACGCAGGTATTGCCCAGGGACGTTATCCCAAATACAACAAGAGCCTGCTGCTGAATTATTACCGGGGAAAAGTGAACACCTTCTTTAATTACAGTTTCAATACCGCAGAATATATCACGGACCTCTACGCTTTACGTACCTATTACCGGCCCGACGGCTCCGTGTCTTCCTACCTGGAACAGCCTTATTTTACCAAAGGTTTTGGCAATACCCACACCATTCGAACCGGCATTGATTATACCATCAATACGCGCACATCAATGGGCCTGACACTGACGGGCACTGCCCTGAAACGCGACGCGCGCGGCCGCGCCACAGCTTTCTGGATGAATGATATGTTCCAGGCAGATTCAACTATCGTTACCGAAAGTCACAATACGCACAGGCTGAAGCAGGGAGGCGTGAGCGCTAATTTCCGTCATGCTTTCAGCGCCAGCCGCGAACTGACCGCTGATGTGGAATGGGTGGGCTATTCGATCCGCGGGCGGCAGAATTTTGAAAACCGCAAGATCATGCCCGCCGGCAATATTGATGCTTCAACCGGCGACATCCCCTCATCGATCGGCATCTTCTCCGCCCGCACCGACTACAAGCAGACCACTCACCATTGGGTATGGGAGACAGGCCTGAAAACTTCGCGCGTCAATACCGATAATGAGGCTTCTTACCTGATGCTGCAGGGCGGCAATTGGGTGCCCGATTTCGGAAAGAGCAATCACTTTCTATACCGGGAAAACATTCATGCCGCTTACTCAAGCCTTGCCTACAATAAGAACAAGTGGAATGTACAGGGAGGACTTCGTTATGAATACACCACTTACCGGGCAAAACAACTGGGCAACCAGGTAAATCCGGATTCAACATTTGATCGTACTTACCACAGTCTTTTCCCTACAGTGTTTGCTTCATACCAGGCCGATTCGCTGCATCAGTTCAGCATCAGCGGCGGCCGGCGTATAGACCGTCCGGTATTTCAAAAGCTCAATCCGTTTGTATTCATTATTAATAAGTACACCTATCAGCAGGGCAATCCATTTTTGCTGCCGCAATACACCTGGAACGTTGAATTATCGCACACGTATCGCGGCATGCTGACAACGGGTGTTAATTATAGTTTCTCCAACGATTATTTTTCACAGATTTTCCTGACAGATCCTGCTACCGGCACTATTTCCTACACCGATGGCAACGTGGGACGCATGCAGAACCTCGGCGTTTCCGTTGGTTTGCAGCTATCGCCTGTGCGCTGGTGGAGTTTGTCGACGCAGGCCGATTATAATCACAAGCGCCTCGCCGGTTATGTCGGAGCCGATTACTATGCACGGTCCATCAACCAACTCAGCATAAGCATGAATAACCAACTGCAGCTCGCAGACGGTTGGACGGGGGAGTTGAGCGGCTTTTACATTACCCGTAATCAGAACGACCTGCAGGAAGTGTTGAACCCCACAGGGCAGCTATCAGCGGGCATTGCCCGGCAGTTATGGGGTAAAAGAGCGGTAGTGCGCCTGACCGCCCGTGACATTTTCTATACCCAGATCATGGCGGGGCAGAGCTATTTCAGCCGCAGCGAAGAATACTTCAAACTCAAGCGTGATACACGCGTATTCACGCTTTCCTTCACCTGGCGTTTCGGCCAGTCTGTGCAATCACAGCGCCAATCCTCCGGCGCGGCAAGCGACGAGATCAACCGTGTTGGTTCAGGTAATTAAACCCCTTTTTTTGTAGTGTAACGACTACATAATCTCCCGCAAAGCGACGACAACCGATTGTGGCAATCCTCTATTTTTTCCGGATCTTCCGCGGCGTTACTTTGTATTCATAACTAAGGAAAACAAGCCACCATTTTTCGAACACCCTCGTTGTAAAACCAAGTTTGTCCCTGGCTAACCTATGAACCTGAAGCACAGACAAGCCACCATCCACCGTTAGGCTTTTTGCAGCCAGACTGTCTTCCAAAACGCAGTCTGACAAAGCAAGAAGCTTTTTTTATTGGATCAATAAAATGTTCGTCGTATGGAAACCCTTTTTCAGCTTGCAGACCAGCTGGCCGGCAGTTTCCGCCCGGCAGCCCAGCGGTCGCACAGTTTATTCATCAATGAAATTCCGGCCGATCTTGGTCTCGGGGCCAATCGTGAATGCCTGGCTCATGTGATTGGCGGTATGTTACAGACCGTCCTCAATCACAGTTCCCATGCCACCATCCGCATGAGCGCCCACCGCCAAAACGAAATGACAGTCTTTTGTATGAAAGGCGTTTCGTCGTTCGCTCTTTCCGGTCCGGAACTGGCGCAAACCAGCCAGTTGGCGTGCTGCCTTGGGGGCAATCTCTACCTTTCCGGCTCTCCGGGCAATAATCTGCATTTCTCCTTCTGTTACCCCAATGCCCGTAATTGCCAAGATTAAACTTCTTGTCGCCGATCAAAAATCCGTGTATGTTGTAGATTATCTTCTACAAAACTGTCGTTCCCATAGTTACAACATTCTCACACAGCCTTCTATTTCACAGGATAAAAAATGGCGTTTTTTTTGCGTATATATTCACGAAACGAAAAACACCATGACCTATCCTGACTATGCGAAACCGGAAACAGTTAACCTGTACGACTATGCTAACCGCATACTCGATGAATGCTGGCCGGGCGAAAGCCCTGAGAGAGCATTACTCCGGAACGAAATCCCCCGCGATCTGTGGATCGAACAACATACCGACACGGTATGTCAGTGGATACAAACCCTGATTCAAAGTGTGGCCTCCGGGCCGCTGCCGGGGGTTACCCGTCTAAGTGGTTCCCGTCAGGGAGCTGATACCGTACTGCGTGTGGAGCATCCGGGTGATAATCCGCCCTGCACCCGGCATTTCGACTGGCTGCGCCTCAATACGATCGCAGAACGGACAGGCGCCAAACTATACCTGGCGTTTGAAGAGCCAGGGCTTAACGTAATCTCATTTCGCATTCCATCGGCTATCTGACCGGTACAACATCTTTTCGATAAATCAAAAATGTCCTTTTATGCGTCAGCAGAATTATACCAACCATGTCCGTTACTATGCGCCACATCATTTTGTTTTCTATCCGTTGTCACTGTTCATGCTGTGTATTTCCATTTACGAATACTGGCATTCGGGTGGCGCCAAAACCATGTGGCTCATCGTTGCTGCGGGAACGGGCATGCTGATATTCCTGTCTCTCATGCTTCGCCAGCATTATGCGCTGATGCTGCAGGACAGACTCGTACGCATGGAACTGCGCTGGCGTTATCATGTGTTGACGGGCAAAAGACTGGAGACACTCGAAAATCAACTGCGATTCAAACAGTTAGCGGCTTTGCGTTTTGCTTCTGACACAGAATTGCCGGCACTGGCAGATCGCGCAGTGGCCGAAAAACTCTCACCCGATCAGATCAAAAAGTCCATCCGCGAATGGCAGCCCGACGATATGCGGGTTTAATAAGGGTTATCTTGTGTTTTGTTGTAAATTTGGTCGCAACAATAGCAATCACTTAACCCTCTTGCCGACAACCACTTTCAAAATATTTGCAGGCCTCAGCCTGCTCTTGCTTCCTTTTGCACTGACGGCCCAGGCGCGGCCTCGTCAGGCAGACAGTCTTCTCTATCTTCTTAAAAAGCAACCTGAAAACACCCGCCGCGTAGATCTGTTCAATGAACTGGCTGAAGCGTATGGACAATTCAGCATGGACACGGTAGGCGTGCTGGCGGAACAGGCGCGTGAACTGGCCGTTAAACTGAAATACAAAAAAGGAGAAGCCGACGCATTGCTCAATTTCTCCAACTTCCGGCGCGTAAAAGGCGATTATACCGCTGCGCTCAAAGCCTGTCTCGAAGGCGTGTCTATCTACGAATCGCTCGGCAAAAGTTCCCGGCTCGGCGAAGCCTATCTTACCGTAGCGCAGATCTATAAAAACATATCCGGTCACAACAGAACGGAAGAATACATCCAGATCGGATTGAACTATTCGAAGATGGCTTATAACATGTATCAGTCTGTCGGAGATTCATCGGGACTGGTGCACAGCCTCAGTATGGCCGGTATTCTTTACCGCGACAATGCTATGCGCGGTAAAGAGCTTCGTCATTATTACGATTCGGCTTTTGCTGTATTCAAAAGGGCAATCGTGCTCATCGAGAAATATGGTAAAGGAACTGATGGTACCGGAAAAGTGTACAACAACATCAGCCAGGTTTATACTGAATATTTCAAAGACTATAAAACAGCACTCAATTATGTAGAGAAAGCCATCGCTTTCAATATAGCCAATGACAACCTGCAGAGTTTGTCTTATAATTATGGCAATATGGCCAAGAACTACGAGCGCCTGGGCGATTTTAAACGTTCACTGGAATACGGCTATAAAACGGTTGGAGTGGCTATGCAGCTCGGCAAGCCCGAACGTTTGCAAAACGCCTACTCGCAAATGCACAGTACATACAAAGCGATGGGGCAGGCAGATTCTGCCTACCATTATTATATCCTCAAAGACAACCTCAACGATTCACTGACGGATCTGGCGCGCACGGCACAGGTGATGGAATTGCAGACCCGTTTTGAAACACAGAAAAAAGAAGGCGACATCGTTCGCCTCAAATCGGAGCGACGGGATCAGCAACGCCGGATGTTTTTCATGGCAATAGCCTTGCTGCTGTTGCTCTGTCTCGTGGCCGCGCTGGGATTTCTTTACCGCCGTGTGCGTATTCAACGGGGACAAATTGCCGCACAATCGGTACGCCTGGAAGTGATGATGAAGGAATTGCATCACCGCGTAAAAAATAATCTGCAAATTGTGAGCAGCCTGCTGAGTTTGCAGACGCATAAGCTCAAAGATGAAAGTGCTATCGGTGTATTGCGCGAAAGCCAGTTGCGCGTACAGGCCATGAGTCTGATCCATCAGCGCCTTTATAAAAAAGACGAACTCACGGCGATTAATATGAAAGAATACATATCGGATCTGGCTAATTCACTCATAGCAGCCTATGGATATTCGCCGGGAGAACTGGAACTGGATATTGAAGTGGAGAAAGAAATGATGGACATTGACCGTGCATTGCCACTCGGCCTGATCCTGAATGAAATGATCACCAACTCGCTCAAATATGCTTTTGCGGATACGCGTATTCCGCGGTTGAGCATCCATCTGCGGGAAGAAAATGGTGAAGTGATCACACGTGTGGAAGATAATGGCATCGGAATTGATCCGGCTAAATGGAATAAGGCTTCCAGTTCTTTTGGTAAACAATTGATCACTGCACTGTGCAGGCAGTTGCGGGCGCGTCAGGATGTGCAGGGAGGCGAAGGCACAATTTTTACAATAACGATACCAGGCAAAGCTGCCTGAGTTAAAATAAGCGGATGAATACGGAAAATGTACGTGTACTGATCGTAGAAGATGAAGCCATTGTGGCAATGGACCTGGCAGCAGGCCTGGAAAGCGAAGGTTATGAAGTGGCCGGTATTGCCGACAATGCGGAAGACGCGTTGCAATTATTCCGCGAGGAAGAGGTAGACATTCTTTTAATGGACATCAGCATCCTTGGCGAACGCGACGGGATCAGTGTGGCGGGGGAGATGATGGAGCAGAGAGCGATACCGCTTATTTACCTGACAGCATTAACGGATGCAGAAACCATCAGCCGCGCGAAACACACACGGCCTTCGGCATTTCTTACCAAGCCTTATACGCTGACGAATGTGCGCATTGCCATGGAAATGGCGATGCACAACTTTGCCGCATTGCAGGAACTAGGCGGTAAGGTAATTCCATTGCAACCGGAGAAAAAGGAAACCGAATCTGTCGATACGGGCAAAGAGACCATCCTTCAATTGAAAGACTACATTTTCGTAAAACATAATTACGCATTTGTAAAAGTCAGGCTTTCCGATATCCGCTACATCGAAGCGGATAACAACTATATACACCTCGTCATCCCCGGCAACAGGATGTTGTTGCGGTTATCGATGAATCAACTGCTCGAAAAGATCAACTATCCCCGGCTTGTGCGCATTCATCGTTCGTTTGCGGTGAACATGGAGCATATCACTGCTTTCACGGATTATGAAGTGCGCCTCGATCAGCAGGAGCTACCGATCGGCAGAAGTTACAAGGAAGACTTCCTGCGCAATTTTAATTCCCGCTGACGCAGTTTTTTTTGATTCTAATTTATCGTCATTTATAATTGGCTGTCGCAGGGATTTTTCAAATGCAGCAGGTATTCTAATTTGCGTTTAAAGCGTCTGCATTTATATTTGCATGATCTGCTTAACCCCTCTAAACTAAACTCTGTTCATGAGAAAACTCTCCCTATTAATGGCCGGGTGTATGCTTGCTTGCATAACCCTGAAGGCCCAGGTTATTTTTTACGAAGATTTTAATGGCATTAATGGCTCAACGGCGGGTGGCCCCGGCACCTACGCATTTCCAACCGGCTGGTTGTTGCGTAACGTTGACAACCGGACTCCTGCTGCGCAGACGGCGTATGTAAACCAGGCATGGAGTCGCCGCGAAGACTTTTCCTTCAACGTGGCGGATAGCTGTGCTTTTTCGACTTCGTGGTACAGCCCGGAGGGTGCAGCCAATGACTGGATGTGGACACCTCCGATTGCCATTCCTGCAACCGGCAGTATCATGCTTTCCTGGCGGGGAGTTGCGTATGACGCAGCTTATCGCGATGGCTATGAAGTACGTATCATGACAGCGCCTACCGTTCCTACCGGAGGCACCGGATCCATCGGGAATCAAATCACTAATTCCACCGTACTGTTTTCCACCGCCGCCGAAAGCAGTTCCTGGACCACACATAACGTGAATATCACGAGTTATGCCGGACAGACCGTTTACATTGCTTTTCGCAATAATTCCAATGACAAGTTTCTGCTGCTGATCGATGATGTGAAAGTAGAGAGGTTGTTAAGTTTTGACGCCTCCGTTACTGCTGCTCCGTCTTCTCAGTACGCACAAATTCCTTTGAGCCAGGCCAGTAACCTTACACTTGGCGGACGTATCGACAACCTGGGTTCACAGGGGCTGAACAATGTAAGACTTGGTGCGCGGATCTACAATGCAGGTAATACACTTGTAAATGAAGTGGCGTCTGCCAGTATATCCACCCTGGCCGCCGGTGCCAATGCAAATTTTACGTTGCCTGCATGGACGCCATCGGCACCCGGAACCTATACGGTACGTTATTTCCCGATACAGAATGAAGCGGACCAGTTGACCACGAATGACACGCTGGTGCGCACCTTTGTCATTACAGACAGTGTGTATGCGCGAGACAGGGGAGCCGCCAATGGAAGCCTGGGTATCGGCGCTGGCAACGGAGGATACCTTGGTCAGGTATTTACCTTCCAGCAATCATCTTATCTGAGCTCCGTTTCCATCGACTATACACGTGGGTACGCCGGAAGACGTTATGCCGCTGCTGTTTGGAACACGATAGGCGGAGTGCCCAATACCATGGTTGCTACTACCGATACCTTGTTGTACCCGGATGATAACGCCCTGGTGGCGACCCTGAATATTTATGGAGGTGCAAAATCTCTTCCGGCGGGCGACTATGTAATCACCGCCATTGAATTTGATTCAACAGTTGCCGTAACGTTGCGATCGGAGATTTATACGCCCGGCACTACTTGGGTTAATTGGCCTACTTCGCCCACCGGTACCTGGGCAAATAATGAATCCTTTGGTGCCAACTTCGCCAAACCCTATTCGATCCGCGCCAATGTTCGTCTTACTCAGTTCCCGCTGCCGGTAAGGCTGCTTTCATTCGAAGGCAGAAAAACAGCACGCGGTAACCAACTCGACTGGGCGGTAACCGAACAATTAAACATTCAGCGATACACAGTCGAACGCAGCAGCAACGGAATCAACTTCTCCGCTATCGGCAGCGTTACCGCCAATGCATTTGCGGATTACCGTTATGATTTCACAGACATAAGTCCGTTGGCCGGTATCAATTATTATCGCCTGGCTATCGTCGAGAATGGACAGACCACTTATAGCAACACGATCCGTCTCGATAGCCGCGGACAACAACGCGTAACAGTGGCACCCACACCGGCAAATGATAAAGTGATCCTGCAGAGCAGCGATCTTCAGCTAATCGGTACGAACGCCCGTTTGATCAACCTGTCGGGGCAGCCGGTAAAAACTGTTCGTATTACGCAGATGCCATATACACTCGATATCCGCGATATCCCCGCAGGATATTATCTGCTTGTGCTGGAAGATAATACGTCATTGAAAGTGATCAGGCAGTGAGTATGTGATAAGTTTTAAGTATTAAAAAAAGCGGGACGAATGTCCCGCTTTTTTTCGGCGTAACAGATACAGGTAGTAAGTTATAAGTAACATCGGCGTGGCGTGCCTGTTTACTCATTCACGATTGACGATTCATGATTCACTTTTGAATTTTTACTTTTGAATTTTCCGTCGTTCGCATACAAAAAGCTGTCGTTCGCCACCTTTTGTCAACCAGGTGTGTTTTGTGATAGTAGATTTACATCGGTTATTGTGTTAAACAATGCTATTCCGGTGGCAGGTATTGGCGGACGGGGTCAGTGCCTGTCCCGGTTTTCTTCAACATTTCTTTAAGACGAGTTCAATAAATCGATAGAGTTGCCCTCTATTATACGCACCGACCCTTAACCTTGACGGGCTTCTTAACGGAGTCCGTTTTTTAATTCAAAAGTAAAAAGTCAAAATTCAAAAGGCTCTACAACGCGTCAACAGGTGACTAGCGTTTCATTTTTTAAAACTTTTTACTAAAAAGCCCCCGTTTCAAACAGGGGCTTTTGAATGTTGCTTTTTTTGCCTTTTTAATTAACCAGGAAGCGGCTTGTAACCTGGCGTTTGCCGTCACTGAAACGCAGCAGGTACCATCCTCCGCGCAACTGAGCTGTTGCCGGCAAAGATGTGCGGCTGCCTGCGGCCATAACGGAAAGCGAACCGGATCCGAGTTGGCGGCCACCCGCATCAAACAGGATCCATGACAACGGACGGTCCGTATTTTCCTGTAACAAGATCTCAACCGGCTGACCTGTTCTTACAACTGTCGGTACTACCTGTACAAACTGCTGTTGCTCGTTGATCGTAATGGTTCTTACCGGGCTGTAACGGAAGCGGCCGTCGATATCTGTCATCCGCAGACGATAGTAAATCGGCGCATTAAAAATCGCGATCGGATCGGCGATCTGATAGGTATGATTACCGGGTTGATTCACGGCTGTCACACGTCCGATAGAACTGAAGTTGTTGCCATCCAGGCTACGCTCTACTTCGAAATGACTCAACTGTTCTTCGCGGACAGTCTCCCAGATCAGCTGTACACGGTTCTGGTCGAAACGTTTTACAATAAAATCGCTCAGCACCAAAGGCAGCGTACCGGTGCTTAAAGAAATAGTATTAGACTCACTGCTTTCGTTGTGAAAGCGGTCAACCGTTGTTACGAGATAAAAATATGTATTGGCGTTAACGAGCGTAGCATCGGTATAACCGGTGCTGTCGGCATGCACGATCGCCAGCAGATTGTTGGCGTCATTTATATCGACCGGGCTTGTCTGGGAGCGGTACACAACGAAGTTGCGCACTTTGTCGAACTCATTGGCCGTGGCAGCGGGAGGCGTCCACGTAATGCGCGCGCTGAGACCGTTGACGTTACCCGCTAAGCTTGAAGCCGGAGCCGGAGCCACGTTATCTTTCCATGGCATGGTAGGCTGCAAGGCCGGCTTCTGATAAAAGAACAAACGTATTGAATCGCGGAAGCCATTTAAATTATTGCGCAGGCTGGTGGTATTATAAATAGCCTGTCCTTTTACATTCGGATAAGCCGCATCACGGTTCATCCGGAGCTGCCGCGGGATCATGGTAACATCGGTTTCATAAGTACCGTTGCCTGCCACGCCCACTTTGTATCCGGCCATACCGATATAAATATGACGGGTGGAAGACACATTGTTCCACCAGGGAATCAATACGGAATAGTTGGCAGCAGAGAGGCCGATCTGCCAGTATACCTGCGGTGCCAGGTAGTCGACCCATTCCTGTTGTATCCACAGGCGGCTGTCGGCGAAAATGGTTACATAGTGCTCGAAACCGGTAGTGGCAGAACCACCGACACCGGTGCCGTTGCGCCAGATGCCCGAAGGAGAGACGCCGAATTTGGTCCAGGGTTCCACTGTGGCGATGCTGTCGCTTATTTTCTTGATAAGCAGGTTCACATTGTTGCGACGCCAGTCGGCGCGTACCGAATAACCGTTGGGATAGGCGGCAAATGTGGCATCGTCATTATAAGTTGCATTCGGATAGAAATAGTCATCGAAATGGATTCCATCCACATCGTAGCGGCGCACGATATCCATTACCACTTTTGTTACATATTCACGTACATCGGGAATGCCCGGATCGAGAATGAGCTGGTTGGGCGTGGTGGAAGTGATCAGCCACTCAGGGTGTTGTTTCGCCACGTGGCTGGCGGCAAGCGCGTTGTAATTGGTGGTGGTGTTGCTGCTAAGCGCGCGATAGGGGTTGAGCCACGCATGAAGTTCCATGCCACGCTTGCGGCATTCGTCAATAGCAAATTGCAACGGGTCCCACATCGTGGAAGGAGGGTTACCCTGCACGTTGGTGAGATCTTTAGACCAGGGTTCGATGGTGCTGGGATACATGGCATCGCACTGGCTGCGCACCTGGAAATAAATGGTGTTAATGCCGGTGGCCTTGTGGCGGTCGAGGATCACGATCAGCGAATCGCGCTGCCGGGCCGGGGTATGAGCCGGGTTGGGCCAGTCAATACCGCCGAAAGTGGCGATCCACGCACCACGCATTTCACGTTTGGGCGGCGATTGGGCAGAGGCGGCCAATGAGGCCAATAAAAAGGTTGCCAAAGCAAGCAGAGGTAGACTTCTTCTCATAGCTGTCTGTTTTTTTGCAGTTATTTGCGTAATTTATGGCAAAGTGGCGGTAAGCTGCGGTTTTTGGCAAAAAAGTTTACCGCATAAAAGCGCAAAAACGAGCAAAATGAAGATATTTGTTTTCCAAACGGCATCTTTCCACACCTGTTAAGAATTTTAGGAAAAAAAGAACCAATACCTTGCGTCAAGTGCCGAACTTTCCCTACCTTTGCGATCCAAAATTTTCAAATTATCATGGCTAGAGTATGTCAGGTTACAGGTAAAACGCCGATCGGAGGAAACAAAGTTTCGCACTCCAACATCAAGACCAAGCGTCGTTTTCTGCCTAATTTGCAGAAAAAGAAGTTCTACCTGGTGGAAGAAGACAAATGGATCACCTTGAAGCTCAGCGCTGACGCAATCCGTACGATCGACAAGAACGGTCTGTACAGTGTTGTGAAACAACTGCGCGCCCGGGGTGAAAAGATCTAACTGATAGGCCTTCTCCGGAAGGGTCTTCGGATTCCTCCGTCCAAATCAGTCTGATTTTTCAAATCCCGAAGCTTCGGGAGCAAATTCAACAAATTTTCAAATTAACGCAATATGGCAAAGAAAGGCAACCGGGTACAGGTAATTCTGGAATGCACTGAGCACAAAACAAGTGGTCAGCCTGGCACCAGCCGTTACATCACGGTTAAAAACAAAAAGAACAATCCTGAAAGAATGGAGTTGAAAAAATACAACGCTATTCTGAAGAAAGTGACTGTTCACAAAGAAATCAAGTAATGATACCATTCAAAGCCGGCAGCACATCCTGCGGGTTATGAATATAAACTAATAAGATCATGGCAAAAGCAGCTTCTAAAAACGCGAAAGTAAAGGACCTGAAAGCTTCTGCAGAAGCAAAGAACTGGACCAAGGTGATCAAAGCCGTAAGAAGCCCTAAAACAGGCGCTTACACTTTCAAAGAGCAGATCATCCACAAGGATAAAGTAAAGGATTTTCTGGCCCAGAAATAATCCGGGTACTTAATGTATATCCAGAAAGCTGTTCGTTGCCACGGATGGCTTTTGTTGTTTTAGGTTGACCAGCCGGTCAGCATTTTGTTCACCGTTCAGCATCTCTTCATATGGGTTTTTTCAATAAGCTATTCGGAAAAAAAGAAAAGGAAAGTCTCGATCAGGGCCTCCAGAAAACCAAAGAAGGTTTCTTCGCCAAGATCAGCAAAGCCATTGCCGGCAAAAGCACGGTTGACGAAGAAGTTCTCGACAACCTGGAAGAAGCACTCGTAGGTGCTGACGTAGGCATCGAAACCACCGTCCGCATCATCGAGCGCATCGAGAAACGGGTGGCCAAAGACAAGTACCTTAATACAGGCGAATTGAATAAAATGCTTCAGGAGGAAATTGAACAAATTCTTGTAGACGCTCCTGAATCAAATAGTTATGCCTTTGATTCCAATCTCCCAAAGAAGCCTTACATCATTCTCGTTGTAGGCGTGAACGGTGTGGGAAAAACAACCACCATCGGCAAACTCGCCTATAACTTTAAGAAAGCAGGTAAGCAAGTGTTGCTCGGCGCCGCCGATACCTTCCGTGCCGCCGCAGTGGACCAACTCACCATCTGGAGCGAACGCGTGGGTGTTCCCATCGTTAAGCAGGACATGGGCAGCGATCCCGCCGCCGTTGCCTTCGATACCGCACAGAGCGCCGTTGCCCGCCAGTCAGATGTCGTTTTAATCGACACCGCCGGCCGCCTTCATAACAAGGCCCACCTGATGGATGAACTCAGCAAGATCAAACGTGTTATCCAGAAAGTATTACCCGACGCACCGCACGAAGTTCTACTGGTACTGGACGGCAGCACCGGTCAGAACGCGGTAGAACAGGCCCGCCAGTTTACGGCCGCTACCGATGTGAGCGCCCTCGCCATCACAAAACTGGATGGCACAGCCAAAGGCGGTGTAGTACTGGCCATAGCCAATCAGTTCCGCATTCCCGTGAAGTTTATCGGCGTAGGGGAGAAAATGGAAGACCTGCTGGTTTTTGATAAACATGAATTTGTTGACAGCCTTTTCAACTTGAATACGAACGAATAAGAAGGCTTACTGAATATTTTTTATGAAGACAAAAACGCTCCGCAGAGACAAGGTGAACATCATCACCCTGGGATGCAGCAAAAACATGGTAGACAGCGAGGTATTGAGCGGACAGCTCCTTGCCAATGATATCGCCGTGGTACATGAGAACAAAAAACTCGACCACAACATCGTGGTGGTGAATACCTGCGGCTTTATTGATAAGGCCAAAGAGGAAAGCATCAACACCATTCTCGACCAGGTAGAACTGAAGAGAAAAGGAAAGCTCGATAAAGTATATGTGACCGGCTGCCTGAGCGAACGATATAAAAATAATCTCGAAGACGAGATCCCCGAAGTGGATGCTTTTTTCGGCACCATGGAACTTCCCCTCATCCTGAAACAATTCGAAGCCGATTATAAAACCGAGCTGGTGGGCGAGCGTCTGCTGGCCACACCGCAACATTACGCCTATCTCAAGATTTCCGAAGGCTGCAACCGCACCTGTTCATTCTGCGCCATTCCTTTGATGCGTGGCAAACACCAGAGCCGCTCCATCGACGATCTGGTACGCGAAGCCGAAGGCCTGGTGCGCAAAGGCGTGAAAGAAGTAATGCTCATTGCGCAGGAACTGACTTACTACGGCCTTGATATTTATAAAAAACGCGCCCTTCCCGAGCTGCTGCATCGCCTCGCCGATGTGCAGGGATTGGAATGGATCCGCCTGCATTATGCTTACCCCTCCAAATTTCCGCTGGAAATCCTGGACGTAATGCGTGAACGCGACAACATCTGCAACTACCTGGATATGCCGCTTCAGCATGCCTCCAACAATATGCTGAAAGCGATGAAACGCCAGATCACCCGCGAGGAAATGGAAGAACTTGTTGCTTCCATCCGCGAACGTGTTCCCGGCATCTGTCTCCGCACCACACTGATCGCCGGTTTCCCTGGCGAAACACAGGAAGATGTGGAAGAACTCAAAGGTTTCCTCGAACGCATGCGCTTCGACCGCGTGGGCATTTTCACCTATTCACACGAAGAAGGTACTTCTGCTCACGATCTCGTTGACGACGTGCCTGCCGAGGAAAAGGAACGCCGCGCACAGGAGATCATGGAAGTGCAGCAGGAAATCTCTTACGAAAAGAACCAGGAAAAGATCGGTCAGGTATTTAAAGTGCTGGTCGATAAAAAAGAAGCCGGCCGCTACCTTGGCCGCACCGAGTTCGACAGCGTAGAGGTAGACAACGAAGTGGTTGTTCATTCCGACCGTAAGCTGCAGCCCGGCAATTTCTACAATGTAAAAATCACCAAAGCGTACGACTACGATCTTGAAGGAGAAGTGGTGGAGGTTTGAGGTGTAAGGCGTAAGGTTTAAGGTGTAAGGAGTAGGGCGTAGGGTTTAAGGAAATAATTAATTCTTTGCGGCTTTGCTCTTCATGCAGCTTTACGTGAAACCGACGTTGTTTTTCCCGCAAAGACGCAAAGTAATGAGTCGCAAAGATGACTTCGAGAGGCCTCGTCATCATTCACTTATTGCCGCATTCACCTACTCACTTTTTTGACTTTTGAATTTTTATACTTCGGCAAGCTGATTGCTGGGTTGCCCCGCATTTTTCCAGCCAATATTCAAAAAAACATCCGGCGCCGTTGTCATAAATCTTGGCGCGTGTTTCATATACCGCATTCCAGCTGCCGTCTTCACTACCGGTACCATATTTGATATCAAATTGCTCGTTGAGTGGCATAACGAAGAAGGAGAGGGCATTGATCTTGTCCTGGTAGGTGTCGGGGTTCAACCCGGAAAAGTAGATGGCGTCGTCATCGTACAATAAATAAAAAGAGGAACGTATAGCCTCCATTTCAGGTCTGCCAAAAGCCGGCCGCATTTCGGTGAATTTACCGGGCACTAATCCTTTTTTCCAAACTTCTTCATCCGGCATACCATCTATTACAATGGGCAGGTCACGCCGGACGGCCGGGAATTGTTTTTGTGTATTTTGCGTGCGGGAACATGTGTAAGGCGAAAATAAAAAATAACAGCAGGATGTGACGCATAAACAGTGATGTGGTAAGAAAGCTTTCCTTACTCCACGGACGGAGTGAGATCTGACAGGACCTCAATAAATAAACGATCATGGAATACAAAGACGCAACAACCGAAGAAATTGAACTGATCATACAGCAATCATGGGCTGCATTCGAGGTATACCGCAATTTCAGTTTGCAACAACGCGCAGCTTTTATGCGCGCCATTGCTGCCGAACTCGATAAAACCGGTGATGCTTTGCTGGAAGCGGCTGCTGCGGAAACACATTTACCCTTGCCCCGTTTGCGCAACGAACGGGCACGCACGATGTTTCAGTTGACCAGTTACGCCGCTGCCTGTGAAGCCGGCAACTGGCTCGAAGCGCGGATCGATACGGCAGTTGCCGATAAAAATCCGCCAAAGCCGGATCTGCGTAAAATGTTGGTGCCGCTTGGGCCCGTAGTGGTTTTTGGCGCGGCCAATTTCCCTTTTGCCTATTCCACCGCCGGAGGCGATACGGCCTGCGCATTGGCAGCCGGTTGCCCCGTGATCGTTAAGGCGCATCCCGGACATGCACATACCAGTCAGTTGGTGGCGGATGCTATCACACGTGCGGCACGCGCTACCGGTATTCCGGATGGTGTATTTGCCCATATTCACGGTGCTTCATTTGAAGTAGGCAAAGCGCTTGTTGAACATCCGTTGATCAAGGCAGCCGGCTTCACCGGATCATTTGCCGGAGGCAAACAGCTATTCGACTGGGCCAACCAGCGTAAAGAACCTATACCTGTATTTGCGGAAATGAGCAGCGTGAATCCTGTCTATCTTTTACCCGGAAAATTAAAAGAGGCCGCTGAGGAAACGGCGCGTCTTTATGCCGGCTCCATTACCCTGGGCGTAGGACAATTCTGCACCAATCCCGGCATACTCGTAGCCGTGGAGGGTGAAGCGCTGGATCATTTCAAAAATGTATTAACGGAGGAAATAAAAAAGACGGCGCCGGACGACATGCTTAACATCGGCATCTTTAAAAACTATGTGGAGAAACGCGCCAACGCCCTGGCGCAGGAAGGTGTAGAGATGGCTGCAGTACCCGAAGCCGATCCCCAGTTGGAACAGGGATTACCAACAATTGCAACAACCACGGCGGCGGTTTTCCTCGAAAATCCGTTGCTGCAAAAAGAAGTGTTCGGCCCGTATTCGTTGCTCGTGGTGTGCCGCAGCGAAGCCGAAATGCTGGAAGTGGCCCGGCACATGGAAGGACAATTAACGTCGACGTTGATGGCCACGCAGGAAGATCTTGCACGCAACCGATACCTGATCGATATAGTGAAGAATCAATGCGGGCGTTTGATCCTGAACGGGGTGCCCACTGGCGTGGAAGTATGTCTGAGTATGCAGCACGGTGGACCTTATCCGTCTACCACGGATGCGCGTTTCACCTCTGTTGGCGCCGACGGCATCAAACGGTTCGCACGTCCTGTGGCTTTTCAAAACTGGAACGATGAATGGCTGCCTGCGGAATTGCAGAACAGCAATCCGCTTGGTATCTGGCGTACAGTGAATGATGAGCTGACGAAGGAGCCGGTGAATGGATGAATCGTGAATCGTCAATGGTGAATAGTGAATGGTGAATAAGTCAATGGTGAATAGTGAATAGACTCCCTTGGTTCGTGTATACACGAACCAAAAAGGGGGGGCGATTTTTGCGTGAAGAAGGTGAACAAGGAGCAAAACCTAAAACCTATTACCTACTACCTTCTGGCTCGTCCACACAACCGTGCCTGCCAATGAAAGCAATAAATAACTGCCAACGAGGTAACCGCTCATCGGCAGCCAGTCCGAGAGCCCGAACCAGTCGGGTTGCAGGTAGAGCAGATAAGCGCCAAAACCGGCTTTTACCAACTCCGCTGCCCATGCATAAGGATGGCGGTCCATCAGCTCGGTCAATGCATAAACACTGACGAATATAAACAGGCCATACAGATAGATATAGGCGTGATCAAGTTGATTGATATGCGCGAGTCGCGCAAAGAAGTAGCTGATAAAGCCAAGTAAGATCACCAGTTGAATCCAGCACCAGGCCTTTAATCCGGCAGATGCGGGCGGATCATATTTCTCCATGTTGTAAGGATCGTCGATCTTGTACACCGGGAAACGTTCGTTTACATCATCCGGCCGCCAGCCTGTAGGCATCATCCAGAGGCGTAATTTATCTTTCCATTTCTTCGTATACCACGCATCACGGAACAGCAACCCTACATGTTGAAAATTAATGCGAACCGGATTCCAGGTACGTACGGGGCGGGTAATGCCATACACCGGTGACACTTCTTTTAATTCTTCCTGGAACGTACCAAACCATTTGTCCCACACAATGAATATCTGCGAAAAGTTTTTATCGATGTATTCTTTGTTGAGTGCATGATGCACGCGGTGATGGGAAGGCGTTACAATGATATTTTCCAGGAAACCCATTTTATTAATATGCCGGGTATGATACCAGAATTGTGCAAACAACTGGATAGGTGCCACCACTGCAATTACTTTGGCAGGAACGCCGAGCAAAGCAGCCGGCAACAGGAAAATCACAAATAGTTTTACAAACTCGGAAATACTTTGCCGCAAGGCGCAGGCAAGATTGAATTCCTCGCTGCTGTGGTGGATGATATGATTATTCCAGAAAAGATTATAAACGTGATTGAGCCGATGGCTCCAGTAACCCATGAAGTCGAGCGCGATAAAAGCGATCACATAGGTCCAGACTGTAGTAGGCATTTGCACCAATGCCACATGTGCAACCAGCCATTCATAAGAAATAATGGCAATGCTTATGCCCAGCACATCTTTGGTGACGTTGGTGATGCCGCTGCTGAGGCTGCTGATCATGTCCATGTGGCGGACGGTATCATTTCCTTTCCGCCAGCCATACCATTTTTCCAATAGGACCAGGAGCAGGAAAGCGGGCATCGCAATGAGCAGGATCTTTCCGTACGTTTCCATACCGCTACAATCGTTTCCCGAATTTACAGAAAACCCCTGATTTGACGTAAAGGCTACCTCCGAACCATTTAGTTAAAAAATTGTTGATAGGTCGAATCGCCAACCAGTTGTTTCTTATTTTTACGTTTTTATGGACTGTAGCGCTACCCGCATACCTTATTCCAAGACCGGCTATTTCAGCAACCTGGTAAAAGATTACCTGGAAGATCACCCGTCGTTGCGGGAGTTTTATGCGTACAGACCCGATGTGGAAGGTCTGCGGCAGTCGATTGCCGACCGGGCAAAACGACCCGTCAACCGCAAGGCGCTGACAGATGCGCTCAGGGCACAATACGCCGGTGTGCGGCAAACAACCGCTACGGAAAAAAATATCGAAGCACTTGCTTCGCCACAGACATATACCATCACAACCGCGCACCAACCCAATCTTTTCACCGGACCCTTATATTTTTTATATAAAATATTGCATGTGATCCGGCTGGCGGATAGTTGTAAAACATTATTCCCCGATCACGATTTTGTGCCTGTTTATTATATGGGCAGCGAAGATGCCGACCTCGATGAGCTCGGCTATTTTGTTGTAAAAGGCACCCGCCATAGCTGGCATACCAAACAAACCGGCGCAGTCGGGCGTATGAAAGTAGACGACGAATTGTTACGCCTCATCGACGAACTACGCGGTGAAATAAGTGTATTGCCATACGGCGAAGAAGTGCTCACACTCTTACAAGCCGCTTACACAAAAGGCACTTCCATCCAGGACGCAACGTTCCAACTGGTCAATGCATTGTTTGGTATATACGGACTGGTGGTATTGATCCCGGATAATCCGTTGCTCAAAAAAGAAGGCATTCCTATATTCCGCCGCGAACTGGAACAGCAAACAGCCGTACAGTTAGTGGAGAAAACAGCGCAGGCCATTGAAAAAGCCGGATATAAAGTGCAGGCCCACGCGCGTGAGATCAATCTTTTTTACCTGGAAGAACAAAGCCGTCAGCGTATAGAATATGCGGAGGGTGTATATGGTGTTCACGGAACAGACCGCCGTTTTTCCAAAGAAGAAATAGAAAAAGAACTGGAACAGCATCCCGAAAGGTTCAGTCCCAATGTGATCCTTCGTGGTGTATTCCAGGAAACCATATTACCCAACATCGCTTTTGTCGGTGGGGGAGGAGAGCTGGCCTATTGGTTGCAACTACGTGCTGTGTTCGAAGATCATCAGGCTCATTATCCCATATTGGTCCTGCGCAATTCGTTTCTCATCATCGATCAGGCCTGGCAGGAAAAAGCCGCCCAGCTCGGTATCGATGATGCTGCCACACTTTTTGCACCGGAAGAACAATTACTCAATTCGCTCGTACGTGATAACAGTACCAATGCCCTGCATCTCGGTGCGGAACGCGAAGCATTGAATCGTTTATACGATGAAATGGAAGCGAAGGCTGTTGCGACCGATGCTACATTGAAAGGACATGTTGAGGCATTGCGCACACGTGCGCTTTACCGCGTAGATGAGTTGGAAAAGAAAATGCTGCGCGCCGAAAAGCGTAAGTTCGTTGATCACCGCCGCCAGCTTCATGCATTGAAAGCGGCTCTGTTCCCAGGAGGTAACCTGCAGGAACGCGTAGAAAATTTTTCTTCGTTTTATGCTCTTTACGGAAAGGAGTTTTTACAGGAACTACATAAGGAATCTCCCGCGCTCGATCAGGAGTTTGTTATTGTGAAGGTGTAAGGCGTAAGGAGTGAGGCGTAAGGTATAAGCGAGATGGCCGTTTTTTATTCACCATTGACGATTCACGACTCACGCTCCCTAAGGCACTCGAAGGAACTCAAATCACTCTATTCACAATTGCCAATTGACAATTCACAAAAAAAGCCCCCGCAAGGAAGGCTGCAATTTTTGAATTTTGACTTTTTACTTTTGAATTAATTATACAGTTTCTCCTTCAACACTCCACGCACATTCTCCGGAATTTCTTTGAACAAGTTAAGCGGTATGCCGGCAGCATTTGCCTGCAATTCAAGATCCGATACCGTCACCACATAATTACGCCAGGCATTCTTGCCGGCAGTGTTCGTTGAGTAAAGCTGGTTATTGTTCGGCATATTCACCGCCAGCACCGTTGTACCGGCATCGATGCGTGCAAGGTCGCCGTTGCCTTTCGGCATTACCACTACTACTTTCCAGATATAAGCCGGCACATTTACACGACCTGCATTGATGGTATTGGCTACACCATTCGAACCGGTGCCACCCTGACCATAGTTGCCCATAAAAATATAAGCTTCATTGTTACCGGCCACCAGGTTGTTGCGCACAAAGTCTTCCAGCCCTTCCCATGGTCCCTGGTTCATCAGCGGAGCCTGCGGAATAATGTTGGTCATTAAAAAGGTAGAGGAGTTTGCGATGGTTGTTGTGGTACGATCCGCCGAAGGACAGTTGTGTCCACGGTCGAAACCACTGTTGCTGTAACTGGCATTGTCTACATGGTACCAGTCTACCGGCAGTTTGTCATCAGGACGAAAATCATCCTGGCGCGATGTGCTGCCGATGTCTTCGCGCTGCAGGTGCCAGGCCACCCATACCGGTGTGCCTTTGCTGCGGCTGTAGGCGAGTTTATAATAGAGATTGTCCTTAAGGTAATTTTCGGGATAACCCGTACTGGTTACCGCATTCGTCGGATTGCCCAATAGTATGGCATCGTTGTCTGTTACGGGCGTCGGTGGTACCACAACCGGAGGCTCTGGCACGGGATCCGTAAGATCTTCCGTATTTTTTGAACAGGCGGCAAGCGTCAGGACCGCAAAAAGGATCCAGGTACGTGGAAGGAGACTTTTCATGGCGGCAAGATATGCCAGATGTCCGGCCTGACAAAGCCGTACAATAATTTAATACAGGAAGATGCCTTACTGATTGGTATCAAATGAGTTGGGGAGGCCCTTAGCCTGAAGACGCG
The DNA here is from genome assembly GCA_937888905.1 of uncultured Sphingobacteriales bacterium. Classification (GTDB taxonomy): domain Bacteria; phylum Bacteroidota; class Bacteroidia; order Chitinophagales; family Chitinophagaceae; genus Terrimonas. The sequence goes on from CALATA010000004.1 coordinate 241,955, forward strand.
CTGCTTTTTCCAGCACTTCGTCTTTCATATTTGCCTTGAATGCATCCAGTTTTTCCGCCACTGATGTGTTAGATGATCCGATGATCTGCGCGGCAAGGATGCCGGCATTTTTGGCCGCATTCAATGCTACGGTTGCTACGGGCACACCGTTCGGCATTTGCAGAATCGACAATACGGAATCCCAGCCATCGATGGAGTTGGATGATTTTACGGGTACGCCAATCACCGGCAGCGAGGTGAGTGAGGCCACCATGCCCGGCAAATGCGCGGCACCGCCGGCGCCGGCTATGATCACTTGCAATCCACGCTTTCTTGCCTGCGTTGCATAGTCCACCATGCGCAAAGGTGTGCGGTGTGCCGACACAACGGTCACTTCAGCACTGATACCTATACTGTCAAGAAAATTTTTGGCATCCTGCATCACTGGAAGATCACTGTCACTGCCCATGATGATACCTACTATCGGATTGGATGTTTGCATGCGATTGAATTGATTGGTCGCGCCAAAACTACCACAAACTAGCGAATGATGTCACCCCGCAGGCGGAGAAGTTCTGTTTCCGCCACTTTTGCGGCATAACGTGCCGCGATCAGGCGGTTACTGGCCGCTTCGAGGCTGTTCTGCGCTTCACGTAATTGGATCAGTGTGGCGGCATTCAGACGATAAGTCTGCCTTACAATGTCCACGTTCTCCCGCGCCAGTTCAATGTTCTCTTCTTCAAGCGCCAGTGATTTTTTTGCCAGCTCATAGTTTTTAAACGCCGTGATCACATTCAGGTTAAGCAGTGAACGCTGGTTCTCATATACCAGTTGCTGGTACGTGAGATCGAGTTTGGCCTGACGGTACAGCCTGCGTGTCGCAAATCCATTGAAGATGGGAATATTGGCGGTAAAACCATAGTTCAGTCCGTTGGACTGGTTAAAGAGAGGAGAGAAGGGATTGATCACCGTTTTGTTATCAGTACGGCTGTAGTTATAAGCAGAGTTGAATGATACTACCGGGAAAAAATCACCTTTCCGTTCTTTGATCGTTAACTCGGCTATGTCGATATTTTTTTGTGCGATCAGCAAATCCGGATTACCCGTTTCGGCTTTATTGCGGATGTCGCCCAGGCCGAGTTCCATATCGATGGGAATGGAATCCGTTACTTCAAATTGTGCATCGGACCTCACGTTCATCGCTTGGTTTAACCGTTCTTTTAATTGATCGATGAGGGTAAGCTGTTCCAGTTTCAATGCTTTCTGCGCATTCAGGTCCACTTTGCTTTGCAATACATCGGGTTTGATGCCGGTGCCGATATCGAGTTTATATTGCGCGAGCTTCACTCTTTCTTCATTGAGTAATATCTGCTCATCGGTTGCTCTTACCTGCTGTTTCTGCCGCACGATATCATAGTAGGTGGTTACCACATCTGCCACGGTATTCGTCATCTGACGCTTGATAGCATAACTGCCGAGATGAATAAGTTGTTCTGCCTTTTCACGGGTGGCAAACATGCGTAATCCATCAAATAATACCCAATCGAGTTGTATGCTGCCGGCAATATTATGTGAGCGGATGCCTTTTTGTTCGCGTTTGCTGTTGTCGGCTAGTGTCTGGCGCTGGTTGTTATTGTTCCAGGTGGTGCTCATCAGGCCGTTCAGTGTCGGAAAGAATACGGTATTGCGGTAGGAATAATCCAATGCAGCGACCATGGAATCGTTGCGTGACAATTGAATGTCGTAATTGTTTTGCAAGGCCGTGGCAATGGCCTCCTCCAGTGTGAGCATACGTTGCGCTGCGCTGCGTCCGCAGATGGTCGCCAGTACGATGATTAATAAAAATCGATTCAGCTTCATGATGCAGTATTTTGAACTTCTGATGCGGGTGTCTCGGGTGGCAGGCTATCCATCTCATTTTTCTTTTTCGCAGAAGAAAGGAATGAGTACACGGCCGGCACCACAAAAAGGGTAAAGATCAGCGAGAAGGAGATGCCACCAACGATCACCACACCGAGTGGAATACGGCTGGTAGCCGCCGCTCCCAGCGACAAGGCAAGCGGCAATGCACCCAAGGCCATCGCCAGACTGGTCATCAGGATCGGACGCAAACGTTGTGAGGCCGCATAGATGGCTGCTTCTTTCTTCTCCATGCCTTTTGAACGGCGGCTCTGGTTGGCAAATTCCACGATCAGGATACCGTTTTTCGTTACCAGGCCTATTAACATGATCATACCGATCTGCGAAAAGATATTCCATGTATGTCCGAAGATCCACAGTGATAATACTGCACCCGCCATCGCGAGGATGATGGTGATCATGATGATGATGGGGTCAATAAAACTTTCGAACTGTGCAGCGAGGATCAGGAAGATCAATCCCAGCGCCAGCAGGAAGGCAAAGCTGGTGTTGCTGCCGCTTTCCGCATAGTCGCGGGAAGAACCGGTGAGTGAAGTGGCAAATGTATCGTCGAGCAATGGCTGGGCAATGCGTTGCATTTCCTTTACACCATCACCGATGGTATAACCTGCAGCAAGGCCGGTTGAAATGGTGGCCGATTTATAACGGTTGAAGTGATAGATCGTCGGCGGCGTGGTCGACTCGGTCATCGTTACCAGGTTGTCGAGACTGATCATCACCCCGTTTTTATTTCTTACAAAAATGCCTTTCAGATCGCTGGGGTCATCGCGGTCGGCGCGGCTCATTTGTCCCATCACCTGGTATTGCTTACCGTCTTTGGTAAAGTAACCGAGACGGCCATTACTCAACGCCAGTTGTAGTGTCTGCGATACGTCGGCCACCGTTACGCCGAGTTCACTAGCCTTGAGACGATCGATTTCGATCCGCAGTTCCGGTTTGTTGAATTTCAGATCCGCATCCACTACCTGTCCGCGGAATACCGGACTTTTCGATGCTTCGTCGATGAACTTCGGAAGCACTTCCGTTAATTTTTCAAAGTTGTTATTCTGTATAACGAATTGTACGGGTTGTCCGCCACGGCGGTTTACCTGTATCGTCTGGTCCTGGATGGCAGAGCCGCGGGCTTCATTGAACCGCGGCATATTGCGGTTCACCATGTTTACAATATCCTGTTGCGAGCGGTCGCGGTCGCCGGCATCGCTCAGGGTAACGCGCACCATACCGGAGTTGGCCGAACCGCCGGAGAAGCCGGGGCTGGTGATCGTCAGTACCACCTGTTTTTCCGGAATGGAATCCAGCATGAACTGCGTTACATTGGTCAGGTATTTATCCATGGCATCGAACGAAGTGCCTTCGGGGGCAGTCACCTGTAAACGGAACTGGCTGCGGTCTTCCATCGGCGCCAGCTCTGATTTCAGGTTGGAGAAAATGAGATAGGTTAATACGAGACAGCCGCCAAGAATGAGCCAGGCCGTCCAGCGTACACGCATGAATGCGCGCAGCATTTTTTCGTAACCGTTTTCCATGCCCTGGAAGAAAGGTTCGGTTTTGGTATAAAACCAGGAATGTTTATGCTTGTTGCCTTTCGTTAGTTTTACGTTGAGTACCGGCGTTAGTGTGAGTGATACGAATGCCGAGATCAACACGGCGCCGGCCACCACCACACCAAATTCGCGGAACAGCCGTCCTACAAAACCTTCGAGGAAGATGATCGGAAGAAATACAACCGCCAGTGTAATGGACGTGGAGATAACCGCGAAGTAAATTTCTTTGGACCCATCGCGCGCCGCCTGCCACTTGTTCATGCCGGCTTCCATTTTTTTATAAATGTTTTCCGTTACCACAATACCATCGTCCACTACAAGACCGGTGGCCATTACGATCGCCAGCAATGACAATACATTGATGGTAAAACCGGCGAGGTACATGATAAAGAAGGCGCCGATCAGGGAAACGGGAATATCGATCAGCGGACGGAAAGCGATGGCCGCATCACGGAAGAAGAGATAGATGATCAGGATAACGAGGATCAATGCGATCAGCAATGTTTCTTCAACTTCGGAAATTGATTTCTTGATGAAACGTGTCTGATCGAGTGCGATGTTGAGTTTGATGTCGTCGGGCACTTCTGCTTTCAGTTGCTCTACGCGTTTATAAAACTCATTGGAAATTTCAACATAGTTGGCACCGGGTTGCGGGATTACCGCGAGTGCGATCATGGGAATACCACTTTCACGCAAAGCGCTTTCTTCGTTCTCCGGACCTAATACGGCCGAGCCGATATCTTTTACTTTAACATCACTGCCGTTGATATTTTTTACAATGATTGCATTGAATTCTTCTTCCGTATTGAGCCGGCCGAAAGTCCTTACGGTTAATTCGGTGGCATCACCATAAATTTTTCCGGAGGGAAGTTCTACGTTCTGCGCGGCGAGTGCCTGCGCAACGTCGGCAGGTGTGACGCTGAAAGCAGACAGCTTTGCGGGGTCCATCCAGATACGCATGGCATAACGTTTTTCCCCCCATATCTGTATGCCGCTCACGCCGGGAATGGTCTGCAGTCTTTCGAGTAAAACGTTGTTGGCGTATTCGGTTATCTGCAGGGGATTGCGTGTGTCGCTCTGCACGGTCATGGACAAAATAGGATCACTGGATGCGTCCGCTTTGGTCACAACAGGTGGCGCATCGAGGTCATTGGGTAATTGACGGCTGGCCTGCGACACTTTATCGCGCACGTCGTTGGCGGCCGTTTCGAGGTCGGAGCCCAGCTCAAATTCAACGTTGATATTGCTGCTTCCCTGGCTGCTGCTGGAAGTGATGTTCTTGATACCTGCGATACCATTGATGGCTTTTTCCAACGGCTCGGTGATCTGCGACTCGATGATATCGGCGTTGGCACCTGCATACGAGGTACGCACGTTGATATTGGGCGGATCGATGGCGGGATAGTCGCGCACACCGAGGAAGGTATAGCCAATAATACCAAAGACAATGATGATGATATTCATCACAATGGCAAATACCGGCCGGCGTAAGCTTAATTCAGAAATATTCATCGCGATCGTTGTATAAAGCCGGTATTATTTCGCCGGCTGTTGTGTTTTGACAGTTGTGTCTTTGGTGACTGCTGTGGTGGTGCCGTCGGCATTGGCGATCTTGCCGATCTTCATCTGGGTGCCGGGTTTGGTGCTCATGAGACCGGAAATGACAATGGTGTCGCCCGCTTTCACACCGGAGGTGATTTGCACGGATGCCGAATCGCGGAGACCGGTAGTGACATCGACAAATTTCGCACTGCCTCCGTTGAAAAGAATAACCTGTTTGCCCCTGGCTTGTGGTACGATAGCCTGCGAGGGCACCATGATGGCATCGGGTATGGGGTCGAAGTCAAGTTTGACTTTGGCAAAACTGCCGGGCACGAGTTGCGGATCTTTTTCCTGTACGATACAACGCGCGGAGAGGCTGCGTGTATCGAGTGTAACACCCGATTCCGTCGCCATCACTTTAGCCGTATAAGTTTTGTTGGTACTCTCTGTGGTGAAGTGCACCAACTGTCCCACTTTAATGCGGGACGTATATTTTTCCGGTACGGTGAAATCGAGTTTGAGTGTGGTTGTCTGCTGGATCGAAGCGATAACAGTAGCGGGGGAAACATAAGCACCCGGGCTGATGTTTTTCAAACCGACCCTGCCCGTAAAGGGAGCGCGGATTTCGGTTTTGGTGATATTGGCCCGCGTAATGGCGATATCGGCCTGGATATTATTTACGTTGAGCGCGGCGATATCGTAATCTGCCTTGCTGATGCCCTGGATTTTCAGGAGTTGAGCGGAACGTTCTTCGTTTTGTTTGGCTATTTCCAACTGCACCTGGAGTTTGCGAAGCGTGGCCTGCAGATCGCCGTCAAAAAGTTTGACGAGCAGTGCGCCCTGTGCCACCTGTTTGCCTTCGGCGATGTTCAGTTGTGTGACACGGCCGGCAGTTTCGGGATAGATATCGGTGGATTCGTTGGCGATAAGGGTGCCGGGGACTTCCACGGTTTCGCTCAAAGGGGAGGTTTTCAGCACAAATACATTGACGGCAGCCGGTCCGCGGCCTGCACCCGCAGGTGCCGTTTTTTGTTTATCCTTACCTCCGCAGGCTGCAAGCATAACAAGGCTGAGGGCTGGAAAGAGGCGGTACTTGGTCACGAGCATACAGCTAAGAGCTGGTTTAGGTTGAATTAGCGATTTTTCCACAAAAGATTAAAGATAGATTAAAAACCAGCAAGGTTTAGACGACTATCCCACTGATTTCCTGCGCTGTCCGGGAAGGTTTAAGGGGAAAGGTATAAGGCTTGAGGCATAAGGTATAAGGCTTAAGGCGTAAGGTGAAACAGCCGTAGTAAGTACTAAGTAATAAGTTTTAGGTATTTTTTTTGCTTCTTTGTTTGAGATCGATGCTACTTTAAATAACGCGCAAGTTCACTATTGACTATTGACTATTCACGATTGGCGATTCAGGATTGACGTGACTTTCATCAGGTTCTTCACTTTATTCGCATTGAACAACAAATCCTGTTTTGTGGGCGCTATCACCGTCACATGCCCCATCTTGCGGCCGGGTTTCGTTTCTTTTTTACCATAAATGTGCACGAATGCACTGTCGATTTTCAACACCTCTTCCAACCCTTCATATACTGCCGGGCCGCTTAATCCTTCCGCACCCACCAGGTTGATCATCGCCGAAGGCAAAATCGGATCGGTATTGCCCAACGGATAACCGAGGATGATCCGCCAGAGCATATCGAACTGCGAACTGTAATGTGCTTCAATGGTATGATGACCACTGTTGTGCACACGCGGAGCGGTCTCATTAACCAGCACATCGCCTTCCGCATTTACGAACAATTCCACCGCATAGATGCCGGGTGATTTAAAATTCCGCACCACGGAAAGAGCGATGGCTTCGGCTTTCCAGAGCGTGCGCTGATCCAGATCGGCAGGGCAGAGCTGGTAATCGAGCAGGTTAAGCACCGGATCGAAGATCATTTCAACGGGCGGATAGAGCGCCGTTTCGCCTTCTTTATTCATCGCCACCATCACCGCAATTTCCTTGCGGATATTCACCATTTTTTCCAGCACGGATGGCACATCAAAGCCTTTATCGAGGTCGGCTTTTTCACGGATCAGTTGCACGCCTTTGCCATCATATCCGCCTTCACCCATTTTGTGAACGGCAGGGACCAGCTCTGTATGTTGCGCGAGTTCGCTTTTCGATTGCGTAACCACAAACGCAGGAGAAGGAATCTCGTTTTCTTTATAATACTGTTTCTGCAGAATTTTGTTTTTGATCGTGCGCAGAACGGAAGGGCGCGGATAAATCGCCAATCCTTCTTTTTCCAGTTGCTCCAGGGCTTCCACATTTACGTTTTCGATTTCGATCGTAAGGGCGTCCACCATTTTTCCGAAGGCGTACACATCATCATAATTCCGTATATCACCTTTTACAAAGTGTTCGCAGAGATGCGCAGAAGGGCAGTGGGCGTCGTTTTCCAGCACAAACGTTTCAACGGGATAATTAGCTGCAGCCTGCAGCAGCATGCGGCCCAGCTGGCCGCCACCAAGAATACCTGCTTTTAACATGGCGCAAAGATAAGTTGCCGGACTTCAGTTTGCTCATTCACGCCGGGAGTTCTAAATTTGTGTAATGCAGCCTGATTATCCACATAAATTGTTTGCGGACCTGCGCGGGGACTTCAGCCTCCTGATGCAGACCCTCGCCATGGACACGGCCCCTTTCTCCTCCTGATCTTTCCCGATAGTATTCAATTATCCGGTACACCACCGGTATCTCATTTTCAAAAATCGATCAAACGATATGTCTACGCTTACCGCCGGCAGTGCCACTGCCCTGGAAACCGATTTCCTTCCGTTGGAAGGTACCGATTACGTTGAATTTTATGTGGGCAATGCCAAACAGGCCGCTCACTATTACATGAGTGCATTCGGCTTTCAGGCGCTTGCTTATGCAGGGCCCGAAACCGGTCAGCGCGACCGCGCCAGCTATGCGGTCCGTCAGCACAAACTCACTTTTGTACTCACCACACCGCTATACCCCGACAATGCCATCGCCGATCATATTTACAAACACGGTGACGGTGTAAAAGCCCTGTCACTCCGTGTACCCGATGCGCGCAAAGCCTGGGAGGAAACAACCAAACGCGGCGCAAAAAGCTTCATGGAACCCGTTGTACTCACCGATAAAGATGGGGAAGTGGTGATGAGCGGCATTCATACATACGGAGAAACGGTTCACCTTTTCATCGAAAGAAAAAATTATAAAGGCGCATTCATGCCTGGTTACAGAAGCTGGAGCAATCCGCATTTTCAACCGGCCGATACAGGGCTGCTTTACGTGGATCATTGCGTAGGCAACGTTGACTGGAACCAGATGAATCCCTGGGTGAAATTTTATGAGGAAGTAATGGGTTTCCGCAATATTTTATCCTTTGACGATGAGGATATCTCAACCGAATATTCTGCACTCATGAGTAAGGTAATGAGCAGCGGCAACGGTTTTGTGAAGTTCCCGATCAACGAACCCGCAGAAGGTAAAAAGAAATCACAGGTGGAAGAGTACCTCGAGTTTTATCGTGGTGAAGGCGTGCAACACGTTGCATTGGCCACCAATGATATCGTGCGGACGGTAAAAGACCTGATGAGCCGCGGGGTGGAGTTCCTCAAAGTACCCAATACTTATTACGACGACCTGCTGGACCGCGTTGGGCATATCGACGAAGACCTGGAACCACTGAAAGAACTCGGCATCCTCGTTGACCGCGATAACGAAGGATACCTGTTGCAATTGTTTTCAAAACCGGTAGAAGACCGTCCCACACTTTTCTTCGAGATTATCCAGCGCAAAGGTGCCAAGAGCTTTGGTAAGGGAAACTTTAAAGCACTCTTCGAAGCGATTGAGCGTGAGCAGGAAGCGAGAGGCAATCTGTAGGGAAGGTATTAAGTATTAAGTAATAAGTATTAAGTAATAAGTGAATGAGTGAATAGGTGATTTTGCGATTCGGAATATCCTCTGTTTTCCTGGTTCGTTCCCTGAGATCCCGAAGGGCACGAACCACGCAAATACTTAAAACTTATCACTTATAACTCATAACTCAAAAGGGCGCAATCGGCGCCCTTTTGGAATTTTAAGGCTATTTTTGCATATAGTATACGAACTTGCTGAAAATAAAATGTCAGATGCTCCGTTTAGTTAATTAATGACTGGTATGAAAAACCTCTGTGTAGCAATCCTTTTCATTTTTTCCCTGATCGCGAACGCCGCGGCTCAGCCTCCCGGCGCATCCCGCAGGGCAATTTCTTCCGGCGCTAATTCGATGTCGTTCATCGACATGCAGAAGACATTTCAGCGTCCCGATGAATCCTTCAAGCGCAAAGAAGATACACTGCGCAAACAATTTGAAGCAAAAGGCCTTGCCTGGCCGGCTAAATATCTTTACATACGTTCGTTCAAATACGATAGCCAGCTCGAGGTTTGGGTAAAAAACGATGCGGCGGAACAATACAAACTTTTTAAAACATTCAAGGTTTGTGCGCTCGCAGGCACACTCGGCCCTAAACGCATGGAGGGCGACTACCAGGTGCCGGAGGGATTTTATTATATCAATGAATTCAATCCCCGCAGCCAATATTATTTATCACTCGGCATCAATTACCCCAACGCATCCGACAAAGTATTGAGTGACTCACTGCGCCCGGGAAGCGCGATCTATATTCACGGAAGCTGCGTAACGGTAGGTTGTATTCCTATCCTCGATACGCAAATCGACGAACTTTATATTCTGGCAGCACACGCCAAGAACCAGGGGCAGGACTTTATCCCTGTTCATATCTTTCCGATCCGGTATAACGTACCCCGGAGCGTGGCCTTTCTCTCTAATCTTACCAAAGACGATCCCTACCTGAAAAAATTTGCCGATCGCCTGGAAGATGCTTTTGAATATTTTGAACAGAAAAAACAGGTGCCCGTGGTGATGATCAGCGACAAAGGTGAATACTCAATAGCCAGCGCCGTTGCCAGGAAAGTGCCCGAAGATAAAAAAGCACCCAAGCCCAAACGTGAACCGGTTAAACACCGCACGCGTCAGATCGCTGTTGTGGCGGATGTGGTACATCAATGGCCGCAGTTTCCGGGTGGAGGCAATGCATTCATGAAATACCTCGATGACCTGGGACATGACATGGTGCCGTTTCTTCCGGAGAATGTAAAGAAAGCCTTTGTACAGGTGGAATTTATTGTAGATACAGATGGTGTGCCTGTTAACATCAAAGTACTCAAAGGCAGTACCGACCAGGACTTCATCGACGAACTGATCACACGCCTGGAAAAAATGCCGACCTGGACGCCGGCAATGCTGCATGATAAGGCCGTCGCCAAAAAAATGATCCAGACAATTACCGTAGATTAATTAACGCACCAACACCTGTATCGTATCAGGTGTCTGCTGACGGAGGATCACCGTTTTGTCTTTGAGCAGTTGTTCCAGGGAAGCAGGTGTATAATGGCGAACCGTAAGCAGGGAAAGATTACGGATCACCTGTACATCAAATAACTGGCTGGCCTCCAGGGCCAGTTTTTCTATTTTTTCAGCATGATCATCCACTACGCATAAAAAACTGATCGCTGCATTCTGTGTAAGATTCGGTTTGATCAGCAATGACTCCAGCATATGATACAGCGTGCCGGCATGTTGCTCAGCTACAAAAGAGAAATCACGCGAGCGCAACTCGAGCAGCACCTGTTGTTCCTTTACCACAATAATCGGCGGCAAACCTTTCACGGCTTCATCATGTATGATCGTGCCGGGCAAGGAAGGATCGAGAAAACATTTTACCTGCAAAGGAATATCCTTGTTCTGCAGCGGCTTGATGGTTTTCGGGTGAATGACCTGCGCCCCGTAATAAGCCATTTCAATCACCTCGGCATAATTCAATTCCGGTAATGGTTGGGCTTCGGGGTAATGACGAGGATCGGCATTCATCACACTCGGCACATCTTTCCAGATCGTCTGGCTTTCGGCGTCCAGCAGGTTGGCAAACACAGCAGCCGTATAATCACTTCCCTCACGACCGAGCGTGGTGCTTTCGTTTTCATCGGTGGCGCCGATAAAACCCTGTGTCAATAAAATGCGTTCGGTGACAAACAGTTCTTTCATCTTCGCCACTTTCTGCGCGGTGAAATCCCAGTCAATGACCGCTTCGCGGAAATGGTCGTCTGTGCGGATGATGTCACGCACGTCGAGCCACTTGTTGCGGTAACCGGCTTCGTTGAGATAATGACTGACGATAGCGGTTGACAGCAATTCGCCTATACAAACGATCTGATCGTAATAATAATCAAACTCGCGTACGGGCTGGTCATGCAGCAACCATTCTGCTTCTGTAAAAAAATCAGCTAATTGCGCTTCACAGGCGAGGGCCTGCTTTACAAGTAAATATTTCGCAGTGGTGAGATGTTGGTCTTTTACTACTTTAAAGAGGGAGAGTGCTTCTTCCTGTTTTCCGGCAAAAAAAGCTTCGGCTACTTTTTCCAGCGCGTTGGTTGTTTTGCCCATGGCCGACACGACAATAAGCAATTGCTCATCGGGATAATGGGATAAAATTTCTCCCAGTTTCTGTACACGTTCCACGCTGTTGACGGAAGCTCCGCCGAATTTGAAAACCTTCATGCTGTTGAAATGATTGGAGCAAAGATAATCTGTGCAATGCATCCCATCATCACATACAACTATTTGATTTGTGTACCTTATACATAACTCCGGTTTCTCATGTCTTTATCGCTTACTTTTGCTCCATATTAAAAAAATGTTATGCTGCCTGTCAATCGGAAAGTCCTGACCCTCGACGAGTTTACGATCCAGCAATTGCGCGACGTGCCCAATGCCACCGGCGAATTGAGCTCGCTGCTCCGCGACATTGGTCTTGCGGCCAAACGTGTGAACGTGGAAGTGAACAAAGCGGGGTTGGTAGACATCCTCGGTGATGCCGGCAGTGTCAACATCCAGGGTGAAGACGTCAAGAAACTGGACATATTCGCCAATGATCAGTTTACCGGCGTATTGCAGCACGGGATCAGTTGTGCGGGTATTGCCAGTGAAGAGCTGGATGAGTATATCGCCTTCGACGATCCGATCAGCCGCAATTCAAAATATGTTTGTCTTTTCGATCCGCTCGATGGCAGTGGTAATATCGATGTGAACATTTCCATCGGTACTATTTTCGGTGTCTACCGCCGCGTAACGGAGAAAGGACAACTGGCCAACCAGGACGATTTCCTGCAACCCGGCACGCAGCAGGTAGCCGCAGGTTACATCATCTACGGTTCCAGCACCATGATGGTCTATGCCACACGCCGCGGCGTGAATGGCTTTACGCTGGATCAAACCATCGGCGAGTTTACCCTAAGCCATCCCGATATCAAATGCCCTGACTTTGGTAATATTTATTCTGTGAACCACGGCAATTTCTACCGCTACGAGCAGGGAGTAAAAGAATACATCACTGCCTGTCAGAAAAAAGACAAGAGCAATGGCGGTCCTTATACGCAACGTTATATCGGCAGCATGGTGGCCGACGTGCACCGCAACCTGATCAAGGGCGGCATCTTCATGTATCCTGGTACTACCGATAAACCGAAGGGCAAGTTGCGCTTACTGTATGAGTGCAACCCATTCGCCTTCATCCTCGCCGTCGCCGGCGGCCGCGCCACCGATGGTCATCAGCGGATCCTGGATATCAAACCTACTGAACTTCATCAGCGTACGCCAATGTTTATCGGCAGCAAAGGGATGATGGATGAGCTGGAGACTTATTTATAAGTCAAAATTCAAAAGTCAAAACGGGAACAGCCGTTATAAGTATTAAGTAATAAGTTTTAAGTATTTGAAGTCACAAAGTGTGGAAATTATGGCTGTTTATTCACTCCCGAAACTTCGGGATCACGATTCACCATTCACGCTTTTAACAGGACCTTACTGCCTCTCCACCTCAAATGGTATAAAACTTGCGCAGGCAGACGCATGAGCCGTATTCTCCTCCCATTCTTACTCATAACGCTGCTGGTAAGCCAATCCGCCTGGGCGCAGCAGACCGATATCGTTTCCGACATATTGAAGGAGACCAATGCTTTCCGGAAAAGCAACAGACTACCGCCGCTTGAACTGAATTCAGACCTCAACCGTTTGGCCGAAACGCACAGCGCCAACATGGCGAAAGGGCGTGTGGGGTTTGGGCATGGCGGCTTCAACAGCCGTGATGCAGAAGCCCGCCGTAAAATCTCCGGTATCCGTCGCTTTGCCGAAAACGTAGCGCAAGGCGCCCAAACCGGCCGCGATGCGGTCACCCTCTGGAAAAACTCCTCAGGCCACCGCCGCAATATGCTCGGCAATTACAAATACATAGGCATCGGCACCGCCCGCGACCGCAAAGGCAGGATATACTTTACACAGGTGTTTGCCGGCTGAAGACAAAATGTGAAAGTGTGTAAATGTGTAAATATGAAAATAATTTTCACATTTACATATCCCGCCAAAGGCGGGCACATTTCCACATTTGTTATGTAAATTGCCCCCACATGTCAACTCAACCTATCATCCGGGTAGAAAACCTGGTCAAGAATTACGGCAACTTTGAAGCGGTGAAGGATATTTCTTTTGACGTATACGAAAATGAAGTATTCGGGTTGCTCGGACCCAACGGAGCAGGAAAGTCTACTACACTGGAAATAATCGAAACGCTGCGCAAAAAGACCAGCGGGCGTATTACGGTTGATGGGTATGACCTCGATAAAAATCCGGACGACATCAAGCAGATCATCGGTGTGCAATTGCAGGCAAGTGGTTATTATCCCGGGCTCAACCTGTTGCAATTGATCGAACTCTTCAGCGGTTTGTATAACCGGAGTGTGGATCCGATGGAATTGCTGCAGCGTGTAAATCTCACGGAAAAAGCCAAAGCAAAATTCAAAGACCTGAGTGGGGGACAGAAACAACGTTTCTCTGTCGCCACCACGCTGATCAATGAACCACGTATCATCTTCCTCGACGAACCTACTACAGGTCTCGATCCGCAGGCTCGTCGCAGCCTTTGGGAACTGATCCGCGATATCCGCGCGAAAGGCACAACCGTTATTATTACCACCCATTACATGGACGAGGCAGAATATCTCTGCGACCGCATTGCCATCATCGACAGTGGCAGGATCGCCGCCCTGGCCACCCCCGATCAACTGATTGACGACCTCGTATCAGGAGGATTTGAAAGACCCAAAGAAGTGAAGAAGGCCAACCTGGAAGATGTATTTATTCATCTCACCGGCCGCAGCCTCCGCGAAGACTGATTTTTCATTGCATTAAAAAGATAAACGTGAGTATTCAAAATAAACTGCGTGAATTTATGAACGGTAAAATCGAAGCCCAGAAAGAAGCCGGTGCCGCATTCCTGAAAGAGAACCGCGAAAAGCCCGGTGTAACAGAACTGCCAGAAGGCATCCAGTACGAAGTGATCAAAGAAGGTAACGGCAGACAACCGGTGCTGCAGGATACCGTGAAGGCCCATTACCGTGGCGCATTGCTCGATGGCAAAGAGTTCGACAGCTCCTTCCGCCGCAATCAGCCTTTCAGTGCACCGCTAACCGCCCTGATCAAAGGATGGCAGATCGCTATTCCCCTGATGAAAGAAGGCAGTCACTGGCGTTTATGGATCCCGTCTCACCTCGCATACGGCGACAGAGGCGCAGGCAGCGATATTCCCGGAGGCGCTACACTCTTGTTTGAAGTAGAGTTACTGGAAATTGTAAAATAACTATAGCATGGCAGCAGATCCTCGTTATCCGGTTGGACAGTACGAGCCGAAACCATTTTCCATTGAAACAAAAGTGGAATGGCTGGCCGATATCAAGTTTCTTCCGCAGGCACTTGAATATGCCCTGCTCAATCTGAACGAAGATCAATTGCATACGCCTTACCGCGAAGGAGGGTGGACCATCCATCAACTGGTGCATCACGTTGCGGATAGCCATATCAATGCGTATTGCCGCTTCAAACTCGGTTTGACGGAAGATAATCCGACCATCAAACCTTATGAAGAAAAGCTCTGGGTCACTTTGCATGACGTGGAAAAATTACCGGTCAATGTATCAATAACATTATTGCACGCATTACATCTCCGCTGGTATGAAACGCTGAAATATGTGACGGATGATGAATGGAACAATCGTACGGTCTTTCATCCGGAACAGAAAAAAACAATGCGTTTGTGGTACCTGCTTGGATTGTATGCCTGGCATTGCCGTCACCATGTGGCGCACATCAATGCGCTGCGTGAACAAAAAGGGTGGTAAATACTATGAAATGGCGAATCCTTTCTTCCGAATATCTCTTTCACGATCTGTGGTTCAAAGTTCGCAGGGACCGCTGCGAAACACCTTCCGGAAAGATCATTGACCCTTATTACGTTTATGAATTTCCCACCTGGGTAGCGGCCGTTCCCATTACGGAAGATGGCCGTGTGATCATGGTGAAGCAATACCGCCATGCACTTGGTGAAGTCTGCCTCGAAATCCCCGGCGGCTGTATGGATGATACGGATAAAGACCACCAATCGGCCATTGCCAGGGAACTGCTCGAAGAAACCGGCTTCGAATTTTCACAATTCGATTACCTGGGAAGAATATCTGCCAACCCATCCACCAATAATAACCTGCTGCACATGTTTCTTGCCCGTGGCGGCAAAAAAGTAGCTGAGCAACATCTCGACCCCAATGAAGAAATAGAAGTGGAGTTCTGGACGATCGATCAGTTGAAAGCAGCGGTCCGCAACAACGAGATTGTGCAGGCGATGCACGTGACCTGTATTATGTATGCGCTGGAAAAACTAAGTCAAAAGTGAAAAGTCAAAATTCAAAAAAGAGAAATTGGCTGTAAGTGAATGGTGAATCGTAAATCGTGAATAGTGAATAGTCAATGGTGAACTTGCGCGTTACTTAAAGTAGCATCGATCTCATGCAAAGACGCCAAAAAATACCTAAAACTTATTACCTAGTACTTACTACGGCTGTTTAACCTCACTTTCTTATGCAATTAAAACAAACCCGTTCAATCACCATCGGCAACGCCGCTCAAAAACAGCAATACAGCATCGTAATATTGAAAAGCGGGACAATTGTTTCTTTCTTTTCGCAGGATGATGATTGTTATGTAGAATGGTTTGGAGAAAATGAAAATGTACAAGTCAGAGTTGAAGAGATCGCGTGGGATGTATTTGATACACCGGCGTTTTTTCATTTTGGCAATCATGTAGGCGTATACTCTTCAAAAAATGATTTCGTTGTGTTGTATAATGAAGCGGAGAAGCACAAGGCGATAAAAATTCCGATAGAGAATAAATTGCCGGAGATCGCCTTTCCTTCATTCAATAAACCGTTATCCAACTATCATCGCGCAGGTGTTACCCGGAATGATGTCGTTCCGATTCTCTTCACGAGTATGGGTCTGTTACCTGTGTATATCGCTGAGTTGCGCATCGACCTGCAAAATTCAACTGCCACCTGGAATCAATTGAAGTATTGGAATAACAAGACAACAGTGGATTTACATCAGGAGTCATTTGCCAAACCTGCGAAGTCATTCGCCATTTTGCATGCGCTGAATAAACAAGGTATTTCTTATGCGTACGGTATCGGTGACAGGGAAAGCGGTTACCTGAAGCCAGGTATGGAGTTTTCCGAAATGGCGGTGATCGATGAAAACGGATTGGCAACAGAAACACTATTCTCTTTAGGAAGATTGTACAAGGAAAGTAAAAAAGGAGGGAAGGAGTGTTTGTTTGCATCCTCCGGTAAATATGCCATACTTACACCCGTTTACAAGGCGGATGATTGGAGAAATAAACAGAAGTTGTTTGACCTCGAAGCGCGCCAACTGCTTGATGTCGATTTGCCGGAAGGTTTGGCTGGTTACCGGATCATCGATCATCATAACGACCGGTTTTTGCTGGCTAATAATTATACGAATTTGATTTTTGCCCATACGGATGAGCTGGTGCTGTGTGAGATGGTGGGGCAATAAGTGAATGGTGAATGGTGAATCGTGAATGGTGAAAGGGCAATAAGACATGACTTAAAACTTATTACTTACAACTTACCACTCTCACCTCACTTCTCCCACTAAAAACACACTTCCGCAAACGAGGATAAGATCATCAGCATGTGCAGCTGCTCTGGCCGTGGTCAGCGCTTCGTTTACGTTTGCATAAATTTTTCCTTCAAGATTGTATTTGGAAGCTATGGCCTGCAACTCTCCGGCTGGCAGGGCACGTGGCAATGCAGCCTGCGTAAAATAGTATGTTGCATTCGCCGGCAACAATGCCACTACGGCATCAATGCTTTTGTCCTGCACCATACCGAGAATGATATGCAATTGATGATACGTGGTTACTTCCAGTTGCTCAACGATCTGCCGCATGCCATCTTCATTGTGTGCCACATCAAGGATAACGGAAGGATGTTCACTGATGTGTTCCCAACGGCCGTGCAGTCCTGTGAGCCGGCGTACATGTTTCAGTGCTTCACGAATAACAGCCTGTTCGATCTGCCAGCCTTTTTCCCGCAAGGCAGATAAGGCTGTGAGCACGGTAAGCAGGTTTTTTACCTGGTAAATGCCGGAGAGGTCGAGATGATAACGTTGGGCATCGTTATGGTGGGCTTCTTCTACGTTGACTACGAGTTCATGATTTTCCCAGAACCATTCTGTTGCCCGGAACTTATCACCCGCCAGTAACAACGGGGCTACTTTTTCGGTTGCCTGTTGCAGGAAGACCGGTAATGTTTCGGGTGTCGTTTCACCAATTACTACCGGTACATGCTGTTTGATGATGCCTGCTTTTTCCCCGGCGATTTCAGCAAGTGTATTACCTAAGAGGTATTGATGATCGAGACCGATCTGCGTAATAACGGATAGTTCCGGAGTAATGATGTTGGTGCTGTCGAGTCGTCCGCCGAGACCGGTTTCTATTACGGCAATTTCTACCTGTTCATCTGCAAAATACTCGAAGGCCATGGCTACGGTCAGTTCAAAGAAGGACGGTTCGATGGCATCGATGAGCGGCGCTGCTCTTTTTACAAATTCAACCACCCGTTGTTCGGGAATCATTTCGCCATCGATGCGTATGCGTTCGCGGAAGTCGTGCAGATGGGGAGAGGTGTAAAGTGCCGTACGGTATCCGGCTTTTTGCAATACGGCTGCCAGCATATGACTCACCGATCCTTTGCCGTTTGTTCCAGCCACATGTATGCTGCGGAACCGCGTGTGCGGATCACCGAGTTCATGACAAAGTTTGATCGTATTGGTGAGATCAGGCTTGAGCGCTGCCGCACCGATACGGCTGAACATTGGCAGACGGGTATAGAGGTAGTCAACTGTTTGTTGATAGTTCATGCGGAATGTGTAAATGTGCCCGATGATATCGGGGCCATGTGTAAATGTGAAATTATGAAATCTCATTTTCACATTCCGCCGAAGGCGGACATATTTACACATTTTCACATTTTGTCTCTATCCACCCAGGAGGAAATTAAACTCATATACCACTACCGACTCGTTGTCGGATTTGTTGAAACGGTTGCGGCGGAGCCATTCGCGGACGATATCGATAGCCTGACCACTACTGAGGGTAGAGCCTCTTTCGGCACCCATGTATGTGCCAACGCCGTCAGGAGATACTTTGATTTTTGCTAATACTTTACCGCGGAGGTTTTCACCGGCGTCCATTTTGCTGCCACCGCCGATTACGGTACGGTTACCACTCACCATGCGAGGGCCAGCTCCACGTCCGCCACCGCTTCCGCGTCCACCACCTGCACCGGTGCCTGAACCGCCACCCTGGCCACTGCCATTGCCTACACCGGATCCTGTACCGGAACCACCGGGACGGGTATATACTGCGGCTTCATTGCCACCAGTGCCGCTGCCATTGGTAGTAGCGCCTGTATAAGTTGGCTTACGCACCGGCTGCGGCGCTGTTGTTACAGGCGGAGCCGGCGTTTTATTGGGGGACGTATTTTTATTGACCTCTTTTGCCTCGGGGCGCGGAACTTCAGGTTTGATGACGGGCGGACTTGTTTTTTCCGGAGGGAATTCGTCCACGTCCTTCGATAATTCATCTTCTCCGGGCTGAGGAGGCGTATAAGGTGCCGTACCGGCCTTGCCGGGCGCTTCGACCGGGTTGCCACCACCACCGCCACCGCTTACAGGGCCGGGAGGCAGCACGGGCTCTGCTTCCGGGGGAAGCTGCAAATCCACCGTAATGCCTTCCTCCATCGGCGGAGGCTGCATAACCACAATGGGATGCTTCCACAGGATCATGATCAGCAACAACAACCCGGCAATGCCCAGGGTCATCAATGCTGCCTGCGTATTCTTTCTGTTTTCAAATGTTGCTGCGGTCATGGTCAGTACGTTACTCATACAAATGTATCTTTTGTTCGGCGATTATAATACCCGCAGGTTTTCCACACCTGTTATTAAACGACGCAAAGGGCGTACGCATTTCATATATGAAATGTTAAAAAGTTTTGTTAAGACAATACACAAGTCCATTCAGGGGCTTTTCTCCGCATTTTCAGGTCATGGTTGCCAAAAGTGTTAATTTCGCGTTTTAGTTCCCTTATGAAGAAATACGCAATCATCGTAGCCGGCGGCACAGGTTCCAGAATGGGTAGTCAGACTCCTAAGCAATTCCTGTTGCTTCGCGACAAGCCGGTGCTTTATTATACGCTCAAAACATTTTTCGATGCTTATGACGATCTGCAGGTGATCCTCGTGTTGCCTGTAGATTATACGGACATGGGCCAGGAAATCATCGATGCATGGTTCGATCAGGATCGGATCCGCATTACAGCCGGTGGCGACACCCGTTTCCAATCGGTTAAAAACGGATTGGAGCTTGTGGAAGACGAATCCATCGTTTTTGTACATGACGCCGTGCGTTGCCTGCTCTCCACCAATCTTATCCATCGTTGTTATGAGCAGACACTGGAAACAGGTTCTGCTATCCCCGCGCTCGCCAGCCGCGACAGCGTACGCATCGTGAGCGAAGACAACAGCGATGCCATCGACCGCAACACGGTGATGCTGATCCAGACACCCCAGACATTCCACAGCAAGCTCATCGTGCCTGCCTTCCAGATCGATTATAAAGACAAATTCACCGACGAGGCCACAGTTGTAGAGGCATTTGGTATGAAAGTAACATTGGTAGAAGGTGAGGAACAAAATATCAAACTCACGCGCCCGATCGATATGTTTATCGCAGAACGGCTTTTGGAACAAGCGGTGAGTATTAAGTAATAAGTATTAAGTAATAAGTGAATCGATCAGGTTACTGCCCATTTACTCTTTTTACTTTTGCCTTTTGAATTTTTACTTCTTCAGCCATTTCAAATAAAACGGCAGCCGGTTGATCCGGATCGCGGGATACCATTCGGGTTCTGCGCCGAAACCTTCATAAAAGAAGGCAAGACTATTTATATCGGAACCTTCAAAGTCGAGCAATAATGACTGTCCCGCATGGGTGGTAATAAAATGATCGATCAAAAGATGGGAAGCGCCAACCGTTTTGCCGGCGGGGTCATTTCCTACTAAAATATAATAAGCACGTTTACTATCACGAAAGAACACGGCTGATGCCAGCAATTGCTGTTGCGGACCGTACACACCGATCGCTTCTGCCTGTCCCTTTGCCTGCAACCGGGTAAACAATGCTGCCAACCTTGTATAATCTTCCTCCTTTGCAGGAGCGGCACTCAGTTGGCTCAACGCAATAATATCCTTCAGCGGCACATCCGTTTTTATCACACATCCGAGCTGGATGGCTTTGCGCAGGTTGCGGCGATGTGATTCACGATACACTTTTTTTATTTCATCAGCGGGCCGCGAAAGATCGAGGAGGTAATTTCTGCGCATAATGCCCGGCACATTTTCTCCGCGAAGGTCATTGCTGCTATTGAGCGATATTTCCGTCAGCTTGAATTTGGCCGGAATAGCGGTGATAAAATCCTTTACGGACACCGGCGAAGTTGCAAACACGCCAAGCATCGGCGTAAAAGCAGGCTGATACAGGTAATGAATACCGTATTTCTTATTCCAGGTAAGCGGCATCACCGCTTCGTAGTCACCAAGCACCAGGGCATCCCATTGCGGCGCCATGCAGTCAAGATAAAAAGAATGCGCATACAACAAACCGGAAGAACATTTTTCCAAACATTCATCCCATTTCGCCTTGTCGAGGTCTGCGTGCTTGATATATCGGATGGCCGGCATGCAGCAGGATTACAGTTCGAGTTCGCGCTGGATTTTCCGCGGACTGAAGTTTGATATGTCAATGGAGAAGGAGATCGTTTTCGCCAATCGGGGCAGACCTTTTTTCGCCGATACGGTCGATTGGATATAGTCTTTGTACACGCGGCTGTATACCAGCGGTACATAAATGTTGATGGTTTCTTTCAGCAGCGAGAATTGCAGTCCCGCATCAAAAAGAAAGCGGTCCGTATTAGCATTCCGTTCCCAGGCGCCGGCGTAAGTACCGATGTCTGCAAACACGCGGACAGGAAAAGGAAACGGCAATACCGTTGAATGCAGGTTGATCGCGGCCAGCCAGTCATCCGTTTTTCCGATCTTGTTGGCCAACAGATCTGTCCTTACTTTGAATCCGCCATCGCGCACCATGATCTGCTGACTGGCAAAGCCCTCGAATTTGTTGCGGCCGATAAAATAATCGCTGTAGGTATAGTCTTCATAACCATTGGCGCCGGTCATGTTGAGGTGGTAACGATCGGTGGCAAATTGTTTGGTAAACGTAGCTGCTCCGCTGTAAAAGAATTTGCCTGCAAACACGCGCACCTGCAGTCCGCCGTGTTTGGGATAGTTGAAGAAATAATTACCGGTGAATGCGGCGCGGACAAAATCTTTTGCCTGTTCTATTTGCAGCTCGGTTTTGAAGGGATACAACTTGCGGTTGTTCTCGATTACAAACTTCAGTTGGTTCAACACACGGTTGCCGTCGTTGACACGATAACGGTTTACAAGCGTAGTATCATTACCATTTACTACCGTATCGCGGTAGAACTGTAAAGCTTCTTCGTTAATCAGGAATGATTTGAATTGTATGTAACGGTACAGCGGACTGCGTGCTGATTTTTCTTTAAATACCAGTCGTGCAAAAGGTACGATCTTCCGGAAGCCAAGGCGGGTTTTCGCGCCCTCGGGGTCGTTGTATTGATCCATCGTGTAAGCGGCACCGTTGACACCGATCTGCACCTGGCGGAATATTTTTTCGGGGAAAAATGAATAGTTAACGGTACCGATGCCTGTTAGTCTTTTACTGCCGGTTGCCACCATCGGCGCTACAAAAAACCGCAAACGGTTGTCCGAACGCAGATAATTGGTAGCGAGGAACCCGAACATGAACTTGTCATAACTATTAAAGCCCAATGCCGGTGCGATCAGCAAAAGATTGCGGCGTTGCGCCTTACCCATTAATACATCGCCGGTCAAGCCGAAGCCGAGATTGAACCCTTTCCGTTTTTGTCCCGGTAAAAATCCTTTCTCATTCAGCAATGCGAAACTTTGTTCGTTGGATTGTGCGCTGACCGAATCAACTATCTGCCGGAAAGCCTCCGGTGATGGATGTTTGTGTTGCCATTGCTGGTAGTAGGCCTGCATGACGCGGCTCAGCGTGCCGGAAGGCAGGGTGGTATCGAGATAATTCAACCAGTCGGCCGTTTTGCCGTAGGCGATCAATCCGTAATTAAGCGTTCCGAACTCGTTGGCAGGCGTATTGACGGGCTGATCAATGCCGCGAAACTGCTTATCATGGAGCAGGTCTTCACCGATGTCGTTGCCCATTTTCTTTCCATATCTTTCCTTGGTATAAAGACGCTCGTAATAAGCATTGATGCCTTCGTCGAGCCAGGGATATTGCCGTTCATTGCTGCCGAGCGCGCTGTAAAACCAATTGTGTCCGATCTCATGCGCGATTACCTGGTCAAGTTCTTTGCCCGAAGTGCCGGGTGCAATGATCGTGATGCCGGGATATTCCATACCGCCGCCCGCACTCAGCGGACCTTCCACCACGCTTACCTGGTCGTAAGGATACTCACCGACCTCGCGGCTGTAAAAGCGCACGCCTGCTTTTGCGAAAGCCAAGGCCTCCTGCCAGCTTTTTTTAGAAGCAGGCGCATAATAACTACTCACGGTAATGATCTTGCCGGAAGGCAGCCGGCAGGTATCCTGCTCAACCACAAAACGTTTGTCGGCGAACCAGGCAAAGTCGTGCACATTTTTTTGGGAAAAATGTAAAGTCTTGAAGCTGGCAGCAGCAGGCGGATAAAGATTACGTATCGTTTTTACCTGGCCGTATTTATTTTTCTCTTTGCGCGACACGGGCGACCATTCAAAGTTGCGACGCGTTTTTAGCCATTCCTTTTCCTTGTCGTTTTGCAGGTTGCCGGTGGCTGCCACTACATAGTTTTCAGGCACGTTGATGCGCACATCGTAATTACCGAATTCGCTGTAAAATTCTCCCTGGTCGAGGTAGGGCAACGGATGCCAGCCCCTGTTGTCGTACACGGCTGGTTTCGGATACCATTGTGTAACCTGGAATGTTTCGCCCACATAACCGCCTCGCGATACATTGTAAGGAAGTTTGACATGAAAAGGAGTGGTGATATTGGCCGTTGCACCGGGAGCCAGCGGCTCGGGCAGTTCGAGGCGGATGATATCTATATGTTGCGGGTGGTCTGAGGTTTCGGCTACTTTCCCGTTTACTTTAAAATCGAGCCGGTTGATATATCCTTTTTGGACGGCGTCTGAAAAATAGAATTGTGTTTTATCATTTTCCAGCATTTGATCACTGAAAGCCGTGCGGTCATTTTTGTACGCATTAGGCCATACATGAAACCAGATAAAGTGCAAAGTGTCGGGAGAGTGATTGATGTATTCGATGGAGCTGAAACCGTCGAGTGTTCGGTTGTTTTCATTCAGCGTTACTTCGATGGAATGATTAACCTGCTGCTGCCAGTAAGCGCGCTGGGCCCGTGCGCTGAGCAAAGTTGTAAGGAAGCCTATCAGAAGTAGAAAATTTCTCAAAGTAGTTAAGTATAAGTTTTAAGTAAATCTTCTTTGCGTCTTTGCTCCTTGTGCATCTTTGCGTGAATTTTTCACGCGGAGTCGCAAAGTAATTAAGGCGCAAAGAGTTCACGGATTGACCAGTCCACCAAAAATAAGCATCCTGCAGCTTTGTACCCTTTTTGAATTTTTACTTTTGAATTTTGACTTATTTCCCTTTCCCCTTTAAAATGATCCGCAACGTATGGATCATGATCTTAAAGTCAAGGGCCAGCGAAACATTTTCCAGGTACAACAGGTCGAACTTGCTGCGCTCCACCATCTGCTCTACATTTTCGGCGTAGCCAAATTGCACCATTCCCCAACTGGTGAGGCCGGGTTTTACGCGCAGCAGGTATTTATAATAAGGAAATGCTTTGGTCAGTTGATCGATATAGTAGCGCCTTTCGGGGCGCGGACCCACGAGGCTCATATCGCCCAGCAGGATGTTCCAAAGTTGTGGTAATTCATCCAGCCGCCATTTACGCATAACGCGGCCCCAGGGCGTGATGCGGGGATCGTTGTCCGAAGAAAGCTTGGGACCGTTCTCTTCGGCGTTGCTGATCATGGAGCGGAACTTATACATGAAAAAAGGCTTGCCTTTGAAACCGATCCGTTCCTGTACATAGATCACCGGACCTTTCGAAGAAAAGCGGACACGCAACGCCACATAGAGCATCAAAGGCCATAGCAGCAACAACCCCGTCAATGATGCCAGAATATCGATCAGCCGTTTCACCGGTTGTTGCCATTCAGGCATGAGGTTGGTCTTGAGATCGATCAGCACTGTACCGAGTACGTTGCTTGTTTTTACTGAGCCGGAGAGGATATCGAGTGTATCGGGGCGAATCTTGATCTCAACATCTTTTTCACTGAGCCGGTTAACAAGATCTTCGAGCAGGGAATGCTCCGTTTTATTCAAGGCCAGCACCACCAGGTGTATACGATGTTCGGCAATGATCTGTTCCAGATCGCTGACACTTCCCAATTGAGGCAACTTAACGGTGGCATTATCGTGATCGGTGGGAATAAAACCAACATAATGATAACCGCTGCCGGAAAGATTACGATGCGTTTGACGATAAATAGCGGCAGCCTGTTCGCGGTTGCCGATCATCAGCGTGGGAAACTTGATGCGCTGGGAGAGGATTTGTTTTTTAATGCGGTTGAGCAGAAGAGCTCTTCCGCCAAACGTGAGTAAGAAGTGGATCAGTACCAGCCAGCCCGTGCTGCGATAATAATAACTATAGTTGCCGGATGAGTCGTTGAGCAGGGTGGCAAAAAACAGTACGCTGCATCCAACGAGTGTGCATACAAGCGTGTAAGTCAGTTCGGCCAGCCGTGACTTACTGTACAAGGAGCGATAAGTACCGGCAATCGTATACAGGCTGAGCCATGCCGCCGGTATCACAAAAAGAATAAAGAACCAGTTGCGGGATGATAAGGGAAATAAGGGCTGTTGCAGCAGGTTACTGCGGATCAGGCAAAAGAAAAACCAGGCTAATGCGGCCGTGCAGTAATCAGCCAGTACATACCAGCCGGGGGATATTTGTTTGGTTTCCCTCATTAACGGGTGATCACGTTGTTGCCGATCTTGCTCAGGATTTGATGTGCCACATCCATTGCCATCAGTCCATCGATTTCGGACACCACCGTGCGTGTATTGTTGAGAATGGCATCTCTGAATTCTTCTAGTTCCCGCTTGATGGCATTCACCTCGGGTACTTCCGGATTGGCCACTGCGATGGTTTTCTTGCCGCCGTTGGGAGTGTCGATATCAAAAGCAAATACGTTGGTATCAGAAGGCTCTTTGAGTTTGATGATCTCAGTTTTTTTATTGAGAAAATCTACGCCGATGTAAGCGTCCTTCTGGAAGATACGCATCTTACGCATTTTTTTCATGGAAATGCGGCTGCTGGTGAGGTTGGCCACACATCCGTTATCGAACTCGATGCGTACGTTGGCGATATCGGGTGTATCGGTGAGCACTGCCACACCACTTGCGGAAATATGTTTTACATCACTGTTGACAATACTCAGGATGATATCAATGTCGTGGATCATGAGAT
The DNA here is from genome assembly GCA_937888905.1 of uncultured Sphingobacteriales bacterium. Lineage (GTDB taxonomy): Bacteria > Bacteroidota > Bacteroidia > Chitinophagales > Chitinophagaceae > Terrimonas. Next base: position 268,139 of record CALATA010000004.1, read on the forward strand.
CGAGGATCACACTTACTTCGGTACCACGCGGATTGAACTGTGCCAGGCGATGCACTTCGATAAACATCGGTGACAACGTTACGTCTTTCAGTGCAAGGAAGGCCGGATTGAAACGCTCCACATGACCTACCTGCATCTTGATGTTGGATTCCTTGGCCAGTTTTACGAGCTGCCGGGCTTCCTCCATCGTATGCGCCAGTGGTTTCTCCACAAAAACGTGTTTGCCCATCCGGATCGCTTTCTCGCACCATACAAAATGATGATTGGTTGGTGCTACCACGTCGATGGCATCTACTGCCCCCAGCAGGGTATCGGCATCGAGAAAACGGGGAAGCTGGTATTTGTCCGATACGGCTTTGGCATTGTCGTCGTCCGGATCATAGAAACCGACAACTTCCACGCCGCTGATCTCTCTCCAGTTGTTGAGATGAAATTTTCCTAAATGGCCTACGCCGATTATCCCGATCCGTAGCATAGTAATAGTTTTGGCAGTCGTCAGCGTTTCATCCGGTATTTGCGGTTAACCTTCGGACTGTTGAAATAGTCATTGAGTTCTTTTTCGGACATGGTCATAGCTGCGTCGATAGGCACGTCGACCAATTGTACCTGCACCTGGCGGAGTTCTTCGCGGAGCTTCGCTGTTTTTTTGGCAACGTCGGGATCTTTTTCACCGATGAGCATATTGTCGTTGCGCATATACTGCAGGCGTTTGATAGCCGCGCGGATGATAGTAGCCTGGTTTTGCTCGACACTTTTTTGCGGCGAAGTGGCTTCTTTGATAGGCGTGAGCGCCACACCTACGCTTGGCAATACCTTGCCTGTATTCTGTGAAGATTTATTAGCCGATGTATTGAGGATGGTACCGGTGAGTGCGGTTGAGGCTGCGGTAAGATCGAAACCGGTACGGGCCCCTTTTGTTTTCTTCACCTTGCGGTCGAGCTGGAAGAAAACATATTGTAAACGCAGTACATAGTCTTTAATGGTGCTGTCCACGGCAGCGTGCTCCTGCACCGCTCTGGGATAGTTGAGCGCATCTCTGACGGTGATCTTGATGGTAGCCGTATCACGCACTTTGGTACGGGTGGAGCCGATAAAGGTCAGGATGACGGTTTTCTGTTTGCCTTCATCGTCCTGTGAAACGAAATCATAAGGCACATCCCAACTGAATTTTTCATCGCAGTGTTTCACCAGTTTGTAATTGCTGATGGGAATGCTGGAAGAAAATAAAATGTCTTCGATGGGGAAGTTGCCGCTTTCGCAGAGCACGTCGAAATTTACGTTCGAACCTTCGTCTACAATAAGGCTGTTGGAAACGGTGAATTTGACTTTGGGCTGAATGACTTCCGTATTATAGAAAATGAGGATGAAACTGGTGTCTACACGGTCGGTGGGGTCGGAGAGGTTCTGCACGCCGACCTTTACAGAATATTCCACGTCGTACTTCAACTTGCCCGAAAGGAAATAGGAGCGGTCGGGTTTGAAAGAAAGTAAGCCGTTGTCCTTGTTGATCTTCAGGCCAAAGGGTGAGCTCTTCAGGTACCAGTAATATTTGGTCGCTTCCTTATTGATCTGCAATTGGTAGGACAGGGCCGAGTCCACGTGCAGGGTAATAAAGGGGTTAAGGTTTTTTATCCGGAGCGGCGTATCGATTTTTACCGGCACTACAGGGGTAGGCAAGGTGTCGACCTGCGCAAAAGCCGGACGGGCGGCCATGACCAGTATAAAGAGACCAACGATCCTGAAGACCCTCATGTGTCTGTTGTTTTTGATTGAATGAGGGCAAATTTAATTCATTTGCCTGTAAAATAATCTTTTGCATACTTTATAAACAGGGTAAAAAGAAACCCCGGCGTAGAAACACCGGGGGTAAACCAAAACCAACTGCTTATGAGAAAAACTTGATAGTATTTTTTAAAGCCTCTTTATTACAGGATGCTTATTTCTTTAGACGCTGTTTTTTGTTCTTCCTTTTTAGGCAAATTCAACGTTAGCACTCCGTTAACATATTTAGCCTCGATCTGGTCGGATGCAATTTTTTCATCCAGTGTAAAAGATCTTTTGAAAGAACGGAACCGGTATTCATTCCGGATCGTCTTGCTTTTTTCGTCTTTTGTTTCTTCTTCCTTGCGTTCGGCAGAAATGGTGAGGATCTGCTGATCCAGGTTCACCTTGAAATCTGCTTTATCAAATCCGGGAGCGACGATGTCCAGGGAGTAGCTCTTTTCCGTTTCGGTGATATTCACCGGTACAAATCCTTTCCACTGGGCGGGAGCATCGTTCTTAAACAAGATGGGCATTTCTGAGAAAAGGTCGTTTACGAAATTGTTAAAGCTTCCATCAAAGCCGCGGCGTCCAAATTTTGCATGTGTCATACAGGTATCGTTTTATTTTTGTTTGATAAGATTGACGACTTTCTCTTGTCAAACCACGGACCATTGCCATTTTTCAGGACATTATGGCTGGTTTGTGCAAATTTTAATGCCATAATTTCCGGACTCGCTGGTGCTTCTATGTCTATATACGTAGGAGAGGCATCGCAGGGGTTGCGAAACGGCGAACTTTTTTGAGTACATTTGTGTTCCTTATATATTCACGTTATATCAAACTAAATACCGTATGTATCCTGAAGAAATTGTAGTTCCGATGAAAGAGGAGCTGACCGATAATGGTTTTGCTGAATTGCTGACCGCCGGTGAAGTGGATGCCCAGCTCGCTAAAGCGGGTACCACACTTGTAATGATCAACTCCGTATGTGGTTGTTCGGCCGGTTCTGCACGTCCCGGCGTGTTGATCGCTGTAGCCAATGCCAAGCAAAAGCCTGATTTCCTGACCACTGTTTTTGCCGGTTTCGACGTGGAAGCAGTAAACAAACTGCGTCAGCACCTGCTGCCTTATCCTCCGTCTTCACCAGCTATTGCGCTGTTCAAGGATGGCAAACTTGTTCATTTTATCGAGCGTCACCAGATCGAGGGCCGTTCAGCCCAGATCATCGCCCACAATCTGCTGGGTGCGTTTGAAGAATATTGCAATTAATCATACAGATCATTGTTGCAGGAACCGGGTTACGTTTTCGTACCCGGTTTCTGTTTTTAGTCAAAGGTTTCCTGTATTTTCGCCCTTACACCATAATTCAACAGCTACATGTATCCCAACCTGTACTACGCGTTCAAAGATTTGTTTGGAGTGGAATGGAGTTTCTTGCGGATTGTTAATTCCTTCGGTTTTTTTGTAGCCATATCCTTTATACTTGCGGCTGTCATTCTCACCAAAGAATTAAAGCGCAAGAGTAAAGAAGGATTGTTGCATCCAACAGATATGCAGGTGATGGTTGGGCAGCCTGCAACGGCGGGTGAGATCCTGCTCAATTTCCTGTTTGGCTTCCTTTTCGGTTACAAACTACTCGGTTTCTTTTTCATGGATAAATCTGCTACGGAAGACCCGCAGCAGTTTATTTTTTCCAGTATTGGAAGCTGGCCAGCGGGTATCGTGCTCGGGCTGTTGTTCGCCTTCCTCAAATGGTATGATAAGAACAAACAAAAGCTTCCCAAGCCGGAAAAGCGTACCGTGCGTATCTGGCCGCACGACCGGGTGGGAGAGATCACCATCATTGCATTGGTATTTGGCCTGATCGGTGCCAAAGTATTTGATACACTGGAAAACTGGGATCGTTTTGTAAAGGATCCGTCAACGATATTATCCGTATCAGGTCTTACTTTTTATGGCGGGTTGATCTGTGCGGCAGCGGCCATCTGGTTTTATGCCCGCAAGCACAAGATCGGCTTCTGGCACCTGAACGATGCTGCCGCGCCGGCCTTGATGCTGTCGTACGGCACAGGCCGGATAGGTTGCCAGGTTTCCGGCGACGGCGACTGGGGGATTTTCAATGCCGCCTATCGCTCTTTACCGGAAGGTGGTGTGGCCACCGGAACAACGGAGCAATTCAACCAGGCCCTGCAAACGCATGCTGCGTTTTTCAGCAGTGGCAGCCATGGTACGGAGCATGCCTATTTCACCAAGCCGGGCTGGCTCAATTTCCTGCCCGACTGGATGTTCGCCTACGACTTCCCTCACAACGTAAACGATACCGGTGTGCCGCTGGCCAACTGCGTGGATGCTAAGTATTGTAATCACCTGCCGGTACCGGTATTTCCCACATCTTTTTACGAAACCCTGCTGTGCCTGGTATTATTCGGACTGCTTTGGGCTTTCCGCAAGAAGCTGACAATCCCTGGCACGTTGTTCGCGCTGTATTTAATGGTAAATGGCCTGGAGCGTTTTGTGATAGAAAAGATCCGGGTAAACGAGCAGATCAGCTTCCTCGGCTTCCGGCCTACACAGGCGGAAGTGATTTCTTCGCTGTTATTCCTTTCTGGTCTGGGTCTTTGGATCTATCTCCGGAAAACGTACAAGGGGCCACGTAATCCACAGCCTGTAAAACAGGAATAAATAACGGAAAAGCGGTTTAATGCGGGAATGCGGTTATGGAAAGCGTTGTTACTCGGGAGTTTGTAACGGAGGAATAGCGTTAACACAATAATCGTACCGAATTGTTTTCCAGTAATTTATTCACAAGGGCTATGAGAATCGGCGTTTGCGGTGTATTTTTGCAGACGGTTCGGGACGGTTTTACTTTAGCACTCCATTTGCAACATTCTGCAAACAAAGACTGTCTACTATTCGTTGTTATTAAAACAGACACAAATTACCTATGCGGCAGTTAAAAATTGCAACTCAGATTACCAACAGGGATTCCCAGGCGGTAGAAAAGTACCTCCAGGAAATCTCTAAAATTTCGATGATCACCCCAGAAGAAGAGACCACGCTGGCTCAGCGTATCAAGATGGGTGATCAGCGGGCCCTGGACAAACTGGTTCAGGCTAACCTTCGTTTCGTGGTGTCTGTGGCTAAACAGTATCAACATCAGGGCTTGTCGCTCAGTGACCTTATCAATGAGGGCAACCTGGGTCTGATCAAAGCTGCTCAGCGTTTCGATGAAACCAAAGGTTTCAAATTCATTTCTTATGCGGTATGGTGGATTCGTCAATCCATCCTCCAGGCTTTGGCTGAACAAGGCCGTCTGGTGCGCCTGCCACAAAACAAAATCGGCACTTATAATAAAGCCAACAAAGCCTATATGGCATTCGAGCAGGAGCATGAGCGCGAACCTTCAACTGAAGAGCTGGCCGAGCTGCTGGAAATGAGCGAGACGGAAATCAACAACATTTTCCAAAGCAATACCCGTCACACATCCCTCGATGCTCCGGTACACGAAGCTGAGGACGTAGCCATGGGTGACCTGCTGGAAGGTGGCGATGATACCGATGATGACGTAATGAAAGATTCGCTGCGCAACGAGATCCGCCGGGTACTGAAGTCACTTTCTCCCCGTGAAGCGGAAATTGTGAACGCTTATTTCGGTCTGGATGGCGAACAGGGAGTTACCATCGAACAGATCGGACAGAAATACGATCTTACGAAAGAACGTATCCGCCAGATCAAAGAACGGGCGATCAAACGCCTGCAAAAGGCCCGGTACAGCAGTGCACTGAAAGCTTACCTCGGCTAAAAATATGGTTTCCACCGGGTTAATTCCCGTTGGGTTTATAGAGAAACAGCGCTGGTCATTGATCAGCGCTGTTGTTTTTTGGTGAATAGTGAATGGTGAATAGTGAATAGTGAATGGTGAATAGTGAATAGTGAATAGTGAATAGTGAATAGTGAATGGTGAGTGGTGAATAGAGGAATAGATGATACGAGCCTCGTCGGCTGTTTACTTACAACTTACAACTTATAACGGCTGTTTTACCTGAACATAAATTTTTTCTAAATAGTAAACTTAGTTGTCTATTCTCTCCCTATATTTGCATCTTGTTTTTACTGCCTTGTAAAACAAAGCGATGGCAACGCTGTTATTCAGCTTTATCATCCGGCCAGATTTCTTGCCTTTACGCTCATCAAGTTTATACGAAAGACGACTCATGAACCGACTAGTTTTGTTATTCCTCTTACTGGCAGGCGGAGCAGCCTACGGACAACAGCCAACCGGCGACAGTTTGTTACAGGACGCCTCACTGCCCAATGTGATCCGCTATGCGATCAAGAACCAGCCCCGCGTGCAACAGGCACTCGTTGATGAAAAGATCACCGATCTGCAAATCAAATCACGGCTCGCCGACTGGTATCCACAGGTAAATTTTAATTATATCTATCAGCACAATTTCCAGGTGCAAACGAATATCATTGGTGGCAACCCTGTGCGTCTCGGTGTGGCCAATACCTCGGCATTCCAGTTTGGTGCCACGCAAACGATATTCAACCGGGATGTGTTGCTCGCCAACCGCACACGCAATGAAGTGCGCCTGCAGGCCCGCCAGCAGTCGGAAAACACACGCATCGACATTGCATCAGATGTATCCAAGGCTTTCTACGATGTGCTCGCCACCCAGCAGCAGATCAGGGTTTCGGATGAAAACATCGTGCGCCTGGAACGCAGCCTTCGCGATGCACGCGCACAATACGATGCCGGTGTGGTGGATAAAACCGACTATAAAAGAGCCACCATCGCGCTCAACAATGCACGCGCATTGCGCAAGTCCAACGAAGAAGCACTGAAAGCAAAAACAGAATACCTCAAGGCACTGATGAACTATCCCGAGACTGGCGAACTGAAGATCATCTACGACAGCGCCACACTCGAACAGGAAATTCCTGTGGATACTATGCAAGGGGTTGATTACTCACGCCGCATCGAATACCAGTTGCTCGAAACACAACGCCGCCTGCAGGAGGCCAACGTGCAATACAATCGCTGGAGCTACCTGCCGTCGCTCAGTGCCAATGGCGCTTACAACCTGAACTATCTCAATGATCAGTTCAGCAAATTGTACAACAACTCTTTTCCGGCTTCTTATGCGGGACTGACATTGGCCTTCCCGATTTTCCAGGGAGGTAAACGGAAGTACAACCTGGAACAATCGAAATGGCAACTCAAACGCACCGATCTCGAGATCACCAATCTGAAGAATTCGGTAAATGCAGAGTACGCGAGCGCACTGGCTGCTTATAAATCAGCACTTGTAAACTATCTCGCCGTCCGCGACAACGTGGAGCTGGCGCAGGAAGTATACGATGTGATCAACCTTCAGTATCGCTCCGGTATCAAAACATACCTGGAAGTGATCACTTCAGAAACCGATCTGCGCACGGCACAGATCAATTATTTCAACGCGCTTTACCAGGTGCTGAGCAGCAAGATCGATGTGCAACGCACCAAAGGCGACCTGAAATACTAAACCATCATCATATCATTTATCCGGAATAAACACATTATGAACACTAGATTTTATTCTTTACTGGGTCTTCTTCTCGTTTTGGCTTCCTGCGGCAACAAACAGCAGCAACAGCAGGGGCCGCCACCCGCGGTGCCCGTTACCGTTGAAGAGGTGGCCACCACAGATGCTCAGTATTTCGACGAATACCCCGCTACCGTAGTAGCACTCAATCAGACAGAACTGCGTCCGCAGGTGACCGGTTATATTACCGGCATTTATTTCAAAGACGGACAAAAAGTAGTGAAAGGGCAAAAGCTTTACTCTATTGATCAGCAACTCTACTCAGCCAACTACCAACAGGCATTGGCAAATGTGGCGGTACAGGAAACCAACCTGCTGAAAGCGCAGAAGGACGCCGACCGTTATCATGAGCTGGATAAAAAAGATGCGATCGCCAAGCAACAGGTTGATTATGCCGATGCCGCACTGGCCGCCGCGCGGAAACAACTCGACGCTTCCAAAGCCGCTGCCAATGCCGTTCGCGCTAATGTGAGCTTCGCTACTATCTATGCTCCTTTCACCGGTACCATCGGCATCTCACAGGTGCGCACAGGTACTTCGGTAGTCGCCGGCCAGACGATCCTGAACACGGTTTCCGCAGATAATCCCATTGCCGTTGACTTTGCTGTTGATCAGAAAGAGATTTTCCGTTTCGCGCAGTTGCAGGAGAAAGGGCAGGTGGCCAATGATTCAACATTTACTGTTGCATTCGGCACCGACGTCTATCCCTTCCCCGGCAAGATCACTGCTATCGACCGCGCGGTGGATCCGCAGACCGGAACCATCCGCACGCGCCTCAGTTTCCCCAATGATAAAAACATGCTGAAGGCCGGTATGACGGCTACTGTGCGCGTGATCGCCAGTTCGAAAGAGGCGACAGTACAAATCCCCTTCAAAGCGGTTACTGAGCAACTGGGCGACTTCTTCGTTTATGTAGTAGGCGACAGCAGCAAGGTGACGCAGCGTAAAGTGGTGATGGGTCGCCAACTGGGCGACCGTGTGATGATCCGCGAAGGCCTGAAGCCCGGAGAAAAAATTGTGGTGCAGGGTGTGCAGAACCTCCGCGAAGGCGCCGTGATCACCACCGCTGCTCCACAGCAGCCCGGTGCTCCCGGTGGTGCAGCCGCGCCGAAGAAATAATTGTCCGCCGGAGGCTGACAAAAGACGATATTAAATATCTAACCGGGTGTCCCGAAGGTGCATACCTTTTTTACATCCTTTTCCGACAGAAAGATGATAGCAGACGTTTTTATAAAAAGACCGGTTACCGCCATCGTGATATCTATCGTACTCGTACTGGTAGGTATCATTTCCCTGATGAATCTCCCGATTGCCCAATACCCCGAGATTTCACCGCCCACGGTGTCTATCTCCGGTAACTTTACGGGAGCTGATGCACAAACCGTAGAACAAACCACCACCACCGCCATCGAAACACAGGTGAACGGTACGCCGGGCATGACTTACATGACCAGTAACAGTACCAGCAGCGGCCAGGCCAGCATCACCGTGAACTTCGAGGTGGGTACGGATATCAATATTGCCACACTCGACGTACAGAACCGCGTGAGTGTAGCAGAACCTTCGTTGCCCGATGCCGTAAAACGACTGGGACTTACCGTACGTAAACGGAACCCCAGTATCATGATGGCACTCGCATTCTATTCGCCGAATGGCACACGCGACGCAACGTTTATCGGTAACTATGTAAACCTCTATGTGAAGGATGCCTTGCTGCGTGTAAAGGGTGTGGGTGATATCTTCTCCCGTGCCGACGACTTCAGTATGCGTATCTGGCTCAATCCCGAAAAGCTTGCGGCCTTAGGCATGACGCCTGCCGAAGTAAATGCGGCCTTGCAGGAGCAAAACCTGCAGAGTGCAGCGGGTACCATTGGTGGCAACCCTCAGCCCAATCAGCAGACATTTGAATACAGCGTACTGACCAATAGCCGGATCAGTACAAAAGAACAATTCGAAAGCATCATCGTCCGCTCACGTCCGCAAGACGGAAGTGTGGTTTACCTGCGCGATGTGGCACGTGTTGAACTCGGTAAATTCGATTACAACGCCAACGCACTCGTAAATGGTAAACCTGCAGCCTTCGTGCTGATCTACCAGGCGCCCGGTGCCAACGCACTCGATACCTACGAAGGCATCAACAAGACCCTGGCTGAACTTCGTAAAACATTTCCCAAAGACGTAGACTACCTGGTGCCGCTGGAAACAGCTACCGTGGTAGACGTATCCATCGACGAAGTGGTACACACGCTGGTGGAAGCGCTGGTACTGGTGGTATTGGTGGTGTTCCTCTTCCTGCAAAGCTGGAGAGCGACATTGATTCCTATCCTTGCGATTCCGGTGTCACTGATCGGTACGTTTATTTTCTTCGGACCGTTGGGCTTTACCATCAACACGCTTACATTATTTGCATTCGTACTGGCTATCGGTATTGTGGTGGATGATGCCATCGTAGTGGTGGAAGCGGTACAGCATAACATCGATCACGAAAAGATGTCGCCGAAGGAAGCCACGCGCAAAGCGATGAAAGAGATTTCCGGACCCGTAATCGCCATTGCCCTGATCCTTGCGGCAGTATTCGTACCGGTTGGATTTATTCCCGGCATTGTGGGACGACTATACCAGCAGTTTGCGATCACCATTGCGGTATCGGTACTGATCTCCGCATTTGTGGCGCTTTCGCTGACGCCCGCACTTTGTACATTGATGCTGAAGCCTTCCAAACCCGAAGGAGCCAAGCTCAACCTGCTGGAGAAATTTTTTGCCTGGTTCAACCGCGTGTTTGGCCGTCTGACCAATAGTTATACCCGTGGTGTAGGTGGATGGATCCGCCGCACGCCGCTGGTGCTGGTGATGATGGTGGCACTCTTTGTCGGACTGTTCTTCCTTTTCAAAAACAAACCGAGCGGGTTCATTCCTACGGAGGACGAAGGCCGTTTGTTCGTGACGTATGAAATGCCGGAAGCAACCTCTACCACACGAAGCATTACGATGATCAAAGACATCATGCGACGCGTGAAGGAAATTCCGGAAGTGGATGTGGTGGGTGGTCTTGCTGGTCTCAACATTATCAACTTCTCCAACAAATCCAACGTGGGTACGATGTTCGTGAAGCTGCATCCCTGGGCAGAGCGGAAAGGCGCCGATCATCACGTGCAGGCGGTGATCGCCAAGATAAGGGCGGCAACGGCCGATATCAAGGAAGCACGTGTAATGCCCATTGCGCCGCCGGCCATCCCGGGCCTCGGTGCCACTGCCGGTTTTACTTTTGAATTGCAACAAATCGGTAGTACGGATAATATCCAGCAGTTTGAACAGGTGGCCAAGGATTTCCTGGCCAAGCTGAACCAGCGGCCGGAAGCATTTGGTTATACCTTCTTTAACGCCCGCACGCCAAGCTACCAGGTAGATGTGGATCGTGAACAGGCAAAAAAGATGGGTGTGCAGGTGTCTGATGTTTACTCGACCTTGTCGAACTATCTCGGCAGTAGTTATGTGAATGACTTCAACCTGTACGGAAGAAACTTCCGTGTGATGTCGCAAGCCGACAGCAGCTACCGCGGAAGCCTCGATAAGATTCAGAAATTCTATGTGCGCAACAACCAGGGCAATATGATTCCGCTGGGATCGCTGATCACGGAGAAGATCGTGGAAGCACCTTCGGTTATTTCGCATTACAACGTATATCGCGCTATCGAGATCAATGGTCAGCCGAAGCCCGGATTCAGTAGCGGACAGGCCATTGAAGCACTGAAAGAGGTGGCCAAAACATTGCCTGCGGGTTATGGATATGAGTTTTCGGGTATGAGCCGTGAGGAAATCGCTGCGGGTAACCAGCAGGCGGTGATCTTTGCCATCTCTATCGTATTCGTGTTCCTGTTCCTCGCCGCACTTTATGAAAGCTGGTCGGTGCCGTTCTCCGTATTGTTTGCCGTACCGATCGGCGCCTTCGGTTCGATCCTGACACTCACATTGCTGCCAAGCCTGAGCAACAATATCTACGCTCAGATCGGTCTGATTACACTGATCGGTCTCGCTGCCAAAAACGCGATCCTGATCGTGGAGTTTGCAAAGGAAAGGGTAGACCGCGGTATCGATATTATTCACGCCACGTTGCAGGCCGTTCGACTGCGCCTGCGTCCGATCGTGATGACCTCACTGGCGTTTATCCTCGGTGTAGTGCCGCTGATGATCGCAAGCGGTGCGGCCGCTGAAAGCCGTAAAACTATCGGCTGGACCGTATTCGGCGGTATGCTGGCAGCTACCACACTCGCGATCTTCGTGGTGCCTGTATTGTTTGCGCTCATTACTAAACTGTCTTATGGCAAAAAGCTGAAGCAGTTGCAGGAAGAGCAGCGTAAGCAGGCAGAGGTGGACAGGAAGATAGCAGGGGAGTTATAAGTTTTAAGTTATAAGTTTTAAGTTAACAGCCATGGCTCGTGCATACACGAGCCATGGCTGTTTTTTCACGAAATGGTTGATCTGTCGCTGACGGCAGTGCCCTTTGGCCTTGCGCCGGCTATTTAACTTAATACTTATACTTACTACTTAATACTTACTACTTATAACTTAAAACGGCTGTTTTGACCTCCTAAAACTTTCTCACCTGCAATCTGTTATTTATAAAACACTTATTTTTGCCGATTAAATTATTGGACGAAATGGAATCTACCACCGTAAGTGAAAAAGTGAACGTATTGATCATCGGCAGCGGACCAGCCGGTTATACTGCTGCTATTTATGCTTCACGTGCCAACCTGAAGCCGGTTTTATACCAGGGCATCCAGCCCGGTGGCCAGTTGACGATCACCACCGAAGTGGAAAACTATCCCGGTTATGCCGAAGGAGTGCAGGGGCCGCAGATGATGGTAGATTTCGAAAAACAGGCTGCCCGCATGGGTGCGGATATCCGCTTCGGCCTGGCAACAAAAGTTGATTTTTCCGCACAACCCTATAAAGTACAGATTGACGAGGAAAAATGGATCGAAGCCGATTCGGTCATCATCGCCACGGGCGCTTCAGCCAAATGGCTGGGACTGCCAAGCGAGGAGCGCCTGAATGGTTTTGGGGTGAGCGCCTGCGCTGTGTGCGACGGATTTTTCTTCCGGGGAAAAGAGGTAGCCATTGTGGGGGCGGGAGATACTGCCGCAGAAGAAGCATTGTATTTATCCAAACTCTGTACAACGGTGCACATGTTTATCCGCCGCAGCGAAATGCGCGCCAGCAAGGTGATGCAGGACCGTGTGGTCGAAACGCCCAATATCAAAGTATATTGGAATACCGAGACCGAAGAAATCCTGGGCGATAAAACGGTAACCGGAGTAAGAATACGTAATAACGTCACACAGGAAATACAGGAAGTGTCGGTAAACGGTTTCTTCGTGGCCATCGGTCACCAGCCCAACTCAGATATCTTCAAAGGATGGCTGGATATGGACGAGGCCGGTTACCTGAAAACCGTACCCGGTTCCACACGCACCAATGTCGAAGGCGTGTTTGCGGCCGGCGATGTGCAGGATAAAATCTATCGTCAGGCCGTTACGGCTGCAGGCAGCGGATGTATGGCCGCGCTGGATGCCGAGCGTTACCTGAGTGCCAAAGGACTTCATTAATCGAGATAAATCTGTTGCATGAACATGTTGACCATTTCCCTGAACAATGTCCGCTTCCGCGCTTATCACGGATTGTACCCGGAAGAGAGACAGAAGGGGAATGATTTTGTCGTCAACCTGAAAGTGAAGTATACACCTTCCGCCGGTGTCATTCAATCACTGGATGAAACGATCGACTATGCTGAGCTGTTTGCCGTGATCAACGAAACCATGCAGCAACCCGTCGACCTGCTGGAAACCCTTGTACAGACAATCGCCGTTGCGGTCCATCGCCGCTTTCCCGTGATCCGCGAGGCCGAAGTGTCAGTGGAAAAACTCAATCCCCCAATTGATCAGTTTGAAGGCAGTGCGATGGTGAGCTATAGTGCGGTGTTTTGAGTTGCAGATCGTGAGACAATAAGTCAATCTTTCAAAAGACGATTCACTGATTTGCCCTTCGAGAGGCCGAAGTATCGGCCTCAGGGAGCACATGCCTTTTATTCACCATTCACGATTGACTATTCACAATTGCCTATTTTTGCAGCAATGAAACAACCCGTCAAAGAACTCTTTACTCTTACCGGCGCTGCGCCCGCACCGGCAGCCGACGGCCGCTTGTCTATCAGCGTCAGTGACACACATGTTAGCTATGCCATCAGCAACGCAACAGGTGATACCCTGCATTCACTGAAATGGTTCAGCCTGTCGGAACTGACAGCTGAAGCACTCGACACATTGCGCCAATCTGATCAAGCTCTTTCCGGATCTTACCATTATATTCATATCGCTTACCTGTATCCGCAGGCCTTGCTGACCCCGGCAGCGGATGTTTCGGCAGAAGCAGGCGGACGTTTACTGAACCTCGTTCACGGCAAACCCGATACCGATGTGGTACTGGATGAAGTGCTCGCGGGCGGACATATCCGGCAGGTATATACCGCTCCTAAAGACGTACACGAATGGCTGCAGCAATATTTCCCCCAGGTAGTTTTCCATCACGGTTATGCACCTTCCGTTAATCGCATGACCGATGCCGCGGAAGACGGAATACTGGCCGTTGATTTCCGCAACGAAGAGTGGTCGGTCGTGGCCGGTGCTTCAGGCAAAGCTTTGCTGGCGCAGACATTTCCTTATCATACACCTGCAGACGTATTATTTTACCTGTTGAAAATATGCCAGGAACTGGGGTTGAAACAGGATTCCGTGCAATTGCAACTTTCCGGGCTGGTGGCCGAAAAATCTGCTTTGTATAAAGAATTGTCGCAGTACTTCCGGGAACTTGCTTTCCGCGAAGCCAGTTGGGGCAGCATCGGCAACGGCGATACGCCGTCGCATTTTTTCACCTCATTGAATGAATTGAGCCTATGCGGATCATAGGAGGCGAACACGGCGGAAGAAAATTCAATCCGCCGGCCAAAATGCCGTACACACGGCCAACGACAGACATCGCCAAGGAAGGTCTGTTTAATGTATTGCAACATAAGATCGATATTCCCTCACTCGAGACGCTCGATTTGTTTGGCGGCACCGGCAGCATCAGTTACGAACTCGCTTCCCGCGGCGCGCAACAACTCACCATCGTGGAGAAAGATCCCGCCATGTTCGAGTTTATCAAAAAGACAGCAGCTTCACTACGTATCGACAACCTGCATATGGTGAAGATGGATGTGTTCAAGTTCATCGGGCAATGCACCTCTTCTTTTGATTTTATTTTTGCCGGTCCGCCATATGCACTTACGAACATCGACGACTTGCCGCGACTGATTTTTGAAAAGGGATTGCTGAAACCGGGAGGTTGGTTTGTACTGGAGCATACACCGCGCAACGATTACAAAACGTTTACCGGTTATAAAATGGAAAAGAATTACGGCACTACCATCTTTTCTGTTTTTGTACGGGAACCTAATCCACGAGATCCTGCTTAATGAATAAACAAGAGGCACGCAGACATTTCCGGTCGTTGCGCCAGTCGCTGACCTCCGCTGAGCGCAACCGGTTCGACGATCTGTTGCTGATCGGGTTTCAGTCACTCGATCTGCCTTTCATTCAATCGGTGCTGACCTACGCAGCGATAGATGCGCATGGCGAACCGCCAACGGGGCTGATTACCCGTTACCTGCAATTTCTGAATCCCGAACTGCAGATAGCCTATCCCCGCACCAATTGGGCCGAAAACAGTTTTGATGCCATTGCCACCGGCTACGATCCGGTGTTTCAACTGTCAGAGCGCGGCATCCCGGAACCTCCGGAAGGAGAGATCGTAGCTCCTGAAGAACTGGACATGGTAATTGTGCCGCTGCTGGCATTCGACCGGCACGGTTATCGCGTAGGATATGGCAAAGGATTTTATGACCGCTACCTGGCTCAGTGCAGCAGCCATTGCCTTTTGGCCGGAATAAGCTATTTTGAACCCGTGGACAAGATCACGGACGCCGGCGAATTTGATGTACCTTTAGATATTTGTATTACACCGCAAAACGTGTATGTTTTCTAATCTTTTTCTGAAATCCTTCCGCATACTGCTGCTGCCTTTTTCTATTTTGTATTGGGCAGGTATTGCTATCCGCAATTGGCTGTACGACCGCGGCTATTCCAAATCAGCCACTTTTGGTCTTCCCCTGATCTGTGTCGGCAATCTTTCCGTGGGCGGCACCGGCAAATCCCCGATGGTGGAATACCTCGTACGGCTGTTGCACGAACAATTTAAAACCGCCACACTCAGCCGGGGATACAAACGCAAAACCAAAGGATATGCATTGGCTGATGCACAAAGCACCGCGCTGGAGATCGGCGATGAGCCGATGCAATTTCACCTGAAATTTCCGGAAGTGCCCGTAGCTGTCGGAGAAGAACGCATCGTAGCCATTCCGCAGTTGCTGCACGACCGGCCAGAGACGCAGGTGATCGTGCTCGACGATGCCTTTCAACACCGCGCAGTAAAAGCCGGACTCAATATTTTGCTGACGGATTACAGCAACTTATATACCCGTGATTTCTATTTGCCAACCGGCGACCTGCGCGACCTGAAGTCGGGAGCCCGGCGCGCCCAGATCATCATCGTTACCAAATGTCCGTCCGACCTCGACACCAAGAAACGCAATGCGATCATTGCTGAATTGAAGCCGCTACCAGAACAGGAAGTTTTTTTTACAACGATCGAATACGGACAACTTTACCAAATCATGGGACAAAAGGTGCCGCCACCTTCATTGGATACGGAAGTGCTGCTGGTAACCGGTATCGCCAACCCGAAACCGCTGGAAAAATACCTGCTGCAATACTGCAAGTCCTACAATCTGCAGTCGTATGCAGATCATCATATTTTTACAATAGACGACCTCAAAGACATCCGCCGGAAATTCGATGATATCGATGCGCCCGGCAAAATCATTTTAACCACCGAAAAGGACGCCGTCCGGCTTTCGAAATTCAGTAACGAAATTGCCGACTGGCCGTTCTTTGTTATACCTGTGCGTCACCGCTTTTTATTTCAACAGGAAGCGCAATTCAACGCAAGGGTCATTAATTTTATTAAGGAGTTTACTCCTCAAACATCAACCTATGGGAAGAAAAAATAACAGCACCCGCAAAAAACAAAAATCTCAATCACAGAATGCAGGCAAATCCTTCAAAGGAACCCTCGATATTACCCGCTCGGGTATGGGTTTCGTGATCGTGCCTGACAACGATACCGATATCCTGATCCGGCCAAATGATTTTCATACCGCCATGCATGGCGATACCGTTTTGGTTAAAATCAAAAATGACGGGGGCGGCGGTCGCCGCATGCAGGGCGAAGTGGTGAAGATCCTCGAACGCAAACGCACCGAGTTTATCGGACAAATTCAGCTCAACGAAAATTTCGCCTTTTTCATACCCGAATCGGATAAACCGATGCCGGACTTTTTTATTCCGCTTGCCAATTTGCAAAAAGCCAAAAATGACGACCGTGTGGTGGCCAAATTGGTGAAATGGGAGATGGGCGACAAGCGCCCTGTGGGAGAAGTAGTCAGCATCCTGGATGCAGAAAATACCAATGATGCGGCCATGAAGGAAATATTGCTGGAAAATGGCTTCCCGCTTGAGTTTCCGGAGGACGCACTCGAAGTGGCCGCCCGTATTCCCGATGCCATCAGCAAAAGTGAGATTGAAAACCGCCGCGACGTCCGCGATATCCTCACTTTCACCATCGACCCGGTGGATGCAAAAGATTTTGACGATGCCATTTCTTTCCGCAAACTGAAAGCCGGCATTTTTGAGATTGGCGTACACATTGCCGATGTGAGTCACTACGTCGAACCCGATAATGCGCTCGATAAAGCAGCCTACCAGAAAGCCACTTCGGTTTATTTGCCCGATCGTGTGAACCCGATGTTGCCGGAACATATTTCGAATGTGCTGTGCAGTCTTCGCCCCAATGAAGACAAACTCACGTTCTCTGCCATCTTTCAGATCAATGCCAAAGCCGAAGTGAAACAGGTATGGTTTGGCCGTACCGTTATACATTCCGACAGAAGATTTACCTATGAAGAAGCGCAGGGAATCATTGAATCCAAAGAAGGTGATCATGCCGAAGTGATCCTGACGCTGAACGACCTGGCGCAGAAAATGCGCAAGCGGCGTTTTGCCAAAGGCGCGATTAATTTCTCTTCGCAGGAAGTACGCTTCCGTCTCGATGAAAAAGGCGATCCGATCGGCATCATGATCAAGGAAAGCAAGGAGGCGCATCAACTGATCGAAGAGTTCATGTTGCTCGCCAACAGATACGTGGCCGAGCACATTGCGAAGATCAAGGTGAAGAACAAACCGCTGCCATTTCCCTACCGTATCCACGATACACCGGATGAGGAAAAGTTGCTGCCCTTTATTGCATTTGCCAATAAATTCGGACACAAGTTTGATAATTCTTCACCCGAAGCCATTGCCGCGTCCTTCAATACTTTGTTGAAAGACGTACATGGCAGACCGGAACAACACGTCCTCGAACAACTCGGCATACGTACCATGGCAAAGGCCAAGTATACGATAGAAAATGTCGGCCACTACGGTCTTGGCTTTGAACATTATTGTCATTTTACATCGCCGATCCGCCGTTACCCCGACGTGATGGTGCACCGCATACTCGCCGAAGTACTTGATGATAAATTCATCGTCGATAAAAAACTGGAAGACCGTTGCAAACATTGCAGTGAACGCGAACGTGCCGCGATGGAAGCAGAACGCGCCGCCAACAAATACAAGCAGGTGCAATACATGCGCAATTTCGTCGGCGAAGATTTCGATGGCGTGATCAGCGGTGTGGCCAGCTTTGGTTTCTGGGTGGAAACGGTCGAGCACAAATGCGAAGGCCTCGTGAGCGTCAGCAGCCTGCTGGAATACGACGAGTTCCGCCATATGGAAAGCGATTATGCGCTGGTCGGCATGCGGAGCGGAAAGAAATTCCGGATGGGTGACAAAGTCCGCATTAAAGTGGTGGCTGCCAACCTCGCCAAGCGCCAGTTGGATTACGATTGGGTACTGGGCGTGGAGGATGAGCGTCCCGAGCCGCGGTCCAAAAAAAGAAAAAAGTAGGTTCGGGCCCGGAAAAAGCCCGGTTCTCATTATCTTTCCGGCTTAGTGCTAACGAATTAACTGCTGATGCATTCATTTGAAGAATTGTCGGGACTGTTTGCTACCCGTTTCAAACAAAGCCATTTTCCGGAGCAGCCGGCTACGCTTTATGAACCGAACAACTATTTCCTTCAGCTTGGAGGGAAGCGTGTGCGTCCTGTTCTGTGCGTAATGGGCAGCGAATTGTTCGGCGATATCAATCCCGAAGCGTGGGAGGTAGCGACCGCAATCGAGCTGTTCCACAATTTTACCCTCATACATGACGATATCATGGACAAGGCGCCGCTTCGCCGCGGTATGCAAACCGTCCATACCAAATACAACGAGAGCACGGCTATTCTCGCCGGTGATGTGATGCTGGTAACGGCATACGATTATATCAATCGCATCGGCACAGAGCACCTGCCTGCGGTGCTTGGACTGTTCAACCGTACTGCCCGTGAAGTATGCGAGGGACAACAGATGGACATGGATTTTGAAAACCGGTCCGAAGTAACCCTTGAGGCTTACCTGCACATGATCGAACTGAAAACATCGGTATTGATCGCGGCGGCGTTGAAAATGGGTGCCATTCTCAGTGGTGCGGGTGAACGTAACCTGGAACTGATCTACTCATTTGGTCTTAAACTCGGACTGGCCTTCCAGGTGCAGGACGATTACCTCGATGCGTTTGGTGACCCATCCAAATTCGGCAAGCAGGTAGGTGGGGATATATTGGCCAATAAGAAAACATTTTTACTAATACATGCGCTTGAAGCCTGCAATGAGCGGCAGCGGCTGGAACTGGATCGCTGGCTCGCGGGAAATGAACCCGGCAAAGTGGAAGGCGTATTGAAATTATTCCGCGAATGCGGCGTGGATGCATGGGCGCTGGAACTAAAAAACAAATTCCTCGACGAAGCGTGGAAGCATCTTGATGACATCGCGGTGCAATCGCACCGCAAAGAACCATTAACCAAACTGGCGCAGTTCCTGGTGCAGCGCGATTACTGATAGCCGGGAAACGCTCACCTAAACCTCAAAAAAAGCAGAGCCGATGGCAAACTCTATTTTTAGAAAAAAATCCATTGCAACGATTGTACGTGAGGCGGAAAGCGGAATAACAGACGGACACGGTACAGGACTAAAAAAAGTATTGGGTGTAAGAGACCTTACCGCGCTGGGTGTGGCTGCGGTGATCGGTGCGGGTATCTTCAGTAGTATTGGTAAAGCGTCTGCCGACGGCGGTCCCGGCGTTGTGTTTCTTTATATTTTTACGGCCATTGCCTGTGGATTTGCCGCGCTTTGCTATGCACAATTTGCCTCGACCGTGCCGGTTGCAGGCAGTGCGTATACTTATTCTTATGTCGCCTTCGGCGAAATTTTTGCCTGGATCATCGGATGGGATCTGTTAATGGAATACGCTATCGGCAACATTGCGGTAGCCATTTCCTGGAGCGATTATTTTACCAACCTCATGACCAAGGCCGGGATGCACATACCGGATTGGCTTACGATGGACTATGTAACGGCCCGGAATGGTTTTGCGGAAGTAAGTGACTTAGTTGCCAACGGATCGAAGCTGTCAGGCCTCGATGCCGGCATGGTAGAAAGGTACAATGCCTGGCAATATGCGCCACAGATCGGCGGACTTCGCCTGATCATGGATTTGCCGGCCTTGCTCATCGTGGCATTGATCACTTACATTGTATTCCGCGGCGTAAAGGAAAGCCGCAACGCAAGCAACCTGATGGTATTGCTCAAACTGGCGGTCATCTTCTTTGTAATAGTATTGGGTGCATTTTATATCAATCCTGATAACTGGACTCCCTTTACACCTACAGGCATCAGTGGCATTCTTAAAGGGGTATCGGCGGTATTCTTTGCCTATATTGGTTTTGACGCGATATCGACCACGGCGGAAGAATGCAAGGACCCGCAACGCGATCTGCCGCGCGGAATGATTTATTCATTGATCATTTGTACGATCTTATATGTAATCCTCGCGTTGGTATTGACGGGGATGGTGCCCTACACCACACTGAATGTGGGCGATCCGCTGGCGTCGGTATTCGATGCCAAGAACCTGA
The DNA here is from genome assembly GCA_937888905.1 of uncultured Sphingobacteriales bacterium. Taxonomy (GTDB): domain Bacteria; phylum Bacteroidota; class Bacteroidia; order Chitinophagales; family Chitinophagaceae; genus Terrimonas. The sequence goes on from CALATA010000004.1 coordinate 288,758, forward strand.
AATTCGTTTCCGCTATCGTAGCCGTGAGCGCGATCGTTGCCACAGCGAGCGTATTGCTGGTATTCCAGATGGGTCAGCCGCGTATCTGGATGAGCATGAGCCGCGACGGACTTTTGCCCAAAATATTCTCCCGCATTCACCCGATCTATAAAACGCCTTCCTTCTCTACGATCGTTACGGGGCTGGTAGTAGCCATCCCGGCGCTTTTCCTGAACCTGGAAGTGGTGCTGGCACTGACCAGTATCGGAACCTTGTTCGCCTTCGTGCTGGTTTGCGGAGGAATCCTGGTACTGGATGCGCGCAAGGATACGCCCAAATCTAAATTCAAAGTGCCGTATATCAATAGCCAATATATCGTTCCCGGGCTGTTCCTGCTGGCGATCGCACTGATCATCGCCAATCACCCCACCCATTTCCGGGAAATATTAACGGTGGAATCTTTCCCGATGATCCTCTTCTGGCTGGTCGTGACCATAATGAGCGTTTTGAGTTTTACGAGGAAATTATCCCTGCTTCCGGTACTGGGGATGATAAGCTGTTTTTACCTGATGGCACAGGAGCATCATTCCAACTGGCTGCGGTTCCTGATCTGGCTGGGGCTTGGTCTGGTGATCTATTTCCTGTACAGCCGCCGCCATAGTAAGCTGAATCCGGCAAATGCTGCCTTGAAACAGCCGCCCGATACTTCGGGCATAAGTAGTAAGTAGCGATGTTCTAAAGTCTTTGCGCCTTTGATTCTTACGGGCCTTTGCGGGAAAAAACGGGCTCTTCGGGGGGAAGATAACCGGCTGTTTATTCCCCATTGAAGATTGACCATTCACGTCCCGCTTTTGAATTTTGAATTTTGAATTTTTACTTTTGAATTAATCCCACAGTCTGGTTTTATCTTTGCGGTATAATTCCGTGAAGGCGGAATACTATAAAGATTATGAAGTACCAGCTAGGCGATAAAGTGCTGATCCTGCACTCAGACGAAGAAGGCGAAATCATTGATTTCATCAACGACAAAATGGTGATGGTAGAAGTGCGTGGCGTTAAATTCCCCGTTTACCTCGACCAGATCGATTTTCCCTATTTCAAGCGTTTTTCCCAGCAAAAAAATAAACCCGGCAGTAAACCCAAACCGCAGCGGCAGTTTGTGGATGATCTGAAGAAAGAAAAAGCCCCCGCCGCACCCCGCGTGGAAGACGGCGTATGGCTCACCTTTCTTCCCGTTATACATACTGATGAGTTTGGCGACGATGTGGTGGAAGAATTGAAATTGCACCTCGTTAACCGCACCAAAGTCCCTTACAACTATCACTATAAACTATTGTTTTTCGGGGAAAAGGATTTTGAGCTGAAAGGAGCGATTGCGCCTTTCGAAGACATCTACCTGCACGATGTGCAATTCTCCGATCTCAATGACAGCCCGGTTTTCGATTTTGAATTCACTTTGCAGCTGCCTGATAAAACCCGGGCACCACATTATGAATCATCCGTTAAGCTGAAACCGAAGCAATTGTTTGAAAAAATAGCGAAGCTGCGCGAGGGCAACGAAGCTACCTTCTCACAGCAATTGTTTGTAAAATATCCTTACGCCAATGCCGATGAACCGGAAAAGCCGGAAGATAAATTGGGATTGGGAAAACTGGCAGCGCTGGGTTATAAAGTGTACAATGCAAAAGAAGCGCGTAATCATCTCGAGCCTGCACGCAGTGTGGTGGACCTGCATATCGAAAAGCTGGCCAACGACTGGCTGCACATGAGCAATTTTGAAATCCTCACGTTGCAGTTGCGCACCTTTGAAAAATATTACGATCTGGCACTCGCGCACCGGCAACCATCGCTGGTGATCATTCATGGAGTAGGAGAAGGGAAGTTGCGGGACGAAATCCATGAAATACTGCGCATGAAAAAAGAAGTTAAATCCTTTGTGAACCAATACGACCCGCGCTTCGGTTACGGAGCAACGGAAATCTGGTTTCAATACAAAAAATAATTCACAGGAATATGGAACTGTTAACGATCCGTACCGAAGACATAATGGTGAAAATAAATCCGCAGGGAGCGGAACTCACTTCTTTGATAAAGAATAAAGACGGACAGGAATATATGTGGAACGCCGACCCCGCGTTCTGGAGCAAACGCTCTCCCGTATTGTTTCCGGTTGTTGGCACGTTGAAAGAAAACTGTTATTACTATAAAGGCGAACGCTATGAGCTGGGGCGTCATGGTTTTGCACGTGACCGTCGTTTTGAAACGGAAGATAAAAGTGAGAATGAAGTGGTGTTTTTGCTGAAGAGTGATGAAGAAAGCCTTGCGGTCTATCCGTTTCACTTCAGCTTCCGCATCCGTTACCGTGTGGAAGGAGAATCGTTGCAGGTGAGCTACGAGGTATTAAATACAGGATCGGAAGAAATGTATTTCTCCGTAGGAGGACATCCGGCTTTCCGCGTGCCGGTTAAAGAGGGAGAAGAGTATAGCGACTATTACCTGGAATTTGAAAAAGCGGAAACCGTCGGCCGCTGGCCGATATCCGCCGAAGGACTGATAGAAGAGTTTACGATGCCGTTGCTGGACAACAGCAACGAACTGCCGCTGGCCAAAGAACTGTTTGCGCGCGACGCCATTGTATTAAAAGACCTCCAGTCGCAATCGGTAAAGTTGTTGTCCCGCAAATCCGCTGCAGGACTGGATTTCAGCTTTAAGGGATTTCCTTACCTGGGGATCTGGGCGGCGAAAGGTGCTGACTTTGTGTGTATCGAACCCTGGTGCGGCATAGCCGATACGGTGAATGCCGATCAGCAATTACCGCACAAAGAAGGGATCAATAGTTTGTTTCCGGGTGGGACGTTTAAGCGTAGCTGGTCGGTGAGTGTTAAGTAATAAGTAATAAGTTCTGAGTGTCACGATTGACGATTGACGATTCACCATTGACAATTCACTCTTTTTTGACTTTTGAATTTTGACTTTTGAATTTGTTCATCCGCAATCCATCGTGCGCCGCATCTGGGGCCACAGCGATACAATACTCTTTGTATTCGCCGGCGCTTCTGCGGAATTTGCTTTAAACAAGGCGGTTGACTGGTTATATTTTACAGGCAAACTTCCTTCCGATCCGTTGGGCAGGCTTTTCTCCACGGTGCTTTATGCCCGGCGTATCGTTTTTGCAACGGAAGACGCCGCCCATCATACCATCGATCAGATCACACATATTCATCGCGCTGTTGAGAAAAGTCGCGGCGACGTAATCCCCGACTGGGCATACCGGGATGTATTGTATATGCTCATTCATTATTCCATCGCGGCATACGAGGTGTTGCACCGCCAATTAAAAGACGAAGAAAAGGATGATGTTTACGATGTTTTCTACCGCATGGGACAACGCATGCAACTCAAACAATTGCCAGCAACCTACCGCGAATGGTTGATCGACCGGGACAGGCATATGGAAGCCGATCTTGTACACTCACCGCTGACAGATGATCTGTTCAAACAATACCGGAAACATCTTGGCGGTTTCCGTTACAGTCTATTGCTGGAAGTGCAAAAAACAGTAGTGCCCGACAAAGTAAGACGGCAACTTCATTTCAATAAACCTGGTTGGATCTTCGGCCTGCTCGGCATTTACAAAATTCTTCGCGCAGTGGGATTGGGATGGTTTGCCAAATCATTGTTGTTGCCGAAAGAATATAAACGGCAGGTGCGGGAGCTGGACAACAGGTGAATGGTCAATAGTGAATGGTCAATAGTGAATGGTCAATAGTGAATGGTCAATAGTGAATGGCTGTTTACTTACTACTTATTACTTAATACTTATGCCCGAAGTATCGGGCGGCTGTTTTAACCCTAGACCCTACACCTTACACCTTTTACCTTTTCCAATATTCCAGCCAATCAATCATACGGCTGGTGAAACCGTATTCATTATCAAACCAGGCAACCACTTTTAGCTGCCGGCCTATTACGGAAGTGAGAGTTCCATCGATAATACAGGAATGGGTATTGCCTTTGATGTCGAGCGAAACGAGTTCTTCTTCGGTATAATCAATAATGCCCTTGTATTCTTCGCCGGCCGCACGACGGAACAATTCATTGATCTGTGCTGCGGTTACGTCTTCTTTCATTTGTATGGAAAAATCGGCGAGTGCTCCGTTGGCCACAGGCACGCGGATCGACACGGCGGCAAAGCGGTTTTTCAGTCCGGGCATCAGGCGCTCCAGCGATTGCGGAAGATCTATTTCCACCGGGATAATAGATTCGGCAGCGGCACGTCCGCGGCGGAATTGTTTGTGTGGCGTATCTACCAGTTCCTGGCGCGATGTATACGAATGCAGGATGGTTGCCTGGGCACTTTCGATGCCGATGGTCTGCAGGATGTACAGGATATGTGTGCTGCAGTTGGTCATACAACCTCCGGGTGACACAATCGCGGGATCGTTCTCCAATTGCTTGTGGTTGTGGCCAAAGATCATCAGCGGTATATCGGGTGAACCGGTTGTCGATAACAATACGCGGCCGGCACCGGCTTTGAGGTGTTGCGATGCTGCATCGAGACTGGAAAAAAGACCCGCACATTCCAGCACTACATCTACGTTGAGCTGTTTCCATGGCAGGTTGAGCGGCTGGGCTTCCTGCAATACTTTTACCCGTTTGCCTCCGGCAATCAGTTCCTGTTCTGCCGCCACATACTCAATACCCGCACAGGCACCATAAACTGAATCATATTTGATCAGGTAAGCTAGGTTGGCCGGCGGCATGATGTCGTTGACCGCTACGATTTCTATGTCCGGATGGCCGGTAAGACGGCGGAAAAGCAAGCGCCCGATCCGTCCCATTCCATTGATTGCAATACGCATAAGGATGCAAAAGTAATAAGTTTTAAGTCGTCAATCGTCAATGGTGAATAGTGAATAGTGAATAGTGAATGAGTGAATCAGTATAACTTAAAACTTATTACTTACTACTTAAAACTCTTTTTTATTTTTGAATTTTTATGAAATCCGCAACAGTACAGGAGCTAAAAGGAGAATTGAGCGAACTGAAGCCGAAGGAGCTGGTAAACCTCTGCCTGCGGCTGGCCAGGTTCAAAAAAGAGAACAAGGAGTTGCTCACCTACCTGCTGTATGAGGCGGGCGACGAAGCCGGATTCATCCGCAGCGTGCAGATCGAAGTGGACGAACTCTTTCAGGAGATCAACCAATCCCATCTTTATTTTGCCAAAAAAAGCCTTCGTAAGATTGCCCGGATCATCAGTAAATACTGCCGGTATAGCGGGCAGAAGGCAACGGAAGTGGACTTGCGGATTTATTTCTGCCAGAAACTGCATGATTCCGGTATTCCCGTAGTACCCAATCCGGTGATCAGAAATCTTTACCAGGGACAGTTGAAGAAGGCCCGCACATTGCTGAAAGCCCTCCACGAAGACATTCAATACGACTACGAGCGGCAACTCGAAAAACTGGAGAAAGCTTATTAGTCGACCGGCCGCTGGTCATTCAGTTCAACCGGATCGTTTTGTTTACGCATACGCATGTTGAGCAATTCCACTACCAGCGAAAAAGCGATCATCGAATAGATATAACTTTTGGCGATCTTCTGGTGAAAGGCTTCGGCCACCAGCATCACACCGATCACGATCAGGAATGACAACGCAAGCATCTGCAGTGTCGGATTTTTGTTGATGAACCGGCTGATGGCGCCGGCGAATACCATCATGATGATGATCGATATCACCACCGCCACGATCATGATAAACACTTCATCCACCAATCCGATGGCCGTCAGGATAGAATCAAAGGAGAATACCGCATCCACCAATACAATCTGGAACACTACCGAACTCATCGACGAGTAGATCGTTTTAGTGCCTTCCTTATGTTTGGGTTTTTCGAGCTTGTGGTGTATTTCCAGCGTGCTTTTGATAACGAGGAACAAACCGCCCGCCAGCAGGATAATATCTTTCCAGCTCATGTCCAGCGGAACACCTTCGTTTTTGATAAATGGCAGGGTGAATACGGGATCTTTCAACTTCATGATCCACGTAATGGTCAGCAACAATATGATCCGGAAGACCATCGCCATCAGCAGGCCGATATTGCGTGCCTTCCGTTGCTGGGCGGGATCCAGTTTGTCGGAAATAATGGAGATGAAAATGATGTTATCGACGCCCAGTACTATCTCGAGAAACGTAAGCGTCAGCAGGCTTAGCCATATACCAGGATCGGAGAAATTCGGAATATCAGGGAAATCCATATAGACAAATTAACGAGGCTGTAAACTACAAAATCTTTGCCATGCAGCAGGCAAAAATATTTACTGTACGGCACGCAGGAGAACTTTAGTAATATTGTAATATGGGCGTCACCTATATCAAAAACATCAAAGGCCTTACAGGACTTTCCGATCCGCAAAAACCTTTGCGTGGAGCGCAATTGAACGATGTGCAGGAGGCCGGAGATGCATGGTTGCTGATCCAAAACGACCGCATTCACGCCTATGGAAAAATGTCTGCTCCGCCATCCGGTATGCCGGAGCCGGATGAAGTGGTCGACGCCGCCGGCCGGTTTGTATTGCCCGCCTGGTGCGACTCCCATACGCACCTGGTATTTGCCGCCAGCCGCGAAGCGGAATTCGTTGATAAAATAAAAGGATTGAGTTACGCTGATATCGCTGCCAAAGGCGGTGGTATCCTCAACTCCGCCCGCCGTTTGCAACAGACAACGGAAGACGAACTGTTTGACCTGGCCTGGCAACGTTTGCAGGAATTGATGCAACTGGGTACCGGTGCCATCGAGATCAAAAGCGGTTATGGATTAAGTCTTGAAGCCGAATTGAAGATGCTGCGCGTCATCCGCCGCATCAAAGAAAAAGCACCGATACCGGTGAAAGCGACCTTCCTCGGCGCTCATGCCTACCCGGAAAAATACCGCGAAGACCACGAAGGTTATATCCGTTTGTTATTGGAGGAAATGTTGCCCGCCGTTGCCGCCGAAGGCCTGGCTGATTATATCGATGTGTTTTGTGAAAAAGGATTTTTCTCTTACGGGGATACTATACGCATTTGCGAAGCCGGTGCGAAATACGGCCTGAAAGCAAAGATTCATGCCAATCAATTGAATTTATCCGGCGGTGTACAGGCCGGTGTGAAAACAGGCGCTGTTTCCGTAGACCACCTGGAAACAATGGACGACGAAACCATCAACCTGCTGGCTTCGTCGGACACCATAGGGACATTGTTGCCCACGGCTGCTTTTTTTCTCCGCATGGCTTACCAGCCTGCGCGTCAACTGATCGATGCGGGTTGTGCAGTGGCACTGGCAAGTGATTTTAATCCGGGCTCTTCGCCATCGGGCAATATGAACTTTGTGGTAGCATTAAGTTGTATGCAAATGAAGATGCTTCCCGCCGAAGCGATCAACGCTGCAACCATCAACGGCGCCTTTGCCATGGAATCACAGACTGAAGTGGGAAGTCTGACACCGGGCAAAAGAGCTAATCTTATTATCACACGGCCAATGCCTTCGCTGGAATATTTTCCTTATGCTTTTGGCACCAATCTGGTGGAGAAAGTGATGCTCTCGGGAAACTTCATTCGCCAATAAAACACCAACCGCTATCGTATGCTTAAACTGAACACGGAAGAAATACTGATCGTCATCTGTAGCCTGGTCGTGCTGTCTTACCTGTTTTCGATTGTCAGCCGGTACATCAGGATTCCCTCCGTATTGTTGCTCTTGTTTGCCGGTATCGGTTTTCGCGCGCTGGCTGATGCCAATGGCGTCAATGTTTCTTTTTCCGATCAATTGATCGAATCACTTGGAGTAGTGGGATTGATCATGATCGTGCTGGAAGCCGGGCTGGACCTTAAACTTGCCCGTAATAAGGTAAAGCTCATCCGGGATTCCTTTTTCTCTGCGTTGATCATATTTGCCATTTCCACCACACTGATAACTTTTGTCCTGCACTTCTGGTTGCTCGAGCCATTGAATAAATGCCTGGTCTATGCTATTCCGCTCTCGATCATGAGCAGCTCGATCGTTATTCCGAGTATTCATCCGCTTACCGAACAGAAAAAGGAATTTCTCGTGTATGAGGCATCATTCTCTGATATCATCGGGATTATTGTTTTCAATTATTTCATTGCTTCCGACACCATGACGCTTCATTCGCTGGGGAGCTTCAGTTTCAATATCCTCTTTTCGGTTTTGCTATCCGGATTGCTTTCGTTGCTGCTGCTGCTGATACTGGCGCGGACAAAACTGAATATTAAATTCTTTCTTATTTTTTCGCTGCTGATCCTGATCTATGCGGGCGGAAAAATATTACACCTGCCTTCGTTGATCATTATCCTGGCGTTTGGGTTATTGATCAATAATTGGGAAAAGCTGACCTGGAAGCCTTTGTTGAAATATTTTCCGCATTCGCAGGTGCAGGAATTGCGGCATTTGCTGCACTCGGTCACTGCTGAAACTTCTTTCCTGATCCGCACGTTCTTTTTCCTGTTATTCGGTTTTTCGATTTCGTTAGCGTTTTTGTCGGATGCCAATATCGTGATCGGAGGCAGCCTGATCGTTGCAGGTCTTTTTGTGGTGAGGTTGCTGTACCTGCGTTTTTTCGTGCGGACCAATCTGTTTCCCGAAGCTTTTTTTATCCCGAGAGGCCTGATCACTATCGTACTGTTTTATAAAATACCTCCCGCACTGAAGCTGACCAGTTTCAACGACGGTATCTTGTTTTATGTGATATTAACGACCAGTGTGATCATGGCACTTGGAATGGTTTTCTATCGGAAAAAGCCGGAGGAGATTGTGGAAGAAGGACAATTTTCCGAACGGCCGGATATTTTGTAAGGTAATAAGTGGGAAGTATTAAGTAATAAGTTTTAAGTTTAGGTGTAAGGTGTAAGGAATAAGGCGTAAAGTGTAGGGTGTAAGGTGGGGCTGCCTTATTCACGATTGACCATTCACCATTGACGTTTTTAATTTTGAATTTGAATTAGCATGCAGCATTTTAAGGTTTATCAGAAACAGGACATTCTCGCACTGACAAAGATCAGAAAATTTGAAACGAAGGTGGGAGAGCGGTTGCAGGTACCCGAAAATCCGACGGACATCGAAGCCTCTTTACAGGCGAGCAATGCGCGTTTCGTATTGATCGGTATTCCGGAAGATATCGGTGTTAAAGCCAATCTGGGTACCGGCGGCGCTCACACATTATGGATTCCCTTTTTGCAGTCCTTCCTTAATATGCAGAGCAACGACTTCTTCGATGGAGAAGAAGTGTTATTGCTCGGACATTTTGATTTCGGAGATATACAATACCTGATCGATACCACGGCACGTGGCCCCGAGGAAAAAACCGAAGCCTACCGCCATGCCGTTAATACCGTTGATGATGAAGTAGAGAAACTGGCCAAGATCATTACGTCTGCCGGCAAGCTGCCACTCGTAATAGGCGGTGGTCACAACAACAGCTATCCGCTGATCAAAGGCGCTGCCAAAGGATGGCACAAGGCCGGCGTATTGCCGCTCGCACAGATCAATTGCATCAACCTCGATGCGCATGCGGATTACCGTCCGTCCGAAGGTCGGCATAGTGGAAATGCCTTCCGCTACGCGGAGGAAGACGGCTACCTGCAGAAATATTGCGTGATCGGCTTACAGGAAAATTATCTGCCGCAAAACGTGTGGGTAGACCTGGTAAACAATCCGTTTTTCGATTGCATCACTTTCGAAGATATTTTCCTGCACGAAAAAAGAACTTTCCTCCAGGCTGTGGCACATGCAACCGGTTTTACCAATGATACACTTACAGGTGTGGATCTAGATCTCGACGTGATTGAAGATACACTGAGTAGTGCCATGACTCCGGTTGGTATTTCGCCACTCCATGCACGTCAATATTTACACCTGGCTGCATCGGCAGGACGCCCTGCTTATCTGCATATCACCGAAGGTGCCACGCATATTCCCGACCGCCCGATCGATCCGGGTACGGGCAAACTGGTCGCTTACCTGATCAGCGATTTTGTAAAAGCACTTACGCCTGCCGGTTAAAAGGGGATCCCCAGATTGATGTAAGTCTGCACACGTTGGGTCTGGTCGCAAAACATGACACTGAGATCCAGCGGACCAAGGGCGAAATTGTAGGAAAAGGTGAGCGCATAACCGGAGTAGAAATCCTGGTACTTGAAGAAATCGCTGCGGCTGATAATGTTGTTGACTAAAACATTTGCGCGGCCGGCAAGGTAAGCGCCCGGAAATAATTGTGCGCGGATACCCGCCTGCAAAGTAGCCAATGCCGGCGTATACACAGCGCCTTCCTGCATACCGGCAAAAGTAATCTGGTTGCGGAACATCCGCGTCAATCCTCCGACGACAAATTCATTCATCGCATTGCGCTGGTAATTAAAGTTGGCTCCCGCCTGCGCTTGCGCAAAAGCAGTTATCCGTCTGCTCAGGCGCAAATAGCCTTCTGCCTGGGCAAAGAACCGGTAATAAGCCTGCTCGGAGATAGAAGCCGAATCGGGATCGGAAGGCGGCACTCCGTTTACCAATACATCCAGGTTGGCACGCTGATGCGACACCCGGGCGAGTTCCAGTTCGATCTTCAGACCGCGTCTTGGAAAAATACCACGGTCAAGACTGTTGTGATGCAGATAAGTGAAGAAACTGGAGAAGGCATTGCTCCCTCTTACTTCAATGCCGGATGCTATTCTCGGATGATAGGTCACCCACTCAAATTTATGCCCGATGCCGAAGGTGAGGTCGCGCTTGGGAGAATAGTGAAGACGTTCACTTACTTCAAAAATATTCTGTTTGTAAAGACCGCTCTGCCGATTTTTTATTTGTTCGTAGGTGATAACGTCAAACCGGTCGAATTGTGTTTTCACGGTAAACCCGTAATCTTTGAGTCGTCCCAGGTATTGCAGGTGTTCTCCGCGGATACGGAAACTCTCACCCAGGTTGATGCTGGCCAGGCTACGGGAATTTGAAAACAATAAATTCCTCGACGTGATATTAGCGATCACCCCAATACCGGAGAAGCGGTTGTAATGAATGGCCGCTTTAAGGTATGTAAGCGGATTTTCTTCGATGTCAAATACGATGCGGTAGTTGTTTTCTCCAACCGGAATCAGCGAGTAATAAATACGGCTGTAATACCGCGTACCATAAGCCTGGCGGATCATGTCGGCCAGCTCCCTGGCTGTGTAACGTTTGTTGACATGAAAGTTCATCGTATTGATGAAAAAGTTGGAAGAGGTGTTTTCCAGGCCTTTCACTTCTACTTCTTTCACATAAACCGTTTTGAGATCGGGCATCCGGTTAACGGGCCATTCTGCTTCTCCATAAATAGCATTCAGGGAATCTGCCAGCGCTTTGAAGCGCGGATATAATTTGCGGCCTTCTTCCATACCGGCTTCCAGTATTTTATCGGCATCGCCGAAACTGGCCATGGTATAGTTATCCAGCTTGAAGGGGATGTAGATATCGCAGAGCGGAACTTCTTTTTTATTGTCCTCCGCTTCGCGGAAAAAGGCGATCTGCAGCAGCAACTGAATAATGTTGCGTACTTTATCGGGAGGCAGCAACCCACTCGCTACGGTGCTGCCAATAACGATATCGGCGCCCATTTCCTTTACGTCGCGTACGGGAAAGTTGCGGCTGATGCCGCCGTCCACTAATCGTTTGCCATTGTGATCGATGGCGGTAAACACGGAAGGGATGGCCATGCTGGACCGGATGGCGGAGATCAGTTCACCATCCTTCAGCACCACGGCCTGACCGTTGCCCACATCGGTGGCAATACAACGAAAGGGAATGCTGAATTGTGAAAAGTCTTTGGTAGGAGTTACGGGGAAATAAAACTCGGCGAGTTTGAGCCAGAGCTCCTGCGCTTCCAGGAATCCCGTTGAAATTTTGAATTTGTTATTGACCCAGGGCAGTTCGATATCGTACTTGCTGTACTCGTCTTTTTCTTCCATGAAAAGGCTGCGCAGCGAGGCCTGGTTGCTCAGCAGCAGATCCCAATCAACCGAGCGGGCAAGTTTTTCAATACTATCGGCAGAATAACCCACTGCATACAAGCCGCCGATTACGCTGCCCATGCTGGTGCCCGTAACGTAATCCACCTTTAGCCCGGCCGAATCGATGGCTTTCAGAATGCCGATATGTGCAAGGCCTTTAGCGCCGCCACCGCTCAATGTTACGCCAACCTTCGGGCGTTGTGCCGAAAGTTGAAGGGACAGAAACAATAAAAAGATTACCTGGAAAAATCTCATACTACGGTTCGGGATGGCTTTATGCTAAAGAAAGACAGTGCAAAAATAGAAAAAGCTGCCTTTACGCGGGCAGCTTTCGCTTTTGACGGGATAGATATTATATAACCGGTTCCAGGTACTGAGCATAGGCATAGCCTTCTTCGCCGTCGGCGGTTCTGACAAGCCACCACTGGTCGTTGGATTTGCTGACCAGGGTAATGACCTCGTCATGGGCCGCTTTGCCAACGATCGGCTGATCCGTACCCGGACCTTTGCGGATATTGAGGTTGCTGGATTTGGTGACCACTTTTACCTTGCTGCCTTCGTCGGCAGTGGCCTGCACGTTGAGGATAAGATCGCCGCTGGCAAAGTCCGGATCAAGTTTGTTGTAAACATTCCACAACTGATCCTTTACAGCGCCCGAAGGCGAATCGCCATCGATATACAATACACCGTCCTGCTCGCGTACCTGCAGGTTGCTGACGCCGGCTGTTGTAGCTGCGTCGATGAGTTCTTTGTATTTTTCCTGAAGCATATGCTGATTTGAAGATTTGAGAATTTGAAGATTTGATAATACTGAATAAGTGAAAAGTGGACCGGAAATTTTGTTATTTGCCTGCCCGCGGATACAAGAACAAGGCATTTCCTTCATTTAAAACTTATTACTTAATACTTACGTCCGAAGTATCGGGCGGCTGTTTTTACTTCTTCACCAGCCCTTTCGAATCAATACTCTTCGGCTTGGTTGCCTGGAGTTTCTCCATTAAGGTGGGAAGATCAGCGCGTTTGATTTCGCCGGTGACAATGATCACGCCTTCTTTTACTTCGGCTTTTACGGTCGGATGATCTTTGATAGCATCACGGACGGCTGTGGTCAGTGCGTCATCGGCAGTAATTTCGGGAACGTTGGTGGGTGGAGCAGGTGGTGCAGCAACGGTTGTATTGTTGACTACCTTTTTTACTCCTTTAATTTCGGATAACTGTGCATCCACAGCAGAGCGTGCACTTTCATCGGACACTCCACCACTGACGGTAACAACGCCTTCTTTTACTTCGGCGGAAAGACCCGACAATGCAGCGTTTGAAGACAGCGCAGCCATTACCTCTTTGCGGATATCTTCATCTTTGGGTTTGCTTTTACAAGAAGTGACAGAAAAGGCGAGAGAAGCGATGACAAGGATCGCCAGCATCTTTTTCATAGATCGTTTGTTTAGGTTTACAATGATATGCTCCATGGAGGCGGCATAAACAATGCCATAAAACCTGTTCAAACAATTTCATGACCAGACGCAACCGGCGATGCTAATAAAAAACCGGAGCGTCAACTCCGGTTTTCGTTTTACTGGCCTTCCAGTTCCATCAGTTTTTCAAAAACTGTCTCGTATTCTTTGTTCAGCTTGTCCACTTCGGCGGCGGCCTGCTGATAAGCGGATTCCGCTTCGCGGAATTTATTCTTATCGGCATAAATTTCCGGATCGGAGAGCGCTTTTTCCAGTTTGTCCTTGCGGAGTTTCAATTCGGCGATCTGCTGTTCCAGTTGCTGAAATCTTTTCTGCTGTTTTTGTAATTCCTTTTTTAATTCTTTATTGATAGGGGTATTGGAAGCAGGCGGTGTTTCTTTTGGTGCCGGTTCTTTTTCCTTTTCTTTCTCCTTTTGTTGCGGAGCGGTCTTTTCGTTCTTTTCCGCTTTTTCTGCCTTTTTGCTTTCGGCTTCCAGGCGTGCCATCCGTTCTTTCCAGGCTACCCATTCGTCGTAGCCACCTTTGAACTCCTTGATCTCGTGATCCACGATTTCCCAGATCTTATTGGCCGTTTTTGATACGAAATAGCGGTCGTGGCTGACGAGCACCAGGCTGCCCTGGTATTTGTCCAACGCATCGATCAGCAGGTCGCAACTGTGCATGTCGAGGTGGTTGGTCGGTTCGTCGAGCATGAGGAAGTTGGCCTTGCTTACGATGGTTTTGGCCAGGGCAACCCTTGCTTTTTCGCCACCGCTCAATACGCGGATCTTTTTATCGGAATCATCGCCGCTGAAGAGAAAACAACCCAGCAGACCGCGGAGTTCCAGGTCGGTCATCTGGCTGCCGCATTCACGCATTTCATCTAAAATGGTGTTGTTGACGTTCAGCGCTTCGAGCTGGTGCTGCGCATAGAAGCTTTCCTCTACGTTATGCCCCCATTTACGTTCCCCGCTATCGAAGGTTTCTATACCGGCGATGATGCGGAGCAGTGTTGATTTTCCTTTACCGTTTGCGCCAATCAGTGCGATCTTGTCGCCCCGGTCGATCTCTACACTGCTGTTTTTTATAATGAGGTTGTCGCCGTATGATTTGCTCACATTGTGCAACTCGGCCAGTACTTTACCGGGTACCTTATCCACGCGGAAGTTGATGCGGATATCAGGTCTTTCCAGTTCGGCATCTTCGATACGCTCGAGTTTGTCGAGGCGTTTCATGATGCTTTGTGCCTGTGCGGCTTTACTGGCTTTGGCTTTAAAGCGTTCGATGAACCGTTCCTGCTGGCGGATATAATCCTGCTGGTTCTCGTAGGCTTTTTGTTGCATTTCTATACGGATGGCTTTCTCTTTTTCATAGAAATCGTAATTGCCATTGTAGATATGCAGTTGTTGCTGATACACTTCCACGATCTTGTTCACCATACGGTTGAGGAAGTATTTATCGTGACTCACAATCACCACGGAGCCCTGGTAATGCAGGAGGTATTTCTCCAGCCATTCGATTGAGGGCATATCAAGGTGGTTGGTCGGTTCGTCGAGCAGCAGCAGATCGGGTTGTTGCAGGATCATTTTGGCGAGCAGCACACGCATGCGCCAGCCACCGCTGAATTCTTTATAGGGACGTTGCAGATCAGCGTTGGTAAAACCAAGTCCCTGCAATACTTCTTCGGTGCGGTGATGAATATTGTAACCGCCGAGTGTTTCGAGTTCGTGCAGGCGGTCGGTGTAGGCAAGAAGGGTAGTTTCGTCGCCGGTGCGCTCCAGTTCTTTACCGATCTCTTCAATCTCTTTCTCGAGTTCGAGTACGCGTTCGAAGGCACCCAGGGCTACCTGTAAAATGGACTCTTCGGTATCAAAACTCAACAGATCCTGGTGAAGGTATCCGATAGAAGTAGACCGGCTTCTTTCTACTGTGCCGGCGGAAGGGAGGTATTGTCCTACCAGTAGTTTGAGCAGGGTAGACTTACCCGTACCGTTGTACCCGATCAGGCCAATGCGTTCGCCTGGCTGAATATGCCAGGTAGCTTCGGTCACGATGGCGCGGGCACCAAACTCAAATGTCACATTCTGAAATCCTGCTAACATGCTTCAACTGAAATTTGCGCAAAAATAATGCATTCGGACTGCTGATCGTTTAATATTAACTTTGCTGCAAAATTTAACGACGCCATGAAGAAATTTCTCCTGTTTTTGCTGTTGATCGTAGCCGTCAGCGCTGGTGTATGGTTTTTCCTTCTCCGAGGAAAGAAAAATACGCACAAAGGTCCGAAACCGGTATCGATGGCGGTGAGCAAGCACAGCGAGGCTTTCAATGCGTCCATCGAGTCGATGCTTGGCAATTACTACCAAATGAACGAGGCGTTCGTTAACTGGGATGTAAACAAGGTTAATGAAGGTGCGGCGGCACTGAAGCAGGGGCTCGATTCCTTCAGCCTCAAAGAACTGGAGAAGGATTCAGTGGAAATTGCGCAGAGTGCTTCCTTTTTCCTGGATAATGCCCGTGCCGAGATACAGAATATTATCAATCAGCCGGACATCGCTGCTAAGAGAACTTCGCTCAATAGTCTTTCCGACGCGCTGTATATGTTGATGAAAACGGTGCGTTACGACCGTTCAAAATTGTATCTGCAGGAATGCCCGATGGCTTTTGGTGAAAATCAGTCCGGGTATTGGCTCAGTGCCACGCAGGAAGTGCGCAATCCCTATCTTGGTACGCAGCATCCGCAGTATAAAGCGTCGATGTTGAATTGCGGCGAGCCGAAGGATACGGTGAATTTTATGCAGAAGTAAGGTATGGGATAAGGTGTAAGGTGTAAGGT
This sequence comes from uncultured Sphingobacteriales bacterium, assembly GCA_937888905.1. Lineage (GTDB taxonomy): Bacteria > Bacteroidota > Bacteroidia > Chitinophagales > Chitinophagaceae > Terrimonas. Next base: position 305,058 of record CALATA010000004.1, read on the forward strand.
GTAAGGTGTAAGGTAGAAGATATAAGAGGTATAAGGGGATAAATTTATAAATAAAACAGCCATGTCATGTTAAGATACAGACATGGCTGTTTTATTCACGATTGACTCCCGAAATTTCGGGATCACCATTCACGCTCACTCATCGTCCTCTTCCTCCTGGTACGCGTCCTCGCCATAATACTGTTTCTCCCACTGGCTGACTGCTTCGTCGCTCAGGCATTCGATGATGTCAGACAATGTATCGGTCTTGAGTTTCCATTCCGTTTTGGTAGGATCATCAAACCGTTGAATAAACAGGCAATGATCTGTTTCCACAGTCACCTGGATCAGTTCGATCGGTGAATTTTCTTTGTCTTTTACCAGATAATAACATCCGTTTTCCAGCAGGTCATAGCTGTACATAATCCGTCCTCCCTTGTTTAAATTTCTATAATTTAATACCAGTCAAAAGCCGATGGCCCGGGTTAGTAAGTGAGAATGTAATGGGTTGTGGAGTAGAATCCGGGGTAAGTAGAGCACAAAAATACGAAGAAAGATGAGACAGGAAAGGAAAAATGACGTCTCCGGTATATTTTTCTTATTTAATTGATTTTCAATAATATTATAAACGTTTACTTTTATTTAATATAAAGATAACACCGGTTTTTTGCAGCTCCGGTAACACCTGAAAATGCCGCTTGCCGATCCTGTTGAATTAGACCGGCACTTATGCCATAAGCTCGCGGCTTTCCCTTACCTTTGCACGTCCGAAAAACGGGCCGAAGTACATGAAAAATATACGGAATTTCTGCATAATCGCGCATATTGACCACGGCAAAAGTACCCTGGCTGACAGGCTGTTGCAAAGCACGAACACTATCAGCGACCGGGAAATGATGGACCAGGTACTGGACGATATGGATCTTGAACGGGAAAAAGGTATCACGATCAAGAGCCACGCCATCCAGATCAACTACCGCCATACCGACGGACAGGAGTTTATCCTGAACCTGATCGATACGCCCGGTCACGTAGACTTCAGCTATGAGGTGAGCCGTGCGCTCGCCGCCTGCGAAGGCGCTTTGCTGCTTGTGGATGCCACACAAGGTATCCAGGCCCAGACCATTTCCAATCTTTACCTCGCTATCGAAAACGACCTAGAGATCATTCCCGTGATCAATAAGATCGATATGGACGGCGCCATGATCGAGGAAGTACAGGACCAGATCATCGAATTGATCGGTTGCAAACCGGAAGATATCCTGCTCGCCAGCGGCCGTACCGGTCTTGGTATCGAAGGAGTGCTGGCGGCAATCGTAGACCGCATTCCCGCACCTAAAGGCGATCCCGAAGCGCCGCTGCAGGCATTGATCTTCGACAGCGTCTTCAACAGCTTCCGCGGTATCATCGTTTATTATCGTATTCAGAATGGCACTATCCGCAAGGGTGATAAAGTAAGATTTGTTTCAACCGGACAAGACTATGAAGCCGATGAAGTAGGCATCCTCAAATTGAAGATGACCGAAAAGAAAGAAGTGAAGGCCGGCGACGTAGGATATATCATCACCGGTATCAAAAATGCCAAGGAAGTGAAAGTTGGTGATACCATCACCCTTTCCAACAGACCCACGAAGGAACCTATCAAAGGTTTTGAAGAAGTGAAACCGATGGTATTCGCCGGTATCTATCCCGTTAATACCGACGAGTTCGAAGAACTGCGCGATTGTATGGATAAACTGCAGCTCAACGACGCGTCACTGACATACGAACTGGAAACCTCGCAGGCACTTGGTTTTGGTTTCCGTTGCGGCTTCCTCGGTATGCTGCACATGGAGATCATCCAGGAACGTCTCGAGCGCGAATTCAATCAAACCGTTATCACTACCGTACCCAACGTTAGTTTCATCGCTTATACGACCAAGGGAGAAAAAGTGATGGTCAATAATCCATCCGAGTTTCCGGATCCGGTGAAGACCGAACGGATAGAAGAACCTTATATCCGTGCGCAGATCATCACCAAGCCCGAGTATATCGGCAACATCATGACGCTCTGTCTCGGCAAACGGGGAATCCTGATCAATCAGAGCTACCTCACCACCACACGCGTGGAACTGATTTTCGAAATGCCATTGACCGAGATCGTATTTGATTTCTACGATAAGCTGAAATCACAAACACGCGGTTATGCCTCGTTCGATTACCATGCCATCGGTTACCGCGACGCCCTGATCTCAAAAATGGATATCCTGCTGAACGGTGAAAAAGTGGATGCCCTGAGCGCGCTTATTCACCGCAGCCGCGCCGAAGATTTTGGCCGCAAACTCTGCGAAAAACTGAAAGAATTGCTGCCACGTCAGCAGTTCCAGATTGCTATCCAGGCCGCTATCGGCGCCAAAGTGGTTGCCCGCGAAAACATTTCCGCCATGCGCAAAGACGTAACCGCGAAATGTTATGGCGGTGACATCAGCCGTAAACGCAAGCTGCTGGAAAAACAGAAAGAAGGTAAGAAACGTATGCGCCAGATAGGCAACGTGGAAGTACCGCAGGAAGCATTTCTTGCAGTACTGAAACTGGACGATTAAAAAAAGGAGCCATCAGGCTCCTTTTTTTTGTAATAAGTTTTAAGTAATAAGTTATAAGTAAGATAATGATACAGTCAATACATCTTAGAAGCTAATCATGTATAAGCGAACCAGGGAAGTACCAAGCTTAATACTTAATACTTAATACTTAATACTTAATACTTAATACTTAATACTTACTACTTACCACTCACTTCCGCGTCACTTTCACTCTATACAGTATGGCGATTGACGAATGCTCTTTATCGCCGTTCTCATACAACTTCACTTCGTGAGTTTTATTTTCCAATTCTACTGAACGTCCGGCCGCGAGGTTCATGATGGAGGAAATGTTGGCCGTTTTGTCGAGCGAATATTTCAGATCGAGTGGCTGGTACGCGCGGTAAACAGGTTTGTGCAACGGCTCCCAATCTTTCAAGGCTTGACTGAATACGAGTTGCAATTCCCGCACCTGTGACAGGGTAAGGTCTTTTGCAATCAGCACGTCTTTATCGTCGCTGATCGTTTTATCCTTACCAATACTCCAGGCTGCATCTTCATTGATGCCAAACAAACGCTTGCCATTCACGTCACAGGTACCGAAGATATCTTCCTTATCGTCAGGGAAGAGTTCTACTACCTTGTTACATTTCAATCCTTTAAAAATTACTTCCACATCATACCGCGGATTGAGGCAGTCGTCTACTTTATAATTGGAGGTTGAACGTACACCGATAATACGTCCGTCGGAGATGCGTTGTACCACATATTGCAAAGGCAGCGCACCGGTACGGCTATTCAGCGTGGCCGCCGATGGATCACGGATATACTGATAGACTGCTTCGGGATCGCCCGCCACACTGTTGGCCGTCTGGCCGTTGCCGCCGTATACCAGTGCCTTAAACTCTTTTATGTCGCGCACAAATTTATTGCGTACATCGCCGGAAATAGAACCACCCAATGAGGCATTGGCTAATTCCCCACCCGTGAAGTTGATACCCAACCGCGCCGATACCCGCCCGAATGCCTCGGCTGAGTCAAGTGTGGAACGGAATGTCATCATGATCATGCGGCCATATACAACCGACTTTACAATACCCTGATGAATATTGGCAGCAGCACCGGCATTTGTAAATAACAAACCCGGATCTTCTTCCTCTATTGTATACGCATACATCGGTTGTATGAACGATAACATATACTGGCGTTCCACAGAACCGTTTACCATGTTACCACTTGCCCGTATGCCCTGCGACAGATCTAGCGGAATACCAAATTCTTCCAGCGGCAGCATCAGTCCTGCCGAAAAATTGAAGGAGGCCGTCAATTCCTGCTGGCTGCGCAGTTCCATTGAACGATAGGCGAACACGGAGGGAATCGCTGCACCATAATGGCGATCGCGCAGGTTTTCATCCAGCACACGATTGTTGTTGCTGCCGAAATTGCTGACCGTATAAGTTCTGGAACCTGAATCAGGGTTGCTGATGCTGATGGCCACCGTCAAAGGACGACGTTGTGCAGGTGATACATACGTTACCGGCGATCTCCCCAGCAAACTTCCCGCGTCGATGAAGGCTCCGGGATAAATGGCATTGGGAAAATTCAGCCGCAGATCGATCAGGCTGAAGGCAGACTCATTGAGGTAGTCGAGGTTATAAGATTGTGTAAGACAATAACCATCACCGGACGGTTCTTTGCCGGGTGTACCCACCGCTCTTACAGGAGCCGCGGCACGGGGAAGGTTCACACCCACTATACTGGTGTTTGCACCGCTGCTCCTTGTAGTAATGGTATTAGCAGGAGCGCCGCCGGAAGCGCGGGCCGGACGAATAGCACGGAAATACCAGTCCAGCGGAGTACGTTGAAGCAGTTTGGGGTTGATCGTTTTAGCCGGAATGGTGGTCCCTGGACGCGTGATCGGGCCTTGCGAAAAACTCAACTGCGGAAATGCAATGATTGCAATAAACAGGATGAGGAATTGATTAAATGTTTTCATGTTTCTTGTTTTGCGTTTAAGAGATTAGTTGGCCGGTTCGATCGTCCAGATCTGTGTCTGGTCGTCATTGACAGGGCGCCAGGTTTTTACGCCACAGGTAGCGTTTTGCGTACAACTGTTGTTGGCATCGAGTACTTTGCCGTTGGCCAGGTTTTTAATGATGTATTTTTTATCTTTTAACCTGATCAGCAACCAGCGTTGGTTGGCGCTGACTCCCGGCATGCCATTTTTTTCCCATAATAAAATATTGGAAGCACCATCATCAAAGAGATCGCTCATCTCGCTGTCGAGCACGTACTCTTTACCGTCTTTGATAGCGAAGCGGATAGAATAACCAATTGTTCCGAACCGCTGTATGTACAGTCGCTGCCTGGTCTTGTTCAACTGCACATCTTTACCGTTGTCAATACCGCTTTTATCATTCAGTTGCAGTTCGTCTCCCGATGCATGTGAACTGACATAATAATATCCGCTTGATAGTGCTGCACCTGTAACATTATCGAGTATGCTTGTAGCGGCGAAGCGTATTTTTTCAATTGTTTCACCGATTGCGGCAATCCCTTCTTCGATCATGCTTCCGGGAGCAGAAGCATTGATGCCTTTGTTGCGTGCCAGCATATCGCAAGGCGAGGAGTAATCATTCACGTTGTTGTCGGGATGCGGCAATGGCAAGGGGACCGGCACTTTTACGCGCTCTTCTCTGGACAATTGCTCGTAGGCAGCCCGCAGGTACCAGGTGGGATGATGATAACATAATTGCGATCCTGCAAGGTTGAACCCTGCCGCACCTGTTAAAGCCGGAACCAGCGCAAGTGCGTCGGTGAAACTGCGTTCAGGCGCACGGAAACGCATTGTTTTGATGTCTTCATAAAAAATGCGGGTGCCTGCCCGGCGATAGCCCAATGTGTAAGGGGCAATGGTGGTAACGGGATCGCTGGAGAAATCAAATCGCTGCAGCCTGTCGCCCGGAAAGAGCTGATTCATGGCCGTTACAAATTCCTGCGTGCCCGGGTGCGGCGAGGCGTAAACATACACACCCTGCACAGGTACATTTTTATTCCGCAGGTACATGGCAAACAACTGCGCATGAGCGGCGCCGAGACTGTGCCCGGTAACCCAGATCTTTTTAGTGCGGCCATTCTCTGCAACGATCCTGTTCATCAGTTGGCCTTTGAAATTCTGGTAGCTCAGCGAGTGCCAGAAACCTGCATGTACTTTTCCTATTATATCGGGGTCGGTGTGCTGGCGTGCATCAAAGTCTGTCAGCAACCACTCGGCCCAGTCAAACATGAAGGAGCTGACGAAGTTTTCTTTTTTGTTGGACGCGACACGATCAGTGCCACGAAACACAACGAAGATGGCGTCGTCGGTAGAAACGATCATGGCTTCCGGATCGTAGCCACCGGCAAAAGATTCCTGGAAGAAAAAGTACTTAGGATTGTTGAACAACCGCGAGGTATACAATTTATATTCCTGCTCAAATGTGCTGCGGCTGTTGTGTAAGCGTGTGATGTATTCGGGCGATGCATCACCGGCAACCGTGGCCAGGTATTGCGGATAGATCAGCGTCGTGAGATAACAAAGCAGGTAAGCATTGATATCATTACGACCCGTAGCTGTCATGTTGAAATAACGTCCGAAAGCATTGCCGGGAGTATTGACGACCGTGGCCAGCCGCGCCATACCGGGTGTGATACGTACGGGCGTCACGATGTCCTTGCTCGGCAGCGAAAGCTGCGCTTGAGAGGTGGTGCTGCCCAGCAATGTCGCAAGGACAAAGAAATAACACCACCTCTTTTTTAGGAAGTAATACATGGTAAAATGGTTAAATGGTTATGAAAAAAATTACTGGTTACTTATTGACGACCTCCCCCTTCGAGAAGCCGAAGTATCGGTCTCCGACAATGGACTATGGCTGTTTATTGACGATTGACGATTCACAATTGACCATTCACATGGTGCATCATCGCATCAGGCACGCAATGGAAGCAACCGGCGTGAATGTGCGGAATGTCCAGTTCTGGTCGAAGGAAAAGCGCATGCCGTAATTGATGATTACGTTGCGACTTATTCTCCAATCTCCGCCGATGGTCAGTGTAGTGGGCAAGACCGGGCTCCAGTTGACGGATGATCCCACGACTTCCGTATTGGGATCGGGAGAGAATACTTTATTCAGTGCAGCACCCGCAGTGGACGTACTCTTTTTTTCGTAAAAAATTTCGGCGAAGAAATTATAAATAGGACCACCGTAGCGGAAGTTGACACCCGCTGTATACAGCATCGTGCTTGCCACGGCCTGTTGTTCCGTTTCTTCAAACGTATCGAGATCGCGCAGCAGGAAATTCAGTTGTTCTTCGTAAAAGGTGGTTCTCACCAACCCGGTCACCAGCATTTTTTTACCAATACCAAAGCCGCCATTGAGCCAGGCGCCCCAGCCGGTATTGCGGTTGAGCCGGATTTTTCCCAACGAACCTGCGCTGTCTGTCTGATAAGTATAGACCTTGCCAAATGCTATGTCCAGCGAAGCGGCGTTCCAGTTTTCCGCTGCATAAATAGCTGCCCGGGTGTTGATTTCGGCCTGTCTTCTGGAGCGCAGGGAAAGCAATTGTTCCTCCACGCTGTTGATCTGGCTGCGAAGCCCGGGGCGTTGCAATACCTGTGAAGTGGTATCGAGCTGGACCATCAGTTCTTTCAACTGTGCTTCGAGAGCGGCCTTTTCTTCTGTGAACTGAACATGGAGATCTTCATACAACGAGCGCGCCATCAGCGGATCTTTTTCGCGGTAAACGCCCATCTTGATTGCGAAACCGATGCGGCGGTCATTGAATTCATCCTGTACGGAACCTACGGATACATCGAGCGAGGCAAGGCGCCGCATAAAAGGAGACGCCTGCTGGTAACGCGACAGGTCTTTTCTGTTGTAGAAAATTTCCCAGAGGGGCTGCGATTGGATGGCGAGATTGGGATTGAGCTTCCAGGATTTGAACGACCAGTCTACCTTGAAATCTTTGATATCGGATGTACGGTTGACCAATGAAGGTGTAACGCCCATCAGATCAAATACGGGAGAAGCGGGAATTGCCAGCTCTTTGGGACTTAACTTACCCGCCGTTTGCTCCTGCGTTTGTTCCTGCGCAAAGCAGGAGAGGCCCGACAAAAGGGTGATTGAAAATGTGATACAACGAAGACGTGACATACAGGTAATTTTCCGCCAAATTAGGGGAGCCGCCTGCCGGTAACAATCGCCAGATGTGGTTAAGACTTATCAGGAAATGATCTTCTTGCGAAAGGCGATGGAGAGCGCTTCGCCGAGGCTGTTCACTTGTAGTTTCTGGTATATTTTGCGGATATGTGAGTGTACTGTTTCGTAGGCAATATCCAGGGATGCGGCCACCATTTTGTAACTCTGTCCGTTGCTGAGCTGTAAAAGAATTTCTTTCTCGCGCGGTGTTAGATTGTATTCGTTTTCTACCGGCTGATGTTTATGAAAATGATCGATCACTTTGCGCGCAATACCCGGTGTCATAGGGCTGCCACCAGCCATGGCTTCTTCGATGGCGCTCAGCATTTTCAACGGTGAGGCATCTTTGGTAAGATAGCCCTGCGCGCCCGCCTGCAGGCTTTGAAAAATGCGTTCCTCATCGTCAAAGATCGTTTGCATGATCACCACTACGGAGGGCAATATTTCACGGATACGCTTCACCGCTTCGATGCCGTTGATACCCGGCATATCGATATCCATCAACACAACATCCGGCAGGCATTGTGCAAGTTTATCTTCCAGCCCGCTGGCATCGGCATAAACACCCGATACTTCAATACCGGGAGATCCATCGAGCAGCAGATGGAGGCTGTTGCGAAACCGGTCGCTGTCATCAAATATGGCCACTTTAATCATGGTACGCCTGTTCATTTACAAACATAAAAATACACGAGTGCGGGCGGGAAGCCTATCACCAAATATGGTTAGGATGCAACCTGCATCGGGAGCTCGAACCTGACTTGCGTGCCTCCCTGCGTCACCGGAAACAGGTCCAGGCGGCCTCCAACGCCTTTGGCCCGCTGCTGCATATTGCGCAAACCGTTGCCATCCGAGCGCTCCGCAGTGGGGGGCAAACCGGCCCCATCGTCGGTTACGGAAATGATTAATTGTGGTTCCGCGCAGTCAATGGATACGATAATACTTTGCGGTGATGCGTGCTTGATGGCGTTGTTGATTGCTTCCTTCAGTACCAGGAAAATATTCTTGCGTGCGCCGAGCGAAAGTTCGGGCATGGCTGCAACCGGCAGCCTGAACTCCAGGTGAATTTCTTTTTCCGCACAAAGTGGTTCCGCATATTGCCGCAGCCGGTCTATCAATTGTTCGAAAGTGAAATGGGCGGGTTGAATAAACCAGATCGTGTCTTTCATTTCCGATAAAATATCTGAAGCGGTATTACTGATGATATTCAACACTTGTGCGGCCGATGCGGGTTGTTTTTCCATCCGCTGACGCGCCACCTGGCTATACATGGCAATACTGCTGAGGCCGGCACCGATATTGTCGTGAAGATCGGAAGAGAGTTTTGTCTGCATCGTACTGAGACTGGTGCGCAACATTTCGGTTTGCTGCAACTGATGAATCAACCTGTCTTGTGTATCGATGATCTGTTGTTGCGTGCGCTTGTTTTTTATCACCAATCCCGTATTGAGCAATAACAATTCAAGTAATATCGCCACTTCAAAAGCAACGTATACCAGGATGGTACGTTGCCCGGGATCTTCTGCGATCAGGGTGAAAATATGACCGGAAATGCCCCCGATGGCAATGCAAACGCCACCAATCACCAGGAGATTATTCAACAGGTTCCGTTGCACAAGCAGTTTGTAAAGGAGGGGGGCCGCAGACAGTGCCAGCGATACCGATGCGATCATGTAAATGATAGAAGAAGTGGTATAGCTGAATGAAAACGGGATGCAGATGCATTTTGCGATGATAAATGCGGCGAAAAAGATTTCTACCATTCGTGCATTTTTGTAGAGTGCAGGCTGCGTTGCTTTTAATTCAAGAAAATAATAACCGAAACGGATATACATCCAGCAGGCAAAGATGATCAGCGGCTGATCGAGGTATTCGTCCAGCATTGGAGGAATGGGGGCCGGAAAAAAATGCAATACACTGTCAAGCCTCGTAATGAGAAATAAGAGCGTGCTGCACATATAAACAATGTAATACAGGTAGTCTTTACGCCGGAAAACAAACCATTGTACCAGCATGAAGGTGGCCTGGAATAGCATGGTTCCGATCAGTAGGATGTGAATCCAGTGAAGGAGCGGCATGTGAACGGGTTTATGTTAATGGTGGCCGAATATATTGAAAAATCCCCGCACAACTGGCGGGGATTTTCGCTTATCGGATCAGGGTTACTGTTCCCTTTCGTTCGATGACGCCGCAATTGGTAACGGCTTTTATAAAGTAAACATACACACCGGCCGGTTGATCCACTCCCTGGAATTTTCCATTCCAGCAGGCGTAGGGATCGCGCGAAGAGAAGATCCGTTGTCCACCGCGGTTGTAAATACTGAAATCGATTTTTTCAATCACCCCCCAATACGAAATACCATAGCAGTCATTACGCCCGTCACCGTTTGGCGTGAAGGCATTAGCCATGAGATTGTCGCCGTGACGGGTATCGGTGATTTCAACCGTGATGCTGTCGCGGTTCACGCAGCCATTGGCATCCGTACCGGTTACATAGTATTTCGTTTCTGTTGTGGGACGGGCAAGCGGGTTGTAAATCGTGGTGCTGCTCAGTCCTGCCGGCGGAGTCCAGTTGTAACGTACGGCACCGGATACGGTCAATTGGGTACTGCCGAAGTTGCAATCCAGGTCGTTTGATTTAGTGACATGCAGTGTTGGCAACGGATGTACCACAAATGTTACTGCCTGGCTTGGCAAAACAGTGCCGGGCGCGGTGATTACGCAACGGATATAAGCACTGGTAAGGGCGGTCATGGTAAGCTGCGAGGTGGTAGCTCCGGGGATGTCCGTCCAGGTACTGCTGTTGCCGCTCTGCTGCCATTGGTATTGCAAGGTCACCAACGGACTTTGTGCTTCTGCAATGATCGTAAAGCGCGCCTGTTCATCTGTACACAAGGCGAGCGGAGCAGGTTGCTGACGAATGTTGACGACAGCGCCGGTGATGGTGAACGTACCATTCACAAAAATAAAGTTGTAGTTGGCCGCCGCGCCGCCGCTGAAGGTAATCGGGTATTGTCCCGGCATGCCGGTGAGAGTGGCAGTGGTGCCGATAACCGGCGGCGTGATGACGGATTGATTTTCTCCGTAAACAAAACCACTGTAACTGAATGTGAGCGGAGGATTGTTCTCGCCGTAAGGCCGTGTTTTGTCATCCGCGGTTATCAACAGATCTTTCGGTGTTACCACTAATGTAAAGATTACCGGCGAGGCACCGAGGTAAATATTGTCACCGGCCTGATCTGCCGCAATGAGTGTGGTGCCAACACCATGAATGGTGATCTGACCTGTTGCATCAATCGACGCCACCCCGTTATTACTGCTGCTGTAGGTTACCGGTAAACCGGAAGTTGCGGTAGCGCTGCCATCTTGTACCGGATCCCCATAGGTAACTGTTACCGTGCTATTGCTGGTTTGTGTGTTAAAGGAAATGGTTTGTGGCCGTTTGTTGACGGTCAGCAATGCCGCGTTGCTGGTTGCATTTGGCAGACAGATGCCTGTTACAATACAACGATAGAGATAACCACTGATATGCGGTACATTGGTCAGGGTGAGTGTGGGTGACTGGCTGCCGCTGTAAAGGACTCCATCGGTAACAGGAGTGAAACCCGTGCCGTCGTTTACTTCCCATTGATACGTAAGCGGACCTGTACCGGAAGCCGTTACCGAGAAGCTGGTATTATCCTGGATAAAAATAACCGAAGGTTGCGGCTGCAGTGTAACTGCCGGAGCGGTATTCACGATCAGATTCAATACAGTCGTGCTGTCACAACCCGTGATCATTGAGGGCATCGTGAATGTGGCTACATTGTTGCCGCCCGCTGTGATGGTTTGTCCGTTCCAGGTATAAGGCAATGCATCCGCGCAAATGGTGATCGTTTCTGTTTCGTTGAGCAATGGATTCACGATCAGGTTCAGCAATGTAGTACTATCGCAACCGGTAAGGAGCGAAGGGGTAGTAAATGTCGCAATGTTATTGCCACCGGCTGTGATGGTTTGTCCGTTCCAGGTATAAGGCAATGCATCCGCGCAAATGGTGATCGTTTGTGTTTGATTGATCAGGGGATTAACGATGAGGTTTAAAACCGTTGTGCTATCGCAACCCGTGATCAAAGAAGGCGTAATAAATGTAGCGATGCCATTTCCGCCGGTGGTGATGGTTTGTCCGTTCCAGGTATAAGGCAATGCGTCCGCGCAAATCGTGATCGTTTCTGTTTGATTGATTAGTGGATTAACGATAAGGTTGAGTGTAGTGGTACTGTCACAGCCGGTGATCAGCGATGGTGTAGCAAATGAGGCCACACCGTTTCCGCCTGCTGAGATACTTTGTCCGTTCCAGGTATAAGGCAATGCGTCTGCGCAGATCGTGATCGTTTCTGTTTGATTGATCAACGGGTTTACGATCAGGTTGAGTGTAGTGGTACTGTCGCAACCGGTAAGGGTCGATGGCGTAACAAATGTGGCTACGTTATTACCACCTGTGGTGATGGATTGTCCGTTCCAGGTATAAGGCAATGCATCACCACAGATGGTGAAGGTTTCTGTTACGGCCGGTGCGGGATTGACGGTAAGGTTAAGGGTAGTGGTACTGTCGCAACCATTTTCAATGGAAGGTATGATAAAAGTAACCACCGCATTTCCTCCTGCGGTGATGGTTTGACCGTTCCAGGTGTATGGCAATGCATCCGCACAGATCGTGATATTTTGAATAATTGATTTAACCGGATTGACAATCAGGTTCAGCGTGATGGTGCTATCGCAACCGCTGATCACAGAAGTGGTAACAAAAGTCGCTACCCCGGTTCCACCGGCGGTAAGCGTTTGTGCATTCCAGGTATAGGGTAACTGGTCGGAACAAAGGGTGATGGTTTCGGTGACGTTGATGGCTGCGGTTACGATCAGGTTGAGTGTGGTAGTACTATCGCAACCGGTAACAAGCGATGCAGTGGTGAATGTTGCTACGTTATTGCCGGGTGCCGTTATGGTCTGTCCGTTCCACGTGTAGGGCATGCTGCTGGCGCAGGTGGTAATTGTTTGCGTCTGAGAGATCAGCGGATTGACAACAAGGTTTAAAGTAGTGGTGCTATCGCAACCTGTGACCAATGATGGCGTTGTGTAAGTTGCCACGCCATTGCCACCAGCCGTAATGGATTGTGCGTTCCAGGTATAGGGCAATTGGTTCGCGCAGATAGAAATGGTTTGCGTGGTGTTGACCAGCGGATTGACAACAAGGTTTAATGTAGTGATGCTATCGCAACCATTGATCAGGGATGGAGTAATATGGGTGGCTACGCCATTTCCCCCTGCCGTTATTGTTTGTCCGTTCCAGGTATAGGGCAATGCATTCGCACAAATGGTGATGGTTTGTGTAACGGGTGGTAAACTGTTTACGATCAGGTTAAGCGTGGTGGTACTGTCACAACCGTTGATCAACGACGGAGTAGTATAGGTGGCTACGCCATTTCCTCCTGCCGTTATTGTTTGCCCGTTCCAGATATAGGGCAATGCGTTCGAACAGATGGTAATGGTTTGTGTAACCGGCGTTACAGTGTTTACGATCAGGTTAAGCGTGGTGGTACTATCACAACCGTTGGTCAACGACGGAGTTGTATAGGTGGCTACGCCATTGCCTCCTGCCGTTATGGTTTGCCCGTTCCAGGTGTAAGGCAATGCATTCGAACAAATGGTAATGGTTTGTGTAGCGGAGGTTACACTGTTTACGACCAGGTTAAGTGTAGTGGTACTATCGCAACCTGTCATCAATGACGGGGTCGTGAATGTCGCTACACTATTGCCTCCTGCAGTTATGGTTTGTGCATTCCAGTTATAGGGCAATTGATTGGCGCAGATCGTGATATTTTGAGTAGCTGTTTTAAGCGGATTGACGGTGATAACACTGTTGACCGGCGTACTCGTACAGCCATTTGCCGTGCCGGTTATGTTATAGCTGACGGTTCCGGGCAGCATGGAGTTATTGTTCAGTATTTGCGAAATAGGGCCTGTACCGCTACCGGCTGATACACCCGTGATACTTGGGACTGTTGTAGCTGTCCAGGTATAAGTTGTTCCTGTTACCGAGGAGTTTAACGCAATACTCGGATTCTGCCCGCTGCAAAGCGGATTGATGGCGGGAATGGCAGTAACCGTCGGTCTTGGATTCACGGTTACGTTTACCGTATTAGCATTCGTATTACCGCAGGCGTCGGTAAGCGTAAGATACACCGGAATAGTACCGTTCGCAGGAAAGTTGAGATTGGCGGAAGGGCCTGTGGCAGCAACAGGCGTACCTGTGGGGTTAAAGCTCCAGGAGTAGGTGTACGGAGTAGCGCCGCCACGGCCTGTTGCATTGAGTGTAGCATTGGTGCCCTGGCATACCGTTGCACCTGCTGAAGGCGTTATGGTCACGGGTGAGGCGAGTTCTACGGTACGGCCTGTAATTGTCATCGTCCAGGGACTGGCTGCGCCGATACAGCTTCCGCTACAGCCGGCAGCCGAACTATAACAACGATAAAAGCGCATTTCAAACGGTATGTTGGCAGAGGCGCAGGAAGTAGCCGGTAAGCAGGAAGCCAGATCGTTCATGATCGAGATATTGTTACCACTACAGGTGCCGGTACCGATGCCATTGCAAAACCAGTAATTCCCTGCGGCACCCGGGCTATTACAAGTGCCGGAGCGAAAGGTCACAGCGCCATCATACATCCAGCAGGAGCCTGTTGCAATATAGCTGAATGTCCAGCGGATGTCCTCTATATTGAAACTGGCCGGTCTCGTCACGTTCAGGTTGTAGGAACAATATGCTGTGAAGCAGGCAGCACTATAGGCTGAACCGGTAATCGATGCCTGTGCAAGTGTGTTGCTGGCCGTTACCAGCGGATCTATCACCAATTCATGTTGCCCGATATATTTGTTGATCCAGTAAGCCGGCACGATCATGTCCATAACGCCATCACTGATATCATAAGCAACCGCCATCATGCTTTCCTTGCCACCATTTTTTGCATAAGCGTAACCGGCATTTACTTTCAACGCATCGGCGCCGTTCAGCAACACGGTTAATTGGCCAACACCCTTTTGTTCGTTGCCTTCAGTGAATTGCAGGCGTGTATTTTGTCCACCATTGAATGCATCTCGAAAGATCAGTTCATCGAAAGAACCGAATGCATTTCTTTTGATGATAAAATTTGTCTTAATCGCGCCGCGGAAGACTTTCAGTTCCGCATCGATGCCTTCGAATACATTGGTAATGTACATGCCGTCTTCACCAATTGTGTACCGCGACCAGTTGGCCTTTCCAATTGTTTCCACAGTGCTGTTGCGGCGTATCAGTAAAGTCCAGTCGTTGAACTGTACATTGCCCAATACGGTCTGCAGGCTTATTTGTTGGCGGGAGAGATCGAAGATGGCCGGCTCCGGGGCATATCCCGAACGATACACGCCATTGACGCCTGGTTTCAATTTATGCTGGATGGTGATCCATCGGCCGTCCACCAGCGTGTTCAGCGAGCCGAGCGATTGCTGGATGTATTGCAATGTGGAATCTTTCAGGCTACGGAACAATCGTTTATCCGCTTTGCGTTCGGCATATACTTCCACGCAGGAGTCGCAGGGCGCGCCATCGGGCAGTATGCCATATTCGGGGTGCGTAAGATCTTTTTTGCTATTGTATTTTCTCCACGCTTCAAGATCCGGTGATTTTTTTCTTTCGGGAAATGTGTAATAGTTGTCTTCCGACGCTTTCATCTGTCCATCCGTATTTTTTCCGGGATGTGCAGGAAGGGATGATTGTACGTAATGATCCGCAGGATTTTGCGCGTAGTTGTTCAGGGTCAGGCATACGAATACGCTGAACAGAAAGACTCTCATGTAGTGGTTCATGGGCTCAGAGGAAGTATTGGGCGGGCGGACGGGAGCCGGCAGTTAATTTTCGGTTTAGTTTCTAGCCGACGAAAATACAAGATATTCCCGCAAAACCTAGTGTTTACCCATAGTAATATCACCCCGTGATAAAAAAGAAAGGACGCCGAAGCGCCCTTTCTAATCCTACTCTAATCTATCAACCTGCTGCAGCAGCAGCTTTTTTCGCTGACCGTCTATAAAACAACCAGAATAATATAGGAAATACTAATAATGTAAGAACCGTTGCCGTCACCAGCCCGCCGATGATCGCTACAGCCAGCGGCTTCTGGCTTTCCGATCCGATACCGGATGACAATGCAGCGGGCAATAATCCCAGCATTGCCATCAGGGCCGTCATCACCACAGGACGTATCCGCGATATGACCCCTGCACGTATCGCCGTGGCCAGATCCATGCGTTGCCGTAAGTTTTGATGGAACACCGTGATCAGGATTACACCGTTTTGTACGCAAATACCAAACAAGGCAATGAAGCCCACACCGGCGGATATACCGAAGTTGATGCCGGATATATGCAGGGCCAGAATGCCTCCGATGAGGGCAAAAGGTACGTTCATCAACACAAGACCGGCGTCTTTCACATTGCCAAATGTGATAAAAAGTAAGACAAAAATGGCCAGCAGGCTGATCGGTACTACCGTTGCCAATTGCTTGCTCGCCCGCACCTGGTTTTCAAATTCACCCGCCCACTGAATAGAATATCCTTTGGGAAGCCTGACCAGTTTGCCTACGGCTGCCTGCGCTTCGCTGATTGTGCTGCCAAGATCACGGCCGCGTACGGTGAATTTTACACCGATGAAGCGTTTGTTGTCATCTCGGTAGATGAAAGCCGGACCCGTTACCTTACGCAGATCGGCGATACTGCTCAGCGGAATCTTTCCTCCTTTGATCGTTGGCACCATCAGTGACATGATATCCGCTTCGTCTTTCCGGTATTCGGGTTGATAACGGATGCGTACATCGAAGCGTTTTTCATCTTCGTATTTGGCGGTGGCCGTTTTACCACCGATCGCCATTTCAATAACGGCCTGCGCATCGGCAGTAGCCACACCGTATAAGGCCATTTTTTCTTCGTCCAGTATCACGCTGATCTCGGGTTGTCCTACATTGCGCAGGATACCCGCATCTTTGATACCATCGATGTCTCTGATAGAAGCATATACCACATCGGCCAGGCTATCCAGTTTTTCCAGATCGTCGCCAAAGATCTTCACCGCATTGGATGCCTTGAAACCTGCAACGGCTTCGGCTACGTTGTCTACCACGGGTTGTGAATAGTTATAGGTAATGCCCTGGATCTGCCGCAGTCTTTCATCCATTTCCTCGATCAAGGCTTCCTGCGACAAACTGCGTTTCCATTCTTTCTTTGCTTTCAGGTTTACCTGGAATTGTATAAAACCAAATCCGTTCGGATCGGTACCATCGTTGCTGCGGCCGGTTTGCGAGAGCACACCATTTACCTCTTCGAAGTCCATCAGCTTTTCCCTGATCGTGCGCGTGATCTTCATCGATTCGGTCAGCGAGGTGCTCATGGGTAGTTCAGCCGTTACCCACAAAGCGCCTTCATTCAACTCTGGAAGGAACTCTGATCCTAAAAATTTTGCGGAGCCAAATGTTAGTCCCATGAATACAAATGCGCCTAGCAGACTTTTGCGTTTGTTGCGGAAACACCAGGTAAATGCGGAGGTGATCGAACGATTGAAGAAACGTACGATGAAGTTTTCTTTTTCCCGCACATTTTTATTCAGCAACATCGAGCACAATACAGGCACCAGCGTAAGTGTAAAGATCAAGGCACCCAATAGTGCAAATCCCAACGTCCAGGCGAGCGGCGAGAACATTTTGCCTTCCACTTTCTGAAAAGTGAAAATCGGAATGAGAGCCGTGATGATGATCACTTTGGAGAAGAATACTGCTTTACCCAGATCACCACCGGTTCGTTTTAATAATCCGAGTTTGGATAGCTTGTTGAACCTGGGCATACCGACTTTATGTGAAAGATGGGCGAGTGCCACGAACATGCCTTCTACCATTACCACGGCGCCGTCGATGATGATCCCGAAGTCGATCGCCCCCAACGAGATTAGGTTGGCACTCATGCCTTTCATCCGCAAACAGAAAAATGCGAACAGCAATGACAACGGAATGATCAGTGATACGATCAGGGTGGTGCGCCAATCGGCCATGAAGATGAGTACGATCACCGTTACGAGTATGATGCCTTCCACCACGTTGTGCGAAATGGTATCGGTACAATAACTCATGAGCACATCACGGTCATAAAATGTTTCCATCTTCACATCGGCGGGTAATACTTTCTCATTCAGTTCTTTTATTTTCTCTTTTACCGATGCGAGTACGGCCGACGGGTTTTCATCTTTCCGCATCACCACAATGCCTTCCACCACATCGTCATCCTTATCGAGGCCTGCCTGGCCTACGCGTGGCAAACCACTTTCCTGCACGGTGGCCACGTGTTTGATAAGTACCGGCGCATCGCCGTTTTGCTCTACGATGATGTTTTCGATATCCGTGCTGCTGTTGAGCAAACCGATTCCTCTGACCACATAAGCCTGGTTGTTTTTTTCGATCACATCACCACCCACATTGAGGTTGCTGCGTGACACGGCCGTGAATACTTCGAGCGGCGTAATGTCATATTTGACCAGCAGGGTAGGATTGACACGTATCTCGTATATTTTTTCTTCACCGCCAAACGCCACCACGTCGGCCACACCGGGCACGGCTCTTAGTTGGCGGTCGATCGTCCAGTTCTGGATGGTCAGGAGTTCGCGGCTGTTGCGCGATGGGCTGCGCAATACATAACGGAATATTTCACCGGTAGGACCATAAGGCGGTTGCACTTCCGGATCCACCTCGTCGGGAAGGCTGACGGTTCTCAACTGATTATTGACCTGCTGCCGCGCGAAGAAATCGTCGACGCCGTCTTCAAAAATTATTTTCATTACACTTAGACCAAACATGGTAATGCTGCGCACATTTGTTTTGCGTTGCACACTGTTCATGGCCACTTCGGTGGGGCGTGTTACAAAACGTTCCACTTCTTCGGCGCTCCGGCCGGGCCATTGTGTAACGATGATGATCTGTGTATTGGTTACGTCCGGGAAAGCCTCGATGGGTGTCCGGACAAAGCTCACAATTCCCGCAATGATCAGTACTCCGGTGAGGAAGAAAACGAAGAACTTGTTCTTGAGGGAAAAAGCTACAATATTTCGGATAAACTTGTTCATGCAAAAAGATTGGGCAGGCAGTGTCACACGGCAATAGCCGGCAGTGGTGCTACCTGCGGTTTAGCTTAATCATTTAAAGCATCATAGACCAGCAGGGCGTTGCGGCTGATAACGCGTTCGCCTTCCTGCAGTCCGGCCCTGATCCAGGTGAGGTTGCCGGTAGTGCGCAAAGGCTCTACCACCCGTGTTTCAATGCTGTCGCGGCTGTGAAACACCATCACGTAATTGCGGCTTTTGTCAAACACCACGGCTTCGGCGGGAATGGCTGGTTTTTTATCCGGTTCATTTCGGCTGATATAAACAGTGGCTGCCATCTCCGGTTTGAGTTCATAACCGGAATTCGGCAAACGGATGCGGATCTTGAGTGTTTTTGTTTCCGGATCCAGCACGTTCAGCATCTTGTCAATTTTGCCGTAAAAACGTTTGCCCGGATAGCTGAGCAGTTCAATTTCTGCGGGCATACCTACCGACAAACGTGCTATATCCGTTTCATAAACATTGGCTGTTACAAAAACCTCGTCGATCTGTGCGATGGTGAAGATGTTTTCGCTGAAACCTGCAGGCAACTGCATGTCGGCGTTGATCTTTTTATCCGTAATAAAACCGCTGATGGGAGCAACGATGTTGTAGTTGGCACCATCGCGGATATGATAAATTGAAAACACTTCATTGATCCTGTTGAGTTCGGCCTGTGCATTTTCCACTTCGCGTTGCGCGGCGGTCAGATCCCGTTCGGTGTTGAGCCTGGAATCGGCGAGTTCCTGCTCGGCTTTGAGGTTTTTGCGGGCCGTCATCAATGCGTTCTCCGCATCGCGGCGTTGCTTTTCAAAATCGGCGATGTCGGTACTGCGGATTGTAGCCAATACCTGCCCTTTGTGTACAAAATCACCCAGCGATACATTGAGACGGGTAACATAACCTGCCACCACGGGAAAAATGGAAGCGAGTTTGTTGTCTTCAGGGGTGATCTTACCGGAGAAGCGCAATTCGCTTTTTACATTTTCCAGCCGGGTGGTATCGATCCGGATCCTGCTCATCATGGTATCGGTGAGGGAGAAACGGTTGTCGCTTACCTGCGGTTTTGAATGGCTGCAGGACAAGAGAGCACCTGCCAGTGCGGCGGTTACAAGAATTTTATAAAACATAAACTTTTTTTATCGGACTGATTAATTCGGTTAGTCAAGAGAAGCGCCTGTCACGTATTCCAATTCTTCCCAGGCGAGCCGGCGTTGCTTGCGTAATTCATTTACCTGTCGCATGGCGGTATTGTAGTTCTGGAAAAAATCCATGAACTCCAGCATGCTCATATTGCCTTTGTTGAAATTTTCAATAACAGAACGGTTGACGGCAGGGAAATCTTTGTTGAAGCCTGTTTGCGAGAACTGGTATTCTTTTTCGGCTTCGAGCAGGCGCGCGTAACTTCCGGCAATTTCTTTTTCAATGGTCAGTTCCTTGTAATCTTTTTCCAGCCCGGCCACGCGTATCTGCGCTTTGGCCTGTTTGATCTGTCCCTGGTTCCTGTTGAAGAAAGGGAGATCGATCGATGCGCGGAGCGAATAAAAATTGGAAACATAATTACCATCCTGGTCGTATCCGGCACCAACGGTAACGTCGGGAACGGCCATTGCTTTTTGCAGGCGGTAGTTCAGTTCTTCCTGTTTAACCTGGCTGTATTTCATGCGCAGGTCGGCGCGTTCTTTCTTTGCCGTCTCCAATAATGTTTCGCGTGAAGGCAAGGGGCGGCCTGCCCATTCTTCTTTCGACGGCATTACATTGACGCTGGTATCGAGCAGCAACTGCAAGGTCTGTTGTGCATTGAGCGCGTCCATGATCACGGCGTTGCGGTCGGCGCTGAGCTGGATGTATTCCGATTTAAGACGCACGGCATCTTTCAGGGAAACATTGCGGCGGTTGGCCTCCTGTTCATACGAATTGATGAGTTGCTGCAGCCATTGCAACTGCTCGGTATATTGTGTGGCCAGTTCGGTCGCATATACTTGTGTATAAAAACTGGCACGCAGTTCATACTTGAGTGTACGTAGCAGATCATAAAAGGCCAGGTCTGTTTCGCGGGTTTGCTCGCGGGCCAGTTGTACACGTTTGTTGCGTTTGCCGGCCAGGATAATCAGTTGATCGAGTCCGAACTGTTTCTGACCGCGGCGGCCGATGTCGAACCATTTGCGGTTATCGCCGTAAGTGGCGAGATCGGTGCTGAAGGTCGGATTGGGATACAATTTTTCCTGTATTTCATTGGCTTTGGCCGCATCCACCTGGTAGCGGCTGGCCAGTAAAAGCAGGTTTTTCTTGAGAAATATTTCCTCTGCCTGTTGTATGGTTACAACGATGCTGTCTGCCTGTTGCGCGGAGGCACAGGTAACAGTGAGGCATAGGAATAATGAAGCAAAAAATTTCATTATTGCCTGTTTTGATTCAGAAAAGGGAATAGCGCTATGTGCGCGTCAGTTGGCACATAGGGAAAACAAATGATCGGGGATGATCAATCAGGCTGTGCGATCAGGAGGTTGTATGAGGCGGTTGATATAACCGGCGGGAAGTAAGAATGCCGCTTCGCGGGCAGAAGGTGTTGAATTGGCTCGTGTGAAAACAGGAGAAAGAAGTCGTTGTTTTTTTTCCGGCAGCGAAAAATCGAAGCCTGCTGCTTTTTTGAGGATGCTTTGCTGGTCGTTGCCGGTGCTATCGGGGAATTGTTCTTCGTGATCGGTTGTTTCATTCACCAGATATTCCACGATACTTTCGATTTCTGTGTAAGAAACACCGTCATCGGCCTGGTCGGTCAGTGACTGAAACACGGCACCGTCGTCTACGATATCGATACTGGTATTGAGTATCGACAGCGCTACGATCCACAGAATAATATGTTTGCCAATTTTCAGCACCGGCGGCAAAGATAGGGCAGAACGGTAAAAACCTGTATGCTGGTAGACTGATAATAAAATGTTAATACCAAGTGAAGGTATAAGGAGTAAGGTGTAAGTAATAAGTTTTAAGTGAAACAGCCGTCCAGTACTACGCAGGCTGAGTTGTCTGGTCTTGATTGTAGGTGTTGCTGCTGGTTCGTGAAGACCAGAACCAAGGCTTTATTCACTCCCGAGGCTTCGGGATGACCATTCACCATTGACGATTGACGATTCACTTTTTCACCGGTGGCACCGGCGCTGGCTGTTCGCGCTGCTTATTCTTCTCCGATTGCTCTATGAGTTTTTTTTCATTCTTATTGCCCTTGCCATCGAGAATGGGTTTCTCGACCGGTGGTTTGCCCATATACGGATCTGCATCACTCATATCTATTTTATAAGTAAATGCTTTGTCGATATGTATCCATTTGCCATTTTCCCATTTAAATGCTTCGTTATCGCCATCCGGCACGTATGTCCAGGGATTATCGGGTTCATCATTCTCGGATATCAGGTGATCCACCAGGATCACATTTTCTTCCGGTAAAAAATCCATCAACACACGTACATCTTTTTTAAACTCCAGGCTGAAGCGGTTCTGATCAGGCTTCGGAATACTGTCTTTGGCAAAACTGAAAAACGGACCTCCGAAAACCGGTTCGCCTCGGCCATTGAACGTAAGTACTTCCAGCCATTTTTTACTGCTGCGCACCGTGTGCCCGTCAAAGCCGAACAGGGTATAAAAGTTCTTTCCGTTGTATTGTGTGCGGATGATGTTGTAATAAACTGCGCCGATCCAGTTGTTGCGGTCGCGGGCAGAGTCCATCGGATTTTCGGTGAATTCCGATACATCACGAAGTGGAAACAATTTAAGCGATCCGTCTTTCGTACGCATCTGGATGGCTCCGCGTTGACGGGAATAATAATTGTCGTAGTTCAAATTCCAGGTAAATATGCGGAACGTACTGTCAGGTGCATACATTTTGGAAATGCCAAGCACCGAATCAAACGGATAATAGAAAGAGTTTTTGACCTGCAGCGCCCGCACCAGTGTTCTGATAAAAAAGCTGTCTGCGATCATGCGGTCGGCCATTTCCTGCTCAACGCTCATCTCTTTCGAATGCTTCGATAAGGAATCTTCTTTGAGCCTCAGCTTCTTACGGTCTGCCGAAGAGATCGGCGACTGCGCATAAACGGAAGTTCCGGCGGCGAAGGCGATCAGTAAAACAAGGCTTAGGCGTAAGGTCAACTTTTTCACTTTATCTTTTTTGATCCGTTACATCGGTAACGGTGTTCAGGTAACGTCTTTCCGGCAGGAAAATTACACAAAGAACTATAAAGATTTTGCAAAAGCGTAAAGTGACTCAAATTGCCAGTCCACATCCTGGTGGGGAAGTTCGTATGGCGGGTTGGTAGTAGTGAGATAAACGGTGTACAATCCCGCATGCCGTCCGAATTGCATATCGCTTGGATTATTACCGATCATGATCGTTTTGGACAGATCGATATCCGGGAAATCATGTTTGGCGAGGAAGGCCATCCCGGGGTTTGGTTTGCGTATGGGATCGAAGTTGGACATGGCGGTTGCGGAGTAAACATGATCGATCTGCCCGCCGTTTTCTTTTACGATCCGTTGCAATTTATCGTTCACCGTCTTCAGGTCTTCGAGCGTCATGAGCCCTCTGCCCACACCGCGCTGATTGGTGGTGACGATGACGCGCCCGAATTTTTCATGAATAATGCGGGTGGCGTCCAGCGCACCGTCATAAAAAACGAATTCATCGGGATGAAAAACATAACTGCCGACCTTATCATGGTTGAACACACCATCACGATCCATGAACAAAGTCCATGATTTGTCGATGTCTTTTAAAGAGATAGCAGGCCGTGCCAAATCCTGTTGCGCCTGGTTGTAATCGTCCGGAATACCGATATCGATGAAATAATTATCCTGGGCGATGCCGTATAATTTATCCTGTGCATATCGCGCTTCGAGGAAATCTTTTTCAAAGGAAAATTTTTCCGCTAATGCTGTGGCGAGTAACGCTTCGCGATCGATCACATAAAGTCCGCCATTGATTGTTCCCTGCTCATACTGTTGTTTTTCTTTGAATGCGGTGATGCGTCCTTCATCGTTTATTTCCACCACACCGTAACGGTCGAAATGGTTCATGGGTTTTAATGCAAGGGTGCAAACGGCATGAGAACTATTATGCAGTTGCAGCATAGCCGGTATATCTGCGCGGAACAATGTATCGCCATTGGTAACGATCACTTGTGATGAATGTGCCTGTGCGGCGGCCAGGCGAATGGCGCCGCCTGTGCCCAACGGTTCTTCTTCGATAACCGTTTTATAGGAAAGCGTAGCAAAATCTCTCTCGAGATAATCGGTGATGAGTTCATGTTTATAACCCAGCGAAAAAATAAAGTCGTTGATGCCCTGGCTGCGGAGGTAATTGATCACATAAAATAAAAACGGACGCCCGGCTACGGGCGCAAGGCATTTCGGGAGATCGGGAACGGCGGAACGAAGACGCGTGCCCAGCCCGCCGGCCAGGATGATTGCTTGGGTCATATCAGTAGTGGAGCTCAGCTTTGAAAATAGGTTTCTTCTACCAATTGGCAGACGATATGCCCTGCAAGGATATGACTTTCCTGTATGCGTGGCGTATCGGTTGAAGGAATATTGATAAGATGATCACTGAGCGCTTTCAGTTGTCCGCCGGTCTGTCCGGTAAAACCAACCGTCACCATTCCACGTTCTCTCGCCACTTCAAAGGCTTTGATGATGTTGGCCGAATTACCGGAAGTGGAAAGGCCGACCAGCACATCGCCCGGTTGTCCGATGCCATCGATCAGCCGGGCATAAATTACGTCGTAGCTGTAATCATTGCCAACGGCGGTAATGTAAGAGGTGTTGCAGTGCAGCGCTTCTGCCGGCAATGCTTTGCGGTCGGTATAAAAACGCCCGGAAAATTCTGCAGCGAGGTGTTGCGCATCGGCAGCGCTGCCTCCATTGCCGCAGAAATAAACACGCTTGCCGTCACGAAAGGCATTGGTGATCACATCGGCAACTGTGCCAATCACTGATACCAATGCGTCATCTTCCATCAATTGTTGTTTGACGCTGATAGATGCCTGTATGAGCTGTTTAATCTTTTCCATCGCGAGGGGTAAAGTTATACGTTTTAGATGAAGGTAAAAGGTTTAAGGTGGAACAGCCGCCCGATACTTCGGGCGTGAGTATTAAGTTATAAGTATTAAGTAATAAGTTAACAGCCGGTGGGAGGTGTAACTATGGATAATTCGCTCATTCACCAATTGACTTATTCACTATTGACCATTCACTATTGACCATTCACTTTTGGCTTTTGAATTACAACGACCATGTCGTTAGTCCGTGCTCTACAAACTGGTAACGGCGGGTTTTGCCACCGAAGCGTTCGAGGCTGCGGATTACATTATGTTTGGTTGTGCCGGGGCAATAAAAGATCATGAAGCCACCACCGCCGGCACCGGATATTTTTCCTCCTGTGGCGCCGGCTGCTTTGGCCGTTTCATAAATTTCTTCCATCAGACTGTTGGAAATACCTTCTGCCATGTTACGTTTTTGCTGGAAACCGAAATCAAGAATCTCGCCGATCTCGTGCAGGCGGCCGCGCAGCAAAGCTTCTTTCATACGCTGCGCCTGTTCTTTCAACTGATGCATAGCCTCGATCGATTTGCCCTGTTTGTTTACCACATTTTTGCTTTGTTGCTCGATGATGCGGGCGGATTCGCGGCTGGTGGAAGTATAATAGAGGAGGAGATTGTTTTCGAGTTCAAAAAGATAGCGTTGTTTGATGCGCAGCGGGTTGACGATCACGCGGTCGTTTTCATAAAATTCCATGAAGTTCACACCGCCGAATGTGGCCGCATATTGGTCTTGTTTGCCACCGGCGAGATTGAGGTCGCGGCGTTCGATTTCGTAGGCATAATGAGCGATATCGTATTCACCCAGGGGCAGCTTGAGCATTTCGGCAAATGCACCAATGATGGCCACAACAAGAGTCGAAGAAGTACCAAGACCGGAACCCGCAGGTGCATCGACAAAGGTTGATAAATGAAAGCCGGTATCGGGCATGCCATAGTCGCGGCGGATACGGTTGTAAACACCTTTCAGCAGATCGAGATAGCCATCGGTGGCACACTCGATTCCTGTTGTATGCTGCTGATGTTCGTTGCGGTCAACGGCGGTAAAATGGATTTCGGGTTTGTCGATTATTTCAATGCTCGCGTGTGCATAGAGTGATAACGTAGCATTGAGGATAGCGCCTCCGTAGAGATCGCTGTAGGGACTAACGTCTGTGCCACCGCCGGCCAGTCCTATCCGCAGGGGAGCTTTGCTCCTGTAGATTGTACTCATATTCGTCAATCGTGAATGGTGAATAGTCAATGGTCAATGGTGAATGGTGAGTAGTCAATGACACAGCCATACTTAACTTACTACTTAATACTTACATGGCTGTTCACCGTACTCCTTAAACCCTACGCCTTCCGCCTTACCTCGCGGCCCAGTTCCTGTATGGTTTCTACCAGTTGTTCCCAACTGTAGCGCTGTTTTTCTTTTTGCAGATTGGGAATGAAGTGTGCTTCTCCCAATTCAAAATAAGCTTCAATACCGTCGGCGATCGATTCGGGTGTGGGTTCGGTCACTAACCCTGATATACCGTGCGGCACCAATGCAGGTAGTCCGCCAACGTTGGTTACCACCATGGGTTTATCGAAATGATAAGCCAGGGGCGTAACGCCGCTTTGCGTGGCATTACGGTAGGGTTGGATCAGCACGTCTGCCGCACACAGGTAATACCGCACTTCGCTGTCGGGAATAAAATCCGTGCGAAGAATCAGCATATCTTTTATACCGAGTTTATCGATCTGCTGCTGGTATTTTTGTTCGTCTTCATAAAATTCACCGGCAATCAGCAAACGCATATCGGATACATAAGCGGCATTTCGCTGACGAAGAACGCTGACCGCATCGAGCAGCAGATCGAGCCCTTTATAGGCGCGGATGAAGCCAAAGAACAACAACAGCTTTTTCACCGGAGGTAAACCCAGATGCTGACGGGCCTGCTGCTTGTCCACTGCGTCGCCGAAATTATCGTACAGCGGATGCGCAACGAGCTTTGCCGGTTTGGTCTTTTCAAACAACCGCAGATCCTGCATTACTTTTTCACTCATGGTGATAAAAGCATCGCAACTGCGGAGGAAGTAACGGGTGAACGGACCATCTCCGGGCCTTTTTTCATGAGGGATGACATTGTCTGCGAGACAAATGATGCAGGTGTGTTTATTTTTTTTTACCTGGCGCAATATCGTTCCCAATGCAGGCCCCATCAACGGTAGCCAGAAACGTACCAGAATCAGATCCGGGCGTTCGCGGCGGAGCCGACGGCCTACTTTGAGCCAGTTCAGTGGATTTACCGAATTGATCACAGTATGAATGTCTATTCCATCGGGTGCAGGTTCGTCGGTGTATTGCGTCTTTCCCGGAAAAATAAAAGACGGGTATTGAAGGGAAAAGGAATAGATAGAACAGGAATGACCGGCATCGTTGAATGCACGGGCCAGCCGTTGATTAAAAGTAGCCAGTCCGCCCCGCAACGGATGCGCAGGACCTATGATCACAACTTTCGCCATAAAGAGGATTTTATATGCCCGCTTTTTCTTCGATCAAGTAGAAATTGCGCGAGGCAGAATTTCGTGTCACCAGTTCTCCCAGAAATCCTGCCAGGAATAGCTGCACACCGATAATGACTGATGTAAGTGATATATAAAATCCGGGCCTGTTGGTAATGCCAAACTCCGGTTCTATCAGTTTGGATATAACCAGGTAGAGTGCAAAGCCGAGACCGATCAGGAAAAAGATCGTGCCCCACAAACCAAAGAAGTGCATCGGGCGTTTGCTGAATTTGCCTATGAAAAAGATGGAAAGCAGGTCGAGGAATCCATTGATGAAACGGTTCCATCCGAATTTGCTCACACCGTATTTTCTTGCGCGGTGTTCCACTACTTTTTCACCGATACGGCGAAAGCCCGACCATTTGGCCAGCACCGGCACATACCGGTGCATTTCACCATATACTTCGATGCTCTTAACCAGTTTTTTTCGGTAGGCTTTAAGGCCACAGTTGAAATCGTGCAGTTTTATTCCGCTCATGCGGCGGGCTGCCGCATTAAAAAGTTTGCTGGGAAGGTTTTTGGTAAGCCTGTTGTCGTACCGCTTCTTCTTCCATCCGCTTACCAGGTCGAGGTTGTCCTCCAGTATCATCCGGCGCAGTTCAGGAATTTCATCGGGACTATCCTGCAGATCCGCGTCCATGGTAATGATTACCTCACCCTGAGCGGCTTTGAAGCCTTCATTGAGGCCGGCGGATTTGCCGTAGTTACGTTGGAATTTGATTCCCTTGACATGCGGGTTGCGTGCGCGGAGCTGCTGGATTACTTCCCAGGAATTGTCCGTGCTGCCGTCGTCAACGAAAATAATTTCATAGGTATAATGATGTTCATCCATTACCCGCTCAATCCAGGCGGTGAGCTCGGGTAATGATTCTTCTTCGTTTAAAAGTGGTATGACAAGGGAAAGATCCATGTGTTAACGTCTCCTGATTAAAATAATACCTGAACCTGCAACGGTGAATATAACACCAATTATCAAATAACTGAAAATCGCACCATACACCACGCCGGTGGTATAACCTTTACGGGTGTTCTCCACGCTTGCTTCGATCTCATGGGGCAACATGTTGTCTTTTTTATTCTTCTGAAGATATTCCCGTGTGGCCACCGCAGCCTCGTCTGCAAATTCAGGGTGCATTTTCGAGTTGATGGCGAAGAAAAAGATCATCGCTATCGTAACGACGATGAAACAACGGAATCCCTGGTTGAACAGGGCACCGAAGGTGGGCTGATAATCCGCAGATGCCTTATAGTTGAGCAATGTCCACATTATTCCACCGGCATACAACGCATAGATAAGATAGGCGAGTGGTGAATTTGCAGGTGCATAATAGAATACCAGGATACTCAGCAGTATCATGGCGGCGGCCGTAATAAGGCCTATTACCAGCGGTGTGAGTTTAATTGATCTCATGCCTGATTCAGAACAACCTGGTTTTTGTGAATAATTCCGGCCACTTTACCTGTGAGTGTCTGGCCGAGGAAGGGCGTATTACGCGAGCGCGACCGAAGCGATGCCGTTCCCACCGTCCATTGTACATCGGGTTGGAAAAGCGTGAGTGATGCGGGTTCGCCTTCGCGGATTGTTTTTGCGGGTAATCCGATCAGCTTTGCCGGATTGACAGATAGCAGTTCCACCCATTTTTCCTGGCTTACTCCGGGTAAGGCAGTCCGCAATACGGCGTATACGGTTTCGAGGCTGGTCATGCCGGATTTGGCGTATTCGAATTCCACTACTTTACTGTCGTATTCATGCGGCAGGTGATGACTGGCAATCGTATCGATTGTGCCATCGGTGATGGCCTGCTGCAGGGCTTTGCGGTCGGCAGACGTACGGAAAGGTGGATTTACTTTCAGGTTGGTATCGTATTCCTGCAGGTCTTCATCGGAAAAGAAGAGATGCGCCGGCGTTACGGAGCAACTGATCAGCGTATTGCCTTTGGCGCGTGCCTTGCGGATAAGCTCGAGCGATACGCCGGCTGATATGCCTGTGAAGTGTAAGCGTGAACCGGCATAAGCAGCCAGTTCAATGTCGCGCGCCACAATCAATTCTTCGGCCAGCACCGGTTTGCCGGGCAGTCCGAGCCTGGTGGATACGATGCCTTCGTTCATCAGCCCGTGCGGGTTGATGCTGCGGTCTTCGGGCACCTGGATCAGCAGGCCGTCGAATGCTTTTATGTATTGCAGGGCTTTCACCAGCAGTCCGGCGGACTGTATGGGGTGTAATCCATCTCCGAATACGATGGCCCCGCTGGCACGCATGTCGTACATCTCCGCCAGTTCGCGGCCTTCTGCTTCACGGGTAACGGCACCCATCGGATGCACATTTACGGGAAGAGACCGCGATTTCTGCACGAGGTATTCCACCGCGGCTTTGTTGTGCACAACAGGTTTGGTATTCGGGATGACCACTACATCGGTAAAACCTCCGGCCGCGGCAGCGGCCGCACCTGATTCGATGGTTTCTTTGTATTCGAGGCCGGGATCGCCGAATTGGGCAAAAAGATCTGTCCATCCGGGCGAAAGATGCAGTCCCGGCAGGTCAATTACCTGATCTGCGGACACCGCCTCGTTACCGATTTGCCGAATAATACCATTTTCAATGAAAACCGGGACGGTTTGCCCGTTGAAAGGAGAGGAGGGATCTACAATTTTCGCCTGCTTGACAAGTATTTTCATTAAGCGGCAAAGTTAACGGTTGTTTTGGAAAAAAAAGCCTGCGTGGGAGAGGTATTAAGTTATAAGTAGTAAGTTTTAAGTAAAATGACCGTGGTAAGGTAAATGGCTTAAGCTATACCGTGGGAACAGCCGTTGCAGGTATTAAGTTACAGGTGTTGAGTATTACATAAACAGGCCTGGCAGGCTACCCCGGGACTTCGGCCCTGCGCTTGCCCGAAATTTTGGGTGAAATGTGATAGTAATCAGTTTTAAAACAACCATGTTAAGCGGCACCACCAGCGGGCTGGTTCGTGAAGACCCGAACCAGGCGTTATCATAGCCCGCGCCCGCCGACTTAAGGTTGAAGCGCGTACAGGATCTGTCGGGAGCTCATTCCCGCATTCAGTTCACCTGCTGATCCAGGACAGACAACACCAGTTCCTTGTAACTTCTGCCAATGGGAATGGCTTGTCCGCTTATCTCCACTTCCGATGCGCTGAAGGCGTTGATTTTTTCGCGGGCGACAATGAAGGAGCGGTGAATACGCAGGAAAAGACGTTTATCCAGTTGTTGTTCGATTTCGCTAAGCTGAAACTTGGTAAGGAAAGAACGGTCGGCGGTAACAATATTGATGTACTCTTTTTTGCTTTCGATATAAAGAATATCATCGAAGAAAACTTTGATACGTTTCTTATTTACATTGATAAGCAGGTGGGATCGTTCAGGTGTTAATGATTGTTTTTGCAAAAGCGCCAGCGGATCACTTTGTGCGCGTTCCTTTACTTTGTTAACGGCCGTGAGGAACCGGCTGAAGCTGATTGGTTTCAACAAATAATCCACTACATTCAATTCGTATCCATCGAGCGCATACTCGCGGTAGGCAGTAGTGATGATAACCTTCGGAGGTGATTTAAGTGTGCGCAGAAAATCAAGCCCGCGCAAACGCGGCAGATGTATGTCGAGAAACAGCAGGTCGATATTGTGCATCTGTAATTTTTCAAGCGCAAACAAAGCATCGTTGCAAAGGCAGGTAAGTTCAAGGAAGGGAATCTGACTGATATAATCCTGTAAAATTTCTGCGGCAAGAGGTTCATCCTCTACGATCATGCAGCTGATTTTTTCCATAAGTGTCCAGTTTTAAATAAAGATTGACGGAGTAGATATTATTGGTTTGGCTTACTTCCAGGCGATGGTTGGAATAGAGTAATTCGAGTTGCCGGCGGATATTGGGAAGACCGATGCTGACATCGCTGCCCGGCCGGTCGGAGGGTTCGAAAGAATTTTCAATCACAAAAGAAAAATCCTCGTCCTCCTGTTGCACGCGTATGCGGATGAATGAATCAAAACGTGTCTCGCTGGCGCCGTGTTTAAAAGCATTTTCCACCAAAGGCAGCAGCAGTAGCGAACCGATCATTTTATCGGGATCCCTGATCGACTCTTCAAAAGAAATTTTCAGGCGGTCGCTGTACCGTATTTTTTCCAACGCCATATAATCCTGCAAGAAGTTCAGTTCGTACCGGATGGTAACGCGATCGTTCCTGGATTCGTACAACATGAAATGAAGGAGCTCTGACAACTTCATTACGGCGCCCGGCGCGAGGTCTGATTTTTTCCGTGTAAGCGCGTAAATATTGTTCAACGTATTAAAAAGGAAATGCGGGTGAAGCTGGTGCCGCAGGTAGCGCAACTCGGTGCTTAGCTTTTCCCTGATGAGGTTTTTTTCCCGCTCTCTTGCTGCTATCTGTAAGCGCAGCGATTTGATCGATACGGCCACGCCGGAAGCGAAACCCATGAAAATGATACCACGGAAGATCTGCGATGTATCGAAAAGGTGGTTTTTTTCTGCCAGGAGTTGATCATAAGCCACATGGCCCAGCAGGTAATGGACGATAATCCTGACGATCAGGACGGCGGCAATAAACACCACGGCTACATAAAGGATATTCAGCACCTGGTTGCCTTTCCGGCTCATGAGCCTGGGCAAACCCACATACATCATGAAATAGGAAAAAAGGATCTCCGGGGTAGAGCTTCCTAGCGGTATAATGGCGACATTTCTCCAGATCCAGCTCTTCGGCATATCGGGAAGGGATGCTGTTACCCAGATATATTCGATGAGAATACAAAAGAAAAGGTAACCCAGCCAGAAGCCGATATGCAGCAGTACGCGGTTCATATGTTTAAAAATCGGATAAAAACCAGCGTCAGACAAAAAAGAACATCAACGACCGGTAAGTGTCAATGAAATACATTTAAAAGCGTATCGCAGACATTTAAAAAACGCTTAAAGGTGTCTGGCAAAAGACGAATAACGTTTAATAAACGACAGACCGATAACACAGGGTCGATCCCGAGGCTTAGTTTAGCCGCGTAAAAAACTACTTATGAGATTTTTGCAGCATTTTCCTTTCATCAACGGCCGCATGGCCATGACTGTATTGCGCATAGGAGTGGCGCTGGTATTCTTTCTTCATGCTTTATTTCGCATCATCAATGGTACGATCCCGCAGTTTGGCGGCTTCATGGAAGCCAAAGGCATACCGTTGGGCGTTACCGTTGTCTGGCTGATCACGCTTTTTGAGTTTGTCGGCAGTGTAGCGTTGGCCATTGGAAGGGGAGTGCGTGTCTGGGCCGCGGGCTTTATGATCATTTTATTGACAGGCATCGTGCTGATTCATTGGGAGCTGGGCTGGTTTGTGGGCGAGCATGGTACAGGGGGATGTGAATACAGTGTAGTGCTGATTTTGGCGTTGCTGCTGCTGGCGGCGGATGATCGTGAATCGTGAATGGTGAATGGTCAATGGTGAATGGTGCTCCCGAAGTTTCGGGAGTGAATAAGCAGTATTTACTTACAACTTATTACTTAAAACTTACTACTTATAACTTACAAAAAAAGCCAGGCAGGATCATCCCGCCCGGCCAGGGGAAACAAAACCAGCCTTTATTAATTGCTACCGCCGGAGCCTTGCGAATTAGGCGTAAAGAGCGGTGCTGCAATCGAGAATATGATGAGTAATGCGGAAGCAATCTGGCTATAATAAATATCAATGCCGGCCGTGCCGAAAATGCCCGATGCGCCGGTGATAGAATAGGCCCAGATGATAAAAGAAATAAACGAGAGGATCATTTGCTGCCAGATCGCGTCGCCGGGCTTTTTCATCAGCCAGAAATAAACGGGTGTGCCGAGCGCAAAAAGGATGAACGTTCCCCAAAGCCAGTTGTTGAGCATATCGGCCGGCAACGACGCCAGCAGGCTGTTCACCGCTACATATCCACCTACTATTTCAGTGGGAATGTATTTGATCACCTGTTCAAGATAAGTTTGTTGTTCCTGAGGCTGATCAGCCGTTTTGAAAAGCTGGTTGGCCGGTTGTTTAACGCGAACTAAACGTCCCATGGTTGTTAGTTTGGTGGATGAAGGGTTTAAATGGTTTTGAGGCGGTATCAAACCTAAAGCAGCCCGGCTGCCGCGTCAAGCGTTTTTTCCCCGTTTCCAAACCTGTTATTTCACGGGCGTTCGGTTTTTGAAACAAAAATGCGTCGTATTTTTTCTATGGAGATTCATGACAATTGTCAAGTTTTACGGCCTTATCATTTGCATTAAAGTTTTCATACAAAAAAAAATCAACGTATTTTTTCCACCGGGCACACGCTAAATACGTGTAGTTCCGTTGCTTAGGTATATTAATAGTTACTACTGTCTCTTTTCGAAATTTTTCTATTGTACTTATATTGAGATACGCATAATTTCGCGCAAAATCGACAGTATCAATGAAAAACCTTCTGACGCTCGCCGTCAGCCTGCTTTGCAGCCTGGCCGCCATTTCCCAACCGACTGTTAGTAGTTTTACACCTGTGTCCGGTACTACAGGTATGACAATTACGATTGATGGTACCGGATTTTCTACTGCCAGCAATGTTTCGATAGGTAGTGTCAATGTTCCTTTTACGATCGTTTCAGATACGCGCATTACCGTGGTATTACCCGTTGTCGCTTCGGGCCCGGTACGTGTAACCAATCCCTCCGGAAATGGTTCTCTTGCAGGCTTCATCTACGTGCCCACTTCCGGCATCATCACCGATTTCAACGGTTTCTGGAGAACCACGGCTGCTGCTCCCACCGGTGTTAATCCCGATAACAGCCACAACCTGCTTGCATTTACACATAATGGCGTTACCTATTCAACCGGTGTGAACAATGCCACCCTCACCAACAACAACATTACTTTCACTTCGGCCGTGTTCAAGGCATTACCGGTAGCTTCTATTGCAGGAACAAACAGCGGCTCCGGATCGATATTTATTGCGCTGGCTTCGAAAGTTGACGGATCGGCCACCACGGCTTATGTGCCTGGTGCTTCTTCTTACAACATCAAGAAAGCATTGGTGGACGGTGTCAATGGTCTCGACCTTGGTACCGGCGTCACCAATCTGCCTTCTTCTGCGATCATGACTTTCCAGATTTTTAACATCGATGGCGCAAGAGCTACTGATGCAGAACCCGATATTATTCTTACGCAAATAGCCTCACCGGCTTCTTCCAATGACGTGTTTACTTTTCTCGATGCGTCGGGCAATACCGTAGGTACGTCTTTTACACAAGACATGACCCATTTGCCCCGCCTCGGTACGTATACCCTTGATCTTTTCAATATGCCAACGGGTGTATCTTATAATACCGCCTATGCGTACAGTGTGGCTAACAGTGGCACCAATACCACCCGTGATATCCGCATGGTATCGCTGAACCTGTCCGATTTTGGTATCAATGCTTCCAATGCATCGCAGGTGCGTGCGTTGCGCATTACACCGAGTGGCAACAGTGATTATGCTTTTATCGGATACAATGCGGCCGCTATCAATCTTCCTCCGAATGTTACTATCAGCAGTGAAACGTCTGTCAGCAACATTTGTCCCGGTGGCACAGCCAGCCTGGAAGTAATCGGTACACCCGCAAGTGGCGGTACGTTGAGTTATACCTGGGAAGAATCGGTGAACAACGGTGCTTCATGGACAACCGTAACCAATGGCGGTAATTACAGTGGCGCTAATACTTCACGTTTGCGTGTGGCTGCTGCTGTTGCCGGCAGACGCTATCGCGCTGTGATTGCCGAAACAGGCAATGGCAACAATAGCCGCAGCGGAGAATTTATCATCACCAATGCCGCAGGTACAAACCCCAGTGCAGTAACTATTTCCGGTGGCACCACCACTTGTTCAAACGCTTCCGTTATCCTTAGCTCAAGCGTAACGGGTGGTACCAATCTCAATTATCAATGGCAGAGCAATGCGTCGGGTTCTTATACAGACATCCCCGGGGCAAATGGTGTTGCCTATATACCGCCAACGAATCAAACCGGTGCTGTTGGCTATCGCCTGGTTGTATCCAATGGTTCGGGATGTACCGGTGTTACTTCGGGTGCAACAACCGTTACTGTCAATGGTATTTCTTCCACTACGCCTGCTACTCGCTGCCAGGCAGGTGCATTGACTTTGCAAGCTACCGCAAGCAGCGGCAACGTATCCTGGTATACAGCCGAAACTGGTGGCACCGCTGTTTTTACGGGCAACAACTATAATATCGCCAGCGTAAGTGCCACCACTACTTATTACGCAGAAGCTGCCGGTTGCGCGTTACGTGTTCCCGTCGTGGCCACCGTACATCCCGCCAGTGCGGTAGGTATGATCAACCGTACCACAGGATCCGACCCTACCACAGCGGTGCTCACGATCAGCAGCCAGACCGGTGAAGTGGTGAAATGGCAGTCTTCAACAGATAATTTTATTTCCGTTATCAATGATATTGCCAACACCAGTTCTCAGTTAATTGTAAGCAAACTCGGACCCACGCAGCAATACCGCGCAGTCGTACAAAGCGGAACCTGCGCCGCCGTTACTTCCTCTCAATTGGCTGTATTGCCCGTACGTGCGGGAAGTATAGAACTGACAGACCTGGGCGGAAATGTGCTGGTACAATGGGAAACCTATGACCAGACCGGCGCTACGGTCTATGAAGTAGAACGTTCTACTGACGGACGTACATTTGTAAAAGCCGGATCTGTGGCACCACTTGCAGGCGCGCAATACGACTGGCTGGATACTGATCCCGGCACAGGTACGGTGTACTATCGTATCCGGGAAGTACGATTGAACGGTTCATCCAATTACAGCGACATTGCATCGATACGTCTCGGTAATCCGAAAGCAGGCATACAGGTATTTCCCAATCCGCTGAGCAGTGGCAATCTGCGGGTACGTTTTTCGCAGATGAATGCGGGTGTGTATGAACTGCGGTTGTACAACACTACCGGACAGGTAGTATACAATGGAAAACTTAATCATAGCGGAGGTTCTGCTACGCAACCGGTGAATGTACCAGGCCAATTGGCTGCGGGCATATATACACTGGTAGTAACGGACGCTGCCGGTACCCGAACGAACATGCCGCTATTGGTCAGGTATAATTAACAAACTTCCTTTCAAATATAATAACATACAAGCCGGCAAAAAATGCCGGCTTGTTGCTGTCATGCACCCGCTGTCAAGGCGCAATGTTGCCTATATAATTACCAACCATCGTTGCCCCTGATGAGGGCGTTCGTTTTATCATCCTAAATATAGAACAGGACGCCGGTCTGAAAACAACCTGTCGACAGAGAGCGGATTACGCCGGACGGACGGCGGGTAGCTAAGGTTTAAGGCATAGTAGTAGGTTAGTAAGTGAATAGTGCAATAAGTCTTTTCGCCATTATTGGTGTCCTCACCATAACTGTCCGGAACATTTTAAAACCTGTCAATCCTAGATCACGCCACCGTTGGTCTCCAGACCAACGGGCCTGCTCATCCCTGAGTTATGTACGAAGTTGACCTAACCTATCAAAGCCACCTGACGCTTGCTTGTTGGTCGGGAGACCAACAAGGGCACTAACTTATACCTCACGCCGCTATGACAACACCAGTTGAGGCGCTGAACGCAGACAAAGCGGATTTGAGAATATTTTTAATTAATTATTGTAAAACGATAATTAATTTCTACTTTTGAATAATAATCGTAAAATCAAAAGTAATGGGGTATACAAAAATCGTTTCCCGGATCTTATATGTAGCGGCCATGGCAGCATCGCTCTGCTATTTATTCACTGTGTTGTACTCTGTTATCTGCCTGCTTACAGGCTGGAGCACTCAGCAGCATGGCAATGGCTTGTACCTGCACATCCTCGTGCCCTTCACACAACAACCGTTTCTTGTAGTAGATAACAACATGCCGTACATTATCTTCTCTTTCCTGCTGCCTCTTACTTTGTATGGTTTGTTTTTCTGGTTATCGGCCAACGTGTTCCGGATTTTTTTTCAACAGAAATTATTCACTCAGCCTCATTTCAGGCATCTCGTGGTTTTTTGTTTAACCAATCTTATTGTGCCATTGATTGCGGTTTTTACTGCCCGGATGTTTGTCGAAGTGGAAAATGAGATGTGGATGCTGGTAGCCGTACACTTCGTATTGGGATTATTTGCCTATTTCCTCGCAGGCATTTTCCGGCAGGGATTGGAATTACAAAACGAAAAGGATTTATTTATCTGACATGCCCATCATTGTAAACATAGATGTAATGCTGGCCAGGCGCAAGATGCAAAGCAAGGAGTTGGCGGAAAGACTGGGTATCACTCCCGCCAATCTTTCTATACTTAAAACAGGTAAAGCAAAGGGAGTACGCTTCGATACACTGGAGGCCATTTGTAAAATATTAGACTGTCAGCCCGGCGATATCCTGGAATACCAGCCTGATTAATTACTGACTAACACATCGGTTAAAAAAAGCGGCGGCAACGTCGCAGGGAATCTTATTGCCTAAACTTTTCATATATGAATAAACTTTTAATCGACAAGATTTCTTTGAGCTATCGCAAAGATGTCAAAGTGCTCGACAACATTTCACTGGAAATATCCAACGGTATGTTTGGATTGCTCGGGCCCAACGGCGCGGGAAAATCATCGCTTATGCGCACTATTGTGGGTTTGCAGAAACCCGACGAAGGCCGCATTCTTTTCAATGAGCAGGATGTGGTAGCGAGGCCCGGCGTCTTGCATAAACAACTGGGTTTTCTGCCGCAGGATTTTGGTGTGTACCCAAAAGTTTCCGCTTACAATTTACTCGATCACCTGGCGGTATTGAAAGGAGTGGGACCGGCTGCAGTCAGAAAGAAACAGATTTTGTCATTGCTGGAAAAAGTAAATCTCGCTGCTTTCCGTCATAAAGAAGTGCATACATTTTCCGGAGGCATGCGCCAACGTTTCGGTGTAGCGCAGGCTTTGCTCGGCAATCCGCAACTCGTCATTGCCGATGAACCAACCGCGGGCCTCGATCCGGAAGAGCGCAACCGGTTCAATCTTTTGCTCAGCGAGATCAGTGAGAACATCGTGGTCATTCTGTCTACGCACCTGGTGGAAGATGTGCGTAATCTTTGTTCGCAAATGGCCATCATCCGCAATGGCCGGGTGCAGGCATTGGGACGGCCATCAGAAATGCTGGCTCTGTTGAAAGGGAAAATATGGACCAGGGCCATCGATACTACAGCGCTGCCGGCTTATCTATCTTCCCACCAGGTCATCAGCCAGCAACTCATCGAAAAATCTTTACACATAACCGTGTATGCAGAAGACCTGCCAGCAGGATTTTCTCCGGCAGAACCTGTACTCGAACATGTTTACTTCCATTCGCTGTCGCTTTAAAAATTTTATATGAAAGCAATTCTTTTGTTTGATCTCCGGCAGTTTGCGCGACAGTTGCCCGGTTATGTTATACTGCTGTTGCTGTTGTGCATGGGGATCTTCACCGGTAATAAATTCAATATGTCTGCCGGCGAAGGAATGGAGCTGAACTCACCCTATACTATCGGGTTCATGCTGGGACTGCTGAGCCTGACTGTGATCTTCATCGCCACCTTCTTCGCTATCCGGATGCTGTTTTCCGAATGGGACAATCGTGTTAACCTGCTCATTTTTACCACGCCGGTACGTAAACGATCTTTTGCTACCGGTCGCTTTCTTTCTTTGTGGTTACTGACCTTGTCAGGGTTTCTGTTTATGACAACCGGTTTTGTAATCGGTCAGCAAATGCGGGAGACCGGTACGGCTTTTCATTTCCTGCATTACGCTTATCCCTGGTTGTTTTTTGGTGTGATTAACAGCCTGCTGGTATGCAGTGTACTTTATTTTGCGGGATGGACCACACAGAATAAAATGCTGGTGGCCGTGACCGGTTTGCTGCTGTATGTGTTGTATATGGTGATCCTTCTTTTTTCCAATTCACCGTTTATGGCACAAAGTGCGCCGCAGTCGGTAGAAGTGCAACAGGTGTCGGCTATCATCGATCCGTTTGGCGTTTCGGCCTATTTCCTGGAAACGCGCAACTTCAGCGTACAGCAACGAAACACACTGATGGTGCCGCTGTCAGGCTATTGGTTACTGAACAGAATAATTGTGGTATTTCTTTCTTTATTGTTCGTATGGCTGGGCGCGCGCTCATTTTCCATTCATAAAAAAATAAAAAAAACGCGGGAACCAAAGGCGCTTGCCAGGCCGGAAACGGCATATGCTTATTTGCCTCTTGCTGTCAATACAGGAAAAGCCAGGTGGCTGAAAAGTCTCTGGTCATACGTGGGATTAGACCTGAAAATAACACTGCGCAGTATATCATTTGTGTTGTCGGCGATTGTGCTGTTGTTTTTATGTGGAATGGAAATGTATGCCGTCATCGAAAAAGGAATCCGCCTGCCCGGGAAATACGCGGATTCGGGATTGATGGCTACGTCCATTTCTGAGAATTTCTATCTTCCGGCAGTATTGCTCGTGGTTTATTTTGTCTACGACCTTTATTGGAAAAGTTATACGTCACGGTTTCATATGCTGGAGCGGACGAGTGTGTTGTCCTCCGCAAAATACCTCGGGCATTGGATCAGTGTGAGCGTATTAATCAGCATTTATACCGTGTTGCTGCTTTTGCAGGGATTATTGTTTCAGTTTGCCTACGCTTATCCCCGGATTGATTGGCCTGCCTACGCAGGATTACTGGTCTTCAATACGCTTCCGCTGATACTGTTGATAGGTTTGCTGGTATGGATCAACAGCCTGTTTACAAAACCTTTTATCGGTTTGGGGGTAACGCTTATACTGGGCTTTTTGCTGGCCGGGCCTTTTGGCGCCAGGCTATTGCCGTATCCATTGCTGCGGTTCTTTTCCGGATTCAAAGGTGCTTACAGTGATTTCTGTGGTTACGGTGCTTATCTGTGGCCTTTTGTCCAGCGGTGGTTGGCAGGTGCATCATTCATAGGCTTGCTGTGGATACTGACCTATGCGATCCGTCGCCGGCGCATTTCGTTAGCGGGTATGGCAATGACTGTTGTTTGTATTGTGATGGCGGTATTTTCCGGCAGGCAATTCATGATGGGATATGTTCCGCGTTCATCAGCACAGCAGCAGGACAGCAATGCGGCCTACGAACAACGTTACCGTCATTACCAGCAATTACCGCAACCTACCGTTACCGATGTGGTTACGAAGATCGATCTCTATCCATCGCAACAATCTTATACTGTTGATGGATATTATGTTTTGCGCAATTTGACGTCCGACACGATCACGAAAGTGCTGATCAACTTTACGGAGGGGTTTGTTATTCAGCAGGCGATACTGGATGATCAATCGATCGATACGACGGTAAAAGAAATCACGCTGAAGCGCACGATGCAGCCGGGTGATTCGTTGCAAATGAAATTTGCATTTTCTTATAAATGGTATGCTGTCAACGGGCATCAATCGTTTAATGCCATAGTGGAAAATGGGTCATTTATGCGCATCAGCCGGTATTATCCGGCCATCGGTTATCAGCAGGAGCGGGAGATCAGTGAAGAGCGGATAAGACGTGGTTATGGTTTGGGAGCCGCTACAGCTTTGAAGAAACCGGAGGATCCACGCGATAACAACTGGGATTTTATTCAGTTGAAAATGACGGTGTCGACGGAAAAAGGACAGACGCCGCTGGGAACAGGCGACTTGGTGAAACAATGGAATGAAGGAGGCAGCACCTATGCGGAGTTTTCTCCGGGACATCCGGTCCCGTTCCGGTTTGCGGTAGCTTCAGCGGTTTATGCGCAACGGAAGACTAATTATAAAGGAACAGATATAACGGTATTGTACCATCCGTTGCACGGGGAAAATGTAGATCACCTGATCGACAACATCAAGCAGACGATGGATTATTGCGAAGCAAACTTCGGACCTTATCCGTTCCGCTCAATACGGTTTGCAGAAGTGTCTTCTTTTACCCGTGGCTTTGCCGCCACGGCTTATCCCGGTATAATATTCATGACGGAGAACATGGTGTTTCACGCAGACCTCGGAGTTAACCGTGAGCAGGATGTGATCAATGAACTGGCCGGTCATGAGTTGTCGCATTTGTGGTGGGGCAACAGCCAGCTTAGCGGCGATGAAAGGGAAGGATCGGTGATGCTGACGGAGACACTGGCCATGTATACCGAGATGATGTTGTATCGCAGGATGTACGGCGAAAAAAGGATGCGTGAGCGGTTGGCAGTTCATCAGCAATTATATGATGAACAAAAAGGTTTTTCGGCAGAAGAGCCGCTGTATAAGGTAACGGGCAACAATACGCATATATCATATTCCAAA
The DNA here is from genome assembly GCA_937888905.1 of uncultured Sphingobacteriales bacterium. GTDB lineage: Bacteria > Bacteroidota > Bacteroidia > Chitinophagales > Chitinophagaceae > Terrimonas. The sequence continues at coordinate 346,985 of CALATA010000004.1, forward strand.
GGCGCGATAGTGATGGTGCGTATTGCAGAAATGATCGGCGAGGAAAAGGTGAACAGCGCGTTGCGGAATTTATTAGCGAAGCATCGTTATCCGTTGCAGCGGCCGGTTTCCACCGACCTGATCGATGAGTTGCTGGCAGTGAGTGGGGAGCAACATCATGCGGAGATCAGGAGGTTGATGATGGAATAGGGTGAGCTGTGAATTGTCTGTAGCGTTCCCTGAGGTTCTCGAAGGGGCGCCAATGGTCAATGGTGAATAGTGAATTGTCAATAAACGAATAGGTTTTTCACTCCTGGTTCGTGTCGTCACGAAAACCGGCTTCCGCGATAAGCGTGAATTTTTAATTGCTGGTCGCGGACTAACATAAAAACCCCGATTCGTCATGAAATCTGACTGCTATTATTTAAGAGCCTTCACCAGTGAATAAACCGTACCGGTCTTATCCGTCATGATCAATATGCGTCCGCCTTTTACTGCTTCAAAATAACAATCAAATTTCTCCGTTTGCCCCTGGAACCGATTGGTTAGTTGCATGTTCCAGTTGTTGACGGTGAATTTCCCTTTGTATACCTGGCGGGAAAATTTTTGATTGCCGACAACCCCGGATGCGCCGGTCTGGTCGCTTTGGTAGCTGCCATTACCCATAAAGGTGAATTCATGTGAGATTGATGTAGCCGTTGCCCCGGCGAAGCCTCCGCTGCTCACATAATAATAGGTGAGCGAAGCATAATCGCTGGCATTCCATTTACCCGGCAGATCGCCTGCCGCTACCGCGAATTTATTGCGGTATTGCATGCTGGCAGGTTTATCCCAACCGAATTCGTCATTGTGATAAACTCCGAATTCCTGCTCGTAAGCTGCTTTTCCGTTGGTAATAAATTCAAGATAGCGGCCATTACCATTGGAGTAATGCTTCTTGAACAACACCACGTGTACTTGTTTGCCGGTAGCTTTTTCAGTGGCATCTGCTTCGCAAAATGCAATGGATTCAAAACTTTGTATGGGTTTTATTTCCATGTTCCGGATATTGGAGTAACGGGGGGCCACCAGAATATCCCATGCGTTGATGAGGCCGTCTCTCAGCACTGAATGATAAGCGTCCGCATTTTTGTTGGGATAGTGTACCAGTACTTTCAGGTTGCCTTTGACAACTTCCGCCCAGCTTTCGCGTGCATAAGTGATCCATTGATCGTCCCAATTCGTACTCGCAAATTTGAAATTTGCCGTCGTGGCCGGTGGAGTATTAGTAATTGAGGCCTCAGGTTGTTTTAGCGTAATACTATTGTCGAAAGCCTCGATGGTTTTCAGGTATTGATTGACATTGTTTGTCTTTACGACAAAACTCATACAGGTATTATAGCCGCTGGCTACTTTCAATACAACAGTCATATCTGTTCCGTTGAAGATCGCTTTACCACCGGCCGAAAGAAAGCTCCAGCCCCGGCTTTGTGTAGGTGTTTCTTTTTGTGGACCGGCAGTTACCTGGTATTCTTTGGCGATCAGCAGCTCCCATTCGCTGTTGAAGTCTGCATCGACGGTTCCGGTGCTCGCCGTACTTTTGTATATGCCGATCATGCACCAGCTCTGCGTTTTATTGTCTATATGTGAATAATAGATGTTGTTGCCCGCGGTTTGTTTTTTCCATGATTTCGGAGGGATAAAAGATGCAATGTCATAATTTTCTTGCTGAGCAGTTCCCTTTAAGGTGCAGGAGCAGAGAAAAGCAAATGCCAGGAGCGCTTTCATTTTTATTTTAAAACTACTGGTCGCTGCTGGCATGGCTATCCCCTGAAACGGGGAATTTACTGTCTTTTGGTTTTTCTTTGATGTCGATGTAAGGAATGTTATTCGGCTTCACGATATGACCCGTATAGGCGTCATTTTCCGACAAATACTTTTAAATGATAAGGTACCAGGATGCAACCCTAAGTTGGTTGGCATTGATCTTTCCGCTGCGGATATTGGCAATATCTCAGAGTTTTTGTTATAAGGCTCTTTTCTAATCTTCTGACATATTGTTTTTACTTAGAGGTTGACAGCCAATTATTTAAATCTGTTATTGGTTATAGTAGCAACGCGTGTGGGTATAAATTCGTGTGAAATGCGACGGGAATAATCGAGAACATTTTTAAGAGTATAAATATTGGTTAAAGTTTATATATATTAGTGTATAACCTTTTCTATGACTGATGAGAGCAAACTAACTGTCTCAATATCTCTTGTAAATACTGATTTGTTTGAGGTCACAGGATTCGATGACATTGTAACTGAACTCTTGTCTCGGGTAAACCAAAAAAAAGAGATATTTTTCCCTGTTACTGTAAATAACACCTATGCTGGAGAATTCCAAATACGGCTTTTTTCTTCTACGAACAACAAACCTCCCCAGTGGTTACATTTCTTAAAACCGTTACTGGTTCCACAGTCACCTATATTGAGCTGGAAGAATTTGAGTCATTCGTATATCTGCTTCGTCGGTTATCGTAATGAAATATTCTCTATCTCCGGCGGTTATGCTGGTAGAGGTATCTCTCACTACATGATTCAAGAATTTGGACTAGGTATAATTGTACGTGTCTTTAAAAAAGATAGTAAAGTAATAAAAAATATTCAGGATCGTGGCCTGACGGGTAATTTACTGGGCCAGTCAAAGTTTTATAGAGGTGATCAACGTTTCTCTGACGAAAATCAGTTTGGTAAAATTTTTAAAAAAGTCCAAGCGGAGGTTAATAAGACAATATTGGAGAAAGAGTTTGCTTTTGGTCAGGATGATTTACGAAGTGCCTCAACTTGTCTTGCCAAAGAATCATTTCGGCTTTCTAAGTCAATTACTTTCGAAAAAACACTAGATATCGTAAAGCGACTTCATGAAATATGGAATCGCAAACCTAATTTTTCAATTAACAATGTTGAACACTTATCGAAAAGAAAATCTATAAACAAATCTTTAATCGAAAGACTTGAAATTGCATTTATAGATAACTTATACAATAAATTTAAGAAGGGAGAAGATACTGATGTCGACTTTTGTAATAAAGATTTTTCAAAGTTTTTTGAAGCTGATCTTTTTTATATTGAAATTTCTAAAGATGAAAAAGTTAAAATAAGTTCTCATTCAACACTGCCGGAAATTATCGATCAATTGAAAATAACAAAGAATTACATGGATGATGGTATTGAACAATTTAAGTATAGCGTCTTATACCGCGAGGTAATAAGCGAAAGTGAAGGCCATACATTAACAAACGCCTCGGTCCTTGAACATCTGCACGGTGAAATTGTTTATGAAGGGAAAGTATACTTTAGGCTTGACTGCGAGTGGTATAAAGTTCATTCTTCCTTTGTCAAGAACCTTAATAAGGAATGTGAGATAATAGTGAATCAGTTTTGGGATAATAATATAATAAAGGAGAAATTTCTAAAGCAAGAGCGAGAAGGTTCATTCAATCGGAAATTTTTAAATAAGTTAAATTGGTATGTATTTGATACCATAACTCCTGATAATATAGAGTTTTCTGACATAATGAACTATACAGATGATGCAATCCATCTTTTTCATGTCAAAAAGGGATTCAATAATTCAGTTCGAGATTTAACCGCACAAATCCGGATTTCCGCAACTAGAGTTCAAGAGGATATGCGTAATGGATTCAAATACATCAAAAACGTGGAAAAAAGGACAAAGAGAAGTAAGATTGATGTTTTAGCGAATCAGAAATTCCCAGAAGGTGGTCTATCGTCACTTTTTGACAATAAGAAGCCCTATCAAATAATATTTACCTTGGTTTTCTGCGACCTTTCATTAAAGAATAGATCATTAAAAACGAACGTCGAAGATTTTCAATCAAACATTGCAAAATTCTCGCTTATTGAAGTGAAAGAGACTTTAAATAATATGGGGTTTGGGTTCAAAATTGTGCAAGTTGATACTGCGTAGTTGTCTTTTTACATTGTCTAATAGAATCTTTCAGTAAAATCTTAACGGTTATTAAGCAAGCAATGAGAAATTATTGTTTGTTTGCTTAAACACTGCTCACTTTAATGCTTTGTAATCCTCCGTTGATTTTTTATCTCCGAAAACATACTGGTAGATGTAATCGTAATTGAAACGACTGACAAAGCTGTCCATCAGGTGAATGAATCCGCCGTATTTCAGGTCAACAGGCACATCGATGCTGAAGACAATCCATTGAGGCCCGGAAGCGTTGCAGGCTTCTTTTACACCCTTCTTCAGGCGCATCAGTGGATAATAAACCGAGGTGTAGCCATTTTTTTCCTGTGTCTGACTGGTCTTCAGCCAGTCGGAGACTCTACTTCTTTCATCGATGTTGTACAGGTCTGCTATATTCAGCTGCGTATTATGGCTGAGGTAGACGTATTCATTGTATTTGCCCTTCATCTGCTCTTTCAGGATCGCCAGTCCTTTTTTGGCCCGTTCTACTTCAGTGTCCCGCGCAGATTTTGCCATAACCGGGAATCGCTTCTCCAGCCGTCCGATGAATTCAGCAACGGTTACCTGCTCAAAGGGTAATGGCTTATTGTCTTTGGTCATGATGATGTTATACCGTCTGCGGTCGGGATCAAGATAGTGATCGTATTTTTTCAGATTAGGGCTGTTGGCAAAATTCCGGTAGTTATACCAATCTTCGTAATAGTCGCCGGCGAATGTTCCCCTTTGTTTAACATCATACCTTGTTTGTATGAAATAGTAGTCATCGGGTGATGAGAGCCAAACAGCTTGTTTGCCGATGCCCTGTAAATCGTTCGCCTGCATATACCAGGTGTTATAACTCCAGTTACCCGGCGATGGCGCGAATTTTTGCGTCGCCGTTTTGGATACGTTATAATGCAGACGGCCGGTTACCCCGTAAGCATTGGGCAAGGCCTTGAAGTTGTCTTTTTCGGCTTCGTTATAATCATAAGATCTGTCAGTGACCGGTAATACCTGCTCGGGCAACAGTTGAAAAACTGCCGGGTCTCCGAGCAAACCCGTAGGTGCGTAGGAAGACAGCCACCAGGAGGCCAGTTTCTGGCTGAAATCTATTTGCGCGGCCGTATATGTCCGACCGTTTTTCGAAACTGGTTTCGCTTGTGTAAACTGGAGTTTTTTCATCCATCCAAGCTCCATGTTCTCAATATATTTTTTCTCATAGGCTCCCCGGCTATTGGCAAATTGTGCATTTACCTGGAAGGCGAAGAACAGCAACGGCAAAACAAAAATAGATGGTTTCATCTGGTTATTTTTTATTGAAATGGTTTAGTCAACCTCCGTCAAAATTGGGATGAAACAATCGCCGCGAAATAGTCCGAAACCGTGATTTGAACCGGATGGATAAAATCATGGTTTCAGGGGATAGGGCCAAACAAAAAAGCCTGCGTGTACCGCAGGCCTGACAAAACAAATACACCAACACTAAAGTCTTAAACCAATTTCCAAAGCATCCCAGTTGCTTTTGAAAGAGGGAACCATCACAGGTGTGTACTGGTAATTCGGTGTGAATGTCACAATACCGGTGCCGGGTGTATTGACAGACTTGATACCAAGGTTTTCATATACGTTGGCCACGGTGCCGGTGGCGCGCATTTTTAACGGACGGCCGTCACTCATTTTTGCGTTAATGGTATACTTACCGATCGGAATATTATGGATTGCAAAATTGGCATAGTCGCCGATCTGCCTGGTAACCTTGAATGATCTTGTTTCACCATACATACCGGTGCCAATGGGAATCAGTTCTATCTCAATTACACCATTGTAAGGCAGATAACCTTCATAGTTTTCGCCGGCATAATTAATGTTGAAATTGAAAGACAAAGCGCCGCCGAAGTAATTGCTCTCATTATTTGGCTGCTGGCCCAACTCATCAGGATTACCCAGGCCGTAGGAGAGCAGGGCAAAATTTTTAACTACTCCTTGTCCGGAAGGAAAAGAACTGGCGCCGCCAACAGGATACAAGGCAAACACGGCGGGTGTTTCATTATAGTTGAGTGTAACCGCCGTACCGAAAAAATAGGCAGCGCCGGCAGGAATCGTAAATTCATAATATCCATTATCGTCGGTCAGCGCGCTTCCGCTGGAGTAAAAACCGCCGGTCATCGATGATGATACACCTATGTGTGCACCTTTTATCGGTCTGCCGGTTAAGTCGGCCACATAACCACGCGCCACTCCGGCTTTCACCGGCAGCGAAGGGTAATTCGGCATTTCAGGAATGGCATTGCCCATCACATTGGCATAATACTGCGTACCTGAAATATTGAAGCGTGTTTCGCCGTCAATCACGGGCAGATCGGGCTGATCTCCCCAGGAGCCGTTGCCGGAGTTGGAGTTTTTGGAACAACCTGTTATGGCCATAAATGGAACCAGCAGGAGATAGAGAAATTTCATTTTAATGCTTGTTTAATGATTGTATAGTAAATGGTGGCTGGTTATCAGTTTGTCCTGGTGAAGAACAGTTTGAGGCTGATATCGATATTCGGAAGGATATACATGTTTTGTTCCGGATCGTTGAAGCTGTTCATGCCCCATTTCAGGCGATTCAGTTTGAAGGTGCTCTGCGCCGATATTTCGTCTGTTCCCATTTCTATTACGGCGGGAAGCTGCATGCTGATCGTTTTTCCAATCAATGTAAAGTCGCCGGTGATCGTAGCGGAGGAAGAGGCATTGTCCTGCATATCTACTTTGGTGATGTGAAATTTAGCATCAGGAAAAACAGAGATATTGAAGAAGTCCGCACTCTTTAAATGGTTTAGTAATTGCATCCGCGGACCATCTTCTTTGAGATCGAAGTTGCTGATGCTGCTGATGGGAATCGTAAAATCGCCGCCGGCTATTTTGCCGGTTGCATCCGTTTGCAGCGTGCCGGATACTTTAAATCCGCCGGTGTGAGCGTGAGTGGGAGCGCTTCCTTTCCACTCAATGGAAGAGCGTTTTTCATCCACTTTGAATGTGGCGGACGGAGTGGCTTTCTTTTGTGCGCAGGATGCCAGTACAGCTATCGCGATAAGTGCGCAGGAAATCTGGTAGTTCATTTTTAATTTGTTTGACGGCATAGCAAGGCCTGCTGCCATTTACGGCAGACGTTTGGAACGCCGGTAAATTGTTAGCTGATGAGTTCAGTAGTTGAATTACGCTGCAAGATTGGCGCTATTTGCGTAGTTGTACAAATAGGATAGATGAACGCGGTCTTTGGTCGTTGTAAACCGTTTGGCGTTGCTGAATGCAATACACAATTGACTTAATCTATAAACACCGGCGCACTTTGATTGCCGGGATTGAATTTGTCGAGACAGATCTGTTTGTAGTTTCTTCCGATCGGGATTTTGGTATTGTTCACCATCAGGTAATTGGGGTTATATCCTGTTACCTTGTTGAGCGGAACGATAAAGGAACGATGGACGCGGAGAAAAGCCTGGATGGGCAGCAGGTTTTCCATGGCACTGATCTTTTGTTTGGTCATGTAGGTTTGCGTCGGCGTGAAGATTTTAATGTAGTCTTTGTCACTTTCAATCCAGCAAATTTCTTCCGTGTCCAATTTGATCAACTGGCGGTCGATACGCACATAAAGGTAGAAAGGCTGAGCCGTTGCGGTTGTTGCAGGTGAGGTAACAGGCTGCGTGATCGACTGTAGTTTATGGAGGTTCATTACTTTGTCGATTGCGCGTAAGAAACGATCAAAGGAGATAGGTTTCAGCAGGTAGTCCACTGCATTCAGCTCGAATCCTTCGACTGCATATTCCTGGTGGGCCGTTGTAAAAATAACGAGTGGCGGATTTTGCAGGCTTCTTACCAATTCAGTACCTGATAACCCGGGCATATTGATGTCGAGGAATATGAGGTCGGTTTCATTTTTACGCAATTCCTGGAAGGCCGTTACCGCATTGGCAAATGTGCCTTGCAACTGAATCTCCCGTATCTGCCCCGCATATTTCTTTATCACCTCAATGGCATGTGGCTCATCATCTATTATCAGTGTTCTGAGTGATGTCATAAACGGTCAATTGATCAGGTCAATATTGAGTAAGGTGATGAAACAATCTTCTTCATCAAAAAAATCCAGCGCATACTTGCCCGGATACAACAACTGCAAACGCTTGCGCACATTTTCAATACCTATTTTCCCGGCGGTATTGTTAGCGGTGTCCGTTGTTTCGGGTTTACTATTGCTGATGTTCAAAGTAAGATGATTGCCTTGTATGCGCAACTGAATATTGATCCAGGGCGTATCGATGGTTGCGGCTGTTCCATGTTTGAAGGCATTTTCGACCAGGGGCAGCATCAGCAGGGGCGCTATCTGCAGAGTTTGTGTATTATCGGCGATAAACAGGTTGAGCTCCAATCTTTCTTCATACCGGATTTTTTCGAGTTTGATATAGTCCCGGAGTATTTCGATGTCTCTTTTCAGGGATACTTGTTGCGCCGTGCACTCATATAACGAATACCGCAGGATATTGGAAATACCCAGCACTACCTCCGGTGTTTTTTCTGATTTTTCCAAAGCAAGCGAATAGATATTGTTCAGGGAATTAAACAGGAAATGTGGGTGCAGTTGCGCTTTCAGCGAACTCAGTTCAGCCTGCAATGCGGATTGTTTTCTTTCATGAGAAAGGGTAAACAGGCGCAGGGTAATACCGATCCAGACAACCGCATTGCTTCGCTCGATGGCGGTAACGAAGAGGATAGGATCGGATAATTGTTGTCCCGCGCTCCGCTGGCGGCTGGCCCACGTAAAGTTGGCGTTGCGGGCTTTGTAAAATTGGTAGATGTAGGGGTCTGTGATGAAAATTTCAACAACACGGTAAAGCAATGCGATGAAAAGCATGATGGCCAGCGCCACCAGGAAGGCTTTAAGGTATTGTCCTTTTATATAAAAATGCCGGACAACGACATAGTCAATCAGGTAAAAGTAAAGCAGGTGCACCGGTAAAAGCAGGAGAATGACCTTCACGCCCAGCTCGAAATTTTCGTAAGCCGTTCCGTAGATATAGGTCAGAAGCACAAATGCCGCCAGCCAGAAGTAAAGATGTTTTAATACCGGGTATCTGCTGATCACGTCCGTTTTTTTTACCGGCTCAAAAGTAGCCGCTAATCACAGAAAGTGGAAACGAACGTAGACGAACGGAATATTTTGTCGACATACGGAGCGGGCAAACAAAAAGGCAGGAATAAATCCTGCCTTGTCTACCATCAAACCTGCTATTCCCTGTTCGTAGAGCCTTATTGAATGTTTTTTAATGTAGTAGATGAATTGGTCAGGGAAACGACTTCTCTTACTTCGCCTGTAGGCAAGGGCACCATCGTAACCAACCGGGCTGAAGACTGTTGTTTTACAATGCCAATACCATGGGCTACCCATACGTCGATCTGCTCTTCGCCGTTGCCTACCAGGGTGCCATATCTTGTTGTGCTTGTTATCTCATTGTAGTAAGCATAGCTGAACTTATTACAGACGAAACTACCTGCCGGCACCTGGATCGTTTCCACCACGGAAGTGCCTGACTCCAGCATGATGTTCTGCACCATAGAACATTGATCACCATTGCTGATGTAATCAATACGCTGGCCTTGTTGCAGCGGGCCGTCCAGTGATAGCACACTTCCGTTCCTGATCACATTTTCCATCGTCATGTAAGCGGGAAAACCGAACAGTTGCGCATTGGTAACGGTGGTGTTGGGCATGTTGTTGAGTAATGTAATCACATAATTCCAGGCTTCGGGAACTTTGATCTCATTGTAGGTTTTTCCATTGAGGGTAAAAATCTTGTTGTCGAGCGGCATGGTAGTACCAGAACTTTCGATCTCGGAATGGAGGTTATAAACTTTGATGCCGGAAGAATCTTTCTGTCCGGAGATCCATTGGGTAGCGGTGCCGGTGCTGCCATCGCTCTGAATATCGTAGACGAATTTTTTATTCTGGGCGGGAATAAAGGTTTTCGAAACATCCGGGCCGTCTTTCTTTTCCGAACTCTTTGTGCAGCTTACCATTAAAGAGGCTGCTAACAGCATGCCTGACACTTTTGTTGTGCAGGAGAATAAATTACTTGTGCGCATATATCAAAAAAATGAATGAAGCGCGAAAATATTCTACCCGGACTGCCGGTTCAAAACAAAGCGATGGGTGTCAAATTTTGTTGCCGGAAAACCGGAAGTGTCGACGAACGAGTAAAGCTCTCCTGGAAGAAGAGCTTTGCCGGAAGAGGATATGTCGCATGACCCACCTGATCAAATTTTCAAATTAATCTCAGGCATCAGGTATCTCAGGCTCTACGAGTTTCGCCAGTTTTTCCAGTGATTCCTGCCAGCCGAGGTAGCACATATCTGCAGGGATCATAGCAGGAATGTTTTCCTGTTTTATTTTGATCTCTGTTCCCGCAATACTTTTCTTTAACCAAACCGAAGTGGTCATTTCTCCGGGCAGGGCAGGGTCGTCGAACTTGTCTGTGTATTGCAGGAATTCATTGGCCTGGAAGTCGATATAGGTGCCGCCGAAAGAATGGCCATTTCCGGTGGTGAAGTTGTGAAAAGACATTTTGAACGTACCGCCTTTTTTCGCCTCCATTTGCTGTACGGTACAAAGGAAGCCGTAGGGTGGAAGCCAGGAAGCGATGGCAACAGGATCGGTAAAAGCGCGGAATACTTTTTCCGGCGAAGTCTTGAGCACTCTGTGCAGGGAAACGTTGTTGTCTGAAATAAAATGTGTGTTTTGTTTACACAAAGATGGTCAGACGTTTTGATCCGGAAGATGGCCGCTGACGACATTCTAAGGGGCCGGATGCGGCGTGAATCGTCAATCGTGAATGGTGAATAGTGAATAGTGAATGGTGAATAGTGAATAGGTAGCAGTCACTTATAACTTAATACTTACTACTTAATACTTATAACTTAATACTTATAACTTAAACTCAAATCAGCCAGGCCAGCATCATCTTCTTGCCATACTGATCCCAGTCTTTCAACGCTTTTTCCAAAGCCGTCATCATGCCGGTGCGATCTACCTTTTTTCCTTTGGTGGCCGGTGTCACCACTTTCATACCTGCTTCGTTGAGCAATTGCACGCGTGTGGCAAACCAGGTTGTATGCAGGCGGGGAATGCCCATGCCCAATATCATTCCGGGTAAACCGGTTATGCCTTCGGGGCCGCCGCTCACCGGAATTTCTTCTGCATAAAAAGCAAATACGGCGATCGTATCATAAAGAATACCTACCGCTTTGCGGCACTCGAAACCCGCAATCGTACGTGTATCGGGCGTGATCTTCCACTTGATCTTGAGCAGGCTGTCCTCCACGAGATAAGTTTGTTCGTAGATCGGTTTTTGTGCAGTGGTGGTACCGGTCGTATAGTTATTATATACTACGTTGTTGTCGGCAAACGGCTCAAACCATTTACCACGTGCTACCACGGCCGCCTTGGTTTGTTTATACAGGGAATGACTGGCATCACCCGTAAAATTGAAATAGGAAAATACTTCCTGCGGGCGATTGTCTTTCGAGCGTTCAAACCATTCGGGTTGAATTTCTTTGAGCAACGGCCATACCGCTACCCGTTTTTCAAATTCAACACTTACCTGGTTGAGGAAGGTAGTTTGTGCGCTTGCAGAAAACGCAACCAATATCAATGCTATTGAGAATATCTTTTTCATACTAATGTCTTTTTTAGCGGGATTATTTGCCCGGCATTTTGTTGAAAGTCCAGCTTGCCTGTACCAGGAAGTAACGTCCCAGCAGATCATAACGTTGCTCACTGAAGAAGTTGCTGTTGATCGTACGCTGGAACCCGATGTTCTGATTCAGGATGTCATGCGCAATAAAGGAGAGCTTCAACGTTTTTTCTTTGAAGAAACGACGGCTTAATTCTGCATTCCACACGATCTGCCTGTTGCTGGCAAAACGGTTGGTGCTTTGACGGATATTAGCTTCCACTTCTGTAGACAGTTCGAATTTTGCCGGCAGCATTACCCATCCTTCAACGTCGCCGCTGTATACCCAATAGTTATTGTTGACATCCGGGCTCAGCGATGATTTGGAGATACTTCTTTCCACTTTGGGATACATGGCAAAGTTGTATTTCTGATCCAGGCTGTAACGCAGACCGTAACGCAGCGAGAAGGTATAGTAGGTGTTTTCATTGCGGGCATTGTTCAGGAAGTTGGCCGTACGTCCGCCACTGGCATTCGGCGATAGTTCATGGATCAGTTTTTTGTCACCGCCGCCGCTGTTCCAGTCTCCATACAGGTACCAGTTATAGTTGCCGTTTACGTTCACGGGCATATAAGTGGTTTTGCCGGTTTCCAGGTCTACCACGCTGGTTGTACTTACTGTATTGCGAAGAAAATTGATGCCGACGCCCACCCAGGTATATTGCTGGGTCAGTACTTTATAGTTGTTATAGTTCAGGTTGATGTTATGATTGAACGCCACCTTCAGATCGGGGTTGCCCACATAGATCCGCAGCGGATCGTCGTTGTTGCGCAGCGGTTGCAATTGGTTCAGGGTGGGCTGTACCGTGTTTCCTTTATAGCTCAGCGAAATGCCTTCCTGTTGCTTGAGCTGATAACGGAATTGCGCCTGCGGCGTAAAACCGGTAAAGTTGTAGGTAGTGCGGGTATCGATATCCAGGTTATCCAGGCGCAGACGGATGGCCGACAAACCGGAGCCGAAAGCCATGCGCAGTTTTTTCCCGGTATAACGGGCAAATAATGTTCCGGCATTGCTGGTCGCGTCCAGGTCGGCATTGTTGCTGAAGGTGGGGTTCAGGTCTGTATATTTTCCATCAACGTCTTTGTCGAAACTATTGCGATGCGAGGAGGATTTACTTTGGTTAAAACTATATTCAGCGATCAGGTTCCACAGCTCGGTCAGCGGCTCGTTATAAGTGAACTTCACACCATAGTTGGTGGCGTTACCATTGTTGCGTTTTTGCTGATCGATTAATTCCAGTGAATCCAATACATTCGGTGGGCCGTTTCTCCGTACGAAACGCGACACGGATTGCAGCAGCGCCGTTTGCTGGTCGTCGATCAGGGTAAGACGTGCGGTGGTGACCAGTTGGCGGTTCTTTTTCTTAAAGAGTTGCTTATAAGTAAGTACGTTGTCGAGCTGGCGCTTTTCCGTATGTTGTTCGTTGTTTCTGTTATTGGTGTTGAGCGTGTCGAGGTTGTCGTTCAATGCCTCACTATAGGTATTTCCGTAGTTGTCGTTTTTCTTAAAACTGCCTGCAATAACATATTTGATACTGGCCAGTGAATCGATCTTCCATTCGTATTTTCCATTCACGGAATGTTGTTGGGCCAGCCCTTCTGTACGCGCTACCGAATTGTTGTAGTTGCTCACGTCGCCGATAGTGGTCTGCGATACGGTCCGGGTGGTATTATTTGTACCCAAACGGTTATAGAGGTAGGAGAAATTCAATTTGTGCTTGTCTTCTCTCCATTTGTTGCCGTACAAACCGCCGGCGGTATAGGAATTGGGCAAACCGCGGAGACTCCAGTTGCTGAATTCATCGGTAGAACCGAAGCTGTAATAATAACCACTGATTTCATCGTACTCGTAGTCGTTCTCGATACCGAGTTTGTTACGGTCTTCCCAGCCCAATGCACCGGTGTTTATCTGGCTTTTGGTGCCGTAAACGGAGAATTTCTGGTTGCCTGTAAAGCGATTGTACATTACTTTACCATTTACCAATTTATCAAAGTCCGTGCTTCCTTCCACGCGACCGAAATATCCTTTCTTCGCACTTTCCTTTAATTTGATATTGATGGTTTTTGACCCTTCACCTGTGGCGCCGATACTTTTCAATTGATCCTGGTCGCTTTTGCTTTCGAATACCTGTACCTTATCCACGGCTTTGGCACCGATATTTTGTGTGGCAATGGTGGGATCGTCCCCGAAAAACTCTTCGCCATCTACCAATACTTTGTCTACTTTTTTACCCTGTGCGGTGATTTCGCCTTTGCTGTTGACCTGCAGGCCGGGTAACACTTTGAGTAATTCTTCCACGGTAGCTCCCGGTCTTACGCGGAAACTATCTGCCGTAAATTCGGTGGTGTCGCCTTTTATTTTCATCGCGCTGCCGCTGCGGATCACGATTTCCTGAAGCAACTGACTGCGAAGGGTAAAGGCTACATTGCCCAGGTCGAGGCTTTGGCCGGATGCAAGTGAGATCTTATCTGTCCAGTCAACAAATTTTGGGTAAGTAATTTGTACTACATAATCACCGGGCGCAAGGCTGTCGATGCGGAACTGCCCCTGCGTGTTGGAACGCGTAAACTTAACGAGCACGGAGTCCTGCGCACGCAACAAAACAACAGAGGCCTGGTGAAGGACTTTATTGTCGGCAGTGTCACGAACGGTGCCGTTGATGGATCCGGTGGATTGACTGAATACAGGGAAGGCAAAAAAAAGCAGGCACGAAGCCAGGAGGAGTCGTCTCATGAACAAATAGCTGGTGATGGTGCAAAATATGGTTTGGTTCCGTTCTAAGCCGGGCGTTTTATATAAGCGCCGTAAAAATGATGATTTCCGGTTGAAGAACCACGAAGGCCTTCTTATTTCGCTGTTAATGTTTTAATAAAAAGGGTGAGATGCAGCGGTTAGCAAAATCCACAAGGTGGCGGATTAAATTTTTTTAATAACGCGGGTAGTACGTGAAAATTGCGCGAACTTACCGTTGTTTCAAAAACTATTACATAATGAGCGATCGCTACGAGGATTTGCATTTTATCGATACAACAAAAAATGTCTGGAACTATTCGTTGCTGACAGCAGAAGACATTGCAAATTTTCAGGCAGGCACACACTACCGGCTTTATCAAAAATTTGGTTCACGTTCCTGCCAGGTAAATGGAACCTGGGGCGTTTATTTTTGTGTGTGGGCGCCGAACGCAACTGAAGTATCCGTTACCGGCAATTTCAATAACTGGGAAAAGCGATCGCATCTTTTAACCGCACGCTGGGATAAAAGCGGCGTATGGGAAGGATTCATTCCGGCGCTTGGGTTGGGCGAGATTTATAAATATTATATTATCGGATTTGAAGGACGCGCAACAGAAAAAACAGATCCCTTTGCCAATTATTGCGAAGTACGCCCATTGACTGCTTCCATCACCTGGGACATGTATTACGATTGGAAAGATGCGGCGTGGATGAAGCAACGCAAAAAACGCAACGCACTCGATGCGCCGTGGAGTGTGTATGAAGTGCATCTCGCCAGTTGGCAAAGACCCGATGCATTTGATGAAGAATCATATAATACGTATGACCAGATCCGCGAACGCCTGGTTCCGTATGTGAAGGAAATGGGCTTTACTCATGTCGAATTCATGCCGGTGATGGAACATCCCTTCGACGGAAGCTGGGGCTATCAATGCACCGGTTATTTCGCCGCTACCTCAAGATTCGGCGATCCGCAGGGACTGATGCGCCTGATCGATGCATTTCATGCTGAAAATATCGGTGTCATTCTCGATTGGGTGCCTTCGCATTTTCCCTATGATGCACACGGGCTCTTCATGTTCGACGGCACACATACCTACGAGTATGCCGATATGCGCAAAGGTTTTCATCCTGATTGGAACAGTTATATTTTTAATTATAAACGTGGCGAGGTAAAATCCTTTCTCATCAGCAGTGCACGTTTCTGGTTCGACTATTTTCATATCGATGGTATTCGTGTGGATGCGGTGAGTTCGATACTCAAACTTGATTACTCGAGAGAAGAAGGAGAGTGGGAGCCGAATGAATTTGGTGGAAACGGAAATATCGAAGCCATTGCCTTCATCCGCGATCTCAATGAAACGATCTACCGGGATTTTCCGGATGTGCAGACCATAGCGGAAGAATCCACGGACTGGCCGGGCGTGTCGCGGCATACCTGGCACGGAGGCCTGGGGTTCGGGATGAAATGGATGATGGGCTGGATGCACGATACACTCGATTACTTTGCGCTCGACCCCATAGAACGGCGCAATCATCAGCATAAGTTTTCATTCAGCATGATGTATTATTATGACGAAAATTTCATGCTGCCACTGAGTCACGATGAAGTGGTACACGGCAAGAGTCCGATGTTGTATAAAATGCCGGGCGATGAATGGCAGAAATTCGCCACGCTGCGGCTGATGTACACGTATATGTGGATGCACCCCGGTGCCAAGCTGCTTTTCATGGGCAATGAAATAGGACAAACCACCGAATGGAATTATAAGTCGGAACTCAATTGGGGGCTGCTGCAATACCCGTTGCACAAAGGCGTGCAAACCTGCATAGCCGACCTGAACAGTCTTTTGACGACCCAACCCGCTTTATATGAATACCAATTCAGGGAGGAAGGATTTGCCTGGTGCGATCTCAATCATGCGGAGGAGTCGGTCATCAGTTTTATCAGAAAAGGAAAAGATCCCAAAGACGACCTGCTCATCGTCCTCAATATGACACCGGTGGTGCGTAACGACTGGGCGATTGAGGTAAGTGAAAAGCCTTATTCTGCGGAAATATTCAATAGCGACAGGCCGGTTTACGGAGGTACAGGCGATAGCTATAACCCGGATATCCGCACTGAAATCATTGATAAAAAGGCCAAAAAGGTAAGAATATTGGTGAATTTGCCACCACTGGGAGCGATTGTGCTTAAATAAGCGTAAATTGGAATAGATATTGGTATAAAATTTAACATCAAAAGACTGTTGTGTTTTATATATTAAATCTACCTTTACATGAGGAATCCTATTAAAGACCCAATAATAAATACCCTATGAACCGGATTATTCGTCATACGTTATGTGGCATATTTCTGTTTGCCGCGGTAGAAGCCGGAGCCTCTCCGGTTAACAACAACGACAGCGTTGATTACTATCTTCAAAAAGGTTTGGTAGAAAAACAAAATGGTCGCCGGCTCGAGTCGTTGAAGCATTTTGAAAAAGCGATCAAGTTTGATAGCAACAGCAAACCTGTGATTACCGAACTTGCATCTGCCTATTATGATCTTCGCCGTTACCCTCAATCACGCGAATTTTATCTCAAGCTGGTAAATATGGGAGAGACTTCGGCTGAAAACTACCGCCAGGTGGTGCAGTTGTCTTTTAACCTTCGTCAGTTTGATGACGTTATTCTTTATGCAGACAAATGGAAGAAAGTAGATCCTGCTGCGCAAACAAGTTTCTATCTTGGTAAAATTCACTACGATCGTGAAAACTACGGTGAGGCGATCCGTATGCTGAACCAGGCTGTGAAAGAAGAACCCACCAACGCGGAAGCACCTTATATGATTGCCCGTAGTTATGCAGACATGATGAACTACAAGCAGTCAATTCCGTTTTTCCAGAAAGCCATCGAGCTGGATCCCAAGAAAAACTACTGGATATATGAGATGGCGCTGGTTTACTACGCCATGAACGACGATAAAAATGCACTCAAGTACATGCTCGAGGCCGGTGAAAAAGGCTACAAGCGTGACAACGATTACCTGGAAAATCTCGGTATCGCTTACCTCAACGTAGGTAAACTCGACGAGGGTGTTGCCATCATGAAAGAAGTGCTGGTAAGACGCCCGACAGACATGAACATCCTCAACATGGTAGCCGAAGCTTACTATTACAAAGGAAAATTTGATAAAGCCATTGAATATTGGGACCAAATGCTGGCCGTTGATAAAACCAATGCATCTCCCTTATACATGATTGGTATGGCTTATCAGAAAAAAGGTGAGAAGGAAAAAGGACAACGTCTTTGCGACAAAGCGATTGAAATGGACCCCAGCCTGGCTTCCCTGAAACAGAAAAAACAATTGATGCCCGGACTTTAATAACGTCGCTTCATTCTAACAAAATAGAAAAGCGTCTGCAGGTAACTGTAGACGCTTTTTCATTGCCCGGGGTTTTATAACCTTACATTCGTTCCGGTACACGAATCCCGAGCAATCCCATAGCACCGGAAATGGTATGCGCGGTTAGTTCGCTGATGCGCAGACGTAATTGTTTTTTTGATTCCGACTCCGCTTTCAACACGCGGTGGTCTGCGATAAAGGAATTATAAGTCTTCGCTACAAGGAATACATAATTCGCGATGAGCGAAGGGCTTTGTTCCTGGCGGGCCTGATCGAGCGTATGACTGTATTGTTCGAGTAATACGATGAGTTCCTTCTCTTTTGGCAACAACGTTTCCTCCGTGCGCGGGCCTGCCGTTGGTTCTTCCTTACGGAGAATAGAGCGGATACGCGCGTGCGTATACTGAATGAAAGGACCGGTAAAGCCGTGGAAGTCGATACTTTCTTCCGGGTTAAAGATCATGCGTTTTTTCGGATCAACGCGGAGCAGGAAAAATTTCAAAGCGCCAAGCGCCAGCGTGTCATACAATTCATTCAGCTCGCCGGGATTAAAGTCCTGTACTTTTCCTAACTCTTCAGTTTTGGCTTTGGCGACGTTCTTGAGTTCCGTAATGATGTCGTCGGCATCTACTACATTTCCTTCGCGTGTTTTCATACGGCCGTCGGGAAGTTCCACCATGCCATAGCTGAGGTGCAAAACGCCGTCTGCATAAGGCTTTTCAAGCTTCTGCAGGATTAATTGCAGCACTTTCATGTGATAGATCTGCTCATCCGCGATCACATAAAGACTCTGGTCATAATGAAAGTCTTCATACTTTTTATCGGCGAGTCCAATGTCCTGCGTGATATAAACGGAAGTGCCATCTTTACGCAGGACAAGTTTTTCATCGAGGCCGTCGGCTGTCAGATCGATCCATACGCTGCCGTCGGGTTTGCGGTAGAAAACGCCTTTCTTCAAACCGTCTTCCACAAATTCTTTTCCGAGCAGATAGGTCTCGCTTTCAAAATAGTTTTTATCGAAATCGCTGCCGATCACTTTATAAGTTTCCGCGAAACCTTCGTACACCCAGTTGTTCATTTTGAACCAGAGGGCACGTACCTCGGGGTCGCCATTTTCCCAATCGATCAGCATTTGCTGCGTGATCTTCATGAAAGGGCTGTGTTTGCGCGCGAGTTCTTTCAATTGATCGAGTGCTTTATCGGCTTCTTTTTCTTTTCCTTCTTCGCCTTGCAGTTGGTGATAGATGCCGGTGAGCCTGGCGGCCTCCGCTTTGTCTGCTTCGGCTTCAATGCCGCTGGTGTCGTCGGCTAACAGGGCTTTTAAAAGTTCTGCTGCCTGTGCCTTGATGGTATTCTCCGCTTTTACATAATAATCACCCACGAAATGATCGGGTTTGATACCGGTTGATTCCGGTGTGGCGCCGTCACTAAGATATTTCCAGCCTGCCATGGATTTGCAGATATGGATGCCGCGGTCGTTAAGGATAGCGGTTTTAAATACTTCATGGCCGGTCTGCTTAAGGATTTCGGCAACGCTCCAGCCAAGGAAATTGTTCCGGAGGTGACCAAGGTGAAGCGGCTTGTTGGTATTCGGTGAAGAGTATTCAACTATTACTTTACGGCCATTGGCGGGTTGGCGGCCAGGGTTTTTGTCCTGGTAGCTGGTATCGAGATATCCCAGCCAATAGGCGTCTGCAATCACCAGGTTCAGAAAACCTTTGATCACATTGAAACCCTGGAAAAGGGCGGGGTGGGTAGTAACCAGGTGCTGACCGATTGCCTGTCCGATCTGTTCGGGAGATTGTCGTAATTGTTTCACGAAAGAAAACAATACGAGGGTATAATCTCCTTCGAATTCGGGTTTAGTGGTATTAATGGTCAGGTCTTTTTCGGCAAAATCCTGTCCGTACACGTCTTTCAGCGCTGCGGTAATAAGGGGTTTGATGGTCGTAGTTACACCCATTCGTTCTGTTTTTTGGTCACAAAGATAGGGTGTGATAATTTGATGATTTGAAAATTTGATAATGAATGCCGTACAATATCTCAAATTTTCAAATCATCAAATCGTCAAATTAGCATCTGGTCGCAAACCACCCTGCAAACAGTCACAAACGCACCCGCTTGTACCGGAAAAGGCGCACTATTTTTGGATGGACAAAGCATCGATCACAACTAAATTGAAAATTATGGCTGCTCCTCTTTATCCCTGTATATGGTTCAATGGTGATGCCGCCATGGCGGTACAGCGCTACATCTCTGTTTTTCCGGATGCAAAAATCACCACAGAAACGCCGATGGTTACGATGTTCCGCATCGCCAATCAATCGTTCATGACCTTGAACGGCGGCCCACAGTTCAGTCCCAATCCTTCGATATCATTCTACGTCACTTTTCCGGATACAGCCGTATTGGAAGAGGTATGGAAACAACTGGCTTCAGATGGGCATGTATTGATGCCGCTGGACAAATACGACTGGAGCCCGCGGTACGGCTGGTTGCAGGACGCCTGGGGCGTTAACTGGCAATTGACCGTTGCCGACGGAAAACAGGGTTACAGCATTACACCATTACTGATGTTTTGCGGAGAACATCAGAATCAGGCCAGGCAGGCAATCGACTACTATCAGCAACTCTTTCCTGCCAGCAGCGTCGATTTCGTGATGAATTATCAGCCAGGTCAATCAAAAACCGGTGAAGGGATCGTGCATGCAGTCTTCCATTTGGCCGGCAGTCCCTTCAGAGCCATGGATAGCGCGGTGGAACAGCCGTTTACTTTTAGCGAGGGGTTATCGCTGGTGGTGAATTGCGACACGCAGGAGGAAATCGATCATTACTGGGAGCAGTTGACGGATGGCGGCCAGGAAAGCCAATGCGGCTGGTGCCGCGATCGCTTCGGCGTCTGGTGGCAGGTTGTGCCGTCCGTATTGGGTCAACTGATGACCGATCCGGTACGCGCACCAAGGGTGATGCAGGCACTGCTCAAGATGAAGAAATTTGATATCGGTGTGCTGGAAAGGGCGTGATGCCTGATCCGGGTATATCTTTTTATGTGCCGGTATGGCCGGTCAGAAACTTTAGTTTCCGGTTTTGATTTCGTTTGGTAACAACCAGGATTGCATACGAATCCTGGTTAAGTGCTATTCTTCCAACCCGGCGGGCGGAGCAGGGATAGTAAATAACAATTGCGTGCCACTGCCGGGATATGACTCGAGTTGCATCGTTCCGCCTATTAATTTTATCCGTGATTGTAAATTTCGGAGTCCGCTTTTTCCACCTTTCCGGTAAGCTTCGCTGGTAAGATCATTCATCGAAAAACCTTTTCCGTCGTCATTGATGCTGATCTCCAGACGGCAGTGCGAATAGCTCAATTGCAAACGTACATTCCGGGCATTGGCATGTTTAAGAATATTGTTGAATGCTTCCTGTATTAAACGCAATACCACGATCTCCTTTTTATTATCCAGATGAACAGGTTCTCCCCGGGTGCAAAACTCAATACGAAATGTGCCCAGTTGTTCGATCCTTTCTACTTCCGCCTGTAGGGCAGATAAAAAACCACGGCTTTCCAATACATCCGTATTCCAGCTTTTCGCCAGTTGCGATACCTGCCTGCTAACATTCTCCAACGACAATAAAGAATTATTCAGTTCTGCCTGATCGCCCGCATTGAGCCGGCTTCTGAAACCATTTAAATGTAATTTCACCAGTGTCAGTGAAAGATTGACGTTATCATGCAGCTCCCTTGCCAGATAAGCGAAGGTTTCCTCCTGTACCGCTAACTGCAGACGTAATTGTTGCTGGTCGTGCAATGAATGAATGGCGGATAATAATTCCGAATGTTTTAGTTGCTTTCTTCTGTGCAAAAACAAAAGCGCCAAAACAAGCAGCAACAGGAAAAGAAGCAGCACAGTTATTATCAACAAAAACAAACTCATATCTGCATACGTATGCTCCATATAAATAGTATTAATGTGACGCAATACCGGATATGCTGTAAAGCGAAAATAAAAAGAAAAAGAAGGGAAAGCCGTAGAATAAGCACTTAAGTTGGAGAAAATGGAGATAGAAAAAAACGCCTTTTTCAGGAGGTTTTTCCCTTGCTTTTGCCCCATCGCCAAAGTTATTTTTGCTCAGCACCACAGGTGTTACGGGAAAGCCGAAAACCGGTCATCTAACAGAGTAGGCACTAAAATATGTTTATTATGAAAGGCTTTATTGCGTTTGTCCTGATGGCTTTGTTCTCTATTACATTACCTGTTCATGCGCAGGACGCAAAAGAAAAACCCTTTTCCTTTACTGTCGCCGGAATAACCATCACCGGTACTTATTCGGAAGGTGCTCTTTACAAAACATCCAAAGGCGGAGTCAATATTCTCTGGGGACTTGTCAGTTGGGGTAGCAGCGAAACAACTGAATGCCGGTCGGGAAATGGCATCTGCCGCATTGAAACAATTGTCAACCTTTCCGGACCCGGCGTAAAAATCTCGCAAAAAGGAGAGACCTGTTTCGAAGAAATTAAAACCTGGGTATCCGATCAGTTTCCAATCGTTATTTCAGTAGACAAAGACCGGCGAATACATTTTAGTCTGGATGTCGATCAGCTTCCGCTTTCGTCCAAAATGCGTTACGAATCGGATGTCTATCACCAGGATACACCTATACTGCTCGGGCCTGAACTGACACGCTATCTCGGCTTATACGACGGCCCTGAAGAAATGGGTTACCTGGTTCCGGCAGGAGATTACCTGCTTCAAAAAGATGGCAGGATACGATCCTGGTCCTGGCAGATTCCCGCCGGCCCTGACCAAAACGAATATGATTGACAATACCTGAATCTGTTTAAAGTGACGGATAAGTTATTTTAAGTTCTTTGACATAGGACCACTGGCTGAAATGCCTGAAAGCGAAGGTCTGAGGTTGCCGAAGCAGACCAAAGCCCTTTCTCCCCGGGGAAAGTCCGGCTCCGCAGCCTCTGCCGACGCTTTAGGAGTATCACAACACATTTTCGCCTACTTTTGAGCCCGGAAAAGTAAAAAGACGCCGACCGGCATGAAAAAAATCGACTGGTACATATTACGAAAGCTGCTGACTGCCTTCTTTTTCTGTATGCTGCTATTTACCGTGGTGGCAGTAGCCGTTGACAGCAGCGAAAAAACAGACGATTTTGTAAAAACTGGTCTCAGTACCTGGGACATCATAAAAAAGTATTACCTCGGTTTTGTTCCCTGGATCTGGGGTTTACTGTTTCCGCTCTTCGTTTTTATCGCAGTGATATTTGTCACCAGTAAAATGGCCGGTAAGTCGGAAGTAATTGCGATTCTTGCGAGCGGCACCAGCTATAACCGCTTCCTGCGCCCTTATCTCGTAGGGGGAATATTTCTGGCAAGCATCCTTTGGGTAGGAAGCCGCTACCTGATTCCGAAAGCTAATTCCATCCGCGGAGAATTCCAGACCGAATACATCGATAAAAACGACAGAAGCAAGAAGAACCAGGAGGTTTGCCCCGATTGCTACTTTTTACGTATCGACAGCAACACTTACGTGGGTATTAAAGATTATGATGCAACCACGCATACTGCCAACCGTTTTTTTCTGGACCGGACAAAAAATAACCAGGTCGTCTATAACCTCCGCGCTTACAGTTTAAAATGGGATACCGCTTCAAAAAAATGGACGGCCATTACGGTAACGGAGCGCAGAGTCGACAGCATCGGAGAACGCATCACCCAATATCCGGAACTCATCGTCAACCTGCAGATCAAACCTGAGGAACTGATCAAAGACGAATACCTGAAGGAAAAACTGACGACGCCGGAACTGACGAAATTCATCGCCAGGCAGGAACTACGTGCGAACGAGGGGTTGAGCGCGCTGAAAGTTGAACGGTACAGACGTAGTGCCACCGCTTTTTCTGTTGTGCTGCTGACCTTGATCGGTGCTGTTATTGCCAGCCGTAAAACGCGTGGAGGAAGCGGCATGCACCTCGCTTTGGGGATTATCATCGCTGCACTTTTCATTGTGTCGGACCGGTTCTCAACAGTATTTGCAACGAAGGGCAGTTTCCCGCCTTTACTGGCCGCCTGGGTACCCAATATAGCTTTCGCTACCGTTGCTTATTGGCTCTACCGCAAAGCGCCAAAATAATGCTGGCAAGGCTCGTCAATTTTATTACTTTGCAAACATGCAAGGCTTGTTGTCTCATATTATTCATGATCAGCATCTGATTCTTACTGCCGAACGCAGCATCTTTTGGGAAGCCGAAAAAACGCTGATCGTGGCAGACCTTCATCTCGGCAAAACCGGGCATTTCAGAAAAGCAGGTATTGGCATCCCGCAAGGCGTTTACAAACACGATCTCCAGCGCCTCATGCATCAGTTGTATTTTTTCAAAGCTGACAGGCTTGTTATTGTCGGTGATTTCACACACAGTGTTGTAAACAATGAGCTGGAATTATTCAGGAAATGGCGACAGGATTTTGCCTTGCTTGATATCCTGCTCGTAAAAGGCAATCATGATATTCTTGCCGATAAGTGGTATGAAGAGACGCAAATAACCGTAGAAGCAAAAAGCTGGGAAGCCGGACCTTTTACATTTGTTCATGACCTGAACGATATACCCGAAGATCCATTACTGCGTAACTCGTTTTATTTATCCGGTCACATGCATCCGGCCGTCCTATTAAGAGGGACGGGTAAACAATCCTTAAGATTTCCCTGCTACTTTTTTTCAACTGAATATGGTGTACTACCGGCGTTCAGCCGCTTCACCGGATCGTTTTTGGTGGAGCCAACCCCGGGCGATCAGGTCTTTGCAATAGTCGACAAAGAAATTATGCTCATCGAAAAGAAAATCCGCCGTAGCCGCAAAGCCACCGAAGACTAATTGCAGGCAACCTTGAAAGCCGTTCTGCTTTTTTTACTTTTTGATTTTGCATTTTTACGTTTTAATTTTGATCTTTTACCGGAAGGGCTGAAAGCCTTGATTTTATGCGGAGACAACTTCATCATGCCAGGGATTTTATTTTACCGGTAATAGATTTTTTCTATCCGCCGTTCAGGAAGTTTATGAACCTGCAAACGTTCCGTTATGCAGCGGCGGGAGGAGGGAATACATTACTAGGACTTTTGATCTACATGATCGCCTACGAATACGTGATTCCTGAAACCGGACTTAATTTTGGATTCTACGCCTTTAAAGGACATAGTGCCGCACTGTTTATTTCTTTTTGTATCACTTTCCCGATCGGCTTTTTCATGTCGAAATATGTCGTATTCAGTGATTCGCTGATGAAAGGTCGCATACAACTCTTTCGCTATTTCATGATCTGCCTGTTTAACCTGGCACTCAACTTTATTTTGCTGAAAATACTGGTGGAGAATTTCCATGTCTATCCCGTATTTGCACAGATGCTAACAACCGTAGTGGTGATTATTTTCAGTTACCTCGCACAACGCCATTTTTCTTTCAGGGCCGCAGCAACTGATAGCGAGATTACCGATTAAGCGCAGTCATCATTTTATATTACAAGCTGAAATCAATCGATTCCACGCTGACCGCCAGTTCCCCGCGGCAACTTGCACGTACCACCAGTCTTTTATCCAGCGGATAAACACCAATGAGCCGGATATCCTGCACCGAGCCAGATGTACGGATTCCCTTACGCCACTCCTGGTTAAGTTGGGCATTAACAGAAACTTTGGCGCTGTCAACAAACTGCTTGAGGTCATATTGGGCATACGACTCAATGGTATGCGTGATCTTGCGATTAAACAACCAGTCAGCCGTTTTCAGTAATGCATCTTTTGAGCGGATGTCGAACTCTATGTCTTTAATTGCCAGGTGTTGTTTTTCGGCGTCGTAATGTGGTTTGCCTGTCAGGTACATCACGCCCTGATCGGTCCCTTCAAAATTCACTTCAATGACCAATCGCTCATTGTTGGCGCCAAGCAGCCGGCATTTTTTAAATATAAATTTCTTATTGACCGGCCCTTTTTTAAAATCGAATGATTGACCCACAATCTGGCTATTCAGGATATTACTCAGCGAATCATAATCCAATTGACCGTCGATGAATAAATTAAAACCCCGGTTGCCTGAAAACTGGCTCAGATTAGGCACCCATGAACTTTGTTCCCCCGGTTTATCCAGCCTCAGTACCGGACGCGCGGAAAGACCGAGATTGATGTGAAGCGAATCATTACGGATAAACAGGCTGTTGATGCGTACACGACGGGGATTTACCTGCAACCAGCCCTTGTCATAAAGGTTATAGGTCTTGTTAAGCAGATCCCATACCTGTTGAAACTGCGGTTTCAGATCTACTATCCCATAGTTTTTTTCTATTTCGGCTTTAGACGCATCGAGTTCCGCTTTCAATCCACCCAATACCTGCGTAGTAATGTCCTGGCCCCAGAAACAGACTTCGCATTTATCGAGTGCTTTGGGTTCATTTCTCTTTACCTGCAGTTTTACTTTATAGTCAGGCGAGATGGAGAAATTATTGGTGAATGAAACGGTTACCCTGCGCTCCGGTTCATCGAACCCGCAACGACAGGCAGGTGTCCAGGGCGAAAGCGCCGTACCGCTTACACATACGCGTGTAGAACCTATGATGCGATAGTAGCCGGTAAAATTCAAGGTCATTGTTGTTCCCGTTCCGCTCATTTGAAAGGGACTTCTGCGGAAACTGTATTTGTAACGCGTATCACAACCGGGTTGTACCCAGTCGTTCGGATAATTAGGCGAAGTGAAGACCTGGTCCACATTTTTTTCTGCCAACGCGTAGATAGGTTTCAGGTTTACCTGGATAGGAATATCAATTTCTGAGTCGGGTAACGAATCGAGTTTAAACGCCGTAGCGGCCAGTTGCGGTTTCGCAGGGTTGATTTTTTTGGAACAGGAACTGAGCCACAAAGTAGCTGACGCAATAAAAAGCAGGAAATAGGCTTTCATCTGATGATAAACCTGTGTCACAGGCATTGTTTTAATGCCTCCAAAATAACTCAAAGAATCCAAAAAGAAAGTGAAGAAATCGTTCAGGATTGCTGCTTCAGTTTTTCGATAAACTGTTCGAGCCTGCGCGCAAGCGTTTCTTCCTTTTTTGCACTCACGATCCATTCAACATATTCACGTTGGTGCGTAAAGGCCATTTTTTCAAATAAAGCAGCTTGTTTCGGGTATTTCTTCAATACGGCAGACATGGAAGGCGGTAGTATTACTGTACGATTCACGCGGTCGATCCAGGGTAATTGTTCGCGTTGCGGTTTGGTAGTGGCCGGTTTACTGCCCGCTTCCACGCGACGAAGGCCGGCACCTGACCAGGTTTCATTCAGCGATATCAGGTTATTCCATTGCAGTTCCGGCATATGTTCATCCAGCATATCCCAACCTTTGTCGCGTGTCAGGTCAGTTTGAACACCTGAGTTGCCTTTCGGATAATAAAACCAAACCAGATCACCAGGTCGCAATTGTTTCCAGATTTTTGGCCATACCTGCGACAACTGAAGACGGTTTTTCACGAAACAATGCCATTGTTCGGCTGCACCGCGGGCAACTTCGGTAACGGCTTCGGGAAGTGGATCAAGCAAAGTCATAAAATCACCCGGAGCATTGATCAGCCGGAGACGTTGTCCGGCACGGATACGCAGTTTTTGGGCTAAAGTCTGGGCAGGCATAGATCAGTTGTTAATTGAAGAAGCAGAAATACCGTAGGTGGAAGATAGCGCTTTACTGCAGGTTTTTCAGGTTCGTCTTCACAAGATTGTGCCGTTTGCACCCGACCGGATTAGCCATCAGGGGATATCTTTCCATAATAGACCTGACATTTTTGCATATTTGTCTGTCACGGCATAAAGATTGAAGATTGCTATATGCCTGCTCAAAAGGGGAGGCAAAAAGGAGAAATATTTTAATATGGGAAAAATTATTGGAATAGACTTAGGTACCACCAATAGCTGCGTAGCAGTTATGGAAGGCAACGAGCCGGTGGTAATTGCCAACGATGAGGGACGCCGTACGACCCCGTCAGTTGTGGCTTTCCTGAAAAACGGAGAGCGTAAAGTAGGTGATCCGGCCAAACGTCAGGCCATTACCAACCCCCAGAATACCATTACTTCCGTAAAACGGTTCATGGGGCGCGGCTTTAACGAAGTAACTGAAGAAATCAGTCACTGGAGTTATAAAGTTGCGCAAGGTGACAATAATACCGTACGGATTGACATAGATGGCAGACTTTACACGCCGCAGGAAATTTCGGCGATGGTGCTGCAAAAAATGAAGAAAACAGCCGAGGACTACCTCGGTCAGGAAGTAACAGAAGCGGTGATCACCGTGCCTGCTTACTTTAACGACGCTCAGCGTCAGGCGACGAAAGAAGCCGGTGAAATTGCCGGTCTTACCGTACGCCGTATCGTAAACGAGCCTACCGCAGCGGCCCTGGCTTATGGCCTCGACAAAGGCAAACACGATCAGAAGATCGCTGTATTTGACCTTGGTGGTGGTACGTTCGATATCTCCGTACTCGAATTGGGCGACGGTGTATTTGAAGTAAAATCTACCAATGGTGATACACACCTCGGTGGTGACGATTTCGACAAAGTGATCATGGACTGGCTCGCCGACGAATTCAAAAGCGACGAAGCAATCGATCTGCGTAAAGACCCGATGGCCCTGCAACGCCTGAAAGAAGCATCCGAAAAAGCAAAAGTTGAACTGTCTTCTTCCACAGAAACAGAAATCAACCTGCCCTATATCACGGCTGTTGACGGCGTGCCTAAGCACCTGGTGAAAAAACTGACACGTGCCAAATTTGAACAACTGGCCGATGACCTGTTTGCCCGTTGCCTGAAGCCTTGCGAGGCAGCGTTGAAAGATGCCGGCATGTCCGTATCAGAAATCAACGAAGTAATCCTGGTGGGTGGTTCTACACGTATCCCTAAAGTACAGGAGATCGTAGAGAAGTTTTTCGGTAAAAAGCCAAACCGTGGTGTAAACCCCGACGAAGTGGTAGCCGTAGGTGCCGCCATCCAGGGTGCCGTTCTTACCGGTGAGGTAAAAGACGTATTGCTGCTAGACGTTACACCTTTGTCTCTTGGTATTGAAACCATGGGCGGCGTAATGACCAAACTCATCGACGCCAATACGACGATCCCGACCAAGAAATCAGAAGTGTTCTCTACCGCCAGCGATAACCAGCCCGGCGTACAGATTCATGTGCTGCAAGGCGAACGCACGATGTCCAAAGACAACAAGAGCCTCGGTATTTTCAACCTTGACGGTATTCCTCCGGCTCCGCGTGGCGTTCCCCAGATTGAGGTAACCTTCGACATTGATGCCAACGGTATCCTTCACGTTACCGCCAAAGACAAAGGCACCGGCAAAGAACAGAAAATTCATATCGAAGCCGGTTCCGGCCTGAGCAAAGACGAAGTGGAAAGAATGAAGGCCGAAGCTCGTGCCAACGAAGCCACCGATAAAGCTGAACGCGAAAAGATCGACAAACTCAACGCGGCTGACAGTCTCGTATTCCAGACAGAAAAACAACTGAAGGAGTATGGCGACAAGATTCCGGCTGATAAGAAAACGACCATCGAAACGGCTGTTGAAAAACTGAAGCAGGCTCACAAAGCACAGGATGTTGCCGGTATCGATACCGCCATGACTGAGCTGAATGCTGCCTGGACAGCCGCCAGCGAAGACATTTACAAGTCCGGAGCGGAAGGTCAGCCCGGTGCTGAACAACAACCCGGCGCTGAAAGCGCAGCACAGGATAGCGCCGATAACGTTACCGATGTGCCCTACGAAGAGGTTAAGTAAAAAATCTTCACAATAAACTGTAAGAGGACGCTGTCAGCGTCCTCTTTTTTGTGCCATCCGCATCCGAAAAGTTATCTTTAGGAAAATCAGGATCAATAATGATAAAGTATTCCATGCTGATCGTACTATTTGCGGCAGGCAGCAGGCTGTTTGCCCAGACCAGCAACGACAGCAGTTATCTGTTGCAACTCAATCAGCAGATCGACCAATATGTTGTGGAACGGAATGTGGTGGCACTCGACTCTCTTTATGCGCCGGATTTTGTGTTCAGCCACGGCAGCGGAAGAATTGAAGGGAAGGCGGGTTGGATGAAGACGGTAGGTCGCGCCGATTACCCGTTGCGTCAACATGACTCGGTAAGGGTGGAGTTGCATGGCAACCTGGCATTACTGCGTGGTAAGATGAATATCGAAAAAAAAGGGAAAGAAAAAACGGATAAGTATTTCCTGCGTTATATCCGTCTTTATGCCCGGCGTGATCACCACTGGCAACTGGTTTCTCATCAGACATTTTACGAACAACATTTGAATTAATATGGCTCAACCTGAATATTGGCTAAGAGGTCCGGTGGCGGGTATTCCCGCTTTGCTTCAGCCCGCAGCACATGCGTTGCTCCAGGCGCGTGATGAAGTGGCGGCTGCTATGGAAAATTTCCGGGACGAATGGCTCTGGATCCGGCCCGCTGCAAATGCATCAGTCGCTTTTCATCTGCAACATCTGGCCGGTGTGCTCGACCGCCTGTATACCTATGCATCGGCACAACCTCTAAACGAAGAGCAGTTGGAATACCTGCGGGCCGAGGGCAGGGAAGAAGCAGGAGTAACGGCAGAGGAATTATTGTCGCACTTCAGTCTCCAGGTAGAAAAGTCACTGGCTTATCTCGCGGGTGTGGATGAACAAACACTAACGGACATTCGCGGTGTAGGGCGGCAGCAGGTTCCGTCGACGGTGATCGGACTGCTGTTTCATGCGGCGGAACATACTACCCGTCATACGGGACAACTGCTGGTTACGGCCTCCGTGGTACGGCATGAATATGGAGACAGTCTTTAAATAAAAAAGCCATCCCGATGAAACATCCGGATGGCTCTATAGTAGGAAAAGAATGATTACATGATGTCCATGGCCTTAACAAACGAGGTGGTCTGGAACGGCAGGATCAGCGTCAGCCACTCCCAGTGAGCATAAATCGCAAACAACAGGGCTGCCGTTGATGCAAAGAAAATTAACCAGTACAGTCCTTTGTATTTTTTCGTCTGTTCCATGCTTATTTGTTTTCGCAAAAATAAGCCCTGCGGTTAAAAAAGCAAAGAAAAATAGCAGAAGAAGCAAAATGCCGCTCGTGTAACCTGACAGCGGGGTGCTATGATTCCGCTTATCTTTGCTTCACTTCAAAAAGGCAGTGCAGTAAATTTTATTTACATTCGCATAAATGTGTCTTTTTCACACAATAATCTTTTAATAGCATCAACGATTGCGATGAAGCTTCAGTTTTATATACGGTTCCACACAGAATTTGGAGAAAGCCTTTGGCTTGGGGGTAATCACCCGTCACTTGGATCGGATCAGCCGGAGAAGGCGGTTGCCATGGAATATCTCAACGAAGAATGCTGGAAAGCGGAGATCACCATCGATCGCAAAGACCTGAAAACGGCCCTGCAGTACAAATATTATTTCCAGAATAAAGAGGGCGCACGCGTGGCAGAATGGGGCAATGACCGTGTACTTGATGCTCCTTCCAAAGATATTCACGAAGTAATCCTGACCGATACGTGGAATCATGCCGGCGAGTTTGAGAACGCTTTTTATACCACTCCTTTCAAGGAAGTATTATTGCCGCAGCACAAAAGAACCGCCCGTTCACGCAAGAAAAACAGCTTCACCCATCTCTTCAAGATAAAAGCACCCTTGCTGGGAAAACACGAAGCCGTTTGTATTTGTGGTGGCGCAGATGATTTGGGACACTGGAATACCGAAAACCCGGTATTGCTGACAGCAGAGGGAGATTGGTGGACGATCGGTGTTGATCTTTCCAACGCAACCTTCCCGCTCGTTTATAAGTATGGCGTTTATGATACGCACGAAAAAACATTTATCCGTTATGAAGACGGTGATAACCGTATGTTACCTTTCGCTGCACCGGAAGCAACGCAAACAGTTATTCATGACGGCTTCATTGCTTTACCCAATAATACCTGGAAAGGAGCCGGCGTTGCGATCCCTGTATTCAGTCTCCGCAGCAAACACAGCTTTGGTGTAGGTGAGTTTTCCGATATTAAATTGCTTGTCGACTGGGCAAGAAAAACAGGGCTTCGGCTTATTCAGTTGCTGCCGGTCAACGATACGGTGGCTACGCACACCTGGGTTGATTCGTATCCGTATGCAGCGATTTCCGCTTTTGCGCTGCATCCTTTGTACATAAACCTGTCAAAAGTTGCGGGTAAAAAGTATGCTGCACAGGTAGCGGCATTGCGCAAAAAACAAAAACAACTCAACGATCTTCCGGAAGTGGATTATGAAGAAGTGATGCGTTTTAAAATGGCAATGCTCAAAGAATTGTACCTGGAGATGGGCAAGGAGTGCCTCGAATCGGAAGAGTACAAAGTTTTCCTCGAACGTAATCGTCATTGGCTGTTGCCTTATGCTGCTTTTTGTTATTACCGCGACAAATACGATACCTCACGTTTTGAATCCTGGAAAACAAACAGTGTGTTCAATCGCCAGGAAATTGAAAAATTCATGACTTCACGCGCTGCCGCAGCACGCGAGGCAGGATTGTATTGCTTTATACAATATCATCTGCACCTCCAACTCAAAGAAGCGGCGGATTACGCGCATCGCCATGGTGTGGTGCTCAAAGGTGATATTCCTATTGGTATTTACCGCTATGGCAGCGATGCCTGGGTGGCTCCCGAACTTTACAACATGGATCAGCAGGCAGGCGCGCCACCAGATGATTTTACCGTAGTAGGCCAGAACTGGGGATTCCCGACCTACAACTGGAAAAAGATGCAGGAAGACGGGTTTGATTGGTGGAAGAAACGTTTCGAACAAATGAGCGAGTACTTCGATACGTTCCGCATCGATCACATACTCGGGTTTTTCCGTATCTGGAGTATTCCTGCACATGCCGTGCAGGGAATTCTCGGACATTTCGTTCCCTGTATTCCCGTTCATTATACCGAATTTGGCGAGAACGGTATCTGGTTTGAGAAAGAGCGTTTCTGCCGCCCTTTTGTAAATGATACGGTGCTGCATGAAATATTCGGCGACGATGCAGATACGGTGCGCCAGCATTACCTGACCCCCAATACACATGGCGGTTATGATCTGTTACCTGAGTTTGATACGCAGAAAAAAGTGGAAGCACATTTCACCGCCATTGCTTCCCCGGAACAGGAAAAGATCAAATTCGGTTTATACGAACTCGTGGCCAACGTGATTCTGTTTGAAGAAGAAGGCAGCAATGGCCTGTCTTATCATTTCCGCATTTCAATGGAATCGACCTGGTCTTACCGCTTCCTGATACCACATGTGCAGCAGAAACTGCGCGAACTGTACATCAATTATTTCTATCACCGGCAGGATGATTTCTGGAAAAAGGAAGCGATGCAAAAACTTCCTTACCTCAAGGCTGCGACAAACATGCTGATCTGCGGCGAAGATTTGGGAATGGTGCCGCACAGCGTACCGGAAGTGATGAAGGAACTGGGCATCCTCAGTCTCGAAATCCAGCGTATGCCGAAAGATCCGTCGAAGCCGTTTTTCATTCCCTCCGAAGCACCTTATTTATCTGTCATCACGCCTTCCACACACGACATGAGTACTGTACGTGCCTGGTGGGAGGAAAATCGTGAACGTACACAGAACTTCTATAACCACGTGCTGGGCCAATGGGGTGATGCGCCTTTTTATTGCGAAGCATGGGTGAACCGTGCCATCGTGCTGCAACATCTTTATTCACCAGCCATGTGGAGCATTTTCCAGTTACAGGATCTTCTCGGAATGAGCGATACACTGCGCCGCGAAAACCCGCAGGAAGAGCGGATCAACAATCCCGCCGTACCGCAACATTACTGGAGATACAGAATGCATATAAAACTGGAAGATCTGCTGAACGAAGATGCTTTCAATGAAGAATTGAAAGAATACGTGAAAAACAGCGGACGTTAAACGTGGAAAAACCAAGGTGTGTTGATTGCATTTGCCTAATTTCACGGCACAATTTACGCACGCATGAAACTCCATTATAATTCGTTCGATCTTCGTTTTCATCATCCTTTTACCATTTCAAAAGGAACCAAAACGCATCAGCCCACGCTGATCGTTGCGTTAGAACATCTGGGCATCACCGGTTACGGTGAAGCGCCCGCTATTACCTATTATGATATCACGGTAGACAAGATGATCGCCGATATACAGGCAAAGAAAATGTTTATCGAAAAGTTTGCCTTTACCGAACCTTCCCGTTACTGGCATTATCTCCATCATCTGCTGCCGCAAAACCCTTTCCTCGTGTGTGCACTCGATATTGCCGCGTGGGATATGTATGGAAAATTCAAAAACAGCCGCCTGGATGAACTGTTCAAAGCAGAGTTGGCTCCTTTGGATAAGCCGTTACCTCTCTGCGATTTTACCATTGGTATCGACTCCGTAGAAAAGATGGTTGCCAAGATGGAGGAGAAACCCTGGCCGATCTATAAAGTAAAAGTAGGCACAGCCGATGATATCGCGATCGTAAAAGCATTGCGTGAGAAAACGGATGCCGTTATCCGTGTAGATGCCAATGCCGGATGGGATTTGGAAACAGCACTCAAGCTCATGCCGCAACTCAGCGAGCTGGGTGTGGAGTTCGTTGAACAACCATTGGCTAAAGACAACTGGGAAGGCATGAAAGTACTTTACAGGGAATCTTCATTGCCGCTCTATGCAGACGAATCATGTGTGTTCGAATCAGACGTTGCACGTTGTAAAGATCATTTTCACGGGATCAATATCAAATTGACCAAATGCAGCGGCCTTACGCCTGCACTCCGCATGATCCGCCAGGCGCGAGAACTGGAGCTGTCGGTTATGGTAGGCAGCATGAACGAATCCACCGTTGGTTCGGCAGCCATCGCACATTTGCTTCCTTATATCGATCATGTAGACATGGACGGACCACTGTTGCAGGACGAAGACGTAGCCACCGGTCTGGTTTATGACCAGGGCGTGGTCACATATGGCCAGGGCCCCGGCCTCGGTATCACCTATACCGGTCTTTACGAACGATAGTCCGATCTCTTCCGCTCCCGGGATCGCTTATACCGCGCTCCGCGGGGGAAAACCGCAATGCCCTATCATCCCGGCCTTAAATTTGCTATTTGCGTAATCAAACTTAGTTATGCGTAAATCCGGTTTCCTGGTGTTCGGGCTTCTTTTGCTTGGACATTTTGCTGACGCCCAGCGTTTTCACCTGGGATTATTTGGTGGAGCAGCGGCCTACAACGGCGATCTGACGGAGAAGATTTTTCCCCGGAAAACAACCAACGGCGCTGTCGGGCTTACCGGCAACTACGAATTAACCGATAAACTGATGCTCAGAGCAGGATTTACCTACGCGGTAGTCGGCGGTGCGGATCGTTTCAGTTCCAAACCCGACCTCGTTGCCCGCAACCTGTCTTTTGAGACGTCCCTGGCTGAATTCAGCCTTGTTGGAGAGTATTATCTCTTCAATCTGAACGAAAACCGTTTTTCACCTTATGTATTTGCGGGGCTTGGCGTTTTTCGTTTCAACCCCTACGCTTATACAACTTCCGGAGAAAAAGTATACCTCAAACCGCTCAGTACGGAAGGGCAGGGCCTTGAAGGGTATCCTGACAGAAAACCTTACAGTCTTACCCAACTCAATATTCCGTTCGGTGGCGGCGTTAAATATGCCATTACGGAGAATCTGCGTGTTGGTCTGGAACTGAATATGCGTAAGCTGTTCACCGATTATCTCGATGACGTAAGCAAGAATTACATCGACGCCACCGACCTGCTGACAGCTCGCGGACAACTGGCCGTCGATATGTCGTACCGCGGCGACGAACTGCCCGGCGGCAACCCGGATTATCCCGCCAAAGATCTTCAACGGGGAAGCCCCAAAAGCAATGACTGGTATTATACGATGGGCCTGCACCTGACTTATCGTTTTGGTAACGGAGGTGGCGGTGGCCGCAGAAGCCGTTATGGCTGTCCGACCGTACCGCTTTGAGAAGGTTTAAGGCGTAAGGTGTAAGGTTTAACAGCCTTAAGTAGTCCTTTGCTTGAAATTGACGCTGGTTGGTGAACGACACCACAGCTGTTAGGAACGTTTATGCCCAGGAGTTTCTTTTCATTTTTAAACGTAAAGGCGGCGTGAGGTATAAGTTAGCGCCCTTGTTGGTCTCCCGACCAACAAGGCGTCGGGAGACCAACAAGGGCGTGATGTCGGATTGACAGGGTTTAAAATCTCGCTGGTTCCTGTCGACACCTCACGATTGACGAGTGCTCTTGGTTAGGCCGATACTTCGGCCTCAAGGGAAATATCGGGAACTCTCAGGTTGCCTCAACCTGCATTCCCCGCAATTCTCAAAATTATCAAATCCCGAAGCCTCGGGATCAAATTATCTCCACGTACCTTTGCGTCTATTATGGCATACAAAGATCAGCAGGCTTTTATCGACGCACTTGAACAGGCAGGAGAATTGATACGTATCAAAACTTATGTTGATCCGAAGCTCGAGATCGCAGAAATAACCGATCGCGTGAGCAAGGAACCAGGTGGAGGAAAAGCACTGTTATTCGAAAATACAGGCTACGATTTTCCCGTGCTGATGAACGCATACGGCAGCGACAAACGCATGTGCATGGCACTCGGTGTCAATCATCTTGATGACGTAGCCGCCGATATTGAAGGACTTTTCAAATTACTGGCTTCTCCCAAGGAAAGCATTCTTGATAAACTGAGACTGCTTCCCAAGCTCGGGCAATTCGCCTCCTGGATGCCCAAAGTAATAAAAGGCAGAGGCGCCTGTCAGGAAGTAGTAATGGCGCAACCCGATATCACCAAACTTCCGGTGATCACCTGCTGGCCCAAAGACGGCGGCCCGTTTGTTACGCTGCCCGTGATCCATACCCGCGATCCGCTGACCAAAACGCGCAACGTAGGTATGTACCGGATGCAGGTGTTTGGCCCGACGCTTACCGGTATGCACTGGCATAAACACAAGGTGTCGGCACGCCATTTCGCCGAATATAAAAAACTCAACAAACGCATGCCTGTAGCTGTGGCATTGGGCGGAGACCCTGCTTATGCTTATTCCGCTACCGCACCGTTGCCCGACAACGTTGATGAATACATGCTCGCCGGTTTTCTGCGTAAAAAGAAAGTAGAACTGGTAAAATGTATCAGTCAGCCCGATATCGAAGTGCCTGCCGATGCCGACTTCGTGATTGAAGGATACGTTGATCCCAATGATGAACTCATCTGGGAAGGGCCTTTTGGCGACCACACCGGTTATTATTCACTGCCGGACTGGTATCCGCGTTTTCATATCACCGCCATCACACATAAAAAAAATCCGGTGTATCCCGCTACCATCGTTGGCATTCCTCCACAGGAAGATGCCTGGCTGGGTAAGGCTACCGAACGCATTTTCCTTGCACCGATAAAAATGACGATGATTCCCGAGATCACAGACATGGATATGCCGGTTGAAGGTGTCTTCCATAACCTCGTGATCGCGCAGATCCAGAAAGATTATGCAGGGCAGGGACAGAAAGTGATGAATGCCATGTGGGGCGCCGGACAGATGATGTTCAATAAAATATTGGTGATCGCCGACAAGGGCGTTTCCATTACCAATTATGGCGAACTCGCACGATATGTATTCCGCAACCTCGATCCATCCATGGATGTTTATTTTTCACAAGGGCCAATGGATGTACTTGACCATAGCTGCAGCAAACTGGGCTTCGGCGGTAAAATGTGCATCGATGGTACAAAGAAAACAACTGAAGAAATCAACGACCATGTTGCACCATCGCCGGATAAAATAACCATAGATGGAGCACAATGGCTCGAAATGTTCAAGGAAATAAAATCGGTCAATACCTCATTGCTGGCACAGGATATTCCCTGCCTGATTGTAGGAATAAAAAAAGAACGCCGCGGGCATGTGCGCGAACTGCATGCACAACTTGCCGGTCTTCCGGAAACGGAAGGGGTGAAGATGATTCTCTATGTAGAACATACCGTTAATGCAAATGATCTCGCTACTTCACTGTGGAGATTTTGTAATAACCTCGATCCCCGGCGTGATAGCGTGGTGCACGAACGTCCATCAACCCGCGTACCGGGAAAAACCGTGGCCTGTATGGGACTGGACGGCACGTTGAAAACCAAAGAACTGGACGATTTCCAGCGCGATTGGCCCAATATCATCGTAGCAGATGAAGCAACGATTGAAGCGGTTGATGCAAAATGGGAACAGTTGAATATCGGGCCATTCATTGCTTCGCCATCACTGAAATACAAAGATCAGCAGTATGGTCTCGAAGCAGTGGCCAATGCTTAATCAGCTTATATGACGGATCAATCTGCAACGATCAATATTCTCATGACGGGTGGCGGCGCTCCCGGTGCCGCCGGTATTTTGCATTGCCTGAAACAATGCCCCGCATTCAGGATATGGACAGCAGATGCATCGCCTGATGCCGTATCGCGGCACTTGCACGATCAGTTCGAATTGATCCCCGTAGCAGCGGATACGGATTATATCCCGCAAATGCTTTCGCTTTGCCGCGCCAGAAATATCCAGGTAGTCATGCCGCTCGTGACACGGGAGCTGATGACGCTTGCTGGTTTTGCCGATCTCTTCAAAATGCATGGAACAGAAATATTGGTATCGCCGGTAAACTCATTGGAACTGGCCAATGATAAAGGAAATCTATACCGCGCTTTACAAATGCAGGGATTGCCCGTGCCAGCCTTCCGCATCGTGCATACCATAGAAGAGTTTAATAACGCCGTTAACGAATTGGGTTATCCCGAGCGTCCGGTTTGCTTTAAACCATGCCAGGGAAATGGCAGTCGTGGTTTTCGCATACTCGATGCATCGGTCGACGAGGCCGACTGGTTGTTCCATCAAAAACCTTCGGGTGTTCACATCACTTTGTCCGAAGCGCAACGCCT
The DNA here is from genome assembly GCA_937888905.1 of uncultured Sphingobacteriales bacterium. Lineage (GTDB taxonomy): Bacteria > Bacteroidota > Bacteroidia > Chitinophagales > Chitinophagaceae > Terrimonas. The sequence continues at coordinate 385,818 of CALATA010000004.1, forward strand.
GCTGCAGTTAAAACCGTTTCCACCGCTACTGGTTGCTGAGTTTCTTCCGGGTGAAGAATATTCAGTGGATTGCCTCGCGAATCACGGCGAAACCGTTATTGCCATACCTCGTTTGCGCAGCAAAATGATCAACGGCATCAGCGTCAGTGGCACGTTTGTGCAGGACGAAGAAATAATAGACTATTGCACCGGCATTATCCGGATGCTTGGGCTGCATGGCAATATTGGCATACAGGTAAGACGTTCGGTCAAGGGGCAGCCTTTGTTACTGGAAGTGAATCCCCGTGTGCAGGGAACGATTGTTGCGGCGTTGGGTGCGGGCGTAAACCTGCCTGTACTGGCAGTAAAGCAGGCACTGGGTTGGCCTGTCGCGGCGGATGAACTAAAAGTGAAATGGGGAACGCATTTCATGCGTTACTGGCAGGAAGTGTTTTATTAACAACCCATCCTTTATTTTTTAAGTAAATTGTTATCCTAAATAATCATGATGAGAAAATTAAGCGCCAGCTTCCTGTTGAGTTTTGCCACCTTATTGGGCTGTGCACAACCCGATATCAAGAAAGCTGAGTCTGACAATACCCTGCTCTGGCGTATCAGCGGTAAGGATCTGAAACAGCCCTCTTACATCTTCGGCACCATTCACCTCTTATGCAAAGACGATGCTGGCATCAGCGGTAATATGGAAAAACTGATCGGTCGTGTTGACGAGGTTTATTTTGAAGTGGACCTCGACAATATGCTGGAAATGATGCAGTCCATGAAGCAGATGAAAATGAAAGGCGATACCACATTGAAAGACCTGTTGAGTGAAGCCGATTACGTGACGGTTAGAGAATACTTCGATAAAAAAGGAGGGATGCTTCCGTTTTCCATGCTGGAAGGATATAAGCCAATGCTAGCGGCATCCGTGATCAGCGAATCATCCCTGCCTTGTGGCAAAACGGCTATGATGGAACAGATTCTCATGGAAAAAGCCAAGGGAAAGAAAAAAACGATCCAGGGGCTGGAATCGATGTCTTATCAGTTAAGCATTCTCGACCAGATTCCTTATAAGCAACAGGCCGAACAACTGGTGGCCTATATCAAAAAAGTAGAAGCGGGCGACGGAGATAACAAGGAGCTAGACGAGTTGATGTCGGCCTACCGTGAGCAGGATTTGAAAAAACTTGAACAGTTGATGTTGAAATCGGAAGTGGGACTTACCGAGTTCACTGAAATATTGTTATTCAAGCGCAACCGCAACTGGGTGGAAAAACTGAAAACGTTGCTGCCCGGTAAAACATTACTGATCGCCGTAGGAGCGGGGCACCTGCCTGGTTCCGAAGGAGTGATCAACCTGCTCCGCAAAGCCGGGTATACCGTTGAGCCGCTTGACAATACTGTGGTGGCCGGAACGACGATTTGAGGAAATGTGCCCGCCTGGCGGGAGGTGTAAATAGTGAATAGTCAATAGTGAATAGCTGTTGTACTTATAACTTACTACTTAAAACGTATAACTAAAAAAGCGCCTTTAAAGGCGCTTTTTTAATATCATACAAAAGAAGTCTTAGAATTGCTCCAGACCGCTGAAGAAGAAGTCGCCTTCGATCTTCGCGTTCTCGTCGCTGTCGCTTCCGTGAACGGCATTCTCACCAAGAGAAGTTGCATACAATTTGCGGATCGTGCCTTCGGCCGCCTGCGCAGGATTGGTAGCACCGATCAGCTCGCGGAAACCGGCAACTGCATTGTCTTTTTCCAGGATTGCTGCGTAAATCGGACCGCTGCTCATGAACTCTACCAACTCTCCGTAGAAAGGACGCTCTTTGTGAACGGCGTAGAACTCACCTGCTTTTTCAGCAGACAGTTTGGTCAGTTTCAACGCTACAATGCGGAAACCTTCTTTGATAAAGCGATCGATAATTGCGCCGCTATGCCCGTTTTTTACGGCGTCGGGCTTGATCATGGTAAATGTGCGGTTGCTCATTTTTTGTTTGTTTTTGGGCCGCAAAGGTAGGATAAGTTTGCCGTACACGTCCAGCCGGCACCGATTATTTTCCCCGCTCCGCACCAGAACCGTACGAGGCCCGTATGCAATGGCCCAAACACCTTATCTTCGCAACCGTTTTATGAAGCCTGTTTCAGAAATATATGGCCAACTGGCCGGCCCCGCCCGCAAAGTAGTGATTACGATGCACCAGAAACCCGACGCCGATGCCATGGGCTCGTCGCTGGGACTGGCTAATTTTCTCATTCAGTTCGGACACCAGGTGACCGTCATTTCGCCCACCAATTGGGCGCGCTGGCTCAATTGGATGCCCGGCTGCGATGCTGTGCTCAACTACGAAGCGGAAAAAGAAAAGGCTTCGGCCGCACTCGACGAAGCAGAATGGCTGTTCTGTCTCGATTTCAACATTTTCTACCGCACCAAAACGATGGCCGATCACCTCAAAGCAATGAACTGCATAAAGGTGCTCATCGATCACCACCAGGAGCCCGACGCCCCGTCATTCGATTACGGCGTCAGCGACACGCGCAAGAGCTCTACCTGCGAAATGGTGTTCGACCTGATCACTGCTTCAGGCCATGGCGACAAGATCACCCTGCAGGTGGCCGAATGCCTCTATGCCGGCGTGGTTACGGATACCGGTTCCTTCCGCTTCGCTTCGGTTACCGAAGGCGTTCACAGAATGGTGGCCGATCTTAAAGCCAAAGGGCTCGATCACGCCACGGTGCACGACAACCTGTTCAATAATTTCCTGGAAAACCGCCTGCGCTTTATCGGTCATATACTGCTGCACCGCATGGAGATTTTCTACGAATTCAATACGGCACTTATCGCTATTACCAAAGCAGACCTCCTGCGTTACCAGGTAAAAACAGGCGATACGGACGGACTGGTTAATTTCCCGCAATCCATCCAGGGTATTAAACTCGTGGCGCTGGTGATCGATCGCGATGAGGAACGCAAATGGAGCTTCCGCAGCAAAGGCGACTTTGACTGCAACACATTCGCCCGTAAATATTTCAATGGCGGAGGGCACTACAATGCTGCCGGCGGACACTCCAAAGAATCATTGAATGATACCGTTGCCCGCTTCAAAGAAGTAATGAGAGAGAACTACGATCTTTTGCAATAAATCAATTCTAAAAAAACAAACATGAAACGCTTAAAGGGTTTATCCTTTGTGCTCGCTGCAGCGGTTTTATTCGCTGCCTGTAACTCGGTCAGCTATAAAAAGACCAAGAGCGGTCTGCTCTACAAAATTTTCCCGTCTTCCGGTAAAGATTCGACGATCCGTTCCGGTAACGTGGTAAAATTTAATGTGCTCACCAAATACAATGATTCGGTGATGTACAACAGCATTGGTAAAATGCCCGGTTTCATTAAATATGCCGAAGATCCCGTCAACAACGAATACAGCATCGCCGAGATCATGCCCCTGCTGAAAAAAGGCGACAGTGCAGTGGTGGTACAATTGATCGACACCCTGATGAAGAAAGGGCTCAGCGATCAGCTTCCTCCAACGGCTAAAAAGGGTGACCGTATCACGGTGGCTATCCGCATCACGGAAGTGTATACCGACGACAGTCTTGCCCGTAAGGACTATGATGCTGAAATGGCAAAAGATGCTCCCCGCCAGCAGGAAGAGCGCCGCAAGATGATGGAGAAAGCACAGAAGGAACAAGCGGAAGCACAAAAGAAAGCGGACGAAGAACGTCTGAAAGAACTCGCTGAAATCGAAAAGTCAGGTGAAAAAGCACGCCAGATCAAAGAAGTGCAGGACTACATCGCGCGCAAGGGCGCAAAAGCTGTTCAAACACCCAAAGGAACTTTCGTAACCATCACCAATCCCGGTACAGGCGAACAGATCGCAGACGGGAAAGTGGTGGAGATCAAATATGAAGGACGTACTTTATCTACCGACAGCGTTTTCCAGGCCAGCCAGTTTGCCATGCAGGTAGGTTCACAAGGCGCCATCGCCGGCATGGATGATGGTATCCGTTTATTCAAACAAGGCGGTAAAGGCACTATTTATATCCCCGGTTATCTGGCGTATGGAAAAAATCCTCCTCCGGGTTCTCCTTTTAAGCCCTGGGATGCGCTGGTCTTCGATATCGAAGTGATCACCGTAAGAGCTGGCGATACACCTCCTCAGCAATAATTATCCACGGCTGTGAACAAATTGTTTTGGATGAAATCGATCTAACAAAACAAGAAAACCACATCTTTGTAACCGTCCCGATATACTGGGACGGTTTTTTATTTTCCTACCCTGCGAATTGAATTGGCCCCGTTTTTAGTCCAACATCCAATTTACCCTTGCGAAGACTAACCGCCACCTTATCACCACCAAAAACACCACAAAATCCTGTAGCTAACGAATGCTCCATTTCTATTGAAAAACCACGCCTGTTAAGGCAAGTCTGATTACAAAGTCTTATTGACTGTGAAGGGGCAATGTAAGTTGCCCCTTTTTTATGCGTGGTTGTATCGTTCGAGCAACAACACGCATTCCTGCGCTTCTTTCACATCATGTACACGAAGAACAGCGGCGCCCTTTTGTAAAGCAATTGTGTTGAGGACAGTTGTGCCATTCACGGCTTCTTCGGCGGTTGTGCCAAGCGTTTTGTAGATGGTTGATTTGCGTGAAAGCCCCGCCAGTAAAGGCATCCCCATAGATGTAAAGACCTCCAGCTTGCGCAGCAGCTGAAAATTATGATCGATCGTTTTGCCAAATCCAAAGCCCGGATCTATTAGGATATCATGCACGCCTGCTTCGCGCAACTCCACTATTTTCTGCGCCAGAAAATCAAATACCTCGGTCACTACATTTTCGTATTGCGGTGCCTGCTGCATGTCGCGCGGCGTTCCCTGCATGTGCATTAACACATAAGGTACCTGCAATTCCGCTACGGTTTTAATCAGTGCTTCATCCATTGAACCCGCGCTGATATCATTCACGATCGAAGCACCAGCTTCTACTGCACGCCCTGCTACCAGCGCGTGGAAAGTATCGATGGAAATAACAATCTCCGGAAACCGTCTGCTGATCGCTTCGATCGATGGCAACACGCGGGAAAGTTCTTCCTCCGCGCCAAGCCAGCGGCTTCCCGGGCGCGTGCTTTGCCCACCGATGTCGATTATCGCGGCACCGGACTTTATCATTTGCTCCGCTGTGCGCAATACTTCATCCGTTTCCCCGTGCCGGCTGCCCTGATAAAACGAATCCGGCGTGGTATTGATGATGCCCATGATCAGCGGCCTGTCAAATGCCAGTAATCTTCCTTTGCAGTTGAGGGTAAACATCGGGATTTGTTTGTTATTTTTGAACGAAGATAACTTTTCGGGAATTGCGGACGTCCGTTTCTCCCACATCATCGCCCGAAGGGCTTTTTAACGAACATGACAATCACGAATCAGCAATACGAAGCGGTCGTTCACGAATGCAGGGATTTATTTCTGAAGAAAAACAAAGACTACGGCACGGCCTGGCGTGTGCTCCGTACCATCTCCATCGTTGATCAGATTTACATCAAAGCGCAACGCATCCGCACCTTGCAGGAAAAAACAGAACAACGCATCGGCGATGATATCCCCGGCGAATTCCGCGGCATCATCAATTATGCAGTGATCGGGCTTATCCAATTGCAACTGACAGACAACGATCCCGAAGACCTCGATGCGGACACGGTTGCTGCGCTCTACGAACAAAAAGTAGCAGACACGCAACAACTGATGAACGACAAAAACCATGATTATGGTGAAGCCTGGCGCCAGATGAGCCAGGAGAGTTTTGTAGACCTGATACTGATGAAACTGCATCGTATGCGGCAGATATTGTCCAACAAAGGCCAGACGCTGGTCAGTGAAGGGCTGGATGCCAATTACCAGGATATTCTCAACTACGCGGTGTTTGCCCTGATCCTGCAGGGAGAGAACTAAAGACCGGCCGCATAAAAACTTCGATGATGAAATTGACGACGAACCTTGTAAGGATCATTGTAGGGGTACTGTTTATTTTCTCCGGATTGGTAAAAGCCAACGACCCGCTGGGCCTGAGCTATAAGATGCAGGAGTTTTTCGAAGTATGGGGCGTGTCCAGGCTGGATCCCACCACATTAGCCTCCTCCGTAATCATGAATGCATTTGAGATCATCGCGGGTTTTGCACTGCTGCTTGGCTGGCGTATCCGCCTGTTTAGCTGGCTGCTGCTTGCACTGATTGTTTTCTTTACTTTCCTCACCGGGTATACATTCATCACGGGCAAACCTACCAATTGCGGCTGCTTCGGTGATTGTCTTCCTATCAGTTCACGCACCTCTTTCCTGAAAGACGTAGCCTTAACCGTACTGATCGCATTTATCTGCTGGCAGCGCAAATACATCCAACCTTTGTTTGCAGCCAAACTCAACACCATCCTGATGGTGCTGGTGATCATCTTCAGTTTCGGTTTCCAATGGTATACCTTACGCTACCTGCCGGTGGTGGATTGCCTTCCTTATAAAAAAGGCAACAACATCACCGATCTGCGCAAAGTACCGGCCAACGCCATACCCGACAGTTCAGTTATTCTTTTTGTTTATAAAAAAGGAAACGAAGAAGTGCGTTTTACCGCCGAAAACTTCCCCGCCGATTTCAGTGATTCTCTTTATACGTATGTAGACCGCGAAGACAAACTGATCCGCGCGGGCATCAACAATCATCCCCCGATCAAAGATTTTGTGCTCAATACGGAAACAGGTGCTGATACAACAGAAGCCATCCTCGCCGAACCACGCGTGGTATTGCTTTTTGTGCAGACCGCCAAAGACGCTGCTTCCGGCTGGCAGAAAAAATTTGAACCTGTTTACAGAGCTGCTGTGCAATCCAATGTACCCGTGCATCTGGTAACAGGAACAAGAGCGGATCTGGAAAAGGCCATTCAGGGAACACCGTTGCAAGGCGCCAGTGTATTGACCTGTGACAACACGGCCATACGCACCGCTGCCCGGACCAATCCCTGCCTGTATGTGGTGGAAAAAGGAACGATCCTCGGAAAATGGGCTGCTCCCAACATGAGTTCGGCCCTTCCGTTACTGGAAAAGAAATAAGCTGTTCATTTTAAAAACTGCATTGCTTGGCACGTTACATTCTCCGCAAATTCCTGTACAGCCTGCTCGTTCTGGCAGGCGTGGTATCGCTGGTTTTTTTCCTGTTCCAGGGATTCGGCGATCCCTCCAGGCTCGTGATGGGACAAAGCGGCGATGCCGCCACCCAGGCCAGCATCCGCAAAGAACTGTATCTTGATCAGCCGCGGTGGAAACAATTTCTCTACTACGTAAATGACGTATCACCCGTCGCTATTCATTCTACAGAAGAAATCAACAGAAAAAAACTCAAAGGTTTTTTTATCGGTGGCGAAACCAAACTCGCTTTCAAAGTACCTTATCTGCGCACATCGTATCAAAGCAAGCGCGATGTATGGAGCATTCTCATGCAGGCTTTACCCGGTACTTTATTACTGGCCGTAGCGGCCATGTTCATCGCCGTGCTGATCGGCATTCCGTTGGGCGTATTGGCCGCAGTCCGGCAGAATACCTGGTGGGATACTACTGCCATTTTCTCCAGCATCATAGGCATATCGGCGCCCTCATTTTTCATGGGCATTATCATCGCGTATATTTTCGGATTCGTACTCAGCGATTGGACTGGATTGCATATATCCGGCAACTGGTTTTATATCGATAATGACGGACATAAGCGACTGAGTTTGCAAAACCTGATACTGCCTGCTATTACCTTAGGCATTCGTCCGCTGGCAATCATTACGCAGTTGACGCGAAGTGCCATGCTGGATGTGCTCGATCAGGATTATATCCGTACGGCCTATGCAAAGGGCCTTGGGAAAAAAGTCGTTATCTGGAAACATGCATTGCGCAATGCGCTCAATCCGGTGATCACAGCCGTAACGGGTTGGTTCGCCGAATTACTGGCAGGCGCATTTTTTGTTGAATATATTTTTGGCTGGCAAGGTATTGGTAAAGTAACGGTGGATGCGCTGGAAAAACTGGATTATCCCGTAGTAATGGGATCAGTGCTGGTGTCTGCCGCTTTTTTTACGCTGATAAATATCATGGCCGATATTCTGTACGGTGTGGTTGATCCGCGTGTGAGAGTACGATAAATGCAAGTAATGAACAGGGCAATACAATGTTTCTTCTTCCTCATAGCTTTCTATAGCAGTCATAGACTACATGCGCAGGACACCGTGCTGCCCGCAGCTGTGGATGCTTATGTAGAAAAAAGCGCAGCCCTTTTTCATAATACGCAGATCTACCTGCACACAGACAAAACACAGTATGTTTCCAACGAAAACATCTGGTTTTCGGCTTACCTGCTTCAAACACCTTTTTCGCTCAACGATTATACTACGTTGTATGTTTTTCTGTCTCACCGGCAATCGAAGAAAGTGGTGTTGTCGTCACAGTTCGTGATGAGCCAGGGAATGGGGGCAGGGTATCTTTTTATTCCCGATACATTGGAGACCGGCGATTACCAGTTGGTGGCGTATACCAATATGATTACTCAGGAGCAACATCCGGTTGTATTTCGTCAGTTGATACAGTTGCGCAGCAGAAAAACGAGTGCCCACTCGCTTTCATTTGAAAAGGCTGTTGCATGGCCGGCATCAGGCGACAGCTGCCGCCTGATGTTGCGCGTAACGAATGAGCATAACTATTATGCCAAAGGCGCCACTGCCCGTTATACCATTCTTGCAGATGAAAAACCTATTGTCAATGGTTCGGTTCTCATCAACTCTTTCGGCGAATTGCCCATCGCTTTTATGCCCGTGGCCGGCGCCACCCGTTATGAAGTGGAAACTACCATTCAAAAGGATACGCTTGTTTCTTTCAACCGTCAACCCATCAACTGGATGCAGCCGCCTGTAAGGATTCGCTGGTACGCAGAAGGAGGGAACCTGTTGAATGAACAACCTGCCAGGCTGTTGTTCGAAGCCCGCGGAATCGACGGCCGCCCCGTTGCCATTGATGCAAACCTGCTGGCAGACGGACAACCGGCTGGTAAACTCAAAACCGGTACTGATGGTATAGGTGAACTGCGTTTCACACCATTGTCGGGGAAAGAATACACGGTTTCTGCTACAGGAAGCCGCCCGCTTTTAGCAGATGTTTTTCCGGTGGTGGAGAAAAACGGCTATTCCCTCCAGGTACACGAAGGCGTGATCAAAGACACTATTCAACTGCGTATTGCCAGCACGGCAGATGCAAAGGTGAAAGTGCTGCTGCACAATTACCGTGATATAGAAGGATACTGGTCATTGACAGTAACGAGTAAAGCATTGACGGTAAAAATTCCGCAGAAAGAAATGCCGAAGGGACTTTATACGTTAACGATGTTTGATGCCCAGGACCGGCCGGTGGCGGAACGTACCATAATCGTTGGTTATTATCAGCAACCGCAACTCTCCGTGGTTACGGATTCCACTGCTTATCATCATCGCTCGAAGGTGAAGGTGAAAATCAATGTCACGAATCCGGATGGCAAACCGCAACAAACCTTGTTTTCCGCGGCAACCGTACAGCTCAGACGCATTCAGCCGGGATACTTCCAGGATATCGTTCCTTTCAATTATTTCCAGGGCTATATCAATGCCGGCATCATCTCCGCACGGCTTCCGGCCGAGTTAGGGGATGCTGCCACACTTGAGAAATTTTTACTCACGCGTTGCTGGACTCGCTATAATTTACCGGAACCAGATATGGCTTTGCGGAATATGGCGCAGGGAAAACAACTCGGTCTTTCCGGCGTTGTGGAACCGCTTGTTAAAAGAGCAACGTTGCCGGTAGAGCTTTCAGTGATCACCGACAACGGATTGTTTTTTGTGAGCACAGATGATAAAGGAAAATTTGTGGTGCCGGATGAAATGACCATTCTGGAACCCGACCGAAGGATGGGACTGGTGGTTAACGGCAAGCGGAACGAGGAATATAAAATCATCCTGCATCACGAGGTGGATTCGCTGGATAAAAATGCAGCACGATTATCCTACACAACGCCCTTTATTCCCGGCGCTGGAACGATAGATCCGGGCACTGAACCATTGGGACAAGGCAAAACACTGACAAATGTGATTGTAAAAAGGAGACCCGATATAGGCGTATACCATGGCAAAGACGGCTGTAATGATTACGTGTGCATGTACAACGTGCTCAATTGTACCAATCACCCCTATGGAGGTTCGGTACCGGTGAATGGCGGCTCTTATTACCTCAATAACGGCTCAAGCGTTACTTATGTATGCAAAAGTGCAAAGCAGGAAAATCAGTTTCTGCTCAAGATCGCAGGCCGTTATTATTCCAAACTTTTTTACGTGGCGGATTACGCACAGTTCAGTCCACCCGAGCCGGAAGTATTGAGCACCATTTATTGGTCCCCGCAATTGATCACGAATGAAAAGGGTGAGGCTGAGCTTAGTTTCTATACAAATGACCTGCCCGGTTCATTTACGGTAATAATAGAAGGGGTGAGTCCTGCCGGAGTGGTGAGTGGAAAAGCGGTGTTCAATGTTGGTAAGGAAAAATAAGGGATCACTGGATGATCACTTCGGTGACCATTTTCCGTCCCATCACTTCATTTACACGGCGGATGATATTTTCCCGCTGATAAAGTAATTCCTGCTTGAGCGGCGCCACAGAGGTGGTAATGATGAGTTTTCCTCCGAATAACTGCAATTTCTCTGTATACCGGGCGACGGTTTTTCCCATGATTTCCTCCCATACGTCGTGTATCTGCATAGCCTGGATATCACCCTTGAGGGGGCTTTTATTCAGGAACAGTTGCATAGCGTCGCCTATAGAGAATTCACCCATGGATAAAAATTGTTTTACAAAAGTACGAAATCGGCCCGGGAGGCCCGAGACAGATATTTAGGTTTTTTGAAGCGAAAGAATGCGTTATTTTGCAACTATATAATAATCACCGTATGGCCGACGCTATCATTGATCTGCAGCACGTAAATATTTATCAGGGCGATAATCTGATCTTACAGGACGTTAATCTCCGCGTAAATGCGGGAGAATTCGTTTATCTCGTAGGTAAAACAGGTTCGGGTAAGTCCAGTTTGCTCAAAACCCTGTACGGTGAACTGCTGCTGAAGGAAGGCGAAGGTACGGTGGCCGGATTTTCGCTCCGCCAGCTCGATTGGAAAAAAGTTCCTTTTCTGCGCCGTAAAATGGGCGTGGTTTTCCAGGATTTCCAATTGCTCACAGATCGGAATGTAAACGATAACCTGAAGTTTGTGCTTCGCGCCACCGGCTGGACCGACGATAAACTGATGGATGAAAAAATTGCCGACGTACTGGATAAGGTCGGACTGAAAGCGAAAGGTTTCAAAATGCCTTTTGAGCTCAGCGGCGGTGAGCAACAGCGTATCGATATCGCACGTGCATTGCTCAATTCACCCAAACTCATTCTCGCAGACGAACCGACGGGAAACCTCGATCCGGAAACCTCCGACGAGATCATGAACCTGTTGTTCCATATATCACGCGATTTCAATACGGCCGTGGTAATGGCAACGCATGACTATATTGTTGTGCAGAAATTTCCGGCACGCATGATCCGCACCGAACGTGGCCGCGTGATAGACAATGCTACCATAGCCATTGAATAAGCGATTTGGCATTCTGATCGTTGTCGTAAGTATGGGCCAGCAACGATTTGCGCAAACGGATTTCTTCCTCTGAAAAAGGCTGGTGATAAAGCTGTGCAATGATGGCGGCAAAGGCATTGGCATTGGAGCCGATATGACAGGCCGGTTCCAGCCCCGTTCCTTCTACCATCGGTGCATTCACCACACAATGGCGTCCCTGGAACAATGCATGCAATAATTTGAGACGGATACCCGTAATGTTTTTATTGAAACTGGGGAGCACATGAATATGGGCCTTCCTGACCAGGTCATTCATTTCCGTTTCCGTAGGATCGGAAACAAGACAGGTATGCTGACAGAGATGCGCAGCTTTTTGTAAACGTTTCGAAGGTTTTTTACCCGCAATGACCAATGGTACGCGGATCTTGGTAAATACGCGGCACAATAACCACAAGGCGGCTTCCTCATTTTCCGGAACAGAAAGATTGCCGTGATAAAGACAAAGATTACCAATTCCTTCTTCACCGGTTACTTCCTGCCAGCTTGGAAATGCGGGAATAAACCGCACATTCGGCAACTCATATTTTTGCTGAAGAATAGCTTTATCGGATTCGGTAATGCAGGCGTAAAGCGGTTCATGCGGCAACTTCTTTGAATATTCCTTCAGCAAATGACTTTCATGGCTGAAATACATTTTCTTCAACGGATTGAAAGACGAGCGCGCGAGTTCCTTGTAATATAGACTTTCTTCATTATGTACCCGCACGACCACTTTGCGCACAGACAGATCCAGGAACGGAAGAATGCCGGTGCAATGAATGCCTTCTATTAAAATCGGATGCTGATCCTGTTGAAGATTGTTGATGAGTTTATCGTTGACACGCGAACCGACAATGAAGGGTTGGGAAAAAGAGAAACCTTCTTTCAAAGACTTGCGGTCGTACACGCTGATGGATTCGCAGAATTGGTTCAGCTCATTCGGGGTGCCGCGGTCATTGTAGCAGAAATAATGTAGATGAATACCGATTCCCTGTTTATGAAAGGCTTTGATCCGGTTGAACATATCAATCGCCCCGCCGTAATCGGCAGGAAACGGCACGTCCAGGCACACAATATGTAGGTAACGTTTCAACGTGGTCAACTCAATGTTTCGTAAAAGGTTAGCAATTTTTTCGACTCCTGTTCCCAGTTTAACACTTCTCTGGCTTTCAGGCAGTTGTCTTTCAGCTTAGTATATAAAACAACGTCTTCCTGTAAATTGTTCAGGGCGGCGGCAATCGTGTCTGTTTTCAGGTCGGCGATCAGCACCGCTATCTCGTATTCATTATTGACGCGGCGGTATTCAGGAAAATCCATTGTCACCTGCGGCAAACCCGCCTGGATGTAGTCAAAAAATTTATTGGGAAGTGCGTAATACTGATTCAGGCCCTCGTTTTCGGCAATACCGATGCCGATCGTTGCCTGCCGGGTGATTTCCCATAATTGATCGGGCGGCAGCATGCCGAGCAAGGTTACTTTTTCTTCCACACCATGCGCTGTGATCAGTTTTTTTAACTGCGGCATAAAATTACCATCGCCACAAACCACCAGGGGCAGGCGAATATGTTTCAACGCCGGGATCAGGTATTCAAATCCGCGGGCTTCATTAACGGCACCGGAATAAAGCAGGAAAGGCGAGGGGGGAAGCTGAGCATCCGTCAATGCACGTTTCACCGGCACATTTCTTATTACATCATATTGCACGCCGTATCGACGTTGGAACTCTTCGGCAATACTTTGACAAACCGTATAACCATTTTTGAATTGTGGTACCGCCCAGCGTTCAATCTTCGTCCACATTTTATGAACGCGGGGTCGAGTTACCACTTCCTTCAACTCCGTAAACAATTCATGTGCATCATATACGCGTCGAGCACGTTTTATTTTCGATATCAGCAAACAGGGAACGATGGTATCGAGGTCGATGGCGCAGATGATATGCATTCGCCGGAACAGTAAAAAGAAGAAGAGACGAAGATTGTATTCTGCGTAAAACGCTTTGCCGCGCTTAAAAAAGCAGGGCAGTCTTTTCTGAGCGAATTGCCGTTCTTTTAAAGGAAGCGATGTGGGCAACTTACGGCCAACCAGGGTTACCTCGTATCCATGCGATGCAAGCGCCGAACAGATGCGGTGCATGCGCTGGTCAAAGCTGAGGTCATTCGTAACGGTGAAATAGATTTTTTTCAACGTAAAATGGTGGTCAACGTAAAGAAAGGGATTTATATATGGTTTCGATGGCACTGACGGTACGTATACCATCTTTTGCATTGGCAAAAGGATGTTCTCCGTCGGCAAGCGCTTTTACCAGGTTGAGATAAACATGATCATGGTTGCTCATCGAACCCTGGTAAGCGCCGTAATCATTCGGGCCGCCGCTTTCGGCAATATCGAGTGATCCTTGTTCCAGCAGTTGATATTCCACGCGATTCATGTATTCGCCTCCGATGCGCACGCTGCCTTTTGTGCCCAATAGACTCAGCGATACTTCCATGTTTTTGCGAAAGCTGTTCACCGACCAGGTGATGCCACCCCATACACCTTTGGAAAGTTGTACGGCGGCAATTCCTTCGTCTTCAAATTCTATTTCTTCCTGGTGACAGTGGTTGCGGCGGTATCCGCTTGCAGCGGTAAGTTCATCGTCGGTGAGCCAGAGCAGGGCGTCGATATAGTGGCTGAATTGTGTAAACAAAGTGCCCCCGTCCATATCGAGCCGGCCTTTCCAACTGTTGGCATAATAAGCGGCGGGGCGGTTCCAGAGGCAGGTAAGCTGAAAACTCAGCAGTTCGCCCAGGGATCCGTTGCGGATCAGTTCTTTTAAGGCGGCCAGTGCGGGATTGTACCTCGTCGATTTTACAACGAATAATTTCCTGCCGGCCGCGATCGCCGTTTTTTCCATTTGCAGGGCGTCGGCAGTGGAAATGCTCAGCGGCTTTTCGCAAAGCACATGACATCCGGCCTCCAGTGCAGCAATGGTGTGTGGGCTGTGTAATCCATTGGGGGAACATACCGCGATGACATCACAGAGTCCGGCCTGCAGCATTTCATCTACAGAAAAAAAAGCCTGCGCATTATAGGGTTGCGCGAGTGCCTGCGCACGCTCCGGAATAATATCACATACGGCCGTCAACCGTCCGTGAAGGACAGCCTGCGCGGCATGCCGGGGAGCGATCTTGCCACAGCCGATTATTCCAAAGCGAAGCGGTTGCTGCATAAAGGGGGCAAAGATAAGCAATCGTGAATCGTCAATCGTGAATCGCCAATCGTCAATAAAATAATCCCCTGCCTTGCAGGGGATTATTTTTCAATAAGTCAATAGGTGAGTGGGCCGCCCTGGTTCTACAACAACCGTGAATCGTCAATCGTGAATCGCCAATCGTCAATAAAATAATCCCCCGCGAAGCAGGGGATTATTTTCCAATAAGTCAATGGGTGAATGGGCCGTCCTGGTTCTACAACAAGCATGGTTCGTGTATACACGAACCATGACTTAGACAACACTTATTACTTAAAACTTATTACTTAAAACTTATTACTTATAACCTAAAACCTTAGCCCGAAGTGTCGGGCCTTAAGCCTTAAACCTTATGCCTTACTGCGCTCCCTGCATGCTGTTTTGCATATTTTCCTGGTCACCGCGTGTATTCTTTCTTTTGAACAGCGACATATCGAATTTACCGAAACGATAAGAGAAGTTCAGGCGGAAGAATTGCTGATCACGAACACGCACTACATGCTGGTCGAAACTTTCAGACATCGTATAGATATCACTCACACGTGTGCGGAAGATATCCGATGCACTCAGCGTGAGCGAGGCTACTTTGTTCTTCATGAATTCATATTTCAGCGCAGCGTCCACACCATAAGTGGGTTTGGAATATCCCTGTGCGTTGCCGCTGGACACCTGGCCAAATCCGCCCATACGACCGCCGCCACCACTGCTGGATGAACCGCCGGGCGCCAATACGGTACGTGATGTGTAATCGCCCGTCAACTGCATGCTGAAATTATAAGGCAGCTTGAAACTGTTATTGATTTTGGCGAACCAACTGTAGATCTGTCCTGCCGTAGCGATCGTTTCATCATCGATGTTGATCTTCGACGTATACACGTTCAGGTTAGTGGTAAGATCCCACCATTTGGTGATTTTGTTTTTTACGATGAATTCAAGACCACCGACAAAACTTGAATTGGCATTGATATAAGTATTCACAAATACCAGCGAATCAGTGATCGGGTTTTTCTCGCGTGATTGATAACGGGTAATCAGATCTGTTGTGCGTTTGTAATAAGCAGAGATCAATAAACTGTTATTCTTCGGTAATGTCTTTGAATATGACAGTTCGAATGAATTGGTGAATTCAGGACGCAGATTCGGATTACCCCTGTTCAGGTTGAGTGAGTCCGAGTAATCGGTAAACGGAAACAACTGGAAAAAGTTGGGACGATTGATCCGGCGGCTGTAGTTCAGTTGCAGGTCTGTCGTGTTGTTCAGTTTCTGTGAAAGGAATACGCTGGGGAACAGGCTCACCGGATAGCTGATGCTGTAGGTGCTGGAAGTGTCTTTGAAAGCACTGCCATCGCGCACACTGGTGTATACGGTGCCGCTATAATCAGAGCTTTCCAGGCGCAGGCCAAGCTGGTAACCAAAACGTTCACCCATTTTTCCACTATAGGTACCATAACCCGCAAAGACCCTGTCTGTGTAAGAATAATTGGAAGAAAGGGGAGGAAGCACGGTTACGGAACCATCCGGATTGATTACGCCGATATCGTTACGGCTGTTCACATCGCGTTGAGACATCCGGGCACCGAGTTCCATTTTGCTGTTAGCGGTCAGCGGATTGGTGTAATCCGTTTGTATGGTAAACTGTCCGTTTGTGCCTTTACCTGTTTGCAACTGCCGATACAATCCTGTTTTAGGACCGCCGGCGATTGCATAGATATCATTGTTAAGAATGTTCTCGTTGTTGTTGCGGCTCTTGTTTACGTTAACGTCGGCGGTAAGCTGATGTCCGCTCTTTGGAAAATTGTGCAGGTAGCTCAAAGCGCCACCTAAGTTGCGGAAGTTGCCTTCGCTGTTGGACAAACGTTTTGTATAAGCCGATGAAATGCCTGAGGGGAAAGAGGAGTCGACAAAAATATCGCTGTTTACATTTGTTTTGAACTGACCGCGCACTGCCGTACCGGATATGGTAAACGTGTTGCGGTTATCGAGGAAATAATCCATGCCTACTCTTCCGAAAGCAAAGAATCCGCGGTTGATGTTGCGGTCGTGCTGGCGAAGAATGAGTGTGGTGTCGGTGCTCAGGTAAGTAGAACGATCGGTGGTACCATCGGAGATAGATTTACGCTGACCGAAGTTGGCATTGGCAAATACGTTCACCTTGCCCTGGCGTACGTTGATATCGCCACCGGCATTCACACGTCCGCGCATGTCTACACCGGCACGTATGTTACCATTGTAGCCAACGCGGCGGGCTTTTTTCAGGACGATATTCAGGATACCGGCCGTGCCGCCTGATGCGTCGAATTTGGCGGAAGGGTTGGTGATCACTTCCACGCTTTGTATCTGATCGGCGGGAATCTGCTCTAATGTTAATGTGGTAGGACGCCCGTCGACAAAGATCTGCGGGCTGGCATTGCGCAGCAATACGTTTCCATCGATGTCTACATTGAGCGACGGCACATTTTTAAGAATGTCTGTTGCTGTTCCGCCAGCAGCGCTCAGGTCTTTTTCCACGTTGTAGATCTTGCGGTCGATGCCGAGTTGAACGAGTGGTTTGGAGCCGGTAACGGTTACGTTGTTGAGCAGCTGCTCGTCTATTTTCAGTTTGATATTACCGAGGTCTTTATCGAGCTGGCTGAACAATGAGCTCACATCCTGGTTGTTGGCGCGCATGCGTTGCATGGCGGCCATGTCAACGAGACCAACGGTTTGTTCGGAAGTTTTGAAACCAATGGCTGAGATGGTGAGCTTGTATCTTCCCATCGCAGGAATACCTTCGATGCGGAAGTCGCCGTTGGACTGCGTGAGCATACCGCCTACGATCACTTCGCTGCGGGTTTTGGTGACGGAATCGAATTTTTGCTGAAGCAGTTGTACGGAAGCCGCGTCGATGGGTTTACCGGTGATCGAGTCGACGATTTTACCGTAGAAAGACCCCGTTGGCATCTGACCGCCGCCGGGACGGCCGCCACCAGGCCCCTGTGCCATAACGGCTGCCGCGAGTGTAAGAGCAATAAAGGTTAACAGAAGTTGTTTCATGTATCAATTGTTGTGGATATATACTGGTTAAAATCCGGCTATTAGACGCGCAAAGGCACCGGAACCTGCTGCGGCCTGGCCGACAATCGACCAACAGGCCAAATGAAAGGATGAGTGGACAAAAAAACGGATGAAATCAGGACGCGGCTCAACCCAATAGCCAGAAAAGCAACACATTGATCAAACCGATTGCCAGGCCGCCGACCAGGCCTGCCATGCGGATACGTGCTGCCGGTTCGGCAAGGGCTTTCGTGATGTTGGCTTTTAATTCGGCCGCGGGCTGATCGGTAAGTCCTTTGGTCACAAGCGACTGCACATTAAAGCGTTCTTTCAGGTTGCCGGCCAGTTGCCCCATAATGGTAGGGAAGAGCTGCCGGAGCTGCGTGATGAAAACTTCTTTGAGTTTGTCAGTGGTCTTGTTGCCAATAAACATGCTGATCATCGGCATCTCTTCTTTGAGTTTGACGTTGAGGAACTCATCGATATGCTGTTCGATAACGGGCATGGCATTATCGAGCAGGGAAGGATCCGCCAACTTCTCTTCTAGGTTGAGGCTGCCTTCCAGGCGCTGCGCAGCAAACTGACCGGCTTTATTGGCCAGCGACACACGGTTGGCAACGAGTTGACGAACCAGCACGGTAAGTCCCCACTGGCAGAACAGCCATCCGAGAAAAGCCGACACAAGGGGAACCAGCAGAAATAAATAAGTCATGGATATATATTTCAACAAAAACCCCGAATACTTTGCAATATCCGGGGTTTTGATCGGGGTGGCTAACCGGGTTCGAACCGGCGACCCTCAGAACCACAATCTGATGCTCTAACCAACTGAGCTATAGCCACCATCTTTTCAGGCTGCAAAAATAGAAAAAAAACTAAACCAAAATAAAATCCATTAAAAAATAGTTGGTTAGACCGTATAACCGGCGTTAAAACCTTTTGGCAAAAACCCTTGTTAAAAGGTTGGGAAAACACGAAATCCATCGTTTTTGTGTTATTTTTGGTAATGCGATCTGCAGTAAAATATTTGACGAATATGAAGAGACTACCCTTTGTGCTGTTGTTAATTGTGGCCGGTTTTTTTGTCGCTTTCCGTACCATTGGCGCAGGCACCTCCGACCCACCTACCAAGTATGAAGAAATCCTGCGAATGGTGGGAGAAATGCTTACACAAGCTCATTTCAGTCCCCAGGACATCGATGATAAGTTTTCGGAAAAGGTTTTTGATAAATATATCAGCGGCCTCGATCCGGAAAAAACCTTTTTCCTGCAAAGTGATGTAGATGCACTGCGCGCGAAATATGGTAAAAGCATCGACGAAGAAATCAAAGGCGGCAAAGTGGAATTTTTCCTGGAAGCGGGAAAAGTATTCCGCACACGTATGGAAGAAGCAAACAAAATGGCAACCGCTCTGCTGGCACAACCCTTTCACTACAATGTAGATGAAGAAGTGCAGATGGACCCGGCGAAGATTTCCTATACAAAAACAGAAGCCGAACGCCAGGAACGCTGGCGCAAGAAAATAAAGTTCATGTCGCTTGAACGTTATGTAGACCTGCTCGATGCCCGCGAGAAAAACAAAGGCACCGAAGGGTTTACCGTAAAGAACGACACGGAACTGGAAAAAGAAGCGCGTGAGAAAACCAAAAAGGTCACCGACCGCGTATTCGAACGTTATCGTTTCAAATTCAGTGATGATGATATGTTCAGCATTTTTGTAAATGCGATCACCACCATCATGGATCCGCATACGGAATTTTTCCCTCCGGTGGATAAGCGTTATTTCGATGAAGAAATGAGCGGTACATTCTACGGTATCGGCGCTTCCCTGCAATACGATGAAGGAACGATCAAGATCACCAGCGTGGTAACAGGAAGCCCTGCCTTCAAATCCGGCGAAATCCAGGTGGGTGATGTTATCATGAAAGTGGCGCAAGGCAAGACTGCCGAGCCCGTTGAACTGATCGGGTATCTGGTAACAGACGCCGTCAAACTGATCAGAGGCAAGGAAGGATCAGAAGTAACATTGACACTGAAACGCAAAGACGGAACGATCAAAGTCGTAACGCTGAAACGCGAGAAGATCGAAAATGACCTCGATACCTATGCGCGCAGTGCGGTAGTCAAAGAAGGCAATTCGAAGATTGGGTATATTTATCTGCCCGAATTCTATGCACACTTCGACGATCCTAACGGACGCCGCAGCTACATCGACGTGGCACGTGAAGTGCAAAAGCTGAAAGATGAAAAAGTCGACGGTATCGTGATAGACCTGCGCAACAATGGCGGAGGATCACTGTATGACGTTGTGCAGATGGCCGGCCTCTTTATTGATGAAGGACCAATCGTGCAGGTAAAAGACAAAGACAACAAGCCAAGTGTGCTGAAGGACAAAGACAAGAGTGTACTCTATTCCGGCCCGTTGGCGGTGATGGTAAATGAATTCAGTGCTTCGGCCTCTGAAATATTTGCCGCAGCGATCCAGGACTATGGACGCGGTGTGATCATCGGCAGTACTTCTACCTATGGAAAAGGTACAGTGCAGCGCAACATCGGTATCGATAAAAATGGTTTCTCTTTCTCCAACTCCGAACTCGGAAGTGTGAAGCTGACGCTGCAGAAATTCTATCGCATCAATGGCGGCTCCACGCAATTGCGTGGTGTAAGCTCTGACATCGTTCTTCCCGACCAGTATGAATATCTGAAGGTGCGCGAGAAAGACGATGAAAATGCATTGCCCTGGGACGAAATATCCAAATCTCCCTACACAGGATGGAACGGCGGATATGATCTGAAAACGATTCAGCAACTGAGTGCGCAGCGTCTGCAGCGTGACAGTACTTTCCGCATGATCCAGCGTAACACACAATGGTTGTCAAAGGAAAATGACAAAACATATTCGTTGCAACTGGACAAATACCGCAAAGAGCAGAAAGCGATTCGTGAAACGGTATCGCAGACTGAAAAGCTGATGAAGCTGAAGCAGGAGATTGCGGTAGATCCGTTGACCGGAGAAGCTGATAAATGGGCGGCTGACAAAAACAAACAAGACCGTTTCAATCAGTGGCTGAAAAACCTCCGTCAGGATATTTATCTTGATCAGGCGGTGAAAGTGGTAAATGATGTGATCAACCAGCAAAACCTGGCGCGTGGTAATAAACCTGTGGAAGAGCAGCCGAAGAAAGCGTTTTAAAAAATAAAAGTAAACTCATAAGTTAGCGCGGAGTTCAGGCTCCGCGCTTTTTTATGAAAGTTCAATTCGAGGCCGTAGTCGTGTATAAGCAGGACAACGGCAATACAGTGCGTACGTATAGATCAGTGCGGTTAAGTTGATATAAAACACAACCAATTTTGAGAAAAGTTTTTTTTTATTTTGTTGAAACAGTTTTTTGGATTCAACTTTTTCTTGCACCAGTAGGTATTGGTATGCTTGTCGCATTATTGATATACCTGAACAATGAGCGCTTATCATGGCTTTCGATAATTGTTATGGCAATCTCTGTGATCATCGGCATTACCTATGCCGAAAGAGTCAGACGAAGAAGAGGGACCTCACGTTATGCCGCAAAGCGGCTTGCAACACCCGATATCTGGCGGGATGAATGTCCTGAAGAACAATCAACGAAATGAAAGGCCAGCAGAAATAAAAATGCGGAATGGGGGTATCAAAAGATTGCCTTTTTTGATACCCTTATTATATCAGTGCGGTCATTTGCAACCCAGTGAACAGGGTATTGATTATTATGACAGATACCGAAAGTTGGTGCGAAATGAGGCGAGACCTATTTCAGGAAAATACCTCTCTCTAAACACATCCAGGTGATGCGCCGCATGCCCGGCGGTAATGAAACCGAATGCGAGTGCACTGCAGGATTGCTCACTCGCAATACCCACACGCTGAAGCTGCTCATCGGTAAGGCCGGCAAAGAACAACTCAGTACTGCGGCGAAGTAATTTAAATTCTTCCAGCAAATTTTCCCAGGAGATATGTGCCGCATCGGCATGATCTGCAAATGCATTTTCATCAAAGCCGGGCAGGGGAATCTGGTCTGCTCGTGAGAAACGCAAGGCCCGGTATACAAATACACGCTCAGCGTCCATCAAATGTTGTACCACCTGCTTCACAGTCCATTTTCCCGGCGCATAGCTATAGGTTATTTTTTCCTGCGGAATGGCTTCCAGGTAGGCAAACAACTCCTTTGAGTTTTCATTCAATGCCAGGACAAGGTCCTGCTGCTTTATCTTATTGATATAACCATGATAGAATACAGGGACGGTAGCGAGATCAGGAAGCATAAGCAATCAAAATTCAAAAGTCAAAATGCAAAGGTGTCAGTTGTCAATGGTGAATAGTGAATAAGAAAAAGAACCCAGGATTTCACGCAAAGCTACATAAGGAGCAAAGGCGCAAAGATTATCACCTATTACTTAATACTTATTACTTAAAACTTATTACTTAATACGTCTGTTCTCCCTCACTTCAACGGCGCACCTACGGCAAGATCACAACGATGGCCAGGCTGACCATGCTCCGGATTGGTACCCGGCGCTGCGGCAGTTGGCGTGGCAGGGATAGTGATCGGCGTGGCTGAACTTGTCGGCTGAATGACCGGTGCCGGTTGATTTGGTACAGGAACAGGAGAAGCAGCTCCCTGTGCACTCGTGAGCGGTGCGCCCACAGCCAGATCGCAACGATGACCCGGTTGCCCATGCTCAGGGTTCAGCGTTACTCCTGCGGGCTGAGGAACAGGCGCCGTGATAGTCTGATCAGGAGGTAAAGGCGCTTGCGGCGCAGCAGCAGCCGGCATTTTAAGACTGGTGTCCTGCTCGGGATATTTTTTACCCGAGCCCGATTGACAGCCGGTCAACACAATACCTGACAACGTGATCGCAAATACGGGGAGGATATATTTCTTCATCATGCGGGTTTGATTAACGAACCTAAAACAGCCGGTTCATTGTTTTGTTCGGTGTAAGATAATAAAAACCCCCGCACTTTGGCGGGGGCTGCGTATTTTGCTGAAACCATACGGTTATGCTTTTTTCTTGGGCTTCACCGTTGTTTTGGGAGTTACGGTCTTGGGACGTTCTCCTTTCAGCGTAGAGGCCAGTTTAATGGCTTCATAAGCGTTGATGATACCTCCACTGCGGCTCAGTGTGCCGAAATCTGCTTCTTCATGGGTACCCGGATCATACGCCTTCTGGCCAGGCTTGGTGGATGATTTCTCAATCACATATTTCACCTGCTCAGCGCTGAGATTAGGATAATATTCCAGGATGAAAGCCGCCAGGCCAGCTACCACAGGAGACGCCATGCTGGTGCCCTGCAGGTTCTGGTAGGTATTGCCACCGGGAACGGTAGAGTAAATCTTTACGCCGGGCGCAAATACATCCACTTCATTTTTACCATAGTTGGAAAAACTTGCCGTAAGGCCTCCGTCTTTGATATCGGCAAAGGGAGCGCTGGCACCTACGGTGATCCAGTTGGCTGCACGTTTGCCATTCTCGAATACAGGGGTAGGGAAATTCCAGGATGTGTCCAGGTTCTGAGCACTGTTACCTGCGGCGTGTACCAGTAATACACCTTTGCTGGCTGCATACTGAACGGCTTCGTCTACCCATTTTTTCTCCGGAGAGAATCCCTTACCAAAACTCATGTTGATCACTTTAGCTCCGTTGTCTACTGCATAACGGATAGCCAGTGCAATGTCTTTATCATGCTCGTCACCATCAGGTACGGCACGTACTGTCATGATGCGAACATTATTAGCCACACCGTCCATACCCAGTCCGTTGCCGCGGGCAGCACCAATGATACCGGATACGTGTGTACCATGCAGGGCAGCGCTGTTGCTCACCATTACATTGTTATTGCCATAGAAACGATCGTTGAAGTCATTGTAGTTGTCTTTAACGACATCATTCCGGAATGCTTTGGGGGCTATATCAGCCGCATCGATCTTGGCTACTTCACCTTCGAGTTCGTCAAGCAACATTTTGTTGGAGATCTCATCGGTATCGTTGGCTTTACAAATCGCAACGAAACGGTCGCGGAAGGCCGCGGCTTGTTTGTTGGTAGTAGTGTAGGTGCTGAGGTCTTTGCAGGTGTATTCTTCTTTTTTCAGTTCTGCACGAACGATTGAGTCGGCAGCTTTGAATTCATTTACCGTTCTGCGGATCATCATCACCATGGTGGGATCTTCCACATTGCTGGCTACATCACCTTTGGCCTTGGCCCACATTGCATATTCTTTCGCTTCCTCGCCCTTAAAGGAGGAAGGATCTTTTCCTTCGAATTTTGCTTTGTATTTGTGGTAAACGCGGGCAGCTTCATAAGAATCTTTTTCTACGTTCTGTCCATCACGGCCACCGATAAAGTTCCAGCCGTAAACGTCGTCTACATAGCCGTTCTTGTCGTCGTCGATACCGTTACCGGGGATTTCTTTCGGGTTTTTCCACAGCACGGGTTTGAGGTCTTCGTGCAGGGTATCAACACCGGAATCAATTACGGCTACGATAACCGCGTTACTTTTCAGTTTTTTTGCTTTAACGAATTCATAGGCTTTTTCCAGGCTGATGCCATAGTAGCCGCTGTCTTTTGCGTCCAGCAGGTGCCAGCCTTTCGGAACCTCCTTCTGTGCATACGACGATAAGCCGATCAATCCGCACAGGGCAAACAGGGAGAGGTGTTTTGTTAACTGATTCATTTGCTATTTTTTATACTACAAATTTGGGAAAGACGTAAAAATAATGCATACCATTCATACATTTTCACATTATATGCAAAACCCCGGCAGGGCTACTGCAGGGGTTTTGGTTAGCTATGTGACGGTTATGTATGTCTATTGGTTGCTCACCACCATTTCCACCCGGCGGTTCTGCGCTTTCTCCACGGCCGTTTTGCCTTCGTTTAATGGTTGATCCGGCCCATAACCGGTGGCACTCAGCCGTTCCGCTTCTATGCCTTTAGAGATCAGGTAATTTTTCACCGCATCGGCCCGCTGCTGCGACAGGCGGAGGTTGAGTTCGCGGCTGCCATCCGAACTGGTATGCCCGCCGATGGCAAGTTTCAATTCAGGCTGCTGGCGCAGGATATCGGCCACGCCGTCCAACACTTTTTTCGATGCAGGCGTCAGTACGGCCTTGTTCACCGCAAATTGCACCTTGCCGGCAGCATAGTTGATTTTTTCCACTACTTCTTTCTTCACTTCCTCAGGACAACCATTATTGGCGCGTGTGCCTGCTTTAGTGGGACATTTATCTTCATCATCATTGACGCCGTCACCATCTGTATCCGGCACAGGACAACCATCATAGCGCGCTACACCGGCCTGCTGCGGACATTTATCCACTTTATCCGGAACACCGTCTCCGTCGCTGTCGGCAGGAGGACATCCTTTGTCTTCCTGCAGTCCGGGCTGATCAGGACATGCATCATCTTTGTCTGCAATACCATCTTTGTCGCGGTCTGGCCACGGACAACCCTGGTTTTCTACGGGACCCGCTTCAGCCGGACAACGATCCGAAGGATCGGCAACGCCGTCGCCATCAGCATCGGGACAACCGTTCAATGCGGCCGGGCCTGGCAGCGTAGGACATTTATCGTCTTTATCAGGAATACCATCTTTATCCTGGTCACGTGGAGCCACTTCAGGTTGTTTACCGAGGAAAATACCCAACGTGGCACCTACGGTGCGATGCCGGAACTGGCTGGCTGTATAATCAACGGGTTTGTAAAAATTTCCTAGTCCCTGCGCATAATGAGCGGTGAGGAATACGCGGCCAAATTCAAAACCGGCCGTTCCATTTACACCGTAGTCATATATTTTGTAATCACCGGGTTCTTTGCCTACGCCCGGGTCGTTGTCTTCTTCCAGCGTGTACTGACCATCTTTGGAAAATGTTTCCGTTTTATGTTTGGCACTGTAGAAAAAAGAGAGGTAAGGACCTGCTCCGATCACAAATTTTGTCGTACGCCCGATGGGAATTTTATAAACCAGGTTGAGCGGAATATCGATGTAGTTCACAAACTGATGTGAACTCACGCTTAATGTCTGTGATACGGTAGTATCGAACACCTGCGCGTATTTGCGGCCTTTGTTGCTCAGGAAAACCGCTGGTTGGAAATAGAAACGCGAAGTGCCAAGCGGCATGTCTGCAATAAAACCAATGCGCAGGCCTGTGCGTCCCTTATAGTTGCCTTTGATCGATTCCCAGTCGGGGAGATCATTTTTTTCCTGGACAGTGGCCTGGTGTCCACCGATAAGCAGACCGATGCGCGACTGAGCCGACGTTGTAAGAAAAGTGGTTAAGCTGAAGGAGAGAAGTAGCAGGATCCTTTTCATTGGATAAGCAGTTGGGTTCAGGATATTGTTGTACCGCAAAAATAAGTTATAAGTATTAAGTAATAAGTTTTAGGTCATAAATCACCGTAAATACTTATAACCTAAAACTTACTACTTATAACTTAATACTTTACAGATCGAACTTAATCCCTTGTGCCAGTGGCAACTGCGTACTGTAATTGATCGTATTGGTCTGGCGGCGCATATACACTTTCCAGGCATCGCTACCGCTTTCACGGCCACCGCCGGTTTCTTTTTCACCACCAAAGGCACCACCGATCTCGGCACCGGAGGTTCCGATATTGACGTTGGCAATACCGCAATCACTTCCCTGTTGAGAAAGGAACAGTTCCGCTTCACGGAGGTTCAGGGTCATGATCGCAGAAGACAGTCCTTGCGGAACGCCATTCTGAATGGCCACGGCCTCTTCGATCGTTTTATATTTGAGCAGGTACAGGATAGGGGCAAATGTTTCGTGTTGCACGATCTTGTATCCTGGTTGAGCTTCGGCGATACAAGGCTTCACATAACAACCGCTTTCATAACCGGCTCCTTCGAGTACGCCACCCTCTACCACAAATTTTCCGCCTTCGGATTTACATTGTTCAATGGCATCGAGGTAAGCTTTCACGGCGTCTTTATCGATCAGCGGACCCACATGGTTTTTCTGATCCAGCGGATCGCCGATGGATAATTGACCATATGCCTTGGTAAGTTTCGCTTTCACATCTTCATAAATATCTTCATGAATGATGAGGCGGCGGGTGGTGGTACAACGTTGACCGGCTGTACCTACGGCCCCAAACAAGGCACCAAGGATGGCGATATCGAGATCCGCATCTTTGGAAATGATGATGGCATTGTTTCCTCCCAATTCGAGCAACGCACGGCCGAGACGCGCACCAACGGTAGCGCCGACTGCTTTACCCATACGTGTGGAACCGGTGGCAGATACCAGCGGAATACGTCCGTCCTGGCTCATCCATTCGCCGCTTTCACGGCCACCGATCAGCAGACCGCTCACGCCTTCAGGTACATTGTTGCGTTCAAACACTTCGGCAACGATGTGCTGGCAGGCTACTGCGCAAAGAGGTGTTTTCTCTGACGGCTTCCAGATGCACACATCACCACAAACCCAACCCAGCATCGAGTTCCAGCTCCATACGGCTACAGGGAAATTGAAGGCAGAAATTATCCCTACGATACCCAGCGGGTGATATTGCTCGTACATGCGGTGTGCAGGGCGTTCGCTGTGCATGGTCAAACCATGCAACTGACGCGAAAGACCAACGGCAAAATCGCAGATATCGATCATTTCCTGTACCTCACCGTATCCTTCCTGCAGGCTTTTTCCCATTTCATAAGAAACGAGTTTGCCCAGAGGTGTTTTGTATTTGCGCAGCGCTTCACCGATCTGGCGAACGATCTCGCCACGCTTGGGGGCCGGCCAGGTGCGCCATTCAAGAAAGGCTGATTGCGCTTTGGTCACTAATGTTTCGTACGACGCACGGTCAGCAGAAGTTACCGACGCTATTTTCTTTCCGTCTACGGGTGAAAATGATTCGATTACTTCACCACCCGCATCCAGCCAGGCAGTGCCGGTGCTTACACCTTTATTGACATCAGTAATGTTCAGTTCCTTTAAAAAATCCATATGGTCTCAAATTTTGAAATGCAAAGGTAGACAATCAGTATTGTTCCTGATCATTGGGGAAGTCCCCGGATTTTACATCGGTGATGTATTGTTGAATGGCACCGTTTACCTGTTCGGCCAGGTTGAGGTATTGACGCAAAAAGCGGGGTTTGAATTCTGTGTTGATGCCCAGCATATCGTGCATCACCAATACCTGTCCGTCGCAATGACGGCCGCCGCCAATGCCGATCGTGGGAATGTGCAGGCTCTCGCTTACTTCTTTGGCCAGCGCAGCCGGAATTTTTTCCAATACGATGGCGTAAGCACCTGCTTCCTGCAGCATCAGTGCATCGCGTTTAAGCTTTTCCGCCTCGGTGTTTTCGGTGGCGCGTACCACATAGGTGCCAAATTTATTGATCGATTGCGGCGTAAGCCCGAGATGTCCCATCACGGGAATACCGGCGCTCACGATTTTGCGAACGGATTCAATGATCTCTTCGCCGCCTTCCAGTTTTACTGTGTTGGCACCGCTTTCTTTCATGATGCGAACGGCCGATGCCAGCGCGATCTCTGAATTGGATTGATAATAACCAAAGGGAATATCGACGACGATGAGTGAACGTTCGCGTGCGCGTACCACACTCTGCGCATGATAGATCATCTGATCAAGAGTAATGGGAAGGGTAGTGGTGTGGCCGGCCATCACATTGCTGGCGCTGTCGCCAACCAGGATGATATCGATACCGGCGTCATCGAACAACCGGGCAAAGGAATAATCGTAGGCAGTGATCATGGCGATCTTATCGCCCGCTGCTTTCATTTTCTGCAGCGTATTGGTCGTTACTTTTTTGGCTTCTTTGGGGGACATGGCATCAGTTTAGTCGGTAAAAGTACGTGTTTGCAGCAGAATACCTTGATTTGCGATCAGACGCTTTTACCGGAAACTTCGTCGTAAAGGCTGCGGATCAGGCCGTCGGCAAGCCCGATTTTAGGCACCACAATTTCTTCTGCATCCGCCCAGCGCATCACATTGATGTAAATAAGTAAGGCGGGCACGATCACGTCTGCACGGTCTTCACGCAGTTTATACAACATCATGCGTTGCTGCAGCGTGAGGGTGCTGAATTCTTTATAGTAATCGCGTAGCATGCCGAGTGTAAGCGGCTTGCCTTCTTTGCGTTTGGAAAGAGAGAAGATTTTGTTGATGTTACCACCGGAGCCGATGGCGGTGATATGATGGAGGCCGCGGGTACTTTTTTTGATAAAATCTTTCATCGCGTCCCAGGTATTCTCCGTCACCTGGTCTTTCAACAAACGGATGGTGCCGATGTTAAACGATTCTTTGGCCATCATACGGCCGTCGCTGAAGAACGTAAGTTCGGTACTGCCGCCGCCAACGTCGATATATAAATAAGATTCGTCGCTGGCAAGATGTTCGGCGAAATGGTTCTCGTTGATCAGTGAGGCTTCCTGCTGACCGGAGATGATCTCGATGCTGATACCGGTTTCCTCTTCTATCCGTTTAATGATGTCGGGACCGTTGGCAGCATCGCGCATAGCGGAAGTGGCACAGGCCCGCAGATGGCTCACCTCATACACTTCCATCAGGTGCTTGTAGGCATAAATGGTTTTAAAGATCCTGTTGATCTTCTGTTCGGAGATCTCGCCTTTTTCAAATACATCAAAACCCAATCTTAAAGGCACGCGTATCAGGGCAATTTTAATGAATTCAGGTTCTTTTTGTGCGGACAGGATCACGTCGGTGATCAAAAGCCGGGCGGCGTTACTTCCAATATCAATGGCTGCCAATCTCACGATGATTCGTCGTTTTTTTAATCAGGTAATTATAGATGGCTACCTGTGAGCGGATCTTCCTGCCCGGTGTCTTTACGTAACGGTTATCGTTGGCATTGTTGAGATAACGGGCCTTTACGTTGTCGCTGAGCTGGATATTCAATATATCGATCAGCTCTTTCTTCAATTCTTCTTCCCACACAGGACAGGAGGCTTCGATCCGGTGATCCAGGTTGCGCAGCATCCAATCCGCCGAAGATAGGTAAACTTTTTCTTTGCCTTTATTGTGAAATACCCACACGCGTGCGTGCTCGAGGTATTCGTCTACAATACTGATGGATACTACCGGCTTTTTAAATTTTTTGTCTTCCGGCAAAAGGCAGCAAATACCACGGATGATCAGTTTCACTTCTACACCGGCACGCGCCGCATCGTACAGTTTGCTGATCATTTTTTCATCCGATAACGAATTCATTTTTGCAATGATCGAGGCCGGCTTTTTTCGTCTGGCCTGGTGAATTTCTTCCTGGATCAATCGCTCCAGTTCCTGCCGTACATAATGCGGACTCGGAATAACGGTCTTGCATTCCTTGAGCAGCCCCACACCGAGTTTTGGCTGTTCGAGATACTGGAATATTTTGTTTACGTCGACCATTATTTGTGCATTAGCGGTCAACAGACAATGGTCGGCATACACTTTTGAGGTCTTTTCATTGAGATTGCCGGTGCTGATAAACCCGTAATGGCGCAATTTACCTTTGTGTTTTTTGGTAATCACACACAGTTTGGAATGCACTTTCATTTTAGGAATGCCGACCAGTACTTTGGCACCTTCTTCTTCGAGCCGTTCTTTCCATTCCAGGTTAGCTTCTTCATCAAAACGCGCGCGCAGTTCCAGCATTACCACTATCTCTTTGCCGTTGCGCACGGCATTCAGCAGGGCGTTGATGATCTTGGAGTGTGATGCCAGGCGATAACAGGTGATCTTGATCGACACCACTTCGGGATCAAATGCCGCCTCACGGATGAGGTCGATCACCGGAGTGAAAGAATGATAAGGGAAATGCAACAGTATATCTCTTTGCATCACCGTGTCGGCGATCCTGTTCTGGGTGAGCAACGGATGATCGAAGGGCTTTTTGCGTTTACGCGCGCCGGTGAACACATCCGGAAAGTCCATGAAGTGACGGAAGTTGTGAACACGACCACCCGGAATAATATTTTCTTTCTTACTGAGATTGAGACGACGGATCAGGTATTTCAATAATCCGGCATCCATTTCCTTATCATAAACAAGGCGCACGGGTTTGCCGCGACGGCGGTTCTTGATTCCTTTTTCCAGCTTCTGAATGATATTAGTGGAAATGTCGTTGTCGATATCCATTTCCGCATCACGGGTCATTTTAAAAATGTAGGATTCATACTGATCGTATCCAAAGAAATGGAAAATGTCCGGCAGGTTGAAACGTATCGCATCTTCCAGCAGCATAAGTTCGTGCTGGCCGGGCTTTGTGGGCAGAATAATGAAACGTCCGAGTACGCGGCTGGGAATTTCCACCAGGGCGTATTTGCGTTGCGAGGGATCGGTGCTGCGGCTCATCACCACGGCAAGGTAAATGGATTTATCGCGCAGGTTGGGAACGCCCCGGGTATTTTCGATCATCAGCGGGATCAGGTTAGGACTGATCTCTTCGTCATAATAATCGCGGATAAATTGCTGTTGTTCGCTTGTCAGTTCTTTTTCGGAACGGAGAAATATTTTACGCCGGTTGAGTTCGACCTGTATGCCGGCCCAGATGCGGTTGAATTCTTCCTGTTGTTCGAGTACGATCTCCTGGATTTGTTTCAGGATCCGCTGTGGATTGACTTCGAGGTGCATGTGTGCTTTGCTTTCCACCAGCGTCATGCGTTTGAGGGTGGCCACTCTCACCCGAAAAAATTCGTCGAGGTTATTGGAGAAAATTCCTAAAAAACGAATCCGCTCGGGAAGCGGAACGGTTTTGTCTGCAGCCTCCTGCAATACTCTTGCGTTGAAGGAAAGCCAACTGATATCTCTTGCTATCGTTTTTCGTTTGTGGTGCGTCATGGGCAAAATTTATTCCGCTACAAGGCTGACAGTTAGCCCCGTATAACATAAAGTTACATAACGATGAGGTGAACCTGTGTTAAGTTTTTGATACGCCGGGAGGAGCGGCAATAAGTGAATACATGAATAAGTGAATGTGCAACAACCGCTGGCTGAGGCGCCCGGAATCAGCCGGCAAGAGAATCGTCGATCGTGAATAAAGCTGTTGAGACTTCGCCCGATATTTCGGGCAAATTCCGTGCGGCGCTTAATACTTATAACTTACGCGTGCACCTTCAGCCTTATGCCTTACGTTTGTTGTACCAGGGAAGAATAAGAAAACTGATCAATCCGCCCACCAGGATCACCAGCGTTTGGGCGATCCACAACAACCAGCCGAAGGCAGCGGCGATGCTTTGCTGCAGGCCGTACATCTCCATTGTTTTTTCAATAATGAACGCATAAGCACCGATGCCGCCGGGAGTGACGATCATGCCGATGCTGCCGGCTGACAATACCGTCAATGCTTCCGGGAAACCGTAATGCTGTGTTGCTTCCAATGCCAGGAAACCGATGTAACCGCTGGTGAGATACAAAGCCCAGATGCAAAGTGTGAGCAGCAGAAATTGTCCGCGTTTCTTAAGATGGCGGATGGTAGTAAGGCCTTCCCAGATGCGCAAGCCGATATTGCGGAACAAGCGTAGAAGATCACCGAAATTCTTTTTCCTGATGATCATCCAGGCGATGATGGCTATGATAATTAGTCCGCCCAACACGGGTAAGATGAATTGCCCCCAACCGCCGGATGGCTCTGTTGAGGCTCCTTCTCTGGACACAAATACAGTGTCGCTCAACCGGGCATATAATCCCGGCTGGGTAATGATGGTAAGCCCGAATACGATCAGCAGGCACATGGCATCTATTAAACGTTCGAGAACGATGGTGCCGACCAGTTTATCTGCGGGAACTTTTTCGTAGCGGGCGAGGAGGGTACATTTCAGTACTTCGCCGAGTCGCGGGACGGCCATATTGGCCAGGTAACCGATGAGCACGGCGAGAAAAGTATTGGTTTTATCTGTTTTATAACCGAGTGGTTCGATGAGCAAACGCCAGCGCAGTGCGCGGATGTAATGGCTCAGGAGCAGCATGCCAAATACCGGTATGGCGAGGTAGAAGCGTGCGTGCCGCAGTGCATCTTTTATTTCCTGCCATTTTTGTGCATCGATATTCCGGACAGACAACCATACCAGGAATACTCCCAGTCCCAGGAAGAGGCAGTACTGCAATATGGTTGAAAGGCGCTTCGGCAAGGGGGGAAAGTTGTAAGTATTAAGTAGTAAGTTTTAAGCGGTCCCGAAGTTTCGGGCGAAGTGTAAACAGCCGTTGCTCTTTATCTATCATCAATTCACTATTCACACACTTTCTGCTACCCGGAAAACAGGTTTGTGAAAACACGACCAAGGCGGGGCCATTCACGATTGACGATTCACGACTAATCCTTACAACCGGTTTCCTTCTTTGGGAAAACAGATCCACGGTTTGAACTCTTTGGCCTTTTCAAAGTCCATGGCAGCATAAGAAATGATCACTACCACGTCGCCCACCATACCGCGGCGGGCAGCCGGACCATTCAGACAAATAATACCGGAACCGCGTTTTCCTTTAATA
This sequence comes from uncultured Sphingobacteriales bacterium, assembly GCA_937888905.1. Lineage (GTDB taxonomy): Bacteria > Bacteroidota > Bacteroidia > Chitinophagales > Chitinophagaceae > Terrimonas. The sequence continues at coordinate 419,260 of CALATA010000004.1, forward strand.
ATATATGTTTCGATGCGTTCGCCGTTGTTGACATTCACCACCTGTACTTTTTCGTTTTCGATCATGTTCGCGGCTTCGAGCAGATCTTCGTCGATCGTAATGCTGCCGACATAATTCAGGTTGGCCTCCGTAATAACGGCCCGGTGAATCTTGGATTTCAGTACTTCAATTTGCATAATGGGTGCAAAGGTAGAGAGAAACTGCGAGTTTGCTTCGGGTTAAACCGATGCAAACAATGTGAAAATTTGTAAATGTGAAAATGTGGAAATGAGTGAGTTCAACAAGCAAGTTCAAGGTGTATTAAAAATTCCATTTTCACATCCTGAGATTTCGGCCCGAAGTTTCGGGCACATTTTCACATTATCATATTATCGATCAGCCTCACCTCACCGAGAAACGCGGCGGCCAGTGCCACCAGCGGGCGTTTGCCATCCCATTCGCCGACAGGCTGCAACGTGCGGGCGTCTGCAATTTCAATGTAATCAGGGCGGAAACCCTGGGCCTCAAGATTGCTGGCAGCTTTTTGTTTCAGGGAAATAAGATCACCGCGATGAAGTTGTTCACGGATGGCATTGAGTTCCCGGTAGATAGCGGTTGCCTGGTGGCGCTCCTCCGGAGAAAGCCGGAGGTTACGGCTGCTCATGGCGAGGCCGTCGGCCTCGCGCTGTGTAGGGCAGATGTGTAAGCTGATACGTCCTTTCATGCCGGTCAGTTCCAGCAGCCGGTCGATCACCATGCATTGCTGGTAGTCTTTCTGGCCCATATATAAGTTGTCGGGTTCTGCCATTTGCAATAAACGGTGAACCACCATGCATACACCCTGAAAGTGGCCTGGCCGGTAGGCTCCGTCGAGCACGGTTTCCAGGAATCCGAGTTCGTAATGAGGGGCGGAGGGAGGCATGCCTTCAGGATACATTTCTTCCACGGAAGGGAGAAACAAAGCTGTGCAGCCGGCTTTTTCCAGTAAATCGATGTCCTTATCCAATGTATTGGGATACTTGGCATAGTCTGCCGGATCGTTGAATTGGGTAGGATTGACAAAAATACTGACCAGGGTAAGCGCGTTGCCGGCGGAAGCGGCTTTCAGCAGGGATAGATGTCCGTCGTGCAATGCGCCCATCGTAGGCACAAAGCCCGTTTGCAGCCCTTTCTCAGCAGCGTCCCGGCGCCATGTCCGGAGTTCGCCGGCTGTCTTAAAAATGATCATAAGGCTGTAAAAATAACCCGGTTTTCAGTTCAGTCGCGGGTTTTCACGATAAAATAGTAACTTTGCCAACCTTTTTGACAAAGATTCATCTAAACGGGAAAGCATGTCTGCAAAGAAAAGAATATTATTTATTGCCAACGAAATGTCGCCCTACCTGGAGTTGACGGAGTTCTCTGAAATCGTCAACAAGCTAGCGATCAAGGCGAATGACAGTGGCTACGAGGTGCGCTGCATCATGCCCCGGTTCGGCACGATCAATGAACGACGCCATCGTCTTCATGAAGTTGTCCGTCTCTCCGGTATTAATGTATCCATCGACAACGATGATATGCCGCTTCAGATCAAGGTGGCTTCTCTTCCAAGTGCGCGTTTACAGGTTTACTTCCTTGAAAATGAGGAGCTTTTTAAACGCAAATTCGTTTTTCACGACGAAGAGGAAAAATGGTTCGACGACAATGATTTGCGTACCGTCTTCTTCTGCAAAGGCGCACTCGAAACAGTGAAAAAATTCGGATGGCCTCCGGATATCATTCATTGCAGCGGCTGGATGACAGGATTGATCCCCGCTTATCTCAAGACCATTTATAAGAAAGAACCGGTATTTGCGCACAGCAAGATCGTGTTCACCGTAGGCCAGAATACCTTTAAGGAATCGCTGGGTGCTGACTTCATCAAAAAGGCACTGATCCATCCGAGCCTGAAAGAAAAAGACCTCGAACCTTTCAAGGAAGGAACCAATACGGCTCTTTTCCGCGGCGGTGCCACTTATGCCGACGCTATCACCTTTGGAGCGGAAAATGTAGACAGGAAACTGATAACCGAATTCTCCAAAGTAAGAGGTAAGAAAACCCTGCCTTTCAACGAAGAATCCGATTTAACAGAGTATTTACAACTCTATGGCGAACTTGCGGGATAAGTTTATCTAACACCAAAACAAGGCAGATAATCCCTAATCATCAATTTAACTTTTGTGAATAAACGATACCTTATTCCAACACTGCTGTTTTTATGTGCTGGTTCTATCCTGTGGCTGTCTTCCTGTAAAAAGATCAATGAAGCCACGGAACTGGGAGATGATCTGATTCCACCGGTGGATAATATCACCACCTTCGATACCACCCTTGCCATCCAGGCTTTCAATAACATTTTCGATCTTACCAACGACTCTACAAGATCTACCGCCGCTGACGAGCAATATGTCGGCTTCATTAATAATGATCCGCTTTTCGGCAGAACAGATGCCAAGTTGTTTTTTCAACTGAAGCCACCTTTCTACCGCTATGCGTTCAACCAGACAGAGCCCGACAGCCTGCTGCTGGACTCTGTGGTACTGGTATTGCACCCTACAGATGTATATGGCGACACGACCGTTTCGCAAACATTCAATGTATATGAGATTGATCAGTCGAGCGTATTTAAATCCGATTCGGCTTACCTGATCCGCAAACCCAACCAGTTTGCGTACAACAACCTGCTGGGCACACGCACTTTCTTTCCAAGAGGGTTCAAGGACACTGTAAGAGCATTTCAAGATACCACGCCGTATCAGTTGCGGATTCGTTTGAATGACGCATTTGGCCAGCGCCTGCTGAATTATGATTCTGTTGGCATTAACGGAGCCTACAATTCCGATACAGCTTTTCAGAAGAAATTTAAAGGATTTGCCGTTGAGTCAACCAACGGTAATGCCGTGGTGGGTATCAACCTGACAGGCGCTAATACCAAGCTTGCGGTTTATTATAAATGGAAACGCCCGCAGCATACGGCGTTCGATACGGCCACTGTTGCCTACTTCAGTTTTACCAGCGTATACGGAGCAGGTCAGGCCAATATCGTTACACGTGATTACTCCGGTACAAGCTGGGCCTCTGCCGCTAACGATGAGGTGGAAGATAACCAGATCTTTATCCAGAATACACCCGGCACATTTGCCAAGATCAAAATCCCCGGTCTGATCGGCCTCAACAACCGTGTGATCCATCGTGCAGAACTGATTATGGAGCAGGTATATAACGGCCCGACCGATTCCCTGTTCTATGTGCCCGGATCCTTGTTCGTGGATGCCTATGATCCGTCTATTTCCAAATACCGGACAGTGCCATATGACCTGCTGATGACCTCAACAGGTGGAGCGAACTACAGTTCATTCGGAAGCTACCCGACCGTGGCAAAAGATGCCAATGGTAATAGCATCCGCCGCTGGCGCTTCAACCTGACCCGCTACGTACAGCACGTGGTCAATGGTAAACTGCCTGTCTATGACCTGAGACTTTCGTCGCCCAGCTATGTGATAGAAACCTATGGTATACCTGGCCTGATCACCGACGGAACGATCGCCATTCAACCGCTCACGCCGGTGTCCGTAACAAGGGGCAGGGTGCGGCTACAGGGTGGCCAGCCGCTCAATAACCCGCAGCGGATGAGGCTCCGGATCGTATACTCGAAAATTTAAGGCGGCTAAATAAAACGAATTGAATCGGGTGTTATCTTTGCACCCGATTTATTTTATAGACTATCCCATTACAAACAAACTAAAGTTTTCTTATGCCTTACCTCTTTACTTCAGAAAGCGTATCTGAAGGACATCCGGATAAAGTGGCTGATCAGATCTCCGACGCACTTATTGATAACTTCCTCGCATTCGACGCGCAATCAAAAGTTGCCTGTGAAACGCTGGTAACAACCGGCCAGGTTGTACTGGCAGGAGAAGTGAAATCAAAAGCTTATCTCGACGTACAGGAGATCGCCCGTGGTGTAATCCGTAAGATCGGTTATACCAAGAGTGAATACATGTTTGAAGCACATTCTTGCGGTGTGTTGTCAGCAATTCATGAGCAGTCTGCCGATATCAACCAGGGTGTTGAGCGTAAGAAAAAAGAAGACCAGGGCGCCGGTGACCAGGGAATGATGTTCGGCTATGCTACCAACGAAACCGAAGATTACATGCCGCTGGCACTCGACCTTGCACACAAACTGCTGATCGAACTGGCAGCCCTGCGTCGCGAGAACAAAGCGATCAAATACCTGCGCCCCGACGCCAAGAGCCAGGTAACCCTCGAGTACGACGACAACAACAAGCCCGTACGCATCGACGCAATCGTTATCTCTACCCAGCACGACGACTTCGACACCGAAACCAAAATGCTGGCGAAGATCAAAGACGACATGATCCGCATCCTGATCCCCCGCGTAAAGAGCAAGTATAAAAAATACGCTAAGCTGTTCAACGACGGCATCAAATATCACATCAACCCAACCGGTAAATTCGTGATCGGTGGTCCGCACGGCGATACAGGTCTGACGGGCCGTAAGATCATCGTGGATACCTACGGTGGTAAAGGCGCACACGGTGGTGGCGCTTTCAGCGGTAAAGATCCTTCCAAAGTTGACCGCAGTGCCGCCTATGCCACACGTCACATTGCCAAGAACCTCGTAGCTGCCGGTGTAGCTGACGAAGTACTGGTACAGGTATCTTACGCAATCGGCGTAGCACAACCTACCAGCATCAACGTTAATACTTACGGTACAGCCAAAGTTGAGCTCACCGACGGTCAGATCGGCAAGATGGTAGAAAGCATCTTCGACATGCGCCCTTACTTCATCGAACAGCGCCTGAAACTGCGCAACCCGATCTACAGCGAAACTGCTGCATACGGTCATATGGGCCGCAAGTCTGAAGTAGTGGAAAAAACTTTCACTTCTCCCGACGGAAAAGTGGTGAAGAAAAAAGTAGAACTCTTCACCTGGGAAAAACTCGATTATGTTTCCAAAGTGAAAAAAGCCTTTGGACTGAAATAAGCAAAAAACCCGCCTGAAGGCGGGTTTTTTAATTCAAAAGTTATAAGTCAAAACAGCGCCCGGTACTTCGGGCATAAGTTCTAAGTAGTAAGTGTTAAGTAATAAGTGAATGGTGCCCGGGGTGCCCGAGGACAATCTTTGCAGCTTTGCGTGAAAGAAACGCAGGAAGCAAAAACTACTTATAACTTAATACTTAAAACTTATTACTTACTACTTTTGTAAAAAACAGCAGTGGCCGAGACCAGCAATCCCTGGACAATACTTTCCGAGAAAGCGCAATACGAAAATCCCTGGATAAAGGTGACCGAATACGACGTGCTCAACCCATCCGGAGGAAAAGGTATTTATGGGAAAGTCCATTTCAAAAATCTGGCGATCGCCGTGCTGCCGCTCGACGATGAAATGCATACTTACCTCGTTGGTCAATATCGTTTCACCATCGATCAATATACCTGGGAACTGCCCGAAGGCGGATGCCCGGAAGGCACTTCGCCACTGGAGTCCGCACAACGTGAACTCCTGGAAGAAACAGGTCTTCAGGCCAGCGACTGGCAGGAGATCATGCAAATGCATTTGTCTAATTCCGTAACCGACGAATGGGCACATGTATTCCTGGCCCGCGGACTTCAGCAAGGACTTGCACAACCCGAAGAAACAGAACAACTGCGCGTACGCAGATTGCCTTTTGATGAAGTGTACCGTATGGTGCAGAACGGTGAAATCACCGATTCGCTGACCATTGCTGCGGTACTCAAAGTAAAATTGATGTTTACATGAAAAATTTCCGTTCTCCCCAACGCCCTAAGAAAAACACCATGATCATCGGTCAACAGGCCGTTATCGAGGCCCTGAAAGATGGACGGGCGCTGGATCGTATTTATATCGATACAAGAGTGCAGGGCGCTTCCGGTGCCGCTATCCGCCAGCATGCCTCCCATGCAGGCGTGCCCGTCAATACCGTACCGGAAGCTAAACTGAATACCTTCAATGCCGGCCCCCATGATGGTTGTATCGCCATCATTGCCCGCGTACAATACCAGGATCTTCAATCCGTAATTTCTTTTGCCGTTGAAAAAGGCGAAACGCCATTGTTCCTGATCCTCGACGGTATTACCGATATCCGCAACATCGGCGGCATCGCGCGTACCGCCTATTGCTGTGGTGTACACGCCCTGATCATTCCCGATAAAGGAGTAGGAGCCCTGAATGAAGAAGCACTGCTCACCTCTGCCGGTGCATTGGAACAAATAGCCGTATGCCGTGTTAATAGTCTGGTGAAAGCCGTAGACGATCTGCGTATGAACGGCATTAAAGTATTTGCCAGTGAAATGAAAGCTTCCGTTATAGCGGCGAATGCACCACTCAACGAACCCTGCGCTATCGTATTGGGCAGCGAAGACAAAGGCATTCATCCAACCTTATTAAAAGTGTGCGACGAACAAATCCGCATTCCGATGGCTACCGATTTTGAAAGCCTCAACGTTTCCGTTGCTACCGGCATGTTGCTCTACGAAGCCGGCCGCCAGCGCGGATGGGCGGTTGAGGGATAATTAAAAATGTGTAAATGTGCCCTTCCTGCGGGAATGGGCCATGTGAAAATGAGCTTCGTAAATCATTTACACATTTACACATCTTCACATTTACACATTTTTGGATATGAGTACTAACACAAATCGAATAAACCTCGTAGAATGTCCGCGGGACGCAATGCAGGGCTGGAAAAAAAACATTCCAACCGCCGATAAGATCACGTACCTCAACGCATTGCTGAAAGTGGGGTTTGATACGCTCGACTTCGGCAGTTTTGTTTCACCGAAAGCTATTCCGCAAATGGCCGACACCGCGGAAGTAGTGAAAGCACTCGATCTGTCCGGCACTTCCACGCAATTGCTGGCCATCGTAGCCAACTACCGCGGAGCCGAGGACGCCTCCGTTTATGATCAGATCAATTATCTCGGTTTTCCTTTTTCTGTTTCCGAAACTTTTCAACAACGCAATACCAACAGCTCTATCCAGGAGTCACTGGGAAGGGTAGAAGAAATCCAGAATCTCTGCATAAAGACCGGCAAGACACTCGTGGTGTACCTGTCCATGGGGTTTGGCAATCCCTACGGAGATCCCTGGAATGAAGAGATCGTTTTCGACTGGGCACATAAGCTTACCGCCATGGACATCCGTATTCTCTCGCTCGCGGATACGGTAGGGTTGGCCACGCCTGAACAGGTGAGCCGCATTACCGGTTATCTCACACAGGCTTTGCCTGAAACCGAAATCGGCGTGCACCTGCATTCACGTCCGGATAACTGGCGCGTTAAACTGGAAGCTGCTTTTGAAAGCGGCGCTCAACGTTTCGACGGCGCGCTTAAAGGGATTGGCGGTTGCCCGATGGCAGATGATGAACTCGTAGGCAACATGAATACAGAATGGATGATCCGGTTTTTCAAGGAAAAAAACGGACTGTCCTTAAACGAAGAAGCACTGGCGGAAAGCCTGCGTCTCGCAGATAAAATTTTTCTTTCCTGAACGCTCAATATCGTGCACATGAACCTGATGGTGGACATTGCCCTCAAGAAATTACCGCAGCCGATCCAATACGGCGATGGAATCATGCTGGTAGGTTCCTGCTTCACCGAGCATATCGGTAATGCACTGGCCGAACTGAAATTTCCCGTGTTGCAGAATCCGCACGGTATCCTGTTCGATCCGGCGAGTGTGGGCAACAGCCTGCTGGCTTATATCGACAACAGAAAATATACGCGCGGGGAACTGTTTCAGTTGCACGAAGTATGGCATAGCTGGGGACATCATTCGCGTTTTTCCTCAATGGATCCGGATGACGCGCTGGCTAAAATCAACCAGGCATGTGAAGCCGGGCACCATTTTTTGAAAAAAGCAAAATGGCTGATCCTGACATTAGGTTCTTCCTTTTCCTATCATCTTACCGATGAAGCCGATAACGCCACCTTGAAAACAGGAGACGGTGTAGCCAACTGTCATCGTGCACCGGCACAATGGTTTCACAAACACCTGATGGAAATTGAAGAAACAGTAACGATGCTTGATACCTGTTATCATCGTCTCCGGCAATTCAATCCCGGTCTGCAGATTTTGTTTACGATAAGTCCCGTCCGGCATCTGCGCGATGGTGTTGTCGAGAATAACCGGAGTAAAGCGCGTCTGCTGGAAGCTGTTCATCATCTCGTTAATAAATTCAACGGACTGCATTATTTTCCTGCATATGAACTGGTGATCGACGTATTGCGCGATTATCGTTTTTATGATATCGATCTGGCTCATCCGAATTACCTGGCCACTGAATTTGTACTGGAAAAATTTACCGAAAGCTGTATTGCATCTGAAGCGCGTGAACTGATGCAGGAATTAAAGAAGATCGGTATCGCCAAACGGCATCGCCCGATGCAACCCGCTACGAAGGCGCATAAAGAATTCTTAGTAAAACACATAGAGAAAGTCTCCCAACTACAGGCACAATACCCATTCCTCGATCTCAGCGAGGAATTGAATTATTTTACTACTTCCGTTGAAACACGGTAGGTTGTTTGTTGTTCGTAGGTGTCTCCCGGTCGCAGAATGGTATCAGGGAAAGAAGGAATGTTGATGGCATTCGGGTGTACCTGCGCTTCAAAACAATAACCCGAGAACGCGCCGAACTTTCCATTTAACAAAGGAATATAACGGCCCGTATAAAAATGAACAACCGGCGCAGTGGTAAATACTTCGAGTTTCAAACCGGTATTTGGTGAAAAAGCGGAAGCAGCCGGGCCGCCGGACCGGTTGATAACAAAACTCTGATCATAACCTTTTACCGGATCTGCATCCTGACCGATCGGCTTGGGAATGCGGAAATCGAACGCCGCAGCTACCGGAATTAATTCTCCCGTAACAACAAACGATTCATTTTGCGCCAGCCAATGATCGGCATCGATCTGCACAAGCTGCTCATTGATGCCTTTTGACAAAGGATCGAGATCAAAATAATCGTGGTGTGTGAGATTGACAGCGGTCGGATGGTCGGTAGTGGCGCGGAATGTATAGACGAGTTCGTTTTCGTTGGTGAGATTGATCTGCAATTCCGTGTTGAGTTCGCCGGGAAAACCTTCTTCGCCGTCAATACTTTTGTACGTGAGAACGAGTTGCGCATTTGCCGCATCGTACGATTTTACCTGCCATATTTTTTTATCAAATCCCTCATGGCCACCGTGCAGATGATGCGGTGGTTGATTACAGGTGACTTCGTACGATTGTCCATCGATGGTAAGCTTTCCGTTGGCAATGCGGTTGGCATAACGTCCGATGGCCGCGCCGAAATAAGGATAAGCAGCGAGATAGTCCGGTGAAAGGTAGTCAGTCACTTTATCAAAGCCCAGAACGATATTAACCGGACCTTTTGTCGAAGGCACAATGAATGCAGTGGTGATGGCGCCGAGATTAGTAACACGAACTTCCGTTCCCTGTTTATTGATCAGGTGGAATAAATAAATATCTTCACCACCCGGATGAGTAAACTGGTAAATGCCACTGGTTTGAATCATTCTTCAAAATACGTGAATCCAAATGACAAAAGAAGTCCTGGCCGGGAAATTCCGTGAGCATTACAATAAAGAAGCCGATCATTTTTTCTTCTGCCCCGGGCGGGTAAACCTGATTGGTGAACACATCGATTACAATGGCGGAATGGTGATGCCCTTTGCTATTTCCCTCGGATCTTATGTAGCCGTTTCGTTCAATGAAGACGAGACGTTCCGGTTCCGGAGTATTGATTTTGCCGAAAAAGCCGATATACCACTTGCGCCGTCCTATACGAAAACAGGACCGGAGTGGTACAACTATCCGCTTGGAGTAATCCATGAATTTTTGAAAGCCGGTCATTCGCTGAAAGGAATGGATATGTTGTTTGCGGGCGATCTGCCAGTAGGCACCGGGCTTTCATCTTCCGCATCGATTGAAGTACTGACCGGTTATATGATTGCGACGCTGCACAACATCGATATCGGCAAAAGATCCATCGCGCTGTTGTCAAAGCGTGTGGAAAATGAATTCATTGGCCTTAGCAGCGGCATCATGGATCAATACGCTGTGGCACTGGGTAAAAAAAATCAGGCCTTGCTGCTCGACTGCGACACGGTGACGCATGAGTACATGCCCTTTGAAACGGGTGAATACAAACTGGTGATCATTAACAGCCGCAAGCAGCGGCAGTTGGCGGAATCAAAATACAATGAACGGTTTGGTGAATGCCGGGAAGCACTGGCGCAATTGCAGACAACCCTATCCATCACACATCTCTGCGAGGTGAAGCCGGATGTGTTTAAACAAAATGAAAACCTGATCACGAATCCGGTTGTGCGTCGCCGTGCATGGCATGTGGTGACGGAAAATGATCGCGTGTACCAGGCATGTGCGGCGTTGAAAGCCGGCGATATCGACCGGCTGGGGGTCCTTTTATATGCTTCGCATGATTCGCTGCGCGATGATTACGAAGTATCCGGTAAAGAACTCGATACCATTGTTGAATACTGTCGCCAGCAGGAAGAATGTGTGGGTGCGCGCATGACAGGCGCCGGTTTCGGCGGCTGTGCCATTGCGTTGGTAAAAGAGCAGGCTATTCCCGAATTTTCCCGGCAACTGATCGCTTATTATGAAGCCCGGGTCGGTTATCCACCTGAAGTGATTGTGTCGGAAATCGGGGAGGGGGTTAATTTGATAATTTGAAAATTAGGGGTGACGCATGAGGCATAGTGAAGTTCCTACTTGTCCCATATTTTGGGAAACCAGCATCGTTTATTTGAAATAATGAAAGCTAGTTTTCTCTCATTATCTAATCATCAAATTTTCAAATCATCAAATTAGTTAGTGTATTCTATCCCCCCGAATCTCCAGCCCCCTCATCACATCCGCTTCGTAGGCCAACCATTCAGCCCAGCGTTTTCTCACGATATCTTTGTCGATGTAGGTTTCTGCGAGTTCGATGAAAAGGGTGTAATGCCCGGCTTCGCTTTCCATGAAGCGGCGGTAGAACTGGCGGAGATAGGCGTCATCAAGCCCTTCGCTTAAACGTTTAAAACGTTCGCAACTGCGGGCTTCGATGAGGGCCATACTCAGCATTTGATCGAGGAAACGTGTTTCCCAATCACCGCCTTTTTGCTGAAATTCGAATAGTTTATTGACGTAAAGATCTTTGCGCTGTTTGCCGAGTTTCAGGTTGCGTTTATGGAGTTCGGCCAGCACGAGCCGGAAGTGTCCCCATTCCTCGGTCACGATCGGCGCCAGCTCCCTGACCAGTTTTTCCATCTGGCTGTAACGCTGGATGAAAGTGATGCAGGTGGTAGCAGCCTTCTGCTCGCAATAAGCATGGTCTGTAAGTATCTCTTCCAGAGAGAGTTCGGCCAGGTTTACCCACCGGGGATCGGTGGGAAGCTTCAGGCCGAGAATATTGCGGGCGTCGGGGGATAACTCCATGAGGCAAAAATAGCACGGAGAACTAAACCTAAGCCCTGCAACAGGTGAAAATCTTTTGTGTTTCGCAATAGTTGTCTTACCTTTGCCGCCACAAATTATATAGGATTAAAATCGGATGACAAATCCAAAAAAGTAAAAGATGCCTTTAACAAAAGAAAAAACAGCTGCAATTTTTGCCGAATTCGGTGGCAATGCGACTAATACAGGTTCCATCGAAGGACAGATTGCCCAGCTGACAGAGCGTATCAGCCAGATCAGCCAACACCTTCAACAGAACAAAAAAGACTTCTCTACCCACCGTGGTCTGATGCAATTGGTAGGTAAGCGTAAGCGTTTACTGAACTACCTGCAGAAGCATAACCTCACAGGTTATCGCCAGCTGATTGAGAAACTTGGATTGAGAAAGTAAGACAGCCCTTCCGGAGAACGGAGTGGGAACGTCTTTTATTCTGAGGTTTCAATTCTCGAATCCTGCATATAATTGATATTCCCAACTTCCTTTTGGATGTTGGGAATAACTGTTTTTAGGATCGTTGTTTCTCCGCCGGATCTTCTTGCAGTTTCTGATCCCATTCTTCATTTACAATTGCATTTGTATGTTAAAACAACCCATTCGCAAAACATTTGATATAGGTGGTGGGCGCGAGGTTACGATCGAAACAGGTCGTCTTGCGCGCCAGGCTGATGGCGCGGTTACCGTTTCCAGCGGCAACTGTGTGATCCTTGCTACCGTTGTGGCTAATAAAGAGCCCAAAGAAGGACAGAGCTTTTTTCCGCTGACTGTTGATTACCAGGAGAAGTTTGCTGCGGCAGGCCGTATTCCCGGTTCTTTTTTCAAGCGTGAAGCCCGCCTGAATGACTACGAAATCCTGACCAGCCGCCTGATCGACCGCGCGCTGCGTCCATTATTCCCGGAAGATTATCTTTGTGAGGTTCAGGTACTTGTATCGCTTATTTCAAGTGATCCTGAAGTTATGCCAGACGCTATGGCATGCCTTGCTGCTTCTGCAGCTCTCGCTGTTTCCGATATTCCCATCAAGGAAATCATCTCCGAAGTGCGCATTGGCCGTATCAATGGAGAGTTTATCGTTAACCCTACCCGCAGTCAGATCGAAGAGTCCGATCTCGAATTTATTATCGCGGCTACCGAGAAAAACCTGATGATGGTGGAAGGTGAAGCGCAGGAGTGTAGCGAAGCTGACCTCGTACGTTCACTGGAGATTGCCCACGAAGCGATCCGCATCCAGATCAAAGCGCAGGAAGAACTGCGTCAGCTCGCCGGTGTTACCACCAAGCGCGATTATACCAAACCCGCAACAGATCCTGCACTGGAAGAAAAAGTGAAAGCTTTTGCCAGCCAGAAAGTATATGAAGTAGCCAAAGCTGCACTGCCCAAACATGAACGCAGTGACCGTTTCGCCGCCATCAAGGAAGAACTGATCACTTACCTGAAGTCTGAACTGGCCGAGGGTGAGGAGCTGCCCGACCTGACCAAGAAACTGGCTTCCACCTACTACGCAGATCTTCAGTATTATGTGGTACGTGATATGATCCTGAACGAGAAAATCCGCCTCGACGGACGTGCACTCGACCAGGTTCGCCCGCTCGATATGGAAACGGACGTGCTGCCTTCTCCACATGGTTCAGCTCTTTTTACAAGAGGTGAAACACAATCACTTACAACGGTTACCCTGGGTACTGCTTTAGATGATTTACTGGTGGAAAGTGCTGCTCATTCCTACGATTCCAAATTTTACCTGCACTATAACTTCCCGCCGTTTTCTACCGGTGAAGTGAAAATGATGCGCGGTCAAAGCCGCCGCGAAGTAGGCCATGGCAACCTGGCTATGCGTTCGCTGAGACAAATGATGCCAAATGGAGACTTCGCTTACACTGTTCGTGTAGTGAGCGATATCCTTGAATCAAATGGTTCATCTTCCATGGCTACCGTATGTGCCGGTTCACTGGCGCTGATGGATGCGGGTGTGGGTATTCCCAAACACGTATCTGGTGTAGCAATGGGACTGATCACCAAAGACGACAAATTCGCCGTATTGACGGATATCCTGGGTGACGAAGACCACCTGGGCGATATGGACTTTAAAGTAACCGGTACCCGCGATGGTATCTGCGGTGTGCAGATGGACATCAAGGTAGATGGTTTGCCGATGGCTGTAATGCAGCAGGCATTGGATCAGGCCCGCCGTGGCCGCCTCCATATTCTGGATGCCATGTATGAGTGTATCCCTGCTGCCCGTGAAGAAGTGAAACCACATGCACCGCGTATGGTCAAACTGGTTATCGATCGCGAGTTCATTGGTGCAGTGATCGGACCAGGTGGCAAAGTGATCCAGGAAATGCAGCGTGAAACCGGTACCACGATCAATATCGAAGAAGTAAACAACCAGGGTGAAGTAAGCATCTTCGGTGTAGCCAAAGAAGGTGTGGAGAGAGCGCAAGCCTGGATCAAAGGCATCACTGCCGTTCCGGTAGTAGGTGATGTTTACGATTCTGTTGTTAAATCTGTCGTTCCTTTCGGTGCATTCGTTGAGTTCCTGCCCGGCAAACAAGGCCTGGTACACATCAGCGAAATCAGTTGGAAACGTTTGGAAACACTGGAAGGTATCGTAAGAGAAGGTGATACTTTTAAAGTAAAACTGATCGGCACAGATCCTAAGTCGGGCAAATTCAAATTGTCGCGCAAGGCACTGATTCCAAAACCTGAGAACGCCGGTGGTTCAAGAGAACCCCGCGAACCCAGAGAACAGAGAGAGCAAAATCCGCAAGGAGAATAAATAAAAATAAACCCGGACATGCTCCGGGTTTATTTTTGAATTCAAAAGACGGCAAGGTAAACAGCCGTAATAAGTATTAAGTAATAAGTATTAAGTATTAAGTAATAAGTGTAGGTGAATGCCATATTCACTGATTGACTTATTCACTCCCGAGACTTCGGGATGACCATTCACCATTCACGATTCACCCAATGACCGCATACCGCGAACTCCACTATACCAACATTCCGCGCGAACAACGCGAAATCCTCATGGCCCTGCTCAATGAATTCGGACCCGAAGGCTTTGAAGAAGGGGATGATGAACTGAAAGTTTTTTTCACCAATGAGCAATACGATGAAGCATCGCTCGCCGGTATTCATTCCTCGCTGCAGGTAACACCGGTAGTAACTGAAATTGCACCGGTAAACTGGAATCAGTCGTGGGAATCGAACTTCGCACCGGTGGTGGTGGATGATTTTGTGGCAGTACGTGCCGGCTTTCATGAGCCCATCAGCAAGGTAGAGCACGAGATCGTCATCACACCCAAGATGAGTTTTGGTACCGGCCATCATGCCACTACCTATATGATGCTGCAGCAGATGCGTGAGATCGATTTCAAGGACCGCTCCGTATTTGATTTTGGAACGGGCACCGGTGTACTGGCCATTCTTGCACATCGCCTGGGTGCGGATACTATCAGGGCGATTGACAATGATACCTGGAGTATCGACAATACGCGCGAGAACATGGAAGCGAATAATGCAACAGGTATCATTCTGGAGCGCGCGGACGATGCAGGAGCCGGTTTTCAGTATGATATTATTCTTGCCAATATTAACCGGAATGTGCTGCTCGACAACATGCACCGGCTTTCAGCGCAACTGAATCCCGGCGGCACCCTGCTGCTGAGCGGCCTGCTGGAGGAAGACGAAACCGTGATCACTGAAAGCGCCACCCGGAATGGACTGCGCGCCCCGCAACGCTTTCAGCGCGGAAACTGGATATGTATCAGGTTTTCAGCCGCTTAAAAAAGGGCGTATTAAATTATTGTTACCCGCAACCGGTTTTTTCGTAAATTTGCTGTTCATCCCTAACCGATTTTTCTATGAATGAACTATTGATCATAGTTCTTGCATATCTGATTGGCAGCATTCCTACTTCTGTGTGGGTGAGTCGTCATTTTTTCAACATTGACATACGTGAATATGGCAGCGGCAACGCTGGTGCCACCAACACTTACCGTGTACTCGGCCCTAAATGGGGTACGGTGGTAATGATAGTGGATATGTTGAAAGGTATTGTTGCGGTGAAGCTTGCTTTTTTGCTCGGTGATTATGGCAGCCAGGAGCGATTGACCAACATTCAAATGGGATTGGGACTGGCCGCAGTGATCGGGCATATCTTCCCCATATGGGCGGATTTCAGAGGAGGAAAAGGTGTGGCTACTTTATTCGGATTAGTAGTAGGTATTTCGCCGTGGACAGCACTTGGTTGCTCCGGTGTATTCCTCGCGGTGCTTTATCTTACTCGTTTTGTATCGCTTAGTTCCATGCTGGCCAGTGTGGCTTTTCCCGTATTCATCCTGGTGATTTTTAATGTTGATAATCCTGTATACCGTGTGTTTGCCATTGCAGTGGCCCTGATGGTGATCCTGACTCACCAGAAAAACATCGGACGTCTGTTGAAAGGCGCTGAAAGCAAAGTGCCTATTTTTAAATACCGCGACCGGCGCCGCCAACGCAGACGTAACTCGTCCCGTTAATACAATCCCCTCAAACCCGCTTACCTTTGTTTGGTATAGTGATTGTTTAAGTTAACTGAACACCTAAAATACCCAACATGACCCGAATCTTTCTTGCTCTGACGGCAGTAGCCTGTTTGTCTGCCGGATGCTCAAACAATTCTGTTACCGGTCGTAGTCAACTTACGCTATTGCCTGAATCGGAGCTGCAGTCGATGGCTGTAAGCGAGTATCAGACTTTCCTTTCCTCTAACAAAGTAATCAGCCCGTCCACCAGCAAGGATGCTGAGATGGTAACCCGCGTGGGCCAGCGCATCACGGCGGCTGTACAGCAATATTATGCGCAAAAAGGTATTTCCTCCCAGCTCGATGGCTACAAGTGGGAATACAAACTGGTAGACAGCAAAGAAGTGAATGCTTGGTGCATGCCCGGCGGCAAGATCGTCGTTTATACAGGTTTGTTGCCTATTACGCAGAACGAAGCGGCACTGGCCGCGGTAATGGGACATGAAGTGTCTCACGCTATCTTCCAGCATGGCAATGAACGGATGAGCCAGGGCATGGTACAGCAGGGGCTTGGTTCTGCGCTCAGTGTGGCATTGTCGAGTAAGCCTGCTGCCACGCAGAATCTTTTTATGACGGCATATGGTGTAGGATCGAATGTACTCGGTACATTACCGTTTTCCCGCAAACATGAACTGGAGGCCGATCGGTATGGTTTGATCTGGACAGCCATGGCCGGATATAACCCGCAAGAAGCAATTAACCTGTGGAAGCGCATGGAAACAGCCTCAAACGGACAAAAACCACCGGAATTTTTGAGCACGCATCCGAGCGAGGGAAGACGGATAACTGAACTGGAAAAACATATGCAAGAGGCACTTACATATTATAAACCTGTCAAATAAGTATACTTCTCTCATAGGGAAATCCCGTCCAAACGCAAGCTGGACGGGATTTTTATTGCATTACAGGCTCAACCTACCTGCATTTTCGTTAACTTTGCATTCCCTGCAATGAGAACACTGGTAATAGCCAAGATTACCAGAAACCCTTAAAAAATCGCTTCAAAGATGTCACAAACAGTTTTTGAAAAGTTACAATTGGCAGACGAGAAAAATCTTCTGATCCAGGGTTTGCCTTCTTCTATTGAAAAGCAGTTTAGCAAATTGTCTTTTGCCAAAAACATGACACCTCTCCTGAAAAACAGGAAAATCGATTTCGCTTTGATCTTTGCAGTTAACGAGAATCAGTTGAATGGCATTCTGAAAGATGTGATGCCGTCGCTGAAAGGTGAGTCGAAGTTTTGGGTTGCATATCCAAAATCGACTTCCAAGATCGTAACTGACCTTAACCGCGAGTGTAGCTGGAACAGGCTTACCTGCGAAGGGTACGAGAGCATCGAGCGTATCGAGTTGGATCATGTATGGAGTGCACTGCGTTTTGTAAGAGGAGAGTGCGATCCGCGTTCTGCCGGCGATGCAGTAACCGCACGTAAGCGGACAGCCGCTGTAGCTGCGGCAATGGCTGAATAAGCTGAACACACACTACGCAACAACAGTATTTAACACCGAATGCCCCGTTTAAGACGGGGCATTCTGGTTGTATTGAGTGAATCGTGAATGGTGAATCGTCAATCGTCAATCTTGAATGGGCTCCCCCTTCTTCCCTGGTTCGTGTCCTCACGAACCAATTCTCCGAATTTACACTTGTTACTTAATACCTATTACTTAATACGGCTGTTTAACCTTTGCTTCTTTATACAATAAACGGTGCTACGATTGTTTCTACTGCCGATCTGCTGAGCGGCTCATCAAAACTTTCACTGGCCGCATTTGCCGATACAAATGACAGAATGTTTACACCTGCTTGTGTGGTGATCTCTTCACCATCATAACTGGCTTGTACATTCGAACCGATACCGCCGGTATCTTTTCCCGTGATCCAGGGTTTGATGGATATGCCCGTGTTACGTGCCTGGCGCATCTGACGGATGTGTGACGCGTGACGTGCTTCTACAGAATGAATCTGCAACGCGGCAGTAAGTACATCATTGTTGGAAATGAGTGCACCTGCCTGTCCTTTGTATGCACGTACACCGGTATCTTCAAAGGTTTGCGCAACGGCCAGAAATACATCGTAGTTGGTAAATACGGTAGGGAAGGTGCCGCGAGCGGTAAAGTCGAATGTAGGTTTAGCAACGGCCGTTCCTCCGAGACTACTGATAGCAGTTTTCAGGAAATTCACGTGCTGGTTTTCGTGGTCGCGGATCGTATTGATGGCGCCGACAGCCGGTGTACCCACAGGTACCAATGCCGGTGCAGCGGCGCCCCTGGTGTAAAATTCGGCTTCCAGGTATTCGAGTGTCAAGGCAAAGTTCAATACACCCACAATGGTACTGTTTCCCTGTCCGTATGCTTTTTTAAACATACCGCCGAGTGCCAGGGGAACTGCGGCGAGGGCAAGCTTGCCACCAATTTTTGCAAACTGGCTTACGGCGCTTCTGCGTGAATCGAGTCGTTCGTAAACTTCCGGATCCACTTTTTCAATATCGGTAATGAGTTTATGGATATTCATTTTTTGTAGAGTTTAAAGTTGTTGAAAAGAAAAACCTGTCTGTAGAATTTGATCAGGAAGTGGGAAGATTGCCAGCCCAGAGTTTAGATACGAGGAAGGATTTCGCTACATCCAGTACTGCTGGTGGTGCTTTTACCAGGTCAAGGCCGTTCATGTCAACAGCAGTGTTGTCGGCAAAAGTACCATTGCTCAGGAGGTCACGGATGTAAGCGGCATGTCGCGCTTCCACCGAAACAATTTTTCCTGCCAGCAACAGATAATCGGCAGACTGGATCAATTTACCTGCGCCATTGTAGGCTGATACACCAAGGTCTTCAAAAGCTTTGGCGGTGTTCAGTACGCTGGTGCGGCTGCTGAAATCAATCGCAGCGAAATTTACTTCCAGACCGGGAATAGCATTGGAGCCGAGTGCAGTTTTGAAGAATTCGCGGTGCGCAACTTCATGATCACGGATATCCGTAAGCAACGCAACTTCTGCCGGTGTTATGCCGCTGTACTGGGAAGCCATAACGCGTGTGTAGAAAGCTGCTTCGAGTTGTTCCAGTGCATAAGCATAGTTGAGAATGCCTACATCACCGCGACCGAGATCGATAAAACCATCGGGTGCCTCGTTGCCATTGTCATCGTCCTTGTCGCAAGATGCTAATACTGCGGCGGCAGTTACACCGAGTCCGAGAGAGGCAAGAAATTTTCTGCGATGAATCACTGATGCATCGGGGGTTTGTTCTGCTGACGAAATCCCTGAGGAGTTTCTTTTCATAATTCCGGTTTTTTGTGGTGTTTAAATGTTCAGGGCAAACCGAATCATTTATAGGATGACCTTAACAGTTACGGCAACGGGTTTGAAATAGTTTCAGAAGCGTTAAAGTTTTTTGAGCTGAATCGTGAATCGTCAATGGTGAAGGGGAAAATAACTGATTACTTACAACGGCTGTTTAATCTCTTCACCGTTGAACTAAAAAACGAAGACCGCCCTGAAAAAGGCAGTCTTCTGATCTGATTTCTTCGCTGTTGAAAGCTTGAAATTTCTTTATGTACGAGGGAATGTTGTCGGCGGATTCAAATTCAAAATTCAAAAATCAAAAGTCAAAATGCGTTGCCGGGACTGTTTGACTTATGACTTAATACTTAAAACTTACCACTTACCCTACTTTGCCAAACACATACATCTGATCCAAAGTCGGAGTGGGGCTGCCGCCGGCATTTTCCAGCGTGATGGCGAAGGCCTGTGCACCCGGAATATTTTTGAGTTTACAGATAGATGCGCAATCACCGATCGTACCGGCATCGACAGGAACACCATCTACCAATGCCCAAAGCTGGTATTGCTTACCGGATGGAGCAGGTGCTAGTTTGGATGACATCACATATACATCACGTGTATGTGTGTCCCAGAATACGGTTGCTGCATTATTCTCTTTCCCTTTCACACCTGCGAGGCTTACTTTCATCATGGCGGAGTCGGCCATCATGTCGAGGTCTTCCTGCATTTCTATCAGGCGGGTCTGGTAGGTTTTGTTATCGGCAAAAAGGGTAGTGCGCTGCGATATGAGATCTGCGTTTTCCTGGCGCACATCGTGATAGCGATTATAATAATGTACGTTAAGTGCCCCGCTGACCACGAGCAGGATGAGCGAAGCCGCAGCCAACATCGGAGCCCAGCGCATGCGGCGTACCGGAGCAGCCACAACAGGCGTTTCTTTTATACGCGGTGCTGATTCCGCAGGCATGGCTTCTTCCTTCAGTCTTTCAAATAATTGTTCTTTTACGCCAGCCGGCACAGACACGGCATGCTCTCCTGCCGTTTGTTCCAGCAGTTCCTCGAACGCTATGATCGCCTGGTCGATCTCGGGATACTGTGCACGAAGACGCTCGAGCTCCAGTATCTCGTCCTGATCAGCCAGTCCTAGGACATAGCTTTCGATCACTCCACTTTGTATGTAAGACTTAATATCCACTTTATACCTTAATCGTTTGTCTCAATTCTATCAGCGCTTTGCGAAGCCTGGTTTTAACGGTGCCTATGGGAATGTTCAGCTGTTTGGCTATATCATCCTGTGTGTAACCTTCGAAGTAAGACAATTCTACCAATATTCTGTAATCTTCCTTCAGCGTATGTACAATTTTACGAAGACCGATCACGTCGGTATTCGTCTGACTGCTTCCAGCAAGTGTAACGGATTCATCCGTCAACTCGTTATTCCGCTTATTGTTCTTCCAGTTCTTACTGCGCAACATATCGATTGCTGCATTGCGTGCAATGGTCAGCATCCAGGTAAATAATCGTCCCTTCGATACATCGTAGGCACTTATCTGCTTCCAGATTTTGACAAATACTTCCTGTAAAATATCCAGGGCGGTGTCAGTATCCGGTAATATTCCGAGGATGGCGCCATGCAGCGAAGACGAGTAGTTATCGTAGAGATAACTAAACGCAGCCTGGTCGTGCTGCTTCAGCAAGCCAACCAGTTCTTCTTCATTATATCGCTGTAAGCTTTTCAACAAAGAAATTTAAATCAGATAATCAAATTACGAAAACAGGATTATTCTGGTTTTATAAAATGGGAAATTTTTCTACATTATGTAACGGGGTAGGGAACAAAGCGTCCTGTCACCTGATCACCACCGTTCCCAGGGCCTGGGTCAGTTCCATCTCCATTTTTTTAAGATGTCGATGGGTCTCGCGCAGCACGTTCAACTCTTCGGGGGTATGTTCCTTTTCCATGTCAACCTGGTTTTCCAGCAGCATCCGCTTGATTTTCCGCAGTTTGAGATAGTTTACCGCGGACAATACCTTCTCACTTGTTTTGTCTTCCCCGATTTTAAGAAACTTGTACAGTTCCTCATCATTGCCGGGTGACAGGGTCCGGATAAAATCCTCGTAGCTCTGTTCGAACAGGTTTTTCTGAAAGCCGGTGTTCTGGCTGAACTCCCGTTTCCAGTGTTCACTTTCTTCGTAGGGGAAGTTAAGCAAGGATACTGCCAGGGTACTTAGCCCGGTATCCTGATGGTACACAAAGTAGTTTTTGTTGGCATGTTCGGGATCGTGTTGCAACAATTCTTTGAAGGCATTCAGCAATTTGATCACTTCCTGATTATCCATCAGGCTTTCGTCCACCATCTCATCAAATATATAATTGGCTACTTTGCGGCCGTCTTCCCAGGGTTTGTCACCATGCTCCAATAATACACGGGCGATCTCTTTTTCCTGCAGATCGTCTTTGAACATCAGGTTGAAGGTGGCTTCTTCATAATTGGCCTCTTCAGCCTTCCGGGCATTTTCTTCCCGTTGAGCCGCATCTTCGAATGGAAGTTTGCGCTCCTGTGTCGATATGCGGTCGCGGATGAATTTGTTGACCAGGCTGTGCATACCGCCCTCGTCGATCTGCAGGATCTGCGCGCACTGGCGGATATAGTCCTGCTGACGGGTGAAGTCTTCCAGTTTGTTGATCCGGGAAATAGTCTCTGCCATCTTGTTCACCACTTCCGATTTTTTCACCGAGTCACCGCCTGCATCTTTCAACGCTACTTCCAGTTGAAAGAGAATGAAATCTTTTTTATTGGTATCGATAAATTCCCGGAATGCCGTTGCGCCTACTTTATTGACATAACTGTCGGGGTCTTCTTTGTCGGGGATGAGAACAAGCTTTACATTCAGCCCTTCTTCCAGCGCCATGTCCAGCCCGCGGAGTGCGGCTTTTACACCCGCCGCATCGCCATCATAAATAATGGTCAGGTTGTTCGTGTATTTTCTGATCAACCGCAGTTGATCCGTTGTTAACGATGTACCTCCGGAGGCCACTACGTTTTCGATACCTGCCTGGTGCAGCGATACCACATCGGTATAACCTTCCACCAGCAGGCATTCATCCGCCTTATCGATAGCTGTACGCGCAAAGTAGGAACCATAAAGGATCTTACTCTTGACATAGATTTCGTTTTCGGGAGTATTGATGTATTTCGGTGCACGGTCATTGGCCTTTAGTATACGGGCACCAAAACCAAGAATCTTTCCGCTTGAATTATGAATGGGAAAAATTACACGGCCCCTGTAATTGTCGGTAAGCTGTCCGTTACGCTCCGCTACCAGGCCTGATTTTAATAATAGTTCCGGGTTGTATTGTTTCGCTTTCGCTTCCTGCACCAGGGCATCGCGTTGCTCGGGGGCATAGCCCAATTGAAATTTGCGGATGATCTCTTCGCGAAAGCCGCGTTCTTTAAAATAACTCAGGCCGATATCCTGGCCTTCTTCTGTTTCAAATAATTGCCGCGTGAAAAATTGGCCGGCAAAATTATTGAGGATATAAAGACTATCGGCGGTCTGGTATTGCTGCCGTTGTTCATCGCTGACAAAGGTTTCTTCGATCTCAATGCCGTAGCGGTTGGCCAGCCATTTCAAGGCATCTACATAGCTGTATTTTTCATGCTCCATAACGAAGCTGATGGTGTTGCCGCTTTTGCCGCAACCGAAGCATTTGTAGATTTCTTTGGAAGGGGAAACCGTAAAAGAAGGCGTCTTTTCGTTGTGAAAAGGGCAGTTACCAATGTAATTGGAGCCGCGTCTTTTAAGCTTGATAAAACTGCCGACCACATCCACGATGTCCAGGCGCGCAAGTATTTGTTGTATGGTCTGGGGAGAAATCATAGCCGGACTGCAAATATACCACGGTGCGCGGTAAGATGTGAGTACAGGCTAAAGATTTGTACAGGCTGTTACAATTCAACTGTTTTCCGGTTGCGGAGTTTGTCCAGGCGTTTGAGCCCTTCAGCCGTCTGTCTTTTGCGCTCCAAGATGGTACCAAGCGTGATATCCGTATCGGGAATACCTTTCAGCTTTGAGCTTTCCAGTTGGCGTTGCAACTGATTGAATGTAACGAGGGCTTTCTGGTAAACGTTTTGAATACTGTCGAGACGGAGTTTATAGAGTTCTGATTGGAGTTCTGTCTGAAGCGCCTGCCAGTTGATCTGATCGTAAGCCGCACGCATCTGTTGTTCCACTTTCCGCCATTCTTCCGCCTGCTTCTCTGCCAGTTTAGCTTCGTAGTCGGCCTTCACGGCTTCTTTCTCTACGTTGGTCATCGCATCCGCGATAGAGCCTTCTATGGTAGTCCAGTTGATGTTGCCCACTACTTTTTGGGAAGAAGTAACGACATCTTTTACGATGGCTTCGTCTTCGTCGCTCAATTGTACATGGTTCTGAACATCGACATTTATGTTGTTCAGGTTAAAGGCGGCAGGAATAAAGGGTGATTGCTCGTTGTTAGCCCCTTTGCGTGCGAGCTCGGCAAGAACAGCGGGCAGACGTTTACCAAAAGAAAGTGCTTCCATAGCTACCTCTCTGTTTTGCATCGGACTATTGACGGTAAGTTGGGCGGGAAGTTCGGTCGCATGAGCAGCCATTGTCGCTTCTGCTGTTGCCTCATCAACCTCGGGGGCCGACACAGGATAACTTGCGTAAGCTACTTCAGCAGGATTGAGCTGCGCGTCTGCCAGCAGGGGCGTAACAGCCGTTGCCGCCTCTTTTTTAATAACCGGGTAACTGAGACCTGCCAGACACATTACTCCCAACAGGAACAAAGTAGCGAGTGTTACATTGCGGTAAGGCACCGGGTTGCGGCGGCGTGCGCCAACGATCCACTCTATGCGTCCGAGTAATTCCTGGTCGGAACCTGCGGCAGGTAAAGCGAGTGTAGCCGGTTGTTGCAGCTTACCCAGCATCAGCAGTGCGCTTGCATATTCGATCTTGTCGTATTGAAATTGTAATACCAGTTCGTCGGCAGCGCGCTCGCGTTCACGTTCCTGTATGCGGACGAACGCTTTTACAAAAGGATTGAAATAAAGAACGGCGTGTATAAGGCGGCTGATGAGGTTGATCAGGTAATCGTAACGGCGGATATGTGCCAGTTCGTGCAATAATATGGTTTCGATCTGGCCGGGATTGAGATGTGTGACTGCTGCTATTGGCAACAGGATAACCGGTTTCAGATAACCCACCGTAAGCGGGGAAGTTACATGTTCCGACAACCAGATGGTGACTTTTCGGTTGATGCCGAGATGTTCTGCTGTCCGTTTCACATATAACCGCCAGTCAACGGCAGGTTTGCTCAAACCGCGGTAACGGATATGATGAACGTAGCGGAGGTTGCGGTAGAAACGGATCAGGGGAATGAACAATAATGCCAGGTAAGCCATGGAGGCATAGGGCAACACCAGCGGAAGCCAATTATCAAAACGGCTGGATGCATCGCTGAACAAGGGAGAAGCTGAAAAACCGGTAGTGACATGGCCGGTTATGCCGCTCACCAGGTTGACCAGGAACCAGGCGAAACCCGTCAGGAGCAGGGAGGAGGCCAGCCGGGTTTTGGCGGCGGGCGTCATGCGCGCACGGAGAGCAGTGATTAGCTGATAGCATACCCACAAAATTCCCATTTGCCACAGGCAGTCAAAAACAGCCCATCCCAATGCCTGCAGAAAGTTCGACTGGCTTGAAAACATAAGCCGTGAATTTAGGTTTGGTTATTTGTTCTTGAGATCGTTCAGGAGCGCCTGGATCCTGTCCAGTTCTTCCTGGCTTGCTTTGCCCTCGCCAAGTGCCTGGATGACGAGTTGGGTAGCGGAGCCACCGAACAGGCCTGAGATCATTTTATCCAGCAGATGCTTCTGGGTCTTTTCTTTGTTAACGGCAGCCTGATAGATATGCGTGCGCATGGAATCATCTCTCTTCACCAGTCCTTTCTCGTGCATGATCTGCATCAGCTTGAGTGTGGTCGTATAGCCGACATCTTTGGTAGCGGCCAGTTCCTCATGCACTTCCCTTACGGTGGCTAACCCTTTGGCCCAGAGCAATTGGAGGATCTCGAGTTCGCTCTCGGTGGGTTTTACTGTTTTAGTCGTTGACATGGGTTATACAATTTGACGGCAATATACGACCGATTTCGTAATAAATAATGCTTCGGGCAGAAATTTGCCCATTTTAACACGATTTAACAGTTAGACGGGGAGGGCGCGAAAAGGTTACAGGGGAGTTAATGAGTTAATTTGAAAATTTGAGAATTTGACAATAACAGGGATGGTCAGCATTTATCAGTCCATATATCCTTACACTTAATACTTAATACTTACTACTTATAACTTAAAACGGCTGTTCCTTAAACCCTACACCTTAAGCCTTACACCTTACTTAAAAAACTAAGCCCCACTGTGGAAACAGCGGGACTTAAGTAATGGTTCTGATTAGATCCTTTAATTATTTATACTCGGCAGTAATGTTGTTTTGATTTTGGCCGAGCGAAGCTATTACTTCTTTTTTAATTTCCTGCTTGTTATTTTTTGCTTCACTGGGCGCTCTGCCTTCCAATTGCGCGAGGGTAGGAGCAATTACCAGGGAAACGATCGACATCAGTTTGATGAGGATGTTCATGGACGGACCAGAAGTGTCTTTGAACGGATCACCTACGGTATCGCCGGTAACGGATGCTTTATGCGGCTCTGATTTTTTGTAGTAAATCTGGCCGTTGATTTCAACACCTTTTTCAAAAGACTTCTTCGCGTTATCCCATGCACCACCTGCGTTGTTCTGGAACATACCCATCAGTACACCGCTAACGGTAGCACCTGCCAGGAATCCACCCAGTGCTTCAGCACCGAGACCCGGCAGGAACCCGATGATGAGCGGAGAAACGATAGCGATGGCACCGGGCAACATCATTTTCTTGATAGATGCCTGTGTGGAGATGGCTACGCATTTGTCGTACTCAGGTTTGCCGGTACCTTCCATGATACCAGGGATGGTACGGAACTGACGACGCACTTCTTCCACCATGGCCATGGCCGCCTGACCAACCGCACGGATAGCCAGTGAAGAGAAGATGAACGGAATCATACCACCTACGAACAGACAAGCGAGTACGTTTGCTTTATAGATATCGATGCCGCTGATACGTGATACACCTACGAAGGCAGCAAAAAGCGCCAGGGCAGTAAGCGCCGCGGAAGCGATCGCAAAACCCTTACCTGTAGCAGCCGTAGTATTACCCACCGCATCCAGTACGTCGGTTTTTTCACGAACATCGGGAGGCAGTTCGCTCATTTCAGCAATACCACCGGCATTGTCGGCGATAGGGCCGAATGCATCGATCGCCAGTTGCATAGCAGTGGTGGCCATCATACCGGCAGCGGCGATTGCCACACCGTACAGACCGGCACACTCATAAGACCCCCAGATACCACCAGCCAGCACGAGGATGGGCAGGAAGGTAGATTCCATACCGATCGCCAGACCTCCGATTACGTTGGTAGCATGACCGGTAGAAGATTGTTTGATAATGCTCATCACGGGACGTTTGCCCATGGCCGTGTAATACTCCGTAATGATGCTCATCAATGCACCTACAGCAAGGCCTACGCCGATAGCACCGAGCACGCCCCATTTGGTGAAGGGAATGTCACGCAGAACCATTTGTTCAGGCAGCAGCCAGTAAACGAGACCTGCAGCCGCAATAGCCGTGAGGATCATAGAACCCCAGTTGCCCATATTCAGGGCTTTCTGTACGGCAGATGTATTGATGCCTGCCGTGTCGCTGATGCGCACGAACAGGGTTCCGATAATAGAGAAGAGAATACCCAGGCCTGCGATCAGCATGGGCAATACGATGGGAGAGAAACCACCGAGGCTGTCATCACCAACGATCTGTGTTTCCTGACCCAGTACGATGGTAGCAAGTACGGTAGCCACGTAAGAGCCGAAAAGGTCGGCGCCCATTCCGGCTACGTCACCTACGTTGTCGCCCACGTTGTCGGCGATAGTGGCCGGGTTGCGGGGATCATCTTCGGGAATGCCTGCTTCTACTTTACCTACCAGGTCGGCACCTACGTCGGCAGCTTTGGTATAGATACCACCGCCAACACGTGCAAACAAAGCGATAGATTCAGCACCCAGGGAGAAACCGGTCAGTACTTCGATGGTACGGATCATTTCGTCTGAGTTAACGGCAGCGTCGGGAGCAAAGAAATGTTTGAGAACGATATAAAGACCACCCAGTCCGAATACGGCCAGGCCTGCAACACCCACACCCATTACGGCACCGCCGGTAAAGGATACATTGAGTGCGCGGCTGAGGCTGCTGCGGGCAGCTTGTGCAGTACGTACGTTGGCTTTGGTAGCTGCTTTCATACCGATGAATCCGGCAAGTGCACTCAGTACGGCACCAATTACGAAAGCAACAGCAATAGACCAGTGAGAATGTGGATTAGCGCCGGCCATTACAGCAAGCAGAATAGCAACGATCACTACGAAATAACCTAATACTTTCCACTCGGCACGGAGGAAAGCCATGGCACCCTCAGCAATATAGTTGCTGATTTCTTTCATGCGGTCGTTACCAGCATCCTGGCGGGATACCCAATTGAATTTAACAAGCGTGTAGAGGAGACCAAGGATTCCCATGAGCGGAACCAGGTAGATCAATTTGTCCATAATTACAGTTAATAAGACTTGATTAATAATGCCCTGCGGAAACCAGCCACGTCTCCGAAGGACGGCAAAGATAGGGGTTGGGTGGCATATTTTATAGCTTCCCGGCAGTAGTGGAAAACGCGTGAAAAGCCGCATTCATCAGGCTTACAGCGTTTGGCCCGGGATCAGGACAACAATTGGAGAAAGGCGGCACCCAGGTAATCGGGAATATCGCCGGCGGTAAGCGCTTCCTGTGACATCCGCACGGCGGCCAGATCACCCGCGAGTCCGTGGAGATAAACGCCAAGGATAGCTGCGTCCGCCGTCGAATAACCTTGCGCCAGCAGCGACGCCAGGATACCGGTCAGCACATCACCGCTGCCACCGGTAGCCATGCCGGCATTGCCGGTTGCATTGTACCAAATCCGCCCGTCGGGCAGGGCGATCGCGGTATGGTGGCCTTTTAATACAATCACTACCTGCCATTCCTGCGCTTTGCGCATGGCCAGCCCCACCCGCTCAAATTCGTTGGACGTTTCACCGAAAAGGCGGGCAAATTCTTTGGGATGCGGGGTAAGAATAGCTCCGTGGGGCACTACAGGCCGGGCCTGTTCCTGCGCCAATATATTCAATGCGTCGGCATCCAGCACAACGGGGCAGGATAAACGCGGTAATAATTCCAGCAACAGTTGCCTCGTCTCACGCGCAGTACCCAAGCCCGGACCGATCGCTAGGGCCTGATATCGCGAAAGATCATCCGGCGATTCTGATAGATAAGAGGTGTTGGGATCTGTTATGACCATGGCCTCGGGTACGGCTGTCTGCAGTACAGGATACCCGCAGCCCGGAATATAAACGCTCAATAAACCTGCTCCCGCGCGAAGACAAGCGCGGGCAGATAAAACGGCAGCACCTATTTTTCCATAACTGCCTGCCATCAATAACACATGACCATAAGTACCTTTATGGGCAAACTGATTCCGCGGACGATAGATATTTTTTGCTTCTTCGAAATCGGTTAACTGGTAATCCGTTTCGGCAGCCGCGAGATAATGGGGGTGTAGTCCTATATCCAATATATGTACCTGCCCGGTGGCTTCGGCATTTTCCGCAGCCAGAAAGGCTCTTTTATAACACTGAAAACTGAGTGTGTGCGTGGCATGCACTACCGGAAAACCTTTTGAGCTTTCATCGGCCAGCAAACCGCTGGGCATGTCGATAGCAACGATGGTCTCGTTGCTTTCATTTATATGGGTGACGAGTTCGGCTGTAAATCCCTCCAACGGACGATTCAATCCCGTGCCGAAAAGTGCGTCGATGATCCATATATCACCGGGAAAGACGGGCAACTGGGAACCGGGCTGTAAAAAGCGGATTTCGACACCGGGTAGCTGGTGTACGCGGGCCAGGTTGATCTGAAAATCCTCCGTGCCCTTGTGACCAAATTCAAGAATGTAGGCAATTACCTCCCGGCCCATTTGCGATAACAGCCTGGCAATGGCCAGCCCATCACCGCCGTTATTGCCTTTGCCACAGAAAATATGAAGGGGAATATTGTCCGGAATACGGTCAGCGATCCACGCAGTACAGGCCTGTGCGGCTTTTTCCATCAGATCGATAGAGGAGATGGACAACCGGGCCATGGTGTATTGGTCCCATTCCCGTACCTGTGCGGCGGTGAGGATTTTCATACAGAGTGAATTGTGAATGGTCAATGGTGAATCGTCAATCGTCAATCGTGAATAGGTTAACTCAAACAAGTTACTACTTATAATCTATTACTCACCCTTCGACAGGTCAATGCTTCGGCCTCGGGGAACCAACTCTCGGTTTACCAAAAACCTTCAACCTATAACCCTATCGCTTACGCTTTAAAACTTTCTTCACAGGCTCCTTTTTTTTCGGAGACTCTTTGGTTTTAGCTGGTGGCGGTGGTGGAGGCGTAGACTCCGTACTGCTTTCCTGGTCCTCGCCGCCGGTGCGTCCGTCATAAGCGCCAAACAATCCGTATGCCTTGTGTGCAGCCTGGTAAATGCCGCGGTTGAATTTATTTCCCAAAATAATAATAGTCACTTTTTCGTCGATCAGCCGCGCGAAGGCAGGCGTAAACCCATGCCATCTTCCGAAATGATAAACGATTTTTTTACCATTCGGGTATTCGAGCAAACGCCAGCCCAGACCATAGTTATGCAGGCTGTTGCGTTCACGGCTTTGCCCGGTAAAAGCCGAGTCCAGCAACGATTGACGGATGAATTTCCCTGTATACAACACCTGGTCCCAGCGCAGGAGATCACGGGGCGTGGAGTAAATATTTTTATCGCCGTATGTGCCTTCGAGGAAATCATTTTTCCAAAAACCTCCATTGGGATCGAAGGAAGGAGTGGCTGTGGAAGAGTCTTTCAACGTGAACACATAGGTATGATT
Source organism: uncultured Sphingobacteriales bacterium (assembly GCA_937888905.1). GTDB lineage: Bacteria > Bacteroidota > Bacteroidia > Chitinophagales > Chitinophagaceae > Terrimonas. The sequence goes on from CALATA010000004.1 coordinate 449,718, forward strand.
CAGTTGCATTGGTTCAAAGAGCTCTTTTTTCATGAACTCCGGGTACGACATACCGCTTACTTTTTCGATCAGCATGGCGAGCAGCACATAATTGGTGTTGCTGTAGCTGAAACGGGAGCCGGGGGTAAAACTGCGGGCCGGTTTTTCATTGACCAGGAATTTGAACATGTCTTCGTTGGTTACGTACACGTTCTGGTCCCATTTGGTTTTATCGGCCATAAAATAGACATAGTTGGGAAGGCCGCTGCGATGGCTCAGCAGCATACGTACCGTTACGCCGGGATAAGGTGCCAGTTCCGGGAAAAACTTCGTCAGTGAATCGTCGAGGCTAACCTTGCCGTCCTGCACCAGTTTGAGCACGGCCATTCCTGTAAAAGGCTTGCTGGTAGAGGCGAGGTGCAGGGCAGTGGTATCGGTCAGCGGATCTTTGGTCCGGAAATCGCGGTAGCCGACATATTTCTCATAAAGAATCTGTCCTTCTTTGGCTACAAGCACGCCACCGTTGAATCCGCGGCGGAAAAGGGCCGAGTCAAAAAAAGATTCGAGCATTGCTTCGTAGCGTGCTTTTTCTTTATCGCTTATCGCCGCCGGTTCCGGTATTGTATAGACAAACGAACTTTCGTTGTCGTTTTTCTTATCAGATTTGACGTTACCACAGGAGCTTCCTAATATCAGGGCCAGTAACAAATAGCAGGTTCTTTTCACTAATGATCGTTTGTGACAAAAATAGAGATGCAACAATTTTTATACCGCTCTAACTTTTCCCCATTCCCGTAAATATCTTAATAACTACATGGGTTATATTTGCAACATGGCAACTGCAGAAAAAACTAGTTATCCCAAAGAAAAGATCCGCGTTTTATTTTTAGAGAATATCAGTGACCTCGCCGTTAAGAATTTCCGCAACAGTGGTTACACACAGGTAGAAAAAATCAGTAAAGCACTGACGGAAGATGAACTGGTAAAAGAAATCAAAGATGTACATATACTCGGTATCCGTTCCAAAACACAAATTACTCCGCGTATACTCGAAGCTGCAAAGAAACTGCAGGCCATCGGATGTTTTTGTATCGGCGTTAACCAGGTTAACCTGAAGTCGGCTACCGAGCACGGCGTGAGTGTATTCAATGCACCGTATTCCAATACACGTTCGGTTGCAGAACTTGTAATCGGTCTGGCGATTATGCTGATCCGCCGTATACCGGACAAGAACAAAGCAGCACATGAAGGCATTTGGATGAAAGATGCCAAAGGCAGTTTTGAATTGCGGGGTAAAACGCTTGGCATTATCGGTTATGGAAATATCGGCTCGCAGGTAAGCGTGCTGGCAGAAGCGCTGGGCATGAAAGTAATGTTCTACGATACGGAAACCAAATTGCCTTTGGGAAATGCGGCCGATGGTAAAACATTGAAAGATGTATTATCAAAATCGGATGTGGTAACGATGCACGTACCCGAAACGGCACAGACCAAAAACCTGATCAATAAATCTAACCTCAAATACTTCAAGAAAGGATCCATCCTGATCAACTATGCACGTGGTGAAGTGGTGGAACTCGAAGCCTTGCGCAAATACATTGTCGACGGACATATCGGTGGCGCGGCCATCGATGTATTTCCCTGGGAGCCGGAGAAAAACGGTGACCGGTTCCAGACACCTTTGCAGGATCTGCCCAACGTCATTCTTACACCGCATATCGGTGGCAGCACCGAAGAAGCTCAGCAGAATATCGGTGAAGATGTAAGTCTCAAGCTGCTTAATTTCCTGGAAAAAGGAAATACGTTCGGCTCGCATACCGTGCCTGCCCTCGCGTTGCCGCCGCAGGAAGGGTCGCACCGCATTCTACATATACATAACAATGTGCCCGGCGTGCTTTCCGCAATCAACACCGCATTATCCGATGCGAAAATCAACATCGTAGGACAATACCTCAAGACCAATGAAGAAATTGGTTATGTAGTGCTGGATGTGGACAAGCAGCTCAGCAATCGTGCGATGCAGTTGTTGAAAGAGGTGAAGGAGACGATCAAGGTGAGGATGCTTTATTAAAATTCAAAAGTAAAAAGTCAAAATTCAAAAAGGCGTGAATGGTGAATTGTCAATGGCTGTTAGCCGCCATAGTTCATGTCTTTACCATAAATGTTCGGAAGATTTTAAAACCTGTCGCTCCGACATCAGGCCACCGTTGGTCTCCAAACCAACGGGCCTGCTCATCCTTGAGTTATTTACGAAGTTGACCTTAACCTATCAAAGCAACCAGACTCTTGCTTGTTGGTCGGGAGACCAACAAGGGCGCTACCTTCTACCTCACGCCATTACGTTTAAAAATGAACAGCGACTCCTGGGGCTAAACGTTCCAAACAGTTGTGGTGTCTTCACGAACCAGTTCACCAAGCTACTTACTGCTGGTATCAGCTAACGCTCTTTCGCCGCAATCACCGGGAACGATCCTCATCTCCAGCTTTTCCAATCCCAGATCGATGCCGTTGATGTTTTTGTTTTTCAATGCATCGAGCAATTCCTGTTCGGGCGCATCTTTGACAATCACACTGATTACCTGTTCCAGGCTGATGGAAAATTCGGACACGCCGTATACTATTTTTTCTCCCTTTCTGCCAAAGGCAAATAAGACGGCGCGGTCTCTTAAAAAAAGCGGAACGCCACCATTTGTTTTGTCGAAATAATATCCCTTTTCATCTTTGCCATTGGAGACCGACAGGATTTGTTTATCAGGACAAAAGAGATAAACGTTGATATCCATGTCAAATGTTCCTTGTAACCGTGCCCACACTTTTACCGGCTGGGTTCCTGCATACCCTTCCATATAAGCATCGATATTGTACCAGCCGAATGTTTTGATCTGGAACTCATACATGCCGGAAGTTTGTCCGTCGGTGAAAGCGACGTTTCTTTCTTCGGGATCGTCCAATTCTTTTTCACCCGAAAATGTATTGGCATTTTGTGCCGGCGGAGTGGCAGGTACTGTGGGTATGTCGTCAGTAAATTGTGAGGTTTCCGCCAGTGATGGTTTTACGTAGATAGTATCCTCTTTACATACGGCCGTAAAGCTACCGGAAGACGTATCCTTTCCAGACGTTGGAACCGGCTGTTGTGGCATCAAAGACGGATACTTCGATTGATTGTTGACGTATTGGATAATAGCATCGATTGATTGATTGTCGAGTACAGGAAAAAGATCCATGGACGTGGGAGAGTATTTCGACATTTCAACGGCACGCGGATAGCCGGATTCGATCAGTTTTCTATTATTTCTTATCCACTCATATAGTTTCGTTTTCGGCCAGCGTTGATCTACGTTTACCAAAGAAGGGCCAATCGCTGATTCTTTGACATCGCTTCCGTGACAGGTTGCGCATTTGCTATGATAGAGTATACTTCCCAATTGCAAATCCTGCGGAGGAGGATTGAGTGTATCGGGCTCAACCCAGTTAACGGTACCACTATCCGTTTCCACGCCTTTGAAAACTTTCATGGTACTGTCGTAATAGGAATAAGGCATGGAAACCCCGAGCGGCTTCACCAGTGTTGTCATTTCCCCACCGGCTGTTGCGTTAATATAGATCATGCCGCCACTGCGCAAAGGCCGGCCATTTGATTCAGTGGTTAAACCAGCCGCCAATATCTCTGCCGACGTAAATGCTTCACGGATGGTGATGGCTATTTTGCCGCCTCCGGCAAAAGCATCCGAAGGAATTTTTACACGGGCACCGTGCGCCGTGATAATCGTCGTATCCATCGACGGATCGATTTGAAACACTTGTTCGCGCAGAATAGAAGGGGAGAACGGTTTTGGTGACATTTTTGCAGCCTGTCTGCAGGAGGAAAAACAAAAAACAACAACGTACAACGAAAGAATAGCAAAGATGGCTCTCATGGTAAAGTTGGTTTGGATGGTGATTAAAGCAGCACAAAGTTAAATTTATACGTCGGTTTTCGTAGTTATTTATTTTCCTTAATTTTCAATAAATATTGAAAATTGTGTAAATTTGCGGCATAAATTCTTATTATGAAAGTGGTCATCGTAGGTGCAGGGTTTGGCGGACTGAAGCTGGCCCGTGCCCTGAATAATAAACCCGGTTTTGAAGTAATCCTCATCGACCGGTTCAACTATCATCAGTTCCAACCTTTGTTCTACCAGGTAGCGACCGCGGGCTTGGATGCGAGTAATATTTCCTTTCCGTTGCGTAAAGTTTTTCAGAAAAGCAAAAACGTAAGAATCCGGCTGACAGAACTGCAATCAATTGTACCCGAGCAAAACAAAGTGATCACGGATACGGAAGAGATCAGCTATGATGTATTGGTAATAGCAACAGGAGCGGACACCAACTTTTTTGGTAATGCACAACTCGCGGAACATGCATTTCCCATGAAATCAACCGTAGAAGCGTTGCAACTTCGTTACCGTTTGCTGCAAAATCTCGAGCAGGCATTGACCATAGAAAATGCGGATGACCTGCAACGCCGGATGAACATCGTGGTGGTAGGCGGTGGTCCTACCGGAGTGGAAGTATCAGGTGCGCTGGCCGAATGGAAAAAATATGTGCTGCCCAAGGACTATCCCGAGCTGGACTTTGACAATATGAATATCTACCTGCTTGAAGGATCGTCCAAAACGCTTGCCGCGATGAGTGAAAAATCATCGGAGCAATCGCGCAAGTATCTCGAAAAACTGGGGGTAAATGTAAAGACCAATACGATCGTAAAAGATTACGACGGTAAAACCGTGCACCTGAACGATGGCTCAACGCTCGAAGCGGCAACCGTGATATGGGCGGCCGGTATTAAAGGAAATGTGCCCGCCGGTATAGAACCGGAGCTGGTGGCGCGTGGCAACCGTATCAAGACTGACCGTCGTTGCCGGGTGATGGGACATAATAATATATATGCGATCGGTGATATTGCTTACATGGAAACACCCAAATACCCCAACGGGCATCCCCAGGTAGCACCTGTAGCCATGCAACAGGCATCTCTACTTGCCGGTAACCTGATAGTCGAAGAAAGAAAATCTACCAAACCCTTTTATGAATTCGAATACCGCGACAAAGGGTCGATGGCGACTGTTGGTCGCAACCTGGCAGTGGTGGATGTGCCTAAGCCCAAATTGCACTTTGGTGGTTTTATGGCCTGGATGATCTGGATGGGACTGCACCTGATGCTGATTCTGGGTGTTAAGAACCGGTTCTTCGTATTCAGCAACTGGTTATACAATTACTTCACGTATGATCAAAACCTGCGGCTGATCTTCAAAGAATTTGAACGGCCCGAGAATGAAATGCAAAAGGCAAAAATCACAAGTCCAAAGACGGGAACTGAACAACATGTGAAGACCGGTGCCGTTTAAACGGGCCTGCCGGTTCGGGATCAACAATTTGCTAAAAGAGTCGCTGAAAGGAGGCTCTTTTTTTATGTAACCCTAAATGTGTAAATAGATACACAGTATTTGTGGTGAATCCCCCCGGCGATGCCGGCATGAATTATTTCTTATACAATTCTAATCTCTACCTTTTTCATAGGGCATTGATCACCTTTACTTCCCGAAACCAAGGGAGACATATTTCCACACTGCAGCATCCGGCTGCTTTTTTGCAATAAGTCCTGCTGAGCGAAAACCCTCACATTAAAAACTTCGTTCATTCAACAAAACTTATGAAGATGAAACCAACTCAGTCCCTGCTCAAATTTGGAGCGGCGGCCATCCTTTCCCTTACAATGGGCCTTACTTCCTGCGACAAAGATGATAATGATGACTTCAATTCTATTGATGTTGATGATTATTATCTGTTGACCTCTACCAATTCCCTGATAAAATATGATGGTGATAATCCTGGCCGCTCTGTTGCGACTACTGGTATTACCGGGCTGGCTTCAGGCGAATTGATCGTAAGTATTGATTTCAGACCTGGTACAGGACAACTATACGGTATCAGCAATGCCAGCAAACTTTATATCCTCAACACCAATTCGGGTGCGGCCACACAAGTTGGTACAACCGCATTTACCCCTGTATTAACTGGTACGAAAGTATCCATTGACTTCAATCCGGCGGCTGATCGTCTGCGTGTGATCACTGATAACGGTCAGAACCTCCGCATTCATCCTGAAACCGGCGCTGTTGCTGCTACGGATCCCGCTATCAACGGCGTGCCTTCCGCCTCTGTTACGGGTGCGGCTTACACCAACAGCAAGGCAGGCACTACTTCCACTGAATTATACAACATTGAAGCAACAACTAAAAAATTGTACAAACAGGCCGATCCCAATGCAGGCACGCTGACGGAAGTGGGTTCGCTGAATGTAGATATTACAGGAAGTGCAGCTTTCGATATCAGCCCTGATAACGACGAAGCTGTTGCGGTGCTGAACACCAGCGGCGGAGCGGGTCTTTATACCATCAGCCTGAGTACCGGCCGTGCCAGCAAGGTCACGGATCTCGGCAATCAGACCATCATTGGTATAGCCATTCAGACTGATCCGGTAGCCTATGCCGTTGATCCATCCAACAACCTGATCATCTTTGATCCGACTGATCCGACAGACCGTGTGAATAAAACAACCAGCGGCATCAACAGCGGCGACATCATTGTAGGTATCGATCTGCGTCCGGCCAATGGTCAGCTATTTGCCATGGGTTCCAATGGACGACTGTATTCGGTGAATACTGCATCAGGTGTGTTTACGCCTATCGGCGGAATCTTCCCCACGCCTTTGTCGGGCACTGAATTCGGATTCGACTTCAATCCGCAGGTAGACCGGATCCGAGTGGTGAGTAACAACCGCCAGAACCTGCGTTTGAACCCCAACGACGGATCGATTGCCGGTGTTGACGGGATGATTAACCCCGGTACACCTGCCATTACTGCAGCGGCATACACGAACAACTTTCCTGGTACCAGCAGTACTGTATTGTATGTGATTGACGCAGCAGCAGGCAAACTCTATCGCCAGGATCCAAACCCCGGTACGTTGACAGAAGTTGGCGGATTGGGTAACACGTTTACCGGCAGCAATGGATTTGACATTGGTGGCAGAACAGGTGATGCGTGGGCTTTGCTGACCAACAGCGGAACCACTTCAGTATATTCTATCAACCTGACAACAGGTCGTGCTGAGCGCAAAGGCAACCTGGGAACGACGGCTACGGCGTTTACGGTTGGCCTGGGCCAATAAGTTAATTTGAAGATTTGAAAATTTGATAATGAGGCGTGCCGGTTTTCCGGCGCGCTTTTTTTTAGTTATAAGTAGTAAGTGATAAGTTTTAAGTCTTTTGCGCCTTATGCGGCTTTGCGTGAAAAAGGCTGTCGGTAAAATCAATGACGCTTTTGAATTTTGACTTTTGAATGTTGAATTTTCCTCGCTCTTGAACGGAAGGCTGCTGATTCGTTATCCCACTGATCGTTGATAATGGTCAGAAGTTCGGGGCGTATATCAGGGTAAACATGGGAAAGCTTATCAAGTATGGTCAGGGAAAAAGCTTTGGTGGCTGGTTTCTGTTGTGGGTCGGTGACGAGGCGGAAGCAGGTGTCCATGATGATGCCGTGATATTTTTCAGGGAGGGTGATATCCTGCAGCAGGCGAAGGGTATTGCGGCGTACGGCTTCGTGAATTCCGGGCTTCTCCAGATTCTTCAGCAACTTACCGAGGTGTTTGCCGACGAGTTTGGGATGGGCGATGGAAGCATAGGAGAGTGGCCAGGCGGCGCGCTGAATCACTTTCGGGTCTTCGTCATGCAGGAAGAGTTTTATTAATTGATCAAAGCGTTTGGCGTCATCGCCGATCCAGGCAACCACTTTGTTGCACTGGGCTTTGGAATGTTCGGCGAGGAGGAGGGAGCGGAGCATGGGGGCTAATTTGACGTCAATTCCTTAGCAATCGTTTCAGCCTGCTTCAACACTTCTTCCGTCGCCAGCATTTGCATGTCTGGAGGATAACCAAATTGACGTAAAATGCGTTTGACAGCCACTTTTAATTTTGCTTTTACACTTTCCTTGATATTCCAGTCGATAGTCGCATTTTGGCGTATGGTTTCCGTAAGAACGACTGCGACTTCACGAAGTTTCTCATGCTGCATCAGCTGTTTGGCGCTGTCGTTATTCGCTACGGCCCTGTAAAAATAATATTCATATTCAGTCAGGCCAGTGTTTTTTGGACCGTCTTTTACGCTCACCACTTCTTTACTCACTTTTATAAGCTCCTCAATGACTTCGGCTGCCGTTAAAATTTTATTTTGGTATTTTTTGATGGACTGCTCCAACATTTCCATCAGGGTTTTCCCTTCTACTATATTTCTTTTTGCAATGGCTTTGATTTCATCGTTCAATAATTTCTTCAATACTTCCATTGCGATATTCTTGTGCTCCATGCCTTTTAGTTCCAAGAGGAAGTCTTCGGAAAGGATGGAAATATCCGGCTTCTTAATACCAGCGGCATCAAACACATCGATCACTTGTTCCGATACCAGTGCCTTGTCGATTACCTGGCGAATAGTGGTTTCTATTTCCTCATTCGTTCTACCAGACCCGGAACTGTCAAATTTGACTAATCTTGCTTTTACCGCCTGAAAAAAAGCTACTTCATCTTTGGCATCCATGGCCTGGTCATGCGGAATAGCGATCGCAAAAGCCTGGCTTAGTGCTGTTACCTCATCGATGTATCGCTTTTTGCCATTGTCCAAACCAAGAATATGATCTTCCGCAGCTAGGATCAGTGATAACTTGCGTGAAGTATCGGCTTCAAAAAAATCTTCGTATTTGAAGTCGTGATAAAGCTGGTTGATGACTTCTATTTTTTCCAACATCAACTGGACAGCTTGTTCCTGTAATATTGTCGGATCACCTTTGCCGCCGGCATCGGCATAGAAAGACAGGGCTTTTTTCAGATCCGAAGCGATGCCGAGGTAATCAACCACCAATCCGCCCGGTTTGTCTTTGTAAACCCGGTTTACACGAGCAATGGCCTGCATCAGGTTGTGGCCTTTCATCGGTTTGTCGATGTACAATGTATGCATGCTCGGTGCATCAAATCCCGTAAGCCACATGTCCCGCACTATCACCAACTTCAGCTCATCATCGGGATTTTTCATACGGTCGGCGAGTTTCCGACGTTGCTCTTTAGTTGTGTGATGCTTTGAAATCAGAGCGCCTTCGGACGACGCTGCTGTCATGACTACTTTGATAGTGCCCTTGCTCAGATCGTCGGAATGCCATTCCGGTCGAAGTTGGATAATAGCATCATATAACTGCGCGGCAATGCGTCGGCTCATCGCTACGATCATGCCTTTGCCCTCAAATACGGTTTGCCGCTGTTCGAAGTGATTGACGATATCGTTAGCGATATTTTGTATTCTTTTTTCGCTGCCAATCAGTGCTTCGAGCTGTGTCCATTTGGCCTTGGCCTTTTGCGTATTAGTTAAATCTTCCTGATCCAACTCGTCATCCAGTTCTTTAACCAGCTCTTTGCCTTCTTCGCTCAGGTTTACTTTGGCCAGGCGACTTTCATAAAAGATACGTACGGTGGCTCCGTCCTCTACAGCTTGTGCTATGTCGTAGATGTCAACGTAATTTCCGAATACGGCTGGTGTATTTATATCGGTATTTTCGATTGGAGTACCTGTAAAGCCCAGGTAGGTAGCATTGGGTAAAGCATCGCGCATGTATTTGGCAAAACCGTACACGATCTTTTGACCGGTTACATTACCCTGGTAATCTTTCACATCCTGTGTCTTGGCCTTGAGGCCGTACTGCGTGCGGTGAGCTTCATCGGCAATAACAACGATGTTTCTTCGTTCCGAAAGTAGTTCATACACGTTGCCTTCTTCCGGCTGAAATTTTTGTATAGTTGTAAATACCACGCCGCCTGATGCCACGCGCAACAGTTCTTTGAGATGGTTGCGATCTTCGGCTTGTACGGGTTCTTGCCGAAGTAGCTGTTTGGAAGCAGCAAACGTATCAAACAACTGATCATCGAGATCGTTGCGATCAGTGATCACCAGGATAGTCGGGTTGTTCATCGCCAGCACGATCTTGCCCGTATAAAATACCATCGACAGCGATTTGCCGCTGCCCTGTGTATGCCATATCACACCGCCTTTGCGGTCACCGACGGGCTGGCTTTTTACACTGGCGATGCCGTAATGCTCTGGATCTTCTTCTGCACTGCTTTCAGGTGTTCCTTCTTCTGCATTGAGACCAGCAGCACGAAGGGTAGAAGCTACGGCCCGGTTCACTGCGTAGTATTGGTGATAGGCCGCCAGTTTCTTTACGGTGGTAATACTGGTAATGCCTGTTTGAGGATCTTCTTTCTTTGACTTTTCAAACACGATGAAATGCCGAAGCAAATCGATCAACGTTTCTTTGTTCAGCATCCCCTGGATCAGTGTTTCCAACTGGCTTACCAGATGGGATGCTTCCACTTTGCCATCGGCCGACTTCCAGGCCATGTAGCGGCTCAGTCCCGCGGAAAGTGAACCGACGCGTGCTTCGAGCCCGTCGGAGATTACGACGAATCCGTTATAGGTAAATAACCCCGGAATAATATTTTTATACGTGTCTACCTGCCGGTGCGCCGAATGAATGGTGGCCTTTTCGTCGCCTGCATTCTTTAGTTCCATCAGCACCAACGGTATGCCGTTGATGAACAACAATAAGTCAGGGCGTTTATTATGCCCATTTTCTATAATGGTAAACTGGTTAACAACCAGGAACTCGTTGTTTTGAGGATTGTTGAAATCGATGAGCCATATGCGGTCGCCGCGTTCATCGCCGTCTTTCTGAACGGTAACAGGTATACCCTCGGTCAGCAGGCGGTGAAAGGTTTCGTTGTTAGCGATAAGCTCGGGTGATGCGATGCGTTGTATTTCGCGGATAGCTTCTTGCTGCGCATCAGCGGGCAGGGTAGGGTTGATGCGGCGCACGGCCTCTTGCAAACGATCCAACAGCAGCACCTGTTCAAAACTGCTGCGCTCGGGTGTTTCGCTATCGGGTGCAATATCTGGACCGTAGATGTATTCGTAGCCGAGGGCTTCGAGGCGTTCGATGGCTAGGCGTTCGATATGGTTTTCGGTGATGGGGGGCATGTTGACTGCTACTGCCGGACTGAATGAAGGTTGGCAAGGCTTATTTAGGGTTCTTTCCCAGGAATTAAAGTTTTATGTGAAAAGTATTGACTGAGTAGGTGCTTTTGACCCTTTCAGCTTATATTGATTTGTCTTTTTTTCTTTTACGATTTCTATAAAGTCCAATTTTTTTAAATAATTATTCAACTTTTGAACGGTCCAGTCCAATGCTAATTTAGTAAGTAATTCTTTAGCGGTCAAGGCACGTCCGTCGATTGCAAGACGTATTTTGGCGTCTAAAGACGCTGATTCCTCAGGTTCCTCAACTACAGAAACTGGCTGCGATTCTAGCACCTGGTATGCTTTTGCGATTTCACGGCCGTTAAAGTCAACAGGGACAGCGCCTTTATCGATCAGGATATCGTTGGCATTCTTTTCAGTAGCTTCAGGCTTACGAACATAAATTTTTCTTCCTTTTCTTAAGCCATCGATCACACCAGACCATGTGCCACCTTTTTCTGATGATTCCGCTACATAAATTTCATCGGCGAGACCGTAGATGATCGGGTTTCTTGCCATCGCCAGCTCGGTTTTCCAGGGCGCTTTAGGGAAAAATGTGCTCACAACCAGTACATCGCCATTAATGATCTGACTGTAGTAGGTTTTGAATCCTGATGCAAAGGTCATGATGCCTTGTGGCAGTACAATAACGCTCTGCCCTTTGTACTTGATCGCAGAGTCTAAGGCCTGTTTATCTACTCCCTTTGCAAAACCGCTTACGACCACTTTGTAATCTATGCTGGCCTTTTTTGCGATATTATCTGTGAATGCTAAAGATTTTTCAGATGCCGCTCTTGACCCCACTATTGCGATTGACTGCTCTTCGAGTATTTTTTTATTACCTTTTACATAAAGCACTGCAGGGGCGTGGGCGGTCTTTAAATTTTTCTTCAGTGTTTTCGAATACTCAGGCGATGTAATGGGGATTATTTCGTATCCCTGGCTTAAGAAAGATTCTGCAAGAAATGCATTACTGGCCAATTCAACTTTAGCCTGTTTCAGATCTGCTACCTGTTTGTCATCCAATAAGTACGTCTTTCTCCAATCGTTTTCTGAAAGACTAAAGAAATCAATAATGGAAATTTGATTCTCGTGGAAGAATTTTATGATGAGGTTGTTGATTTTAAGATGACCCCATTTAGGCAGATGCGCCAGTGCGATCCAATATGCTGCTTCGTTTGTCATATATTATACAATATCACCCCCAACCGTTCTCGCTATTACAACAGGTGCGATGCGGGCTGCTCCAAAATTAGTCAAAACTTTGCCAATCTCCTTGATCGTAGCTCCGCTATCGAACACATCATCGATAAGCAGAATGCTTTTACCTTTTATCTCGACAGGCTCTTTATACGTGAATGAATTTCTGACATTTTCACTTTTAAGCGGTGCGTTTTCGAAGATCTTTTGCGCTGCTGTAGCCCTTATTTTTACAAGATTGTGAGAAACGGGTATTTTCAATACCCCGGCAAACTTTACTGCAAAATTCTTTACAAGGTCGCCGGACGATGTCGGCGGGACATATACAACCAAGTCAAATTGTTCCTGCCCAAAGCGTTTCCGAAATGCCTTTAGCACCAGCTTCAGCAAAAAATCCGGAAAATCGCCTCCCTGTTCATATTTGGAGCGGTGAATCGCTGCTCCTACATTGGACAGACGGTAATAGGAGGCGGCCACCCCATTGACCAGGTTTGATCTGCTCGATTCAACTTCCAGCTTCGGAAAATAGCTTTCTCTGAAGGCGCTCAGCTTTTGTACCCATTCAGGGCTGCTATTTACGATTATCTTTTTTTCTTTCGTATTATCACAGTTGGTAAAGGCATGGTCAGCAGCATCACCCAGGTAATCGCATAAAAATTTCATTCGTGAACCGGTAGTCTCTAAATAAGCGATCATACTATCGAGTTCCTTCAATTTGGCCTCACGAAGCGCTTCAAATGCCTGGGTATTCAAAGGCGGTGAGTTGGGAATAAACTCATACTTTTTGCTTTTCCCGATCATTACTTCCCTGATAATACCTTGCTCCACCAGGTCTGCTTTAATTACTCTTATAGGTGTTTGCTTTAAATTGGTTCGCTTCATTAATTCCTGCTCGCCAAGCAATTCGCTTTTTATGGCGGCGATCACCCTTTCGTATTGTTTTACGGGTGGTTTACCGCCTTCAATAAACGATTCGGGAAGTTTCCTGTCTTCAAGGTTATAAAACAAAATGATTGTAGCAGGGCGTCCATCTCTGCCTGCACGGCCGATTTCCTGGTAATAATGTATGGGCGATTGCGGGATCTGGGTATGGATGATGAAGCGGATGTCGGGCTTATCGATGCCCATCCCCAGGGCGTTGGTAGAAATAATGCATTTCCATTCGTTGTTCATCAATCCGTTTTCAATGGCTATTCTCGACTCTGCATCTAATCCTGCATTATAGCCTGTTGATGAAATGCCCAGGAATTCAAACCATTTCGAATAAATCTCCGTGTCAACCCTGGTGCCCGTGTATAAAACACCTGAGCCCTCAAGATGGGGTATATTTTCGCCCAGCCATAGGAGCTTTTCATCTTCCGAATTGACCTTTACTACAAACAACCTGAAATTTTCCCGCATCAGGTTTCCCCTGATGGTGCTAATGTTTTTTCCTATTTGCTGAACGATATCCTGTTCAACCCGTTTGGTTGCTGTGGCTGTGGTTGCCAGCACGGGCAGGTTTTTAGGGAGTAATTTTACAAGGTTGATGATCCGTTTGAAGGCGGGTCTGAAATCATGCCCCCATACAGAAATACAATGGGCTTCATCGATCACCACCATCGACAGGTTCATTTGCTGCGTGGCTTCGATCCATTCGTTGTTTTCCTGCCGTTCGGGTGCTATATAGAGGATTTTGACCTTGCCTTGTTTGGCTTCGTTTATGATCTGGCTGTTTTGTTCGGGTGTCTGCTCACTGTTGATGCATTTTGCAGAAATGCCCAATGATGTAAGTTTCTTTACCTGGTCGCGCATCAGGGCTATGAGCGGAGAAAATATAACGGTGGTACCATCAAATACCGATGCCGGGAACTGGAAGCATAAGGATTTGCCAAAGCCGGTTTTTTCGATCAGCAGCACTTTTTCGCCACGCAGGATTTTTTCTATGGCCTGCCATTGCTCGTCATAGAACTTCGGAAGCCTGAAAGTTTTTTGTAAAACTATTTCTGCTTCTTGCCTGGTCATGTTAGAGGTGAGTGATTAAAGAAATAGCATCTTGGGTGTTGACGATTCGATCGTTTTCTCTGCCTGTAGAAGGAGTTTTGGCTACGAATATATGACTGGGATATGCCCGCACGGCTGCTTCTATTTTCGGGTTGTCGCGGCAGGCACATATAACAAAGTCGCATCCGTGGCCTTGCATTTCTGCGAGCAATTTTTTTAGAGATCCATCACCTTTGATATAATCTCCCATACCTATGATGCCTACTTTCTTGCCGTCTTTCTGAAGAATATCGAACACATCTTCAAAATCGGGTTTTCCTAGAATGCGGAAATGTCCCGGTATCTGTACATAACTATTTCCTAATAAGAAGCAATAAGTTATGTTAATAGTGTGGGATTTGCCGGTATTTTCACTGCCTGTGAGTGCTATTACTTTCATTGTTCATTTATTGAGTATTAAATCCAACCAGTGGCTTCAGGAGCTCTGTTAAATAAGTTTTGCAATACGGGGTGGTGATCTCTTTGGCGAATCATCTCTCTCCAAACAGTTTGATGATGTTCTTCTTTTATGTTTTTTATCATTTCATCCAATTGATTCTGATCAACACCCAAATCTCTGTGTGTGATATAATCAGAGAGCCTGCTTCTAAAATTACTAAAGGCAAGCTTTCTTGCTTTAACTAAATAAGATCTTGAATTTAACCCCAATATTTTAATAGTGTATGTAGCTCTCACGTTGTCTTTTTCAGCAGTATTTGCTTCAACTGGCACAAAGAAAAAAGACCTGTTTATATCAAGAAAAAGAAACTTAAGAGGGTTTTCATCTCTGGGATTAATCAATACGGCGTCGCCATCTTCAGGTGCCACAATGGTAGCGTCTTTCTCTCTTATAAGTTCTAAGTACGTATCGTCCTCCCGTTTAAATATAGCATACTTATTATTCTTTGGTCCATTGCATGTACCGCAAGCATAGCAATAATTTCCCCACACAAAACATTTGTCAGGGTACCAGTCTTTGGGATATATATGCTCTACCTCATCAGCCTTACTATCTTCACAATAATTGCAACGTTCTGGTCCGCAACACATGACATTAAGCTGTTTTTTAACTTCATCAAATGTTGCATTTCCTTTCCTATTATAAGACTTAAATTTACTTTTGGCTTCTTCAACTCGCTCTGCGTAAGTTGCTTTTCCATTTACCAAGTTTTGATACTCAAGTAACTTAGCAGAGGCAGTAGCATCGATGCCTGCATCATTCAGTTGTATCATTACTTGGCATTATTGATTTTAATTCATTGAGTCTGTGATTATCGCTTTCTGTGATCTCTCCTTTAAATGACTTCAGTGCCAATTGGGCCATCTCCGTTGCTAGTTCTTGCCCACTCTGTGATTGTGTAATATTCGTACCAAAGAGCTCTGTTCCATAAGCATCTAATAAATCTCCGTACAATAATCGTTCTTTATCTGTTCCTGTTACTTCTCCCGATTCTTGCTCAGAACCTGGTGCTCTAAGCCTCCAGATTGTCCCCCTTTCTGATGCACGACAAATTAAAGGACTATGTGTGGTTACAATAAATTGAATTTTCGGGAATACTTTAGTGAACCATTCTCCTATTCTAGCTTGCCATGTAGGATGCAAGTGAGCGTCTATTTCATCAATTAATACTACACCAGGTAATTCTATAGAATATTCACCTTGTTCAAAATTTTTGAAAACAGTAGGTGAGCCATAAGCCCGAACTAATTGTCTTATCAATTCAAAGGTCAGGCTTAAAATTGAACGATATCCATCACTCATTTGTGTTACATCAACCTTGTTATTGTTACCATCAATAAAAAAAACACCTTCGCTACTGATTGAATCCAATTTTGCTCGATGAGGTAATAGGCCCCCTTCATTTAAAAAAGATTTAAGAGCTTCAAGTATAGATGCTTCAGGATTATTTCCAGAACTGGAATTATGACCTTTTTCTAATGTCTTAATATGTAAGTCTTTTAACCAATCAATAGCTTCTGTTAATGCAACATCTTCACCAAATACAGACAAATGAGCTGCAGTTCGAGGATCAGAATAGTATACTTTCATCCATTCTTTTTCTCCACCTGTAAATCGCCTAAAAGGACCAAAAGCACAAGAGAACCAACCGGTAGTATTGCTCCAAATATTTTCTCGCGGAGCTCCTTTATTACCTTCTAAAATATAACCATTATCTTTTTTTACTAATGTAATTGTAGCATCAAAAGGCTTCTTTCTTGGCGCACTTCGACCAATTTTGCTGTCATATTCACTTTTTGTGACAAGTAGCTTTACTTCTCCGGGATCTTCCGTATTTTTTTTAACCCAATCATTTAAATTAAGACGTAGTGCTTTTGAATCGCTTGGTCCAATTATACCTAAGGCAATAGATCGAACAATAGTAGATTTGCCAGCGCCATTATCGCCTATTATGACATGCCAGCCAGCCGGATTATTAAATGTCATTTCAAATTTTGAAATGGAGCGTACATTTTGAATTATTACCTTATTTAGATACATATTCTTATTTCGTTAATTTCTTTTTTGAATAAATTTTAGCATAACTACTTAAGGCTAAAATTTATTTATTACTTCCCCATCAACCTCTCCAGCCGTTCCATCATCTCATCCTTCTCCTTCAGCATTCGCTCATAAAGGGCAATCTTCTCCTCGTGCAATTTGATGAGCTGATCAATGGGGTGAAATGTTGGATTATTGTTGACGACAGCGGCGTTGTCATTGAAAGTACTGGAAATAACAGTTATTGCCTGCTCCTCATCAAAATTCTGAAAAGCTTCTACCGGTATTTTCAGCGCAGAGGAAATTTGCTGCAGAAGCGGCAGCTCTATGCTTTCTTTCTGCTCCAGCAACGAAATTTTCTTCTGGTTCCAGTCTTCACCGAGTTCGAAGGCGAGAGCTTCCTGCTTGATGCCCAGCATTTCGCGGAAACGCTTGACGTTGCGGCCCTCGTGTACCTGTTTCATGGTTGAGTTTGTCATCGGGCTAATTTACATTTTTTTTATATCGGTAGCTAGTGTTTTTAACGGGTAAAATACCCCGTTTTTTCACTGTTTTATCCCAGACGGGAATAGTTTATCCTTTCCGGTTTTGCGTGCTTTGGCTTAAAAATCACCAGTTATGGATACGCACACTAAAAAGACACGCAAGATGACCGTATGCAATTTCGGAGGAAATCGTTCGATAGGTATGGAGGCTTTTTCGGAGTTACGCCTTCGTGGCAAGTGGCTCAAAGATACCGGCTTTGAGGGCGGCCATGTCGTAACCATCGAGTGCAATCCGCAAGAACTGATCATCCGCACTGACGGAACCCGCAAACATAATTAATAGGGCGAAGGGGTAGGGGACAACCTTATCCTTTCGTTTCCACTTTTATTTCCCCATTCATGAGCTTGGGCAGCAGGGTGTCGCGCAGGGTGGTGAGGGTGCGGATTTGGGTTTGGTTAGTTTTAATTTTTTCAAAGAATGGTTGAACCTGAGATTGAAAGTCTGTTAATACCTTTTTAGGTGGTTTGCTTATTTGTAAGGTTTTGAAAGCAGATTTACTGATTTCAAGAAAAGTCGAACCGTTTGCATAGCTCTGCACCGTTTCCATATTTTCTTTCAGCCACAGATAAATAAATTCCTTGGAAAACCCTTTGTCGTCAATAATGGCGATATAGCCTTGGTTAATGGCCACAGGAATTTCAGCAAACGCGAGAACGCCTACAGGGGCACGCGAAGACATTAATAAAACTCCTTTTGGAAGAAGTCCGGAGCCGATTTGCCTTAATCCGGCTTCTGTTATTTTCCTTTCTGTATCAAATAAAAAAATACCGTTCAAATTGGTAACATCCCTTGGTGATGTCCAGTGTATATTTCCATCCCAGTATTCTTTTGTGGCTGTACTTGGTGTCGTACCACCTTTCACTGTTAGTATTTCATCTAAGGTTCCTTCTTCCCATTCCTCCTTCGCCTCCTCCACGAACCATTGCCTGAACAGGGTTTCGGCTAATTTTTCGAGCGTCGCATTCTGGCGGTGCAGTAGGTCTATTTTGTCATCCAGGCTGCTGAGGATGGATGCAATGGCTTTTTGTTCGGGGAGAGATGGTAATTGCCACTTAGTTGTTTTCAAAAAATTCCAGTCAGCTCTGGGCATCCGGGTTCCACCTTCTCCACCGTCAGCAAGATTTACAAAATCCCAATTCGCTAAAAAGTAGAAAAGGAAAGTTTGATCAATTCCTTTTTTAGCTCTAAACACCCAAATATCAGTAGAGCAAATCCCCTCAAAATTTGGTTTAACAACCTTTCTAAAATAAACTCTAAGTTTTCCGAATAATACATCGTTTGCCTTAAAAATGAACTTATTGCTAGAAACTTCAGCTGATTTTCCGATACTATTTATTCTTAGAGACCCTTGTTCTATATGCTCAAGACCAATGTAATTCAAATCCTCTGAGCCATTAGGAAAATAAGTTTCCTTAATCGGGGCTGTTATTTCATCCAGACTATATTCTTTCCACTCGCTCATTTGCTTTGTTCTTTTATGGGTTGTGCGCTGGGTCTATCGTATGGCAATGCCGGCGTCGTCGGGTTTAGAATTGTGAGAGCGCTAACCGTTGCATAATTTACATATCCGCTTCGGTAGCTGCACCCGATTATAGTTTTATTTTCTTCAAATTATCCTCTATCTGTTTATTTAGCTTCGCCTCCTCCTTCAACTGGGATTCCAACTCCGCCTTCAATGCTGTAAACCTTTCCGCAAAGTTAAAATCATCCTCTTCATCCGGCAAGCCCACATAGCGGCCAGGCGTCAATACATAATCGAGCGAAGCAACCTTTTCAATGGGAGCCGCTGCGCAAAAGCCGGGAACGTGGCTATACTTTCCACCTTTGTTCCGCCAGTTGTGGTAGGTGTCTGTGATTTGTTTAATGTCCTCCTGCGACAACTCGCGCGTGCGTCGGTTGATCAAATGACCCAGGTTGCGGGCATCGATGAACAATATCTCTTTGCTGCGGTCACGGAATTTACCGTTTTTACGGTTGCGGCTCATGAACCATAACGCGGCCGGTATCTGCGTGTTGAGGAAGAGCTTAGCCGGCAGGTTTACTATACAATCGATCAATCCGGCTTCTACCAGCGCTTTGCGGATTTCGCCTTCACCGCCTGTTTTCGAGGTCAGCGCGCCTTTTGCCAGTACCACGCCCGCTTGTCCGGAAGGAGCGAGGTGGTAAATGAAGTGCTGCAGCCAGCCAAAGTTGGCATTGCCCACCGGTGGCGTTCCGTATTGCCAGCGTCCATCATTGCGCAGCAACTCGCCTCCCCAGTCGCTGACGTTGAAGGGAGGGTTAGCAATGATGTAATCAGCTTTGAGGTCTTTATGTGCGTCGTTCAAAAAGGAACCTTCGCTGTTCCATTTTACCTGTGAACTGTCAATTCCTCTAATAGCCAGGTTCATTTTGGCCAGGCGCCAGGTAGTCTGGTTACTTTCCTGTCCATAAATGGATATATCATTGATACGACCCTGGTGGTCTTCCACGAATTTTTCAGACTGCACAAACATGCCGCCTGATCCGCAGCAGGGGTCGAATACACGGCCTTTGTACGGCTCAAGCATTTCAACCAGCAGTTCAACCACGCTGCGTGGGGTATAGAACTGTCCGCCTTTCTTGCCTTCAGCCAGGGCAAACTCTCCAAGGAAGTACTCAAATACATGCCCCAGCACATCGGCGCTGCGGGCTTTGACCGTACCCAAGGCAATATTGCTGATCAGATCGATCAGTTCGCCGAGACTGGTGGGGTCGAGGTTTTGACGGGCAAATACTTTGGGCAATACACCTTTAAGTGACGAGTTCTCTCTTTCAATTGCATCCATGGCATCGTCCACGATTTTGCCGATGGTGCTTTGTTTGGCGCTATTCTTCAGAAAATTCCAGCGTGCTGACGGTGGTACGAAGAATACATTGTCCGCCTTATATTCGTCACGGTCTTCCGGATCGGCACCTTTCTTTACCTCGTCCTGTAGTTTGGCATATTGCACTTCAAACGCATCGGAGATATATTTTAGGAAAATAAGACCGAGCACAATGTGTTTATATTCGGCTGCGTCGATGTTTTTACGAAGTTTATCGGCAGCTTTCCAGAGTTGTTTCTCGAGTGGTTCTTCGTTGGTCACTTTTTGTTTGGCCATTTATCTTCAGTGGTTTCTGGAAATGAGTGTCTACTATCGGTTCAGGGAGGCAAATTTAGCCTTTTGGCCGTTAGGTGGAAAGTATTTCGCATCTCCGCAGCGGTAATCGCTAATCGTTACTGCCCAGAAAATAGATCGGATGAAGTGGCAGCATGTTTTTGTCGTCGTCTGCCATGCTTGGGTAAAACTCCTGCCACAGATCGATAAAGGTATTGACATCTATCAGCTTTACATGGCGGTGGCTCTCCCTTGCGGATCGTTCGGATTCCGAAGTGAAATAGCCCGATGTCACAAACAGCCCTATGTCTCCTTCTTTACTTAATAAACCAGTCAGGCTCCGGATATCGTCTACGCGGATTGCATTATCCGGCCAATGTTTTACCTGTACTTTAATGCGGGGTTCCGTGGCACCCAGGGGATCGGCATGGGCAATTATGTCCAATCCGCCATCCTTTCCTTTGGGAGAGATAAACGGTGTATGGTAACCCATGGCCCGGAGAAGCGCTGCCACCATGTCCTGAAATTCATAGGCCGTTTTACTGCGGATAAAGTCTTTAATGCCAGCAATAGCCTGCTCTTCGAGCTGGTTGAGATTGGCTTTTTGTTGTTGAGGCTGGTTTTCTTCAATGTCTTCGATTACTTCATCCGAAACGGGCGCGGTCTTCTGACCTTTGTTATTGTTAGCCCAGTCTTTATACAGGCGGGATGCTGTTGTCAGCAACTTGACCGGCCCGAGCGCAATTGCCTTTTCTCCCTCTTCGGTTAAATACCATGTGCCTTTGTTTTTACGCAGAAATCCTGCTTTGATGCAGTCCACCGTATAAAAATGAAGGATAGACTCCCAGCGAACATAACCCGTCTTCTCATAAACTTGCTTCTCCCAATCGGAAAACTGAATCGTTTTCCGGATTTTATCAATTACCTCTTTTCCGGGCAATTGTCCACCAGCTTCCTTTAGAATTTTCAGGGTCGCATAAATTGTCTTAGCGGCTGAACGCTTCGAAGGGGCTAATTGTTCCAATTCTTTATCCATGTTGTCGGCGCATTACTTGCGGCGCTAATATAACCTTTTCACCATAAACGTTTAATGAATAAACTACCGGAAAAACACCCTTTTCTGGCATGAGTGAACAGATCTTTTCAACTGGTAGTTCACCTTGATCAGCCTAATCTCTCCTCCACAAACCACCAGCAATACTCCTTAATCAACTCCCGCGTGTACCGGAACTGTGCCATTACGGTCTCTTCTGAGCCGGTTGCTTTCGCCGGGTCGGGAAAGTTGTGGTGGAAGCGTTGCGCATTGCCGGGAAAGAACGGGCAGCGCTCTTTCGCATTGTCGCACACGGTAATGATGTAGTCGAATGTTATATGCTGGTATTCGTCGATGTGGTTGGAGCTGTGATGAGAGATATCAATGCCATCTTCCTTCATGATCTGAATAGCCCGCGGATTGACGCCGTGTGTTTCCACCCCGGCACTGTATATTTCGGCGCGGTCACCGGCAAAGTGTCTGAGGTAGCCCTCTGCTATCTGGCTGCGGCAACTATTACCTGTACACAACACCAGTATTTTTTTCTTGTTCTCTATATTCATGGTCTCAGCATTTACCTCCGGCACAGCAGGAAGAAGCCTTTATGTCGGCCAGGTTCAGTTTTTGTTTTGAAGCAGGAATGCCACAACGGTCTTCGGCCAGGCAGGCAGTGGTTTTATTTTCCAAAACAAAGTGCTGACCGCTAAATCCCAGCCCGTAGCGACCAATCGTCGATCCCTGATATTCCACTTCAATTTCCAGATCGGTTATACCAAGTTTTTCTTCCGACAGGCGGATGATGCTGAGCAGTTTTGCCGGCTTCAACCGATGATCATAGTCGTTGGCATCCCAGAGCTGAAAATTCACCGCTTTTTCTTCCCTGACAGTACCACCGCAGTCGATGAAGTGTTTTGATACAATGCCTACTTCCGTCACGTGAAAGTGCTCCGGTACAAAGTTTCCGTCAGGCAGTTGAAAACTTACATTTTCCAGGGCAGGGAGAAGCTCCTTTAGTTCAGACAGTTTCATAATTTTTTATTAATCGTTATAACGCAATATTGCGATTGATGAGCGCAAAAAAATGTCAGCAGCAATTGCCAACAGCCGTATTTTCAACAAAGAAATCAACCAGTTCTTTCCGCATGCGATTCCATACTTTTTCATCAATACAGTAGCAGACACTCGTTCCTTCGATATTTCCCTTGATGATGCCCGCATTTTTCAGTTCTTTTAAATGCTGGGAGATGGTAGCCTGCGCCAACCCGAGTTCATTCACCAGATCATTGCAGATACAGGCGTTCTGCTTTATAATATATTGAAGTATGGCAATACGTGCCGGGTGGGCCAATGCCTTGAACATCGCCGCTAACTGGTTTTGTTTTGCCGTAAATATTTCCGATTTAGTTAGTCCCATATATTAATCGCAATATTACGATAAAATGTTCGCTCCTGCAAATTTTTGATATCCCTGAATTGTCGCTTCTTGCCCACATGGTATCCCGTTTTTCATTTCCGGCCTTCGTATCTTCAATCCCATGAAACCCTTTCTCTTCATAGCGTTCCTTTTCCTCCTTTCCTGCAATTCCCCCAAACCCCATAACGCCCTCGTACTTCAAACCGACTTCGGTACACGCGACGGCGCTGTTGCCGCCATGCGCGGTGTGGCGAGGGGAGTGGACGCCAACCTCGATGTTTTTGACCTCACCCACAAGATTCCTGCTTATAATATATGGGAAGCAGCTTACCGGCTTCATCAGTCCGTGGGCTACTGGCCAAAGGGTACTGTGTTTGTTTCGGTTGTTGATCCGGGAGTGGGTTCGGAGCGGAAGTCGGTGGTAGCGAAGTTGAAATCAGGTGTTTTCATTGTCACACCCGATAACGGTACGCTCACTTTGCTCGCTGAATCGCCCGGCATCGAAGCCATCCGACAAATCGACGAGAAAGTCAACCGCCGTCAGGGGTCCGATAGTTCTTATACTTTCCATGGCCGCGATGTGTATGTGTATACCGCCGCGCGACTGGCTGCGGGTGTGATCAGTTTTGAAGAAACAGGGCCTGTATTGCAAAACACGGTTGTCGCGTTACCTTATCAAAAAGCTGTTAAGGATGGCGACACACTCAGCGGCATGATCCCGGTGCTGGATATACAGTACGGCAATGTGTGGACCAATATCCCTGATAGCCTGGTTTCACTCGCCGGCATCCGGCGCGGCGATACGCTATTGCTGGATGTTTTTCACAAGGATTCACTGGTGTTTTCGGGCAAGTTGCCAATGGCGCATACGTTCGCAGATGTGGCGGAAGGCCAGTCTTTGGCTTATCTTAACAGCCTGATGAATCTTTCCTTTGCTGTCAACCAGGGAAGTTTTGCGGAGAAGTTTAAGGTCGGAAGCGGAAACGAATGGACGGTTAAAATTCAGAAGTCAAAATTCAAAAGTCAAAAGTAAATCAGCTGCTATGAAAAACGTGTTGATCGCTCTATGCTTCTTACTTCCTGCGTCCAGCTTCGCCCAGGTGGATTCTTCTTTTTTGCTAAAGATCAAACAGGCCGAGACTGCAGATTTCTTGAAGACGGATACCCTGGCGGTTCCTGAAGATGCGCTGACGCAGAAGATACGGCAGTTGCGCAAGGAGAAAAATGGCATCGATATCGAAATGGTATTGCAGATCAAGATCCGCGAAGAGCAGGAGAGAGATACCGTCCACGGCAAAGATTATTACGATCGGCTACTGACTGAAATCACTACCGGCAATACCAGTAAGTTGCTCAACAACGCGCTGATCAATATGTATCGTCAGACTTTTACTGAACCAGAAATAGACGATCTGCTCCGTTTTTACAAAACATCCGCCGGTAAAAAAATGAACAGCGATTATATTTTGCTGATCATCCGATCGGTGAAAGATGCGGAAGGATTGATGAGGTTAATTCAAAATTAACCCTTCGCCCGATACTTCGGGCAAACTCAGGGACCGAAAGTCAAAAAGAGTGAGTAGGGAACATTTGCGGCTCAGCGTGAAAGGCTGCCAGGTTCTCGCAAAGCTAAATAGGGAGCAAAGGCGCGAAAGGAAATAAAACTCACTACTTATTACTCTCCTTATACGGCTCATTCCAAAGCCCGTTCGGTTTCATGTAGACCATATTTTTCTGAAAATCAAGGATCGTATTGAAGCGTTTCAGCACTTCGTTACCAAGTATATGTGTTTTGAAACGGGCAGGATTGCTCATCGTCATCAACTGAACAGGGATATTCTTCAATGAATAGTTGCCAAGATTGAAACGCTCCTGGTTGACCGTCAACACCGGTACTTCTTTTCCCTGCCCATTGCGCATAATCACCTTTTTGATTACCTCCTGATCGCGGGGAAATTGTTGTTCATGCATCAATACCGTATCGAGCATAATCGTCCGCTGATAACCATTGTCGAAAAGGAAACGATTCGGATATTTTTTTCCTTTTACTTCCAGTGATGCGTTTATGCAGAATATCGTGTGCGAATATTCAATCGGAAATTTCGCGTACGCCTTGCCTGGTTTGTAAGGCAATTTCGAATGAACGATGAACCATTTGTTATCATAGTCCATTTCCACAATTTTTCCATCAAACAAATCCCAGCCAAAACGGCCATCGGTTCCCTGACCGGATAGTTCCACGCGATAAACCAGAAGACTATCCCATTTCATGTTACCAATCCGGAGCGAATTATCCGCAGTGAGACTTATTCCTTGTGTTTTACTTTTTATGGCTTCGTTGGTGAGCACCAGTCCGGTAGTGCCGGTATCGAATTTCAGGTTAAGCGTATCCCTGTCATTGACAATTGCTTTTATTTTGAGGTTGTCGTAGTCGGTCAGTTCAAATGGAATCGTATCGTGCGTTGACGGACTGATGTATGAGTAGTTTTTTAACGGGGGATTTTCTACACGCGTATAACAACTGTCTTTTCCATTTACTAAAACGACAAAGTCGCGCGACTCTCCGGGCTTCAACACAAACTGAATAGAATCAATATCCGTGACAAAACGCAACGATTTCTTCGTTGTACTTTTTGTCATCGTGTATATATCGGGTTTTACGTGCGGATCCAGCGACCATCCGCGCGGTTCATCTTTTCCTTCGATAATTCTGGCTTTCAGCGCGTTGGCTTTTATCAACGGAATTTTCTGCTGTGCCTTGGCCGTTATTACCATCATCACCAGGGCAATGCTAAACAGGTATTTCATCCGGGAGCGAGTTTTTTTGCAGGGAAATTTATACAATTCGGTTCTATACTTTTGTCTTCTTCACTTTTTTTGTATCTGGCAAGAATACCGCCAGTAGTCCCAGCAACGGCAGGTATGAACAAACCTGGTATACATAACCAATACTCGTGCGGTCTGCCAATTGGCCAAGCAATGCCGAGCCCAACCCGCCCATACCGAATGCGAGACCAAAGAACAAACCCGCGATCAATCCCACTTTTCCCGGCATCAGTTCCTGTGCGTACACGAGGATGGCAGAAAAAGCGGAGGCGAGAATAATGCCGATGAATACGCTGAGGATGGAAGTGACGGCCAGACCGGCGTAGGGGAGGGCCAGCGAAAACGGCGCTACACCCAATATCGAAATCCAGATCACATATTTACGTCCGATCTTATCGCCCAGCGGCCCGCCGATCAGGGTGCCGGCCGCCACCGCAAATAAGAACAGGAACAAATGAATCTGCGCGCTGGAAACGGAAATATGAAATTTCTCGATGAGGTAAAAAGTAAAATAGCTTGTCATGCTGGCCATGTAGAAGTACTTTGAAAAGATCAGGACCAGTAAAATGCTGATAGCAATGATTACTTTTTTCCGCGGGAAAGGCGCGACATTTTCTTGTATGGATTTGGCTTGTTGCGCACGGAATATCAAATGCGCTTTGTACCAGGCGGCGACTCTTGTCAACACCACCATGCCTATTATGGCCAGTACCGCAAACCAGGCGATACGTTCCTGGTGAAATGGTGCAATGATCAGGGCAGCCAGCAATGGGCCGGCAGATGAACCGGCATTACCTCCCAATTGAAATACAGATTGCGCGAAACCACGTCGCCCACCCGAAGCGAGGTAGGCCACTTTCGAAGCTTCCGGATGAAAAACGGCGGAACCCATTCCCACTAATACCACTGCTAATAACACGAGGGGATAGGTTTGGGCAAAAGCCAGGAGCAATAATCCCGTAAAAGAAAAAGCCATGCCCATTACCAGGAAATAAGGTTTGGGACGACGATCGGTATAGGCGCCTACAAATGGCTGCAATATGGATGCGGCGAGCTGAAATACCAGGGTGATCAGCCCGAGTGCAGAAAAGCTCAGGTTGAGGGAAGTCCTGAGGATCGGATAGCTCGCGGGTATCAGTGATTGAATAGTATCATTGACGAAATGCGATACGCTGATCATCATCAGCACCGGGTATACAGTACGTTCGGCTTTAGCCGCCGCAACGTCGGCCACAAGGGTAGTAGTTGTTGTTTTCATCTTTCAGTAATCAG
The DNA here is from genome assembly GCA_937888905.1 of uncultured Sphingobacteriales bacterium. GTDB lineage: Bacteria > Bacteroidota > Bacteroidia > Chitinophagales > Chitinophagaceae > Terrimonas. The sequence goes on from CALATA010000004.1 coordinate 476,785, forward strand.
ATCATTTGAAGTTTGTGTTGTAAAAAACGATGCGGTTATGGCGCCGCATCAACGTGCATTATTGATCAATGTGGCAATCGCTACAGCTTCTTCTACATTTTTTGCATCGATGGCTTTAAGCAGGTCTTCGTGCCGGTCCTGTGATACCAGAAACTCCTGCGTGTCGGTGTACTTATGCAAAAACTCCAACCGCAGGTACTCTGCGATAGTCCGGTAAAGGTCGAGCATGATACCACTGCGGGAGGCTTCCGCCAATGTGGTATGAAATTCAATATCCGCCTGTATGCAGGCATCGAGATTATTTTTTTGCGCGTATTGCCAGCGTTTTTTCAATTGCCGTTGCATCCGCGAAATATCCCGGGCCGTACGGTTAAGCGCCGCTTTCTCCACAATTTTGATTTCGAGCATCAGTCGTAATTCGTCCACTTCCGTGAACGAAGCTTCTTCCAAAAACTTCACCAGCGGTCTGCCCGCACCACTGCGCGAAGCGACGAACGTACCAACTCCCTGTTGTGAGCGAACCCAGCCACTGTTGGCCAATAGCCGCACCGCTTCTCGGATGGAAGACCGGCCCACGCCGAATTGTTCCATTAATTCGGGTTCGGTCGGCAATTGCTCTCCAACGGCATAGTTGCCGGATGTAATAGCAGTCTGTAACTGATCCGCTACTGCTTCTGCAAGACTTTTTCGTTGTAAGGCCATAGTCATCATATCATCTGATGACTGCGAAGGTAGATAATTCAAAATTAAAAAGTCAACATTCAAAAAAAGATGCACATGGCAGGTGATTCCAAAATTTTATTTAGCCTAGTATCCCAACTACTTTTGGCACTTGAATTTTCTTCTGGCATAGATTTAGTCCTGTTATCTTATCACCGTTATTCACCCTTTTAATCTTAACCTATGTACACCAAAATCATTGCTTTATGTCTCGCCAGCTCTTTTATTTTAGCAGGCTGCTCCAAATCTTCCGACAACGACCTGCCGGCGGATGAAGAACAAGTGATCACCGACATTTCTTATGGTAGTCATGCGCAGCAAAAGATGGACGTTCATTTGCCTGCGGAACGAAACACTCAAACTCCTGTGGTAATTTTTCTTCACGGCGGTGGATTTGTAGCCGGCGATAAAGCAGAAGTCAATGCTTATATGCGCCTGTTTCTCGACCGGGGCTATGCCGTGGTGAACGCCAATTATCGCCTCGTTGATTCAACGGGTCTTTCTCAAACGCCGGTTCTTCACCAGGAAAGTGCTATAAAAATCTCCGATCAATTAAATGATATCCGTTCTATTACCGATAAGGTGGCCGCATCAGTTGCCTCCTGGAAAGTAAGTGGTTCGAAATGGCTTCTTGCCGGACATAGTGCCGGCGCCACGCTGGCGCTGCTTTATGCACATGGAAATAAGAATAGCGACAAGCGGATTAAAGTGGTCGCGAATATCGCAGGAGCTACCAGCTTTGCTTTCTCCGATGAATCGGAAGCCGCACTTGTGCCTCCACTGTTGCTGGAAGTTTTATTCCGCGCTACAGGCGTGCCTGCTACCAATCCCAACAAACTGGCGTATATGGCTATCAGTCCTTATTGGGTCAGTAATAATTCTTCCAATGCCGTTGCGGCTATCAATATTCGTCCTGAACAGGATAGCGGCGACGATCTTTATCGTGCTTATACACAGTTGTTGATTTCGCGCTCAGTGGTTAATCAATATCTTATTATTACCGGTGCGGGACATAGCCTGGATCCTGATAGTAAAAAGGCAGAGGCTGTAGTGGCGATCGATGCTTTTGCGCGAGCAGCCTTATAAGTCAAAAGTAAAAATTCAAAAGTCAAAAAAAAGAGAATTAGGCCTGACCTCATATGCCGATTTTTTTCACGCAAAGCCGCATAGGAGCAGGGGAAATTCAAAAGTCAAAATTCAAAAGTTAGAGATCAAAAAGGAACTACGACTGACTTGATACGCCGCATTTTGACTTTTTAATTTTTACTTTTGAATTATAAAAAAGAGGCCCCGGTAGACACCGGGCCCGTTTTAAGCAAACCTTCCCTTGCGGAGAGGCCGATGAAAAGTAGATCGGTATAACAGTAAAGGCTAATTCATCTGTTTACCAAAGGCAACCTTTCAGTTGTGCTTTTCAGCACGCCTCTTGTGCGCAGAGGGTCAGTTTGCCCTTGGATTTGCCTAAGCGAATGAAAAGGAACCATTAAGGTCTTGTCAGCTCAACTGCTCTTGTTCGGCAACCAGCGCCGCCATTTTCTGCTGCAGCCGTTGTATTTTCTTTTCGAGGTCGTCAAGACGCAGATCGTCTTCCACCACCTTGTCTTCGCACCACTCAATTTTATTTTGCAGATGACCGGGGAATTCCCTGGTTCCTTCGGGATCGTGCATATGTACACTGATCAACGGTGTGTTGTGTTTGGTGCGCGTGCAACGGATGGTATTACCGATAATGTGAAAGACTGGCGCACTCTGCGCACGCCCGACCAATTCCGAAGGTAAATGGAAGGTTGTTGAAATCGCCTCGAGTAAGGGGATGATTTTTTCTTTTTTGTCTTTGGTTGTTTTCTCCGCTTCTTTTGCCGGACCCGAAGAGGGAGGGTTCGTTTCTGCCGTATCCGAAGCATTCACGAACGCTGTGTTATCAATTGTTGTTTTGTTATTCATTGTGATAATTTTTACCAAAACTAGCAGATGGGAGAGACCTGCGTATGGGATTATCACGTTGAAAAACAAAGAAAATTCTTACTGCAATTATTTGTTGGTGTAAAGTTTCCGCTTGCAGGTTTTCAAAGAGGCATGCAACAGTTGTTGCAGTAGTTTCAAAGGAATATCATCGTTGGGATCGATGAGTAAGATTTTCATCCGGGCGCGCTTCTCCAATAACAATAACGGGTGTGTCAGTTCTTCGCTGTGTACAAAGCTGACATAGGGTTGCTGAAACTTTTTATGCACCCAGAGGTAACAAAACATTTTTCCTTTGTAATAGAAGAAAGGCAGTTTGTATTTCCATTCCGGCGTCATGTTCTCCGGATCGACGGCAAGGATAATATCATGCAATGCCAGCAGGGTGGAGCGGTATGGCTCAGGTTGCGTATTGTAAAAATTATCGAGTGCTTTCATCAATCAACCGGTTCCCATAACTGGATCTTGTTGCCTTCCGCATCGAGGATATGCACAAACTTGCCGTAGTCATATGCTTCGATTTTGTCGAGGATGGTCACGCCTTCTTTCTGCAGTTCTTCCACCAAAGCTTCCAGGTTCTCAACGCGGTAGTTGATCATGAAATCCTTTTCCGATGGTTCGAAATACTTTGTAGTCTCGCTGAACGGACTCCATTGCGTGGAGGCTTCTTTTTTGCCTTCCGCATCTTCGTACCATTTGAAAGTGGCGCCATAGTCATTGGTGTCCAGACCAAGATGTTTCTGGTACCAGTCTTTCATGGCTTTTGTGTCCTTACATTTAAAAAAAATGCCGCCAATGCCGGTTACTTTTTTCATACTATTTTGAATTTTTACTTTTGACTTTTGACTTGTTCAAGAAATTTCTCAAGCTTCTCTACATTCTCCCTTTGTCCCTGATCAGCTTTATGCGCTTTCACAATGATATCAAACATTTCCGGAGAGTCAAATTCCAACGACCAGTCAATAATAGTTTTATCATGGTCACGCTCAAACATTACAGTGGTCATGAAATGAGGATTAAAATGTTCGAAGACAATTTTCCCAAGCGGAATAATTTCTTTGAAAATACTGCGGTTGGGAAAGTTCTGTCCATTGGCACTGTGCATGGTGAGCCGCCATTCACCACCTTCACGAAGATCCATTTTGTGGATAGTATTCGTAAAGCCCGCCGGCCCCCACCAGGTGGCGATCTGCTCCGGTTTTGTCCACGCGTCCCAAACGATTTCCAAAGGAGCGTTGAACGTAGCCACGGTCTGTAACGTTTTGCCGGTTATGTGTTCTGTCATGTTATTTTCTTAGCAGTTGTGCAATTGCTGCCATCCCACGAATTACAAGTATACGCTTATGCTTTTCCTTGTGAAAGTACTGAGCATTTTGATATGTTTATTGTATTTGTTCAAGTGTCCTGTTCGAGTACTACTATGCCATTTTCACTAAAGTATAAAGGCCTGTAATATTACGCTATTATTTCACGTGTCCTTTGTAATAAACCTTAGTTAAAAACCACAGTTGCTATTCCGATACTTTATTACCAACGGAATCTGGATAATGAAGTAAGTAAACCCTAAAACTAACTCCTATGAGTTCAAAACTCTACCTGTTATTATTTATTGCAGCGTTTACCCGTATTCCAACTATTTATGGCCAGGCTCCCGGTGGCGTTCCTGCATCCGCCTGGTACAAAGCTGACGGATCCAACACTATTTTTTCAGACGCAGGCGTAACGCCCGCCGCCAACAACGCTACCGTTCAGCAGTGGAATAGTATAACGGGCAGCTTCCCGTTATTGCAATCCTCTGCAGGTTCCCGGCCTGTTTATTCCAACACCTCCGTACTTGCTAATTTCAATCCAACCGTTACATTCGACGGCAGCAACGACTGGCTGCAGTTTACCGCTGGTACCGGTGTCAATATCATCGACCGGACCAACGGTACGTTGTACGCAGCCGGTTACATGAATCAATTGAAGCGAAGCGGTTTCGCAGGTTTTCATGCTTCGATGGATTATCCCGGCCTGCATTTTTTTAGTGACAATAAATTATTGTTTTTCACCGGTGGCCCCGGATACCAGGGAGTAAGCACCGACGTTATGAAGGCGCAAACTTATTTTACCGCTGGCGCCGGCTGGCAGAACGGAGCGGGCTCCAGCGCTTCCTATGCGGCGGCAACGGTTTCTCTGCATGGTAATCGCGTAAGCTACGGCGTCAGCGAACTGAGCAATGCCAACCTGAACACGATTGGCAGAGACTTCAGAATAGGTGCCGACAACAACTACGGATCTTTCAGCGGCCAGCTTAATGAAGTGTTGCTTTTCGAAGACAGACTTACGGCTGCGCAAATGGACCAGGTAGAAACTTATCTTGCTATTAAATACGGAACCACGTATGCCAATGGCATCCGGGATTATAAAAACTCAACAGGGGCTACTGTATGGAATGCCGGTGCGAACAACGGTTATCATTTTAATATTGCAGGTATTGCCCGCGACGACATGGGTGCTTTGTATCAGAAGCAGGCATGGAGCACCAATGCCGGTCAGCAGGTACTGATCGGTGTGGGTGGACTGGCCAACACTAATGCGGCCAACAGCGGTACGCTCACCGATAATCAATACATGGTATGGGGTGATAACGGGCAGGCAAAAGCGCCAACGGTATCTCTTACAGGCATTGCCGGGCTATCCCATCGTTTTGCGTCTATCTGGAAAGTACAGCACAACGGTTCAGGCACAGTGAGAGTAGCATGGGTGAAAGGGCTGTCCAATCTCACACTCATTCAGAGTACGGATGCCATCATCAACGGAAGTGATGTACCTACGGCAATGACAGGAGAGATCACGGTCAACGGCGTGGTTTATAACTATGCCGATGTGACTTTAGCCAATGGTCAATATTTTACTTTTGGTGCCAAGCTCGCCGGCCCCGGAGGTGTCACCGACAATTTAAGAGTGTGGTTGAAATCCAATGAGGGTTTTACCCCGTCATCCTGGACGGACTTCTCGGGATTCAATAACCATTATACGCAAACCAATACCAGCCGTCAACCCTTTACAGCGACCACCTTATACAATTTTAACCCGGTGATCGACTTTGGCAATAATACAAGTGCCAATGGCCGGTTTATGGTTGTCCCCAGCGGCAAACCTTTTTCTGCCAATGGTTTGAGTGGAACATTTTTCACCACCACCCTTACCAGGGCGGGCGGTACAAGCGGGTACCGTGATATCTGGGGGTTTGGCGCTACCACAACCGGAGCAGGACTGATCAATGCCGACGTTCCCACCATCACCAAACTGTACAACGATATTGTGTTGTACAGTTCCACCACATCCGCCTTTCCTAATCTTTATCCCGATAACAAATTTCTACTGAGTGATATGTCGTACACGGTAGGCGTGGCCGGGATTAAATATGGGTTAAACGGTGCTACCGCATCTACCACACAAACGAGAACAGCCGCTGGCTCTCTTCAGGCAAATGGAAGTGTATTGGGCGCACAACCCCAGGTTACCAACGGCGTGATCGGTGAAGCGATTGCGTATGAAAGAGACCTGACCGAAGCCGAGAAGCAACGTGTTAGAACTTATACGGCCATCAAGTACGGCATCACGCTTCCTCATAACTATATCGCCAGTGATGGCAGCACTGTTGTGTGGAATCAGACCACCAATGCAGGTTATACCAGCAATATTGCGGGTTTGGCAAATGATGAAGGAAGCGCGTTGCATCAAAAGCAATCCAACAGTATCAACGAAGGTCAGCAGGTGCTGATCAGCACGACTGGTTTGGCTAACAGTAATGCCGCCAACTCCGTTTCCCTTTCATCCGGACAATTCCTGGTTTGGGGAGATAACGGTCAGGCTAAATCATTAGGTATTTCTCATAGTACTATCGTTGGTGGCAACCCCATCAACTTAAGAATGGGCGCTATATGGAAAGTTCAGAATACAGGTGTGGTGGGCACGGTTCGGGTTGCGTGGCGCAGCGGTATCGTAAACCTGCACCTGATACAAAGCCCCGATGCCACAATTGATATCGCAGATACACATACACCGATGAGCGGTACCATTACCGTCAATAGCGTGGTGTATAATTATGCCGATGTAACCCTGGCAAATGGATCTTATTTCACGTTTGGTGGTTATGTAGCCGGACCGGGTGGAGTAGGGCAGGACCTCTCATTATGGTACAGGGCAGACAACGGCGTGGAAACCGACGCGGCTAAAAAAGTAACTGCCTGGAATAATTCCACGGCCAATGATGTGAAGCTGACCATGAGCAGTGCCAGTGCTTACATCCCCTACAACGATCAGACAACTTTCACCAAAACCTGGAATTTCAACCCCACGCTTTCGTTTGACGGTACCAACAACTATTTAAGAAATACTACCACAGCGTACCTGAATACCGCCGGCTCTGTGCATTATATTGCCGTAGCAAGATTGAACCCGGCTGCATCCAGCTACAACAGTCTCTTTGCGATCAGCGGTAATGATGATGGTTTCTTCCTGTTCCCGCAGAGCGGTCAGGTATATCCCATGCCTGCAATCGGAAACGGGTTCGGTGCTACTGCTGCAGGACCCGGATCAACGAACCGCTTCGGTATTTATTCGTCTATACTACCCAAAACCGGATCGCCGGCAAACCAGCGTGGCTTTTATAACGGATTGGAAAAAATATATACTTCCCCTTATCCCAGAACCGGCGCAGCTTATGTGCTTCCGGCCACCGGCGCTTACATCGGTGCAGACGGAACTACCAGTGATAATCCGGATGGAGATATTGCAGAAGTGATCTTGTATCACGAGCCTGCAGGAGGGGATATGACCAATGCGAGTCTCGCCAGGATACACAGTTACCTGGCTGTTAAATACGGCATCACCCTCGATCAGACCACACCGCAGAACTACGTCAATTCAGACGGCAACGTGGTATGGGATGCAACAAACAATGCCGGTTATCATTACAATATTGCCGGTATAGCCCGCGATGACCAGGGCGGACTTTACCAGCGCCAGTCCCGCAGTGTAAACAGTGGGCGGCAGGTGCTTATTTCCACCACAGGCCTGGCCAGCACCAACGCCGGCAATACCGGCGTGCTGGTCAATGGACAGTTTCTGATCTGGGGAGATAATAACCTTACCAAAGCACCGGTTGTACCGTTAGGTACCATCGGTGGCATACCTTACCTGCGCTTTGCCGCTATCTGGAAAGCCGCAAACGTGAATGCAATAGGCACGGTAAGGGTAGCCTGGCCCAAAGGACTTGCCTACCTGAAACTCGTGCAAAGCACCGACAATATGTTTGACCTGGGTGATGTGATCACCGATATGAGCGGCACACAAATGGTCAATGGTGTGGAGTATGCTTATGCCGATGTAACCATCACCGACGGTCAGTACTTCACCTTCGCGGCATACATACAGGCGCCGGGTGGTGTCACCAACAATATCAGCTATTGGTATCGCGCGGATAAGTTCGCCGAATCTGTTGCCGAAGGCACAGAGGTTAGTTCCTGGACTGATTTTACTTCCGGTACGGTCGTGGATCAGATCGGCGAGAATGCACTGCCCGTTTCAGCAAAAGGCGGCACTACTTATTTCAACTACAACCCGGGCATCAAGTTTACAACAGCCAATCAATCGCTGGCCAATGTAAACGTGCAGACGGTTACCAACCTGAGTTATGACATCTTCACAGTAACAAAAGAAGGTATCACGCCTGGTAGTAACGGAAGAGTTTTCAGTTCGCTGGTCAACAACGCCAACCAGAGTGGAAGCATCAACTACTGGGATGGCATTGGTATCATGGCAGATCAGCGGATGGAGCGCATGAACGTAGGCTATACGAACCGTTACCTCGCCAATCCGGGTAACATCGTGTACTCCACAAACAGTCCGAGTATCATGTACACAACATTTACAGATCTGAGTGTAGCCAAAGGATTGAACGGTGCCACATCGGGTGCAGCCGGGACACATACAGCCAGGGGCCAGCTTAATGGTGGTCATGCTTTCGGCTCTACGGTATTTTCAAGTAACGGAAGTGATAATGCTGGTTTCACCGGTGACATAGGAGAACTGATCATTTATGGCAACGGTAATGTGATAGCCGCCGAAAGAAATAAGGTTGAATCTTATCTCGCCATCAAATACGGCGTTACGTTACAGAACAGCAATAATTATACAACATCACAGAATGTAGTGGTATGGGATGCCACGGCGAATAGTGGTTTTTATAATAACGTGGCAGGTATCGGTCAAGACTTCATCTCTGCCCTGCATCAGAAGCAGAGCCGCAGCCAGCACGCGAATACAAACAACCAGGTAATAATTGCTTTGGGTGAAATCGCGGAGAGCAATTTGGAAAATGAGAACCAGGTAAACGACGGACAATTCCTCATCTGGGGTGACAATGGCAATACACAGGCGATGACGAGTACGGCAGGCACTTATGCGGCTTTCGCCTATTCAGGTAGCACGGCCAACGGTCGCCGGATGAACCGGATTTGGAAAGTACAGAACACCAATAACTTGAACAACCAGGTGATGATCCGTTTCCCGCAGGCTTCGGTAGGCACCACTACCTTCCCGGCCAATGATCCCTGTGCCGGCTATGTGATCGTCTTTGCGGATGATGCAGCTTTCACTACCAACATTGTGGTTAAACCTCTGACCGTTAACGGCACCGATTATGAAGTGTTGCATTCCTTTGCTCCAGGCTCCGGTTATTTCACGTTCGGCAAGGCCATGCCTTTGAACAATGGTGAAGTTTATCTGGCACAGGTTATTGAAGAAACCGATATCTACAACGATGGTTGTTCGGTAGGTGAGTGGGCTTATTACCGTCAGGTAACTGACCTTAGTAAAAAACTGCTGGGTCTGTCAGGCTATACCAATGGACAGCTTGATAACTTTGATGTAACGATTACGCCGGAAGGCACTTCTTACAACGATGGCGTCCGCATCACTAACCTGATGCCGCGTATCAGCACCGTTACCGATAATAATACAGGCGCAATAGCCAGCGGCAAGGTGCGGGTTTATTACAGTCCCGATGAGATGGGTGCTTCTTTAGTACCGGGTGCTACCACATCAGGCTGGTTCTTCTACGATGGGCCGGCAGACGATGCGATCGCTGATATCTACAGCGATGGTGTATTCGACGCGGGCAAATCCCGCGCGCTGGTAGTCGCACAATCTGGTATCGAAGACGGTGTATACTATGTAGAGTTCCATAATATCAATGATATGGGAAGCTTCCTGTATCTGTCGTCAACCGAGAATACATTTACCTTACTCCCCGTGACCCTGCTTTATTTTGCGGCACAGGAGCAGAGCGGAAAAACACTGCTTACCTGGGCCACAGCAACGGAGAAGAACAACAGCGGTTTCGGTATCGAGCATAGTCTGGATGGTATCAACTGGCGCAACATCGACTTCGTAGCCACAAAAGCAAGCGGTGGCAACAGCCTCGGCCGCCTGAATTACGAATACATCCATCAGGCTCCTGCAAACGGTAAGAACTTCTATCGTCTGAAACAGATCGACATCGACGAGCGGTTTGTGTACAGCCCTGTAAGTACGGTTACGTTCAGTGAATTCAACCGGATAAAACTGTCTCCGAATCCTGTTAACACCACACTGTTCATCACCGGACTAAGCGGTAAGTACACAATTAGCCTGTTAAACTTCAGCGGACAGGTAGTAAAAACAGTAAAAACAGACGGCGGATCAACAATGCAGGTAGATGTATCAACATTGGCTGCAGGCATCTATCTTATCCGTATTGAAAGCAGCACCGGCAATCAGGAAAGTTATAAAGTGATCAAACAATAAAAATCCGATACCGTTGCGAAACCTTATCAAAGGACGGCCTTTTTATCAGCACCGGGTTGCAAAACCCGGTTTATTTCCATGTTAGTAACGCGGTTGTTACTTAGTGTTTAATAGCCTCTCTACCTCATTTTTTCATACCCATCACCGGGTAATACTGAGTTGCCCGGTGATAAATTTCCTTCACCGGAAAATCGATCGTTTGAATCGATCAGAATCTTGTATGTACAGTTATCCTTAAGAAACCCTATTATTTCAATTGCCAACCTTAAAATTGACTTATGAAAAAAAAAGTATGCAGGTTGATTTTTATTTCGCTGTTGATTTGCTGCGGAATAGGAGCCGGTGCCCAGGGAACGGGTAACTGTACCGTAAATGCCGGTGGTAACGCGATAGTTTGTGGTTCCTCCACTATACTTACCGGGACGCTGGGCGGTAATGTCGGCGCAGCAGCACCACTCTGGACTTTTGTTTCAGGACCCGTTACGCCCGTAATCGTAAGCCCTAACACCCTCGTCACGGATGTTAATGGTATGACGGTAGATGGGAATTATACATTCGAACTCCGGCAAGAATGTATGACAGGATTCAACACTTCACAGGTTGTCATCACTGCGCATGCGCGGCCTGTTTCCTTCACCGCAGGCCCCGATATTACGGATGTGTGCGCTGCTACCGGCACCACCACATTGGGAGGCGTAATACCTGCCGGTTACACCGGCGAATGGCGCGCGGTCAATATCTGGCGATTTTATCGTCTATCCGAAACGATCAGCACCAATGCGCAGTTCAGCAGCACCACAGCAGCAGCACCTGTTTTCTCCCTGATCAACAAATCGAATCATGAAATAGATCCCGCCTATTGGGCAATTCTGCGTATTACTTCAGCCGATGGGGTTTGTTCCTACGAAGACACAACCGTTGTGCGTTTCATTCCCAATCCCGTCATCAACCCGATTATCAATACGTCCCGTTGCCAATCACCCACCAGTACAAATCATTATATTAATCTTTCCGCGCCTCCATACTTCAATACAAACTATCCAGGTGTTGCAGGTGCAGCTATAGCGGGTACCGCTATTTCTTTGAATGTAACAAGTCAGCCATCCGGTGCCAACATGTCATTTAACCGGTTAGATGATAATAACTATTTTTTCTTTAATGGTGTCACGCAACCGGGTACTTATACATTTACTATTACAGTTACTAATAGTTGTGGCAGTTATACATCGCCGACACTTACTTATACATTTGAGGGTATAACACCCAGGCCGGTTAATTTACAGCCGGCAGGCCACGAAGCGCCCGAACAACTGGTGATTTATATGGCCTCAGGCAGCGGCGGAGAAGTACAGTGCAACATCGCAGGAACTACCACGCCGCAATCCATTTATTTCAGCGTAAATCCGGCTGATCCGCCAACGGTCCTTACAACTATTACTCCGTCCGGCATTATTCCTGGCGGCAGTGCCCCAACCGTAACGGTTGCCGGTGCCGGTACCTATGATCGTGTGGCAACAGTAACATCACCCGCGGGTGGATGGCAGATCGGAACCTACCGGTTTAACATCAACACAAGAAATGCGGATGGCAGTTGTGGTGTGAATCAGTCCTATTACATACACGTATCGGATCAAAGCCGGCCTGATGTGGAGGTGGCCGATATCAGTGTGTGTTATCCCGGTACCGGTGCCATATCGGCCACCATCACGTTGCCGGATGTGTACAAGGGCGTTGTCAACAGCAGTTACTTCCAGGATTTCAACGGGCATTACGATATCCGGTTGATCTCTTCTCCTGCAGGAGCAGCCACACCCGTGTATACCACTACCAACCTCCGTTCTCTGACCAGTGCTACAACATTAATCTCCAATCTCAACCGCATAGGAGATTACAGTTTCCGGATCACACCTGTTGGATACAATTCAGACGTAGGCGCTTTCCTGGCACAGGAATATGCCTGCGCCGGAACTTTGATAGCGGACACCTTTATAATAAGAGTGGAAGGGCGTATCAACTCCAATGCCGGCAGCGACCAGGTATCGGCCAACGGCGCTTTGGTGAACCTGGCAGGCAATAACCCCGGCATAGCCTCCGGCACCTGGAGCCTGGTATCGTCTCCCGCGGGATCGTCGCCGCAAATCACCAACCCGGCCGATCCGCTGACGACCGTTACCAACCTGAACGTAGCAGGCGCCTACGAATTTGCCTGGACCATTGTCACGCCTTACGGCGGTTGTGTGAGTATTGATACAACAAGAATTACCATTACCACCACATTGAATGTGCGGTGGCTATATTTTAATGCAGATAAAGAAGGAACAGGCGTGGTATTGAATTGGGCTACGGCCAGCGAACAAAACAACAGGGGTTTTGATATCGAAAGAAGTGTGGATGGCGTACGCTGGCAGTCTATCGGATTTGTGACGTCACTTGCATCGGCAGGTAACAGCGATCAGTCATTGTATTATCGTTACACCGATAACAACCCGGTAAGCGCCACCAACTTTTACCGGTTGAAACAAACCGATTGGGATGGTACGTCAGCGTACAGCAGCATTGATAAAGTGACTTTCAACGATCAGGCACGACTGCTATTTCAACCCAATCCTGTTAATGATCAGCTTACCATCAGCGGCTTGCAGGATATCGCGGAAATTCAACTGCTCAATACTGACGGACGGGTACTCAAAATAATCAGGACTTATTCTTTGACCGCAACACAAATCAATATGTCCGGATTGCCGGCCGGACTATACCTGGTAAAAACGACCGGGACGAACGGCCAAATAACCTCCTATAAAATCAGCAAAAAATGATATAAAACGGTGTAGTTTTTATATCGGGATAGGGTTAAGGATAAACCCACGGCCGGATTTTTCTAATCCGGCCTTTTTATGTTAATCCGGTTTTGGTCATTTAGGCTATATTTGATCCGGCCAAAACTACACGCTAACGCTGCAATTTATGGGTAAATCAATTACAGGTTTTATCGCCGCCTTTTTCCTTTTTTTCCAGGTGCTACATAGCCAGAACAATGTAAAAGACTCGGCAATCAGGTTGCTCAATCAACTGGAAAAAAGTTATGAACGGGGAGATTTGTCACCCAAACTTTATCTCGATACGGTTCATTCCACCATGCTTTCTTTGTTGTCCGTAGATGTAAACTTTACCAATAAGGAGCTCCTGGGTTTGCTGGAGCCGTATCGCCGGATTGCCTGGGGCAACGATAAGTTTGGAGATGACCGTCGGGCTTATTATGGCCTGCTTAGTAACCAGGCGCAGATGACCGGAAGGGCGGGAGAAATGTTGTACTACGCCGATAAATTCAATGATGTAGAAAAAACAAACAGCGGACGGGCCTCCACTACAGCACTTACCATTCAATCAGACTATTACAACACCAACAATTCGTATGGGCTGTCGAAGGCGTTATATGATAGTAATGCCGCTTTTGTGCTGGGACTGCCGGCAGAAGCACGCAAAGAATCTACCACCATGCAGCAAGCCGTTCAATCGGTTATTCTGCTGGTACGATTGGGTGAAGGGCTCTTCGGAGCAAAGGATACGGTCAACGGTAACAAAATATTGCAGGCTGCGAGAGAGGCGACTGAAATCGTAGCGACCCGTTTTGCCGATGTAGACAGGGCTGTTGCACATGCGCAATACGCTTATTATACGCTCATCTATTACAAAGCAAATGCCATTGGATCGGCTACTTTAGCGATGGAAGCGTTTTCGCTGCTTGAAAAGCAATTGCAAAGCGACAAAACACCCGATTACCTGAAAAACTATATCAGCTTTTTTCTTACAGAAAAAAAACTGGCTTTTTTCATCCTGGAGAAAAATACAGACAGCACGGCTGTGTACCTGAAGCTATTTGATACCGAATATAAAAAAGAACAACTGACTTATAATCTCTATATCACGAAGCGTTATAAATCCCTTGCATTGTACAATGAAGGCCGCTACCGCGAAAGTGCAGACAGTTTGCTGGTAGCGATGAAACTCCTGGACAGTGCCCGTTCGATCGCGACAAGGGAAATCGACGAGATGATGTATGCGCAGGCAAAATCGGAAGAACAGGCGGTTTTATTAAAAGATGCCGAAGTGGCGGCGAAGCGGAAAGAGAACACCATCCGTTTCATTGTTGCAGGCGTAATACTGCTGCTGGCATTGGGTGGTTTGCTGATCTGGAAACAACGACAGCGTCAACGGAAAAAATTACTGGAATTCAAGTTGAATATGGCCAGGAATATACACGACGAAACAGGCCCCGCTTTATTGTATGCCAAATCCCTGGTGAAGTCGTATCGCACCAAGGGGTATAGCGAAGACATTACACAGGAAATGGAAAAGCAGCTCGACAATACCCTCGCTGTTATCCGGGGGCTTTCCCACGATCTTAAATCGGCTGATCTGCATTCGGTAGAGCAGCTCATAACGGAAGTGGAAGCGATACTGCAGAAACTGAAAAATGTCAACGTATTCGCTTATACCCTCGATAAGAAAATCAAGGGCGACCGGTTCATCAGTCATTACCAATATTCCAACCTGAAAGCCATCCTGCACGAATGTATCACCAACTCGATTAAACACAGCGAATTTGAAAAAATCAACATCGGTTTCGCGTTGGAGAATAACAAATTGCTGATTACCTATAGCGATGATGGAAAAGGGTGGGAGCCAGGACAGGCCAACGACGGCATCGGGCTGGACAATATTGCCGAGCGGGTAAAGCAAATGAATGGCGAATATGTGCTGAACAATAAATTCCCGCAAGGGTATGAAACGCAGGTCAACGTACTGCTACGTTGAAAGATGACCCGTAAGGGAGGGAATTTACAGATCGTCCAATTGTACGATACCGTTTTGCAAGGCAAACTTGATCACGCCTGCCAGGTTCTTGGCACCTATCCGCCGGGCGATATTGCTGCGATATTGTTCAACAGTCCGTTCGGATAAACCGATGCTGGTGCTGATTTCCTTTGTATTCATCTGCTTGCACAACAGCCGGATCATTTCAATTTCCTTACCGGAAAACTTAATATTGGCGATCATGTGTTTCACCGAATAATCGTCTTCGGTACCCGAGAAGCGATTGATGATATGCGCGCGGGCCTCGGGGCTGAAATACTCTTTGTTCTGCAACAGCAGGTGAACGGCTTTCACAAACTCCTGGTCGTCATCTTTTTTGATCACATAACCATTGGCGCCAGCCTGGAGCATTTTGACAATCACATCAGCCGAATAGGTAAAAGAATACACGAGTATTTTGGCGGTTGGGTGTTTATGCTTCAAATCCCTGATCAGTATATCGCCGGTGGTATCGGGGAGGAAATTGTCCACAATGATCATTTGCGGATTGTATTTAAGCGCCAGGCTTTTGGCGGTGGCGCCATCGTGCGCCATATAGAAATTTTCGAACAAATCGCCGATCAGCAGCTTAATACCATTGGCAATCATCTTATGGTCATCTATTACTAAAACTGAGTTGTATGTTGGTGTTGTTGAAGTAGTCATATGAATCAATAAATGTCGGAAAGTACGGACTTGCCAATGCTATTTATGGCCTCCAGTCATGCGATAAGCTCCCGCACCCGCCTGTACGGCTGTGGTGCAAGAAATGTCGCTAATAACTGAGTTTCTTACTCCTGTAAAAGTAAAAGTATGGCTTCCACTACAAACTTGTGGTATTGATGGTAGTATTTCTATTGCGTATTGCAATAGTTCAACTGCTTAATAGTATTTGTTCAATTGAAATTGGTGATGCAAGCCATTATCCGAAGAAATCGGGTTGAAAAACAGGCAGCGTCAGCTGACTCGTCTTTTTTGACATCCAGCGGCGGAACAGATCAATATTTCTGACCCTAGTCTGGTCGATATAATCCCGGAATACAGCTTGTTTCAAGAAATGCGAGATCATCGACGGTGGAATCGCTTTTGTCCGCTCACTCTTGTCAAGGTTTTTCTTTAGTTGCGAGTATTCAATAATCAACCGGTTGTACTCATCAAATAAAATTTTATTGATGACGACCAGCTTTCCATTAGTTAAAAGTAAAACATCTCCGGTATCTATACTTAATGTTTTGATGAATGCCGATTGCTGCTGTTCCTGAATGGCTTTTTTTTCGTTAACTAAATGTTGATCGTATAAATACGAGATAAGTTTTTTCAAGTCTTCTTTCTGAAAAGACAAGTTCTCTCTGCGTAGCTCTTGCTTTAGGGCATTCAGCAATCGGGGTACATGGATCAATAAGCTATCTATTGTTTGAAAACCTTTCACCATGACCGGCACATTATATTCTGTAACCATTCTCCGGATTATATAGCGATCGATACCCAGCAGATCTTTGATGCTGGTGTCTGTTATGGTAAACAAATGTCTTTCCTGCGTATAAATTTTACGGGAGTCATTGGCCAGTTTATGAAGCGAAGCCCACTGACCGGCATCGTCATTATCTTCCCAATAGAGATAACGGGAATCCTCAGCCAGGTCTGTTAAAAATTGAATGGCGTAATTGACAGAGGGGTCAGCGCGCACATGCTGTATGGTTAAAGGGAATTCGGTGCCCAACGCTTTCTCCAGGCGTAATGCGGCCGCAGTGGTAAGACTTTCATAAATGGACTTAAACTCCAGCAATTTCAGCGGATGTTGGCGGGTATTATTCTCAGATTGTTTACTAAGGGTGTAGATATAAAATGGCTCGCCGTTAAATAGAGCATATTTCCGGGAAGGGGAGAGCTTTTCGTAGCGATGATTAACCGTAACGGTGTAAAATATCCGGATGATATGATTGGCAAAACTCTCGGTTAGCTGATACGTGATGGCCACACTTTCCATATACTTTCTCTCCCGTATCGTTTCCTCCACACGTTGATCAAGAAAAACAGCCAGTTTCATTGCATCTGACATAACTATTTTAAAAATAATTAGTTATAAGTTAAATTAGTGTCACAGAACGCAGCCAGGACGAACAGCCAAATTAGTTTACAAACTATTAAAAATCAACTGATTCTTTAGTATCGGGTAAAATATTCTGAAGAAAATGTCTCAAAGAGAGAGATGATATTGCTGGTACAAACCGATAATTATTTGATTTTCAATTTGATTTTATTCAGTTAGTTGGAGTCCCCCTTTTTTAAATTCCGGCTAATTTTTTATTTTGGAAACCCAGTAGATCGTAAATAAAACTGGAGAGGAGATTGAGGAGAATGTTTACTATAAACTCGAAGACTTGCATCTATGAATGAAGATACAAAAAATGAGCAAAAGCTCCGGCGTCTGCTAAAAAAAGGACTTGATCATTTCATTCCGGTCAAACGCATCATGCATCACTGGGCCATAGACAAGGAAGAAGCCATATCGCTGGCTACCCAATTGGAAGAAAGAGGTTTGCTGGAGAAAGCTCCTTTCGATAATGCATGGATCATTTCGCTGCGCGGAGAACTTCTTCTCCATAAAAATGTACCACGTCGTTTCGCCAGGAAAACCATCCATGAACAGTTAAATAAACTTCTACGCCGTGCAGACATCGTCAACAAATCCGGAAAATTTCCCTATTATGTCGAATACCTGAAATTGATTGATCCACTGCCCGCCGACGAATACGGAGGTCCGCTGAGGATCATTTACAGACTTCAGCGAAAGCCCATCAGCAGCGAAGTTTACGATCAACTGTCAAGGAAACTTATCCAAGAAACAAAGAAAAAACTATACTCCGTGTTCGAGCACCTGGCCTATCCTCAGGAAGCGGTCCGTCTTTTTCTGAAAGAAAGGAGCCAGGTATTGAAACTGCTGGCATGGGAAACCGAAATCCAGGACCTTCCCGGTCAGTTGATCTTCGAAAGTGTTGATGTAAAATAAGCAGTCACCTATCTCGTTTTCATGGCAATGATCGCCGACACAATCCCGGCAAGCATATACAACAAAGCGGCAGAAACAGGCACCATGATACTGCGGAAAACCAGCCCCGGTTTTTTATAAGGAAAAGTGGAGAAGTATTGATAATAAAACCAGATGCCGTACACGGTGGTGAGCACCAACACGCCATTGTAGATCACATACAACCCCGCCGTATTGCGGTAAAACAACATGAGAACGCTGAAGGCCAGGCCAATCAGCAACTCACCGCAAACTTTATACGCATTCAGGATCACGTGCTCAGTCAGGTTGAGCCGGCTGCGATAAAACCAGGCAAAACTGAGCAGGGCATTGAAGGGAATCATCACCAGCGGAATGAACTTGGGATACTTGGTAGCCACCTGCTCCATCTGCGACATAACGGCTTTGGTATTTGCAGGGAAAATGTCGGTGAGTTTGACCTGCGAGATTTGCCCGAGAAATAAACCGAGGCCCGTGATGAGCACGATCAGGGTAAAATAATTGAAATGTTTTGCGCGCTTGCCTTCGATAAACTCCCGCGTGGTATGGCCGGGGCGCGTCAACAATTCCCTGAGGGTAAACAACAGGCCTTTGTCTACATGCCAGATGCCATGCACCAGATCGTGTGCAAGGAAATGGTGAACAGAATAGCGATGCGTAGAGGCCTTCTGGCCGCAATGGGCGCAGAAATTCTCTTTCACCGGTTGGGCACAATTGAGGCAATTTTCGTTATGCGTATGCGGGTTCATGGATCAGGATTGCGGAGAACGGGATTTGATTTCTTTATTGATCTTGGAAAGTGCGATAACAGAAGGCAGCATGGCCGGCCACAGACCAAAGGCTACCACAAGCAGAGCGTAATTCGGCTTTTTATTCACGAAAATGTAGATAATCAATCCGACCATGATCAGCCAGACAATAAGAAAAGCGGCAAGCACGCCGGTGAACAGGGACTTTTGTTTGTTCAACTCCTCAAGGGTTTGTTCAGAATAGGGCTTCTTGGTCATAAGTAGTGTTGTGGTATCAGAGAAATCCGCGCGAAAATCGTAAAACCATCGATTTCAATGCTACACAAAAGTGTAGTATTCTACATCAAACTGAGTATTTTCAAACCCGCCGCAATGGATGACCTTGTCACTTCATCATAACCTCATTGACATGAAAATTCAACTTGCCTGGCTGTTTCTGGCACTCTGTACGCTTGCCTGCAAAAAAAAGAAAGAAGATGATGCCGGCGTCAAACCGGTCGGTTCCAAATATACCGTCACCGGATCGATGCGGGACTTCAGTAATGCTACCTACACCGGTTACTATCCGCAGGAAATCACACTCGACAAAGTAAATGATGTGCAGGGCACGATGTTGCCGACGGAACTCGGCATTCCCGGTCATATCATACTGATCGGCGGATCGAAAAGTTACTACGCCAATTTTGCCCCAACGATAACGCTGGATCCGAATACAAACAAAATAACGGCCATTACCAACCACTATGGTCAGCCCTCATCCAGCGGCCGTTCTGCCACGCTCGATCCTTCGGGCATCAATGCCTGGGATCCGGCGTCAAAAACAATCAAAATCAAATACTGGATGGATGAGCCGGCCGTATTCACGCCACACCGGGTATCATTTGATGAAACCTGGACCTATATCGAATGAAATGAGCGACAAACTACACTTTCGTGTAGTTTTGTGACCGATGAAAAAGAAAAACGCAGAAAGCCTGGTAACGCGTAGCAAACTGGTGCATATAAAAGAACTGGCAGGACAGGAGGGGATGAGTTACCTGGAGCCGGTAAAGGCATTGTCGAGGCTGACCTATCAGAGCATCTACCTGATCGACTACTCGGACATGAGCTTTGAATACGTATCGGACAATCCGTTATTTCTATGTGGTTATACGGCGGCCGAAGTCCAGGCGATGGGCTACGCATTCTATGAAAAACACGTACCGGTGGAGGACCTGGACATGCTGTCGGAACTGAATGAAAAAGGTTTTGACTTCTTTGACCGGCTGCCCGTGGAAGAGCGGAAAATGTACAGTATTAACTACGACTTTCACCTGCAGCATAAGAATGGCTCTTCTGTGCTGATCCATCACAAACTGACGCCGATGTTGCTGACGGACGCGGGAAAAATGTGGAAGGCAATGTGTACGGTATCGATTGCTTATCATAAAACGGCGGGCAATGCGGTGATTTATAAAGAAGGTGCGGATATCATCTGGCGATTTTGTCCGGATACGCGTGCCTGGCAGAAATTCCCGCGGCCTCAGTTATCTGAGCGGGAAATGGAGGTGTTAAGGTTATATGCTCAGGGGTTGACGATTAATGAGATTGCCGCGCGGCTGTCGGTGTCGCCGGATACGGTGAAGTATTACCGGAGAAGAATATTTGAGATGCTGGATGTGGGGACGGTGGTGGAGGCTTTGGGGAGAGTAGTGGGGTAGTTAAATTTAAAATTCAAAAGTCAAAATTCAAAAAGGGTGCTCAGATTGGCATTATTACACTCTGCGAAAGATGCTAACTAGCAGGGCAGGGGGCACGCCATAATTATTCACAATGTGCAAAAGCAATGTGCTATTAATGGTATAAAGCATGTGGGTGGTGGGTGGGCTTGGGTTGGCGGCAAAGCCGCATACTGGTCATTATGCTAAATTCTTTTGAATTAACCATTTTTAACTACAATCTGTCAATTACATAATCGGAATCAATATCGGGATAGCCAATCCGGTTGTAATATCGAATAAAACTAGCAACCATAGCTTCAGAATATGGATTGTCAAGTTTAGCTAAACGATTAAAAGTAACAAGGTCCTCATAATTATACATTTCTTTCAACTGAAAATCAATTATTCGATTCTCAATAAAAGGAGTACCGGGTAAAAAGAAATATCTGTCGCCCTTCCTTGATTCAACAAGGTTGCTTAAACTTTGTTTGTACTTCTCCTTGTTCCCATTATACTTAAAATATTCTGGAGTATCTTTTAATAAAATTGTTTTAACAAGCAAAACTTTTCCTACTTTTCTCGAACGACCCTCTGCCTCAACAAAATCACAACTAGGAGTGAGAACTACATAAATTTCCTGTTCTTTTTGAAGAATTTCTCCGCTTTCGATTTCTATACTACTAACTGTTGGATAAAGATAAAACTCCATCGGATGCACCTTATCCTTCTTAAGCTCGTTATTACCTAAAATTTCAGATATTTTTTTCTTTGAAAGAGAGTTCCCAAACTGTCTCAGCATTAAATATCCCAGCGAAAAATCATTATGCTCAGGGGTAAATTTGTCTCTTTGGCTGTGTATAATATTCCAGAAATACGATTTCAGTTCATGTTCAATATAATGATGCAGATTTTCTTTTACGAAGGGCAAATTAAATTTTACCAGACGTTCTATTTCATTTTTTAATCCTTCAATTCCATCATCTCCCTTAGTAACAACACCTACAACTTGCGATTTAAGTTCTTCAACATTTTTTGTGTTTCCTGAATAAAATATTACGGGAATAAAACCAAAGTTTTGTATTTGTTCAAGAATTTTCAAACCGACTTGTTCACCTCCTTTGTCAGGTTTCCCTTTGAATAAATCAAGAACTATTATATGATAATTGTTATTAGCTATTATGTTAAAAGCATTGTCAAAAGAATCAACTGTTTCAATTTTGATAGTATAATCCCCAATTTTGTCATCCGACAGGACCTCGGTTAACCCATCTCTGTTTTCTTTATCATCTTCTACATAAAGTAGCCTTAATTCCTTACTCATATTCTGTATCGAAAAATTATTTTAAATGATGCTCCTTCCAAGGGGCCATTATTAACTAACATAAATTCTCCATTATATTCGGAAACCAATTCCCCGACAATTGAAAGTCCTAACCCTATACCATCGGGT
The DNA here is from genome assembly GCA_937888905.1 of uncultured Sphingobacteriales bacterium. Taxonomy (GTDB): domain Bacteria; phylum Bacteroidota; class Bacteroidia; order Chitinophagales; family Chitinophagaceae; genus Terrimonas. The sequence goes on from CALATA010000004.1 coordinate 499,084, forward strand.
TTCGTACTGAAATAGGGCTCAAAGACATTGATTTCGGTACCATCTTTTATACCAGGTCCACTATCGCTAAAAACAATAGATAACTCATCCGAATTGGATCGGTCAACCTCTACTGCTATCTTTCTCTCTCCATCAATATTTTCAAGCCAGTATATTGAGTTTTGAATCAAATTCATAAAGATAATTCCTAGTTCTGCCTCGTCCATAGTAACAGAATTTTGAGAATCGGGAACTATATAGGTAATATTCAGCTTCTCTAAATCAGTATGATAGAGCATAAACTGATTTCTTATAACATCTTCCAGAATTATTTTTCTGGGACGCCCTCTTTTCCTTCCTCCAAATGGTTCAATCCTGCGGAATAGCTGTGCAAAATCTTTCCGTAAGCTTTGAATATTGGCTATATGTTGTGATATTTTTTCTTTATTGATTTCTACTTTCCTCATCTCTTTTGTGAGAAGAGTAGCCTGTACATCAATTTTGTTCAGATAATTTCCTCCATCATGAACAACAGCATCTATTAACTGGCCTAAAGTAGTTAGTCTTCTATATCTGGAAATTACTTCCTGAACTTTGATGATACTTTCTTTTATCTCAACATCTTTCTTCTCAACAGCTTCAATTATTTGCTTGTTTTCAGGAATTTTTTCTTTTACAAGAGTTGATATTGAACGAAGTGAGAACTTTTCAAACAAACTATCCTGGGAAATATTTTGATTGTCATTTTCACGGGGACGCTCACTGTATCTTCTTTGTTCAACCTCATTCAAAATGAGTTTAATCAATTCCTGCAAATCCTCTAAAGCTTGTCCTTCGACAATGCCCTCACGATTACTTTGATCTTTCAATAGTGGATTGGAATCCAGCCCTATAGAAATATAGCCTACAATCTGATTATTACTCAATCTCAAAGTAGGGTTATTAACTCTGCGAATATCCAATCTCGCCCAGTCGTTATTTTTATTACCGTATGGCAATACTCTTACATTATCACGATAGATACTAATCCCGGATAAATCATCTAAATCCTTCTTTACATTCTTAACAGTTGAATTAATTTCTTTGGAAAGTTTAGCTAAGTCATCTCTGTTCCATATTCTAAATTCAAAACTGAATTTACCCGTGAGGGACTTTCTCGGTGGATCTTTCAGTAAAAATTCTTTCTCAGAGAAAACAAGCGGCTCTTCACCGCCTTTATTTTTACTAAAGAAAATAAAATTTTCAGGTCTGCCATCTTCAGAAATCCCACCTTTTATATAATAATCAGGTTTATTTAAGGTTTCAGGCCGCTCAATAGTACCATCCAGGTTTTCATCCAATCCTTCAGGAAGGTTTAAGCTTATCAGAAAATCTTCAGTTGGCACAATGGGGTTCAACAACCTAGATAAGGTTACTCTTAACTCTCTTATTTTATCCTCATCCCAGTCATTATTCAGGTTTAATAATTTTAAGATAGTACCTTTTTTCCTGATTTCATTTGCTTTTCGTATTTCCCATTCAACCTGAATTTTCTCAAGATAATTTTCTTCATTTGAAAAATCGTCCCAATTAAACTTAACAACAATTTCCTCATCACCGTTTTCCTGTTTGGTAATTAATTCCAGCTCTGACGCTAGCTTCGCAGAAGCGAAACGGCCTATTCCTTTTTCGCCTGTAAATTTTCTCAGTGAATTTTGATTATTTTCCTTCTTTTTAAAATTGGTTGCAGGCTCCATCCAGGCTGATTCAACAGTTGTAAAGTCCATTCCTTTACCCTCGTCATAAATAACTAGAGATGCATTTCCCTTGGCTATATATTTCTTAGCCTTTTTCCCCTCCAGCTTCTCCTTTACTTCTCCATTAAATGTAACTTCCACTATTGGAGATTCGGCATCGTAGCTGTTTTTCACTAACTCAACTACAGCAACATTATCATTACTGATTAGCTCTTCTCCAATCGTTTTTATTATCCGGGCTCTTGGTCTGAATATAAACTTTCCTTTTTGGGGTTTATTCATGATAGCATCTCTTTGATTTTTTTCGCAATCTCATACGCCATAAGCGGTGGTACGGCATTGCCTATTTGTTTAAATGCAGGAGTGCGATTAACTCCTTCCTTTACACCTTCAAAAAAATAATCGTCCGGGAAAGATTGTAACCTGGCTGCTTCCCGGATAGTTATAGACCGGTTTTGCTCTATATCAGGATGAATATAATAATGACCATCTTTGGCAATATGGGCAACCACAGTTTGCGAAAATGGCTGGTCGGAGGCTACTACTTTAAAACGGTCAAAAAATGAACTTCGGTTTTGGTGTGTCTTCAGCCTCTCAGGCAGATCATTATAATTTAATCTGGCCTTTTCAGTATTCCATTTTTGTACGGCAATGCGGTATATCTCTTTATCCCGCTCGGTATGCGGACGGGCAACATGCTGCGTAAGTATATCGATACCGTTGCGTATTGATCCTTCAGATAAATAGTAGTTGGTTTTTGTGCGGTAGGTAAGATACCGTTCAGTTCCTTCGCCAGCCTGTATTTTAGGCAGATCGCTGAATAATGATTTTACTGTATACTTTGTTTCTTTTTTGATGGCTTCCAGATCAGGCACCTCTATAGCAAGTTCACGTCTCCAGCCAATAATTATAATACGCTTTCTGTTTTGTAATACTCCGAAATCATTGGCCTCTACCTGAAATATCTTCATTTCGTAGCCCTTTTTTAAAAAAAGCTTCTCCATGTTTTCCAGGTAAATGCCATTGCCGGCAGACAATAACCCAAGCACATTTTCAAATACAAATAATCCGGGCTGATATCTTTCCAGGAATTTCCCGTACTGCACATAAAGATAGTTTCTCCGGTCGCCCTTCATCCCGTCTTTAGACCGGGCCCGTCCGGCAAGAGAGTATGCCTGGCAGGGTGGGCCGCCAATAATTAAATCTACTTTACCGCCTTTCAACTGTTTCTCTATGGCTTTGTGGATAGCGGGGTTGTGTTCTCCACCTATAGGAAGATTTATCACAGAACTTAATAACTCAGCAGGTATTTTACTGTAAAGCTCTTTTCTTGATATTTCTCCTTTCAGGTATGATACATATTCGTCGTAACGGTTTTCTGATTTCAGATAATGATATGCTACCCGTGTTTGCAGCGTAAAGCAGGCCGCCTTTTCTATTTCCACATGTGCCACAGGTTCAAAACCCGAACGGATAAACCCTTCGGACAAACCACCGGCACCGGCAAACAGATCAATATATTTAAGACTCATTGTTTGATTTAAACTCTTTCAAGAGATTTTGTAATAACCCGTCCACCATGCCAGGCTTCAATTCACATTCCCATACTATGATAACCTTCCATCCAAGTTGCTTAAGCTTCATAATACTGTCTGCATCTTTTGCCTTGTTACCGTTGATTTTAGCAAGCCACCAATCGGTTCTTGTTTTAGGTACTACATAATACCGACACCCTTCATGACCGTGCCAGAAGCAACCATGAATAAACAGTACTGTTTTGTACTTAGGAAAAACCAAATCTGGTTTCCCCGGAAGTTGCTTATCATGCAGTTTATAGCGTAGTCCGTTAGCAAACAAAAATTTGCGAACCAGCATTTCGGGTTTGGTATTTTTACCCTTTATGCGGCTCATATTATAGCTTCTTATCTCTTTAGAGTGGACATCGGTCATTTAAAATACAAAAATAAGTGCTTGCCATAAAATAAAAACGAACTGAAGTGTACGCTTGAACAAAAATCAAACTCCCCAAGCAACTTCACAAGCAAAATATTCGGCAATAACAATTCTAATAACTATTCCACTATCATCTATTGCAATGTATCTGTATTGATCGTCCTGGACATCAACCCAATCATTGATAAGCATTCCAACATTTTGTAGTTCGCCATTTTCGGCACGTAGCGTCATTTGTGTGACAAGAAGACGCTGCATATTACGGGATCCTACTTCACCAAAAACCTGCTGAAAGTGAACTGATTTGAACGTTTGTTGATCTTCTTCAGATAAAGCAGAAAGAGGACCGCACCAAAAATGATCGGGGGGGGCGCGGCAGAGTTGGCTGAGCTCAAAAGCTGCATGCCCACGGGCAAGTTTCAGCATTACATTACGAACACGTTCGATCTCAGGCATAAAAGCGATTTGATCATCTATTTCCTTTCGTGAAGCTTCAATACGTTTTCGAAGGGCCGGTAACTTTTTCATAATCCGGGCAACCGATGGACGCCTAATCTTTTCCGGGTCAGTAGAGCCACAAAGAACGCTTTCTATCAAGCAGACCAAATATGCCTCATCTCCCGAAAAATCCTGGTTACAATCATCACAACACCCTACTACAGGTAAATTTGGAGGATAAGGGCTTTCAAGGAGACACTTCGATGGCACATGATCCCGTGTGTCTGCACCACCACCACAATAAATGCATCCCCTAACCAACCGGTCATCGGCATAGTCGTTTAATTGATCCATAATGAATGTTGCAGGTATGTGACGTTATTTGCCAGTAAAAATTATTTCCCCTCCATCAACCTTTCCAACCTCGCCATCATCTCATCCTTTTCCTTCAACATCCTTTCATACAATGCAATCTTGTCTTCGTGCAATTTTTTCAACTCTTCAATGGGATGAAAAGTAGGATAATTATTCAGCATTGCATTATTTGAAAAATTACATGAGATATTATAAATCGCTTGTTCCTCATCAAAATTCTGGATAGCTTCCACGGGTATTTTGAGTGCAGCGGAGATCTTCGCAAGCAGGGGAGCGTCGATGGTTTCCTTTTGTTCTAACAGGGAAATTTTGTTCTGGCTCCAATCATCGCCAAGATCAAAGGCCAGGGCTTCCGGCTTAATACCTAGCATTTCGCGGAAGCGTTTAACGTAGTGGCCTTCGTGTATGTTATTTGCCATAGGTTTGATGTGTTATTGCCAACAAATTTAGTTTTTTTGTTCGGGTAAAATATGGATTTCCTGTCTAAAGGTCAGGAATAATTTATGGCAGTCTATTTTCTGAAGTATTCCGGTAGCGGATTGAACACCCGTATATGTATCAGGTGCTTTGCCTTAACAAAAAAGCATGGCAATGGCTCAGGCAAAACATAACCACGGCAAACAACATCCCCGGGTGCGCACCCTCAAAGTCTACGATAAAATATTTATACGTGCCCGGTTTCTTGGCTGTCGGTATCCGGTAGTGTTTCCGGAAATACGGTTGATCGGCAAATGGCTGGAGGATTGCGGTTTTGAACCCGGACAGCATATAGACGTAATTACCGAACGCAATAGGCTGATCATTATCCATAGCTGGCCTGATAATGAAGGAAAGGAAATTTCGTAATTATGTTAAGTAAGTAAATAAATCTGTATTTAAAAACTGCAATGAATCAGGATACTATAAAAACAGAAGGTAGCGTAAAAACATTTGAAGTAATCATTCGTTTAGTCAATCTTGATAAAGAACGCAGTGTATTTTTCAATCAACGTGATTTTGATTATGAACCTCGTGCCAATACCTGGATACTGCTGGTATTGTGCATGCGAGACATGGAGCCGTTGAACTACCTGATACCAACCACGGTATTTGCAGCGCCGAACGATGTTTTTATCAGCAACGAACAACCGTCGATTCCGGCATTTATCCACCTGGGAAATAAAAGTGTTTACCAAAGCCATTCCGAAGCTGAGCCATTATGCGCTGGAAGTGCTAACTGGTCTGGATCGGCCTTGAAAAAATGGCGTTAAGAAAATTATGCAGTAAGCCGTTAAGAAGCCGCCACTGTTAGAGCCTGGCAGTTACTATTTACCGTAACGTAATCTGCGGCGAGTTTGGCAGCTTTAGGCTTACAGCGTAATTTTTAGTCAAATTTTTTCAGAGCAAGGCACATTGCATTTTTTACGGGCCAGCTAAGCGACCATCTTTTGGAAACGGGTGTTTTTGGGGCAGGAAAACTTTAAAGACATAAACATGCCATAGCGCCGATGGTGCTAGTAAAATTTTCCGGCGTAAGTTTTTCAAACGCAGGAAATTTTACCAGCCATTGGCGTGTATGCCATGCGCTATTTAGGCGCAGCCCGGATCGCAGCGGAGACATAATGTCAAATTATAGGACAAACCTTTCAGCAGCTGTAAAGCTCATCGTTTACACCGGAACTATTCTCTACATTAACTAGGAACGGAATCTATTTTTTATTTACCCACAGGGCGAGCGCAGCGCAGACATAATATACCATACCATTATAGGACAGCCGGCTAGCCCAAAGCGCCGCACGTTTTGTCCTATAATTTACATTATGTTAAGTAGATATTCGACCTCCTCAAACCCTCCACCACAAAAAACGGCGACCCGAAGGCCGCCGTCAATAATATACATTCCTTAAAAGCTTATTTCAGCTTGTCATCCAGGTCATTCCACTTCTTCTCCGCCGCAATATACTTGTTCAGATCCGCCCCTTTCGCGCCTTCACGCTTGTAGGAATAGTATTGCGCCAGGCTTCCCACAATCAGCTTGTATTGACGTTTTTCCACTTTGTCCAGCTCAGGCTTCTTGGCAAACAGTTCAGCCGCTTTTTCAAAGTATTCACGTCCCTGGTCGTAAGTCGCATCGTACTGCTTTTTCAGTTCAGCTTTCTTCGTGTTGTCAGCCGCCGTGGCTTTACCACCGGGACGCTTGCGGATCTCGGTTTCCACCTCGGTCATTTCGTTTTGCTTTCTGTCGGCTTTGTTCATGAAGTGATCACCTATATATATGAACGCCTGCGCAGCTTTGTCGGGATTCGCCGTTGCAGCTTTGTTCAGCGATGTGATCATTTTTCCTTCCAGTTCTTCGGCATTGGCTGGCTGCACAGCTCCCTCTTTGCGGGAGTTCAGCGTGTCATATAACAGTTCGCCCAATCCCATGTTCGCTTTGTAGTTCTCCGGATCTTTTGCCAACACGCCCTCCAGCGCTTTTACCTGCGCATCAAATCCTTCTACTGTGCCAATCGCAAAGTCCACTTTGTCGTAGTTAAAGTAATCGCTTTTCGGATACAGTTCTTTACCCAGGGCTTTGTATTTCTCGAAGTTGGCGTCGTCTTTCTTTTCCGCATAGTAACGCACCAGGTAACGGTACACTTCCTCGTAGTCCGGTGTGTTCAGTTTCAGTCCGGCAAGGCGCGTGTAGTATTTAACGGCTTCTCCCTCTTTTTTTGCATTGTCGGCCACCACCGCCGCCAGGATGAGCGCGTTCGTGTCGGCCGTTACTGTCCAGAGTTTTTTATCTGTCATCAGATCGCCAAGCACCACCGCTTTTTCGAGATTGGGCAGGCCCGCCTCCCAGCTTTTGTCGAGGTAGTTTCTGAATCCCGCATTGAAGTAGCCTGCATATATGTTACCGATCGTATTGGCATATTCAGCGTCCGCGATCAGTTTCATTTCCGGATCCATTTCGCGGAATTTCAGGAAAGCGGCGTAGGCTTCTTCACGCAGTTGCGCAGCTTCTGTCGCCGGCAGTGTGGTATCCAGTGCCAGCGCCGAGTATACCGTTGCTTTTTGCATATATCCTTCGGGTTTTGACGTGTATTTCGCATTCGTCATACCCTTGTCAACCGTTGCCTTGGCATTTTTGTATTGACGCAGCAACAGCAGGTTTTTGACATCTTCATACCGTTGGGCGCCTGCAGTCACCGCAAGCAAGCTCATCGTTAATAAAAGAATACTGAACTTTTTCATTGATGTTATTAATTGATGAAAAAAATAAGCTTTCTTATCCCGGTTTCCTTTTATGCTACCGGTGGTTGTTCTTCTTCTGATGCATTTTCTGCCGGAGGAGTTGCGTCACCCGGGGTTTCAGTACTTCCTTCCACCGCCGGCGTTTCGCCTTCCATTATTTCCACCTGGATTTCTTCCTCATCCAGTTGCGTGATCGCGGCAATTTCATCTCCTTCGTCGATGCGGATCAGTTTTACACCCTGCGTCGCACGTCCTAATTCGCTGATATTGGCCACTTTCATCCGGATGGTTACACCACTTTTACAGGTGATCATCAGGTCTTCAGATTGTGATACGGCCAGCATGCCCACCAGGTTGCCTGTTTTTTCGGTTACACTGATCGTTTTCACGCCTTTGCCACCGCGGTTGGTAAACCGGTATTCGTCGAATGCAGTACGCTTTCCAAATCCTTTCTCGCTGACTACCAACACGGTTTTGGATGCGTCAGTCTCAGGATTTACACAAATCATACCAACAACTTCGTCTTTTGCATCGTCTACTTCGATACCGCCAACACCGATTGCGCCACGTCCGGTCGGACGTACACTTTTCTCGGAGAAACGGATTGCGCGGCCACTTTTGACGGCCATCATGATTTCGCTGTTGCCGTCGGTCATGCGCGCTTCGAGCAGCTCATCACCTTCTATTACGGTGATCGCATTTACACCGGTCGTACGCGGACGGCTGAAGTCAACCAGCGCTGTTTTTTTGATCACACCTTTTTTGGTACACAATACGATGTTGTGTCCGCTCACGAATTCTTCGTCTTTCAGGTCTTTCACATCCAGTATCGCGCGCACTTTGTCACCCGGGATCAGTTGGATCAGGTTCTGGATCGCACGGCCTTTACTGGTTTTCTCGCCTTCCGGTATCTGGTATACATTGAGCCAGTAACATCTTCCTTTTTCTGTGAAGAAAAGAAGTGTATGGTGGGTGGATGCTACAAACAGGTGCTCGATATAATCTTCGTCGCGTGTTTTGCCGCCTAATACACCACGGCCACCACGGCGTTGCGAACGGAATTCATCCGCCGGTGTACGCTTGATATAGCCGAGATGCGAGATGGTGATCACTACGTCTTCTTCCTTGATCAGATCCTTAATGCTGACTTCATTGTCGAGGTAAGTGATCTCGCTTTTACGTTTGTCGCCGTATTTATCTTTGATTTCGGTGAGCTCGGTTTTGATGATTTCATAACGACGGCCTTCGTTGCCCAGGATATCACGCAGATCGGCGATCAACGTCATCAGTTGATCGTATTCTTCTTTGATCTTCTCGCGCTCCATGCCCGTCAGACGTTGCAGACGCAATTCGAGAATGGCGCGGGCCTGGATTTCATCGAGCCCCCAGCCGGCATTGATCAACGCTTCGCGTGCTACATCCGGTGTGGAAGATGCACGAATCAGCGCAATCACTTCGTCCAGGTGATCCAGCGCAATCAGGTAACCCTGCAGTATGTGGGCGCGTTTTTCCGCTTCGCGTAATTCATATTGCGTGCGGCGTGTTACCACTTCGTGACGGAATTCAACGAATTCGCTGATGAGATCTTTCAGGTTCAGCGTGCGCGGACGGCCTTTTACAATCGCCACGTTGTTGATACCAAAAGATGTTTGTAGTTCTGTATGCTTGTACAACTGGTTGATGACAACGTTGGCTACGCCGTCACGTTTCAGATCCAGTACAATACGTGTACCTTCTTTGTTGTTGGATTCGTTGTTTACGTGTGCAACGCCTTCGATCACTTTTTCATTGACCAGTTCGCCAATGCGGTTGGTCAGTGAGTCGCGGTTTACCTGGTAAGGCACTGCCGTGATGATGATCTGTTCACGTCCGCTGGGTTTGGTTTCCACGGTCAGTTGACCGCGCACTACTACCCGGCCGCGTCCGGTATGCATGCCTGCTTTTACGCCTTCCATACCGTAGATGATGCCACCGGTCGGGAAGTCGGGCGCCTTCACGTGTTCCATCAGCTCATCGATCGTGATCTCGCGATTGTCGATATAAGCTATGCAGCCGTCGATCACCTCGGAGAGGTTGTGCGGCATCATGTTCGTGGCCATACCTACGGCGATACCGCTGGAGCCGTTCACCAGCAATTGCGGAATACGGGTAGGCAGGATGGATGGTTCTTTTTCCGAGTCGTCGAAGTTGAGCTGGAAATCGACAGTATCTTTTTCGATATCGTCGAGCATGTGCTCGCCGAGTTTCGCCAGTCTTACTTCCGTATAACGCATGGCCGCCGGATCGTCTCCGTCCTGGTTACCAAAGTTACCCTGACCGTCTACCAGGGTGTAACGCATGTTCCAGTCCTGGGCCAGACGCACCATAGCGAAGTATACCGAGCCGTCACCGTGCGGGTGATATTTACCCAGCACTTCCCCTACCACTCTCGCTGACTTTTTGTACGGTTTGTTGGCATTAAGACCGAGTTCATTCATCGCAAACAGGATGCGGCGGTGAACGGGTTTGAAACCGTCGCGCACATCCGGCAGCGCCCGCCCCACGATCACCGACATGGAATAGTCGATGTAGGCGGTTTTCATTTGCTCTTCGATGTTGACAGGAATGATCCGGTTAGTATCCTGGGTTTCCTGTGGGCCGAAATTTTCTTCCATTGTGTTGAAGTTAAGATCCGAATGACAGGCCTTTTACCTGCCACTTCCCTGCTGTGTCTGTAGCCTTATAATTAATTCATTTTCAAGGCAATTGTCCTCAGTGTCGGACGTTCGCAGGTGAAGCCCGCAAATTTAACTTTTCTGACAGTTAAATCCGATAAAAAACCAGGGTTTTTTACCCTAGTTATCCACCTTGGTGGATTAACAATCAATTAGTAAGAACCGGCCAGTTTATAACAGAGCTTTTACACTTGGCGGCACAAATTTTTCGTTCTTTCACAGAAGCAAAAATGTGGATCAATGGGAACTTATCTGCTGTTGCGCGATAACAAAGAAAACGGGCCTTACACGCTCGATCAGCTTTTGTCCTTCGGACTTAAAGCGTATGACCTTGTCTGGATCAACGGTCGCAGCGCCGCATGGCGCTATCCGAGCGAGATCGAAGAACTGCGTCCGTACGCGCCGGTCGTGGAGGAACAACCCTTCGACCGGTTTTACAAGAAACCGGAAGATAAAGTACAACCCCAGCCAAAGCCTGTCCAGGATGCGCCCCAACCCGCTTACCAGGCTTATCAGCCCAAGATCACTACGCAGGTCGAGGAAAAGCCTGCCAAAAAAGAACCCGCCCGCAAATCGGTTTTTGTAACCTTACCCGCAACACCGATTGAGGACTATACCGAAATCGACCAGGCACCCGTTCTATCCGAAGAGCCCGCCCCGACCATCAAAGTCGTGGAAAACAAAGAAACCGTTCACACCAAATTTTCCCAACCGCTCGATGAAATCAAGGAGCAATACGTTAAAACTTTACTCGATCGCAAGCAAAAGATCAGCCGCCGCAGCGTCTGGATGCAGCAGCTACGCATCGCCGGTATCATGGTCCTGTTGATCGGCGGCGGCATTTTCCTCGGCTGGGCTATGAGCAACCGCGGCGAGGCACCGCATTTACCAGGTGGTCCAACCAGGCAACTGGCACTGGCCGCCAACCAGGAGGAGACAGTTCAAACGGATCCCATCCCTGACAATGATCCGTCAACACCTGCCGCTGTGCAGGAAGGTGTGGTGCTGTCCACCAGTGCCGAAGAACAAACCGAAGCGGATATCAAACTAAAAGAAGCACGCGACGCTGCTGCCAAAGAGGCACGTCTCCGCAAGATCATCGCCAACTCCCCTCCGCCTACACCCGAGGAAAAAATGCTGGGCGAAGTGACCGCCAGGAAAGAACAGCCTCCGGTAAAAACAGAGCCCAGCCGCGGCGCAAAAGCCGTCATGACCAAATCCGATCCGCAAAAAGCACCTGCTGTTGAAGAGGCGGACAGCTATCAACGTGTCAGCACAAATGCTGCCACCGGCGAACGCAACCGGTCCTCCAGAGGCAATCAGGATAATGTTGAAAATAAATCAACTAGACGGTCTGTTTCAAATTCTGGTTTAAAAGAAAGCAATGCGCTGATTGCCTCCGGCCGCGACGTGCCGAGAGAAGTAACCGTGCTCAGCAACAACTATAAACGCGTGCCCTTCGGCGGCATTCGTGATCTCCGCCTCACCGTCTACAACCGCTCGGACGATCCGCTGGAAAAAGTGATCGTGGAACTGAAATACATGAAACCCGGCGAACAGGTACTGAAAACACAGTGGATCGAGTTTCCTGCAATAGATGCCAAATCGTCGGCTACAATCAGGATGCCCGATACCAACCGCGGTATCGACGTCACCTACCAAATCTCCTCGGTGGTGAAAGCGCGGTAAGCTTTTTTGCCACTGAAGCCGTACCTTGCTGCCGCTTAAGTATCATCGTATGGCCGACGTAAAAATCGAAGAAAGCTGGAAAAAGGTATTGCACGCAGAATTCAACAAGCCTTATTTTCAAAACATCATTTTACACCTGAAAACGGAAAAGACGCAGGGCAAGACCATCTACCCGCCCGGCCCTTTTATTTTCAATGCGTTCAATACGACGCCGCTTTCGAAAGTGAAAGTGGTGATTCTCGGCCAGGATCCTTATCATGGCCCGGGCCAGGCACATGGCCTTTGCTTTTCCGTGCAGAACGGCGTGCCGGCACCTCCTTCTCTCGTTAATATTTTTAAAGAACTCCGTGATGATATCGGCATGGAGATTCCCATGCACGGCAACCTCACCAGGTGGGCGGAGCAAGGTGTGTTCCTGCTCAACGCTTCGCTTACCGTACGCGCCGGCGAGCCGATGAGTCACGCAAAGATCGGCTGGGCTACTTTCACCGACGAGGTGATCAAAACCATTTCGGCGGAATGTGTGCATGTCGTGTTTTTGTTGTGGGGGAAATTTGCACAGGAAAAAAGCGCACTCATCGACGGCACCAAACATCTCATCCTTAAAGCAGCGCATCCCTCGCCGTTGTCTGCTCACAATGGATTCCTGGGATGTAAGCATTTTTCCAAAACAAATGAATACCTGATGCAGCAGGGCATTCCTCCGGTAGACTGGCAGCTCTGACCAATGCCTTACTTTTGCGCTGTGCGTATTCGTTTTGTTCAAAAGAAATTCAATAGATGTCATTTTTAAAAGCTGTGGCCGGTCGTGTCTGGGCCGTGTGGGGATTGCTCACTTTCGTGGTCACTTTTTTACTCGTGTTTCTGCCTTCTATGGTTTGTTACCTGATGCCTGAACCGCGCAGCACCGCTTACTTTATCCATGTTTCCCGCATCTGGATGCGTGTCTGGTTTTTCCTGGTGGCTTGTCCTGTGCGGGTGCGCGGTAAAAAGAATTTTGAAAAAGGCCGTGCTTATATCGTCACCTGCAATCACAATTCCCTTATTGATATCCCGCTGTCTTCTCCTTTTATTCCCGGCCCCAATAAAACGATCGCCAAGACTTCTTTTGCCAAAGTGCCGCTGTTCGGTCTTTATTACCGCAAGGGTTCGGTACTCGTCGACCGCAACAGCGAACGCAGCCGCCGCCAGAGTTTTGATGAGATGAAAAAAGTGCTGGCAATGGGCATGCACATGTGTATTTATCCCGAGGGCACCCGCAACCGCACTGATCAGCCGCTGAAGAAATTTTATGACGGTGCTTTTAAACTGGCGACAGATACCAATACCCCCATCATTCCGGCGGTCATCTTAAATACGCGCAAAGCTGTACCCGCCAACAAGCCTTTCTTTTTTTTACCCAAACGCCTGGAAATACATTTCCTCGAACCGGTGCCGGCCAATGGATTATCTACAGCTGAATTACGCGAGAAAGTGCGCGGGATCATGAGTGAATATTTCACCGCTCATCAGTAAGTAACGAAAGTACGTGTGCGGTTGATGCGCAGATCCTGCAGCATGCCTGACTTCGGACTGATGGTGAAGTTGAAGTAACGGTAAGGTGGTGTTGGCGTTACGTTGATGGACAATTGCCAGCAGTGCATATCCCTCGAGATCGACATGGAGAAGGTCTGAATATCCTTTGTGCGAAAGTCATAGAATGTATTCGCACTGATGTTCCATTTCGGTGTAAGGTTGAAACTGCCGCTGATACTCGCATTCGAGTTTAATCTACCTTCAAACGCGGCCAGCGTGGTGTTGAACACCTGGTTGTAGACAAGTGAATAAGATATGTTCACCGACCAGGGGATGTTGAAGTCAACAAATTCGCCTGGATTCTGACGCATGTAGTCAAGCAACCGCTGCTGATCGGCCTGGAGCGTAGGATCGGCAAATTGTTGCGCCAGTTTATCTTTTTTCAGTTTTTCTTTGTCCGGGTCTTTTGGTTTGCTCTGGAAACTGGTGGACATCGACACACTTACCGTCGACAGACGCCCCACTTTAAATCCACCTCCCTCCCAGGCAAATTTATCAATGGGCTGGCCGATGGCATTGGTTTGATAAGGATCGAGTATACCGGATGCACTGATGTTGATCTTGTCAAACAGATTGGTACGGAATGCCAGTTGGAAAGGCGACAGCCTCATGGAATCAGCAAAAAAGTTATAGGAGGCGCCGAGACTCAGACCATCGATCAGCCGCACTTTCCGGGTGCCGTTGCTGGTAGTGTCTTTTTTGTCCCGCACTTTCATTTCTACGTTGTTATCGATCAGGAAACTGAATCCACCTACTTTTCCACTGCCGTAACCCGCATAAGGTTGCGCAGTTTGCAGTTCACCAAACATCGCCGTGTATCCCGGTGCAATTGTATCACGGTAATAATAACGTGAAGAAAGATCGGGCCGGTAGTTAAGACTGAACGATGGCCTTATCACGTGCCTGATCGCCATCACTTTTCTGTTCTTGAACTCATAGGTACCGAATACCGCCGTGTTGAACGAAAGTGCAAAGCTGGTTTGCTGATCGATGAAGAATCCGCGTGTGGTGGTCGTATCCAGTTTCTGGTTGGCCGTATTCCAGCGATAACGTGTTTTCTGATTAGCCCATACCTGCGAATAAGATACGCTGGGTGCGATGACCAATGCGCCGTTGAACACCGCCGGTAAGGATAAAGTAACCGGAATGTTGTGTTGCGCGCCCCATTGCAAGGTATCGAGCAGGTAAGAGAAAATAGACTTACCGTATACGGATTTATAATTAAGTGAATCGTAGAAAGAGAAGGAGTTGCGGAAGTTGCCCTGGTAACCGATGCCCAACTGCTCATACCATTTGCGCGAGCCCACCATTTCTTTTTTCTGGAAAGGATAAAGCGTGCTCACCGTAAAACCCGCGTCCGGCAAACTGATCGTTACCTGGCGGTTGAGGTTGTTCTGGCTATGGTTGGCCGATAAGGTCAGGTTATAAGGTTTGCCCACCCATGTTTTGGAGTACATGATGGACGATCCCATGATGTTGTTGAAGTTGGTACGCGCATCATTGGTCACGTTGCGGTTGTAGTTGGTGGAACTTGCGTTCACGCTTGCCGAGAAAGTGGTGCCGGGCCGCGCGCGCGAATCGGAACTATGCGCCCAGGCAATGCTGTAGCTGCTTGCTTTGTAATAATCCGGGTCGCCTTTGAAGTTACGTTTGGTAGACAGCAGGCCGATGTTAGCCGATCCATTGTACTTATAGCGTTTGCGGTAAGTGGGGTTGATATTGCCCGACCATCCGCCATAAGAATAGATGTTGCCGTATACTTTTACGTCCCAGTACTGGTTGATCACTTTATAATAACCCAGCCCTTCGAGACCGAGACCTGCTACATCGTTGGTGGCAAACTGCGGAGCAAGAATACCGGAATGGCGTCCCTGGCTCAGCGGGAAGAAACCGAAAGGCAGGTAAATGGGAACGGGTACGTCTTCAAATTCCGGGTGTATGGCGCCGGTGACCGCCAGTTTTTTATTGACCACTTTCATCCGGCTCGCGCGGAAGCCGAAGTGCGGATGATCGGAAAGATTACAGGTGGTGATAAAACCGCCGCGGCCGAAGGTAGTGTTGGCGTCTACTTTTTTGGCTACCTCGAAATGGATGAATGCGCCACTGTTTTCGGTGATCGTATTTTTCGTAAGACCACGTTGCGTTTTGAAGTTGTAACGGATGGTGTCGCTCGTGAACGTGTTTTCAACGCCTTGCGAAAATTCAGCCGTTTCCACTACATCGCCGGTACTGTCTTTCCGGTTAACGGCGGTGAGCACCTGTGTGGCCTGATCGATTTCAACCTGCGGTGCTTTAAGGCTGATGTCCTTGTATTCGGTTTTCGTTTTGCCGTATAAAAAGATCTTTTTCGAGGTCACCATTACTACGGCGGAATCCTCTGCATAATAGTTAACAGGTCCGTCGAGCGAGTCTTTTGAAAGTTTTAATGAAAAGGTATCAACCTTTTGTGCAGGTAGAGAGTCTTCTCCTAAATCGAGGGAATCAAGGCCGGGTATAGTATCGGCTCTGAGCGGACGTATGGTATCTGATCCGGTGAAACGCAGTCTGGACGTGCTGTCTGCGGCATTACGCGGCTTGATGGTGTCGGCCGCTGTTGTTAAAGGTGTGTAAAAATTACCTTGTGTGGTATGGAAAGCTACACTGTTCCGCGTTACTGTGCAGATGATTAATGCAGTCAGTATGGCAGAAAAAAAATATTTTAGTTTAAATTTGTCTCGCAGCCCCATATATTTCCAGGCAGCAAATGTAAATCATTCGGACTTAAACAAATTGTGAAGATTGCAATAACCCATTAATTTAACTGGCAAGGTCCTGCCGGTGTGTACAGTGATAGCAGATGAGCAAGGACCCGCCACCAAAAATTCCAGTAGTTTCCATGAAAAGAGCCCTTTCATTAACCCTGTTTGCACTTGCCAGTTGTTGCTTTGTTTCGTTTATCAATCCCACGCCGGATACGGTAGCGCCCGGTAAGCCGGCGGTACGCACGTTGATCATTGACCCGGGCCATGGCGGTGATTTTGCGGGAGCCCAGGGATTGTTCTCCAATGAGAAACAAGTATCACTTGAAGTTGCACTTAAATTAGGTAAGGCATTTCAGAAAGAATTTCCTGAGATCAAAGTCGTTTACACCCGCACGAGCGACGCCAATGCCGGCAACAAGAAAACATTGAATGAGGATCTGCGTTACCGCGCCGATCTGGCCAACTCTTCCGGCGGCGACCTCTTTATTTCCATTCACTGCAATGCGGCAGGCAAACGTCCCGGCGGCTGGTATGAAAAAGTAGTAGTGGGAAAAACGGCCAAGACCCGCATGGTAGGCAAAGGCAAAAAGAGAAAGAAACAGACCTATTACGAATACCAGTACCAGAACGTATGGCGCGAGAACACGGCCAAAGGTACCGAGACCTATGTATGGGCTGTAAATAAGAACGACGCCAAGATCAATTCCGTTGCCAAAAACAACGAATACTACGGAGAAATGGATTCCGTTTCCGGACTGAAACTTCCCGACCCTTCCGACCCCGCAGAAATGGCGCGTATGCTGGTGTACGCGCAGAACTATTTCAAAAAAAGCCTGACGCTGGCCGGTTTTGTAGAAAAAGAATTTGCCGCTTCCGGCCGCACAAGCCGTGGCGTGCGACAGCGTAATGACACCGGTATCTGGGTGCTCCAGGCAACGGGTATGCCGAGCATCTTAGTAGAAATCGGCTTTATTTCTAATAAAGAAGAGGAAGAATATCTTAATAGTGAAAAAGGCCAGGACGAAATTGTGCGGAATATTATCAACGCTTTTAAATCCTATAAAGAAAAACTGGAAGCCAAAGGCCCCAAAAAGGCATTCTGATCCGATTCTTTTGCAAATGATTGAAACAGCGGCTCCGGTCGCTGTTTTTTTATGTAATGTCCTGCTGTTTCGGGTGGTTCAAAAGCCGGCCCCGGGCCTCTTATTAACTGGTTTTCAAAATAAATGGCTAATTTGGCACTCTGTTAGCATACGAAGTGTGTAAAGTTACCAGCATGAAAATCAGCAATGAAACCAAAGTTGGCATCCTGGCGGCAGGAGCCATCGCCCTGCTTATCGTTGGATTCAATTTTCTCAAGGGAAGGGATGTTTTTAAAAAGAAGAATACCATTTATGCCATATTCGAGAATGTGGGATCGCTTGATAAATCGAACCCGGTGAAGATATTGGGTCTTACCGTTGGCCATATAGATGATATAGAGCCCCTGGACAAAGACGTAAATGGTATCAAGGTCACCATCGCTATGGATAAAAAGGTGAACATCCCCGATAATTCCGTAGCCTATATCGAGCCCAGTCTCCTGGGAACGCCCGTATTGGTGATCCAGAAAGGAAATTCAGCGCGGAGCATAGAAATGGGACAAGAGCTCAAGTCCGTTTCCCGCCAGGGAGGCATGCTTAGTTCCGTTGCACCACAACTGGAACCCGTTTTTGGTAAAATAAGCAACACCATTGATACGCTGAATTTGATCCTTGGTAACGTAAATACCATATTCGACGAGTCGGTCAAAGGTCATATCCGTTCTACCCTGGCCCAGCTCGATGCCAGTGCCGCCGCTCTCAGCAACATGCTGCAGACTGCCAACGGAAACCTTACCGCTACCCTGGGCAATGCCAATTCCATTACGGCCAATATTGCCAAAAGCAACGACAGCATCACCGCGATTATCAGTAATGCCAAACGTTTTACCGGCAGCCTGGCTAGTGTCAACATCGGCCCGATCGCCGACTCTATGCAGGTAGCCGTCAACCAGCTCAAAGGAATCGTAAACAGTATGTCCAGCACCAAAGGATCGCTGGGCGCGCTGATCCACGACCGCGAGTTATATGATAAGATCAACAACACTGTACTGAGTGCGGAGATATTGCTCGACGACCTGCGGGCTCACCCCAAACGCTACGTTAATATTTCCGTGTTCGGAAGAAAAGATAAAGGTGGGGCGCTAACTTCGCCACTTAAAAAGGATACGGTTCGCGTAGACTACTAAGTCAGCGAACTCCGATTTTAATATGAAGCCGCCTGCGACCCGATCAATCTTCAAGTATTTCCTCACGTCTGCCATGCTGCTATTGCTGGCAAACATCATTCATGCACAGGAGCCTGTACCGGTACCTTCCGATACTGTCAACTCCATTAAAATCGTTAGCAATACACGCAACCTCACTATGAAGCGTGTGGACGACAGCACCAATCTTACTATTGTTGCCGGCAATGTAAAAGCTCTCCAGGGTAATACTATTTTTTATTGCGACAGTGCGGTAGACAACAGCCGCACCCGCATCTTCGAAGCCTGGGGCAATGTAAGAATCGTAGATGGCGACACGGCCACCATCAGTGCCCGTCACCTGATTTATCACCGCGATAAAAAAGTGGCCTACTTCGATGGCAATGTAAAACTTACTGACGGCAAAGGCTCGTTGACCACACCCGACCTGGAATACGACATGTACACCAATATCGGTATTTATAAAAATGGCGGACGCGTTGTCAACCAGAAAACAGTACTCACAAGCCAGGAAGGTTACTACTATGCAGATCTGAAAGACGTCTATTTCAAAAAAGATGTATTCCTGAAAGATCCGGCTTATACCATTACCACCGATTCACTTTTATACAATACACAAAGCGGTGATGCCCGCATCATCGCACAGACCTATATTGTAGACAGCAGCGGACGTAAGATCCGTACCAAGGAAGGATTTTATAACCAACGAACCGGTCAGGCTCAGTTTGGCAGACGCTCCGAAATCATCGATGGCAAAACGCGCATAACCGGCGATGTGATCGAACTCACGGATAGTATTTACCGCGTTACCGGCAATGCCATTATCAGCGATACCGCGCAGGGTACTACTATTCTCGGAGGACTCGTGTTCCAGGACAAACGCACCGAAGCCGTACTGGCTACGCGCAAGCCCGTGATGATCGTGAAGCAGGACAAAGACTCTATTTATATAGCAGCCGATACTTTATTTACGGCAAAGCTCACCGCACTTTATGGTGCACGTGATTCATTAACCATGGATACCTTGAAAGGCACGAAAGTGGCAAAGCTGAATGACAAGGACAGCACCAACCGTTACTTCGAAGCATTTCACAACGTGCGCATCTTCAATGATTCGATCCAGGCTACCTGCGACAGCATGTTCTATTCCTTCCAGGATTCTACCTTCCGTCTTTACCAGGATCCCGTGGTTTGGGCCAATAACAGCCAGATCACCGGCGATACCATTTATCTCCATACCAAAAACAGGAAGGCCGACCGGGTGGAAGCATTTGAGCGCAGTTTTATGGTCAACAAAATGGATCATGAAGCTTACAACCAGATCAAATCAACGCGCATGGACGGTTATTTTGTCAATGGAAATATCGACTCCGTCCGCGCGAAAGGCTATGCCGAATGTATTTACTATATAAGAGATGATGCCGACAGTTCCTATACGGGCATCAATCAATCGAAATGTGATATCATTGATATTTATTTTCAGGAACAAGCCTTGCATAAAATTGCTTTCCGCAGTCAGGTGACCGGTACGATCTGGCCTATCCGTCAGAAAAGCCCGGCTGAAATGCGTCTCCCGAATTTCCGCTGGCTGGAAGAGCGCCGTCCCAAAACGAAATACGAATTATTCGAGTGAGCCGCCTAAGGATCGATTG
Organism: uncultured Sphingobacteriales bacterium; assembly: GCA_937888905.1. Lineage (GTDB taxonomy): Bacteria > Bacteroidota > Bacteroidia > Chitinophagales > Chitinophagaceae > Terrimonas. Next base: position 519,439 of record CALATA010000004.1, read on the forward strand.
TCCAGGTAAATGGTGAATGTAACAGCGGTTTATTTTTCCAATCCAGCGGCTGCAACATCGCCGTGATGGTATCGGTGCCGAGTACTCCACTGATAAATAACGGACCATTTGCCTCCGGTTGGCTGTAAGCAAATACCTTCTCCTCTCCCGTTTCCGGATCCTGCAACCACCATTCATGTGTGACGGTATCGCAACGGAAACCATAGTCCTGCATTTGATCATCCATCAATTGTGTAACAAAATAGTTTTGGCGATGAATAAACACACGGCGCCAGCGAAACTGGTCGGTGGTTAATGGCAACAACGTATCCTGGTTGACGATAAAAACGGGCACATCGTAAGCTCCGTGAAAAGCCGGTCGTGGTGCGGCATCATCGTTATAAACACCGCTTTTGAGATAAGGAAAAAGTGTAAACAGGATGATGGCTCCAAACAGCACTAAGCGCAATAACATTCTTCGTTTGTTGATCAAAGTCCTGCTACCGAATAATGCATGCCACCATCTTCTTCTTTCCGCATAACACAACCACGCCGCCAACAGCAACAATAGGAAGGAATAAACTTTCACCGAAATACTAAAAGAAAAATTTACGGCCACCACATTGGCCATGATTGTTAATGCAAGCAACGCACCGCCGGGTCTTGTACTTCTGAAACACAACAATACCGCGGCCAGCACTTCAGCAATCCCTAAAAAAATACTATAGCTGTGCGAGATGCCCATCGTGCTCCAGTAGAGCAAATCAGGATAGGTATCTGCGAGTGGCGTATATAAGGTGTTGGGTTCAGGCTGATAGAATTGCCATTTGAATACTTTATTCCAGCCATACATGAATAAATGCATGGCGAGATAAAAAGCCGCCAGGTTGATCAGCCAGCAACGCGCTTTATCATAGTTGCGGGGCTTCCTGTCAACCAACGACCAGCTCAACGTAGCAATGACTGCGAGCAAAAAGCAATGCAATAAATGAATATAAAGTCCGGGCGTATCGGAGGCTAGTTTAAAAGTAGCGGTGGCCGGTAATCCCAGTATATAAAAACCGGTGTAACCATTCCATTTAGCGAACAACGGAGCGAGCCAGTTAGCCGGATGAGGCAGCGAGTCCTGCGGCCAGGGCAACGTAAGAATCAATAACAGGAATAATAAGGCCCCGAAGCGAAAAAATACCGTCCGGACGGGAGGCCATGCAACTGATGGGCGGGTATCTTGCATCCTTAAAAGTATCTGATAAATTTCAGGATACAAATTACGATTATGATCCGCAATCTTCTGCTTCTGACAATTGCCTCGCTGGCCGTTACGGCTGCTTCGGCACAAACGAAAAAAGTAGCACACCGCAGTCACAGCGGTGCTGCCGCGCATTTTAAACCTGCCTCTGCCGGTTCGGGATTCGGTTTACCGGATAAGGAAACCATGAAACAATGGGAAGAGGATCGCAAGCGCAGGCAGCAGGCAGACAGCCTCGCCGCAAAAAAGCGTGCCGACAGTCTTGCTAACCAGGCACCGCCCAAGCCGAAGCCCAAAGCAAAACCAGCGCGCCGTTCTGCTGCAACGAAAGTGAAATAATCTCAGGTTTCCTCCTCTTCCAGGAGAGGCTCGGGAGCCTGCCGCTCGCGCAGGAACACTGCCAGCCATCCCAGTCCTGCAACTGCGGCAATCAGCGATGACAGCAGTATGGCAATTTTTGCCGTGGTGATGTAATGTGGGTTATCAAATGCGAGTAAAGTAATAAAGATCGACATCGTAAAGCCGATGCCTCCCAGTATGCCGGCACCAAAAATATGTTGCCACTTCAATCCCTGCGGCAGGCTGGCGACTTTCAGCAATACAGCCATCAGGCAAAACAAAGTGATGCCGACGGGTTTTCCAATAACAAGACCGCTGAAAATACCCAGACTTTCGGATGAGGTTAATTCCGCTGTCCAGCCGGATTCAATAATGATACCTGTATTGGCTAATGCAAAGACGGGCAGGATAAAAAAGGAAACGGGTTTATGCAGGAATGACTGCAGTTTGTAAGAGATCGTTTTCGGGCCGCCGCTGCCGAATGGGATGGCAAAAGCCAGCAGCACACCGGAGATCGTTGCGTGTACGCCGGAATGCAACATAAAATACCACATGCCCGCTCCCAATATCAGGTAGGGCCATAACTTATGCATGCGCAGCCTGTTCAGCACCAGCATAACGACAAACAATCCTAGCGCAATACCCAGATTCAATAAAACGATTCCCTTGGAATAAAAAAGTGCAATCACCATGATGGCGCCGAGGTCGTCGATCACGGCCAATGCGGTGAGAAAAACTTTTAAGGTTGCCGGTACGCGATTGCCCAGCAATGAAAGAATTCCCAAAGCAAAGGCGATATCTGTTGCCATGGGAATGCCCACGCCATCCGCGAAAGCGGTTCCTTTATTCAATAACCAGAACAGCAAAGCGGGCAGCGCCATTCCGCCGATAGCACCGATGGCCGGAAATAATGCGTGTCTTACCTGCGACAATTCTCCTTTGTAAATTTCCCGTTCCAGTTCCAGTCCGATCATTAAAAAGAAGATGGTCATTAATCCGTCATTGATCCAGTATTCAAGCGATTGTCCGCCAACGTTGGCATGCCAGAAGTGGACATACGACTCTCCCACTGCGCTGTTAGCCAGCAGCAGGGAAAGGGCGGTGCAGAAAAGCAGGATCATACCGCCAGCCTTTTCACTGTCAAAAAACTGCCGGAATAGTTTGGTAAGCTGCATATAAGCGCAAAAATACAGAACCGCCGGGCTTAACGACGATTTTGCATTTCATTTAAACTATGCGGCGCAGTTTTTCCGTTCTACCGCAATAACTCATCTAATATGAAAAAAACAGTTCTATCTCTGCTCGTGGTGCTGACCGTATGTAGTGCTCAAACCGTCACTGCCCAGGAAACTGAAACTATTCCGGAAAGCAGTGCTCCCACTTATAAGGCTGCGATAGGTATACGGTTGAGTAGTAGTCAGGCGATCGTGAACAACTCCATTTCATTCAAATATTTTTTCCAGGAAAACAGGGCCATCGAAGCCTTGCTTTCGTTGGGTGATCCGTTGGCGATCGGCGCTTTGTATGAACTGCATAAACCGATCGGTGCTGCGGAGGGACTGCGTTGGTTCTACGGCGGCGGTGCTTACCTGGGTTTTGTAAAAACTTACAATGTGAATAAGGACCGCAATGAAACGATTCCCAATTTTGGGGCGCAGGGCGTTGTGGGCCTCGACTATAAATTTTCCAATATTCCGCTGAATCTCGCGATCGACTGGAAGCCCGAATTGAACCTGGTTGAGGATATAAATTTTGAGCCGGCGGCGATTGGCCTGACGGCGAGATTTACGTTTTAGAAGTAGTAAGTTGTAAGTAATAAGTTTTAAGTCAGCGAAGGGATGTCGTACTTATAACTTAAGACTTATTACTTAGAACTCTTTTCCCCATAAAACCGGCATTTTTCCACATTCTGCAAAAATGTACGGTTTTTTGCGTTTTTATGCGGGAATATATTACTTTAGGGGTCTAAACGAAACAATTGCTTAAGAAAGAACGCCAGGCTTACATTCTGCACCAGGTAAACCTGCACAATAAGGTGCTTTCCGCCACTCTTTGCCAGGACATCAATGTCTCGGAAGACACGATCCGCCGCGACTTGCAGGAACTTGCGGAAGAGGGCAAACTAATAAAGGTGCACGGGGGAGCTCTCTCCCATTCTTTTAACGAAGTTCATTTCTCTACGAACGGAGTATATTCGCAAAGTCAGAAAAAGAAGATTGCTCAAAAAGCCATCAGCCTTATCCACAACGGAATGTTTATCCTAACCAGCGGTGGTACCACCATTATAGAAATGGCGCGTTCGCTTCCGCATGGTTTGAAGGCCACTTTTATATCGGGCAGTATTCCGGTGATCCTGGAATACATGAATCACCCCAATATCGAAGTGATCCTTATTGGCGACCGCATTTCCAAAAATTCAAAAATTACCGTAGGGCCGGAAGCTATCGCAAAGATTCGTCAGATGAAGGCGGATATTTGCTTTTTGGGTATTAATTCTATTGACCTCGAACACGGGGTTACTGACAACGACTGGGAAGTGGTGCAATTGAAAAAAGCGATGATTGAATCGTCTCAGCGGGTTGTTTGTATGACGATTGCCGAAAAAGTCAATACGTTTCAACCGATCCAGGTTTGTGAGATCGGTAAAATCCACACCCTGATCACCGAATTACCTGCAGACAATACCCTGCTGCAACCCTATCAGCAGGCCGGTATACAGGTGTTATAATCGTTTACTGCTTAATTATTATACTAAAACAACATCATGCTATGAGAAAAGCTCTCCAGTTATTAGTAGCCTTTCTATTGATGATCGTCCTGGTACCGCAAGTTGCTTATGCACAGGAAAAGACCATTAGTGGAACGGTACTGTCGGATGACAAAACACCGCTGCCTGGTGTGACGATCCGGGTAAAGGGTACCCGTCGCATCACACAGACAGATGCCAACGGTAAGTTTACCCTACAGGTAAGCCCCGGCGAAACCCTGCAGGTAACCTATGTAGGTTACGAGCCGCAGGAAATCAAAGCCGGTGACGGCGCTACGTTAGGTATCACGCTGAAAGCTTCAGAAGGAGCGCTCGGCGAAGTGGTCGTAACGGCCATGGACATCAAACGTAACAAACGTGAACTGGGTTACTCAACCCAAACTGTAGGCGGTGATGATATCCGCGAAACACAACGCGAAAACTTCATCAACAGCTTACAGGGACGTGTAGCGGGTCTGACTATCAACCCTACTTCAGGAACTGCCGGTTCTTCCAGTGCTATCGTACTACGTGGTTTCAACTCTCTTTCACTTAGTAACCAGCCTCTCTTTGTTATGGACGGTGTAATTATGGATAACACCTCTCTCGACGAAAACTCACAAGGCGGTTCAGGTGTAGGTATTGTTGAACGCGGCGCTGGCCTTACTTCCACCAACAACCAGAAGACGGACTATACTAACCGTATGGCCGACATTAACCCCAACGACATTGAATCGATCACCGTGTTGAAAGGTCCTGAAGCTACCGCACTGTATGGTAGCCAGGCAAGCTCCGGTGCCATCGTTATCACTACCCGCAAGCCTAAGTCCAGCAAGTTTGCACTGCAGTACGACAACAGCCTCCGCTTCTCCAAAGTGACGCGTTATCCCGAGACGATCGACGGATACAGGAATGGAGAGAATGGTGTAGCCTCTGATGTGTTCCGTTATTTCGGTCCCGCTTACGAACCGGGCACAAAATTGTACAACAACAAAGACGAGTTCTTCAAAACCAGCTTTACCCAAAACCACAACCTGGGTATGGATTTCGGGTTCAAGAAATCTTTGTTCCGCTTTACTGCGTCTTATTTTGACCAGGACGGTGTGGTGCCAAACAACACTTATAAGAAAATCAACTTCCGTTTGTCCAACACCACAAAGGTTGGCAAATGGCTGGAACTAACACCTGCCATTTCTTATATCAGAGCAGAGAACCGCAAGGTACTCCGCAGTGCGGGTGGCTTTCTTATCGGTCTCATGATGTGGCCCAATACCATCGATATCCGCAACTATGAGGCAGCCGATGGTTCAAAAATTCCGCTGTTCAGCAACAACCCCAATGCCGACTACGACAACCCGTTGTTCAACGTTAATAAGAACAAGAACTACGATGAGAACGATCGTTATGGCGCCACGCTGGGTATCAACATCAACCCCACTTCCTGGCTGAGCCTCTCCGGTCGTTTCGGCTATGATACTTACGATGCAGAGGGCTATCTGCAATACCATCCGCAGTCTTACTATATCGCTTCTACCGTAAATGGTATTCAGGACAACTGGTGGAGAAAATACACTGGTTACAACCATACTATCACCGGTACTGCACGTAAGTCACTCGGTAAGTTCAGCGGACGCCTGATGATCGGTACCATGTGGCAGGATTATCAAACCGAAATGTTCGCGGTAAGCGGTAACAACCTCTCCGATCCTAACCGCACCGACAGTGCCAACACCGCACCGAACACACGTACTTACCTGCTTCGCAATGTATACGGTGAAAACAACCTGTTTATCACCAAGATGTTTGCTTACTTCGGTGAAGCCGCTATTGCTTATGACAACAAGGTATTCCTGAACTACACACACCGTTTTGAAGAGGCTTCTACCCTGCCAAAACAAAACCGTAAGTATAACTATCCAGGTGCGAGCCTTAGCCTTATCATGACCGACATCATTCCCGGTCTGAAAAGAGGCGGCATCGATTATGTGAAACTGCGTGGTTCACTGGCCGGTACAGCCCGTCTGAACCTGCCTTATTCCACACAATCGATTTTTACCAACGTAACTTCTTCCGGTGGTGGTTTCCAATATGGATTTACCAACAACAACCCGGATCTGGAGCCTGAAAGACAAAAGACTTTCGAGATCGGTACAGAATGGCGCTTCTTCAAAGGACGTCTGTCTGTCGACGCTGCCTATTATAACACATTGACAAAAGGCCAGATCATCGAAGGTTTCCGTCTGAGCTACGGTACAGGTTATGTACTGAACACGCAGAATGCGGGCAGCACACGCAACGAAGGTGTGGAAGTGACCGTTTCTGCCAACATCGTGCGTAAGAAAGACTGGAACTGGGACATGCAGTTCAACTTCAACCGCATGTGGAGCCGCGTAACAGAAATGCCTGCCAACGTTGCCGAATACTATATTGCCGATACATGGGTATATGGTAACGCACGTGGTGGTATCGTGAAAGGTGGCGCCACCACTACCATCACTGCAGCAGGTTATCAGCGCAACAACGCCGGTGATATCCTTATCGATCCTACCAACGGTTTGCCTCTCGTAAACACCGTTTACTCTGTATTCGGCGACCGTAACCCCGATTTCCGCCTGGGTTGGAACAACGTGATCAGCTATAAAAACTGGCGCCTCAGCTTCCTGTGGGATCTGAAAGTTGGCGGTGATATTTTCAATGGTAACAACAAGTTCCTGACAAGCATCGGTAAAAGCCCGATCACAGCGGACCGTTATACCCCGATTGTAGTAGAAGGTGTACTGCGTGATGGTAAAGAAAATACTGCAACTCCTACACGTAATACCTATACTATTATTCCTGCGTATAACTGGACATATTATGCTGAGCGTATGCCGGAAGAAGTGTTCATTGAGAAAAATGTGAACTGGTTCCGTCTGCGCGATCTGAGCGTGAGCTACAATTTCCCTCAGAGCTTTGTACGCCGCATAGGTGTGATCAAATCACTGGGTGCATTCTTTACTGTAAACGACCTGATCCTGATGACCAACTACTCCGGTGCTGATCCTTCCGTAAGCGGTACTTCTGCCGGTGCACGTGGTGTTGGCTCTGCAGGTTTCGACTACGGTACATTGCCTACGCCGATCAATCTGAACTTTGGTATCCGTCTTTCCCTGTAACCCTCAAAAAAGAAATGAACATGAAAAAGATATTTGGTATTTGCATGGCTTCGGGGATGGCAGCACTGCTGCTGGGAAGCTGTAGCAAACAAATCGACGATGCCTACCTCAATCCCAATGCGGAAACTGTAAAACCCATTGAGCAATTGTTGCCAGGCATTATTGACAACATGACCTGTAGCTTTTCTGCTGCCGGTACCAACTATGGTACTACACAGGATGGCATGTATCTCGGCAAGTATATACAGTTCTGGGTCCAGAATACTGCCAGCAACCAGTATGATGCGCTGGGCGGTGTAATCGGTAACAGTGACCTGCTCGGTAACGTATGGGCCATGCATTACTATGGCCAGGGGCAAAACCTCAACCGTGTGATCCAATGGGGCAGTGAGCAAGAGAAATGGGATTATGTGGGGGTGGCTTATGCTATCCGTGCATGGTCATGGCTCACACTCACCAATACCTATGGTGAAGTAATCCTTAAAGAAGCTTTTAATACCAACCTGCGTGTGTTCAAATACGACACGCAGGCAGAGGTGTACGATGAGGCGCGTCGCAATGCTCACCTCGCCATTGAATTCCTCAGCCGTACGGATGGTAACGTAAGCCAGGCCAACCTGGCCATCGGAGATAAGTACATGAACGAGGGCGATGTAAACAAATGGAAAAAGTTTGCTTATGGTGTGCTCGCGCGTTCTTACAACCAGCTTTCCAACAAGGCCGATTATCTCGGCGGACCAAAGTTGGTAGACTCCGCGATCAAATACGCAGGTCTGGCTGCCACTACCAATGCTGAAAATACCTACGCTAAATTCTCCAATGCAGGCCCTACCGGTACTTACCATTTCTGGGGTCCGCAACGCGCCAACTTTGGTGTACAGCGTCAGTCTAAATTTATCGCGGATCTGATGTCCGGTGTAAATGACGTGTTTAATGGTGTGAACGATCCACGTGCATGGTATATCCTGCGCGAGAATCCGAACGGTACCTTCAAAGGCTTCCGTCCTACTTATGGTCTGGAAACAGCAGTGCTACCGGTGGTAAATGATCGTCCCAATAACTTCTGGGGTGGTTTAAATGCGGTAACAACGGCGCCAACTCCGGATACTGTACGTTATGTGTACCAGAACGGACCTGCATTTCCGATCATTACCGCTTGCGAAATGAAATTCATCGAAGCCGAGGCTCAGTACCGCAAGGGTCAGAAAGGCCTTGCCCTGGCCGCTTACCGTGAAGGTATCCGGTTGAGCATGGACATGCTGGCTACGGTATATCCGAAAAATGTACCGGAAGCACGCAAAATCACACCGGGGATGATCACCGCCTTCCTGGCTGATACGCGCGTGGTGCCTGCTGAAGCACAGTTTACGCTCTCTCACATCATGATGCAGAAATATATCGCGCTTTACGGATATGGTGTGTATGAAACATGGACAGACATGCGCCGTTTCCACTATACCGATGTTGAAACAGCCACAGGCCTGCAGGTATACCGCGGATTTGAACTGCCTCCCGCTGATCGCCGTTACGTGAACAACTCAGGTAAAGTTGTTTACCGCTGCCGTCCCCGTTACAACTCGGAGTATCTCTATAACGTAGATGAGTTGAGAAGAATCGGTGCGCTGGACCTTGATTATCACACAAAAGAAATGTGGTACACACAGCCCTGATCTATCCACCAATAAAAACAATGCAACATGAAAAAAATCAAGCATATAAAATTTCTTGCAGCGGGATCACTGGTGGCACTGGCAGCGCTGATCTCCTCCTGCGACAAAAACCTCAATGACCGCAACAAGCTCGATAAGGATGCCTCCAACTCCGCTTACGTGAAGTTTGTGAACCTTGCCGGTAATGCTACCCGCAACTTTGTTTTCGTGGATGGCAAACAGGTATCCGGTGTGCAGATGGTATACGGTGAAACGTTGCCTGTACATTCCGGTAACTATGGCCTCAAGATGGCGGCAGGTCTGCGTTCATTCGTGGTGCGCGATACCTTGTCCACTACCACACAGGTGCCGCTCACCTTCAACGGCAATTTCGATGCTAACTCTTCCTATACGGTGTTCCTGTATGATTCGATCATCCGTATCAAGCAGGTAACGGTGAAGAATAATATCGAGATTCCGTCGGATTCTACATCGCGTTTGAAATTCGGCAACTTCATGTACCTCACCAATGGCGGAACTGCACCAGCGGTGGATTTGTATTCCAGCTTCTTTGGCCGCAGAATCTTCACCAACATTGCACCCAGCCAGGTGACTGAGTTCATCACTTATCCTGGTGGACATGCAGCCGGTGACACCTTGCGGACCTATGTAGCAGGAACCAATACTGTACTGAATGAATTGATCGGATATACCACTACCAAGAAAAGAAGCTATGTAGTGGTGGCAAGAGGCAACTATAACAACGTTCTTACCACAGGTACCGGACGTTTGCTCTCAAGTCATACGATCTGGTAAACAGAATAGAAAGTTTCAGAAAGAAAAGAGGCTGTCGTCTGACAGCCTCTTTTCTTTTTTAGTAGTAATACCGGTTGTAGGCATCACTTACCGGCTCCACATCCGTACCGATAACGGTGTATGCCTGCCGCGCCTGGTAGAGCGTTGTTTGCCCGTGATACATCGTGATACGATGAGTTTCTACCTGTGAGGAACTGCTGTTGTACATGATGTCAACATCAAAATCCACGTTGCCATCGCCTGCTTCGTTGCCCACACGCTCAACAGAAAGGAAGAATTCGCGTGCGCCAAAACCCACGCCGGTGCTGATGATGAATGACTCATCTCCCACCACCACCATTTTTTTTGAGACTTTAACTACGGCTCCTGTACTTACTGGTGTAAAAGAGCAAAGCAGCATGGTTGTCGCTGCCAGGACGAAGAACATTGTTTTTTTCATATGATCTAGTTTTAAGTAAAATACAAAAACACGTGAACGATGCCAGCGCGACACCCCGCGAGTTAGTGCGATTGGGTATAAACCCATAATTGGTTGAGTAGAAACCACTGCAACGGTATCCGTGATTTTTCTATTTGCAGCTTTCTGCGGTTGGATTGAAGGCTAATTTGTTCCTGCTGCATTTTTTTTCAGCTTTTTGCGCGATTGTGCGGAATTAATAATACATTAGCGTTAACACTGCTTATGAAGGAACTCAGCTGGTCACTGCATTTCTTCTCTTCATTTGTATGCTTTTCGAGAGGCATGCCAGTTTACAAACCTATTCCATTGAAAAAAACGGCCGGTTTATTCCGGAGAGCTAACCTGTAACAGTTGAAGCTTTATTGTCCATTTTTATAACCAAAACAACTCACAGCTATGAGAAGAAACCTGCTCTTTCCCCTTGCTTGTTTCCTGCTGTTTTTATTGCTGCCACCGGCATTGAAAGCACAGGAGAGATCTGTATCGGGCACGGTACTGGCAGATGATGGCACGCCTATGCCAGGTGTGACCGTATCGAACCAAACCAACGGCAAAAAAACACAAACCAACTCTGTTGGTTATTACGCCATTGAGGCCGCTACAGGCCAGAAACTTCATTTCACCTTCGTGGGTTATGTTGCGCAAACACTTACCGTACCGGCTGGTACCCTGGTGAATGTAAAACTGGTATCTGCTGAAAATGACATGGAGAACGTGGTAGTAACGGGTTATGGCCAAAAGCGTAACAAACGTGAACTGGCTTACCAGGCCCCTACTGTAAGCGGTGACGAAATCGCGCAAACAAAAAGATCTAACTTCTTAAATGCGCTTGCAGGACGTGTACCGGGCTTAACGGTTACGTCCACATCAGGTTTACCAGGTGCCAGTGCGCAGATTATGCTGCGTGGCGGTACGTCAATCGGGGGTTCAAACCAACCGCTTTTCGTAATTGATGGTATGCCTGTTATTGACGCTTCGATGGACCAGAATGATCTTCCCAGCGCTTCAAATACCGGCGGTTCTGCGGCCACATTGTCCATGGCTAACCGTAACAGTGATTATACTAACCGTATCGCTGATATGAACCCGGAAGACATTGAAAGTGTAACGATCCTCAAAGGCCCGGAAGCGACAGCACTGTATGGCTCTGATGGTGCGGGTGGTGCGATTGTTATCACTACCAAAAAAGGCAAAACCGGCAAAACACAACTTACTTATACCGGTACTGTTTCTCTGGCACAGGTTTACCGTTATCCGCAGACGCAAAGCACCTATTCGCGCGGAGCCAACGGAGCGTTCGATCCTACAGCTTACAATGCATACGGCTATTCATTTTTTGGACCCAAGTATGACGACAACACGCCCCGATATAACAATGCAAAAAATTTCTTCCGTAATGCGTTAACTCAGCAACACAACGTAACGCTGGAAGCCGGTACGCCAACACTGAATTATCGTTTGTCAGGTGGTTACCTGAATCAGGAAGGTGTAGTACCCAACACAAAGCTTGTTCGTTATAACTTCCGTCTGAGTTCTTTTGCCGAATTAGGTAAAAAATTCAAACTGAATACTACGATTGCTTATATCCGCTCCGACAACGACAAGGCAACCAAGAGTGCTGGTAGTTTTTATACCAACCTCATGACCTTCCCTTCCGACATTGACGCAAGAGATTATATCAATCCGGACGGCACAAGAAAATTGCTGCGCAATGTAGCCGCAAACGCCGAACTGAACAATCCGTTCTGGGACGTTAATAAGAACCTGTCGAACGACAAAACCGATAACTTTGTAGGCAACCTGAGCCTGACGGCGAATATTGCCAAAGGTCTTACCGCAACAGGTATTATCGGTATCAACTCATTTACAACAATGGGTTCGATGTTTTACCATCCTTACTCCCGCGAAGCGGTGACACTGGGTGGCTTCCTCTCTACCTTCGAACAGGTATACAATGGTATGAATGGTACATTCCGCGTGAACTATAACAAAACGATCGCTAAGAAATTTACCAACTCATTCTACCTGGGTTCCTACTTCGAAGACAACAAAATGACCACTAACTCACAGCGCGGCGAACGATTTTATGAGCCCGACTTTATGTCGATCATCAATACTGATCCTACTTCCCGGATTGCGCTGCTGGCACGTCGTGATTCAAGAAAAGTACGCTTCTACGGTGGTTATACAGTGGGCTACAACAACCTCCTGTACCTGACCTTTACAGGTACCCGCGAAGGTGTGTCTACGCTCATGTCGAAATTTTACAACAAGCAGCCTTTCTTTAACTACGGTTCTGCGTCCGGAAGCTTCATTCTTTCAGACCTCAATTTCATGAAGGGCATTAAAGACGTAATGAGTTACGCCAAGTTGCGCGTGTCTTACGCAACCACGGGCCGCGGTCCGATCGCCACTTACATCATCGACCGGTCATTCAACGGAGCATTGTCTACCGGCGGTGGCCTGAACCTTGGTGTAACGGGTAACAACGAAGACCTGCGTCCTGAGTTCAACAAGAACTTTGAGGTGGGCGGCGAATTCAAATTTCTTAAGAACCGCATCGGCCTTGACGTAGCTTATTTTAACAATAAGATCAAGGACAACATCCTGGCTAACCGTATCAGCTATGCCACCGGTTATATCCTGCGTTACTTCAACGGCGGCCGCTTAGCTGCCAAAGGCTGGGAAATACAGTTGACCGGTAGCCCTGTGCGCAGCAAGAACCTGAATTGGGATATTACGCTGAACTTTGATAAAGCGAGAACGACCATCGAAAAACTCCCCGGCGATCTTCCTTTCTATTATGATTCCGACACGTGGGTTTTCGGTAGTGTACGTTCACAGGTGGCTGTTGGTCAGTCCCTCGCCAACCTGTCGGGCTTCACTTTTGAAAAAAATAACAAAGGACAATTGCTGATCTCCCCCACTACGGGCTTACCTATACAGGCAACAACCGATTATGTAACCATTGGTGACCGTCAGCCTGACTTCAAATTCAGCCTCATCAACTCCATTTCTTATAAAAGCATTTCTCTGGCCTTCAATCTGGATTTCCGCAAAGGTGGAGATGTGTTCAATGCCAATGAAATGATGATGGTGATGAACGGTGCCAGCGTGCGTACCCTCGACCGCGAGCAACCACGCGTGATCACCGGTGTATTGAAAGACGGATTCGAAAACACAGACAAGCCTTCCATCAACACCATCGCGATCACTCCTTATTTCCGTAACAACTATTACAACGGTGTTATCGCTGAATCAGATTACATTGAAAGTGTAAACTGGATGCGCCTGCGGGATATCACGATCTCCTATGATCTCTCCCAAAAGATATTGAAGCGTCAGAAGCTGGTTAAATCAGCCAATATCTTCGCTACAGGAACAGACCTGTTCATTATCACCAATTACAGTGGTATGGACCCTAACGTAAATGCATTGAACTCATCAAACGTTAAAGGTTTTGGTGGCGCAGGGATTGATTATGGTGCCATTCCAACTCCCCGTGCTTTCAGTCTCGGAGTAAAACTTGTTTTCTAATCGTTAAAACGATCTGATCATGAAAAAGAAATTCTTTATAATACTTGCTTCGGCGATGGTGTTGGCTACCGGGTGTAAAAAATACCTGGACATCAACAGCGACCCGGACACCACACAGGATCCGTCTAACGCATCAGTTATGGCCCCCACCCTGGCAGCTATACCAACAGCCCTTCAGTCGGATGGCGGTCTTTATATCGCTAAATACGTACAGAACTGGCTTACCTGGAACAGTGCCAACCAAAACACATACGATGCACAGGGTTATGCATGGAGTGGCGGTACCATGGCGGCTAACTGGACCATGACTTACCTGAACCATGGAGAAAACCTGAACTTTATGCTGGAGAAAGCCCGGCAGTTGGATGAACCGCATTACACGGGTGTAGCGCTGGCCCTCAAGGCCTGGTCGTTCCAATATACAACCGATTATAACGGTGATATTCCATTTAAAGAGGCCTTCATAAAAGATCTCTATATCTTCAAATACGATTCTCAGCAGGTAGTGTATAAAGGCGTTGACTCTCTCTGTCGCCTTGCAATTCAATACCTGGATCAGGCAATAGCCCGTGGTCAAAACGGCACCTTGTCGCGCGGAGATATCGTATATGGCGGCAGCCTGGAGAAATGGAAGAAATTTACCTATGGTGTACTCGCACGCAATTGGCATCACCTGACAAACAAAACCGGCCTGTATAATGCCGATTCTGTTATCAAGTATTGTGATAATGCCATGGCAAGCGGCGCGGACGATTTCCTGGTTCCTTTCGACGCCAACCTCAACAACAACTCTAATTATTTTGGCACCAGCCGCGATAACCAACGCCTTTGGAGACAAAGCAATTTTATTGTAGGCTTATTGGACGGTACTGCATTAACGGGAAGCAATACCAGTGGATTTAACCGTGATCCGCGTATCGCCTATATGCTCGCCGCGTCTCCTGACACAACCAATGGCAACGGCGGATACCGCGGTGTGGAACCAGGTGTCGGAGACCCCTACTCCGGGCTTACCGGAACTTATGCTGTTGGTTCGACCAACTGGATCAACGCCCGGAGAAGAGTATCGATCAACTGGGGCGATAGCCTTTTCGTGAATCCAAGCATCAATTCTTTCGGAAACGCAAATGGCAAGTACCTGTTCAAGGACAAAGCGGTATTCCCCGTTATGACCTATGCGGAAATGCAATTTATCAAAGCCGAAGCTGCCTTCCGCAAAGGAGATAAAGCAACCGCTTATACAGCTTACAGAGCAGGTATCCAGGCTCACTTCGATTTTATCAACCGCAGTTACTCCGATGTTCGGGGCTCCACAGCGTTATATAATACATCGCCTGTTCCGGCCGCTACCATCACCCGCTACTTTAATAGCGACAACGTGAAGAAAACGTCCGGAGCGCTTACGCTAACTGACATCATGCTGCAGAAATACATTGCTTTGTGGGGATGGGGTTTTATGGAAACCTGGGTTGATATGCGCCGCTTCCATTACCTCGATCTGGACCCCGATACAGGAGAACAGGTGTATAAAACTTTTAAAATGCCGGTACCTTTGGCAACAAACAATGAAGGACGCCCCGTACAGCGTGTTCGTCCGCATTTCACGTCGGAATATACCTACAACCGCGACGAATTAATCAGAATTGGCGCGACAAGATCTGACTACCACGTAAAAGAAATGTGGTTCAGCATTCCAGAGTAATCAAAGGATTTAACACTTAAATTCAAGTTTATGCGACATATCATTACCGGAGCTTTCGCCCTGATGGCCGTTTCCGTTGTTATTTCTTCCTGTAAAAAGAACGAACTGCGCAGCGCCCCGTTTGAATTCACCGATGGCAAAGCTTTAGTAAAAATCAATCACTCCTGCCCTTATGCCAAGAACCCCGGCATCGTCATCAAAGTAAATGGCGAAAAGGTCAGCAGTGCCATCACCTATAGCACGCCTTATCCCGGCGGAGGTTTGAATACAGGCGGTAATTCCTACGCCGACTATCTTGCTTTTAATCCCGGCGATAACAAGATCAGCCTGACCATTCCTTTCGTAGGTACCAACAACGATTCAATTGTGCTGCACGAAGGCACTTACAATGTGAAGGCCAATGTATACCAGACTGTTCACTTTACGGATACGCTGGCGAACACGGTTGGTGTAACGACAATCGATGCCTCTGCTAAACCCGATTCGGGCTATACAGAGTTTCGCTTCGTAAACCTTATCCCGAATTCTACCGGCATCGATCTGTATTTCGGTCCAGACCGTGTGGCGGCCAATGTTCCTTACAAAGGAGCAACGGAGGCCTTCCTGCTGCCAGCGGGTAACTCACTGGCATGGACACTTCGTGACGCAGGCGGTAGCACCACATTGGGCACCGCTTACACCAGTGCAAGTACGGTAGCTAACCAGCGCGTATTTACCGTCTATGCGCGTGGTTATCGCGGATTGCCGACAACAGATATCCGCAGCCCCAAAATCTCATTTGTTTATAACAAATAAATTCGTGTGAGTATTCAACTGTTCCCCGTCCGTGAAGAAATGTAGCGGACGGGGTCAGTTTTTTTATCTAGCTTAAATCGAACCTATGCGTATAACGCTTCTTGCTGTATGTTTGGTCATCGCTGCTGCATCCCACTCACAGACGGCGTTGTGGTCGGCTCCCGATTCGGCGCTGGCTGATTTCAGAGATAATTATCCACAGGAAAAAGTATACCTGCATACCGACCGCGACATATACGGTGCAGGAGAAACTATCTGGGGGAAACTCTGGTGTCTGCTGGATCAATCACCCAGCTTTTTAAGCCGCATAGCGTATGTAGAGATGGCCGATAAGAATGGTAAAGTGGTACAGAAAAAAATGTACCGCCTCGATACCGTTGCCAGTGCTGCCGTTGATATAGATATTCCTTCCGGGTTAGCTACCGGCACCTACTCGCTCAGCGCTTATACGCTATGGATGCTGAATTTTCCGGCATTTGTCAGTCATAAGAACATCTACATCCAGGGAGCAAGCCCCACGGAAGCAAAAACAACGGAAGCCAAAGCGGTACTTAACCTGCGCTTTTTACCCGAAGGTGGAGAATGGATTCTCGGACTCAACAACCGCCTCGCCTTTCATGCCACTGATGCCAATGGCATGCCGGTGAGTATAGAAGGCTACATTGCGGATAATACCGGCTCACGCGTTACGTCTTTCAAAACCGAACACAATGGCATGGGCATGGTGGAACTTACGCCCGCAGCCGGAAAGTCATATTCCGCATACGTGCGCTTTGGAGGTTCCGCAGAGCGTAAATATGCACTGCCGCCCGTAAAGAGCGACGGTGTGACCCTGCGTATCGAAAACACCAATGCAAAACGGCTTTTTGTGCTGGTTAACCGCAGCGAGCAGAACAAAGCACAGTTCCGCGAGCTTGAAGTGATTGCACAGATCAATTATGAAATCGTATATCGCGCCAAACTCAACCTTGACGAGGAACAGAACGCCGTTTCCATCAACAAAAAAGATTTGCCTCCCGGCATATTGCATGTAACAGTATTTGACCAGCAACATATGCCGGTTGCCGAACGTATTTGTTTTATCGAGAATTATCAGTTTACACAACCCGACATACACCACGAAGAAAAAGGACTGACCGCCCGTAAACGCAACACTGTAAGTTTCAAATTGCCGGAAGACAAAGTGTATGCCCTTTCGGCGCAGGTATCAAGCTATACAGCCGGAGAACCGGTTCACAACAATGCAGATAACCTGATCGCATCGTTGTTGCTGGGTAGTGACGTGAAAGGTTATATTCATCAACCAGGATATTATTTCCGCAACAAAGACACTGCTACCCTGCGTCACCTGGATTTGTTGCTGATGACACAGGGATGGCGCCGGTTTGAATGGAAACAACTTCTTGCAAAACAAAAGCCTGTTATCAGTTATCCCGTAGAATCAGCGATGAGTTACCGGGGCACCGTAACGAAAAGTGACAGCAAAGAACTGATCAAAGATGGTAAGGTATCGTTCATGATCAGAGGTGTGGATTCCTCCTCGTTGCTGGCGGAAGCTACGCTCACGGATAAGGGTGAATTCATTTTGCCGGATGTAAATTTTGTTAAAAGTGCCGAAGTGGCTTATATGGGAACAGACAACAAGCGTGCAAACTTCATTGTAGATGTACATATGCTGCCTACTTACATTGATAGTTTGCAGAAAAGCCGCTACCGCCCGGACATTACGCTTGATTCGGCGGAGTTACTCGCACAGCAAAGAGCATTGGCGCTTGCCATGAACCAGCACACGCAACAACTGCAGGATAGCGTGAAGATGCTGAATAATATTGTGATTAAATCGCGTAAGTTATCGCGCCAGGATTCGCTGAATGCGGCTTATGCCGGTGGACCTTTCCTGCTGGGACGCATCATCGATCCTTCCGAATTCAAAACCTATCGCAGTATCTGGCAGATGATTCAGGCAGCTATTCCGGGTATAACCATCGAAGGCAGTCCTTTCTCTCCTAAAAGTGTAACCATGAACCGCTTTGCGGGCATGGGTCCCGCCAGCGGAGGATCAGAAGAACTGGCCGGCAGTTCCGACGGGTCGATCAGCAATGGTATCGTGATGGAAGAAAATGGCATTGCCTATTTCCTGAATGAAATAAATGTAAGCTTTGATGTAATCAATACATTGACAGTAGAAGATGTGGCGCTCATCAAAGTAATGAAAAATGAAGCGGCAGCATTGGGCGCTTCGCAGGGCGCTATCGCCATCTATACCAAAAGCGGTTTCGATGCGGCTGCCCGTGTTTACGACAAACGTTATATTCGTGTAAAGAAAGAAGGATACGCCGTAAGCCGGGACTTTTTCGATCCACCTTATGCAAGAGGTGACTCAATGACCAACGCCGATCAGCGTTATACGCTGTACTGGAGTGGTAAATTACGGCCTGCCAGCGACAAGCAGTACCGTTTCCGTTTTTTTAATAACGATTCGGGTAGTAAATTTAAATTGATTATACAGGGTATCAGCCGGGATGGTGAGCTGGTTTGGAAGGAGCAGATACTCGAGTGAATAGTAAGTATTAAGTAATAAGTAGTAAGTAATAAGTTTCAGGTAAATGGTTATATTCACTATTGACTATTCACTATTGACTATTCACCATTCACGTTTTTGACTTTTGAATTTCCCTCATGGCATTAAGCAGAATCTGGTCCGCGTTTATAATAGTTGCGTTAAGTGTAGCCCTGTTCCGGTTTGCCTTCAATGGCAGCCAGGATGATATATTCGGACGAATGGTAACAGGTTCGTCGAAAGACGAATTCCGTTTCTACGCTATCGGCGATCCGGCAAAATATGGCTATCCTTCCCTCGACAGCTTTGCACGTAAAGTAGCTCCTTACTCCTTCAAACGCCAGGATGCACCGGATGAAAGCACTAAATTTCTGCTGACCGATAACCTTGCTTCAGATTCTGTAAAAATTCTCACCGATAAATTCAAAGCCTTACGTGCGGTTGAATATTCTTATGTTACCGGCAGATTGCAAAAACCGGTAGATGGTGTAATAGAAACCTGCAAGAGTGCCGTCAATATTTGTTTAGGCCTGATAGGTATCATGGCTTTGTTCATGGGATTCATGAGTATTGCAGAAAGAGCCGGTGGCGTTCGTTTTCTTTCGCGCATCGTCGGACCTTTCTTCTCCAAATTATTCCCGGAGGTACCGAAAAACCATCCGGCCATCGGTCATATGATGATGAACTTCTCGGCCAACATGCTCAACCTCGATAACGCTGCCACACCTTTTGGCATCAAAGCCATGGAAAGCCTGCAGGAACTTAACCCGGATAAAGAAAGAGCGTCCAACGCGCAGGTAATGTTTCTCTGCCTGCATGCATCTGGCCTTACGTTGATTCCTATCACGATCATAGCGGCACGTGCTTCCGTGCGGGCGGCCAATCCCACCGATATTTTCCTGCCCTGCATGATCGCTACGTTTATGGCCACCATCGCCGCCATGATCATCGTTGCCTTCAAACAAAAAATCCGGTTGTTTCAGCCCGTGGTCATTTTATGGGTAGGCGGATTGTCGGCGCTGATCGCCGGACTGGTGCTGTTGCTGGTGTCGATGAATACAGTCGGTGTCAACCTGTTTTCTGATCAATTGAGCAATGGTCTGATTTTATCTATCTTTTTATTGATTACGTTGGGTGGGCTGTATAAACGTATCAATATCTTCGACGCATTCGTTGAGGGTGCCAAGGGCGGTTTTGAAACCGCTATCCGCATTATTCCCTACCTGGTAGGCATACTCGTTGCCATCAGCCTGCTCCGCAGCAGCGGCACGTTCGATGTGGTGATTGCCGGTATGAAACAACTTTTTGGAGCCTTTGGCGCCGATACGCGGTTTGTGGATGGTTTACCTACAGCTTTGATCAAGCCGATGAGTGGCAGCGGCGCGCGCGGGATGATGTTCGATACTATGAATACTTTCGGCCCTGATTCATTTGCCGGCCGCCTCTCCTGCATTCTGCAGGGCTCCTCCGATACCACTTTTTATGTGATTGCCGTTTATTTCGGCGCCGTTGGCATCAAGAATACCCGTTATTCTATCGGGGCCATGTTGCTGGCCGATCTGGTGGGCATTATTACGGCGATAAGTTTGTGCTACCTGTTTTTCGGGTAAGTGAATTGTCGTGAATGGTCAATGGAAAAGTCATGGTTATTCCATTTTCACATCCTGATTCGACGGACAGATGGATTTATGCCGCCTGTACAACGGAGGTTGCTCATTTTCACATTTCCACATCCGAAAGGCACATTTTCACATTCAAAAAGCGCCCTGCGCTTTTTGTTTCGTATCTTCGCGCGCCGAATTTTACTTAAAACTGAAAATCTCGAATTACCATGGCATTACAGGCAGGCATCGTCGGTCTTCCGAATGTGGGCAAATCAACGCTCTTTAACGCGGTGAGCAACAGCGCAAAAGCACAGGCCAGCAACTACCGTTTCTGTACGATCGAACCCAATGTGGGACTGGTAGACGTACCGGATAGCCGTCTGAGCAAATTGGCCGAACTCGTACAACCTCAACGTGTTGTACCTACACAGATCGAGATCGTTGATATCGCGGGTCTGGTAAAAGGTGCCAGCCGCGGTGAGGGCCTTGGCAACAAATTCCTTGGCAACATCCGCGAAGTGGATGCCGTTATCCACGTGATCCGCTGTTTCGAAGACGAAAACGTACTGCGTGAAGAAGGCGCGATCAACCCCGTAAGCGACAAAGAGATCATCGATACCGAACTGCAATTGAAAGACCTGGAGAGCATCGAAAAAAAGATGTCGAAGACCGAGAAAATGGCCAAAACCGATCCCAAAGCCAAGGCAGAACTGGCCGTTTTGCAGCTTTGCAAAGATCATCTCGAAAAAGGCCGCAGCATCCGTGAGCTCGGACTGAGCAAAGAGGATAAAATCGCGGTAGCCGATCTGTTCCTGCTGACGGACAAACCTGTATTGTACGTAGCCAACGTAGACGAAGCATCCATGCATACCGGTAACAAATATTCCGAAATGCTGAAAGAAGCCGTGAAGAATGAAAATGCTGAAGTAATCATCATGAACAACAACATCGAAGCGCAGATCGCCGAGATGGATAATGTGGACGACCGCCAACTGTTCATGGAGGAATACGGTATGACCGAGCCGGCTCTCGACCGCCTGATCCACTCAGCCTACAAACTCCTCAATCTTTATACTTATTTCACCGCCGGTGTGCAGGAAGTGCGCGCCTGGACCATCCATCAGGGTTGGAAAGCGCCCGCCGCAGCCGGTGTAATCCATACAGACTTCGAAAAAGGTTTTATCAAAGCCGAAGTGATCGGCTACGACGATTACGTACAGTATAAAACCGAAGCCGCCGCCCGCGAAGCAGGCAAACTGCGCATTGAAGGAAAGGAGTACATTGTGAAAGACGGTGATGTGATGCATTTCCGCTTTAATGTGTGAGAACAGTTATAAGTTGTAAGTAGTAAGTTATAAGTAAAACAGCCCGCAGAGTCTGAAAAATGAACTTGTGGCTGTTAATTTAATACTTAAAACTTATTACTTAATACTTACTACAGTAACGCTGTAATAGTCGCTCTTCCGGTATGAATCGTGCGGGTGCTCCCGGGCTTACGTCCATCATACTGGAAATTTAACTCCAGGTTATTCAGCAACCTTTTGGTTAGGGTGATATTCCAGAGGAAATTTTTACCGGGCAATAAACCATCCAGCATAATATAACTCACCGTGGTAGCGGTGCTGCCTCCCGCCGCTTTGTAGTTGATATCTTCATAACTGAATTTACCCGATATCGAGGTATTCTGCAGAATATTGTATTTGGTTTCCGCCGTAAACCTGTTCGACACAGCTTTCTCGCCTCCGAATACCGGCTCATTTCTTTTCGTTTCATACTTATATCCGGAGGCAAGACGGAATGTCGTTCCGCGGATAAAGGTCAACACCGGTTCCACACTCTGGCTGTTAAGATCGTAGTTGCGGTTATCAAACTGCACGTTATCGGTATACAATTCATTATTGGCATAGCGTGAATTAACCAGTAACTGAAATGCCCTGTTGAGGTTCCAGCGCAATTTCAATGTCCAGTCGCGCGAGCGGCGGCTTTCATATCCATAAGTAAGTAATGATTTACCACTGCTCCGTAAATTGCTGAGGTCCACCCCCCATTTGCTGCCGAAGCGGTTGAACGAAAGGGTATTCAGTAGTATCGTGTTCAACGTGATGAGCCCGGTATCATTCACGCCATATTTAAACGGATTGAATTCAAAACTTCCCTTGGCCAGCGACTTCTTGGTGATCTGCATCGACGACCCGAGGTTAAATCGTCCGATGAATTGCTGAAAGGCCGAAGCATTGCTGTTACCCCATTTTACGCGCGGATTGAGGGCTATGCTATAATTCAGCGTCGTGTAATTCGCTTTGATGTATTCATTGGTCGGTGTAAAAATGCGAATGAATTTTGCCTGGTCAGGAAAAGCGGCGAGTTCAAATTCATTCAGTTGCTGAAGACCGTCCTCGTTGTAATCGATCCAGGCAAATTGTCCCGTACCTGCGGGCACTTCGAGATAAGCATAGTCACGTTTCTGCTCCTGCCCCGATCCTACTTCGTATAAAACGTTTCCCGTGATTAATCCTTTCCATTCATTCATCACATATTCCACCCGGCCGAGAATGGTTTCATCTTCTGTTTGGGTGGTGATCTTCTTGTCATAGATATGCAGTTTACGGAAGGTGGTATTCACATACAATTGCCGCGATGCATTTCCCAGCAACTCTGCCTGCAGATTGAGGTTGTAACTGCGGTCGCCTTTGGTGAATTCATTAGCTGCCGGGTATTTGTATTTATCTGCGCGCGTGAAAAACGTGGCACCGTAGCGGTTGCGCTTTCTTTCATCGGAACGGAAATAAACGGAATAAGTATCAAAAGAAAATGCATCGGCAGTCAGGCTGTCCGTGCTTTTGTCTTGCACCTTGTTATGTTCCAAAGCATACCGGAAGCCCAGCCGCCAGTTGTCCAGTTTTTTTAATTCTTTGTTGATGTCGATCGTCGGACGCAGGAACGATCCCTGGTTGCGGCCTGTTTCAAAATTCGTCAGCACCAGTTCATTGTTGAAGCGCCATCCGCCAAAGTCGCCCTGGTGCAGCACGGCATGTTGCACACCCTTGTAAGAAGCAGAACGGTTATAGGTAGTAATGCGGTAGTTGAAGGTATGTCCGGCTTCATTTCTCAATCCAGCCGATGCACGGATGATCTGTTCATTCGCCGGTTCTGGAAGTAAAGGCAGGCCCCAGTCACGCGAAAATTCCACACTGCGCAAGCGTTCCAGCGGCCTGAATTTTTGTTGAACGTATTCATAATCCCCGGACGTAATGAGTTGCAGTTTATTTTTCTTTTTGAGCAATGCAGTATTGAAGACCTGAAACTTCCCTGCATATCCATTGTCGTCTCCATTGTCTAGCCGCGAGAAGGTATTCACATCATAATTGCTCATCGCTCCTTCGATCTTCACGAGTGTGTTTTTGTTGAGCTGATAGTCTAATCCCAGGTTCAGTAATTGTTGCTTCTTTGGTGTGATCAGCAAGAGCACCGGTTCGTAACGGCCCTGTTTTACGCCGGCGATGGGATCGATGAATTCAAACACTTTACCATTGGCGCCATTGAAACTTGGTACATAGTTGCCATTGCCCTGCCCTACATCGGTAAAGGCCAGGCTGTATTTGGCCTGATCCGGATCAGTGGAATAACGATAAAATGAATCGAGTCCCGTACCCGGATTATAATATATTTTTTCGTACAACACTTTACCGGCTGCAAAGGTGTCGAGTGCCGCAGATGGATAAAATGCCTTCTGAATACTGTCTCCTAACTCCGACAGGAATTGTTTCTGCCGGGTGTCGAGCACCTGGTTGATAGAAGAGTTTTTAGCATCGCTGTTGTTGAAAAAACCGATGCGGACAGTGGCTTTTTTATCAATGACCACTTCCTGGTTCAGGTAAATATTGGCGTTGAGAAAATTACGGTCTGCGTATTCAAATTCAATCTGGATCCGGCTGTCTTTAGTGATCATCCTGCGTGGCGTGAATGTAACTTCCGCGGTATTATAATTGATCACATAATCCTGGTCTTCGCCACGTTGCAATAATTCGCCATCAATAAACACACGTTCGGTATTGGCGAGTACAATAAAGAAAACTTCGTTGTTGGCGCCTTGCAGGCGATAGGGTCCCTGGTTGCCTTCCAGTCCCTGGATCACGTTGCGGGTAAACTTTCCTTTGGCAATGGATCCGCTTACCAATGTGTTGGATTGTAATCCGGGGGTGATCTCGTTGGTCGTTTGAAAAGATAAACCCTGCAGTCGTTTATAAAAACGGAGGAAATAAGACTGATTCTGCCGGATGTCGATGTCGCCTATGTTCAGTTGCCAATTCTTTTTCCGGAAACGTATATACACTTCATCAAATTCATTCAATTGCTGCGTATTGCCGTCAGGTTGAATAGGAATATTGTTGTCGGTGATCGCGGCCTGCAATTCGATACTGTCGCCCAGCATGCCGCTCAGTTGAATATTAAGGGTAGAATTCAATACCGCATCCTGGTTATTACCAAAACCGATTTGCCGCCCGAAACTTCCGGATGCCTGGATATTACCAAAATTAAACAGCCCTCTCCCTTCGTTTTGCAGGATCGGCAGCGGTGAAGAGGAAGCGACCGAATAGGTAACGAGGCTGTCAAAGTTCAGCGTTTGGGCAACGGGGTTCAGTTTGTAGGGAAACACGCGGTAGGTAACGGCAATCATACCGGCTGCAGGACGTTGTTTCCAGTAAAGCATGCTGCGTACAAAGTCAAGGCTGTAGGATGCCGTATCCACTTCTGTAACCACCAATGTACCGGGAATGATCGAAAGCGTATCGAGCCGGATGCTGTCGGCTTTTACTTCGATGAGTTTTTTACGGAGGTTGGAGCCGGCGGCGCCCGGCACAGGCAATTGCCCGTAGCTCCGAACGAACAGGCACAGCAGGATCAAAACCGATATTATTCTCCGCACAACACGCAAAAGCAGTGAGTTTTACTCGAAAGCGTAAATTTCGGCCATTTATTGCGTATGACCATCGCCGTCGGTTTTATTTACGAAAAAAGTGAGAACTTGGGTGCTGCCAAACAGCTCTCCCTTATGTTTTTACGCCATTCGTTACGTTTTGTAATCTGTATTAGTTTTGGGTGTTACGCCATGATCGGCCATGGTCAGGACAAGCGTCATCACCTGGCCGATGCATCGGTGAACATACCGGTTGGCGACTTTGCCGCTACGCATGTGGCGGGCCTCGGTATCGGCTGGCAATGGTACAGCAAGGGTGTGCCCGATGGAAAAAAAGTAAAACCGGGACGGCCGAACTGGCTGGTGGGTGCTGACCTTGCTGGTTATGCAGGCAAAAAAGTGACTACAGCAGGTTATTCCTTTACCAACAAACCTTACCTGGTTGTGCGCGTGGAAGGCGGCGCAGGCTTTACGGTCACACAGCGGGCGTGGTTGTTTGTGACGGCAGGTCCGGGATTAGGCTTGTATCGCGGCGATCCGGGATTTTTATTGACGGCGCAGGCGGGTGGCTATTATTCTTTCGGAGAAAAATGGTCGGCAGGACCTTATTTGCAATGGATGCGCGAGTCGCAGACCCGCTCGCTTTTTCATACGGGAATTAAAGTGGGAAGAGCATTTTAAATTCAAAAGTAAAAAGTCAAAATTCAAAAATCTCACTGATCAATGATGAATCGTGAATGCCTTTTATTCCTTGGTTCGTGTATACACGAACCAAGGCTGTTGGATTTCACTGGCTTAAAACTTAATACTTATAACTCAATACGGCTGTTTATCAGCTCGTGGGGCTGAGGTCTGCGCTGAGACCTGCTTTCAGGTATTCGCTGTTCAGGCGGGCGATGTTGGTAATGGAAATCTCTTTCGGACACACCGCTTCACAAGCGCCGGTATTGGTGCAGGAACCAAATCCTTCTTTATCCATTTGGGCCACCATGGCGAGGGCGCGTGTCTTGCGTTCGGGGCCACCTTGCGGCAGCAGGGAAAGATGCGACACTTTCGCTGACACAAACAGCAGGGCTGAAGAGTTTTTACAAGCTGCCACGCAGGCACCACAACCAATACAGGCTGCCGCTGCGAACGCTTTATCCGCTTTTTCTTTTTCAATAGGGATGGCATTACCGTCAACCGACACACCGGTGTTCACCGATACGTAGCCACCAGACTGAATGATCCGGTCAAACGCAGTACGGTCAACGATGAGGTCTTTCAATACGGGAAATGCATTGGCACGCCAGGGTTCAACGGTGATGGTATCGCCGTCTTTGAAAGCGCGCATGTGTAACTGGCAGGTGGTTGTACCATGCCAGGGACCGTGCGGACGCCCGTCGATATACATCGAACACATACCACAAATACCTTCGCGGCAATCGTGGTCGAATGCGATCGGCTCTTTTCCTTCCTGGATCAACCGCTCGTTCAACACATCAAACATTTCCAGGAATGACATTTCAGAAGAAATATCAGTAACGGAATAGGTTTCAAACCGGCCTACTACGTTCTTGTTTGCTTGTCTCCACACTTTGAGTGTGAGGTTCATTGTATAATGTTCCATCAGCTAATTTGAAAATTTGATGATTTGAAAATTAGTCTGCCGCTGGCGGCTCCTCTATCCTTCACGCTGCTGATAATACTGCTTTTTTGCTTGTTGCAATAATCTTCGATAAAATCTTTCCGATCTCCTCTATATCCTGCATATACTGTCTGTCAAAATGATATCCGTCACTCGCTTCGCATAACCTGAGCCAGTAAAAGGTCTCAGTAGCTTCTTTCGCCGCAATTTTCATCTTGTGAATGAAATCCGCGGCGCTTTCTGCATCCTGGGCTTCGAAAACATTCGCTCCGATCGAGGTTGCCGACTTCAATAATTGTCTTGCGACAACATCTTTACCCAACCGTTGAAGCTTTTCACAGAACGAAATCATTTTCACTGAAAACTTAACAGTTTTATCGACTATTAAGTTCTGTCTGTCATTTCTCATATCGATAGTTATAAATGAATTAATAGCTTTTACGCAAACTAACTCTTCGATAACTATCAGCCGGTTACTAACCGTTTAATTTAATGATCTGAATTTTCAAACTTTCAAATTTTCAAATCATCAAATTGTTTATTTGTAGTTCCGCTGACTCGGCTTAATCACCTCATACTTCAACTCCTCCTTGTGCAACTGCCAGTTGCTTTCGCCTTTGAATTCCCAGGCGGCAACATACATGAACTCATCGTCCTTACGCTCTGCTTCACCATCGGGTGTCTGGCTTTCCTCACGGAAGTGACCACCGCAGCTTTCATTGCGCTCAAGTGCGTCGAGGCACATCAGCTCGCCCAATTCGATGAAGTCAGCCACGCGGCCGGCTTTGTCCAGCTCGGGGTTCATTTCGTTGATGGCGCCGGGGATGCGTACATCCGACCAGAACTCTTTTTTCAATTGTTGTATTTCAGCGATCGCTTCTGTGAGACCTTTTGCGTTGCGCGCCATACCACATTTTTCCCACATGATCTTGCCCAAACGTTTGTGGAAGCTTTCCACACTTTGCTTGCCTTTGATAGACATCAACCTTTCCAGGCGGCCCGCTACTTCTTTCTCCGACGCTTCAAATGCTTCGTGTGTGGTGGGAATGGCTTTCGTTGCAATCTCGTCGGCAAGGTAATTGCCGATCGTGTAAGGAATAACGAAGTAACCATCGGCCAGTCCCTGCATCAGCGCGGAAGCCCCGAGACGGTTGGCACCGTGATCACTGAAGTTGGCTTCACCCAATGCATACAAACCTTTTACGTTGGTCATGAGTTCGTAATCGACCCACAGACCACCCATGGTATAGTGAACCGCAGGATAGATGCGCATCGGTACTTCATAAGGGTTCTCACCGGTAATCTTCTCGTACATGTCGAAAAGGTTACCGTATTCTTCCTTCACTACTTCTTTACCCAGGCGAACCAGCGTCGCTTCATCCGGATTTTCGATACCGAGTTTGTTGGCTTCGGTACGTCCGTATTTATTGATGAGGTTGAAACGGAAGTCGAGGTAAACCGCTTGTTTGGTAGTGCCCACGCCGTAGCCGGCATCGCAACGCTCTTTGGCGGCGCGGGAAGCTACGTCACGGGGAACCAGGTTACCGAAGGCGGGATAACGGCGTTCGAGATAGTAATCGCGCTCGTCTTCGGGAATATCGTTGGCTTTGCGGGGATCGTCTTTTTGCTTAGGCACCCAGATACGGCCGTCGTTGCGGAGCGATTCTGACATGAGGGTCAGTTTGCTCTGGTGATCGCCGGTAACGGGGATACAGGTTGGGTGGATCTGCGTGAAGCAGGGATTGCCGAAGTAAGCCCCCTGACGGTGTGCTTTCCAGGCAGCCGTAACGTTGGAACCCATGGCGTTGGTAGACAGGTAGAATACGTTGCCGTATCCGCCGGTACACAACAACACGGCGTGACCGAAGTAGCGCTCGAGTTCGCCGGTTACGAGATTGCGGGCAATGATGCCGCGGGCTTTGCCGTCGATCTTCACGATCTCAAGCATTTCGTGGCGGGAATACATTTTTACATTGCCAATGGCCACCTGGCGTTCCAGTGCCTGGTATGCACCGATCAGCAACTGCTGGCCGGTCTGACCAGCCGCATAAAATGTACGTTTCACCTGTGTACCACCGAAAGAGCGGTTGTTCAGCAGGCCGCCGTATTCACGGGCGAAAGGCACACCTTGTGCCACGCACTGGTCAATGATATTGACACTCACTTCGGCCAGGCGATGTACGTTGGCTTCGCGTGCGCGGTAGTCGCCTCCTTTGATTGTATCATAAAAAAGACGGAAGACTGAGTCCCCGTCATTCTGATAGTTTTTTGCAGCATTGATACCTCCCTGAGCAGCGATAGAGTGCGCGCGACGGGGAGAATCCTGAAAGCAGAACGCTTTAACCTGGTAGCCGAGTTCACCGAGTGAAGCCGCAGCCGAAGCACCGGCCAGACCGGTACCAATGACGATCACTTCCAGTTTACGTTTATTGGCGGGGTTTACCAGTTTGCAATGGCCTTTATAGTCAACCCACTTTTCTTCTAATTTACCAGCAGGGATTTTTGAATCTAACATAATCAATTTGAAGATTTGAAAATTTGCAAATCTGAAAATCAAGGCCGGCTGTTAAACCCAGCCGAAGTAGAAGCTTACCGGCATCATCGCGAACGCCAGCGGTACGATAATAGAGAACCCGGCTCCGAGTCCCTGGATCAGTTTGATGTATTTGTGGTTGCTCAGCCCCAGCGTGCGGAAGGCGCTCTGGAAGCCGTGGAGCAAATGCCACGCGAGAGAAATACAACCTATCACATATAAAGCAACTACCAGCGGATTGTCGGTAAATACCGCTACCATTTCACCATAAAGATTGTGGTATTCTTTACCATCGATAAATACCGGCTCGAGACCCGTAATGCGGGAAGGAACCCAGAAATGTGCAATGTGCATGATCAGGAACAGTAACAGCAGAGTGCCAAGCAAGCCCATGGACTTGCTGTACCAGGTACTGCCACGGCTTCCCATTTTCACATTGTACCCGATCTTGCGTTTCGCATTGTTCTGCGCAACCAGCACAAATCCCTGAATGATGTGGAGCAGGAAACCAGCAAAGAGACCGATCTCCAAAATTCGCGGAACAACATTTGCTCCCATGAAATGTGCGGCTTTGTTGAACATTACACCATCGTCCATCGCCCAGATACAGGCATTAAGTCCAACGTGTACAACGAGAAAGGCGATCAGAAAAAGACCCGACAGACTCATGATGATCTTCTTGCCGATTGATGAAGTAAAAAATTCAGACCATTTCATACGTAATCAGAGGATGATGATAAAATTTTGGCAAATTTACTATTGAATGACGAAACAATGACAAAAACTTTCCCGTAGGGCCGGGAATGGCACCGGCAACCTTGCCGGTATCGTTATTCCAGCCGCGCCTGCTGCTCTCCGTCTATCTTTTTAAACAGGTGAAACGGTTTGTAGGTGCGCCAGTTCAACAACTCCACCAGCTCGATATAACGGTTCAGATGTTTTTTGCGGAAATCATGTTGCGTTGCCTGCGCCATGTTGAGACACACGATCCAGCCATCTTCATCTGCCAGCTCTTCGAACAACTCTTCGTAATAATCGGAAGTATCACTGTGAAAGTTCAGCACATTCTCTGCAATGAGGATGAATTTGTGAATACCCTCATACATGAATTTCTCGAGCACTTCCCTTTTGAGTACCGCAATATCATTTTCAATGGCATCGTTCCACTCCCCGATCAGTTCGATGATGGCATATTCTTCTTCATAGTCCGCCAGCAATACTTTCAGGTAAAGCGTGCGGCTGCCGAAATCATCCCATTGCGGATGGATGTAATAGTTGTAAACAGTTTGCGAAAATTCAAACTCAGAATACGTGCGGTCAAAAAAGGGAGAAAGTTTATCCTCTTCACTCACGTAAATGTGACGCCAGTTATAAAATGGTTCTATATCATGCATAGGCGGTAATCGCCTGCAAAGATAACAAACTTTCTCCCTCGTATTTTCCCAAAAAGCCGGTTAAATCTGACTGAGCAGCCAGGTCCGCAGCGCATCATATTCCGGCTCCATTTCGACGCTGTTTTTCGAACGCCCCACCAGGTCTTTGACGGCTTCCGGCCATTCGATGGTTTTGCCCGTCACCTTTTCCACTGCTTCCGGGAATTTAACCGGATGCGCCGTTTCCGCTACCCAGCCGCGCTGGCCCGGATGCGACTCCAGATAACGTTGCAGCGCCAGGAAACCCACCGCACCATGCGGATCGCACAGGTATCCGTATTGATTATAAACGGAACCGATCGTTTGCAAGGTTTCCTCATCCGTAATAGTGGCCGCTGAAAGAAAATCTTTCAGTTCATCGTAACCAAACAGTTCCAGTATGCGTACAAAATTGCTGGGATGTCCTACATCCATCGCATTGGACAAAGTAGACACCGCTTGTTTTGGTTTGAGTTCACCGGTAGACAGGTAGTGACTGGCAATATCGTTGACATTGCAGGCCGCGATAAAATGGTTGACCGGTAACCCCGTGCGCGCCGCCAGGATGCCCGCGCAGATATTACCGAAGTTGCCGCTGGGCACGGCTATTACCGGTGGTGCTTCGCGGTAAGGCCATTGCTTCCAGGCAAAGAAATAATAAAATTGCTGCGGAAGCCAACGCGCCACATTGATCGAGTTGGCCGAGGTGAGGAATAATTGCCGGTTCAATTCTTCATCCGCAAATGCCTGTTTTACCAGACGCTGGCAATCATCGAAACTGCCATTGACTTCCAGCGCGCGGATATTTTTTCCAAGCGTTGTCAGTTGCTTTTCCTGCACCGGGCTCACTTTTCCCGAAGGGTAAAGAATAACCACCTCTACTCCTTCCACACCATAAAATCCACTGGCTACTGCCCCACCCGTGTCGCCCGATGTGGCAACGAGCACCGTTACCTTTTTGGTTTCATTACGTAAAAAATAACCGAGGCAGCGGCTCATAAATCTTGCGCCCGTGTCTTTAAAGGCCAATGTGGGTCCATGAAAAAGTTCCAGCGAGTACATATCTTCTGTCACTTTAACCAGGGGTACGGGAAAGCTGACTGTTTCCGAGACGATGCGTTGCAATTCATTTTCCGGAATGCAATCACCTACATAGGGCCGTATCACCCGAAGCGCAATTTCTTCATTGGAAAACTGCTCTATGTTTTCAATGAGTTCTTTATCGACGGAGGGCAAGGTTTCGGGGAAATAAAGTCCTTTGTCCGGCGCCTGGCCTTTGATGGCCGCTTCACGGAAACTGACCACCGGCGATTGACGGTTGAGGCTGTAATAGTTCAACGTTTATCAATTTTGAGGAACGCATGGTTCCGGATTATTCAATAATGGTAACGCCGGTTTTGCTGATGGTCGTTACATACGTGTGATACGCGATGCCCAGTCGTTCGTACACCGCCTGCATGGCGGCTTCAACTTTTTGTGCTGTGTGCTGGTGTTCACTCAGCATAAAAATAGAGGGGCCTGAACCGGAAATGCCTCCGCCCAATGCACCTGCTGCGAGACAGGTTGTTTTTACTTCATCAAAACCCGGTATCAGTATGCTGCGTACCGGCTCGATGATCACATCTTCCAATGACCGGCCGATGAGCTGGAGATCGTTGGTAAAAAAACCGGTAACGAGTCCCGCAATATTCCCCCATTGACGGATGGCATCTTTGAGCAAGACCTGTTGCCGCAGGATCTGGCGCGCATCCGATGTACGCACTTCCACCTGCGGATGTACGACGGTTACCCACAGATCAGGCGCGGGAATGGAAAGAATATCGAGCGGATGAATGCTGCGGATAAGACTGATACCGCCGAGTATGCAAGGCGCAATATTATCGGCATGTTTGACTCCGGCAGCGAGTTTCTCTCCATGCATGGCAAGTTGTACGAGCTCATCACGGCTGAAAATATTTCCCAGTAAATGATTGGCGGCAACGGCCGCACCCGCTGCACTTGCTGCGCTGGAACCGATGCCGCTTCCGGGTTTGATGCGCTTTTCCATCACCACCTCAAATCCCTGCGAACTGCCAGCTTGTTCCAGTGCCGCTTTGAACACCACACCCGCTACGTTCTTATCAGGATCGGTTGGTAAATTATATTCGTCGCGGTTGTGAATAACGATACCCGGCTGATCCGTGAGTGTGACCTCCATGATATCGTAAGGTTCTTTCAATGCGAGGCCCAATATATCGAAACCACAAACCAGGTTGGCAACGGTGCCGGGGCTGTGAACGGTAATTTTTTTCATGAAATGATTTTACAATTTACAGGCCCGGATGATATCGGCAAACACACCGCTGGCAGTTACTGCTGCACCGGCTCCCGCTCCTTTCACCACCATCGGCTGATCGGTATAACGATCGGTATAAAATAAAACGATGTTGTCTTTTCCATACAAATGATAAAGATCATGTGCCGGATCGATGTGACGGAGACCTACGGAGGCGCTTCCCTGGTCAAAGCAGGCCACAAACTTCAAAATACAACCTTTGGCCTTTGCCTCTTCATACAATGCGCGGAAATGCGGTTCTTCTTTTGCCAATGCCTTATAAAAATCTTCCACACTTCCCTCGTTGCAGGACGCGGGCAGGAAAGAATTGTTGGTGATCTGTTCCATTTCCATGTTCTCACCGGCTTCACGTGCGAGGATCATGATCTTGCGCATTACGTCGGTGCCGCTGAGATCGAGGCGCGGATCCGGTTCGGTATAGCCTTCATCCTGGGCCTGGCGCACCACTTCTGCAAACGGACGGCTGCCGTCGTAATGATTGAACACAAAATTA
Source organism: uncultured Sphingobacteriales bacterium (assembly GCA_937888905.1). Lineage (GTDB taxonomy): Bacteria > Bacteroidota > Bacteroidia > Chitinophagales > Chitinophagaceae > Terrimonas. The sequence goes on from CALATA010000004.1 coordinate 553,348, forward strand.
AGTGTGCCGCTGAGTACGGCATCGATGCGGCGCACGCGGTCGCCGCTGTGCGTAAGATCATTGAGCGTGCCGATGATCGGCAGACCGGCGCCTACATTGGTTTCGAAAAGAAAACGGCTGTTGAATTCTCCCGCAAGTTCTTTCAGGCGCTGGTAATTTTCATAGGCTGAAGATGCCGCGATCTTGTTGCAGGCAACCACGGAAATACTTTTCTGTAATAATTTATCATACACGGAAGCTACCTTTTCATTGGCCGTTACATCCACAAAGATGGAATTGCGCAGATTGCGCGCGATGGCTTCGGATACAAACTGATCGATGTCTGCAGGCTGACCTGCTTCGAGTTCTTCGCGCCATTTCCCCAAATCAATGCCCTCTTCTTTTATCAACCGGTGACGGCTGTTGGACAATCCGGCTACGCGTACCTGCAGGCGCAGGCGTTGCGACAATACGGCGGCCTGCTGTTGCAACTGACCGATGAGTTTGGCACCCACATTACCGGTACCGGCAATAAAGAGGTTGACCTGTTTATAAGTCGTTTCAAAAAACTCTTCGTGTAAAACGTTGATCGCTTTGCGCACGTCGCGTGTAGCGATTACGGCAGAGATATTTTTTTCCGAGGACCCTTGCGCAATGGCACGTACGTTAACGCCGTTGCGTCCCATGGCGCTGAACATGCGACCGCTGATGCCGGGGTGGCTCTTCATGCTCTCGCCGACCAATGCCACGATGGAGAGATCCGATTCAATGAGCAGGGGATCTACTTTCTGCAAAGCAATTTCATTGGCAAATGCGGCATCAACAGCTTGCTTGGCACGTGCGGCGGAAGCGGCATCCACAGCCACGCAGATCGAATGTTCGGAAGAACTTTGTGTGATCAGGATGACGTTGATCTTTTCGCTGCTCAATGCTTCGAACAGGCGTTTGGAAAACCCGGGAATGCCCACCATGCCGCTGCCTTCGAGACTCAGCAGGGCAATGTTGTTGATGCTGGAAATACCGCGTACGATATCACCGTTGCGTGCCGCCGACGATTCGATCAGCGTACCGGGGTCCTGTGGCGCGAAGGTATTCTTGATCCATACGGGTATGCCTTTGTTCATCACCGGTTGAATGGTTGGCGGATAAATGACTTTGGCACCGAAATGCGAAAGCTCCATCGCCTCCTGGTAAGTGATGCTGGGGATGATGCGTGCATTGCCGGTAAGACGCGGATCGGCTGTCATCATACCGCTTACGTCTGTCCATATTTCGAGTACGTCGGCCTGCAATGCCGATGCAAGAATAGCGGCGGTATAATCCGATCCGCCTCTGCCTAATGTAGTGGTGATATTGTTTTTATCGGCCGCAATAAAACCGGGCAGAATGAACAAACGGGAATAATCGCCGGTGAAGAAGGCTGCGATTTTTGTATTGGTAACAGAGAAATCAACTTCGGCATGTGTGAAGGCGGAGTTGGTGGTGATGAGTTCACGTGAATCTTTCCACTCCGCTGCGGTTCCCTGCGCGCGGAAAGCTGCGGCAATGATCTGTGAGGACAACCATTCGCCATAGCTGCCGATGCGGTCACGGGAACGCGCGGTTAACTCTCCAAGGAGAAAAATTCCGCTGCAGATATCTTCTATTTCGTTGCAGCTTTTTTTCACGAGACTGAGCAACTGGCTCTGGCTGGCAACGGGAATGAGTTGCTTAACGGCATCCATGTGCCGTTGTTCGATGGTTACTAATTTCTCCTTGTATGTTTCATTGCCTTCGGCAGCGAGTGCAGCTGCGTTGAGTAAAAGATCGGTGACACCACCCAGCGCAGACACTACAACAACTGTTGTATCTTTTTGCGCAGCAGCTTGAACGATAGAAATGACCTTACTGATATTCTCTGCATTGGCTACGGAAGTACCGCCAAATTTTAGGACCTGCATGTATGCTTGATATTAAAGATTGAGCTGAAAAAATGAGTACGTAAAAACGGGCTGTGGGATGAACACCATTGTCGGTGATTGCAGCAAATTTGCCCCTGGGGTGGTATGAACAAGTACAATCCGCGTTAGCGGATCGTAATAATTGTTGTTGTTGTAATAGTGCCGGTAGCAACAATAGCAGCCGGGAGAGCTGCTATTGAAAAAATGATATGTTGATTGTTGCGTACCACTATTGTATTAACGTGGTACAAGATACAAGCTAAAGTTTAATAAACAACAGCTCAGGCAAAAGATTCTGCTGCTTTTTTTACGCTTCCGTATTTTAATAACAATGCTTTGGCTTCTTCGTAATCTTCGAGCTGAATTCTTTCCATCAGCATCCGTGTGCCTCTGTCAACCAACTTATCGTTCGTTAGTTGCATGTTCACCATCTTATTGTCTTCTACTCTGCCGAGTTGTATCATGGCCGATGTAGAGATCATATTTAATACGAGTTTTTGTGCGGTGCCGCTTTTCATGCGTGTGCTGCCTGTAACAAATTCGGGGCCCACTACTACTTCTATCGGAAAGTCGGCTGCTGCGCTGATGGGTGTATCGGGGTTGCAGGAAATACTTCCCGTAACGATGCCGCGTTTGCGGCATTCGTCTAATGCGCCGATAACGTAAGGTGTGGCGCCGCTTGCGGCGATACCGATTACCACATCTTTTTCATTGATGCCATGCACGTCGAGGTCTTTCCATCCCTGTTCGCGGTCGTCTTCTGCAAATTCAACGGCGGTCGTGATCGCTTTTTCGCCACCGGCGATAACAGCTACCACGAGTCCGTAAGGAACGCCGTAAGTGGGAGGGCATTCACTTGCGTCTACAACAGCGAGACGTCCGCTGGTGCCGGCGCCGATATAAAAAAGGCGGCCGCCCATCAGCATTTTATCACTGACAACTTCAACTAATTTTTCAATCTGGGGAATGGCTTTCGCTACGGCCTGTGGCACTACCTGGTCTTCTTTATTGATGTTGGTAAGCAGCGAAGCGATCGACATTTTTTCGAGATGGCGGTATTGGCTGGGCTGTTCTGTAATTTTTTCAAATGCCATAAATGATCCAAGTTCTGTTTAACGGTGATAAGCAATAAGGCCGCTCATGGGTTTCTGCAATACTTTTCCCAATTCGAATTCATAGCTCTGGCAAAGCTGGGCCAGCACATCGCGGAATCCGTAAGCGACACTGCCCGCGAAGTTCACAGGAAGTTTCCATGTTTCGCGGTATTTACACAAATGTGTGAAGAAAAAGTCATTAAGCCCGTCTTCGATGATATTTTCTATCATATAATGACCGCGGTTTTCTGCAAGGAAGTAAGTAAATCCTGCCAGATAACGGTTCGGTAAGGGCTTTTTATAAACGTTTTCGAGTATTTCCGTGGCATTGGTCATGTACGTGAGGTCAAACCTGCCGCGTAATTCATCGTCAAAAGTGCCGTATAAATAATATTGCAGGACTTTGCGGCCTAAATAAGCTCCACTGCCCTCATCTCCCAGCACATATCCGAGTCCGGGGCTGTTGCGCATGATCTTTTTGCCATTATAATAACAGGAATTGGAGCCGGTACCCAGGATGCAGGCGATACCTTTATCCGGTCCGCACAGCGCACGGGCAGCGGCCATCAGGTCGTGCGTCACTTCCATATAGGCGTCCGGAAATACCTGTTTTAGCGCCTTTTTAATCAGTTTCACATTATCCGGATTGGCGCAACCGGTACCATAATAATAGATCTCGTCTACCTGTACATTTTTGAGTTTAGGGGACAGTTCCTTCAGCAGGAGGTCACGGATCTGCTCTGTATTGAGGAAGTAGGGACTGATTCCCTGGGTATTGATCGTTTTAACTTTCCCCCCGTTCACAAGGCTCCATTCTGCTTTTGTGGCTCCGCTGTCGGCTATGAGTTTTATGGAAGACATTTATAGATATTGTCGTTAGTAATGAAAGGTTTGCAATGATAAAACACAAACGAGGAACTGCAAACTATAAACTTTTATATATTTTGCGACAAATTTCAGTAAAGTTAGACGATGGGAACTAAAAAATTGCAGGTTTGGCTGCCTCTTCTGTTTGCGGTGGTCATGATTGTGGGGATGTTTTTCGGATACAGACTGGGCAACAAAGGCAGTTCGAACGGCTTCTTTAAAACAGATAAACATACTTCCCTCCAGGAAGCGTTGGATCTGATCCGTTCCCGCTATGTTGACTCGGTTAATCTCGATTCCATTCAATCCGGCGCTATTCAGGATATGATGTCTGAACTGGATCCGCATTCGGTATACCTTCCGCCTGTTGAGCTCAAGGCCGCTAATGAAGACCTGGCCGGCAACTTCGAAGGCATCGGTGTGCAGTTCAATATATTCAGTGATACCGTCAATGTATTATATGTAATGCCTGGTGGTCCGAGTGAAAAAGCAGGACTGGAAATCGGTGACAAGCTATTGCGCGTGGACGATTCATTGCTGACCGGACGTGGTATCACCAGTGAAAAGATCCGTCAGCTGATCCGTGGACGCAGCGGATCAAAAGTGATCCTTGATATCCTCCGCGGCACACAACGACTGAAAAAAGAAGTAACCCGCGGCAGCATTCCCGTGCCTTCGCTCGAAGCCTATTATATGGTGGATGCCACTACCGGTTACATGAAACTGACGAAGTTTACCGAAACCTCTTATGAAGAATTTATGCCGGCGCTCGAACAACTGAAGAAAGAAGGCATGACGAGCCTGATCTTCGATCTGCGTGGCAACACGGGCGGATATATGAATGAAGCGGTGGAAATGGCCGATGAATTTTTAAGTGGTGATAAATTGATCGTGTATACACAAGGCGCCAATAATCCGAAACGTGAATACAAAGCCCGTCGTCCGGGTTTGTTTGAAACCGGCAAGCTGGTGGTATTGGTCGATGAAACCTCGGCCAGTGCCAGTGAGGTACTGGCGGGTGCCCTGCAGGATTGGGACAGGGCAACGATCGTTGGCAGACGTACGTTTGGCAAAGGACTGGTGCAGGAACAATATCCCCTGAGCAACGGAGCGGCGCTTCGCCTTACGGTAGCACGTTATTATACACCGCTCGGCCGCAGCATCCAGCGTCCGTATGATCATGGCAAAAAAGATTACATGGATGAGGTATGGAAACGCTATTCTAACGGCGAGATGTTCTCTGCCGACTCAAACAAGATCAATCACGGTCCGCAGTACCGCACACCGGGCGGAAAGATCGTGTATGGTGGCGGTGGGATCATGCCGAATGAATTTGTGGCATTGGATACGGCTACTTATCCCGCACGCATCAACAATATGTTTATCAGCGGAAGATTTGAAAGCTTCGTGTATCAATATTATCTCGCGCATAAAAACATTCTCGACGGTTATAAAAATGCGGGACAATATATCCGTGAATTCAATCAACTGGATAATATGTGGTCGCAGTTCACGACTTATATGGCAAAGGATTCTGTACAGGCCTCGCAATTGAATACGCGTCAGCAGGAAAGTCTGCGTTATCGCCTGGAAGCAAATCTGGCACGTTTCAGATGGCGCACAAGTGGTTATTACCAGGTGATGAATAATGAAGATGTGGCGTTTCGTAAAGCGCTGGAGCTGGTGAAGAAGTAATAAGTTTTAAGTACTAAGTTATAAGTGAAACAGCCGGTGTAAGGTATAAAGTTTGAGGCCGGTATTTTCGAGCCTACTATCTTTTCATTGACGATTGACGATTAACTATTCACCATTCACGTACTCACCTATTGACAAAAGCCCGGCCAATGCAGATGCAATGACCGGGCTTTTTTGACTTTTGAATTAGCCTGTGCGGAAGCGCTCCGTCTTAACTCATCCCTAAGTTAAAGAACTTCCGAAGCGTCTTCCACACGGGTTTGGGGGTATAATGCCTGTTCTTTCTCATACATTTTATCCCACCATTTCTTTTCCAGGAAATACGATACAACGAGGCCCAGGCCACCGCAGACAGCTATGAGGGCGAAATAGATGGCTACATTTGCATCTCTGTCCACATACAGTTTACCATTAAATTCATTGTATTGCTGCGGCAGAATATGGCGGTCGAGCAGAAAAGCCAGGAACAATCCAAGCCCCGCGCCGATCAGCAACATAGCCCAGCGCATATTTCTGTAAGGAGTCGGGCGCTCTATCCGCAACCGGGGGTTCATTCCTTTTTCGATCATGGCGAGGTTTTGACGTGTTTTAAGGTAAAAAATTCCAAAAATGGTGGCAAAAGCACCAACAAACATACACATGAGTACTATTGCTGCTCCGGGATTCATATCTTATCGTTTAAAAGTGATTGTTTAGAGGTAAGACTACGCGGGTTTTCGTGTGGTTACACGAAAACAATTAAAAATTCAAAAGTAAAAAGTCAAAACAGCCGGTTTTAAGTTGTAAGTTTTAAGTAATAAGTATTAAGTAATTGATTCTGTTGCCCTTTTTAACCCATTTTCACATTATAGCTTATTTCTCTGTAACCATAATTTGTCAACCCGCGTCTAAATCCGCAGATGTCTACAGGTTTGAATGATAACGAGTTGATTGCCCGTGTCAAGGCGGGCGACCAACAGGCTTATGCGGTAATTGTTCAACATTACCAGGGTTATGTTTTTACCCTGGTGCTCCGCTACGTGCCCAATCGTGAAGATGCCGAAGAAGTAGCACAGGACGTTTTTATCAAGGCCTACCGCTCACTCGCCGATTTCCGTGGCGAGGCCCGTTTCAGCACCTGGCTCTATACTATTGCCCGCACCACCTGCCTGAGCTTTCTCCGGCGCAAGCAACAACCGGTTCATTCACTGGATCAACCGGGCATTCAGGAAGCTGCTTCGCAATTAAGCACACCCGGAATACCGGGCATCGAAATAAAAACAAAGAACGAACTGCTCCGGCGCGCGTATGGTTTGCTGAATACAGACGATTCAACTATACTAACGCTGTACTACCAGGCAGAACAAAGCCTTGACGAAATTGGTCGTATCTTGGGGATAGAACCCAATGCTGCCAAAGTGAGGCTACACCGCGCGCGAACGCGATTGAAAGAAAAAATGGTGCAACATTTTCCGCGAGAGATAAAAGATTTATCCTCATTTTAAATTAACGAGCGATGGATATGATGAAGGAAGATATCGAATTACGCATCTGGAATTTTGTCGAGGGCACTTGTTCCCACGATGAAAAAGCAGCCGTGCAACAACACCTGGACACCGATCCGGAATGGCAGCGTATATTCCTTGAGGTAAAGGAAATGCAGCAGTTGCTTGCGCAGGAACCGGAACTTCCCTCCCTGCGTTTTACTAAAAATGTGATGGAAGAAATCACCCGGCAGCAAATTGCGCCGGCCGCGCAGTCCTATATAAATAAACGGATCATCTGGGCCATCGGTATATTCCTGGGCACAATCATCGCCGCTACGCTTGCTTACGGGTTCGGACAAATGAACTGGAAAGACAATTCAGCACCTGTTAAAGAATTTAAACCCCTCGCCAAACTCGACAATATCGATTTCAGCAGTATCTTCAGCAACAACCTGGTGAATGGTTTCCTGCTGCTGAATATCATTCTGGGCCTCTTTTTCCTTGACCGCTTCCTGGCCAATAAAAGAAGGAAACATCAATCGGGTGGCTTCTGATTATCAAATTTCCACATCCCGAAATTTCGGGCACACTTACATATTTGCACATTGGCGCGAAGCATCTTCAGGTATCGGATTGGTCCCGCCAAAAAACTTACCTTTGCCCCGGCCAAAAGCCTAAGCAATGGATATAAAAAACAACATACTCGAAACGATTGGCAACACGCCCCTGATCCGTCTTAACAAAATAGCCCGCGACTTTCCCTGTACTGTCCTGGCGAAAGTTGATTACTTCAATCCCGGCAATTCGATCAAAGACCGCATGGCCCTGAAAATGGTGGAAGTGGCCGAACAGGAAGGCAAACTCAAACCCGGCGGCACCATCATCGAAGGCACCAGCGGCAACACCGGCATGGGCCTCGCACTCGCCGCCGTGGTAAAAGGCTACAAATGTATTTTCGTAACCACCGATAAACAATCCAAGGAGAAAGCAGATATCCTGAAGGCGGTAGGTGCCGAGGTGATCGTATGTCCCACTAACGTGATGCCCGAAGATCCGCGCAGTTACTACAGCGTGGCGGCAAGACTGGCAAAGGAAGTTCCCAATTCCTACCACATGAACCAGTACGACAACCTGGCCAACCGTCTTGCCCACTACGAAACCACCGGCCCTGAAATCTGGAAACAGACCGATGGCAAGATCACGCACCTGGTGTGCACGGCCGGAACCGGCGGCACCATCACCGGTACAGCGCAATACCTAAAAGAAAAAAATCCGAACATACAGATTTGGGCCATAGATGTTTATGGCTCTTTGCTCACAAAATACTTCAACACCGGAGAGGTGGACATGAACGAAGTGCATCCCTATATCAGCGAAGGTTTTGGTGAAGACTTTGTGCCGAAGAACTACGATATGAGCGTGATCGACCTATTCGAGCAGGTAACCGATAAGGACGGAGCCGTGATGGCCCGCCGCCTGGCCAAAGAAGAAGGTCTGTTCTGCGGCTACAGCGCCGGCAGTTGTTTCCAGGGACTTACCCAGTTGAAAAGCAGACTGAAGGCCGACGACATGGTAGTGGCCATTTTCCATGACCATGGCAGTCGCTACGTAGGTAAAATCTACAACGATCAGTGGATGATCGAACGAGGTTTCCTCGATGTAAAAACGTTCAAAGATGTGGTTAGCGCACGTGGATCACAACGCCTGATCAGCCTCACGCCGGACCAGACCATTGCTGAAGCAGTAGAACTGATGAAAAAGTATGATATTGAACACATTCCGGTAATTGTTGAGAATACTGTGGCAGGTTCCATCAGCGAAGGCGGTCTGTTTCAGAAGATATTCGATAATCCGGACCTGAAACACTCCTCCGTGAAAGACGTGATTGAAGCGCCCTTGCCGGTGGTAGCGTTTGATACAGCGGTAGAGAAGTTGAGTCCGCTTATCAACAAGGGAAATGGCGCGGTTTTGGCTAAAGATGAGGCAGGAAGTTACCACATTGTAACCAAGTACGACATACTTCACGCATTAGGAAAATAACTAATTCGTGTACACAATAAACAGAAAAAGCCTTCCGATAACGTTCCCGGAAGGCTTTTTTCGTAAAAATACGGTTAGACCGAGGGGTATAATCACCCTATGAAATAGGTTCTTTACGCCCGGATGTGGGAATTACTGATGCAAAAAAATCGAGCAATAATGCTCTATGGTGTTAAAGATTACCTAACTATTTTTGTATCAGAAGTTGATTGATTACTAATTATCAATCTAATCTGAAGTCCAATTCCAAATGAATTAAAACCATCCAAGTTAAAACCAAGTATCCGAAAAACCAGTAAAAATCCAGTATCAGTCAACTTCTTTCCTTTTGAAACCCGTTCTTAGAAAATAGTCCAGAAAAATCCAATTACCGAAGAAAGACTTATCCAACATCCGAAAAACCAAAGATTAAAATCCAAGACCGACGAAAAACCAATCCAGATCCAGAAAGACCAAAAAATCCAATTCCAGACGAAAAATCGTCCGATCCTTTCCTTGAAGACAGTTCTTTAGTCACCGTGTCCAAATCCATGAAAAGATTATTTTAATTCCGGAACCCCTCCTGCTAAAATCAACTTTTAGCAGGAGGCGCGGTGATTTTAAACCGGCCTTTTCTTCCGCATCCCTTCCTTCAATTTTTCCTTATTCTTATTGTAACGTAATTTGCCCGAAAACTGCCCTATGCAGATAAGGGATCAAACCGGCAGCCTCGTTGTATTATCACGTCCCGTCCACCGGATCGTTTCTTTGGTGCCTTCGCAAACTGAGTTACTCGCAGAGTTGAACCTGGACGAGCAAGTGGTGGGCATTACCAAATTCTGTGTGCATCCGGAAAACTGGTTTCGCACCAAAACGCGTATTGGTGGTACCAAACAGGTACACCCCGGCCGTGTGCGGGCACTCGCTCCCGATCTGATTATCGCCAATAAAGAAGAAAATGTAAAAGAACAAGTGGAAGCGCTGGCCGCGGAATTTCCCGTCTGGGTCAGCGATGTGAACGATCTTCCTTCAGCGCTTTCCATGATCCGCGACATCGGCATCATCACGGATCGCGAACAACCCGCCGGGCAAATAGCGGATAAGATCGCAACTGCATTTGCAAAACTGGCCTCCTTTCCTCCTAAAAAAGCAGCTTACCTGATCTGGAAAGAACCTTATATGGTGGCGGGTGGCGATACCTTCATCAACGACATGCTGACACGCGCAGGTTTTGAAAATGTTTTTGCTTCGCAAAATCGCTATCCCGCCGTATCTGAAGAAGCACTGCTCAACAGTGACGCCGAAGTTTTTCTTTTTTCTTCCGAGCCCTACCCTTTCCGTCCGCAGCACCTCGAGACATTTCAGCGCGCCGGACGCACCTGTCTGCTGGTCGACGGCGAACTCTTTAGCTGGTACGGCAGCCGCTTGTTACAGGCTCCCGCTTATTTTTCTATCTTGCAGCAACAAATCAGCCAGGCAGCGAATGGGGTTCATGGAACATAAAAACAATGTGGAGTTAAAAGAAAGTGACCGGCCGTCGCGTAAGAAATTCCTGTATCCGGTCAGTGTGCCGCTCAACAACTACCTCAAATACCACGGGCGTGAAGTGACCTTGCCTGTCGCACACCGTGATCTGCTGAACTTCACCTGGACCATTCCGATAAAAGACAAACAAGGCAATCCCACCCATTGGGAAAAAGCGATTTACGATACGCGCGACTGGGAATATTTGCGTGAAGGGCTCGTGCGCATTTACGCGGTATTAAAAACAGAAGGAGACCTCACCTTTATCGATCAGTTGGATGTGGCGCGCATTGACTATTGCACATTCGGCAACTCCATGCCTTTCCGCATCCGCATCGTCAATAAATTCAACGCCAATTACGACCACTACTATATCAAGATCACCGATGCCTCGCGCATTTACGGTCTGGAGTTGGAACACATTCTTTCGCCCAACCGGATCACTTTTTTTACACATGGGTCAACGCTGGTGGAAGAACATATTCCCGGTATTCCGGGCGATGTGTTTATCAAACAGGAACTCGGCAAACCGGAAACCAATAAAACACGTCTCGCGAAAGAATTTGTGAAATTCAATGAACGTTGTTTCGTGCGGTTGCTGGGCGATATGCGCAGTTACAATTTCGTGGTGGAAGTAACGCCTGATATCGAAGACTATCAATACCGCATCCGCGCCATCGACTTCGATCAGCAGGTATATGAGGGACGGAAGAACATGTATCTTCCGCAATTCTTCAAGGAAAATAATCCGCTGGTGCAAATGACACTGCAGCAGCTCAACAAAGAATCGATCGACCAATACCAGGCGGAAGAACGTTCGGCCATGGCTTTCCGTGTGGCGGCTTCCAGATTCCGGTTGATGGATCTTTTCAATATCATGTCGCGCGATATCATTTCCACGCCGGAAAAAACCGACAACCTGCGTCAGGAACTGAATGCCTATTTTAACACCAACGCTTTCGACCGCTGCCGTTCCATGGGACAGATATTAAAGGTCCACCTCAAACTCATGTTGAAAGACAACCTGCTGTTGATCCAGGAAAAAACACGCCGGCTTAAGAATAAGTAGTAAGTATTAAGTTACTACAAGCAGGCAAATTATTTATCAATGGTCGTTTGCTTCATTTCATTTCTTCCAAAGAATGTAGGGAAATACATGAGTTCCGCGCGCACGGGATTCAGGTGGTAGACACCACTGTAACGCGGCTCAAGCTCAAGCTGAAAATGGTGTTCACCTTTGGCCATGCGCTCGATGAAAATGACCGTTTTGTCTTTCAGGTATTCGGCATGATTGATCCAGTTTTGTGGTTTGTTGCCATAGGTACAACCAGCCGGGATGGGAATTTCCAGTTGTACATAATCAGCGTCTTCATTCACCGTCACTTTCACCTGCAGTATAACGCTTTCACCGGCTTTTAATTCCCCTACCGGACGGCCGCTGCGTTCAAACCAGGATGCTACCTGGAATTTATCCGTCACCGGTTCGGGTTGGGTATTAAAAAAGCGCTGGTAGCAAGTGAGGTATAACAGGCCGCCGCCACTCTTGCGTATATCGACTGGCGTTGCGGGTTTGGTTATCGTTGTTTTGAAAGGAAATTCAGTTGTGCGGATGGTAGTGCCCGCCTGTATTTCCAGTGAGGCGTTTGATGTAAAATCTTTCTGTTCTTGCAGCAATCGCGGCAGGATCGCAGAAACAATCGTAGCCGATTCAACAGTGTTGGTCCATCGACCTGACTTTCTGCGTTCGAGAAAATACTGGATGATGGTATTCAACTCGTTTTCATACCCTTTTTCTTTTTCCAGCACTTTAAATGCAAGTACGGTGCTGGCCACCGCATTGGCACTCCAATTATATGAATCGGCTCCCCAATGCAATCCGCCGAGCATTGTACGGATCTGTTTACGCATCAGTGACGCGAGATGTACCTTATAAGGTAATTGTTGCGCCTGTTCGATTTTCACCATTTGCCATTGCTGATGCAGGCTGATGGAGTCGAATGGAATTTTCGCCAGCCAGGAAGCATATTCACCTTCGTGTTTGGCCTCGCTCATGGTGTACAATGCATCGAGCAGTGCATAACGGTCCATCAGCCGCAGGTTGTTTTGCAAATAAAGCAGTGCGTTGCGCACGTTGGTTTCGATCAACGGTTGACTGCGGAATGGCAACAACGCTCTCGTAACATAATTCGTGATGACGGCATTGGTCACGCCATTCTGCCACCAGCCCCAACTGCCTTCGAAGCGCTGCGATTTTTGCAGCCGGTTGAGCAACTGCTGCATTTCCTTTTCATGCTTAAAAGGCTGTTTTAAGGTGGCTCTTATTTTCTGTTCCATGGCCAGTCCGGTCAATTTGGAAGCGGTTTGCTCCATGCAGTAGTAAGGATACTCTTTCAGTTTTTCTATTTCATCGAGCAATACATCGAGTGTATTGTTCTGCGCATAAATCTCCACTTGTGCTGCATCAGCCAACGGGGTAAAAGAAAATGCCGTGTCTTTCCCAAGCGCCCAGAAATCACCTTTTGCCTCCACAGTGCCTTTGCGCACAACGGGAATGCGGCGCAGCTCTCCATCGCTGTAGCCGTTGGCAGTGCTGATCTCAAAACGTGCCGATACGGTGTCGGTGGAGGCAATAGTGATGGGCAATTCTTCTATCACCGAAGCATTTGCTTTCAGCGATGTGTTATGCAAATTTTTGTTTTGGCCATTCCATCCAAACGAAGTCTGCAACAACACGTCATCGGTCGTGTAGTTGATCATTTTGCCAATAAGAACAGCCGAGTCTCCTTCCGTTAGGAATTGCGGAGCGGACAATTGTGCCAATACCGGTTTGAATGATTTAACGAACATACCAGTCTTAACGATGCGTCGTTTTTTATCCATGCCCACTACATAGGTGTGCCAGCCGGTAATGTTATCGGGATAGGTAACGGTAAAGGAAACTTCGCCGTTCTCATCCGTGATCAGGTTGGGTTGCCAGAACGCATAGTCTCTGAATTTCTCCCGGATGCCTGTTTGGAAATCAGCGGTAGTGATGACGATCACACCATTGGCAGCTCTGTCGCCATATAAGGCAGCGGCCGCCTCCCCTTTTAATATGTTCATCTGTGCATTTGACAGGTCCATATTGGCAGGGAGCTCCTCCATCATGATGCCGTTGATCACGTACAATGGCTTTTGATTGCCGTTGATCGATGAAATGCCCCGTATCGTGATTTGAGATGTACTTCCCGGCGTCCCAACGTCTATACCCGGTATTCTTCCCTGCAACAGTTGTTCGGAAGACACAACCGACACCGCTCCTGTAACGGACATTCTTCTTTGTGTTCCGTATCCGGTTACCACAACCTCATCCAGAGCGCCTTCGCTGACTTCAAGGCTAACCGTCATGTTATCGGTGTAAACAAGTTCTATTTTTACATCCCTTTCGTAAGTAATGTACCCGACTGCCGCCACAACTAATATATATTTTCCGGGGCTTATACTGTCGATCACAAATCTTCCGTCTTCACGCGTTACAGTCCCTCCCCGGTATCCTTTAAGATAAACGGATGCATTGAAAACCGGCTTATGACCTTTTGCATCCACCACCACCCCTTTTATACTGGCTGATCCGCGCGGTAAAATCAACTGTGGTTCCGGTTTTGGTTTTCCTGCAGCTTCCCGTCTTGCATACTCGACCGCCATGCTGTCTTCAACTTCATACTGTCTGAGCAATGCTGCAACATAGGTGTTCGTTGAATCGTAGCGCACCGAATCTACTTTCACACACAAGGTGCCTCCGGGTTTGATATCAAGATTATTGTACACCGCAAAATTGCCACTCGGGGTAACCAGGATGAGATTATAAAGACCGGGTTTCAATTGCGTGTACCGGTTGAAATCATACCTTCTTATTTTCGGATCATCAGGTTCAGCTAGGTTATAAAGAATGCCGTATTGAAACGAAGAATCCTTTGGCATTTTTACCAACATCTTGCCGTTGTCATCCGGATTGCGTGATGACCGGTAAGAATAATCGTTCGCTCGTAACCGTGCTATACGTGGTTTGGGCGCTGCCAATCGCATTGCCGGCGGTGCAACAATCGTATCTCCCAATGGCCATGCCGTATTGGCAACAATCGGAAGGTTCACTTTTTCTTCATTGCCCAGTATGCTTTTCTTTTCCAGTCGTGCAATACCGGGTGTGAGTTTATACTCATAACCCACTTCAAAGGGAAAACTAAAAGCAAAATCATCGGGCTTGTAATATTGTAAATTCTCTCCCGGCAAAAATGGCCCGATCAGGTGCGGACGACCATAACCGATGTATACCAGTTTGTGCCGCTGCCATACAAAAGCGTTGTTGGTTCGGGAATCATTTTGCAATTGCCAGATGGAGGTCTCGATCTGCAGCCGTTCATTACCGGTATAAGCATCCGGCATTTCTTTTACCTGTGCATTGGCAGGCAGGTTGTCGAGATCAAAAGCTATATCCTGTTTGTAATAAGGCTGCATGTAAACGCTGTCGATCTGGATATATTTATTACGCAAACGAATTCCGATCTGCACATAACCCGGTGCCACGGGAAAAGCATAAACAGATTTATCGGTAACGCCATTGTAGTAAGCGAGTTGGCGGTTGAGGTACAATAAATATATTTCCTGCGGAATACCTTTTTGCACGGCATATACAGCCAGTTGTGGTGTAAAATCCGAGATCAGCGTGGCTTCCAACCGATACGGCTTTTCAGGAAACAATAGCTTGTAGTAGGCCATTGTATCCAATGAAAGCTTTTTGATCCAGCCTGTATTTTTCCCCAATGGATGGCGCAGGATGAGGCCGGTTTCTTCCGTTTCATAATTGCCCAATAATATCTGTCCCCGCCACCTGTATTTTCTCAGATACGGCGGCTCCGGTACACGGATATTATCACCGAACTGACCGTTATAGCTGAGCGCCGTGAGGTTTACATTGCCGGCTTTTCTATCGAGATAGTCTCTCACTTTTACTTTAAGGGTATCGGTTTGTCCGGGATAAATAGTGCTGGCACCGCTGATATCTGCCTGTAAGATTTTATCCAATCGCGCAAGACTTTGCATGCCGGTTCTTTCTTCACCACCCCACCAGTACGACCATTTTAACGTGTAAATTTTGCCCGTCGGGATTATAATTTTTCCGGTAATAACCGCTGCGCTGTCGGCACCGTAATTCACTACTTTATTATTATTCAAAATAGTATAATGAACCGGTATCCGGTTTGGATTGTCTAGTGTAAAACCTGCCGTGTCATGTTGCTGAATGCGGTTGAATATAAGCTGATAGCTCTCCGGTTCAAATGTTTCGCGGATCACTCTTCTGTCATCGCCTGCTATCGTTGTAAATAAATAAGAGCTTGTATAAGGATCGATGTCTGTTTCGTAGGGAAATGAAATAGCATCGGTTGTTTCTCTTTCCTGCTTTTTTACCCAACCGGATGCTGGTGTTGATTGACCATCTTTCAGGTAATGCGCAATCAGCCTTTTGCCTTCCAGTTTTACATCGATGGTATGTTGTTGGTGCAGGAAGCTGACCGTTTCCCGTTTCTCCTCCAGTTCATTGTTGCTGTTGCGAAACTCCGCCACCAGTTCCAACTGCATGTCAACTGCCGGTATTGTGTTCAGCGGAAAATCAAAACGCGTTTCCGTATTCACTTCCAAAGGTTTCTCATCGCGCCAGAGCGTATCGGGTACAAATTCGCGATCGGCATACCAGTTGTTGATCTGGCCCGCTAACACATAAAATTTAACGCGTCCATCCATCACGGCCAATCCGTTCACATCTTTCGCTGCGGCAAAAATGCTGAGCGTGTCGCGTCTTGTATAAACCTCTTTGTCTGCGCGTAATTTGTAAGAAGCTACTTCATCCAATACATAATCTTCTATTTTGAAACCACCCGAAAGCAGCCGCTGTCCTTTTGCCGTTTTAAAAACGATCGTGTATTGTTTATCGCTCGGCAAAGAATCGCCCGGAAGGAACTCATAGATATAAGCACCATCCGTAGTGGATTTCAAGGTGGCGAGTTTCTTATCGATGTATTGCTTGTCGTAGTATTGGATATAAATATCAAGCGTTCCTTTAAGCGGTTTCCATTTGCGGTTCAGGATATAGGCTTTTAGCTTAACCGTGTCCTGCGGTTTGTATTTAGGCTGATTGAACAAGACATACCCGGTGCCGGCGTTCGCGTTTTTGTTGGACCTGTGCCGGTATTTACCTGAGCCGGCAAAAAACCTTTTCAATTTTATAACGGGCCATGAAACAACCTTTCCGGCGCGGCCGTTACCGAAATTTTTCCACCATTGCGACCATACGCGCGGCGGATCATCTTTGTTATTCACCAGATCGACCAGCAGCGTATCACCCGGTACAGTCACTTTGATCAATGCATCACCGGGTTTTCTGCTTGTTATGCGATAGGCTTTCGCAGCTCCATTGTAGGGTGCAGGCTTACCATTTACCGTTACCACTGCATTGCTGATATATTGCCCTGTCCGTTCATTCCTGACTTCCAGCAACACCCGGTGCCGGTCATTGAGTGGCATGGCTGCAAGATTACTCTTACAGTATACTTCGGTAACGAGTTGATTGTTGGCGGTGGAAACGATCAGGTAGGTACCAACCGGCAATGTCTCCGCTTTAAACGTATCGCTTAGCGCGGTAGCAAAGGGTGTCTGGGAAAGATAGCGATCCGGGTAAACGACCGTTTTCCGGATATACTTTTCCGCGGTATCGGCCGGTATCCGGTAGATCAACGTCTGCCAGCCTGACCTGCGTGCCTTGGAAAGTGGTTGCTGCGCTATTGCAGGTAAGGAAACTAGCAGGGAAATGAATACGGCTAATCGGCGCATGGAAGATGGTTTGGGGAAAGGATGTGCCGTCCGTACCGATTACATAAATAAATGCTAAATAATTCCGGTATGTGTGTAACCTGTTTCTTTTTTTTAAACCCCGCGATACCATTACCTTAGCATCGCTAAAAAAAATGATATGAGCAAATACAAAGCCGGTGTGCTTTTCGGAGACGACCTGGAAGCACTCTACAAAGATGCCAAAGACAATCAGTTTGCCCTTCCTGCCGTAAATACAATCGGCACTAACACCATCAATGCCACGCTGGAGACTGCCGCGAAAGTTAATTCGCCCGTAATTATCCAGTTTTCCAATGGCGGTGCACAGTTCATTGCCGGAAAAGGCATGCCCAACGACAACCTGCAGGGAAATATTGCCGGCGCCATCTCCGGTGCGCTTCATATCCATAACGTTGCAAAATATTACGGCGTTCCGGTAGTACTGCATACCGATCACGCGGCTAAAAAATGGCTGCCCTGGATCAGCGGTCTGATCGACGCCGGTGAACAATATTTTAAGGAAAAAGGCCAGCCCCTTTTCAGTTCGCATATGCTGGATCTGAGCGAAGAATCCATCGAGGAAAATATCGGAACGTCCGTTGAATTCTTCAAACGCATGCAGCCGCTGGGTATGGGCATCGAGATCGAACTCGGCGTTACCGGTGGTGAAGAAGACGGCGTGGACAATAGCGACGTGGAAAACTCCAAATTATACACACAGCCTGAGGATGTGGCTTATGCCGTGAAAGAGCTTAGCAAGGTGGGCCGTCTCTTTACCGTAGCAGCAGCTTTCGGTAACGTGCACGGTGTTTATAAACCCGGCAACGTGGAACTCCGCCCCGAAATCCTGCACAACAGCCAGGTGCATATCGAAAAGGAATTCGGTACAGGCCCCAAACCTGTCTATTTCGTATTCCACGGTGGCAGTGGTTCTCCGCAACACCAAATCCGCGAAGCCATCAGTTATGGCGCTATTAAAATGAACATCGACACCGATCTGCAGTGGGCATTCTGGGAAGGTGTACTCAACAATTATAAAAAGAACGAAGGTTATCTGCAGGGACAACTCGGTAGCCCCGAAGGCCCCGATTCTCCCAATAAAAAATACTACGACCCACGTGTATGGTTGCGCAAAGGCGAAGAGAGCTTCATCAAACGTCTCGAAGTGGCGTTCGAAGATCTCAATTGCGTTAACAGAAACGCGTGAATGGTCAATCGTGAATATCAAAAAAGCCAGGAATTTTTCCTGGCTTTTTTGATATGAATAAGTCCATTAGTTCGGCTCAATTACTTTGCGCCTTTGCGAGCACGCGTTACTGGTATCACGCAGGCAACGGCTGTTTACTTATAACTTAAAACTTACCACTCAATTCTGTTGACTCTGCTGCAAATTGCGGAAGTCCACACTCACCAGTTTGCTCACACCCGGCTCCTGCATGGTAACCCCATAAATCACATCCACCGTACTCATCGTTGTTTTGTTGTGCGTAACGATGATAAACTGTGAGTTGTCGCTGAACTGACGGATCATGTTGGTGAATTTGCCAACGTTGGCATCATCGAGCGGGGCGTCCACCTCATCGAGGATACAGAACGGTGCCGGCTTGATCAGGTAGATCGCAAACAGCAGCGCCGTTGCGGTAAGTGTACGCTCACCACCACTGAGCTGGGTAAGCGTGGTCGGGCGTTTACCTTTCGGACGCGCTACTACATCGATACCTGTTTCGGCAAGGTTCTCCGGATTATCGAGTATCAGATCGCAATGGTCATCTTCGGTGAACAGGGTCTTAAATACCTTGATAAAGTTATCGCGCACCTGGTTGAATGTTTCGAGGAATTTCTGGTTAGCCGTTGCTTCCACTTCTTCGATGGTTTTGAGCAGGCTGTCCTTGGCGTTTACAAGGTCGGTCTTTTGCTCAACGATGAACTCGTAACGCTTTTTCATTTCGGTGAACGCTTCGATTGCCGTCGGGTTTACTTCGCCCAGGTTCTCGAGGCGTTTCTTCATGCGATCGGCTTTCTCCTGCAATTCTTCTACCGGTACATCACCGCTACGCTCTTCGTCGAGGATATCTTCCAGTTGAATGCGGAACTCTACATTCAGTCTCTCCTTGGTACCGGCGAGCTGCAGTTTCAGTTCGTTCAGTTTATCCTTGATGGCCGCAAGCAGGTGTTCCACCTGTTCTTTGTCTTTTACTTTATGACGCAGCTCGCTTTCTTTTTCGCTCAGTTGATTGCGGATGTTGTAGTAAGTCTGATCCGCCTCATTCAGTATTTGCTGTTCTTCCTCGCGGCGGCGCATCAGTTCTACCAATCCTTCTTCCAATCCTTTCAAGGTGGAAGCTGATTCGTCGATGTTACCTGATGTGTCGGCCAGTTGAGCGGTATTGCTTTCAATCTGCTGTTTCAGGTCGTTGAGCTGGTTGGTTTTGAATTCCAGTTCCTGCTTCAGCGCGGTGATCTTGCTTTGCTGACGCGTAACATTCAGGTTGAATTCGTTGTATTGCTGTGTGGCTTCGTTATAACCCTGCTCAGATGCCTGGAAGTCTTCGTTCATTTCAGCCAGGCGCGATTGATAAGACTGCAGTTGTTCGTTGAGGATGGCCAGGTCGTCGCGCACACCCTGCACAGATTGCTGCGTCTGTTCCATCTGCATGGTCATTTCTTCCAGTCGCTGCAGGCTGCTGCCTTGCAGGCTTTGCAGGTTCTCGATTTTGTTCTGTAAAGCAAATACCTGGTTGGTCAGTTGCTGAATTTCTTTTTCCGTTTCGCGGAGTGCCGCTTCACGCAGGTCTTCGCTATAAGCGATCACTTCGTTGTGGCGCGCCTGGATCTGTGCACGCAAACCTTCCACTACTTCGTGCTGACGGTCGATGTCTTCACGCAGTTTCTCCAGGTTCTTCACACGTCCGATCTTCTTGCCTTCGATCATTCCAACACTACCGCCGGTAAGAGAATATTTTCCTTTTACATATTTGCCGCTTTTCTCGATCACCACAAAACCGTTGCTGTTTTGTAAGGCGCTTTCCTGTTCGGCTACAAACACGTTACCCAACAGGTGTACGGCCAACTGGCGGTATTTCTCCTCTACTTCTACTACATCGAGTGCGGCGATGCCGCCTTCCAGTTGGTGATCGGCCGCGGCATGTGCATGTTCGTTGATCTTATCGAGCAGGAAGAAGTTGGCCTTTCCTTTCTTGTGATCGTCGAGCAGTCGCACAGCCTGCAGTCCTTCTTCGAGGTTGTTGACTACATAATAGCTGAGATAAGGCTCCAGCACATTTTCGAGGGCGGTGCGGTATTCTTCTTTTACGTAGAGAATATCGGAAAGGATCGGCGCGGTATGATTCCAGCCGGTGTTGTTGTGCAGGAACTTCACACTTTCGGGATATCCTTCCATCGAGTCGATCATGCTTTTCAGCAGGTCGTGTTCGTTTTTCTTTGAATCAAGTTTGCGTGTTTCTTCCGCCAGTTCGTTTCGCAGTTCTTCGAGCACGGATTGAGTCTGAAGAATTTGTTCGCGCGTTTGTTCCTGGTGACGTTGCAACTGCTCAAGGTCGGTCTTCTTCACCTCCAGTTCCTTTTCACGAACCAGCCGTTCTTCGTCCAGTTGACGGAGTTGGCTGTCGCGTTGTTCGCGCTCGTCTTCTATTTGCTGAATGGCGCGTTGCAGGTTTTGAACGGAGGTGTCGGCAACGGCCACTTTTTTCTCTGCGTCGAACTGGTTGCGTTGTACCTGCTGGTATTCGTTGCGGAGCAGGTCAAGTGACTGGCGTTTTTCATCCAGCACTTTGCGGCGTGCGTCAGCCTCTTCGCGCAGGTTCACCAGTTGATCGGAAAAGCCTGAAAATGCCTTCTCTTCTTCTTCGATTTGCAGGCTGGTGAATAAAATGCTTTCGTCGATGCCTTTCAGTTGGCCGCCTGCTTTTTCCAGGAATGCTTTCAGGCTTGTTTCGCGTTCTTTGAGGTATTCGAGACGTTGGGCTGCGAGGTTCTTTTCGTTCTCGCGGGTGCGTACCTGTTGTACGAGTTCGTTGAACGTATGTTGCATGCTTTGCAGCGCACGTTCTTTTTCGATGAAACCGACTTTCTCCTGCTCGAGTGCCGCTTCTGCTGTGGCGATTTCGGCTTCCATGCGTACTTTCTTATCGGTTTCGGTCTCGTGCTTTTCTGTAAGGTCTTTGTATGTGAGGTTGAACCCTTCGAGTGCTGCTTTGGCCAGTTCGATGCTGATCTCGCGGTAATCTTTTTTAATCTCGTGGTATTTCTCCGCCTTTTTTGCCTGGCTTTCGAGTGCCTTTAACTGGTTGTTGATCTCGAACAGCAGGTCTTCGATACGGGCGAGGTCCTGCTCGGTCGCATCGAGTTTCTGGCGGGCTTCTTTCTTCCGCGTTTTATAGATGGAAATGCCGGCAGCCTGTTCCAGCATGCGGCGGCGGCTGTTGTCTTTGTCTTTGATGAGGTCGTCGACCATGCCCAGTTCGATGATGGCATAGGAGTCGGTGGAAATGCCGGTATCCATGAACAGGTTCTGGATATCCTTGAGACGGCATTGCACGTCGTTGAGGCGGTATTCGCTCTCCCCGCTTTTGTAGAATTTGCGGGTGATGGTAACGGTGCTGAATTCTGTCGGCAGCAGGTTCCGCGTGTTCTCAAAAGTGAGGCTCACCTCGGCCAGGCCGCTGGCGGAACGGGTCTTGGAACCGTTGAATACCAGACTGTCGAGGTTTTCGCTCCTCAACTGGCTGATCTTTTGTTCGCCGATCACCCAGCGGATGCTGTCAACAATATTGGATTTTCCGCAACCATTGGGCCCCACAATACCGGTAATGTTGTCGTCGAAGTTCACAACCGTCTTGTCGGCAAAGCTTTTGAAGCCCTTGATTTCTAAACTCTTTAATCTCACAACTTTCAGATTTAGTCAGGCGGCGAATATAAGCCAAACCGGGCAGATTAAAGGAGGCCTTTCACCCCTTTTATGCACAAGCTGCGGGGAAAACATGTGGGAAGAAAACGGTCTTTTTTCTTGCGGCTGCCGGGAGCTGTTGCCACAGGGTTGACACTCACCGGGGCGAG
Organism: uncultured Sphingobacteriales bacterium; assembly: GCA_937888905.1. Taxonomy (GTDB): domain Bacteria; phylum Bacteroidota; class Bacteroidia; order Chitinophagales; family Chitinophagaceae; genus Terrimonas. The sequence continues at coordinate 575,872 of CALATA010000004.1, forward strand.
TTTTGTAAAAAGGCAAATTTTATGGAAAAAACAGACCTTCTCAAGACTGATCCGGACTACTACCGCGCTACAAGACACCCGTCCATGCTGCGTTTGGGGCCATTGCCCTACTTATCCGTTTCCGGCCAGGGCGATCCGTCGGGCAAGGCTTTCGCGGAACGGGTACAACTGCTGTACAGCCTGATTTACGCTGTTAAGTTCCGGTACAAGGAAGAAAACCGGGATTTTGTGGTGGCCAAACTCGAGGGACTTTGGTGGTACGACGAGGAACGCTGGGGTACACCTCCGGTATCGGAAGCGCCTAAAGTAATCCCGCGGGACGTGTGGGAGTACAAACTGCTGATCCGGCTGCCTGTTTTTGTAACGGCGGAATCCGTGGCAGCCACCTGGAAAGCCATCGCCGGCAAAAGGCAGATCGCGGGCGTAGAGCCACCCGCTTTTGAATTGCTGGAAGAGGGCGACGTGGTGCAGATCCTGCACACCGGTCCATTCGACAAAGAACCTGAAACGCTGGCCAGGCTGCAGGAATACATGTCGGATAAAAAAATGGGGAGGAATGGCTTTCATCACGAAATCTATCTCTCCGATTTCCGGCGTACGGCCCCCGAAAAACTGCGCACCATTCTCCGCGAACCCGTGAAAGTTTTCGGAACGGGAATTGCCTGACTATGCGTAAATTGAATACATGACCGATGTCACCTACCGTTCCCTGCAACGGCTTCTCTACCTCGCTGCGGCACTGTTTATCGGAATCTGGTTTTTGCACGAAGTGTTGCAGGTTGTGTTGTTGTTTTTCTTCGCGATTGTATTTACGATCGTGCTGAATGCACCGGTGACCTGGCTGGAAAAACGTAACTGGTCGCGGACATGGGCGGCATTGGCGGTGTTCTTTGGAATGATCGTCTTTCTCGGACTGATCGGATGGATGGTAGTGCCTAAAATTGTGACGCAGGTGAAACTGCTGGCCACGAATCTTCCGGGATACATCGAACAACTGCGGACGATGTTGTCGGGCTGGCTGGGCGACCAGGTGACGGAAGAATCAAATCCGTTGACACCCGAAGCATTGAAGGCTGATATGCCTTCTGCATCGACGCTTTTTTTCGGCATCGGTCAGTATTTTATGGGGGTGGCAAGCCGCATACTGTTGGTGATCTTTTTCTTCTGCCTGGTGATTTATATGCTCATTAATCCGCGTCCCCTGCTGGCTTTGTATCTCTCTTTTTTTCCTACACAAAAAAGAGATACCGCAGCAGAAGCTTTTGCCAATGCATCCGTAATGACGATCGGTTGGATGTGGTCCAACATTTTTGCCGGTGCTATCCGCGCAACGATAGTGTGGATATTCCTGTACTTTATGGGGATTCCCGGTGTATGGGTTTGGGCGGGTGTCACTTTTTTTGCGGAGCTTATTCCGCGGATCGGATTTTATATCATGTCAGTACCTCCTATTCTCATCGCACTAACCATCTCTCCGACCCTGGCGATGTGGACAGCCGGTTTTTATATCGTCCTCGACGAGATCATCGGTGATTTGATACTGCCACGCATCCGTTCCAATACGATGAAAATTCATCCGGTATCGATCCTGCTGATGTTGATGCTGATGTCGGCGGCATTCGGGATCATGGGTGCTTTCATCGCTACACCCTTAACGGCTTTTATCAAAGCACATTTTGAAGCATTCAACAAAAATCGCCAGGAGCCCGAACTGAAAGACCGCAATATCGAGCGGATGTTATTCCGGAAGTGAGGCTTCGCGGGCCGAAGTATCGGCCTCAGCAAGTTCCTATTCACCATTCACTATTCACCATTGACCATTCACTTCAACGATTCCTGCTGTTGCGGAAAAGGTGAGTTTGTCAACCGGTAACGCTTGGCAACAGCCAGGTTGCGGATCAATTGTGCAAGGCAACAAACCGCCACGATGCCCAATACGATCCATGCGGCTTGTATCACCAGTTGGTCTTCTGCATTGCCACGCTCCTGTCTTTTGGAAATGATGCCGTACAATGCCCAAACAACGACCAACCCAAAGAATACATTCCTGCGCGCGAAGATCATGAACAGACTCAATAAACCTGCTACGCCAATCATGATGCGCGCCCAATTAACAGCAGCAATACCTGCACCGTCCCAGTTTTTGGACACAAGAAAAATGGAAAGGTTCGCAATCGTGGCGATACTGATCCAGCCCAGGTAAATACTCAAAGGAAATTGCGTGAATACTTTACTGCCAGCGGTCTCGTTGGGTTGATGGATGTGAAGCTGTCCATGAATAGCGATCAGGGTAACGAGTTGGCCCAATATCAATGCTGCAGCTACCGCCACATTGCCTGAAGTCCAGACGATGAGCCAGCCGATGGTCAGCAAATTGTTGACGATAAACCAGCCACCGGCCTTGCGGATGTCGACATTACCCGGGTGATCATACGGTTTTGTAAAGGCGACAATCAAATGCCTTATCGTAAAAGCCAGCAAGGCTGTGTAAATAACGCCCCAAATAGCAAACGTAAAGCCCGCCGGTGTAAAGAAGGAGTCGTAACGATCCGATACGTCGCCTACGTTGTTTTCGTTGATTAACTGCGATTGTGTGCCGTAAGCGAGTATGATTTGTGCTACAATTGCCAGCAGACAAAGCATGGCAAGGTTTTTTGTCTTTTGCATAACAGGATGGTTTATTCCCTGAATGTAGATAAAAAATTATGCCACGGCACGGAAAGTTAGTTCCCCCATTACGTTACACATTTCTTTATTTTTAATAAAAAACCGATTATGCTTAGCCGAATCACCTTTTCCACCGCAATACTAGCCTTTAGTCTGGCGGCCTGCACCAACACCGATAAAACAAACGGATCATCAACTGCTGATGGTAAAGACACGCCCATCGTTCAGCAAACTACCCCGGTTGCCCCCGATCAGTTATCGGCCGATACCACCAAACATCTGCAAGGCACCTGGGTGCTCAATTACATCACTGGTCCGCGCATTGCATTCGACGGATTATATCCTGAAAACAAACCACAGATACAGTTGGATGCCTCCGGCAATCTCTCCGGCAACACCGGTTGTAACAGTTTCTCCGCTCCGTTGACCATTACCGGTCACGAATGGAAAACCGGCGACATTACGCAAACTGAAAAGGCCTGCAAAGGAAGTGGTGAACAGGTTTTTCTTTCCACGCTTAAGAAGGTGAATAAGTATGATGTGACAGATGGTAATACATTGCAGTTAATGTCGGGAGATATTGCGGTGATGCGGTTTACAAAGAAGTTATAAGTTTTAAGTAATAAGTTGTAAGTAAACAGCCAGCCTGTTCTTTGCGTCTTTGCGTGAATTTTCCGCTGTTCACTATAACCTACCATTTATTACCTATTACGGCTGTTCCTGGCATAATAATTTGTCCCTATAAGCAAACAACCATATGAAGAAGAAACGTTTTAGAAACTACCTGAGCAAGCGTGCGGAAAATACACCGATGAAAGACCAGGAATCGGTGGCATCTCATTCTGATGAAAAGATCGATCAGGATTACCCGGGATTTCCGCGCGGCCATGCTTCCAAAAAGATCATCAAACCCGAAACGGAGACTGACGAAAAAACGGCAGACGTTGATAATTCCGACGGTGAAAAAGAATCGGGTTAATGTACGCCGTTACGCAACTGTAATGCTTTGCCGTACACACGCAAAATAGCATCACGGATAGCAGGCCACTCAAATTGCGCCAACCGGTGTTCCCTGTTTTGAAAGAAATGAATATCGAGATACGGCGCATTCACGAGATGTTCGCGGGCGAAACCTGCGTTAGCCGTATCGATCAATTCATCATGTGCACCCTGCATATAGGCCACCGGCACGCGGATGTTTTTCCATAGCGGCAGCATTTTTTCCAGCTCCTCTTTGTGATGCATCTTTTCTGTATTGGCCGAGCGGAAGATGCGCGGAATGAACCAGCGGATCGACCAATGCTCGATCATGGGAGTGAACCAGAACATCTTCTCCAGGCCCGGTCCCAGCGACGGTCCGGTCAATACCAAACCATCCACCAGTTCAGGATAATCCATTGCCAGGCGACACGCAACGGAAGAGCCATAGGAACCGCCGGCGATGATCACCGGGTGATGTGCTTTGGTTAAACTATCCAATAAAGGCCGGATCAATGCAGCCTGTTCCCCGATCGAAGGTTCCGGATTGCCCAGTTCCGAATAACCGTATCCAGGCCGGTCAACCGTGATCATCCGGAAGGTTTTTTGTAAGGAAGAATCGGCGTATCGCCCGGCATAATAACTCATGGAACCCGGCGAACCGTGCAGCATCAGTAAGGTAGGCAACGAATCGGCACCTACTACGGCATAACGCAATGTTCTTCCCCTGGCCGTGTAATAACCGATCTTGCCGTCGATGCCGCGTTCTGTAAACATTTTACGCAGTTCGTCATCCGGCTTGCGGAACTGTACAAACTGGTCAAAAATCAGGCAGGCGATGATGAATACAACCAGTGAGGTTATAAGAATGCGAAGTGAACGTCGGAGCCAGCGGTAAGGTCGCTGTTTGTTTTTCATGGTTGTATCTTTGATCTCGTAAATTAGTTCTTCACCGGGAAACCGGAACAATAACGTTTATAACATTCCTGTTAAGTTTTTGTTGGCAAACCTGTTTTATGGAATACAGACAATTGGGAAAAACCTCGGTCAACGTATCCGTTATTTCATTCGGCTGCATGTCGCTCGGGCAGGATCAGGCGGTGAACGATTCGCTGATTCGCGGCGCGATCGACGCAGGCATTAACCTTTTTGACACGGCGGATATTTACGATAAAGGACAAAACGAACGAAGCGTAGGCCATGCCCTGCGCGGTATCCGCGATAAAGTCATTCTTTGTACGAAAGTTGGTAATGTGCCGAAAGCGGACGGCAGCGGTCTTGACTGGAATCCATCACCTGCACACATCCTGAAGTCTGTTGAAGAATCCCTGCGGCGGTTGCAAACCGATTATATCGACCTCTATCAATTGCATGGCGGCACCATCGACGACCCGCGTGCGGAGATCATCGCCACCTTCGAGAAATTGCAGCAACAGGGAAAGATCAGGTATTATGGCATCTCCTCCATTCGTCCGAATGTGATCCGCGAATATGTAGCGCAATCACCTATCAGCAGCGTGATGATGCAATACAGCCTGCTCGACCGCCGGCCCGAAGAAGCCTGCCTTTCCTTATTAAAAGAAAATGATATCAGCGTACTGGTTCGCGGTGCACTGGCACAGGGCCTGCTCGCGGGTAAACCAGCCCGCGACTATACGGGCTATGATAAAGAAACGGTGAGGCAATTGCAGGAGATAATCAAACGCTATTCTTCACCAGAACGCTCCGCGGCGCAAACCGCCTTACAGTTTGTATTGAAAAATCCGGCTGTCACTTCTGCCGTTACCGGCATCCGCACTCCGGAACAATTAGCTGAATTAACCAAACCGGTACCGCAACTTACCAATGAGGAATATGCAGCTATCAAAGCCGCAGCAGCACCCAACCGGTACACCGATCATCGCTGACCGGCGATATCGTTTTTAAAGATTTTTTCCAGCATCGCATATAGTTCCGGATGTTTTTCGCGGAGCAGTTCGGGACGCTCAAAGAAATATTCCGATACTACAGCAAAGAACTCGGCTTCGTTCGTGGCGCCATACACGTCAATGTCCGACCGGTTCTGCAGTATTTCCTGTATGCAACGGCGGATCAACTGAATCCACGGAATCGAATATTGATGTTGTAAAAGCGCTTCAGGAATACCGTCCGTATCGCCGTCGGTCTTGTCGATCAGGTGCACAAATTCGTGGATGGCGGTATTGCGTTTGTCGGTGGTATTGGCAAAACCCTGCTCCAGGGCCTGGCGCGAAAGCATCATCACTTGTTGCAGCGGTCCATTGCCTATCATACCAAGTATATCGCGGTCGGGTCCGCGCTGCGCGAAATCGGCATTAAACGTTTCGGGATAAAGTAAAATCTCCCGGAGATTGGTATAATGCCAATCGGGGAATGCAAAAATCGGGATGATGGCGCTGGCGCCGACGAGTACGCGGTCGAGTTCGGTGACGGTAACTCCCACCCCGGTCACGCTCACTCTTTGTAAAAAATTCAGCACTCTTTGCTCAAACTGCTGTTGCTGCGCCTCAGACAACCGCTGATAAAATTTCACGTGTTTTTCCAGCAAAGGCCTGATGCTGGCGGCATCCAGCCCGTCCCCGGCCGTGCCTTTCCGGCGGGTGACATAACGGATCATGGCGGCAACGATCACCAATAACACAAGGAAAATGATAAATCCGGCTATTTTCATGGGAGTAAATTAAACAACCGGGATAATTCTTTTGCAATTATTTTTGGTCCACAAATTTACCTGCATGGTATCCTACAACCCAAAGGAGTGGTTTTCCTTTATTTTTCGCTTTCACAAAGCCGATACATTCCGTAAGCTTACGCCGCTGATCCTCGGCATTGCCGCCTATTCCGGGCTGATCGCTTTTCTGGAACTGGAATACTGGCAATTATCGCAAAACAGCTATGTAAAAGGTATTCCGGCCATGCACGGCCTGCTCGGTTTTGCCATTTCCATGTTGCTGGTATTCCGCACCAATACAGCTTATGACCGTTGGTGGGAAGGCCGCAAACTCTGGGGAAGCCTGGTAAACAACAGCCGCAACCTCGCGCTCAAGCTCGATACCATTTTGGGAAAAGACTTTCCGGAAGAACGTTCCTTTTTCCGCACCATGATCCCGACTTATGCAAGCGTTCTTCATAAACATTTGCGCAGCGAACATACCCGTGTTGAATTATTCGACGACAGCAAACACAAAAACATCCTGGAAACAATCGATCATGAAAAGCATGTGCCCAACCAGGTAGCTTCGCTCATGTATCGCCATATACACCAGTTGTTCGTTGATAAAAAAATTACGGGTGAACAATTACTTTTCCTGAATGCGGAACTGCAGTCGTTCACCGATATCTGCGGCGCCTGCGAACGTATCAAGAACACGCCTATCCCCTATTCGTATACGGTGTTCATCAAAAAATTCATTTTCATTTATATCATGACACTGCCGTTCGGCTATGTGTTCAGTCTCGGTTATTATGTGATTCCCGTAGTGGCTTTTGTATTCTATGTACTGGCCAGTCTGGAGATGATCGCTGAAGAAATCGAAGATCCGTTTGGCGGAGATGCCAACGATGTGCCTACCGAGAAAATTTCCCAGAAAATCCAGGAAGGCGTTGAGGACATCCTTGACGGTGCCTGATCAATCGAACGCTTATGAGACGAATCATTTTGGCGGCCTTTATCTTTTCAGGCCTTGCATCACAGGCGCAGCAGACCATTCCCCTGACCGTGGAGCAAATCATGCAGGATCCTGCGTGGATCGGCACCTCACCATCCCGCCCGCGGTGGCCGGTCAACGGAGAGCGGTTGTATTTCGACTGGAACCCGGTGCGTGCTGCGTCCGACTCATTGTATATGATCGATCCGCGGAAACCTGCCCCGGAGCGCGTGAGTACTGTTTCCCAGAAGGAAATCATATGGGATGATGCAGTTACTTATAATAAACAAAGAACCGCCGGCGTATTCAGTCGCGAGGGTGATGTATTTTATTTTACCCAAAAGCCATTCCGTGTGGTGCGGATTACGGAAACGGTGGACATCGAGAGCAATCCCGCTTTTTCCTATACTGATACACGGGTGGTATATCAACGCAACCAGCAATTGTATGCCTGGGATATCCAAACCGGCAGCACGCGCCAGTTGATACAATTTCAAACCGGTGAAGCCAACGAGCGTCAGGCAAAGCCTTCAACCGAAGAGGAATGGTTGAAAAAAGATCAGTTGAGTTATATGCAGGTAGTGAAAGAACGTGCAGATAAAAGCAAGGCAGCGGAAGAAGCCCGCCGGGCCGCACAATCCAAACCGCTCCGCAAAATCAGCATCGGTGATCAAACACTGCAGGATCCGGCGGCAAGTCCCGACGGCAGATTCATTACTTATCGTTTGGTGAAGCAAGTCAATGCCAAAACGACAATCGTTCCTTCGTATGTAACGGAATCGGGGTATACAACTGATATACCCGCGCGCACCAAAGTAGGCAGCCCGCTTCGCAGCACTACCTTTTATTTATACGATAGCGTGCGGGATACGGTATGGAAGCTGGCCACGGATTCGCTGCCGGGCATCTATGATACACCGGCTTATATGAGTGACTATCCGAAGGCGGTAACAGATAAAAAAGAGAAAAAACCGCGGGAGACCATGGTGTATGGCCGCGAATGGAATGCCAGCGGAACTAAACTCCTGCTCGACATCCGTGCGCAGGACAATAAAGACAGATGGCTGGTACTCTGGGATACGGCTTCCCGCCAATTGTCACTGGTAGAGCGCCAGCATGATGATGCCTGGATCGGCGGCCCGGCCACTTCCCAGGGGAGTTTTGGGTGGATCAATGAAACGAATCTCTGGTACTTATCGGAATACTCGGGTTATAGTCATTTATATACCTATGATGTTGCGCAAGCCAAAAGCAAAGCCCTTACAGGAAGTGATTACGAAGTGCAGCAGGCGCAACTATCCATCGATAAGAAAAATTTCTACCTCACTACAAACAAAGTTCATCCGGGCGAAAAGCATTTTTATCGCATGTCAGTGGATGGAAAGACTACTGTTCAATTGACGAAGTCCGAAGGTGCGCACCAGGTTTATTTGTCGCCGGACGAGCAATGGATGGCGGTATTGTATTCGGGTATGGTGCAACCCTGGGAACTGTACTTGCAAAAAACAGCCGATGCACTGGCTGGCAAAGCGCCGTTGCAGATCACGAATCTTGCGATGACGGATAGTTTTAAAAAATATCAATGGCAAAAGCCTGAGTTGACAACAATCGTTGCCCGCGATGGTAAACGTGTTTATGCCAGAATATACAAACCAACCGATCCCAAGCCTAACGCACCGCTGGTCTTTTTTGTACATGGCGCCGGCTATTTACAAAATGCGCATAAATGGTGGAGCAGTTATTTCCGGGAATTCATGTTCAATAATCTGCTTGCGCAAAGAGGCTACTATGTAGTGGACATGGATTATCGCGGCAGTGCGGGTTATGGGGGCAACTGGCGTACCGGTATTTATCGCCACATGGGCGGCAAAGACCTGACGGATCATATCGATGCCATCGAATACATGCGGCATCAGTATAAAGTAGATACCAGTCGCGTTGGCATCTATGGCGGTTCATACGGCGGCTTTATAACCCTGATGGCTCTGTTTACCAGTCCGGGTACATTCAAAGCCGGCGCGGCTTTGCGCCCGGTCACGGACTGGGCCAACTACAATCATGGTTATACGGCCAATATTCTAAATGAACCGCAAACCGACAGCATTGCCTATCGCAAAAGCTCTCCTATCTATTATGCATCAGGACTGAAGGATCATCTGCTGATGTGTCACGGCATGGTGGATGTGAATGTGCATTACCAGGATGTGGTGAAACTGTCGCAGCGGCTGATCGAACTGGGCAAGGATAACTGGGAACTGGCCTCCTATCCAATGGAAGATCACGCCTTTGTGGAGCCATCGAGCTGGACGGACGAATACAAGCGTATATTGAAACTATTTGAAACAATTTTAAAAAAGGATCGGTAACTTTAAGGGCTCTATCTCCAATTATCAATCAACTTTTTCTTCTACATGATGAAAAAAATAATTTATGCGCTGGTCATGACCAGCCTGAGTTCTGCAGCATTGGCTCAGCAGGCGCTCTCCTATTCGCCTGAAAAACCAAAAGCCGGTGACATCGTTAACTTCGAATACGTGCAAAGCGGTGACCTTACCGGCATCCAGGCATTGCCCCAGGCAAGAATTTATTTCTATGGTGGTCCTTCGGCCAAAGTGGTGGAAGTGCCGCTTACCCGCAGCAAAGGCAAGCTGGTTGGCAATGTGAAGGTGGACAGCGCCGCCAACCTGATGGTATTTGCTTTCACTGCAGATAACAAATTCGACCACAACGATTCAAAAGGATATTACACCAACCTGTATAACGGCGACAGCGTAAAGGCCGGCAGCTATATCAGTCTTGCCTCCTTCTATTCAGGTATGGGCCGCAGAAGTGCGGGTGTTGACCTGAACAGTGCTTACGCGGTGGAAGCCTACAACAAAGAATTTGCCCTTTATCCAGCCAGCCGCAAAACCAATCTGTTTGGATATGCACGCGCGCTGAACAACGAGAAAAAAGCGGAAGCATCGCCGATCCTGCAAAAAGAAATTGAAAGCCTCCTCAAAGAAGGACTGACAAAAGAATCCGACTACACACTGGTGGAAAACCTGTACAATGTGTTGAAGTTACCACAACAGGCCAAACTGGTCAACGCATTGAAAAAAGAAAAATACCCGAACGGTTCCTGGAAAGCGGGAGAAGCAGCGGATAAATTCTATGGAGAAAAAGACGTAGCCAAAAAACTGGAACTGCTGAAGGCGCTGGAAAGCCGTTCGGCTTCAGACAGCAACTGGGCTCAACTGAAAGGGTCGCTTCCATTTTACCGCCAGATGATGGCAAATGCTTATGCTAACGCCAAAGACTGGGATGGTTTCAAAAACTATGTAGCCGCCGCAGGATTTGATGATGCGACAAAAGCTGGTATCTATAACAGTGTTGCCTGGAAACTGCAGGAAGACAGCAGCAACCTGCAATATGCGATGGAGCTTTCCAAATTTGCAACGGAATGGGCACAGAAAAATTACAAAAAGCCCACGGATCCCAAGCCCGATAACATGACCACCGATCAATGGAAAGACAACCGCAAATATGCGTATGGTCAATATGCAGACACCTACTCGATGGTGCTGTACAAACTCGGCAAATCCAAAACCGCGCTTCCTTATATCCGTGAAGCAACGTTCGACATCAACGAAGGAAAAAATCCGGACTATAACAATACGTATGCGCTCGTAGCGTCGAAGGCTTTACCGGTGAAAACATACAAACCACAACTGGAAAAATTTGTGGTAGAAGGTAAATCGACCAGCAAGATCAACGAGATCCTGCGTGAAGCATACGGTAAGAAAGACGGATTTGACGACTACATGGCCAACCTGCAAAAAGCCGGTCAGGTGAAAATGCTGGAAGACCTGCGTAAATCCATGCTGAACGATGCAGCTCCTGCCTTTGCGTTAGTGAACCTGGAAGGCAAAACCGTAAGCCTCGCTGATCTGAAAGGAAAGGTAGTGGTAGTAGACTTCTGGGCCACCTGGTGCGGTCCTTGTAAGGCATCCTTCCCCGGCATGCAGAAAGCGCTGAACCAATACAAAGATGACCCTAATGTGAAATTTGTCTTCATTGACACCTGGGAAAATGTAGCCGACAAAAAGAAAAACGCGGCTGACTTTATTACGAAAAATAGCTACACCTTCGACGTGCTGATGGACACGGAAGACAAAGTGGTCTCCCAATTTAAAGTGGAAGGTATTCCGACCAAATTCGTGATTGACAAAGAAGGCAAGATCCGCTTCAAAGCGGTGGGCTTCGATGGCAGCGACGACAAACTGGTGCAGGAGCTGACAGCGATGATCCAATTGGCGAGTGGTGAGGAAAAGAAAGCTTTTTAAAATCTTTTTTAGATATATTGGAGAGACCGGCTTTAGGGCCGGTCTTTTTTATTTTGTCTTCTAAAATATTATAATGAAGTTATGTTACTCGTTTGTCAGGATTGATTCATTATTCCTACAAACTCATTGCCAAAATGGATAGCGGAGGGACTAGCTTCCGAGCTATTACTTATAAACCCGTCAAGAAAATTACAGAAATATACTGTTCGAAGTTCTCTAAACCGGAATTTCAGAATCTCGATAGTAGCAATAAAATATTGTGCAATATCACTAACCTTATTTTTCCCAGGTCATAGATAGTTTTCATCTACTTTTTTCCAGGACGACGTGAATCTGACGAATGGATCACCCTTCACGTTAGACTTTGCTGGCGACATCCTAACTCCCTTACTGAATTTCGAGTATTGAAAACAGGAAATTCCAAAGTTGACTTCTACTCTAATAACTGATATTTAGTGATGCAATAAAGTAAGCATACGGCCCTGCTTACGTCTGGTCTATCAAAACACCATATAATACCAGCTCAATTACCTGTCTATATGATTTAAGAGGAAATTTTCATTATTTTATTGTTACAACAAAAAAGTAATTTTGTATTAAACGTAACATGTATTATGAGCTTTTTTAAAAGAAAAAGTAAAGAAAAAAAATTTTGGGATTGGTTTTCTCAACACGCATCGATCTATTTCGAATTTGAAAAAGATCAAATGAATTTATTTACTCAATTGAAGAACCAGTTAAATTTTATTAATAAGGATTTAGTGTTTGAGTTCAGCCCTGTATTTAGCGACGGAAGTAGAGAATTAGTAATTTCGTCTGATGGAATAAAGAGTGCTTTTCCCTTCGTTGAGAAATTAGTCGCAGCCGCCCCTAAAATTAAAAATTGGAAAATTGTAGCTTTCCGTCAACCGAGAAAAAATATTGCTCAAATTAGATACGAGAATCTTTTAATCAGTCTCGATGACGTATTCTTTAGGTATGTAAAAAACAATGGGCTTCTTGAATTAGAATTACATCTAAAAGGATTTTATCCATCTCCTGAATGGACCTCGGCGGTTTTCCTCATACTTGACAATGTATTAGGCGAATATCATACTGAAATGAGCATTGATTCTATAGAGAAAAAAACACTTGCTGAAGAACAGCGATCCGGCCTATTTCCGATCAGATCGCTACCCTCAATTCTAGAAAGTTATAAATTGGAATTTAACAATTAAATCCAGCTGTCTGACTTCCGGCCTCCAAGAATACCACAAATTGCTTCCTGCCTTTAGCCAATTCTTCTAAATTTTCAGGCCTTTCAAAAATATACTCTCTGTAGACGTTTATATTTTTCAGAAAAAATTATCCGTAAGATTAGACGAACTATAAACCATTCAATGAAAAATCTGGATCGCAACAGGAAATGAGACTAATAAGAGATACTTAGAAAAATTTGGAGGTAAAAGTGGTTAGTGCAACAACACTTTAAATACTAAAATGTATTAGTTGAGACTTAATCTGACAGTTGGGGTTAATTTAGAGTAACGACAAAC